>NZ_AUIE01000016.1 GCF_000423545.1 Metapseudomonas resinovorans DSM 21078
TACTGGATGCCCTGGAGCAAGCCCTGTATGCCCGCCAGCCACACCGTGCCGGTGGACTGATTCATCACAGCGACCGTGGCAGCCAGTACGTCTCTATTCGCTACACCGAGCGGCTGGCAGAGGCCGGCATTGAGCCCTCAGTTGGCAGCAAGGGCGATAGCTACGACAACGCCTTGGCCGAAACCATCAACGGGCTGTACAAGGCCGAGCTGATTTACCGTCAATCATGGAAGAGCCGCGAAGCTGTTGAGATGGCGACTTTGAAATGGGTGCACTGGTACAACCACCAACGCTTGCTGAGCTCAATCGGATATATCCCGCCCGCGGAGGCTGAGGCAAACTTCCACCAGCAACAAGCAGGTCAGGCCATGGTGGCCTGACTTAAACGAAACGGCCTCCACAGAACCCGGGGCGATTCACGCTTCGCTCAGGCAATACCTGAGGGGAATCGCTCTAGCAAGTACCTCATGAACTACTAAGATGATGCCGAGCATATTTATGTACGCGGAGGGGAGGGTGCAAACTCGTCGTTGAGGCGAGACGCCAGGTAGGAGTTTATTTGCGCCTTATGAGCTGAAGAAACTCCTGGCGAGAGTTGGCGGACTCGCGGAATGCTCCGAGCATCACCGACGTGGTCATCACCGAGTTCTGCTTTTCAACTCCGCGCATCATCATGCACATGTGTTTTGCTTCGATTACTACTGCGACGCCTGCGGCTTGAGTGATGCTGTGTACTGCGTTGGCGATTTGCTTGGTGAGGTCCTCTTGAATTTGCAGACGACGGGCGAACAGATCTACGATTCGTGCGACTTTCGAGAGGCCAAGGACCTTCCCTGTAGGCATGTAAGCTACATGCGCCTTACCGATAAAGGGCAGCAGGTGGTGCTCGCATAGCGAATACAATTCGATGTCGCGCACGATTACCATTTCATCGGTATCCGACGCAAAAAGGGCGCCCGAGACTACGTCCTCTAGCGAAAGCGCATAGCCTTGGCATAAATAGCTCATGGCTTTTGCGGCGCGTTTGGGCGTATCCAGCAGACCTTCGCGGTTGGGGTCTTCACCCAGGTCAATAATGATCTCTCGGAAATGTTCCGCCATCTTATCTTTCATGGTTATTCCTATTGCAGCGCCCCCCCTGGCTCGGGGGAGCACTAGATTGTGTTGTTCCTTGGCGTGCAGGTTGAGTTTTCATTCCCATTGCATTGGCAACCATGCAGCTGAACAGTGAGACTACATCGGGCTGGCTGCTGGTAGTTGCCCCTTCAAGCATGGAAAAGATCGCTTGTGCGGCTATTTCCGGGGGGAATGGCTGAAACAGTTGCTCTGCGATACCTTGCTGCAAAATGTTCTGTAAACACTGTTTTTGCTGTCGCCGCAGCGAATGAATGCTCAGCTGTTGTTCACCTGTCAGACTGCGAAGCTCCCGACGTGCCAGATCGTGATGTTGTCGATGCTGCAGGTTGAACTCGATGTGCGCGCGCACGAAGGCTTCGAGGCGCTGGATTGGATGCTGGATAGTCAGGCTTTCATCGAGCACTGTGTCGAGCAGGTCCGCCTCATACTCTTCAATTAGTTCGAAAAGCAGTGAACGCTTGCTGTCCATATGGTTGTACAGCGAGCCGACTTGCATACCTATTGCGGTGGCCAACTGGCGCAGGCTTACCGCGTCGAAACTGCGTTCGACGAACATTTCCAACGCGACTTGACGGAGGAGCTGGCTCGACGAAGGACTTTCCATGCAATGCCCTGGCGACCGAGTGATCGAGTAAGCTGAGGCCGGAAGCATTTGTTCAGCTCCTTTCCAGCGCTAGTGCAACACCTTGACCGCCGCCGATGCACAATGTCGCGAGTCCTTTCCTGGCGTCGTGCTTGAGTAATAAGTGAATCAGGGCAGAAGTGCGGGTGGCGGCTACTATTACGACCTCTTGCATGATCACCTCTGAATAAAAGACGTGGCTCTATAACCTTTTGAGTCGGAGCCACGGTCTGCCAAACGGGGGGCAGAAAACTCACTAGGATGGGGCCTAATCAAAGCTGGGCCGCATGTATGCGCACCACCTTGTCGGCCTGGCCTGCATCATGGAATTGCGGGGGAGTGCCATGCCACTGCTCCAACAAGCGCGTTTGCTGTTGTTGGGCGTGCGCCAGATAGCGCTCCTTGACTGCGCCATAGCCACGTACGGCATCTGGTAGCTTGGCCAACTGCACGGCAGTGTCGAGCTTGTCAGGCGTGAGCCCGGACAGCAGTTCCTCAAGGATTTGCTCGTAGTTACGTAGCCACTCGCGTTCGACCTTGCGCTCATGGGTGTAGGCGAACGGGTCGAGCCACGTGTTGCGTATGCCCTTCAGCTTGGCAAGCAGCTTGAAGCCTTTGAGCATCCAGGGACCGTAACTGCGCTTGGCCGGCTCGACACCGGGGCCCGCTTTGTTGAGCAGCGGCGGGGCAAGATGAAAGCGCAGGTTGTAATCGCCCTCGAAGGTTGCCTCGATCTTCTTGAGGAACTCGCCGTGAGTGAACAGACGAGCGACTTCATATTCGTCTTTGATCGCCAAGACCTTGAAATAGTATCGGGCCACCGCTTCGGTCAGCTCGCCGGGCTTGCCCGACAAAGTGCGTTCCGCAGCGCTGAACTGTTCGACACGACTCAGGTAGCGATTGCCGTACTCTGCGTTTTGGTACGCCGTGAGATACTCGACGCGCCGCGCAACGGCTTCATCCAGACTCTGGGATATTTGCCTGTCAGGGCTGACCACCTTCCCTGCTTCAAGATTGCTTCGTACGCGTTGCAGGTCCACCGCGGCGCGACGCCCCCAGGTGAAGGCACTGCGGTTGAACGCCACGGCGGTACCATTAAGTTTGATGGCTTCAAGCAATGCAGCTTCACCCACCGGCAGCCAACCCTTTTGATAGGCATAGCCGAGCATAAAGGTGTTGGTCGCAATCGAATCGCCCATTAGCGCTGTCGCAATATCGCTGGCATCGATAAAGGTGGCGTGGCTGTCACCGACAGCCTCCCGGATCTGTGAGGCCATGCCTTGGCTACGAAATTGTGGGTCAGGATGGGCCGTTAGGTCACCGCTTTCGGCTTGCTGCGCGAAGGTTCGGATAAATGCACTGGTAATGCTTTCCTCGCTATTGATCAGCGCATAGGTGGCACCCTGGCGGACTTTGGCGAGAGTCTCGGTATTGGCGCTGACTACCAGATCGCAGCCCAGCAACAAACTGGCCTCACCTTCTGCGATGCGTGGAGCGAACAGTTGATCCTGGTGCGCGGCGATGCGGATATGTGACCAGACCGCGCCGCCTTTTTGCGCCATGCCGGCCATATCAAGGTTCAGCGCACCTTTGCCCTCGATAAAAGCCGCCATACCGAGGAGGGCGCCGATGGTGACCACCCCGGTGCCGCCTACGCCGGTAACCAGGATGCTGTAAGGCTCATCCAGACTCATAGGACGAGGGGCTGGAAGATCCCATCGGTCCTCTGTGTGTTCTGCCATAGCCGTGGGTTTGCGCAGGTTACCGCCTTCGACTGTGACGAAACTCGGGCAAAAGCCGGACAGACAAGTGAAATCCTTGTTGCAGGATGACTGGTCTATCTCGCGTTTGCGGCCGAACTCTGTTTCTACCGCGACCACGGACATGCAGTTGGATTTGCTGCTGCAGTCGCCGCAGCCTTCGCAGACGGCTTCGTTGATTACGACTCGGCGTGCCGGGTCGGGAAACTTGCCGCGCTTGCGGCGGCGGCGCTTCTCGGCGGCGCAGGTCTGGTCGTAGATGATTGCCGACACGCCGGGAAACTCGCGCAGCTCCTTCTGCACCTCCTCAATCTGGTCGCGGCGCAGGACGGGCACGCCGGGCGCCAGGTCGTGCACATCCCGGTACCTGTCCGGGTCGTCGCTGACCACCACGATGCGCTGCACGCCTTCGGCGGCGAGCTGGCGGGAAATCTGCGACACGGTCAGGCTGCCGTCCACCGGCTGACCGCCGGTCATCGCCACCGCATCGTTGTAGAGGATCTTGTAGGTGATCGGCACCTTGGCCGCTACGGCCGCGCGGATGGCCAGCAGGCCGGAGTGGAAGTAGGTGCCGTCGCCGAGATTGGCGAACACGTGGCGGGTTTCGGTGAATGGCGCCTGGCCGACCCAGGCCACACCTTCGCCACCCATCTGGCTGAAGGTTTCGGTCCGCGGGTAGATCCAGGCGGCCATGTAGTGGCAGCCGATGCCGGCTAGCGCGCGGCTGCCTTCCGGCACCTTGGTGGAGGTATTGTGCGGGCAGCCGGAGCAGTAGTGCGGCACGCGGTCCATCAGGTTGCTGAACTGCTGCTTGCAGCCGAGCTGGGCCTCCAGCATCCCCAGTCGTACCTGCAGCTGCTCGTGCGGATGCAGGTGCAGGATGCGCTTGGCCAGGGCGCGGGCGATCTGCGTCGGGGTCAGGTCGTTGATTGCGGGCAGTAGCCAGTCGGTGTGCGGCAGGCTCCACTCCCCCTTGTCATCGAACTTGCCGACGATGCGCGGGCGCACGTCTTCGCGCCAGTTGTAGAGTTCCTCCTTGAGCTGATACTCGATCATGTGGCGCTTTTCCTCTACCACCACGATCTCCTCCAGCCCTTCAGCGAACTGGCGCACGCCCTCAGCTTCCAGCGGCCAGACCATGCCGACCTTGTACACCCGCATGCCGATTCGTTCGGCCATCTCCTGGTCGATGCCGAGCATGTCCAGCGCCTGGCAGACATCTAGGTAGGACTTGCCGGAGGTGATGATGCCGATGCGCGCATTGCGCGAGTCGAGAGTCACGCGGTTCAGACCGTTGGCGCGGGCATAGGCGGCGGCGGCGTACAGCTTGTGCTCCAGCAGGCGCTGCTCCTGCGCTAGCGGTGGGTCAGGCCACCGGATGCTGAGGCCGCCTTCCGGTAGTTCGAAATCGGGAATGACCGGCTGCACGCGATTGATGTCGAGATCGACAATGGCCGCGCTTTCCACGGTGTCGGCCACCGCCTTGAGCGCTACCCAGCAACCGGAGTAGCGCGACATGGCGAAGCCGTGCAGGCCATAGTCGAGGTATTCCTGCACGCCGGACGGCGCCAGTACGGGCATCATCACGGCCTTGAAGATGTGCTCAGTCTGGTGCGGTAGCGAGGAGGAGCGGGCGCCGTGGTCGTCGCCGGCGATGGCCAGCACACCGCCAAACCTGGAGGTGCCGGCGGCGTTGGCGTGGCGGAAAACGTCGCCGCAGCGGTCCACGCCGGGGCCCTTGCCGTACCACATGCCGAACACGCCGTCGTACTTGGCACCGGGGAACAGGTTGACCTGCTGGGTCCCCCACAGCGAGGTGGCCGCGAGGTCCTCGTTGACCCCCGGTTGAAACATGACGTGTTGCTGCTTGAGGTGGTCGCGGGCCTTCCACAGCGCCTGGTCGAAGCCGCCCAGCGGCGAACCGCGGTAGCCGGAGATGAAGCCGGCCGTGTTGAGACCGTTGGCGAGGTCGCGCTGGCGCTGTACCAGGGGCAGGCGCACCAGCGCCTGGATGCCGGTCATCAGGGCTTTCCCGGTCTGCTGGATGTACTTGTCTTCCAGCGAGGGCGATGGGTTCATGGCTAACCTCCAATTGTTCTAATTGATGCGGTCAGCCTGTGGGCGTCGCATTCTGGTTTTGAACATATTGTCGGTTAATGTTCAGATATCGTTAAGTGATAAAAAGTAGTCTTAGGTATCTGTTAATCAGATACCTGGTTAATCCGCCCCGTGCATTTCGGCGATAGCCTTCTGCATTTCGGCGATAGCCCGATTCGTTGTTTCCGCCTCCGTCCTTCCGTCTACTCGTACTGCGGCCCCACCGAGAGGGCCGGCTGAAAACAACAACAACGAGCAAGACGGAGATTTCTGATGTCGAGTGCCAACCGGATCGGAAGCAATCTGGCGATTGGCGTGGCGGCGGCTTTGGCCTGTGGTGGTCTGCTCCAGGCGAAGGAGTTCGGGACCGATAATCCAGACCTGAGCCTGCGCTGGGACAACACGCTGCGCTACAACCTGGGGGTACGGGCCGAGGAGCGGGAGCGTGCGCTGGCCAACAACGCCACCTATGACGAGTCCGACTCCAGGTTCGACCGTGGCGACGTTGTGACTAACCGCCTCGACCTGATGAGTGAGTTCGAACTGGCCTACCAGCAGTACCACGGCCTCCGTGTCAGTGCCGCGGCCTGGTACGACCAAGCCTATGCGGATGGCGACGTGGAGACCGCCGAGGGCAACGTCTTCTACCCCGGCGCCTTTCCGGGGCCGAGCACGCCGAGCTACCGGGGTGGCGAGTACTCCGGTTTCACCAAGCGTTATCACCGGGGCGTCAGCGGCGAACTGCTGGATGCCTTCGCCTTCACCCGTTTCAACCTCGGTGACGTACCAGTCAGCCTGCGCGCCGGTCGGCACACGGTCTACTGGGGCAGCGGGTTGCTAATCGCCGGCCACGCCATTTCCTACTCGCAGGCTCCGCTCGATGGTCGCAAGGCGGTGAGTAACCCCGGCACTGAGACGCGCGAGATATTCCTGCCGCTGACCCAGCTCTCAGCCCAGGCGCAGGTGACCGATAAGCTGTCGGTCGCCGCCCAGTACTTCTTCGAATGGGACACCACTCGCGCGCCGGAAGGCGGCACCTACCTGGCCTCGGCCGACATTGCCCTGGAAGGACCGAACCAGTTGCCGGTCGCACCAGGCATCGTGCGGCCTCTGATCGATCCGCTGACTCCGGGCGACGGCGGCAATTGGGGGGTGATGGGCACCTACAGCCTCGATTTCCTGCACTCCGATATCGGCCTGTACTACCGCGAGTTCGACGACTACAACCCATGGGGTCTGCAGGTGGGTCGCAACTTCGCCCGCTACGTGTATGCCGACAACGTCAGGCTCTATGGCCTGAGCTGGTCGGCCGGGCCGGTGCTGGGGGGCGGCTCGATAGGGGTGGACCTGTCCTATCGGCAGAACACATCGCTGGTCTCGAGTAATTTCAGTTCGGTGGACAACCAAGGGGCGCGTGGCGATACCTGGCACCTGGTTGTCAACGGCCTCTGGCTGCTTCCACGCACCGACTTCTTCGACACCGGTAGCTTCATCGCCGAGATGGCCTACAGCCACGTGCAACGCGTGACCGACCGCGAGGAGTTGTTCAAGGGTGAAGGCTACGCCGGCTGCCCGGTGGGCCAGGACAAAGAGTGGGGCTGTGCCACACGCAACTATGTCGGTGCCGCCTTCAGCTTCGCTCCGCAGTGGCTGGGAGTGTTTCCGGGCTGGAACATCTCCGCGCCCATGAGCTTTGACTACGGCGTGTCGGGCAATGCCGCCACCGGCGGCGGCAGCGAGGGTAAGTACAGCTACAAGATCGGCATCAAGGGCACGCTGGATGAGCGTTATGACGTGACCCTGGCCTACATCGGCTACGGCAGCCCTCGCAAATACGCCGACATCCCCAGCGTGGGCAAGACGGTGGTCGGCGGTGCCGGCGACATCGGGCTGTCCGATCGCAACTGGATCTCGTTAACCCTGAGCACCGCGTTCTGATCCGTTGCCGGCTTCGCGGCCGGTGCGACACCACGGCACTGCGCTTGCGACGAAGACGCGCGGCGCGCCCGCCAAGTGTTTCCCAAGACCATGACTGGAGATTTCCATGCAACCGAACATCTACACGACGGGGCTGCTTGCCATCGTTCTGGCCGGCCCGGCTCTGGCCGAAGGCGGAGATTTGCCAAGCGATCTCGGTGGCAAGCTGACGCGTTTTGGTGCCATTGCCGCCGGAAACGCGGAGGGCACCATCCCACCCTATGACGGGGGCCTCAAGGTGCCGGCAGGATTGCAACCCGGTGACGGCAGTTGGCCCAACCCGTTCGAGGGTGAGCGGCCTCGACTGCGGATCACTGCGGCCAATGCTGATCAGTATGCCGAACAGCTATCCGCGGGACAGATGAAGCTGCTCAAGCAGTATCCGGATACCTATTTCATGGATATCTACCCGACTCACCGTACCGCCGCATTTCCGGAGAATTTCCTTGCGGCGACCCAGCGCAACGCCAACAACCCCGATTGCAAGGCCACGAACGACGGGTTGTCCATTAGCGAGGCTTGTCGCGGCGGTTTGCCGTTCCCAATACCCAAGGATGGCCGGCAAGTGATGTGGAATTACATCCTCAACTACCAGGGGGTGAACGGCTGGGACTGGAACCACAGCGCCTACGTGGTTAACCAGGGGCATGCGACCCTGACTAACACCAACCGCTCCACCGGCGAAAAACCTTTCTACCAGCTCGAAGTGTCCGGGCGAGATCCTAAGATCGCCCAGCGCATCTGGTCGCGCATCGTCGCCCCGGCACGCACGGCCGGGCAGGCCTCCGGCTACTGGGACTACCTCGACCCGGTGGATAACGCGCGTTACGCCTGGAGCTACTCGACCGGGCAGCGCCGCGTGCGCAAGGCTCCGGAGTTCGCTTACGACACGCCTAACTCGGCGTTCGGCGGGGTGTCGTTTTACGATGAGATTTTTCTCTTCTCCGGGAAGATGGACCGTTTCGACTGGAAGCTGCTGGGCAAGAAGGAGATGTTCATCCCCTACAGCAGTTACGACCTGAAGTGGAAATGCGACATGGACACCAAGCTGATGGAGAAGCACATCAATCCGGCCTGCGAGCGCTGGGAGCTGCACCGCGTCTGGATGGTCGAGGCCACGCGCAAGGAGGGCGTTCGCCACGCGCAGAAGAAGCGTCGCTATTACATCGACGAGGACACTTTCGGCGCCGCGTTGTACGACGCCTGGGACGACAGTGGTGCGATGTTCCGCGCCGGCGCGCAGTACAACATTCAGGCGTACGGCACGCCGAATAACCCGCAGCAGGACTCCTACTCGCTGTACGACTTCACACGCGACCAGTACGGCATGTTCGGCAACGGCCCGACCCGTTACCGCGCGGTACCGGTCGTTGAGCGCGAAGCCAATCCGCAGACCATCGCAGGCGGGCAGACCCGCTGATCCCCCTGAGGAGAACTGACTCATGCAACGTTTGGAAGGGAAAGTGGCCGTGCTCACCGGGGCCGGCAGCGGCATCGGCCGGGCCACGGCCTGGATGTTCGCCGAGCAGGGCGCTCGGGTGGTAGTGACCGACCTCCATGAAAGTGCGGCGGAGACGGTCGCCCAAAGTATCGTCGAGGCTGGTGGTCGCGCCATTGCGCTGAGGGTCAATGTCGGCGTGGAGGATGAGTTGCGACAAATGATCGTCAGCACGCTGAAGGCTTTTGGGCGCATTGACGTGCTGTTCAACAACGCCGTCAACAAGAACCCGGCAACCGTGCGCGACGTGGACTTCCTCGACTTCAACGAGGAGCTGTTCCACGCCAACATGCGGGTCAACGTGCTCGGCGGCGTGCTGGCCTGCAAGCACGCCCTGCCGCAAATGCTGGAGCAAGGAGGCGGGTCGATCATCTTTACCTCGTCAACCAGCTCGATTGCCGGCGAGGTCGCCCAGTTCAGCTACGGTGCTTCGAAGGCGGCGCTGAACTGGTACGTGCAGAGCATCGCCGCGACCTTCGGCAAACGCGGTGTGCGCTGCAACGCGATTCTCCCAGGTGTGATCCGCACCCCGGCGATGGAGAGCTGGGCCAACTCGGCTATGCAGGCGGCTTTCCTCGACATCCAGAACGTCCCACGCCTCGGCGAACCGGAGGACATCGCCGGTATGGCGCTGTACCTCGCCTCGGACGAATCCCGCTACGTAAACGGCGCGCTGTTGCGCGTCGATGGCGGCATGAGCTGTACCACGCCGATGGTGCCAGTGGTGCGCGCCTATCTCTGAACCCCGGCGCGGGCCCGGTGCTCGCGCCGAACGAACCTGGAACTTTCCAATGGGCTTACGACAAGAAGATTTCATCCGCAAATTCTGTGCTGCTTGGGGTGACGGCAGCGAACAGTCGCGACCGCAGGTCGACAAGATCGTCTCCATGCTGGCCGAGGATGCCGTCTGGCAGCTCTGGGTGCCGGGCGGTCCGGTCATCCGTGGACGCGCCGCGCTGCGCCGGGAGATCGAACGGCAGATGGCCTACACCAGCCACAACCTCTGCACCATTAGACACATCGTTTCCTCTGACATGCTGGTGATGACCGAGCGCGACGACTACGCGGTGTCAAGTGGCAAGCCGATGCCGCATTCGATGGTAGCGGTCTACGAGCTTGACGAGCAGGGCCTGATCAAGGCCTGGCGCGAGTACCTGGATACCGCTGACCTGGCGAAGAAAAAGGGGGTGGAGGTCGACCAGGTCGGTGGCCCGGCACTTGATGAACCGACACGCTGAGTGATGGATAAAATCTGGAGAAGTCGATGCAATCGCTAGACACGCAAGAAAGCGCTGGAGCGCTCATCGAACAGAAGCTGCGAACCTTTGTCGAGCAGCTCACTGGCGGGCACGTGACGGTCATGGAGCGGCTGCCGCGCTGGCGGCCGGCCTGGAACCTGGACGTGCGCCGTGGAGAGGAGGTCCTCCGGCTGCACATCCGCGGCGAACGCGGTGGCGATGTCAGTCCGTTCCCGGAACTGCGCCGCGAGGCTGACATTCTCAGGTTGCTCGGCGAGCACGGCATTCCGGTACCGCATATCCATGGCTTCTGCGAGGACCCGTCGGCCATCGTCATGGAACGGGTGCTCGGGACGCGGGACCTCTCCGCCGCGGCCAATGACGAGGAGCGACGTTCACTGGCTCGCCAGTACGTGCGCGCTATGGCTGCCATGCACCGGTTGCCCTTGGAGCCTTTCGTGGCACAGGGCATCCGCTTGCCGCAGGGCGCCGACGAAATCACCCTAGCCGGGCTGGAGGCCTATTACCCGCTGTACCTGCGCAACAAGACCCGGCCGCAGCCGCTGGCCGAGTTCGCCCTCGGCTGGCTGCGCCGCAACGTACCTCGGCATCGCACTAGAGCAGGTTTCGTGCAGTACGACTCCGGCCAGTACCTCTTCGAGAACGGCCAGGTAAACGCGCTCTACGACTTCGAGTTCGCCATGATCGGCGACCCGCTGGCGGATCTCGCCTCGGCCCGAATGCGCGACAACTACGAACCGCTGGGAGAGACCTTCAGCGAGCTGTACCGCTATTACCAAGAGGTCACCGGCGAGCCAGCCGATCCTGATGTCGTGCGTTACCACACGGTGCTGTTCTCCACCGTCAGCACCATGCAATTTTCCGCCACCGTTGCCACTCCGCGGCCGGGCGATCCGCACGACACTTACATCGAGTTCGACCTCGCCCTGCGCCGCGTCGTCGCACATGCGCTTGCCGAAGCGATGGGTGTTGCGATCGAGGCGCCGCCGCTGGTGCTCATCGAAGCGGGGCCGAACACACGGTTGCTGACGATGCTCGAGGACGCGGTCGGGCAGATCGAGGTGAGCGACGACTTCCAGAAGTCCAGGCGCGCCGCCGCGCTCAAGCTGGTCGAGTACCTTTGTCGCGCCGATGCCATGGAGGTTGAGCTGCGGCGCCTGGAGCGAGAGGACGCCGAGGAGCTACTGGGGCAGCGCTTCGAGGATCACGGGCAGATTGACGCCGCTCTGGAGGTCTTCGCCCGGGATGCCGGGCCTGAGTACGACGAGCGTTTGCTGCGTCTGTTCATGGCGCAGATCGAACGCCGTGTCCAGGTATTTGGCAGTACTGCCATCGGCGTGTCGGCCAGCCATATCGACCTGCCACCCATCGAGCCGCACTGACGGCCCCTTCGACCAGACGAGGAAGACTCATGTCGGAACGACTGCAACAGGCCGGCGACGCGCTGGCGTTCAAACGGAAGTACGGCCCCTGGGCGCTAATCGCCGGGGCATCGCACGGGGTGGGGGCGGCGTTCGCCCACCAGTTGGCGGCGCTCGGCCTGAATTGCGTGCTGGTGGCGCGGCGTCAGGACGCCCTGGACACCCTGCGCCTGGAACTGGTCGCACGCCACGGCGTCGAGGTACTGGCGGTCAGCCAGGACCTGTCCCATGCCGATGCGGCGGACAGGCTGCTTGCCGCTGTGGCGGATCGCGAGATCGGCCTGTTCGTCTACAACGCCGGCGGCGACTCCTTCCTTACCCGTTTCCTCGATACCCCGGTGGAGCGTTGGAGCTCGTTGCTGCATCTCAATGCTTTCACACCAATGGCGTGCTGCCACGCCTTCGGCGAAAGGATGCTTGCACGTGGTCGCGGCGGCATGATCCTGGTGGGGTCGCAGGCGGCCTTGGGTGGCATACGTAAGCTGGCCATATACAGCGCCACCAAAGGATTCGCGATGAATCTCGGCGAGTCACTGTGGGCCGAGTGGAAGGATCGCGGCATCGACGTGCTAAATCTGCTCATCGGTACAGTGGACACCCCAACGATGCGTGAAACGATGGTCAGGCTGAACATCCCCGATGCCCTAAGCATGACTTTGCCCCAGGCTGCGGAAATCGTCGCCTTGGCCATACAGGAACTGCCCAACGGGCCGACCCTTATCCACCCGCAAGACGCCGACATAACCGATTTCGGACAGCCACCTGGCACCGCGCGGCGCGACCACGTGATCGCCCGGAGCGCCGAGGCGGGCGTTTTCATCGGAAACGACTGACGCACTCATTACGGGAGCAATAAGACTTGAATAGGAAGGGTTTCAAAAACGCGGAATTCAAGCGAGGCTGGCACGTGCTAATCCTGGCCATCGTCGGAGTAGCCACCAGTTCCAGCTCGTTGCTGCTGTATAGCTTCGGCTCCATGGCCATTCCGCTGGAGAGGGCCATGGGCTGGGCGCGCAGCGACCTTCAGGCGGCCATTACCGCCCTGTCGCTGGGCACTATCGTTGGTGCGCAACTGGCCGGCTGGCTCAACCTGCGCTATGGCCTGCGCGCCGTCACGTTGGTGTCGCTGGTCGCACTGGCCCTGAGTGTCTTTATGCTGACTCGCATCGGCGGCTCGATCTGGACGCTCTACCTGGGATTCTTCCTGGTGCCGTTGGCTGGCGTGGGCACACTGCAGATCACCTGGTCGCACCTGGTCAACCTGTGGTTCGAGGAGAATCGTGGGCTGGCTCTGGCCATCATCCTCAGCGGCTCGGGCCTCGCGGCTATAGCCCTGCCGCTGATCACCACCTGGGCGGTCACACGCTGGGGCTGGCAGGCCGGCTTTATCGCGCTCGGCCTACTGCCGGTGCTCTTCGCCCTGCCGCTGGCGCTGCGCTGGCTGGAGCCCGTGGCGGCGACGCGCCGGGTTGCGGCACCGGTGAGCGAGACCGTGCGGAGGTTGCCGGGCATTATGCTGAGGGATGCGCTGCGCTCCTGGCGCTTCTGGGTCTGCAACCTGTCCATGACCCTGGTAGTGGCCTGCGTGGTCGGCATGGTCACCAACATCGTGCCGCTGCTGCAGGACCGTGGCCTGAGCGCCACCCAGGCCGGCCATGTGTTCAGCAGCTTCGGCATTTCATTGATCCTTGGCCGCCTGGTAGTGGGCTATCTGATCGACCGGCTGTGGGCTCCAGGGGTCTCTGCCTTGGCGCTGCTGATGCCGGCGTTCGCCTGCCTGATCTTCGCCTACGCCGAACCCGGGCTGCTGTGGTTCACCGTCGCCACGCTACTGGTGGGCATCGGCGCCGGTGCCGAGTTCGATATTGCCGCGTTCCTCATCGCGCGCTATTTCGGCATGCGTGATTACGGTCGTCTGTTCGGCGTGCACTTGGGACTGGTCACCGCCGGTGCCGCCGCCGCGCCATTGCTGTTCGGCCAGTTGTTCGAGATCAGCGGCGGCTATGCCGGCATGCTCGGCTTCTGCTTCGTCTGCTTCCTGGCCGGCCCGCTGCTGCTGCTAACGCTGGGCGGCTACCCGCTGTTCAGGCAGGGGGAGGCAGTGGCGCATGGATAAAATACTGGACAAATAATAAAAATGTGTTCAATTAAATGACTTCCGAATTCATGCATAGAACAACAAGATGGAGGCCGTATGCGCGCTGCTGTGATTTCCGAACGCAATGCCCCGCCGGTGGTGGGCGATTTCCGTGAACCCGAGCCGCAGGACGGCGCGGTACTGATCGACGTGGACACCGCCGGCCTCGGCGGCTGGGATGTGCTGGGCGCCTATCGTCTGGGCGTGGAGTATCCCTGCGTGATCCGTGGCGAAGGCGTGGGCCGCGCGCCCGACGGCCGCCGCGTATATTTTGGCGAGCGCTCGGTCGCGCCGTTCGGAGCCTGGGCCGAGCGTACTCTGGTGCCCGCCGCCGAGGTGTGGGAGGTGCCGGACGAGGTGGACGACAAGACCGCTATCAGCATGGGCATCGCCGCCACCGGGGCCATCGTGCCGCTGGAGAAGGCTGCAATCCAGAAGGGCGAGAAGGTGTTGATCCTCGGCGCCACCGGCACCCTCGGCCAAATCGCCCTGCAACTGGCGCGCAATATGGGCGCTGGCAAGGTGGTGGGCGCGGCGCGCTCAGCTGAAGCGCTGATAAGCTTGAAGTCGCGCGGCATCGTCGACGAGGTGGTGACCCTGGGCGGCGCCGACGACGTAGCCGCACTGAAGGACGCCGCTGGTGGCGGCTTCGACGTGGTCCTCGATCTGGTCTGCGGCCAGCCGATGCTCACCGCGCTGAAGGCCACCAACTGGGGCGCGCGGATCATGACCATCGGCACCGGGGCGGGACGGCAGGTCAACCTGGACATCGCCGACCTGCTCTTCCGCTCGTTGTCCTGCATCGGTACCGGCCAGCGCCCACCGGCAGAGCGCGAGCAGATCTGGCGGCGCCTGCTGAAGATCGCCAAGGAGCAGGACATCCAGGTCGACTATCTGGATTACACCCTGGCCCAGGCCGCTGAAGCCTGGGCCGCCCAGGTGTCCGGCCCGCACGCGAAGATCACGGCAGGCATCAGAAGCTGAACCGGATTGATGGGGGACTTACCGCCGCTTACCCCGGCTTCGGCGGCGAAGACTTTTGTACACTGAGGCCGAAGCCGAACGATTACTTGACGTGTCAGGAGGGACGTCAACTGCTGCGCTGACGACGGAACTCCTCCGGCGTCAGCCCGACCTCCTTACGAAAGGCCGCCGTGAAGGCTGCGGCGTTCTGGAAGCCGGCGGCATAGGCGACCTGCTTGATCAGCAGATGCTGGTCGGCGAGCAGCGCGATAGCTTTCCTGATCCGGATTTCCGCCGCGTAGCGGCGCAGGGTCTTGCCGGTGGTGTTCCGAAAACGGGTCGACAGCTTTCTCGCCGACAGGGCGCAGGCATCGGCCAGCCGGTGCAGGGAAGTGTCCTCGTTCGGGTCGGCCTCCAATATCTCCCGCAGCAGATTGAGTTGGCGGGGGCCGAGTTTATTGGTGTCCTCGTCGTCGTTCCGGTTGCCGAGGAATTCCCGGCGCAGCTCCAGGGCGATGCTGGTCAGTAGGCATTCGGTATGCAACTCGCTGGCGAATCCCGGTGCGGCGACTTCTTCCGCCAGGCGTTGCAGGGTGCTCTGCAGGTACAGGCTCTGCAGGTTCAGCATGTTCTCGTCGGTGTGGCCATCCCAGTCCCAGTGATAGGCCGCCAGGGGGCCGAGGTCCGTCGGATCGAACAGGCAGATCAGCGCCTTTTGCTGGCAGGCGCCATGTTTGAGGTGGAATTCAGTACCATGAGGAATGAACAGAAGTTGGCCAAGTGGCTTAAATCGATGTGTGGCGTGTCCGCGGAAGCTGCCGAGATTATGCGATACGTCGTTGCACTCGAGGCCGGACGGCGTGAGCAGCATGCGTACCAGACAGCTTTTCCGGGTCTCGATCAGTGCTGTTCCCGCACTGGACCACTGGGCGTGTTCCAGCCGGACGTCGAAACCTTTCTTGCTGAGCGAGGCTTCGGTTAGAAAGTCGCCCGAGTGTTCAGACTCGTACTCGCAATAATTGATCGCGTTCATTTTCAACCTTCAGCAATTCTTGTTCTTGGTGCTGAAATTCGAACGGTCGCGAAACCGCTGGGCATCCCGATTGCCGATACGCCGTTGACAGGAATCGCCACGAACACCTGAGTTTACCCAGCACGATCGCGAAGGCGATTCATAAAAACAAGAGGCAGGTATTAGGAAAGCAGATGGCGAAAGGCAAAGACATTTCCATGCGTCAGCTTCGCTACTTCGTGGCGGCGGCGGATGCCGGCCAGTTCTCCCAGGCTGCGCTCAAGGTGCATGTTTCACAGTCGGCGATCACCGCGGCGGTCCTGCAACTGGAGGAGAGCCTGGGTGTCAGCCTGTTCGAGCGCCTGCCCTATGGTGTGGCGCTGACCGCCGAGGGGCACAAGTTCGCCCAGCACGCACGGCACATCCTCGACACTCTGCAGGATGCCTTGAGTGAACCGCTGTTCCTAAGGCATGTAATGCAGGGCGAGGTGCGGGTCGGCGCCTCGTATACAGTGCTCGGCTACTTCCTGCCTTCTCTGCTGGCGCGCTTCAAGCGCAGCTACCCGCAGGTGGAGATCGACCTGATCGATATGGATCGCGAGACCATCGAGGCGGCGGTGGCGGATGGCCGACTCGACCTGGGACTGGCGATTATTTCCAACAGCCCGGACCTGTCCCGTTTCGAGCACCATGTGCTGATCCGATCGCGGCGCCAGCTCTGGCTGGCCAGCCAGCATCCGTTGATGACGGCGACCTCGGTCACCCTGGAGGATGTTGCCAGGCATGCCTACATCCTGGCGACGGTCGACGAGGGCGACGTATCCACCGGCCGATACTGGGATGCGCGCGGACTGGTGCCGGACGTGGCGTTCCGCACTTCCTCGATGGAGGCCCTGCGCGGCCTGGTGGCCCACGGTTTCGGCGTCACCATTCTCTCCGACATGCTCTACCGTGCCTGGTCTCTGGAAGGCAAGAAGATCGAGGCGCGTCCACTGGCCGACGCCATACCGCCCATGGAGCTCGGACTGATCTGGCGCCCCGGCGCAAGCCTGTCGGAGCCCGCCCAAGCGTTCCGGCAATTCCTGATCATGGCCTGCGCTTCCTAGGGGCCGTCGGCGTTTCAATCTTGGCCACGATGTCGGCAGGGCCTATCAGTAGGTGAAGCCTTAGCCGAATAGGAGCGCGTAGCGCGCTCCCCGGGATGCCCCTAGTGCTTCTCCAGTTCGGCTTCGATGGCCTGGAGCAGGCGGGGATCGTCCGCCGCCACGTCCGGGGCGAAGCGACCGATCACCTGCCCGTTACGGCTGACCAGGAACTTCTCGAAGTTCCACAGCACCGCCAGTGCTGACGTGGACACTATGCCGTAACTCTTGAGGCGCTCGCGCATCGGGCCTTCGCCGATGGTGTGGGGTTGCGCCTCGGTCAGCAGCCGATAAAGCGGGTGGCGGTCGTCGCCAGTCACCGTGATCTTGGAGAACAGGGGAAACTGGACGGCGTAGTTCAGGCTGCAGAACGCCTTGATCTCCTCGTCGCTGCCCGGCTCCTGCTCCCTGAAGTCGTTGGCCGGGAAGCCTAGTACCTCAAGCCCGGCTTCACGCTTGTCCTCGTAGAGCTTCTCCAAGCCCTCGTACTGCGGGGTGAGCCCGCACTTGGAGGCGACGTTCACCACCAGGAGCACCTTGCCCTTGAAGCGGTCGAGCGTCAGGGACGCGCCTTCGATGGTCTTGAGCGGGATATCGTAGATCGTCTGGGTCATGCCGTTCTGCTCCTTGCGGTTAGGGAAAAAGGGAGGGGCCCTCTCAAGCGTTTTCGATGCGCTTGCGAGCGGCTTCCGCGAAATCGCGCTTGAGGGTCGGGAAATAGGCAATCTGCCCGCCCATTCCGCCGCTGATGTCAATGGAAGCGGCGCTGATGAAGCTGGCGTACTCACTGGCCAGGAACAGGGCCATGCCGGCGATGTCTTCGGGCTTGCCGAAGCGGCCGAGCGGCACCACCTTGAGCACCATCTCGTTGAACTCCTCGCGGCTCACGCCTGGGGGCATCTCCTTGTAGTGGCGGTCCCACTGTCCGGTGTCGATCCAACCCATGTTCAGGCTATTGACCAGGATGTTGTCCCTGGCCAGGGACATGCCCAGCGAGCGTGAGAGGGCGATGCAGGAAGCGCGGTTGATTACCGAAGGAATTCCGTCCGGGGTGGGGATGCTGCCGGCGAGGGCGTTGATTTCGATGATCCTGCCCCAGCGCTGCGTGCGCATGTGTGGGACCACCGCCTGGACGAAGCGGAAGTGGCCCATCTGCAGGATATTGGCGTGAGCAAGAATGTCCTCAGGCGTCAATGTATCAAGGTTGCCACCCTTGCCTTGGCCTGCATTGTTCACGAGCACATCGACGCCACCCCAGGCTTCTACCACTTCGTCGACGAAGCTTTTCACCCTGGCGGTGTCCGTTACGTCAACGGCGCGCGCGATGACGTCCAATGCGAAGTCTTTGAGGGACTTTCCCACCGCTGATATTGCGTCTTCGCTCCGGGCGCAAATGGCCACTCTCGCACCTTCTGCAGCAAAAGCCTGAGCGATTGCTCGACCGATGCCTCGTGAAGCGCCAGTTACGATTACTCGCTTTCCACTGAGGTCAATGTTCATACGTTCTCCTTGCTAGTAGACGGGGTCGCCACCCCAACGGCAGTGCTGATGCGGGTTTGGCACGGGCACTAAGCTGGCCGCCCCCGATCGCCATGGCAAAGCTTGTGTTGAACATAAAACAGCAATGTGTTTAATTTGTCGAGCCGCGCATCAGCTTGGGTGCATGCCTACCCAAGCAGAAGCGCACAAGGACGGGGAGGGTAGTAACGATTCTGTATATGGAATGGCAATCTGTATCTGGAATTGGTGGGGTTTATCGGATAGTCTAGGCTTCACGCAAAACCGAACGGTTTCTCGGTTCCTGTGCAGATGGTCGATCTATTCCTTGGGCGTGCCTGGTCCGGAATGGAGTGGGTTTCCCTTTTAAGTAACTGAAAATAAAAATAAAAGGACCTCAAATGAATGTGATGAAACAGCTGGGCGATGGGCCGTTTGTACGCAGCAGTCTGGCTCTCGTGGTCATGGCCTGCAGTAGCGGTATCGCAGCGATGGAATTCGATGTCGGAAATCCGGATCTGCGCCTGCGGTGGGACAATACGGTGCGCTACAACCTGGGCTTCCGAATGGAGGATCAGGACAAGAAGATCATGAACAACCCGAACTTCGATGAGTCCGACGGGAAGTTCGACAAGGGCGACATTGTTACCAATCGCCTCGATGTGTTGACCGAGCTCGACTTGTCCTATCGCCAGGATTTCGGCGGACGTGTCAGCGCCGCCGGCTGGTATGACGACGCCTATCACAGCCCTTCTGTGGAAAGTAACGTTCGCGGCTTCTCAACTAGCTACAACCAGGATCGTTACAGCTCTGAGGTGGAACGCTACACCAACGGCCCTTCTGGCGAGATCCTCGATGCGTTTCTCTGGACCAACTTCAGCCTCGGGGCGACTCCCGTTAACCTGAAGGCGGGTCGCCACGCAGTGTTCTGGGGTGAAGGCCTGCTGTTTGGGGCCCACGCAGTTTCCTATTCGCAGGCGCCGACGGATGGGGTTAAGGCCGTTACCAGTCCTGGTATCGAGACCAAGGAAGTCTTCCTGCCGATCGGTCAGGTTTCCGCCAAAGCCCAGGTGACCGATTCGTTGTCTGTTGCTGCCCAGTATTTTTATGAGTGGGATAACACTCGTTTTCCTTACGGGGGGACCTTTTTCGGCGCTGCTGACCCTTTCTTCGAGGGGCCTGACCGACTGCCGGCCGCTCCGGGCTTCAATCTCAATCACGTATCGTCGAAACGCGGCCGGGATGGCGAGAACTGGGGCCTTATGGCCAAGCTGAACGTGGAGTCCATTGAGACAACATTCGGGGCTTACTATCGCCAGTTCGACGATTATCAACCTTGGCTTTCCCCTCAGATCAACTTGGCTTCGCGTGAGTACCGGCTGGTCTATCCCCGTGACGTGAAGCTGTATGGCCTGAGCTTCTCCAGGGCCATTGCCACTGTCGCAGTTGGGGCAGAGCTTTCGTATCGAAAGGACGGTGCGCTCAATGCCACGGGTGTGAGCCTTCTGGATAACGAAGGCCCGCGTGGTGACACCATTCATTTTGTGGCGAACGCTGTATATGGCGTACCGCGCAACTTCATTTCGGACAACGCCACTCTGGTGGCTGAGTTCGCGTACAGCCACTTGGACAAAGTGACCTCCCACGAAGAACTGTACAAGGGCGAGGGCTTTGCCGGCTGTACCGATCTCCGAACCCCCA
Organism: Metapseudomonas resinovorans DSM 21078; assembly: GCF_000423545.1. Lineage (GTDB taxonomy): Bacteria > Pseudomonadota > Gammaproteobacteria > Pseudomonadales > Pseudomonadaceae > Metapseudomonas > Metapseudomonas resinovorans. The sequence goes on from NZ_AUIE01000016.1 coordinate 20,224, forward strand.
GAATTCCTGGATCCGGCAACAAGTCCGATGGATGCTCGACTCGTGATTACTACGCCATTGCCGTGAATTACACGCCGCAGTACGTGGAAATTCTGCCGTCATGGACTCTGGATGTGCCCTTCACCGTGAACTACGGCCTGGATGGCAACGCGGCGAGCGCTGGTGGAGGTGCCGAGGGTGCTCTCTCTTGGTCTGTCGGAGCCAAGATGACCTATCGGCAGGAGCATGAGTTCACCGTGCGCTACGCCGATACTTCTGCACAGGAGAAAAATGTGCTCAATGCCAACGGGGACAGGATGGTCAACGGCAATGGCAACGTCGGAGGGACAGACCGTGGCTGGCTGACCTTCACTTACAAAACCTCCTTTTAATAATTCCAAGAGCGGAGACTGGCTATGAAACTCCAACTCGCTTTGAGCCTTGCCTTAAGTGGACTGTCTGTATGTGCTTTTGCTGCGGTCAGTCCGGAAGAAGCTGCCGAACTGGGTAAATCGCTGACGCCTTGGGGAGCTATCCAGGCCGGCAATGCAGACGGGACGATTCCTGCCTACGAAGGCGGCCTCCGCCAGGCTCCGCCCGGTTTCAAGCCGGACAGCGGATTCTGGGTTGATCCGTTCAAGGACGAGAAGCCCCTGTTCCGGATCGATGCGAAGAATGCCGATCAGTACGCTGACAAGCTAAGTGAAGGTCAGAAAGCGTTGCTGAAGAAGAACCCGGATACCTGGTACATGGATGTCTATCCGAGCCACCGCACCACTGCCTATCCACAGGAAGTGGTGGAGGCTACTCTGCGCAACGCTACCGGTTGCCAGATTCAGAAGGACGGCCTGGCGGTTGATCCAGCCTGTCGTGGCGGCTTGCCGTTCCCGATCCCCAAGAATGGTAACGAGGTGATCTGGAATCAGCAGCTGCGGTACAAAATCGGGCCCGGTTACTCCACCACCAAGTCGTCCAACAGTTGGGTGATCGACAGCAATGGTCAGGTAACCAAGACTGCGGAGCAGGCGACCTTCGAGGAAACCCCGTACTACCAGGTCAGTCTGTCTGATCGCGATCCGCTGATGTATGCCCGCGTGTTCTCTCTGAACAACTTTCCTGCGCGGCGCTCCGGAGAAGTCATCGTTTTGAATGACTACCTCGACCCGATGTCCAAGCCGCGACGCTCCTTCAGCTACACCCCGGGTCAACGCCGGGTCAAGTTGGCTCCAGAGTTCGCGTTCGATACCCCGGTTGCCAGCCAGGGTGGCGTGACTCTGTTCGACGAACTCCAGATGTTCTCCGGTAGCCAATCCCGCTTCGACTACAAGCTGGTTGGCCGTAAGGAAATGTACATCCCCTACAACGCCTACAAGTTTTACTTCGATTGCAAGCAGGACGAGCAGTTCCAAAAGAGTCACGCCAATCCAGCTTGCGAGCGTTGGGAGCTGCACCGTGTCTGGGTGGTCGAGGCCACACTCAAACCGGGTCAACGTCACGTCTACAGCAAACGCACCTACTACCTGGACGAAGACACTTTTGGCATCGGCCTGTATGACGCCTGGGACAAGAGCGGTGCGCTGTATCGTTCGATCTTCCTGAGTGGTGTGCAGCTGTACGACAAGAATATTCCCTACAACGTGAAGAACGTTGTGTATGACTTCAACAAGGGGATGTGGGCGTTGCTTAACGATGCTTTGAAGGGTGGCTACTGGTTCTCCAGCAAGGCATACAGCGAGCGTGAGATGAACCCGGAAGCGATTGTCTCGCGGGTAACCCAGCGCTGATATCTGCTGCTTGCCCGCGCTGACTGGGAGGTCCGTGTGGGCAGGTAAGCTGAAATGGGCTGCAAGGGCGCATTGTTGAGCGCCCGCTGTGTCCCACCCTGCGGTTGAGGATAAAAACAATGATTAGCCCGGGCCTTGACGTAATTCATTCGCTGTTCAGTCGTGCGATCGTGGGATTGCCCCGTCGGTCGTTCAACGCAGCGTTGTTGTTCTCGCTACTCCTGCCAGTTTCCGTCTTTGCTGAGCAAGTCTCGGGCGCTGATTCGTTACGGGAGCCTGCGCAGATCTTTGATTCGCGCCTGCCTGCGCCGGTGATAGGTATTGCCCGAGCTGGCAAAGCCTTGGTCAGCGTTGGGCCACGCGGTCTTATCCAACGCTCTGAGGATGGTGGCAAGTCCTGGCGGCAGATGCCCAGTCCGGTATCCAGCGATTTGGTCCAGGTGCGTTTCAGCGATGCGCTGAATGGATGGGTTGTTGGTCACGATTCAGTATTGCTACATACCACCGACGGCGGCACCAACTGGAAAGTACAACTTGATGGACGCAGTGTGCTTGCGTTGCTGCAAGACCAGTACGGCCGTCGCGCCAATGCAGGCGATCAAGCAGCTGACGGCCTGCTTCGCGAAATCAATCTCGCGATGAGTACCTCCGCAACGCCCGATGTGTTGGCCGCTCCTTTCCTCGATGTGCTGTTCGATGGTAACGGCAACGGCTTCGTGGTCGGTGCATTCGGCATGATCTTGCACAGCCGGGACGCTGGCGCGACCTGGGAGCCTTGGGTTGACCGCACCTCCAACGAACGACGCATGCACCTGTACGGATTGGCTGAGCGAGAAGGCGTCTTCTATGTCAGCGGCGAACAGGGCTTGTTGATGCGTCTTGATTCCCAGACACAGCGATTTGTGACTGTGGAAACCCCCTACACAGGAACCTATTTCGGCGTCAGGTCCTTCGAAGGCTTGCTGCTGGTGTATGGCCTGCGCGGCAATTTATTCGTCAGTCGAGACAACGCCCTGCACTGGCAAAAGATCGAGACCGGGCTGAAATCCAGCGTCGTCGATGTTGTGGAGCTGGGCGGTGAGTTGCTTGTCGTCAGCCAGAGTGGACAGATGGTGTTGCTCAATCAGCGCAACCTCGGCATCACCTCGCTGCAGTCGCCAGAGATCGGTGAAATTTACGCGGCGAGCTATTCCGGCGAGGCCGGCATGTTGGTTGTGACTCAGTTCTCCGGCGCCAAGCTTGTCGACATCGCCAGCGCAGAGTGAGCCTGCCGTCGCGGACCTCCAAAGAGAATGAAGAAATGGTAGAGCAGAAATACAACAGCGGAATGCCGGTGGTTCCGGACCTCAAGGACTTTGACATGTCGTCCGGCGGGCTCTTTGAACGGGTGATCTTTAACAACCGTATTCTGGTGATCGTTGCCTGTTTGCTCGCTACGGTGGTGCTCGGTTTCTTCGCGACCCGACTGCAGGTCAATGCCAGCTTCGAGAAGATGATTCCGAGCTCCAGCCCCTACATCAAGAATTATCTGGCCTACAAGAGCGAGCTGCCGGGATTGGGCAATAGCATTCGCGTGGTGGTCGAGAACAAGCAAGGTGATATCTACAACCCGGACTACCTGCTTGCCTTACAGAAAGTCAACGACACGCTCTATCTAATTCCCGGCGTCGACCGGTCGTGGATGAAGTCGCTGTGGATGCCCATCGTTCGCTGGAAAGAGGTGACGGAGGAGGGCGTCGAGGGTGGTGCTGTGATGCCAGCCGACTACGACGGGAGCGAAGCCTCGATCAGTGCCTTGCGCCGTAATATTGCTCGCGCCGGCATCATCGGAGGCCTAGTGGCCAATGACGGCCGCTCCAGCATGATAGTCGCGCCACTGCTAGATACCAATCCTCAAACTGGGGAGCCGCTCAACTATGGTGAGTTCTCCAGGCAGCTTGAAGAGCAGTTGCGCTCAATGGAGAGCGACAAGATTGGTATCCACATCGTCGGCTTCAGTAAGCTGGTTGGTGATCTGATCGACGGTCTCTACGCCGTCATGCTGTTCTTTGGCGCTTCTGTGATCATCGCCGCAGTGTTCGTTTATCTCTATACCCGCTGCCTGAGAAGTACTCTGCTGCTAGTCGGCATTGCCGTAGCAGGCGTGGTCTGGCTGCTCGGCCTGATGCAGTTGCTCGGCTATGAACTGGACCCTTACTCGATTTTGGTGCCGTTCCTGATCTTCGCCATAGGCGTATCCCATGGCACCCAGAAGATGAATGGGATCCTGCAGGACATCGGTCGCGGTACACACAAGTATGTCGCCGCGCGCTATACCTTTCGCCGCCTGTTCCTCACAGGGCTGACGGCCCTGCTGTGCAATATCGTTGGATTCGCGGTTCTGGTGATCATCGATATTCCAGTGATTCGTGATCTCGCGCTGACAACCAGCATTGGTGTGGCCGTGTTGATCTTCACCAAGCTGCTGCTTATTCCCGTGGCACTCTCCTATATCGGAGTAAGCAAAAAGGCTGCGCGCATCGCTATCGAGAAGGATCGCGCTGATGAGGAGAATCGCGGTTTCCTGGGGCATGTCTGGCATGGTCTCGATCGATTTACTGAGCGCCGTTGGGCGACAGTAGTGATCGGACTATCTCTAATCGTTACTGCGGTTGGCAGCGTGGTCATGCTGGATCTCAAGGTTGGTGACCTCGATCCGGGTGCTCCGGAGCTACGCCCAGAGTCACGCTATAACCGTGACAACGCTTACATCACCACCCACTACGGGCTTTCCAGCGATCAGTTCGTAGTGATTATGAAAACCAACGAAGACAGCTGCCGTCTTTACCAGTCATTGCAAACAATGGACAAACTGGCTTGGCAGTTGCGTCAGACCGAGGGTGTACAGACCACTAACTCACTTGCCGAAACCGTGCGCTTCATCACTGCGGGGATGGCTGAGGGTAGTGGTAAGTGGCTGGCCATCAGTCGTGATCAGGCGATCACCAACTCGTCGGTGGATGCCGCAATGATTTCGGCACCAGGTATCACTAATCAGAAGTGCTCAGTGACTCCGCTTATTGCGTATCTGGCGGATCATAAGGCCGACACGCTTAACCGGGTGCTCAAGGTCACCGAAGATTTCGCCACGCAACACAATACCGCCGCGGGATCTGAGCAGCCGCTGGAGTTCCTTCTGGCTGCCGGTAACGCCGGCATCGAGGCTGCGACCAACATTGAGGTTGAGAAGGGCATCGTCACCATGTATCTCGCGGTATACGGTGCCACGGCGCTGCTTTGCCTGCTGACCTTCCGCAGTTGGCGCGCCACTGTTGTCGCACTGATTCCGCTCCTTATGACCACAATTATCTGCAAGGCGCTGATGGTCTGGCTAGGTATTGGCTTGAAGGTGGCCACATTGCCAGTTATTGCAGTAGGCGTTGGAGTCGGCGTCGACTACGCGCTCTATTTGCTCAGCGTGCAGTTGGCTGTCCAGGAGCGTGGCGGCAGCCTGGCCGTGGCTTACCGGCGCTCGCTCGATTTTACGGGCAGGGTTGTGGCGCTCATTGGTCTGACTATGGCCGCGGGCGTCGTCACTTGGGCCTGGTCGCCCATCAAGTTCCAGGCCGACATGGGGATACTGCTGACCTTCATGTTCCTCTGGAACATGCTCGGGGCGCTGGTATTGATTCCCGCATTGTCCCACTTCCTGCTCAATCCCAAGACCAGTGCCGCATCGCCCGAAGCTACGCAAGGCGAGAAGGTCGCAGGCTCCTTGGAGCAGGGCAAGCGAGTGAATACCCAGGCCGTCACCGCACATTAGTAAACCAACGTACAGACGAAGGCATCAGCCGATCTCGTTGGTCGGGCTTGTGCCGTGGCTAGCAATTGGAGGGAAGTCAGATGTTCGAATTATTGATGAGTGCCGACATGATGGTTCCGGATCCTGATGGGATGACGGAGAAGCTGGTAGACAAGCTCGGTGTCTACAAGCACGAGCGCTGGCGTCAGGCGTTCGATAACCATCCCTACATCGCGCACTTCCTGCGTGTGCATAAGTCATTAGCGGTAGCTCCGACACGTATTGAACCTCAGTGGCACCTCGATAAACCGAATCCCGGTGATCCGCTCTTCCACGACTTCCTGGAAAGCCTCAAGGACTACCAGGGACATCACCGGCCGATGATCACTCACTCCATTGTCCTTGCCCTGCACCGTGAGAAGTTTGCCGTACTGGTGGACAAGTTGATGCGCCGCCGTCTGCCGTTCCGCATGGCTCAGCGTACTCCGGAGATGCCCTTCGATCGCCTGTGGCTCGGTGCTACGCCGGAGAAGCCGTACTATCAGCCCTCGGTTGATGGCGGCCTGTGCATCGAGATCATGGAGACTGAGCCACTGCAGATGCCCCCGGAAACCTACGCCCTGCCACCGGCCCAGCCGCGCGACTTGGCGCCGGGTGGTATGGTACGGGTTACCGCCCGCGGCTTCCTGGTACGCGATCTGGATGAGACCTTGCGCAAGGTTTCCGCCAACCTCGACTGGGAACCCAGCGGCCCGGTAGAGCATCTGCGCGAAGAAGGCTATCGCCGTGCGCGCATGGGTTTCACGGTGGCCAACAGCGCGACGCTAGATGTGATCGAAGCGACTTACTGGAACACTGACGCTGGCCACTACCTGAACAATTGGGGACCGGGCCCGTACTACATCCGCATCGGCGTCAACGACCTGGCTGCCAAGGCCGAGGACCTGCGCGCGCGCGGTACTGCCTTTGAATGGATCGAGTCGTCCGAGGCGGTTGGAGGTAAGTCCTTGATCAAGATCGATCCGAAAGAATTGGACGGTCAGGTCGTTGAGTTTGAGGAGTGCACCGCATGAGTGCCATCGATTCTCTTCCTCACATCATCAACGAAGCGGTGCGCATTGAACGTGACGCTGCCGTGGGATGGATTGTGTTAACCCGACCCGGGCAGATTAACGCGATCAACGATAGCGTCCGGCAGGGTGTACCTCAGGCGCTGGCACAACTCGACAAAGATCCTCAGGTACGGGTCATTGTTATCCGTGGGGAAGGAGAGCGTGGGTTTTGCGCCGGCGCTGATATCAAAGAGCGTCGCGGTGTTGAATCTTCTCTGCAGGTCCGTCAGCGGATGGAAGGATCACGCTGGATCGAGTCGTTGGATTCGGTGGCCAAGCCCATCATCGCGGCGATCCACGGGTACTGTATGGGGGGCGGTCTGGAGCTGGCATTGGCCTGCGATATTCGTTTCGCCGCGCCGAACGCGATCTTTGCACTGCCAGAAACCGGACTTGGCCTGATTCCTGGTGGTGGTGGTACTCAGCGCCTATCGCGAGTCGTCGCGCCTGGACGGGCACTGGACATGCTGCTGACTGGTGACCGGATGAATGCCGAGGAGGCGCGGCAGATTGGCTTGGTGAGCCGCTTGGCCGGCTCTGCGGAATCCCTTCTCTCCGAAGTGGCTGCCTTCGCTTTGCGAATTGCCAGCAAGCCTCCGGCGGCCTCTGCATTCGTCAAGCAGGCGGCTCGCGCATCCTTGGAGATGGATCTGAAAAGCGGTCTGAACCTGGAGCTCGATCTGTTCGCTCTGCTGGCGCCGACCAAGGACGTGAAGGAAGCTGCGTTAGCATTCAGCGAGCGCCGTGAGCCGCGTTTCACCGGCGAATAGCATCTACTCCTCCTAAGTCACGAAAGAGAGCAGTTTCATGAGTACAGGAAAGCTTGCGGGGCGGGTTGCCATCATCACAGGCTCCGGCGGCGGTCTGGGCGCCGAATGCGCTCGGGTACTAGCCTCACACGGGGCTAGCATTGCAGTGGTCGATATCAACGGCGATGCTGCGGAGTCAGTGGCGGAATCTTTGCGCTCGATAGGCAGTCAGGCACTGAGTATCCGTACCGATGTTTCATCGGAGGAAGACGTGCATGCGATGGTTGCGCGGGTCAAGGAGCGATTCGGTCGCATCGATGTATTGCACAACAACGCTGCGGTGCTGGATGCCGAGCAGCGTCAGCGCGACCGCGATCTCTGCAACCTCGACATGGTGGCATGGGATAGGGCAATGGCAGTTAACTTGCGCGGCGCGGTGCTATGCACCAAGCATGTAATTCCGGTGATGCTTGAGCAGAGCAAAGGCTCAGTGATCTTTGCTACGTCCGGTCTAGGTATGCAGGGTGATATGTCGTTATCGGCGTATGCTACTTCCAAGGCCGCGCTGATGATGCTGCCGAAGCTGGTGGCAGCCCAGTACGGCAAACGCGGTATTCGTGGTAACGCCGTGCAGATCGGATTGGCGCCGCAGCACCCTTTGCCTGAGGCCTTGCTGGACATCATGCGCGACAATCACTGTACGCCGGAGCTCGGCACCCCGCGGCAGATTGCTGACGTTGTGGCCTTTCTGGCCTCCGACGAGTCTTCGTTCGTCACCGGGACAACGCTTGTGGCCGACGGTGGCTTTAGCAGCCACACCCCTTCGCTAGTGGCGGTGCGCACGCTGTTCGAGCAGATGGGCCGCAATAGCATGTGATTGGCGGGGTGGCCCCACGCCCCGCAGGCTTCAGTGGCCGCTGTGCGGGGCCCGGGATGCAGCGTTGGCCCGGCCGGCTAGTATCCAGGCCAGGGTGACGCCGCCCAGCGACAAGGCCAGGGCCAGCGCTGCGCCGGACGCGAGCAGCAGCGGGGTGTGCCAGAAGAACGGTGCGATGACCGCCGCCAGCACGGCATTGAACCCGGTCTGGATGAACAGTTGCAGCGACGATCCCAACCCCCGCCATTGCGGTACGCAATCCAGCCCCGCCAGCACGATGGTGGGCTGGACCAGTGCCATGCCGAGTGTATAGACGAACAGATAGGGTAGGTACCAGCCGGATGTCGCGGGCGCCCAGCGGCACAAGGCGAGATTCCACAGGCTGGCCATCGTCATAATGGCGAACCCAGTTGCCAGGTACCGCCTGGCCGACCAGCGCTGCGCGAAGTGACCGGACAGGTGGGAGCCCAGCATCATGCCTGCAGTAGCCGGACCGAACAGCCAGATGAAATCGGTTTCCTCCAGCCTCAGGTGACGCGCCAGGAACACTGGGGCGGACAGCACGTAGATGAAGAAGCCGGCGAACATCAGGGCGAAGGTGACCGCCCAGAGCATGAACGGGACGTTCGACAGCACCTGCCGGTAGCCCGCCAGCAGGGCCCTGCCCGAGAAAGGCTGGCGCTCGCTGGGCGGCAGAGTTTCCGGAAGGTGGAAGATCACCATGGCCAACAAGGTCAGGCCCATCGCCGTCAGCAAACCGAAGTTCGCGCGCCAGCCCATCCAGACCTGTAGCCAGCCGCCCAACGCCGGCCCTACGGCGGGGGCCAGCGCGAACAGCATGACCACTAGCGCATAGAGGCGCTGCGCGGCGGCGCCCGTGTAGAGGTCGCGGATCACGGCCCGGCCGACGACGATGCCGGCGCCGGCGGAAAGACCCTGCAACACCCGGCAGACATATATCTGCTCGATGCGCGTGGCGAAGGCGGCGCCCAGGGATGCCAGGACGAAGGCCGCCAGCCCGGCGATCACCACCGGCCGCCGTCCCAGGCTGTCGGAGAGGGCGCCATGCCAGAGCGACATGAAGGCGAACGCGGCAAAATACAGGGATAGGGTGATCTGCAGCTCGATGTCCGTCACGTCGAACACCGCCTCCATCTGCGCGAAGGAGGGCATGTAGATGTTGATGGTGAACGGACCCAGCATCGCCAGGCCGGCAAGGAGGATGGGCAGGAGTCTTGCCGTGGCGGGGGAAATCAAGGGAAGCCTTCCGTCGTTGACCGTGGCAGGTGCCAGGTGGCGGGTTTTGAATATTTTAGACAAAAATAATGAAAGTGTCTAAATTAATTCCGGACATGCTTCGCCATGCGGCGCAAGGTCGGAGCGTGGTGAATTCTTTTACCGACGGTAAAACGACTGCCCAACTGTTCGCAGGCGGTTATTGCTAGCGTGGCATTCCCGGTGGGCTGCCAGACCGGCTGGCATGGCCTTGGGCCGTTCGCCGTCCGATTGCGAGCAAGGCGTAGCGGCCTGACGACAGGTTTCCCGAGGCCGTCTGAAACTCACCATAAACAGCGACGAACAAGAACAATCAACCCATGAACAACTACAACACAGATTTCGATGTGATAATCGTCGGTGGCGGCACCAACGGTCTTTCGGCCGGCTGCTACCTGGGGATGGATGGCAAGAGGGTGCTGGTGCTCGAGGCGCTGGACAAGGTTGGCGGCATGGCTTCGTCGGGCTACCTGATTCCCGACGCGCCCCAGCATCTAGTGCACCCCTGCGCCATGGATATGATGTCCATGCGTGTGCATGCCCATGTGCCCCGTGAGTTGGAGCTCGAGCGGCATGGCTTCAAGTCGATCGAGCTGTCGCCGGGCTACGTCTACCTGCATCCCGACGGTACCTCGCTGGTGTTTTGGCGCGATAGGCAACGGACGGCTGCGGAAATCCGTCGCTACAGCGCGAAGGACGCCGAGGCGTTCCTCGACTTCATGAAGGTCGTCGACCTGTTCCTCGACATTGCCCTACCGATGATGCGAGTCGACCCGGCGCGTACCAACCTTATGACCAAGCTGAAGGTGGTGGGCACCGCGCTCAAGCATCGCAAACTGAAGCCTGAGCTGATGGCGCTTATGACTGGTTCCGCCCACCAGGCCGCGCGTGAGCGCTTTGAGCACCCGGTGACCATTTCCGCTATGTGCGCGCTGACCGGCCTGGCCGGCGACATCAGCGCTGACGGTGGCGGCATCTATTACGCCCTGCTTGGTTTCCTCCACCGCTTCGGTGTTGGCCGAGTGATTGGCGGCATGCAGCAGCTAAGCAATGCCATGCGCGCGCGTCTGGAAGAGCTGGGTGGCCACGTCATGACCTCTGCCCGCGTCGGCGAAATCCTCGCCAGCCAAGGCAAGGTCCGGGGCGTCAGGCTGGCCGACGGGCGTGAGTTCACAGCACGTGCGGTCATCGCCGGCTGCCACCCAAAGGTGGCGCTAGAGATGGTTAGCACCGGGGAAATGCCGAGGAACCTGCTGACCCGCATCGCCCTGGCGCCGGCCAACGCCAGGGGCTCGGGGCCGTTGAAGGTCGACTTAGCGCTCGACGGGCAGATTTCCGTGCCCCGTTTCGAGGCCGCCAGGGGCGACGGTGTCGATCTGCGCAAGGCCTGTCTGATGATCGGCACGGAGGAGGCGGTGTTGGAGAACTTCGCCGCCAGCGCCCGTGGCGAAGTGCCGCGCTTGCCGTATATCACCATGGTTGCACCCAATTCGGTGGACCCTTCGCAGGCGCCGCCGGGACAGGACGTGCTCTACATCTATCCGCCGGTGATGCCGGTCGCCCCGCGCGAGGGCTGGGACGCGCTCAGGGAGCGGGTGGCCGACCTGGTGGTCGAGCAGCTGTCCGAATACGTCGAGGGTATCCAGGGGCATGTGATTGGCCGCTGGATCGAGGCGGCGCCGGACTTCACTGCCCGCCTGAATACGGTGAACGGCTGTGTGGTGCATATCGACACCACATCCATGCGTTCCAGCGCCATGCGTCCAGCCTATGGGCTCGGCGGCGACACGTTGCCGGTCGAGGGGCTGTACCTCGGTAGCGCCGGCATCCACCCGGGCGGCGGCGTCAACGGTATGGCCGGGCGGCTCGCGGCCAGCCGAGTGAAGCGCTACCTGGCGAAAACCGGAGGAAAATAGACGGCGGGCGTGCCGGCATCAGCCGGCGCGGTCGTTTACCTCTGCGCAATGCTGGCGAGTATGAAATCCGCGGAATGCTGGCGCCAGGTAGTCATGCCTTCCTCGGAGGCGGTGTCCAGCCCTGCCAGCGCCGACATCGAATAGCGGTTGGTGAACCAACCGGTGGTGACCAGCGCGGCGGTGGCGAGAAACAGTCGGGGGTTGATCCCAGCCTTAAAGTCCCCAGCCTCGGCACCGCGGCGGAGAATGCAGTCGAGCTTGTCGATAAGCGTCGGTGTCAGCTCCAGGAAACGATTGCGTGGGGTCTGATGGGTGTCGTGGTAGTGGATGCCCTCCAAGGCCAGGGCGCCGAGAAGCGGGTCATGACGATACTGGTCGAAGAAGTGGTTGAGCATCCTGCGCATGGCTTGCGTCGGAGGTAACGAATCGATATCCAGCTCCACCAACTCGGACATGACACGCTCGGAGCACTCGTCCAGCACAGCGACGAACAACCCTTCCTTGGAGCCGTAGTAGTGATAGATCAACTGCTTGGTGATCCCCGCCTCGCGGGCAAGCTCCTCCATACGCACGCCTGCAAGTCCCTTCTCCGCGAACTCTAGGCGAGCCGCCTCGATCAGGCGTCGGATCGTATTGCGTTTTCCGGGTTCGTTCTGCGCAGGAGTTTTCACTCTGGTCCCCTTATGGCAGCGATGTGCCGACGTACTTCGTTTGACCTTGGGTAAAACGAATCGAGTCGCGGAAAAAAAGCAGCCCGTTAGTATCCCAAGTCGGTGATTCCGAAAGGATACCGCTACTTGCGGCCAGGCGAGCAAGCCGGCGTGTTTCCAAATGAAGTATCGCAGCGAGACCCTCGCCCCGCGATGCTGATGGCCTGTCGTCGTGCCGGCGTCGGTCGACTTCGACAACAACAATTCCACAGAGTGTTGAATCTCATGAGCACCAATAGCGCTTCTGCCGTAGATCTTAAGAAAAACTACTCCGCAGTCTCCGAAACATATCGCGGCACCGATCTGGACATTCATGCCGTATGTCGCGAACAGCGGCTGAAGTCACCAATCTATGAAGGAGACTTCATCGCCCAGTTTGGTGTCCCGACCAATGCCGGTGTTCAGCAGGGTACCCGACCGACTTTCGCTCTGTTCAAGTACCAGGACGTAATGGCCGTGCTGCGCGACGGCAATACCTTCACCAGTGGTTTCATCGCCGAGGGCCTGGGGGCCTTCTTCGACGGCCTCGTGATCCTGGCCATGGACGGTGAGCCGCACCGCAAGGTCCGCGCCTTGCTGCAGCCGGCCTTCATGCCTGAGAGCGTGAACAAGTGGCGTGGGCAGATCGACGAGTTGATCCGTGAGGAATTCCTCAAGCCTCTGGTGCCGCAGAAGAAGGCCGACCTGATGGAGTTCGGTCTGGAGTTGCCGATCCGCATCATGTACGCCCTGATGGGATTCCCCTCGGACGACCCTTCGAAATATAAGCAGTACGCTGCCTGGGCTCTGGCCATGGTCGGCGGCAACCAGATCGACCCGGCTAAGATGGAGGAGGCCCGTAAACAGGCCGGTATCGCGGTCAAGGGGCTGTATGACGCTATCCAGGAGGTTGTGGTGCGCCGCCGCGCCGAGGGCAGTCAAGGCGACGACGTGGTTGGTCGTCTGCTGCGTGCCGAATTCGAAGGTCGCACCCTGGACGATCACGAGGTGATCACATTCACCCGTTCGTTGCTACCCGCTGCTGGTGAAACCACCACGCGGATGTTCGGTTCGGTGATGGCTCTGCTGCTCACCACGCCGGGTCTGCTGGAGCGAGTGAAGGCAGACCGCTCGCTGATTCCCAAGTTGATGGACGAAACTGCGCGCTACGAACCGGTGGCCACCTTCAAGGTGCGTGAGACGGCAAAGGACGTGGAGTTCCATGGCGTGAAGATTCCCAAGGGCTCCTTCGTTCAGTGCATGGTGGTGTCCGCCAATCGTGACGAGGACGCCTTCGAGAATCCCGATGTGTTCGACATCGACCGCAAGCTCAAGCCTTCCTTCGGCTTCGGTTTCGGCCCGCACATGTGCATCGGCCAGTTCATCGCCAAGGTCGAGATTAATTGCTCGATCAACGCCATCCTCGATCTGCTCCCCAATATCCGCCTCGACCCAACACAACCTGCTCCTGTCATCGAGGGCGCGCAGTTGCGTGGCACCGCGTCGCTCCCGGTGATCTGGGACTGAGCATCGATATCCCCCTTGCCTTACGTGCATTTCGACAATAACGACAAGAGGCGATTTTCATGAGAGCGTTCAAAACGATTCCAGAGCGCGGCGATTTCGGCTTCCAGCAGCTGGTTGGCCCGCACCAGGTCACCGGCGCTGCGATGGGCGGCAGCCGCGGCTTCTTTGGGCTGCAACTGAGCAAGTCCGCGCCGTTCGGCTCAGTGCGTGACGAGGACGGCAACATCTATTCGTTCGTGCGTTCTCTGCTGGCCCCGGGCGGCACGCCGAACCCGACCAAGTTCTTCTACCTGAATAACCATGTCGACGGCGTCAACCTACGCATGGACCACGAGAAGATGGCCCTCCAGGCGTTGACGCCGATGCCGGTGCAGACTCTAGACGGCGACACCGTGCGCTGGACTAACCAGCCCGGCGAGGCCGGCAACGGCTGGGAGATCACCGCCAACAGCGAACGCTTGACCTGGCGGGAGGATGGCTTGTTCCAGCTGGAGGGTCGCCTGCTCGGCCCTGGCCTGCAGTGGTATCTGCCGGGGGTGGAATGGGGCACCTTCTATGTGTCGCAGCTCTGGGAGCTGGCCGGCGTCTGCGAAGGCAGACCAGTGAAGGGGGCGATGGCGCTCGACCAGTTCTACATGGCTGAGGGCGGCGCGATCCACTTCAAGAAGGACCTGGTGGTCAACAACAACAAGCATGTCCTGTGGTGGTCGTTCTGCACCGTGTACAAGGACGGAAGTTGGGATGCCGGCTCCTTCATGGTTGGTCACGACCACCTGGGCTACGCGATCTTCAGCAACGACAAGGGCGAGGTGCGCGTCACCACCGATATCGAGGGGCAGGCCCGGCACAAGGACGGCAGCTATTTCCTGGAGTCGGCGCGGATCGTGCTCGACGGCAAGGAAGAGTGGGAGTTCCTCCCCGACCCCAAGGGCGAAATGATCGACTTCGTCGGCGGCTTCCCGATCACCGCGCAACAGGAGGGGCGCTGGCGCCGGGTCGGTGATACCCGCGAGCCGTCGCATTGGCTGGGCTGGGGCGAGTCCGACCGGCGCAACGGTTCGGCGCGTAACGTGCCGGGCCGGGATCTCTGACCCAACCTGACGAGCTTCCCGCGGCTTGTTTGCCGAGGGAGTTTTTCCGAACAAGAACAAGAACAAGACCAGAGGAAGCAGGCGATGAGGTTCAAAGATAAAGTGGTGCTGGTCACCGGCGCCGGGCGTGGCATGGGGCGCGCCATTGCCCTGGCCTATGCGCAGGAGGGGGCCAGAGTGGTCGTGTCCGCACGCACGCCACGTTATGGCGAGGAAACCGTCGCGCAGATCACGGCGCTGGGCGGCGAGGCCCATCTAGTCGGCGGCGACATCGCCGACCGAGCGGCGGTCAAGGCGATGGTCGAGGGTGGCATGGAACGCTTTGGCGCGCTGGACATCCTGGTGCATTGCGCCGCCGATACGGCGCGCGGGTTGATTAGCGAGATGACAGACGACACTTTCGATCATCTGGTGCGCAGTAACATCCAGTCGCTGTTCTGGCTCGCCAAGGATTGCGCCCCCTACCTGTCCAGAGCGAGCGACAAGGGCCGGGTCATATTCATCTCCTCCGGTGAGGCCAATCGCAAGTACACGCCAACGCTGATCCCCTACAGTTCCAGCAAGGCGTTCATGAACGCCTTTGCCCGTGGGCTGGCCGTAGAGTTCGGCGCGTTGAGCATCCTGGTCAACGTGATCGAGCCGGGGCTGATCGGCACGGACCATATGTTCGAGTCTCTGGGCGAGGAAGTGCCGCACCGTCTGGCCGGACACTTCCCCGTGCCACGTCTGGGGCAGTCGGCCGATATCGCCGCCGCCGCGATGTTCCTGACCTCCAACGAGGCCTCCTACATTACCGGCACCTCGCTGCTGGTTGACGGGGGCGCCACCATGGTGGCCATGCCGAAGGTCGAAGAAATCCTCAAGGGACATTGAGCCCGAAAAGTACGGCCCGACTGGCACGGCGGGCCGAAATAGGAGTCCTCGCATGTCCGATACATCCACTTCGCGCGAGCGGGCCGCCATTGACCTCGCCGAGTTCAAGCGCGGCTGGCGCATCCTGCTACTCGGCCTCGTCGGCATCTGCACTAGCATCAGCGCGGGCCTGCTCTACGGTTTCGGCACCCTGGTCATTCCCCTCGAGCAGGCCTTTGGTTGGAGCCGGGGCGAACTGCAGGCGTCAATCACCTTCCTGTTCGCCGGTGTGGCGATCTCCACTCAGCTGGTCGGTCCGTTGTATCGCCGCTTCGGTTTGCGCCGGGTGGCAATCGTCTCGATCGTGCTGCAGGTGATCGGATATACGGCGATCACCCGGATTGAGCATTCCATCGGCTGGTTATACCTGGCGTTCTTTGCCATGCCGCTGGTTTGCGCCGGAACCATCGCCATCACCTGGACGCAACTGATCAACCTGTGGTTCGAGCGCAACCGTGGCCTGGCCCTGGCGGTCATTCTCTGCGGCACCGGAATGATGGCGGTGGTGTTGCCGCCACTGCTGGCCAGGATGATCGTTCTGTTCGGCTGGCAGGCAGGCTTCTTCACCCTGGCGACGATGCCGCTGCTGTTCACCTTGCCAATGGCGTTGTTGTGGATGCGCTTGCCGACCGAGGTCGGGCCGGCGTCGCTGACGGGGAGCGAGGCGCTGGCGCAAGGGGACGGTTTCAGTTTCCATCAGGCGCTGCGCTCGCCGGTCTACTGGAGTTTCAACGTCGCGCTGATCCTCTCGGTGTGCCTGACCGTCGGCATGGTCACCAACATCGTGCCGATGCTGCAGGGCAAGGGGCTTTCCGCCCAGGCCGCGAGCCAGATTTTCAGTAGTTTCGGCATTTCCATCATCGCCGGGCGCTTGCTGGTGGGCTATCTGCTGGACCGCTACCCGCCGATCCTGGTCACGGTGATCAGCCTGGCGTTGCCGGCCATCGGTTGTGCGATCTTCCTGTTCGGCGGTATGCAGGGTACGGCGCTGCTGGTGCTTGCCACGCTATGCATCGGCGCCAGCGCCGGCGCTGAGTTCGACTTGGCGGCGTTTCTCATGGCGCGTTATTTCGGGCTGCGCGAATACGCGCGGATCTTCGGCCTGCACCTGGCGCTGATCACCATCGTCTCGGGGATGATGCCGGTGTTCTTCGGCTACCTCTACGAGGCCTACGACGGCTATTCGGCGGTGCTGCTGTGTTGCCTGGTCTGCTCCGTCATCGGCCCGTCGATTCTGCTCTGGTTACGGCCGGCTGCGGCAGTCGCGGTCCAGCAACAGCTCACCTGAGCGAGTGTGCACAAATCCGGCGGGACTGACTCGCCCATGGAAAACGAGGAGAAATCAATGAATGCGCAAGAAGCCATCGAGCATTTCCTGCATGGCCAGATCGAATGCTGGAACAACGGCGACAAGGAGGGATTCTTCGAGCATTACCGTCGGGTGTCGCCTGCCGGTCTGAGTATCGAGTACGTCGGCCGGCCGCTGCCGACCGATCCCTGGCAGATCCTTGAAGGAATGTGGGAAAACCAGCAGCCGCGCTTCCGCGTGGAGGTCAAGGAAACCATTATCAACGGCGAGGAAGCCGCCTGCCACCATCGCAACGCGCTGCGCGACGGCAGCGGCGGTATCGAGACCATCGAGCTGTACCGTTTCCAGAGCGGTAGGTTGTGGGTGCGCTACTTCATCAAGGCGTGAGGGAGTAGGTGCGGCTTCAGCCGCAAAGGAGTGCATAGCGCTCCCCCGGCAGCTCGGCTGAAGTCGCCGCTACATGGATATCAGCCTCGGAATGCTTACGTACAGCCCGTGCACTGCGCTTTCCGGGGTTGAGCGCCGCGTACACGCCCCCGGGAGGGGCAACGTGGGGCGCGACGGTGGTCGCGCCCCACCTGCACTGCGGTCAGCCGTTACCCCGGGCCTTCCTGCGCGCGGCTAGCCATCCCTTGAGCAGAATCTGCGGCAGGCGCAGGATCACGCTGATACCGAGCAGCCGGGCGGCCTGCCAGCAGTCTTCCGGGTTGACCAGGATGGTGGTGCTCATGGCGCCCATGACCTTGCCCTTGATGACCAGTTGCTCGCCATCCCGCGTGATGGACTTGACGTCCACCATCTCCACGCCTTCCTTGCTGAACATCTTCATGCTGCGATCGCTCCTGCAAGGGGGGTCAAGCGCCGACCAGTTCGTCGAAGTCCAGGCCGGATTCCTCCAACAGCACGCGGGCCACGTTGCGTCCGGAGGCTGCGGTGACGCCGCCGCCGGGGTGGGTGCTGGCGCCGGCCAGGTACAGGCCCTCCACCGGCGACTTGTACTGGGCGTAGCCGGGGGCGGGACGGTTGCCGGCGATCTGCCAGGAGTAGGACCCGAAGTGCAGGATGTCGGCGCCGATCATGGCGTTGTTGTGGCGCTCGATGTCCAGCGGGGTCATCCACGAGAAGCCGATGATGTTGCCGTCGTCCATGTTGGTGGTGAGCTTGCGCAGGTCGTCGAGGAAGGCGTGGGCCACCTCTTCGCCGATCTCGTCCCAGCGCTGGGCGCCACCCTTGAGGTTGTAGGGGCAGAAGGCGTACATGTTGAGCACACGCTTGCCTTCCGGCGCGCGGGTCTTGTCGTAGGTGTCCTGGGTCACGTAGGCGATGAAGTCGCGGCGTGGGATGCCGTACTCTAGGTCGCGGAAGGCGCGGGCGAACTCCTCTGGATCGGAGTGCGAGCGCTCCACCCAGAAGAAGTCGTCCACCGCCGGGCCGACCTTGTAGCGCGGCGCCTCGTGCAGCGCGACGTGCATGTTGAACGGCTGGAAGCTGCTGTGCTTGAGGGTGCGGATGCGCTGCTCGAAGCCCTCGGGCAGTTCGCGGCCGGGGACCATGGCGGGGAATACCTGCTTGGCGTGCAGGGTGGAGATCACGCCTTTGCGGGCCAGTATCTCTTCGCCGCTTTCGAGGATCACGCCGGTCGCCTTGCCGCCTTCGATCTTGAACTGTTTGACCGGCGCCTCGGTGCGCACCTCGCCACCGTGGTGTTCCAGGCAGGCGCGCAGGGCGTCGGCGAAGGCGCCGGAGCCGCCGACCGGGATGCCCACGCCGTAGCGGTGCATGAGCGGCAGGATGATGTAGAAGCCGAAGCCGGTGCCGTTGTCGAACGGGTTCATCATCGCCTCGGAGGCGTAGCGGGCCAGGGCGATCTTGACCTTGTCGTTCTCGAACCATTCGCTGATGTAGTCCCAGGCGCTCATCGCCTGGGTGCGCATCAGTTCCTGGCCGACCTGGCTCTGCTCCATCATCAGCGCCTGGTGCGAGGCGCTCGGCGGCGTGTTGAACATGCCCATGACCAGCATGTCGAGGTTCTGGAACACCTGATGGTTGAAGCGGCGGTAGGCGTCGGCGTCACGCTCGGAGAACTTGGCAATGGCCTCGCAGGTGCGCTCCAGGTCGGTGTAGAACTCCAGGGTGCTGCCGTCGTCGTAGAAGATCGCGGTCATCTTGTCGGGGTTGATGTACTTCAGGCCGAACTTCGCTTTCAGCTCCAGTTCGTCGTTGCGCAGCAGCGGGTTGGCCTGCAGCAGGGTGTGCGCGACCGAGCAGACGTCGTGCTTGAAGCCGGGCACGGTCAGCTCGCGGGTCATCACGCCGCCGCCGACCTTGTCGTTCTTCTCTACCACGCACACACTCCACCCGGCCTTGGCCAGGTAGCAGGCGGCGACCAGACCGTTGTGGCCGCCGCCGGCGATGACGATGTCATAAGTCTTGCTCATCTTCTTATCCTTTTTCTGTCGATGTTAGTCGGGTTGCCACGCCGCCCATGGCGGCGCGGCGGTTTAGTTGTTGGGGTATTGCTCCAGGGGCATGACGCTCGGCCCGAGAATCGGCCCGACCCGCTCGTGGCCCCAGATGCTCAGTTGCTCGGGGTTCAGCTCGAAGCCGTCGTGGTGCCAGGGCTCCAGTTCGTGGATGCACTCCACAGCGAAGCCGGACGGGCTGAAATGGTAGAAGGAGACGTGCGGGTCCTGGCTGTGCTGGCCGAGGGTCATCTGCATCGGCAGCTCGCGCTTGCGTACGATGTCGTATGTTTCGCCGAGGTCGCACAGGCTCTTGACGAACAGTCCGATGTGCTGCACGCCTTTCATGCCGGGAGCGTGGCCGAAGGCAATGTCGTGGCTGGTCTTGTCGTTGAGCTTGGCGCGGAAGAAGCCGGTGCGGCCCTTGCCGGCGCCGTACCAGTGGAAGCCCATCAGGTCGATAAAGAAGGCTTCCAGTTCTGGGCCGTAATCCGGCGTAATCAGGACGATGTGGCCGACGCCGCGCTCGTCGGTGACGAAGCCGCCGTGCGGACGGCCGGGGACGAACGAGCGTGGCGTCCATTTTTGCGCGTAGAACAGTTCGTGCCGGTAGCCCGCCGGACAGCGGAAGCTCACCAGTTCGCGCACGCCGCGTATCTCGCAGCGGGCGGCGTCGCCAACCTCCAGAACGACGCCTGCGTCGCGGAAGCGCGCCACCGCAGCGTCGAAGGCTTGCCGCCCGCGCGCTTCCCAGCCGATGTAGGCGATGCGGTCGACGGGGCCGGGGTGGAAGGTGATGCGGTGGCGGCGGTCGTCGCTGCGCAGGTACAGGGAGTCGGGGTCGCCCAGCGGGGCGTTGCCCTGTCCCAGGCCGAGCACCTGCGGCGCGTACTCGCGCCAGGCTTCCAAGTTCGGGCTTTCGAAGCCCATGTAGCCGATGCCGATGATATCCATGATGGCCTCTTGTTGTTGTCTTGAGCCGGACCTCCCGGCCGTCCGCCGGAAGGGTTGTCATGGCCTTGCTTACAACGCGGTCTGGGCGTCCGCTTGTGCGAACATCGCATTGATGTCACCGGAGGTCACCGGCTTGCCTTTCTCGCGCCTGGGCACGGCGCCGCCCATGCCCAGCGCCGGCTCGGTGCTGACGTGCGCGGCTTGGGCGCGCAGGGCGCCGACTGTGCAGTTCTCGCGGCCGAGGAGGGCGAACGGATCGTAGGAGAACTCGCGCATGGCGTTGAGGTGGGTGACCTTGTCGATGGTCTCCTTGGGCAGGCGCTTGAGGCTTTCCCAGGCGACTTCCGGCGAGTGCGGCCAGGTGCAGTCGGAGTGCGGGTAGTCGCATTCCCAGGTGACCATGTCCTCGCCCACGTCCGGCAGGTTGCGCAGGCCGAAATCATCCTCGATAAAGCAGGTGATGAAGTGCTTGCGGAAAATGTCGCTGGGCTTCTTGCCGCCAAAGTTGGCGTTGGTCCAGGCGTGGTGGTGGCGGTGGGTGAAGTCGGCACGCTCCAGCAGGTAGGGGATCCACCCGATGCCGCCTTCGGACAGGGCCATGCGCAGGTTGGGGAATTTCTTCCACATCGGCGCCCAGATCCAGTCGGCCGCCGAGTTGGCGATGGAAATCGGCATGGAGGTGATCCAGGCATCGATCGGCGACAGGTCTGAGGCGTGGTTGGCCTTGATGCCGGTACCGATGTGGCAGCAGATCACCACGTTGTTGTCGGCGCAGGCCTTCCACAGTGGGTCCCAGTAGTCGCTGTGGATTGACGGGAAGCCGTGGAGCGCCGGGTTGTCGGAGAACGACACGGCATGCACGCCGAGTTTCGCCAGGCGCGCGACTTCCGCGGCGGCGGCCTGCATGTCCCACCACGGCACCAGCATCAGCGGGATGAAGCGCCCCGGTGCGGCGTTGCACCAATCGTGCAGGTGCCAGTCGTTGTAGGCCTGAATGGCGGCCAGGGAGACGTCGCGGTTCGGGTGGTTCTGGAAGCGCTGGCCGGCGAAGCCGGGGAAGGTCGGGAAGCAGATCGAGCCGAGCACGCCGTTGGCGCTCATGTCGTCGACGCGCGCCTTGATGTCCCAGGTGCCGCGGCGCATGTGTTCGTAGCCCAGCGGCTCCATGCCGTACTCCTCCTTGGGTCGGCCGACCACCGAGTTGAGGCCCATGTAGCCGGTGGCCTGGCCTTCGAACACCCAGACGTCGCGTCCGTTGTGCTGCTCGACGCGCGGCTGTCGGCCCTTGAAGCGTTCCGGCATGTGGCGGTCGAAGGCGCCGGCCGGTTCGATGGCGTGGTCGTCCACGCTGACGAGGATCATGTCTTCGAGTTTCATTGTCGTTCTCCCTTGATGTAGTTCGAACACCGCTGTGGTCAGAAGAAGATGCCGAGGTTCGGTGTGCCGATCACCGTCTGGTCGACGATCACCTCGCGGCGCGCCAGCTTCAGCTGCCCGCCCTCACGGCGTAGGAGGTCGTGGCGCTCGCAGGGGATCAGGTCGAAGTAGTCGAAGTCGAAGCGGCTGCGGGTCACCAGCATGTAGCTCAGCACCTTGTATTCGTCAGCTTTGTCGGTGCCGAACACACGGACGTTGCTGACTAGGCGCTTGGTGCGCGAGGGCGGGTCCTCGCCCCAGGCGCTCTTGGTGTCGGTGATGCGCATTATCCTCACCATCAGCGAGCCGTAGTTATCGTGCATGTGCTGCACGGTGCGCACCACGGTCTGCGCCTGCTGGCGCACCGGACGGGTTAGGCGGATCGGCAGGTTGTACTCGATGTCCTGGGCCAGGGACTCGCCCCATTGGCGCAGCTGCAGGGTGTCGAGCAACTCGGCCTCGTCGTGGAGGAAGTCGAGGATCTCGTGGTGCAGCGGGTTACCGCTAGAAACGCGCTTGGCGCGGTCGGTCGGCGGCAGTGGGGTGGGTTCGAGCAGGCGCTGCAATTCGTTCATGGCGTTTCTCCAGAATGCTGTGCATGGCGTCCGGCACAAATGCACGGACGACGGGACGGTCGGCGGTTCAGGCGGCGGTCATCAGGTCGTGCCAGTACAGCCACCATTGCCACTGGGTATCGTCCTTGGTGAAGCCTTCGCCAACGTTGCCCGGTCCCGGCCAACCGGCGGGCTTGCCGGTCTCATAGAGCGCCTGGTACTTGAGGGTGATGTCCTGGCTCATCGCGCCTTTGGCGACGATGGTCTGATGCGGCCAGGTGTCGGAGTCGTCCTGCTCGACCATCCCGGAGGTGCCGAGCAGCTGGATCGACTGGCGCAGCATGCGCGCCTTGATTTCCGGCGGGGTGTCCTTCTCGGCGAGGATCCAGTTGATGAACTCCAGCTTGTCCGGGCCCTTGGGCACATAGGCGTGCAGCGCCATGGCGCCGAGCACGGTGCCGTCTGGCTGGGGCAGGTAGATGAATTCGAATAGGCCGTTGGGGAAGAAGTTGCCGACCTGTGGCGGGTGGGAACTCATCAGGTGCAATTGCTCGTCGCTGAAGCGCTTGAGCAATTCCGGCACCATCTCCTTGGTGATGCCGGACGGCGGCAGCAGGGTGAGTTTCTCCGCAGCGCTCAGGGTGGCTGGGTCCTTGCCGGTGAGGCGGCGGATCTTGCGGTCCAGTTCAATGCAGCGCATGGTGTGGCCGTGCTCGGTCCACACTTCGGCGCCGTACATCTCGGGGGTCAGGTCGCCACCCTTGCCCTCGGCGTCCGGCTTCTTGGCGTAGGGGCCGACCTCGCCCAGCCAGCGGTGCAGGGTCAGGGTGTGGAAGCCGTCGGAGGCCGACTGCTCGCAGGCGGTCTTCCAATTGGCGCGGATGACGAAGCGCTGGGGCGGGCCGAGCACTTCCATGCCGGCGGTGGTGCGACACCAGAGAGTGTCGAAGTACCACTTGGCCTCGCCGAGGAAGTCCTCGAAGGACGGGCCATCGATGTTCCAGGTGGCGAATATCAGGCCGCCGTAGATCGTCACGCGCGCTTTCTTCAGGCCTAGCTCTTCTTTCGTGCGGGTCTTACCGTGCATGCACTCCTTCTCCACCGGCGCGCCGATGAAGTCGCCATTGGGCTTGAAGGCCCAGCCATGGTAGATGCACAGGTGGGTGGACGCGTTTCCGCCGTCGAGGGTGGATATTTTCATGCCGCGGTGCGGGCAGACGTTCAGGGAGACATAGATCTGGTTGTCGCCGGAGCGGGCGACGATCACCGAGTCCGAGCCCATGTCGCGGACGACGTAATCGCCCTTGTTTGGGATTTCGGTTTCGTGGCCTAGGAACACCCACGTCCTGGCGAAGATCTTCTTCATTTCCAGGTTGTAGAGTTCGGGGTCGGACAGCGTCCGCATCTTCACTTCACGGTTTTCCAAGTCTATAAGGTCCGAGATTCTCGTGCCGTCGCTTAATGCCGGATTCGTGTAACTGGTCATGCTCGATCTCCGTTCTTGTTTTCTTTTATATGAACAAAAAGCGCAGTTGTGTTCATTTGCGACCGATTATCTGCCCAGGAAAGATGCTGTGAATTGATCTAGATCAACGAATACTCGGTGTCCGGAGACCGCTGATTGCATGCGTTAAAAATGCCGATAGATGGGCTTTATGGCCTTTGGAATGGAGCTTTTAGTGGGAGGCGCGGCACGTTGGCGGGAGCCCTTGTCGGCGTGCCTAGGAGGGACGCGTGCGGATGTAGTGGACAATGTCGGTGAAATTGTCCAATTTTCCCTCTGGCCGCCGCCGTGGCCGGTTTAGCGGGAAAGGCGCCGCCGGAGGTGTAGCACGAGGGAGAAACCGATGGACGACAGCAGGGCCGAGCAGAAGAAGATCCACGGCAGGCCGAGGGTGGCAGCCACCAGCCCCATCAGCGGGCCAGCCAGCCCCACCGCCAGGTCGAAGAACAGCGAAAGCGTGCTCAGGGCCGAGTTGCGGTTGGCCTCCGGCGTGTGCGCCAGGGTTTCCACCGCCAGCCCCGGATAGACCCAGGAAACGCCCAGGCCGGTCAGTGCCGAGCCGAGGATGGCCACCAGGGGCGAAGGCGCCAGCCAGACGAGCAGCAGGCCGAGTGTCTGCACCGCCATGCAGGCCGCGACCACTGGGTAGCCGCCGAAGCGTGACAGCGCATTGGGCGAGGCCAGCCTGGCGAAGATGAAGGCGACGCCGAAGGCGCTCAGGCAATAGGCCGCGTTGGCCCAGCCCTGGTTGTCGAAGTACAGGGCGATGAAGGCGGTCAGGCTGCCGAAGCCCACCGAACTGCAGGCGACGGCCAGGCCGTTGGGCAGCGCGGCGAGGAAAACGCTGCGGAACGGCAGCCGCACGCCCGACAGCAAGGGCGCGGGGCGACGGGTCTGGGCGAACAGCAGGGTCGGGAAGCCGAGCAGGGTGATTCCCATACCGATGCCGGCGAGCCCCAGGTGATCCCGCATCAGTACGCCGAGCGGGGCGCCGATGGCGGTGCCGCCATAGGCGGCGATGCCGTTCCAGGACATGACCTGCGCGGTGCGTGCCGTGCCGTACAGGCCGATGGCCCAGGTACAGCAGGGCGTGGAGATCAGGGCCGAAGAGAGGCCCTGGGGGATGCGCCCGGCCATCAGCAGCGCCAGGCTGATCCAGGGGGAAGCCGGCAGGACGAACGCCAGCGCCGTTAACAGGCCGCTGCTCGTCAGCACGGCCAGCCCCGCTATCACCGTGCATTTGGCGCCAAAGCGGTCGGCAAGCTGGCCAGCCAGTGGACGCGACAGCAGGGTCGTCAGGTATTGCGTGCCGATCACCAGGCCGGCCACCGCGCTGCCGAAACCCAGGGTGTTCAGCACATGGCCAGGCAGCACGGCCAGCGGCAGTCCGTTGCTGATGAAGGAGATGAAATTGAAGCAGACGATCGAGATGATCGATAGGCCGGTGGGGAGCGATTGGCTTCGGGCGTTCATGGCATGTCGCCTTGTGCGGACGCGGAGTCGGCGAAGACCCGGCGCCCAGGGGGCCGGGGTTGGCGAGGCGGGTAACGACGTGGGGCTGGGCACCCGGCGCCCGGGCCGAGGCCGCGCCCGGGAGTGGGCGCGGCGCCGGGTGGTCAGTCGCGGTTGGCGGCTTCCCAAGCCTTGAGCTCGAAGCCCTCGGCGGCGGCCTCGGCAGCGGTCAGCATGGGTGGGCGAGAGAGGATCTTGCGCGCGGCCATGTGGTCCCCTGGGCGGTTGCAGGATTCCACCGCGATCAACTGGTCGTTGCGGAAGCACAGCACAGAGAGCTGGTGGGTTTCCGGTGAGCCGAGGGTGACGGTGCTGTCGTAGCCGGTGGAAAGCCCGGCGATCTGCAGCTTGAGGTTGCCCTGGTCGGTCCAGAACCAGGGCAGCGCACTGTACGGGGCCGGTTTGCCGAGCAGGCGGGCGGCCACGTTGCGGGCCTGGTCGACGGCGTTCTGCACGGATTCGAGGCGGGTCGGACGCTCGCCGTTCTGCAGGCAGGGGAAGCAGGCGACGTCGCCGATAGCGGAGATGTGCGGGTCGGAGCTCAGCAGGTTGGCGTCCACGCGGATGCCGTTCTCGATGGCTAGGCCCGCTTCGTTGGCCAGTTGGGTGTTGGGGATCACGCCGATGCCAAAGACCACCAGGTCGGCCGGTAGTTTGCGACCGTCCGAGGTTTCCACCGCGCTTACCTTGCCATTGTCACCTTCGATGCGGGTCAGGCCCTGGCGGAAGTCGAACTTCACCCCCCAGGCCTCGTGCGCCTGGCGGAACAGTTGGGACATCTCCGTCGACACGGCACGCGCCATCGGCCGATCGCCGAGTTCCAGCACGTGCACGCTGGCGCCCAGTTCGGCGGCCACCGCAGCGAATTCCAGGCCGATGAAGCCGGCGCCGACCACCACCACGTTGCGTACCTCTTTCACCAGTGGGGCGAGTGCATCGGCATCCTGCTTGGTCTTGACGCCGAATACGCCTTGCAACTCGGCACCGGGTACTGGCAGCGGACGGTTGTGCGCGCCGGTGGCCAGTACCAGGTGATCGTAGGCGGCCGCCTCGCCGGAGGCGAGCAGAACTCGGCGGTTCTGCCGGTCGATGGCCGTCGCCTGGTCGTGGATCAACTCGATGCGCTGGGTGGTGAAGAACTCGGTTGGACGAAACAGCAGGGCGTTCTCGTTGATCTTACCGAGCAGGTAGGCCTTGGACAGCGGTGGGCGCTGGTAGGGAAGGCCAGGCTCGTCGCCGATCAGGGTGATGCTTCCGTCGTATCCCTCCAGACGCAGTGAGGCTGCAACCTGGAAGCCGGCTTGGCCAGCACCGACGATGACTACTGAGGCGAGTGACATGGGAACCTCTTCTTCAGAATTGCGACGCGGGCAGGTGCAGCACCAGGCCGTCGAGTTCTTCGGTAATGAACACCTGGCAGGTCAGGCGGCTGGTATCGCGGCGCTCGAAGGCGCAGTCGAGCATGTCGTTTTCGGTGCTGTCCGGAGCCGGGAGGCGCGCCAGCCACCCCTCGTCGACGTAGGCGTGGCAGGTGGCGCAGGCACAGGCTCCGCCGCAGTCCGCAGGGATGCCGGGAACGGAGGCGAAGGTGGCGGCCTGCATCACCGATTGGCCAATGTCTGCGGACACCTTGTGCTCGGTACCGTTGTGCTCAATGAAGGTCAATGTGGGCATGGTCTTCTCCTAGGGAGTCAGGTCAGGAATGGGCAGCGAGCGGTGTGGAGGCGAAGCGAGGGACGCGACCCAGGGTAAGCAACAGTAGGGGGCCGACAAGACTGCAGGCGAGGCAGTACACCAGCATTGCCGAGTAGGTGCCGGTACGACTGAGCAGGAGGGCGAACAGCAGCGGTGCGAGGGCTGAAGCCACGGTGTTCAGACCCTGGTGCACACCGAACAGACGGCCGTACTCGCGCAGGCCGAAATAGCGGGCGACCAGGAAGGCGGCGATGTCGAACTCGGCGCCGGCGCCGAAGCCGACCAAAACAGCTGCCAGCAGCAATGGGCCGAACTCGATAGTGCTGCCGAGATAGATAAGGCAGCCGATGGCCGGCAGGGCCAGGCTGAAGGCAGCCACTGCTGGTGGCCAGAGACGGTCGAGTAGGTAGCCGATGAGCATGCGACCGAAGATCAGCGCGATGCCGAATCCGCTGAAGATCAGGTTGGCCTCGGCGGCCGAAAGCCCCCTGGCCTGCAGCATGGGCACGGTACTGGTGACCATGCCGACTATCGAAGAAATCACCAGCGCCAGGGCCAGGTTGCATGTCCAGAATTTGGTCGAGCTCATCCCTTCGCGAAAGCTCAGACCGGGTAGTTCCAGCAGCGCGCTGGTGTCGTCCTGGCCACGCTTGCCGGCGCCGTCGGAGATCTTGAACCACAGCAGGGTCACCGGTAGCAGTACCAGGAGGTTGAGCAGGGCGAGGATGATGAAGGTGGCGCGCCAGTCCCACTGCTCGATGCCCCAGGACATCAGCCTCGGGATGATCGCGGCGGTCAGGCCGGTACCGGACAGGCCGATGGCAAGGGCTAGCCCGCGATTGCGGTCGTACCAGAGGCTGAGCAACTGGGTCCAGGTCACCGCCAATGCGCCCATGCCGATCAATGGCAGGATGGCAAAGGCCAGGTAGAGCGACCAGACGGAGCCACTAAGCTGGGTGGTACCCAGGTAACCCAGCGAGAGCAGGACCAGCGAAATGACTGTCATGCGCTTCATGCCATAGCGCAGGTTGAACCATCCGACCAGTTGCAGAGAAACCACCGCGCCGCCGAACAGGAATGTGATTGCCGCCTGCAATTCGCTCTTGTTCCAGCCGAACGCCTGTTCCAGTGGCACAACCAGGGTGCCAAAGCCGTAGAGCAGGGCCGCATTGATACTAATGGCAACGCCGACTACGGAGAGCAAGAGGATTCGCCATCCGCGGCGGAACTCACTGAAGTCGATTGCCGCTTCATTCTGGGAGGAAGGCATGGTCTGGCGTCCTTTATTGGTTTTGTGGGGCCAAGCTGTGGGTAGAGGCGCGGATTTTGTCGATTGTTGATCTGAACATAAAATTGAATAATGTATAAATAATATGGCTAGGCGGGTGGCCTGTCTAGTCATGTCCCATAACAACAAGAAAGGTGAGCATCATGCTATTCCTGAAAAGACTCTCCATTGGCGCCAAGCTCCTTGTGCTGCCAGGGCTGTTCGTGCTCGCGCTGCTGATCGTCTCGGGTATGGCCTACCGGGGATTAGCCAGGCAGCAGGCGGTGATCGAGGAGATCGACCAGTTGCGTTTCCAGCAGTACCGTCAGGTACTTGAAACCTCCGCCGCCTCTCAGGCTGCGATGGTCGGCGCCTACGCCACGGTTGCGCGCATCCTCGAATCGAATGGATCGGCCTCCTCCGAGGAACTGGAGTCTTACCTCGAAGACACGCAGGCCAGTGTCGACGACATGCGTGCCGGGTTGGACAGGTTGGCCCGCGAAACAGGCCTGGGCAAGGAGGAGAAGGCTCTCTACCGCGCGGTGGAGGAGCAGGCTGGCGTGGTCGGCGAGGGGCTTTCCGATTTCAAGCGCACTGCGTTGGACGACCAGTTGCAGGCGGCCTCGCTGCTCGGTCGGGTACGCGCCGAATACAACGGCCTGCAAGGCCAGTTCAACCGCCTGCTGGGCCTGCAGGCGGAGCTGACCTCCGGCGCTTTCGCCAAGGCTGGCACCATGCAGCGGCAAGTGTCGAAGATGCTGATTGGTGTGCTGCTGGCTGCCAGCACCTTGGCGCTGCTTGTCAGTCTGTTGCTACGCGGCCAGATCGTTCGCTCCATCCGGGAGATCGAGCAGGCGTCGATCAGGTTGCGCGACGGCGACCTTACCCGGCGCGTGCGGGTTATCGGTCGCGACGAGATCGCTCACACGGCGCAGGCCTTCAACGAACTGATCGACAGCTTTCAGCAGGCCATGCGCCAGGTCGCAAGTGTGGCGGCTTCCGTCGGCGCCTCGGCTGAGGAGTTGGTGGGGGCCTCGGCACGGGTCGCCGAGAGTTCCACGGCGCAGGCCGGCGCTGTGGGAGCGGTGTCGATGACTATCGATCAGATGAGTGACGGCATCGCTGCGATTTCCAGCCATGCCGAGAGCCTGCGTAGTTCCGCTGAGGCCAGCCTGCATGGGGCGGAGGACGGCCACCTGGCCCTGTCGCGCCTGCTCGAAAAGATCGACAGTGTGCGCTACGCGTTCTCTGCCATACGTGGCTCGGTGGGCGACTTCGTCGAAAGCACCACGGCGATCACAGCCAGTATCACTCAGGTCAAGGACCTCTCCGCGCAGACTAACCTGCTGGCACTCAATGCCGCGATTGAGGCGGCGAGGGCTGGCGAGAGCGGGCGGGGCTTCAGCGTGGTTGCCGACGAAGTGCGCGACCTGGCTCAGCGCTCGGCGCTGGCCGCCAACTCCATCAACGAGTTGACTGCAAAGTTGGAGGGGCAATCAGAGATCGTGGACGAAGCCTTGCAAGCTGGAACCGTGGCGCTGGAAGACAGTGGCAGGTTGCTGGTCGAGTTGGAGAGTACTCTGCAGCAGGCGGCAGAGTTGGTGGGAGACTCAACCCGTGGAGTGGACCAGATCGCTGATGCGGTGCGGGTGCAGAGCGAAGGTGGACGAGATATCGCCTCAAACATCGAGCGTATTGCACGAATGGCGGGGGAGGGGGATGCGATCGCTCACCGGGTCTCTAGCGCAGTGATTTCTTTACGTGAGTTATCCGAGGAATTGAATCTGGCGGTGAGCCGCTTTCGTTTCCGGGGTTGATCTGCCCCCCTCAGCGTAGATCCAGTCGGTCTCATTGCTCATGTCTCGAAATACTTATACAAAAAATTAACTAATGCCCATATCCTTTTGCTTTTCTAGCTAGGTTTGTCCTTTCGTGCGAGCGGTAGCATTGGGTGAAGGGCGTCATTTTGTTGTCTAAATATATGATTTGTGAGCATTTTGTTGATTTTATTTGAGCTATGCATAGTGGTTTATTTACAAACGCGCAAAAAGTGTTCATTATTTTTCTGCCTGCCTAGATGAGGAGAATAAGATGAATTCTGACAAGGCTCGATTCGAAGTTGTGGTCGATCGCAGTCGCTGCTGCGGCTATGGGCTTTGTGCCGCGATCTGCCCAAGCGTCTACAAGCTGGATGCCGATGGCTTGGTTTATGTGGATAGCAAGGCCGTTCCCCCGGAGCTCGAAGAGGAAGCGCGCGAGGGGGCTGAGGCTTGTCCGGCCGAGGCAATCTGGCTCGAGGAGATCAAGTCAGAGGGTGAATAGCAGGGTCGTAATCGTGAGGCCTGGATGAATAAGAACAAGAAGTGGAGGGTGCAATGACTGGGCGTCTTGACGGTAAGGTTGCTCTGATTACCGGGACCGGCGGTGGGCAGGGCAGGGCAGCAGCATTGCGCTTCGCCCGTGAAGGGGCGATTGTGGTGGGCTGCGACGTGAATGCCGTCGCGCATCGGGAAACCTCTGCCCTGTTGCACGCAGAAGGACTGCGTTTGTACGGCCAGGCGCCCGTCGATCTCGGCGACCACGAGCAGGCCAGGGCCTGGGTTGAAGCGGCAGTGACCGAACATGGCGCTATCGACATCCTCTACAACAATGCTTCGGCTGCACGTTTTGGCAAAGTCAGCGAGTTTTCCATCGAGGACTGGCATTACACCATTCGTAACGAAGTCGATTTGCTCTTCTACACGACCAAGTACGCCTGGGATCATCTGGCCGAGCGACGCGGAGTGATCATCAACGTCTCGTCCACGGCGGCCTGGGGCGGTTCCAAGGTGGCCGGCATCTCTGCGCATGCCGCTGCCAAGGGGGCGGTGGTTTCTTTCACCCGCCAACTAGCGGTGGAAGGGGCTCCACTCGGTATCCGTGCTGTCAGTCTCAGCCCTGGTTTCATCGCTACTCCTGGCACCGCGGAGTTCCTGGAAAACCCGGTGGCGCGGGCCGCTCTGCTCGACGGCGTACTGATGGATCGCCCGGGGGAGCCCGAGGAAGTGGTCGCTCTGGCGCTGTTCCTGGCGTCCAGCGAGGCTTCTTTTGTTACCGGCTCCGATTTCGTCATCGATGGCGGTCTGCTGGCCATCTAGCCTCTGTGGCCGCCACTCCTACGGCATTCGAACAATAAGGTGAAGTCATGGATATCATCGGCATCGGTTATATGGGGTTCGAGACTGCGAACCTCGACGCCTGGCGCGAATATGGCCCGCAGGTCATGGGCTTCGGCATCGGCAAGTCGCCGGAGAGTGATCCGCAATCGCTGTATTTCCGCATCGACGACCGCCGCCACCGTTTCGCCTTCCATCCCGGCAAGGTCGACCGCCTGGCCTACATCGGCTGGGAGGCGCTCGGACGCATGGCGTTCGAGGATGGCCTGAGGCGGCTCGAAGCCGCAGGCGTCGAGTTCACTCGTGGCGATGCTGCCTTCTGCGAGTTGCGTGGGGTACGTGAGGTGGTGCGCTTCCGCGACCCAGTGGGCTACCAGTACGAGCTGTTCTACGCGCAGAAATGGACGCCGCGCTCGTTCATCCCTGGTCGTCCGCATACTGGCTTCCTGGCCGACGAGCGCGGGGCCGGGCATGTGGTGGTGATCACTCCGGAGTACACTCCAGAACTGGAACATTTCCTCCTCAATGTGATGGGGTTCCATTGGTATGGCGCGGGAGCGGGCAAGGGGCGCACCGGCTTCTTTCGGGCCAAGCTGAACAACCATACCAGCCACGACATCGCTTATGGGCATGGGCCGGGGCGCATGGGGGTTCAGCACGTCGGCCTGTTTGTGCGCAGCGTGCGCGACGTCGGCGAGACCTATGACATCGTGCGCAAGCGTGAGCTGCCGATGATGATGACCCTCGGCCAGCACAGCCAGGATCCGCACCTGTCCTTCTACCACTTCAATCCCTCCGGCTTCGCCTTCGAGACCATCGCCGAGATCGAGCCGTGGCAGGGCGACCCCTATGAGCTCAACCCTGAGACTCTGAGTCTGTGGGGGCACGAGATCGTTGGGCCGATCCTCGGGCCGAGTGTGCGCACGCCCGTGGAGGTGCTGGACGCCGAATATCTGGCAGGCAAGAAGCGCTGAGAATGCGCCTGGCGAGGGTCGAGTCGGGCGGCGAGGCGTTCTGGGCGTTGCTCGATTCCGACCTCTGTCGATTGCGTCGTATTCGCGCGCCGTTCGAGGCCTGGGCGCCGGCCGTGGGGCTGGGGCTGGCTGCCGACCTTGGTCTCGACAAGGCGCCCCTTGCGCTATCGGACTGCCGTCTGCTGCCGCCCCTGCAGCCGGGCGGGCGGGCCTTCGGCGTGGGGCTGAACTATCGCAGCCACCTGGAGCGCCTGGGCAGTTCACCGCCAGCCCATCCGCTCGCTTACCTGAAGCCGGATTCTGCCTTGGTCGGTGCGCACGATGAGATCGCCTATCCGCCCCTTACCGGGCAGCTCGACTACGAGGTCGAACTGGTCGCCGTGGTCGCCCGACCGCTATGTGACGAGCCCCGCGCCAGCGCTTGCCTGCTCGGCTACACGGTCGGCAATGATATCAGTGCGCGGGACGCGGGGCGGCGCATAGGCCGCCTCGATTTGCTGACCCAGAAGGCCATGGACCGTACCACGCCGGTCGGGCCCTGGATCGTTACACTCGACGAGCTTGGTGGCGCCGGGCAGCCGGAGCTGGAGATGAGCCTGAGCGTCAACGGTGAGAGGCGTCAGCAGGACAACACTCGGCAGATGATCTTCCCGGTAGACGAACTTCTCGATTATCTCGATGCACGCATCAGCCTGCGTCCAGGGGATCTGGTGTTCACCGGCTCGACTCATGGCGTGGGTCTGGAGGACGGCCGCTTCCTGGCACCGGGGGACTTGGTTGAGGCTTGCATCGAGGGGCTCGGCACGCTGCGCAACTGGATCGGTCACCGGCGCGCTCTGAATGCTGCGCGCAGCGTCGGGCGGTTGGGACGGCCCGACGGCGAATGAGCATGGACAGGCAGACCTCCTCCGCCCCGGGTGGGCCGCTGGCAGATTCGGAGCACTCTGTGTTCTGGGCGCCGCTGCGTCATGGGCTGTTCGTCGGCCTGTGGCTCGCCTGCGCCGTCGCCAACCTGGCAATCTGGATGCAGACGGTCGGGGCCGCCTGGATCATGACACTGCTGTCGGCGTCGCCGCTGATGGTCTCCCTGGTACAGACGGCGATCACCCTGCCAGTCTTCCTGTTCGGTCTACCGGGCGGGGTGCTCGCCGACCGAATGGACCCTCGCCGCCTGCTGCTGTTTACTCAGTCGATCATCCTGGGGGCGGCCACAGTGCTGTGCCTGCTGGACTGGGGTGGAGGACTGGAAGCCTGGTCACTGCTGCTGTGCACCTTCGTCCTGGGCACCGGTAGCGCCTTGGGGATGGCGGCCTGGATGGTGACGGTGGTCGGTGTCCTGCCGCGTGAGCAAGTGCCGGCGGCGATATCCCTCAGCGGCATTTCGATCAACGCCACTCGTGCCTTGGGGCCGGCTCTGGCCGGGGCGTTGATCGTATGGTGGAGCAGCGCCGCGGTGTTCCTGGCTATCGCCCTGTGCATGGCTGCGGTACTGGTCTTCATCTTCCGCCTGCCGGCCCGTGCCCGCGCCGACGCTCTTCCACCGGAAACCCTGGCTGGCGGCATGCGCAGCGGCCTGCGCTACATCCGCCATTCTGCTGTGCTGTCCAGCGCGCTCAAGCAGGTATTCGTCTTCACCAGTTGCGCCAGTGCGCTGTGGGCGCTGTTGCCGCTGGTGGCCAAGGAAGAGCTCGGCATGGACGCTGGTGGCTACGGCTTGCTGATGGCCTTCTTGGGGGCTGGCGCGGTACTGGCCGCGCTCGGCCTAACCAGCGTCTATAGCCGTTTCCCTCTGCGCCGGCTGATTGTCGTCGGCGCCATTGCCTTCGCCGCGGCAACCCTGGCGGCGGCGCTATCGCACAGCCAGGCGGTGGTCTGCGTCATGCTGATGCTGGCCGGCATGGGCTGGATGGCGGTGAACGCAACCATCTCCACGGTGGTGCAGACCTACGCCGCGAACTGGGTGCGCGCTCGCGTCGCCTCGGTATACCTGTTGGTGCTGATGGGCTCGATGGCCCTGGGTGGCGCGCTGTGGGGCGTTCTGGCGCAGTACCTGGGACTGGGCAACAGCCTGCTGCTGTCGGCGTCGAGTATCCTGCTCGGGTTGTTCTTAACGCGCCGCGGTGAGATCGCCATGGGCCGGGAGGCGGATTTCGCCGACGCGCAGCAGACCGACAAGCTGGTGCTGGCCGGAGAGGTCGCCCACGACGACGGGCCCGTCTGCATCGAAGTCAGTTACCGGGTGGAGGTTGCCGAGTGTGAGGTTTTTCTACGTACCGTCTACGCCGTAGGCCTGGCGCGGCGGCGCAACGGTGCGCAGAACTGGCGGTTGTATCGCGACCTGGCCGAGACCGACCACTATGTTGAGCGCTTTATTGTCGAGTCGTGGCTGGACTACCTGCGTCAGTGCGGGCGGCTGACTCAGAATGACGAAATTCAGGAGTTGGCCCTGATGCGATTCCGAGATGCGCGGCGGGAGGTCAAGCGTTACATCTACCAGGCACCGATAGAGCAGATCTGAGGTCAATTAATCTCTATATTAAATTTGCAGGCCCTATGTGTTCTCGGTATAGAATTGCAGCGTCAAGCCAACCGAGAAAAAGCGCATGGATACTCCAGAGACCGTGGAAGCCGACGGCGACCGCAAGGCAATGGGGGCGGTCACTGTAAAACCGGTCGTCAATGCGATCCGCATCCTTCGTCACTTGAGCCAGGCCGGGGCGCCGGAGCGTTCGGTGGACATCGCCCGGCTGCTGTCGATCAACCCCAGCACCTGTTTCAACATCCTGCGCACCCTGGTGATGGAGGATGTCGTCGATTTCAATCCGATGTCGAAGCGCTATTCGGCGGGGCTGGGATTGGCCCGCTTGGTGGGGCAGTTGGTCACCCAGGGGCAGCGTGTGCAGCTGGTCAAACCCCTGCTGCAGGAGTTCGCGGCGCGTATGAGGGTGACCATCACTCTGTGGCGGCGCATGGGAGCGGACCGCATCGTCATCGTCAGTTCGGCGGCCAGTCCTACCGATGTCCGCATCGACATGGCCGAGGGGCAGCGTTTTCCCATGCTGATGGGGGCCAGCGGGCGCTTGTTTTCGACGCAGCTGGACCTGGATACCCCGGAGTTCGAAGCCATCTACGAGCGGATTCGCTGGGCGCGCCCACTCCCCATAGAAACCTACCGCGAGGAGGTACGACTGGCCGCCGAGCGGGGCTGGGCGATTGACGATGGTTATTTCTCGGTCGGCATCCTGGCCGTTGCTGCACCTGTCTATTCCCCTGAGGGGGCGATCGACTACACCGTTTCAGCTGTGATGTTTCGTGGCCAGCGCGATGACGAAGGCATCAGGGAGCTGGCTGGCGCGATCACCGAGTTCTGCTCCGAGTTGGCCGACGTCTTGTTCTGACACCGGCCGTGTATGGGTCACTCGCGGACCAGCAGTAGGCTGCCGCCCAGCGGTCCACCGCCAGCGGCAACCACGGATACACGATTCTCCGTGGTCTGACGCCCTTGCGCGCGTCCCCATAGCTGCAAGCACGCCTCGTGGACGTAGCCCAGGCCGTGGGTGCGGCCACCGGA
The DNA here is from genome assembly GCF_000423545.1 of Metapseudomonas resinovorans DSM 21078. Classification (GTDB taxonomy): domain Bacteria; phylum Pseudomonadota; class Gammaproteobacteria; order Pseudomonadales; family Pseudomonadaceae; genus Metapseudomonas; species Metapseudomonas resinovorans. The sequence continues at coordinate 56,289 of NZ_AUIE01000016.1, forward strand.
CAACTGGCCGCCGTTGGTGTTGATCGGCAGTTTGCCGTCCAAGGCGATGCGCTGGCCACCTTCGACAAAGGCGCCGCTCTCGCCTACCGGGCAAAGGCCCAGCGCCTCGAGCCAGATCATGGTGAGGATGGAGAAGCCGTCGTAGAGTTGTGCCGAGTCGACGTCGTCCGGGGTGTAGTCGGTCCGCTGCCACATCATCCGGCCAACGTCGAAGGCCGCCATCCCGGTCAGGGATATCTGATCCCAGGACCACGGCTGGTTCAACGCGGCGCCTATCGCCTCTATGCGGATCGGTGCGTGGCGGCCATCGCGCGCGGCATCGCGGCGCGACAGGACGATAGCGGTGGAGGCGTCGCAATGCACGTCGCAGTCGAGCATGCGCAGCGGCGTGGAAATCATCCGCGACTGCATGTAGTCGTCCAGCGACATGGGGGTGCGGTAGATTGCCTTGGGATTGCGCATGGCGTTCTGCCGGCAGGTCAGCGCAATCTGCGCAAGCTGCTCGGGTCGGGTGCCGTATTCGTGGAAATGGCGTTGCGCGTACAGCGCCATCAGGTTGATCCCGGACAGCACATTGAAGGGTGTGAACCACTGCCAGGCGTAGCTGCTGTCGCGACCCTGGGTCTTGTTGCTCAGGGCGCCGGCCTGCTTGTTGTGCAGGCGCGCCGAAGCCTCGGTAATGGTGCGGAAAACCAGGACGTGCCGGCACAGGCCGGCGGCGATGGCCATTGCGCCATTGATCATGCCGGCCAGTGGGCCGGGACCCTCGTAACCGGCGCCGAACCAGTTGAGGTTCAGGCCTAGGGCGCTTTTCAGGGCGCTGGGGCCGACCGGGGAGAAGGGGTCGCCGTTGTTGTTGTCCCCCGGCCAGCAGGCCACGCCATCGATGTCGTGGCGCTCCAGGCCGGCGTCGGCGATGGCCTCCAAGCAGGCATCGAGGGTCAGGCGCATGGCTGATTTGCTGGATGGCCGGGCCACCTCGGACTGGCCGATGCCGGTGATGGCGACATCTTTCTCGTAGCGCTGCTCAATCATCATTGATCCTTCTCGAATAAGGGCAGCCAGACGTCCTCGACGTTCAGGAAGCTGACCCGCACCGGCATGTCGATATACACCCGCTGTGGATCCATGCCGACGACGTTGCTGACGAAGCGCAGGCCCTCCTGCTCGGCCAGCTCGATGATGGCGACCACGTAGGGCACTTCCAGGTCGCTGCTCCACTGCTGGTAGTTGAGGGTATAGCTCAGCACTTTGCCCTTTCCGGAGACCGCGCACGGCGCCACATCGAGGCTCGCGCAGCGCGGACAGATCGGGCTGGGCGGGTGGAAGAACCGCGTGCAGCCGTTGCACTTGTGGATCAGCAGTTGGCCGTGCTCGCCGCCCTGCCAGAAGGCACGATTGTCGGCGTTAAGAGCGGGCAGTTTTCTGGGCATTCGCGGAACCTGCGGGTGCGCTGGCTTGGGATGCTGACGACTTTAACAATTGTACATATTTTTGAAAAGTGTCATATATTGGGTGGCGATACGAGCACGCCCAATCAGGCTCGCGGTAAACAACAAGAGGATCCATTTGCCATGTCCCGGCCTTTGCAAGACAAGACAATCATAGTCACCGGCGGTTCCGGCGCTCTGGGTAGCGCCTTGGGCCGCCTGCTGCTGGAGCGCGGCGCGCAGATTGCCCTGCTCGACCGCGCCGAAGCGTCCGCCAGCCTAGGCGAGGCCCCAGGGTTGCTTCCGTTGGGAGGTGTCGACCTGACCTCCGCCGAGTCGGCGCAGGCGGCCGTGGCCAAGGTGGTCGGGCATTTCGGGCGGATCGACGGGCTGGTCAACGTGGCTGGCGGCTTCGCCTGGGAGACCCTGGAGGGCGGCAGCCTGGAAACCTGGGACCGCCTGTACCAGATCAACCTACGCACCGCGCTGGTTAGCAGCCAAGCGGTTCTGGGCCATTTGCTCGAAGCGCCGGCGGGGCGAATCGTCAACGTCGGCGCGCTGGCCTCGCTGAAGGCAGGGCTGGGCATGGGCGCTTATGCCGCCTCGAAGTCCGGCGTGGCTCGCCTGACCGAAGCCTTGGCTGAGGAACTGAAGGACCGTGGCGTCACCGTCAACGCCGTGCTGCCGAGCATTATTGATACCCCGGCAAACCGAGCCGATATGCCGGATGCCGATGCCAGCCGTTGGGTCACGCCGGAGGCCCTGGCCCGGGTGATCGCCTTCCTGCTTTCGGACGACGCCACGCCCATCACCGGCGCCTGCCTGCCCGTGAGTGGCCGGGTATGACGCCCACTTTCAACCGCTGGCACTCGACGGGAGTACAAGAACGATGAGACTGGTGACCTTTACTGATGGCAGCGGCTTCGAGCGTGCTGGGGCGCTTCTGGAGAACGATCAGGTCGTTCTCGACCTGCAGGCGGCCTATCGGGTGGTGCAGGGGCGCGAATGTCCGGAGCTGAGCTGCGTGCTGGCGCTAGTCGAGGCGGGCGAGGACGGTCTGGCGCTGGCCCGCTCTCTGGTGGAGCGGGCGCCCGCATTGGCGGTGCGCGAGCGCGCCCTGGTGAAGCTGCGTGCACCGATCCAGCCGCCGCCGCAAATGCGCGACTGCTCCTGCTTCGAACTGCACCTGCGACAGAGCTTCGCCGCCGCACGTCGTGCCCGGGCGCTGCGCACGCCGGACCCGGAGGCGACCCTCAAGGCGATGAATACGCGCGCCGACGAGCGTGTCATCGATACCTTCAACCGGCAGCCCATCTACTACAAGTGCAACCGCTTCGCGGTCATCGGAATCGACGACGAGTTCCAGTGGCCTAGCTTCAGCAAAGCGCTGGACTTCGAGCTGGAATTCGGCTGCTACATCGGCAGACGCGGCAAGGACATAAGCCGCGATGCTGCCCGTTCGCACATCGTCGGCTACACCATCTTCAACGACATGAGCGCGCGCGATGCTCAGGCGGCGGAGATGCCCGGCATGCTCGGCCCGGCCAAGAGCAAGGACTTCGACACGGCGAACATCATGGGGCCGTGCCTGGTGACGGCCGACGAACTGGGCGATCCCTATGACCTGAACATGGTCGCGCGGGTCAATGGCGAGGAGTGGGGGCGGGGCAACACCCGCGACATGCGTTGGTCATTCGAGGACGTGATTACCCACATCTCGCGTTCGGAAACTCTCTATCCCGGCGAATTCCTCGGTTCCGGCACGGTGGGCAACGGTTGTGGTCTGGAGCAGCTCCGCTATTTGCGGCCGGGTGACCTGGTCGAACTGGAGGTGGATGGCATTGGAGTGCTGCGTACGCGTGTCGGCAGCGCCGTGCAAGTTGTTACCTGATATTCCCGAATCACCTGTCCTGGGCGTGGGAAACCAGCGGTTGCGGGTATACCCGGGGCGGGAGGGAAGATTCACCCACTTTTCGAGTGGTGATTTCTATGTACATTTTTATAAAAAGTGTCTTATATTCTGTCCCGACTTAAATTCGCCGTAGCGCCCTGAACAGGAGGCAATCATGCTAACAAGAACAAGCCCAGTATTGTCCGACGGAACCAAGGTTTCCGATCTCATCTACCCCGATACCCGTGAAGTGCAGATGCGTGTGTTGTCGGACCGTGAGATCTACGAGTTGGAGATGGAAAAAATCTTCGGCAAGATCTGGGTCTTCCTCGGACACGAGTCCGAGATTCCCAATTCCGGAGACTTCATGGTCCGCGACATGGGCTCCGATTCGGTGATCGTAGCCCGGGGCAAGGACGGGGCAGTCTACGTGAGCCTCAACGTCTGCCCGCACCGCGGTATGCGTATCAGCACGGCCGACTGTGGCAACACGCAGATCCACAAGTGCATCTACCACGGCTGGGCCTTCCGTCCTAACGGCGACTTCATCGGCTCGCCGGTCGAACGCGAATGCATGCACGGCAAGATGCTGTCGAAAGAAGAACTGGGCCTGAAAAAAGCCCGGGTGACGCTCTACGGCGGTCTGGTCTTCGCTACCTGGAACGTCGATGGCCCGTCGTTCGAGGAGTTCCTCGGCGATGCCAAGTGGTACTACGACATGCTGTTCTGCCGCTCCGACAAGGGGATGGAAGTGCTCGGTCCACCACAGCGCTTCATCGTCAACGCCAACTGGAAAACTGCCGGCGAGCAGTCGGCTGCTGATGGTTTCCACACCCTGACACTGCACCGTTGGTTGGGCGAAGTGGGCAACTACGCGAAGAAAGGCGAGGGGGAAGGCGAGGGGGCCGATCTCAGTCCCGAGATGATCGGCGTGGAGATCAGCTCGCCGCATGGTCACGCCCTGCGCTGCATCGACCTCGCGCGCAAGATCAAGCGTCTGACCGGCCTCGATCCGGCGGAGCTGTCCGTGAAGGAGAAACTGAACGCGCTGCCGCCGGCTGGAATGACCCGCGACATGGTCGAGCAGCTGTCTCGCAACCTGAGCGAGGACCAGCTCAAGGTGCTGACCAGCATGCCGCCGCAAGTGGGTGGAATGTTCCCGAACATTCTTTTCGGTTTTGTTTATATTCCACAGTCCGATGGTTCGGTGGTCGGCTCCATGACCATGCACGCCTACGTGCCCCAGGGGCCGGACAAGCTCGAGTTCGTCAACTGGATCTTCGCCGAGAAGGATGCGCCGGCCGAGTTGCGCGAGAAGATGCTGAAGCAGACCATCCAACTGTTCGGCACCTCCGGCATGGTCGAGCAGGACGACTCCGATACCTGGCCGCATATGACGCTGGCCGCCAAGGGAGCGATGGGCCGCCAGATGACCTTGAAGTACCAGGCATGTTACGAGACCGGCGCTCCCGAGGGTTGGCCGGGGCCGGGTATCGTCAACGAGGGTTTCACCAAGGACGACACCCAGTGGCATTGGTGGCAGTACTGGCACGAGCTGATGACGGCGGAAGACTGATCGTCGCTCCAGGCACAACAACAATTTCAGGAGTTACTCATGGCCCAAGTACAAGAACGTGGCGCCGACCAGATTCAGCCTGGATCGCCGGTTGGCATCAAGCGTGTCCCGGTCGGTTCCGAGATCTATAACCAGGTAGTGACCTTCCTTTACGAGGAGGCGACGTTGCTGGACCAGATTCGCCTGCAGGAATGGGCTGCGCGCCTGGCCACCGACCTGGTCTACACCGTGCCGTTGCGGCACACCCGCCTGCAGTCCGAGCTGTCCACTACTATCGTGCGCAGCGTGCAGCATTACCACGACGACTACCGCTCGATCATGGGACGGATCCTGCGTCTGTCCGGCAAGAGCGCCTGGGCGGAAGACCCGCCCTCCCGTACCCGTCGGCTGGTAACCAACGTGTTCGTGGAAGAGACGGAAAAAGGTGACGAGTTCGTGGTGACCAGTTACCTGTTGCTGACCCGTAACCGCTTCAAGGATCACCATGTTGACATCATCAGCGGTGAGCGCCGGGATGTGCTGCGCCTGACCGAAGATGGTTTCAAGCTGGCGCGCCGCGAGGTCATCCTCGACCAGGCCGTGCTGGGGACGCCGAACCTCGCCGTGTTCCTCTGATGGCCTTGGCCTGCCCCTCGTCAGGAGGGGCGGGCCTCCTCTTTCCCGGACAGCCAGTTCTGGTCATCCATGCACAGCGCCGACGCCGCTTCGCTGAAGTCCCAGGTGGAGCCCTTGATCCGCAGCGCTTGTGTGGCCCGTGCTGGTTGCTGGCTGTAGCAGCGGCCAGTGCTGGAGGCATGCACCTGAGCATCCAGGTTGTTCATGCGGCCCAGCGAGATCTGTATGCAGCGGCGTAGCAGCAGTGCGGCTTCCGCTTCCTCTTCGGACAGATTGTTGAGCGCCCAGCGAGCCATTCCTTCACGCAGGTTGACCCCGCAGTAGGGCGGTGGACTCTCGATGGTCGAGCCATGCACGTCCCAGCTAAGTAGGGTGGCGCCGTCGCGTAGCAGGACCGGGTTGGTGCGCTCGTCGATGCGGTCCGGAACCTGAATGTCGTACCGACGCCGGGTCGCCCCTCGAGCGGCGTGGGCGATGGCCAGGCCGGCCAGGTCGAGCAGATGCGTGCATTGGTGCTGGGCATCTGTCTGCCGGGTCACTGAGTGGGCGATCTGGCTGAGCGGCATGCCGATCAGCCGCTCCAGTTGTCCGGTGGCCTGCGGGCAGGCGGAGTAGGGGTAGCGTACGGCCTCGCCCCCGATCTCGCTCACGATGCCGTCGCGGTGGCGCAGCCAGACGCGGAAGTGGTGGAAGTCGTCCTCCAGGCTCGCGCGCACCTCTCTAGTGGCGTCCTGTATCGTCGAAGCTATTTCCACCCGGCGTCGGAACATGCTGCTCATCGTGGTTTCCTTGTGCTGTTTTCGCAGGTGCTTGTCGCTAAGGATTGCAGTATATTTGAACACTATACGTAAAATTGTTCACCAAAAAACAAGAAGGAATTCGCTATGAAGCTGTTGCAAGAGCAAGTGGCGCTGATTACCGGCGCAGGCGGTGGAATCGGGCGAGGGGTGGCGCTGAGTTTTGCTAAGGCCGGTGCCGCAGTGCTGGTCGCCGAGCTCGACGAGATCAGCGGCAGGGCGGTGGAGCAGGAGTTGCAGGCACTGGGAGCCCGGGCCCTGTTCGTCAAGACCGACGTTACCCGCAAGGTGGATGTCGAGGCGGCCATCCAGGTGGCCGTCGAGCGGTTCGGCGGCCTGGACATCCTGGTCAACAATGCCTTCGCTCCCACACCCAACGTGTTGCTGGAGGATAAGACCGACGAGATGCTGGCCCGCACCCTGGATTCCACCCTGTGGGCCGCCTGGTGGTCGATGAAGGCCGCCCTGCCGCATATGCGCGCGCGAGGAGGTGGCAAAATCATCAACTTCTATTCCATCGACACCGAGGTCGGGGCCTGGTTGCATGGCGACTACAACGCGGCCAAGTCGGGCGTCGTCGGCCTGACCCGCAGTGCCGCCTCGGAGTGGGGGCGTTTCAACATTCGCGTGAACGCCATCGCGCCAACTGCCATGGGCGCGACCTTCCACAAGTTGGCTGCGGAGAACCCGGGCTTCGCCGAGCGCTCCGCGGCCATGCGACCGCTGGGGCGCTGCGGCGAGCCGGAGGATGACATCGGACCGGTGGTGGTGTTCCTGGCGTCGCAAATGTCGCGCTTCGTCACTGGCGAAACAATCCACGTCGATGGTGGGCTGCACCTGCCCGGCTATAACTCCCGTCCGGCGGACGTTCCGGTTCGCGAATATTGACAAGGCGATCGGTGCGGGCGCCGCCGTGCCTTTGTTCCTTGGGGTGGTGTGCCAGGCTGGGGATGCCAGCCTGGCGTGCGGGTCATTTTTTTGAGACTTTGATGTCTGTGTCTTCCAGATCCCAGGTATCGGCCGTCTTGCCCTCGTCGCGCAACTGGTACTTCAGCACGCGGCCCTGGGGATTCTTCGGCAGGCTGCGGCGGAACTCGATGTATCGCGGCAGGGCGTAGTAGGGCACCGAATCGGTCGCCCAGTGGAACAGCTCTTCCGGTGTCAATCGGGCCCCCTGGTGCAGCACGGCGGTCACCTTGACGTCATCCTCACCCTTGTCGGATGGCACGGCATGCACCGCAACCTCGGCGAGGCCCGGGTGTACGGCGAATGCTGCTTCCATTTCGAAGCTGGAGATGTTCTCGCCACGGCGCCGCAGGTAGTCCTTTTTGCGGTCGACGAAATAGAAGAAGCCGTCGTCGTCGAACTTGCCGATGTCACCGGTGTGGAACCACATGTTGCGCATCAGCTTCAGGGTGTCCTCCGGGCGGTTCCAGTAGCCCTGGAACATGATGTCCGGGCGCAGCGGACGAACCACGATCTCGCCGGGTATGTTGGCCGGCAGTTCCTGGTCGTTGTCGTCGACGATGCGCACGTCGAAGTCCGGGATTCGCTTGCCGGATGAGCCGGGCGCCGAGTATTCACCGGCCGCCAGGGAGGTGACCACGCAAGCTTCGGTGAGACCGTAACCATTACCGCCGACCAACTTGGTGCCGAAGCGCTCGCGCCAGATCTTCTTGGTTTCCTCTGTGTAGGGGTTGCCACGCGCCGTGTGGATCTGGCCGTAACAGCGCCTCATCGCATCGTTGTCCGGCGCCTGGGCGAGCAGGCCGCCCATGCCGCCTAGGATGGAGGCGATGGTCGCTCCGGAGCGTTCGACTTCCTGCCAGAAATTGGAGACCGAGAAGCGCGGCAGAATGGCGGCACGCGCGCCGACCAGGATGCTGGCGATGATGCTGACGCACAGGGCGTTCATGTGGAACAGCGGCAGCGGTGTGATGGTCACGTCGTTCTCGTCGGCCGGGCCGGCACGCAACTGCAGGCGGGCCAGATTGCACATGAAGTTGTAGCTGATCATGCAGCCTTTCGACGGGCCGGTGGTGCCGGAGGTGTAGATCAGGCAGGCAAGGTCGGAAGGCTGGGGCTTGCTGGTGAAAGGCGTGTCGTCCTCGCCACGGAACTCACCCAGGGCGGCAACCGGAATCTTGCATTCGGCGGGTTCGGCCAGGTCGCCACGGTAGAGGATTTGGCTGACCTCGCTGAGCTGCTCAGCGAGCGGGAGGATGCGCGGCAGGTAGTCGGCTTCGCAGATGACCAGGTGGGTCCTCGTGTCGGCGATCTGGTGGCGCAGGAATTCGCCCTTGAGCGCGGTGTTGATCGGCACGCTGACCGCGCGGAGCTTGTTGATGGCCAGCCAGCAGACGACCGCGTCGATATTGTTGTCCAGCATGGTCAGCACGGTCTCGCCCGGTTGCACACCAAGGGTGGCTAGGGCGTGAGCCATGCGGGTGGATAGAGAGTCAACTTCCGCATATGTGTATAGGTTTCCACTGAAATCCAGCAGGACCCTGTCTGGATGCCTTGCAACCGCTCGATCGAGTGCTGCGATGACGGTGTCTCTCTCGCCTACGGACCACGTGTCCGGATGACCAATGCCACTCATAGCTCATCTCCTTTGGAGGCCTTCCCCGCTGTGGGATGGCAGATTTTATTTTGGTGGGAGAATGCCATTCTAAATTCAAATTTGTCGATTGTCTCCAGCTAAGATTTGAACAAATCCATGTAATACTGCCTATATCCTGTGCTAATGTGACGAAAATTTATCAGCTGAGAATTCCTATCAATGTCAAGGAACGCTACGAAACCCAGCAAAACAGCACTTGCTGCTCCTGCCAGGAGGAAGCCTGCCGCCGCAGAGAAGCCGCCTGCGGAGGTTAAACAGGCTGTTCAGAAAAATGGCCGTGCGTCATCGGTAGCCGGAACCAAGGTAAAGCCCAATCGGCGCTCCGAGGAGACCATTGGCAATATCCTCGCCGCCACCGAAGAGGTGGTGCTGCGCTCGGGGGCGGATAGGATTTCGATCCTGGATGTCTGCCAGGTGGCGGGGGTGTCGCGGGGCACCTTTTACCGCTATTTTTCATCCCAGGAAGACCTTCTGGACACCTTCTCCCGGCACAAGCGAGACAGTTTCCATGTCTCCCTGTCCCAAGCCCTGGAGGATATAGCCGATCCCGACGCACGCCTGAATGCGCTGATCGCCTACCTCGATACCTATCTCGAGGAGAGTCGCGCGCGACGTCTGCTGGTCGTGGCGCCTGAGTATGCGTTGGGTTTCTTCCGGCGTATTTTCCATGACTCCATCGTGCGCTTTCAGGACCTGCTGGGCATCGTCTTCGACGAGTGGGATGCCCGGCTCGGGGTCAAGCTCGATCGTGAGCTGGTTTGCGAAATGGTCATCCGCTACGTGCTGAGCGAGATTCTTGTGCCGGAGGGCAGCGGTCGGCGCCTCCTCCCGGTCCGTGTGAGAAAACTCGTTGCTGCTCTGACCATCGGTTCCACTTCCCGCTCCCGCCGCTGATCCCCCTGTGTTCCCGGCCGCCTTGTGGATAAGGGCGGCCGCTCTTCTTTTATCTCCACGTCACGCTCACTCCCCTCTCTTCACCTGAATTCCTATCCGGCTGGTTGCCTCGCCGGGGTCCTTGCACGTCTGCGGCGAGGCTCTGGCACGGGCCTCTTCGTCTAAATCAAAAAATAATATGAACAGTTTTTTGATTTATGATCATTTTAAATTTATTCTCTGCTTTGAAAGCAGGCCGATGTGCATCTCTTGCGTGCATTTCCGGCTGGACGGCCGCGCTGCGAGAGCCACGTTACACAACCACAAAAAATGTCACCTTAGAGGTACCGGACTATGCTTATCGATCTTCACGCTCATGCGCCCCATCCCGACTACTACGACCAGCATCCCTATTGGGGGCCTGCTTTCGAGTCTCAGCCCGATGGCGATATCAAGCTGCGTGTGGGCGATTGGATCCTGACCCTGGGGGCACCGGAGCGTAAGAAGGCGCTGCGCGAGGCACATGCCCGCGGTGAAACGCTGAATGTCGCGGAGTACATGGCCAAGTGGCGCGACCCGAGCCACCGCCTTGCCGCAATGGACGCGGCCGGCCAGACCGCCCAGGTTCTGTCAGTGCCGAGCCATTGCTACATGTACTGGGCTGAGGCCGAGTTCGCTGTGCCCTTCGCCCGCAAGGTCAACGACGTGCTGGCCGGTTACTGCTCGGCTGCGCCCAATCGCCTGATGTTCTGGGCTCATGCGCCATTGAACGTACCACATGAGGCTGCCAAGGAGATCCGCCGCGCCTGTACCGAGCTGGGGGCCAAGGGGCTTGTGGCTGGCGGTTCCAACTTCGGCGGCATGGAGTTTGATTCACCCGAGTTGTATCCGGTCTGGGAGGCGTTGTGCGATCTCGATCTACCGATCTTCGTGCATGGCTACAACCAGTCTGTGACCTGGGGCAGCCGAGCCAACACTGACCGTTTCGAAACCACCGCCATCGTCGGAATGAACTACGACGAAACCAAGTGCCTCTGGTACCTGATCAATGGTGGCGTGCTGGATCGCTTCCCGAACCTGAAGGTCTACATCACCCACGGCGGAGGCTTTGCTCCCTATCAACTGGGGCGTCTGGCGCAGACCAATCCGAATCTCGACGTCTATCACAACAAGAAGCCTTTCCTGGACTATCTGTCCAACTTCTACTTCGACGTGGAGCTGCATGAGGTACCCATGCGCCAGGCCCTGGTCGACATTATCGGTGCAGACCGGATTCTCTACGGTTCCAATTTCGGTGGCAGCGATGCTGTGCGCCATGACCTGACCGAAGGGCTGCGCCTGTCGGACGAGGATCTGCAGAAAATCCGTTGGAAGAATGCCTGTGAGCTGCTGCATATCGATCCGACAAAATTGGGCAAGGTAGGCGTCTGATGAAACTGGCACGTTGCTCCTATTTTGAGACCGGTCCTTTCTGGGCGCTGGTCGATCCTGAGCGGGACGAAGTACACGCCATCTCCGGTGAGTTTTCTTCTTGGGCACCCGCTGTTGCCAAAGGGGCTGGAATCAGCGCGCTGCGTCTTTCCGGGGCGGCGTTGCCGTTATCCAAGGTGCGCTTGCTACCGCCGATCGAACCGGTTAACCGGGTGGTGGTGGCGGGGGCCAACTACGCCAAGCATCTGGCCGAGGACTTCGGCCTTTCCAGTCCGGCCCAGCCGGTAGCCTTCTTGAAGGCTTACGGGGCTCTGATCGGTGCCCATGATCCCATTCGCTATCCACCTTTGACGAAAGAGCTCGACCATGAGGTCGAGCTGGTGGCGGTGATCGGCAATGCCGAAGTAGATCTGGAAGACCCCCTGGCCTGCGTGTTGGGCTACACAGTCGGCAACGACGTCAGTGCGCGCGACCTGCAGCGCAGCGGGCCGGCAGGTATCGGCATGGACCTGTTTGCAGCAAAGAGTCAGGACCGCACCACCGGCCTGGGTCCCTGGATCGTCACCAAGGACGAGTTCCAGGTCGGCTCGCCCAAGCTGCGCCTGATCCTCAAGGTGAATGGCGAGACCCGCCAGGACGGCTCGACTGCCGAAATGACCTGGGATGTCGGCCAGTTGATCCGTTTCGTCCAGCAACGCTCCAGCTTTGCCTGTGGCGACGTGTTGTTCACCGGTTCGCCGGCCGGCGTCGGAATGGGAACGGGATTGTTCCTCAATCCGGGGGATGTAGTCGAGGCGACCATCGAAGGCATAGGCACATTGCGCAACGTGGTGAGTGAGAAGTCCCGCGTCTAAATCGAGAGCGAAACATGAGCATTGATAAAGAAGAAAAAATCGTAGTGGTAGGTGCCGGCCTGATGGGGACCGGCATTGCGCATGGCTTCGCCAGTTCCGGCTATCCCACCGTGCTGGTGGACACCAATCCGGAGTCGCTGGCCCGTGCCAGGGACAATATCGGCAAGATCCTTAGCGACGGTGTGAGCCTCGGCAAGGTTTCAGCCGAATCGGCGCAGGCCTCCCTGGCGCGCCTGGCAACCAGTGGCGACCTGAGCGAGGCGGCACGGGGCGCTGACTGGTTGGTGGAAACGGTCTCCGAGAAGCTGGAAGTGAAGAAGGCGGTGGTTGCCCAGGCCGAGCCCCTGCTGGCGCCCGGCGCGATCATCGCCACCAACACTTCGGCGCTGAGCGTAACCGAGATCGCCGCTTCGCTGACCGCACCCGAACGGGTCATCGGCATGCACTTCTTCAATCCGGTACACAAGATGAAGCTGGTGGAGCTGGTGCGCGGCCTGGCGACCAGCGACGAGGCCTTGGTGCGCACACGCGCTCTGTGCGACGCCATGGGCAAGACTTCGATCGTGGTCAACGAATCCCCCGGCTTGACCACCAGCCGCATGTCCGCGCTGCTCGGCAACGAGGCCATGTACATGCTGCAAGAAGGCACGGCCAGTGCCGAGGACATCGACACAGCTCTGCGCCTGGGTTTCAACCACCCCATGGGGGCCCTGGAACTGGGTGACCTGACCGGCTGGGATACCCGCTTGTCGGTACTGCGCTACCTGCACCAAACCCTGGGTGAGAAATTCCGTCCCTGCCCGCTGATCATCAAGATGGTTGCCGCCGGCCGCTTGGGGCGCAAGACCGGACATGGCGTCTATCGCTATGAAGAGGGCAAGCGGGTGCCGGGTTCCGGGCTCAAGGCGAGTGCACTATGAAAGGCATCGTGATCGTTGATGCGGTGCGTACGCCGATCGGCCGTTTCCGGGGCGGCCTGGCCGGTGTGCGTGCCGACCATCTGGGTGCGCTGGTGATCGGCAAGTTGCTGGAGCGTGTCGATCTGTCGCCCGCGCAAGTCGATGACGTGATCTTCGGCTGTGTCACCCAGATCGGCGAGCAGTCGGCCAACATCGCCCGCACCGCGCTGCTCGGCGCCGGCTGGCCAGTGACCATTCCCGGCCTGACCGTTGACCGCAAATGCGGTTCTGGCGAGGTGGCGGTGCATCTTGCCGCCGGCGCCATCGCCACCGACGCCGCTGACATTGTGGTCGCCGGCGGGGCGGAGAACATGAGCCGGGTGCCCATGGGCAGCAACCGTGAGATCCATGGCGAGGCTTTCGGTTGGATGGCGGCCGAGCGCTACGAACTGACCAGCCAGGGCGAGGCTGCCGAACGCATAGCCGACAAGTGGTCGCTCAGCCGTGACGAGCTCGACGACTATGCCTTCGCCAGTCACAGCCGTGCGGCGGCCGCGGCGGATGCCGGGCGTTTCGCCAACGAGATCGTCGAGGTGCCGGTCGAGGCCCTGCGTGAGCGGGGCCTTAGCGAGCCCGCGGCGGCGTTGCGTGCCGATGAAACTATTCGCCGCGACACCTCTCGGGAGAAGCTGTCGACCCTGAAAACCAGCTTCCGCCCGGAGGGCGGGCGCATCACTGCCGGCAACTCCTCGCAGATTTCCGACGGCGCGGCGGCGTTGCTGCTGATGTCAGCTGAAATGGCGCAGCGACTTGGGCTCAGGCCGCGTGCGCGAATCCGCGCCTTCACCACCGTGGGCGCCGACCCTACGCTGATGCTCACCGGACCGATCGCCGCCACCTATAAGGTGCTGGAAAAGGCCGGCCTGCGCATCGACGACATCGACCTGTTCGAAGTCAACGAGGCCTTCGCCTCGGTGCCGCTGGCCTGGATGCGCGAAACCGGTGTGTCGCACGAACGGCTCAACGTCAATGGCGGTGCCATCGCCCTGGGCCATCCGCTCGGCGCCAGTGGTGCGCGGCTAATGACCACGCTGCTCAACGAACTGGAGCGGCGTGGCGCCCGCTATGGCTTGCAGGCGATCTGCTGCGCCGGCGGCATGGGCACCGCGACCGTCATCGAGCGCCTCGATTGAGCACGTCGCGGATTCCCATGGTACCGCTGGACGAGATGCCGGCCGCGCTGCGCGATGCCATCGCCCAGGGGCGGGCAAATCGCATGCTCAGTTCCAGCAGGCCGGTCCAGGTCTGGGCACACCGCCCAGCCCTGGCGCAGGCCTGGCTGGAGTTGATGACCGGCTTCTACCGGGACAGTCTGCTCGACGAGCGGCTGCGCGAACTGCTGCGACTGAAGATCGCCAGCATCACCACCTGCCACGCCTGCCAGCTGGCGCGCAAATCCGACGCGGTCAGCGAAGAGGACATCGCCTGCCTGGCGACGGACAGCGAGCGCTTCACGCCCGCCGAGCGGGCGGCCCTGCGTTTTGCCGAACTGTTCGCCGGCGACTACATGGCCATCGACGACGGGCACTATGCGCGGATGGAGGAGTTCTTCAGCCCGGCGCAGGTGGCAGAAATTAACATGTTCTGCGCCCTGATGCTGGCTGGTGGTCGTATGACTTATGTCCAGCAGGCCTATTGAGCTAGTTGCTTGTCGCCACTTGGTCTCGTGGGGTCTCTTGGATAGTTAGTCATAATGTAAAAAATCGTTCAAATATAGACAGTGAATGCCTAAGATGCCGGGTAAGGCATGGCCTCGTGAGGCCATGCATTCCGATAGTGCACAATAAGAAAGGAGACGTCCATGTCCGCCTCGTCCCAAAGCAATTTGGAGCAGGTCTTCGCCAATGTCGCGAGCAATTACCGTGGCGCCGACATCGATCTGCACGCGGTGTATCGCGAAATGCGCGAGAAATCCCCCGTTCTCCCGGAGAACTTCATGGCGCGCCTGGGCGTACCGTCGATTGCCGGGCTAGATCCTGACCGCCCCGCTTTCACCCTGTTCAAGTACGACGACGTCATGGCGGTGATGCGTGATGCGACCAACTTCACCAGCGGTTTCATCGCCGAGGGGCTTGGTTCGTTCTTCGATGGCCTGATCCTCACGGCGATGGACGGTGAGGCGCACAAGAACATCCGCAGCCTGCTGCAGCCGGTGTTCATGCCTGAGACGGTCAATCGCTGGAAGGAAACCAAGATAGACCGGGTCATCCGCGAGGAATACTTGCAGCCCATGGTGGCCAGCAAGGGTGCGGACATCATGGAGTTCGCCCTGTACTTCCCCATTCGCGTGATCTACTCGCTAATCGGCTTCCCCGAGGACCGCCCCGAGGAAATCGAACAGTACGCCGCCTGGGCCCTGGCCATTCTGGCTGGCCCGCAGGTCGACCCCGAGAAAGCCGTGGCCGCGCGCGGTGCGGCGATGGAGGCCGCGCAGGCACTCTACGACGTGGTCAAGGTGGTGGTGGCGCAGCGCCGCTCCCAGGGCGCCACAGGCGACGACCTGATCAGCCGGCTGATCCGTGCCGAGTACGAAGGCCGTTCGCTGGACGATCACGAAATCACCACCTTCGTCCGCTCGCTGCTGCCCGCGGCCAGCGAAACGACCACGCGTACATTCGGCACGCTGATGACATTGCTGCTGGAGAGACCGGAGTTGTTGGCGCGCATCCGCGAGGACCGCAGCCTGGTACCCAAGGCCATCGACGAAGCCGTGCGCTACGAGCCGGTGGCCACCTTCAAGGTGCGCCAGGCGGCCAAGGACGTGGAGATCCGTGGTGTGGCTATTCCCCAGGGAGCCATGGTCTCGTGCATCGTCACCTCGGCCAACCGCGACGAGGACGCATTCGAGAATGCCGATACGTTCAACATCGACCGCCGCGCTAAACCGTCATTTGGCTTCGGCTTCGGCCCGCATATGTGTATTGGCCAGTTCGTCGCCAAGACGGAGATCAACTGTGCGCTCAACGCCATCCTCGACCTGATGCCGAACATCCGCCTCGATCCGGACAAGCCGGCTCCGGAGATCATCGGGGCGCAGTTGCGCGGTCCTCATCACGTACACGTGATCTGGGACTGAGTGGCATTGCCGGGCGCGGCAGGGGCGGCAATACGTGTCCCGTTCGCGCGGTGCCTTCCGTGGGGAGCTTGGTGGCGCAGGAGAGAGACGATCGGAATGCCGACTAATTGAACATATTTAAAAAAAGTGTTTAGTTTTTTTCTAGCGTGCTCTATGATCAAAGGCACTTCAAGAACCCATTAAGCGAAGGGGAAAACAACAATGAAGGTTGAAGATCTGATTCTCGTCAGCGTCGATGATCACGCAATCGAGCCGCCAAATGCCTTTGCTCGCCACATGCCTGCCCGCTTCAAGGGACGCGAGCCGCATGTCGTCAAGCGCGGAGAGCGTGATGTATGGGTTTTCGAGGAGCAGGCTACCGGTTACATGGGCCTCAACTCGGTGGTTGGCCGTCCCAAGGAGGAGTACGGCATGGAGCCGCTGGGCTACGACCAGATGCGCCGTGGCACCTGGAACATCAGCGACCGTGTCGATGACATGAACGCCAATGGCGTGCTCGGTTCGCTGTGCTTTCCGACTTTCCCCGGCTTTGCCGGCCAGCGTTTCCAGGTGCATGCCGACCGTGAGGTATCCCTGGCGGCGATCCAGGCCTACAACGACTGGCACCTGCATGACTGGTGCAATGCCGCGCCGGGCCGTTTCATCCCGCTGATGTTGGTGCCCTGGTGGGACATGCAGGCCGCCGCCGCCGAAGTCGAGCGCCTGGCCAAGCAGGGTGTGCATGCCGTGTCGCTGTCCGACAACCCGGCGATGCACGGCTTCCCGTCGATCCACAGCGATTACTGGGACCCGCTGTGGAAGGCCTGTGCCGACAACAACGTGGTGATCTGCTGCCACATCGGCACCGGGGTTAAGGCCAACCACGCCTCCGACCTGTCGCCAATTGACGCCTGGATCACCTCCATGCCGATCTCCATTGCTAACTCGGCGGCCGACTGGATCTGGGCGCCGATGTGGAAGAAGTTCCCCAACCTGCGCATGGCCCTGTCCGAGGGAAGCATTGGCTGGATCCCCTACCTGCTGGAGCGTGCCGACTTCACCCATCGCCACCACAACGCCTGGACCAACTCGAACTTCGGCGGCAAGCTGCCCAGCGACATCTTCCACAAGCACTTCATCACCTGCTTCATCGAAGACAACTTCGGTCTGCAGAACCTGAAGTTCATGAACGAAGACATGGTCACCTGGGAAAGCGACTACCCGCACTCCGACTGCACCTGGCCGCACTCGCCAGAAAGCGCCTGGGTCGGCCTGCAGCACTTGCCTAAGGAAACCATCGACAAGGTCACCCACCTCAACGCCATGCGCGAGTTCTCCTACGATCCGTTCGCCATCCTCGGCCGGGAGAACTGCACCGTTGGCGCCCTGCGTGCCAAGGCCGCCCATGTGAAGACCGAGCCGGCTCTCGGCCTCGGCGGCGCCGATCATGGGCGTGCGGACGGCAAGCCGGTCACCTCCGGCGACATCAATGCGATGTTCGCCAAGGCGGACGCCGGTACCGCTCTCTGAGGGGTTCCTGACGTGCTCTCTCCCGCTGTGACGGGAGAGGGCGTACAGGTTCGATCGCCTGCCAGTTTTCGAGAGTACGCATGTCTATTGCTCAATTTACCTACAGCAGGATTCCTCCCGAGGCGGAGTCGCTTCGCAGCGAAGTACGGGAATTCCTCAAGGACAATCTCGCCGAGTACCCTGCGACCTCCAGGGCGCAGTCCTGGATGGGCTTCGATGCGGACTTCAGTCGCAAGCTCGGTAGTCGGGGCTGGGTCGGCATGGCATTGCCGAAGCAGTATGGCGGCAGCGAGGCCGGGCCCTTCTCGCGCTACGTGGTCATCGAGGAGCTGCTTGCCGCGGGTGCGCCGGTGTCGGCGCACTGGATCGCCGACCGGCAGAGTGGGCCGCTGATCAACCGCTTCGGCAGCGAAGCGCAGAAAGACCGCTATCTGCCGCCTATCTGCCGTGGTGAAAGCTACTTCTGCATCGGTATGAGCGAGCCGAACTCCGGCTCCGACTTGGCCTCGATCAAGACTTCGGCCCAGCGCAACGAGGCCGGCTGGCTGCTCAATGGGCAAAAGGTGTGGACCACCAACGCCCAGCACTCGCATTTCATGATCGCCCTGGTGCGTACCGGCGAGAAGCAGGCGGCACGCCATGAAGGGATGTCACAGTTTATCGTCGACCTCAGCCTGCCGGGGATCATCATCCGCCCGATCCGCGACCTGGCCGGCGGCGAGCATTTCAACGAGGTGTTCTTCGACAACGTCCAGCTGTCCGCCGATGCGCTGATTGGGGCCGAGGGCAAGGGCTGGGAGCAGGTGACCGCCGAATTGGCTTTCGAGCGCAGCGGTCCGGAGCGTTTCCTGAGCTGCATGGCGTTGCTGAAAACACTTGTCGACACCCTGGGTAGTACCCCCGACGCCCTTCAACGCCGCGAAATCGGCCGCCTCACGGCGAAGCTGGTGACCCTGCGCAACATGTCGCTGGCGGTCACCGCGCAATTGGCCGCCGGCGAGCACCCTACTTGGGCCGCTTCCTGCGTCAAGGACCTGGGCAACCTGTTCGAGCAGGAGATTCCCGAGGTCGCTCAATTGCTGGTCGAGGCCGAGCCGCGCCTGAGTGGCGGCAGCGAGCATGCCCGGGTCCTGGCCTATCTGATGCAGATGGCGCCCTCCTTCTCACTGCGCGGAGGCACCCGCGAAATCCTGCGCGGCATCATCGCGCGCGGTCTGGGGTTGCGATAATCATGCGAGAACTATTCGAATCGACCATCGAGCGTCTGCTCGGCGACCTGGCCACGCCGGAATACGTGCTCGGCTGCGAAGACGGCGTATGGGCCGCCAAACTGTGGACCGCCGTGGAAGAGTCTGGGTTTACCATGGCCGGCGTACCGGAGGTCCTGGGGGGCGCCGAGGCGGGTTGGGCCGAACTCTATGTGCTGGTACGCGCCGTCGGGCGGTTTGCCGCGCCTATCCCTTTGGGCGAGGCGCTGGTGGCCAATTGGCTGCTCGGTCAGGCTGGACTCGAAGGGCAGAGCGGCGCCCTAAGCTTTGCCGCCGATGCCCAGCTCGGCCTGTGTGATGGCAAGGTGGATGGCGCCGTGCATGACGTGCCCTGGGGGCGGCACGCCGAAGCCGTGGTGGCCATTGCCGATGACGCCGGCACGCCCTGCGTGGTGCTGCTTGCACGCGCCGAGGCGGCCGAGCAGAGCGAGGGCCTGAACGTGGCTGGCGAGCCGCGGGACGGCCTGCGCTTCAGTGCGGCCCCGGTGCGCGCCAGCGCGCCTTTGCCGCCGGGAGTCCCGGCTGACGTCCTGCTGCTGTGTGGTGCATTGCTGCGTTCCGCGCAGATCGCCGGCGCCTCGCAGGCGCTGCTGGAGATGACTTCCACTTATGCCGGCGAGCGCTCTCAGTTTGGTCGCCCGATCGGCGCTTTTCAGGCCATCCAGCAGCAGCTTGCAGTGTTCGCCGAGCAGGCGGCCGCGGCCGGCATCTCTGCGGAAGCGGCTTTCGTCGAGTCGGACACAAACCTGGCCTCTCTAACGATCGCCGTCGCCAAGGTCAGCACCGCCGAGGCGGCCAGTAGCGCTGCCGGCATCGCCCATTCGGTTCACGGCGCCATAGGCTTCACCCAGGAATACTCGCTGCACCTGCTGTCACGGCGTCTGTGGGCCTGGCGCAGCGAGTTCGGCTCGGCCAGCCTGTGGAGCCAACGCATCGGCCAACTGGTCTGCGCCAGTGGTGGCAATGGCTACTGGCCGTTGCTCACAGAGCATGCGAAACAACCTCTACCAGAACTCGAGGGGCCTACGCCATGAATCCATTTCTGCAGATTGAGCGGGATGGCGGCATCGTCACTGTGCGCATGAATCATCCGGAAACCCGTAATGCGCTGACCTCACCGGAGCAGATCCAGGAGTTCGTCGACCTTTGCGCTGAACTGCGCAGGGACCGCTCGGCACGGGTCATGGTGCTGACCGGCAACGGCAGCGCCTTCTGCGCCGGTGGCAACGTCAAGGACATGCGTAGCCGCGAGGGTATCTTCGCCGGCTCGCCCTTTGAGCTGCGCAATACCTATCGTGACGGCATCCAGCGGATCCCATTGGCGTTGTACGAGCTGGACATCCCGGTGATCGCCGCAGTCAATGGTCCGGCGATTGGCGCCGGCCTAGACCTGGCCTGCATGTGCGACATCCGCCTGGCTTCCAGTTCGGCGCTGTTCGCCGAAAGCTTCGTGCGCCTAGGCATAGTTCCCGGCGATGGTGGCGCCTGGCTGCTGCCGCGCGTCATCGGCATCCCCAAGGCCAGCCTGATGGCTTTCACCGGTGACACCATCAACGCCGCCAAGGCGCTGGAGTGGGGGTTGGTGGAGCAGGTTTGCACACATGAAACCCTGCAGGCCGAAGCGCACTCCCTGGCTCAGCGTATCGCCAGCAACCCGGGCCATGCCCTACGCCTGTGCAAACGTCTGCTGCGTGAAGGCCAGCACATGCGCCTCGATTCTCTGCTGGAGCTGTCCGCCGCCTACCAGTCCCTGGCCCATCACACGGAAGATCACCAGGAGGCGGTCGCCGCCTTCATGGACAAGCGCAAGCCGGAATATCTGGATCGTTGAGAAACCGACTGAATTGGAGTGAGTGCAATGCGTGGCGTTTTCCGTGAAGACCACAATATGTTCCGCGAGCTGGCACGACGTTTCGTCGACCGTGAGATCGCGCCCCACCTGCATGAGTGGGAAAAGAACGGCATCGTGCCCAAGGACGTCTGGCTGAAGGCTGGCGAGCTTGGCCTGCTGTGTTCCACTGTGCCGGAGGAATATGGCGGTTCCGGCGGTGATTTCGGCCACTCCGCTGTGATGATCGAGGAGCTGGCGCGGGCCAATGCCACCGCCGTGGGTTTCACCACCCACTCGGAGATCGTAGCGCCCTACATCGTCGCCTATGGCTCCGAGGAGCAGAAGCAGAAGTGGCTGCCGCGCATGGTCAGCGGCGAGCTGATCGGCGTGATCGCCATGAGCGAGCCGGGCATTGGCAGCGACCTGCGCTCGATGCGCACCCTGGCGCGCCGCGATGGCGAAGATTACATCGTTTCCGGGCAGAAGACCTTCATCACCAATGGCGGCAACGCCGGGTTGATGGTCACCGCTACCAAGCTCGATCCGGCGGCCAAGGAGCTGACGCTGATCTGCATCGAAGAGGAGCGAAAGGGTTTCTCCAAGGGGCGTCTGTTGGAGAAGATCGGCCTCAAAGGTCAGGACACTGCTGAGCTGTTCTTCGACGAGGTGCGTGTGCCGGCCAGCAACCGTCTGGGTGAGGAGGGACAGGGCTTTAAGTACCTGACTCATCAGCTGGCTTGGGAGCGCCTGATCATCGCTATCCGTGCTGCGCAGTCGATCCATACCCTGCTCGAGGAAACCATTGAGTACACCCGCGAACGCAAGGTGTTCGGTAAACCGGTGCTGGACTTCCAGAACACCCGCTTCAAGCTGGCCGAGGCCAAGGCGCAGGCAACCATGCTGCGAGTGTTCGTCGACGATTGCCTGGCCAAAGTGATGTGCGGCGAACTGCCGGCGGATGTCGCCGCCATGGCTAAGCTGCTCGGCTCGGAGATGCAGGGCAAGTTACTCGACGAGTTCCTCCAGTTGCACGGCGGCTACGGCTTCATGAGCGAGTACAAGATCAGTCGGGCTTGGGTCGATGCTCGTGTCGCACGTATCTATGGAGGTACGTCTGAGATCATGAAGGAGATCATTGGCCGTAACCTTTGAGCAAACAAGCTCCCATTGTCGAAGAACCGCAGTTGAAGAGTGGGGACACACATGTGGTCAATCTTCCGTGACGTCTTGCTAGTGCTGTTTGGGCTGGCTTCCTTGTCCAGCGCATTTGCGCAGATCGACGAAGACTATGCGCAAGAAACTGAACGCGCGACTCGGCTCCTGAACAAGGCCGTTGCTTTGTACAGAATCAAAGGGCCGGCCGCGTGGGTTGACTTCAGTCGTCAAGGCGGGTTCGTCGACGGTGAGATGTATGTCTATGTCGTGGATACCAATGGGGTGATGTTGGCCAGCGGAGGGCCTTCGGTCATTTTGGTCGGGCGGAACGTCAGCAGTGTTCTCGACGGTGAGTTACATAGGGCCTTCAAGGACGCCCTGTCTGTTCCGGAGGATGGGAAGGTGCGTAGTGCCGAGTATCGCTGGCTGAACTGGAGCGATGGCAAGACGGAGCGCAAGAGGGTGTTCTATCAGCGCGTCGGCGAACAAATATTCGCTGCGGGTTACTACATGCCTCGTTCCAGTAAGTCTGCGGCAGTCGACCTTCTGGGGCGTGCCGCCGCGGCGATCGCTGCCGACGCACAGAAAACCATCGAGCGTATCAATGCCTTGGATGCTGATTTCATCCGCGACGATCTCTATGTATTTGTCGTTGATCTGGATACGCAGAAGTTCAGTGCCCACGGCTTCAACTTGCGCCTCGCGGGTACTGATTTCCGCGCTCTGCAGTCTGCCGACCAGCAGCCTATTGGTATGCAGATGCTGGACATACTGAAGAGCAACGAGGTGGGCGAGGTTGCTTACACATGGCGTAATCCCGCGAACGGCCGCATCGAACAGAAGAGCACTCTGCTACGCAAGGTAGGCAAGTACGCCGTTGCGGTTGGGTACTATCTGGGCCCGTCCACCTAAGGGGGCAGGGGCGGCGTTTGGCCAATCTGCGCCTGTCTTGCTGATGGCGTGATTGCGACGGGGTGAGCCTCTGATGATCCTTTCGCTTCCCATTCTTGCCGCGTTGATTTGGGCGGGATGCACTGTAGTCAACCGCCTTGCCGTTGGTTCCATTGCAAGCGTCCGGTCAACACACCCTTCATGATTACAGCAGGCCAGACTCATGATTGATCGCGAACCGCCCGTTGGGTGCGCTCCAGAGCAGGATGGTTTTTAATCCCATATTGTTGCGGCAGTATCAGCATCACAATTACTCAGCGCAGAAGGACTCATCGGTCAGATGCAAATCGCTCGTACTGTTGCTTGCTTGAGAGCAGCAATTGCAGATCTTCGTCGCACAGGTGGTCGCGTGGCTTTGGTGCCGACCATGGGTGCATTGCATGACGGCCACCTGGCATTGGTAAACGCGGCCACCATTCGAGCAGAGCACGTCGTTGTGTCTATTTTTGTGAACCCCCGTCAGTTTGGTCCCAATGAGGATTATGCGGACTACCCACGGCAGGAACAGACCGATTTAAGGCTGCTTGCAGAGGCCGGTGTTAGCTTGGTTTGGGCGCCGAATGTCGAAACGATGTACCCGGCGGGTTACTCAACCAGCGTTTTAGTATCAGGCATTACTCGCGACTTAGACGGTGCCACAAGACCGGGGCATTTTGAGGGAGTCGCAACCGTAGTACTTAAGCTCTTCAACCAGGTTCGTCCAGATGTGGCGATTTTTGGAGAAAAAGACTTCCAGCAACTCGCAATGGTTCGACGCTTGGCCCATGACCTGGACACAGGCGTTGAAGTCGTAGGCTGCCCAACTGATCGCGCGGAGGATGGTCTAGCGCTTTCTTCACGCAACGCCTATCTCAGCCCCGATCAACGCATTAACGCAGCGACAATCCCCAGAGTCTTAGGTGCAGCGGCCGAGTCACTTAGGATGGGAGAACCAGTCTCCCAAACTCTTCTCACAGCCAAGACTCGGTTGGAACAGGCTGGTTTTTCTCCAATTGACTATCTAGACCTTCGTGATGCATCTACCCTCGAGCCAGTTGATACTCTGCTATCTCCTGCCCGCCTCATGGTTGCGGCGTGGCTAGGTAGCACTCGCCTGATCGACAATATGGCGGTTTGAGCGAAATCGTTTACGCCAAAAACTTATGTTTCTGCGCGGAATTTGCGCGAACGTCCACCTAAGGGTGGCTGTAGGGATGGCAGTTACCTGCCACCCCCTGGACGTAGGCGTCTGCCACATGGCGGCGGGTTGATTTTGATTGGAGTCGCGGTTGTGCAAGGAGCGCCCAAGACCGCTCCGAACCGTGATTGAGTAGAGCTGGTGATTCAGCGCCTCGATGCCTAAGGAAGCGTGGCCCACGACATCGCGGGCCGAAGCTTTTACTGGTCGGAATCAGTTTGCGCCAGGTACATCAAGTTTGAGCAGTTGGATGGCATTGCCGCTGCGAATCTTCTCCCGGTCTTCATCGGACAGATCCAGGTTCGCGGTGAGATCGCCATGCGCATAGGCACCCCCGAAGTTTGTCCCATAGACCAGACGGTCCACTCCGACCACTTCGACTACGCCGCGGCGTAAGCCGGGCGCATGTACATCGAGATCAAAGTAGAAGTTCGGCAAGTACTCCATCAACGGCCTTCGGTTGCGCGCGTCCGGCGCCATGGCGTTGTTCAATTCGCATAGTCGGCCGAGCTGGAATACCGCCATGCCTCCGGCATGGGTGATGTAAGCCTTGAGATTGGGGAATGCGTCCAGCGCACCGCCGCAGATCAGGTACCAGAAAAACAGCGTTTCGTCGACGCAGTCGCCAATGATCGACGTGGTCTCGAACTTGTCGTCGGTGTGCTTTTCGCCCCAGTAAATGGACTGGTTGAAGCCGTGCACCATGATTGGCACGTCCAGTTGCTCGATCTTCTCCCAGACCGGGAACAGGCGTTCGTCATGGGTCTCGATGCCGTTGAAGTTAGTGCCGCCGACGCAGACGCCCTTGGCGCCCAGTTGGGTAACGGCGCGTTCAATTTCCCGCACCGCCGCATCCGGCTCGGCCAGGTTGGCATGGCACCAGAAGTCGAAGTGCTGTGGGTCCTGGCGGCAATAGGCGGACATCTCGTCGTTGCAGATGCGAGCGTACTCGGTTCCGAATTCTCCGGCCCAGTACATGAAAGCATGCGAGGGCGCGGATACCACCAGCTTGTCCACGCCGCGCTCGGCCATCAGCCGGCGACGGCTTTCGTGGGTCATACGTGCCAGCAAGTTGGCCTCGGCTTCAGCGTCGTTCAGCGCCTTGGACGGCTGCTTGGTGCCCAGGGAGAAGTGCCCGACAGTGAAGCCGGTGGTTTTCATGAAGGGGCCCCAGAACTCATGGCGATTCAGCATTCCCTTCGTCACGAGGTGGGCATGGATATCGATCAGCACGGCGTACTCCTCAAGGGTGGGTTGCAAGGCGGTGGCATCGACTTTTGCACCAGATTCTTGTGAATACTATTTGAACATAATTAAAAAATTTGTTCATATGATTTGCAGGAATCTGCCGGTACGAAGTGGGTGACGGCAGGTTGCGTAGTCCACCGAACCTGGAGAACAACAATGAACAAGACATGGTTCGTCACGGGGGCTTCCCGTGGCATCGGCGCAGAAATCGCCAAGGCGGCGCTGGAGGCCGGAGCCAACGTAGTGGCGACGGGACGCAATCTCGCCCGACTCGAGGTGCTGTACGCACCCTACGGAGGCCGTGTGCTGCCGCTGCAATTAGACGTGACTGACGAAGGCCAAGCTGCTGCGGTGGTTGAGGAGGCTGTGCGGCATTTCGGGCGTGTCGATGTGGTGGTGAACAACGCCGGCTACGGTCAGTTGGGGCCGTTCGAGGAGAACGACGATGAGGCGGCCGGGCGGCAGTTCGCAACCAACGTCTTCGGAATATTCCACGTGTGCCGCGCTGTTTTGCCGGTGATGCGTCGGCAGCGGGCTGGGCACATCTTCAATGTCTCGTCGATCGCCGGCATGGCTGGCATGGGCGGCGCTGCGTTGTACTGCTCGGCGAAGTTTGCCGTGGAGGGCTTCTCCGAAGCGCTCGCGCAGGAGGTGGCGCAGTTCGGCATCCGCGTCACTATCGTCGAGCCGGGGGCGTTCCGCACCGATTTCCTCGACGGCACCTCGGCTGTCTTGGGCGGAAAGAGGCTGGAGGACTACGCCGAGTTCAGCAGGAAGATCAAGGCTTCGTCGGAGGCCAATAACCATCGGCAGAAAGGCGACCCGGCCAAGCTGGGAGCGGTTCTGGTTCGGTTGGCTGCTGAAGAAAATCCACCATTGCGCTATCTAGCAGGTTCCGACGCCCTGCAAGTGGTAACAGGAAAGCTTGCGGCAGTGGCTCGGGAGATTGAAGAGTGGCGCGATTGGTCGGTATTGACCGATGGGGATTTCAGCTAATGCCCAGGGTAGCTCGACGATATTGCCTTCAAGCCTGAGTAAGGATTTGAGTCGTCGATCACGGGGTAGGTGCCGACATAGTTTGTGAAGGAAGGGCGTCTTGAAACGCGACAACAACGATAAAAGCCGTTTGCTGAACTACTTGCTGATACTGATGCTGCTGGCTTGCGCCAGGGGCGAGGCGCTGGGGGCACCGGACCGTCAGGCGCTTCAGGAGATGCGCACGATGGCGACGATGGCGACGGTCAACGTCCTTCTCTACTACAACCTCAACGGCATTCCCTACGAGACCGAGAACCTAGAGGCCTTTAACCAAAACCTAAATCGGCTGCGCGAGTTGTCCGGGCAAGCCGACGATGCCTCGCTCTCCGAACAAGTCCGCCGGCTCGACGATGCGGTTGCCGACCTCAAGCACTTGCCGCAGAGCGTCGCAGACTCGCGTTCGGTATGGCCCGCCTACGCACGCTGGTTGCCGGGCCTCATAGAGGCACATGTTCACCTGGAAAAATCGCTATCCGAACGCTACGACGCTGCGCCCGAGGTGGCGCAGGCGCAAAGCGGGCTGCATGTGCTCAGCCACGATATCGGACGGATACTGCTGTCATACCAGATGGCCTCCTTCCCGAACTTCGGGGGCGATATCTGGATTCTCGACGAGCAGGCGCTTACTGCACTGGATACTGACATCGAGCAACGCTTCGCCGAAGTGGCCGAGCGCGACGGTGGCATTGCGCAGGCACTGAAGGCTCCACTCCGGGACTATCGTTTCGTGCGGCGGCGCCTGCTTGAACCGGCTGGAAACTGGGCACCGAATGCAGTGGCGCTTTACCTGGCGAAAACCGTACGCACCCTCGATGGCGAGGGGAGACGCCAGGGAAACAGCCCGCCTGGATAACCTGAGCCATCCGCCAGGAAGCCGCTTGCGCGCTCTTCAGGCTGACCGCTCGCGGGGATTACCGAGCAAAAAATAATCGCTATCACTGGAGAGCTGTAGTCATGTTTACGCATGTGACCCTGGGCACCAACGACCTGGAGAAGGCCCGCGATTTCTACAATGCGGTGCTGCCTGCGCTGGGCTACGGGAATATGGCCAACAAGGACAATGCCTCCGTCTGGGGCGGGGCGGGGCAGCGTTTTGTGGTCCTGAAACCCGCCGATGGTAACGTCGCCACCATGGGTAATGGCGTGACAATCGGCTTCGTGGCAAAAAGCCGGGTGGCGGTGGATGAGTTTCACAGGCTGGCGTTGCAGGCTGGGGGCAGCGACGCGGGTGCCCCCGGTCTTCGTGATTTCGGCCCCAATGTCTATGCGGCGTACGTGCGTGATCTCGATGGGCACAAGATCGTTGCTACTTGCATGAGCGCTGAATGAGGCAGGCCCCGCCTTTCACGTGGCGGACCTGTTCCAAGGTGCATGCCAATCCAGGTGCCACCAAGGGAAATTTCAGAGAGCGCGTCGATCAGGCCGACGCCCCTCTGAGTACATGACCGATGCGAAGAGGATATGTCGGTCAAATAGCGTATCGACCAATGCTTGGTGCAACCTGCAATCTCCCGGCCCTGGATGCCGTTCTGCGACATTCGACGACAAACCTAGTGGTATCCCTGTAGGCTTTCCTGGCCACGTTCTGGCGATTTTGCAGCTGGGTGGGGAGTTTCTCCCGCCGATGGACGAGAGCGACCTGCTCTACATGCCTTCGGCTTTGTTCGGCCTGTCCGCGTAAAAGGCCTTGGAGCTGTTGTAACAGATTGACCGACTGATCAAGGGCTCTTTGATTGGCCGAAATCGCAGAGGGATTTTTTCAACAGAATCGGCCGATAGCGGATATTCCATCCAAAGAAAAGGGCCAGTGAGCAACGCTCACCGGCCCTTTCTCTTACTCCTTTCTACCCCAGTTCCTTTGGGGCTAATGGCCTTGCCCTGTTACCAAAGCCACCCTTGGATGGCTGGCACCGCTGCCTCCCCAGGCAGCGGCTCTGCACCGTCTCGGTGCATTCGTTTCAACATTCAGTGAAAAAGTTTCAGTGTTTGTTGAAAAACTACGTGACCCGGACTCAATCCCAGCTCAGTGCGCCACCCGTTTGGTATTCAATGACGCGCGTCTCGAAGAAGTTCTTTTCTTTCTTCAGGTCCATGATTTCGGACATCCACGGGAACGGGTTGGTCGCGCCCGGGTATTCCTCTTTCAGGCCGATCTGGGTCAGGCGGCGGTTGGCGATGAATTTGAGGTAGTCCTCCATCATCGCGGCGTTCATGCCCAGTACGCCGCGCGGCATGGTGTCGCGAGCGTATTCGATCTCCAGCTGGGTGCCCTGCAGGATCATCTGGGTGGCTTCGTCCTTCATCTGGGCATCCCACAGGTGCGGGTTCTCGATCTTGATCTGGTTGATCACGTCGATGCCGAAGTTCAGGTGCATGGATTCGTCGCGCAGGATGTACTGGAACTGCTCAGCGGTGCCGGTCATCTTGTTGCGGCGGCCCATGGAGAGAATCTGGGTGAAGCCGCAGTAGAAGAAGATGCCTTCCAGTACGCAGTAGTAGGCGATCAGGTTGCGCAGGAACTGGCGGTCGGTCTCCGGGGTGCCGGTCTTGAACTCGGGGTCGGAGATCGAGCGGGTGTACTTGAGGCCCCAGGACGCTTTCTTCGCGACGCTGGGAATCTCGTGGTACATGTTGAAGATCTCGCCTTCATCCATGCCCAGCGACTCGATGCAGTACTGGTAGGCGTGGGTGTGGATCGCTTCTTCGAAGGCCTGGCGCAGGATGTACTGGCGGCATTCGGGGTTGGTGATCAGGCGGTACACGGCCAGCACCAGGTTGTTGGCAACCAGGGAGTCGGCGGTGGAGAAGAAGCCGAGGTTGCGCATCACGATGCGGCGCTCGTCTTCGGAGAGGCCGTCCTTGCTCTTCCACAGGGCAATGTCGGCGTTCATGTTCACTTCTTGCGGCATCCAGTGGTTGGCGCAACCATCCAGATACTTCTGCCAGGCCCAGTCGTACTTGAAGGGTACGAGTTGGTTGAGGTCGGCGCGGGCGTTGATCATCTGCTTGTCGCCAACCTGTACGCGCGCGGCGGAGCCTTCGAGGTCGTCCAGGCCTTCCTGGATGTCGAGGGCGTCCAGGGCCTTCTTGGCGCGGGCGACGGCGTCGGAGTCGTCGGCCGATACGGCGCGGGCGTCTTCAACGGAGCCGGCGGCTTCGTCGTCGAGCTTGTCGATGTTCTTGGCGGCGGCCTGGGCAACAGCGGGGGCTGCCTTGGCTTCGGTGGGGTCTTCTTTGTCGAATTCGTCCCAGCTGAGCATGGTTCCTCTCCTGGTATCTGGATGCGTGAATGACGGTGCACGCTAAAGCGGTGGTTCATGGCCGGGCGGTGAATTGCCCTGGCTTGTGCACACCCGGTTTGTGGGTGTGGCTGTTCGGATATCGGTGCTGGATGAGTTTTCCCTCACCCCCGGCCCCTCTCCCAGAGGGAGAGGGGAGGGAGCGGCCCCGTGCGATGCCTTATTGGCACGCTTCGCAGTCGGGGTTATCGATGGAGCACGCGCTGGGCACCGGAGCCGGTGCCGGCGCTGCAGCAGGAGCGGCTTGCAGGGTTTCGCTGCCACCTGCGGATACGGCGTTCAGCTTGCCGGTGTTGATGGTCGACTTCTCGGTGCTGGTGGCGGCCAGGGCGCGGAGGTAGTAGGTGGTTTTCAGGCCACGGTACCAAGCCATGCGGTAGGTCACGTCCAGCTTCTTGCCGGAGGCGCCGGCGATGTAGAGGTTCAGGGACTGGGCCTGATCGATCCACTTCTGGCGGCGGCTGGCGGCGTCGACGATCCACTTGGTCTCGACTTCGAAGGCGGTGGCGTACAGGTCTTTCAGGTCTTGCGGGATGCGCTCGATCTGCTGCACGGAACCGTCGTAGTACTTCAGGTCGTTGACCATGACCGGGTCCCACAGGCCACGGGCTTTGAGGTCGTGTACCAGGTAGGGGTTGATCACAGTGAATTCGCCGGAGAGGTTCGATTTCACGTAGAGGTTCTGGTAGGTCGGCTCGATGGACTGCGATACGCCGGTGATGTTGGCGATGGTCGCGGTCGGCGCAATGGCCATGATGTTCGAGTTACGAATACCTTTCTTGACGCGCTCGCGAACCGGGGCCCAGTCCAGGGACTCGGTCAGGTCGACGTCGATGTATTTCTGGCCACGGGCTTCGATGAGGATCTGCTGGGAGTCCAGCGGCAGGATGCCCTTGGACCACAGGGAGCCGTCGAAGGTCTCGTAGGCGCCACGCTCGTCGGCCAGGTCGCAGGACGCCTGGATGGCGAAGTAGCTCACCGCTTCCATGGACTTGTCGGCGAACTCGATGGCCGCGTCGGAGCCGTAGGCGATGTGCTGCAGGTACAGCGCGTCCTGGAAGCCCATGATGCCGAGGCCAACCGGACGGTGCTTGAGGTTCGAGTTGCGCGCCTGCGGGACCGAGTAGTAGTTGATGTCGATAACGTTATCGAGCATGCGCACTGCGGTCTTGACGGTCTTCTCGAGCTTGGCGGTGTCCAGCTTGCCATCAACGATGTGGTTGACCAGGTTGATCGAGCCCAGGTTGCAGACCGCGATCTCGTCCTTGTTGGTGTTCAGGGTGATCTCGGTGCACAGGTTGGAGCTGTGGACCACGCCCACGTGCTGCTGCGGGCTGCGCAGGTTGCACGGGTCTTTGAAGGTCAGCCACGGGTGGCCGGTCTCGAAAAGCATCGAGAGCATCTTGCGCCACAGGTCTTTGGCCTGAATGGTCTTGAACAGCTTGATCTTGCCGTACTGGGTCAGGGCTTCGTAGTACTCGTAGCGTTCTTCGAAGGCCTTGCCGGTCAGGTCGTGCAGGTCCGGCACTTCGGACGGCGAGAACAGGGTCCACTGGCCATCGTCGAACACGCGCTTCATGAACAGGTCCGGAATCCAGTTCGCGGTGTTCATGTCGTGGGTACGGCGACGGTCGTCACCGGTGTTCTTGCGCAGCTCGATGAACTCTTCGATGTCCATGTGCCAGGTTTCGAGGTACGCGCAGACGGCGCCCTTGCGCTTGCCACCCTGGTTCACGGCTACCGCGGTGTCGTTCACGACTTTCAGGAACGGAACCACGCCCTGGGACTTGCCGTTGGTGCCCTTGATGTAGGAGCCCAGCGCACGTACCGGCGTCCAGTCGTTGCCCAGGCCGCCAGCGAATTTCGACAGCATGGCGTTGTCGTGGATCGCGTTGTAGATGCCCGACAGGTCGTCCGGCACGGTGGTCAGGTA
Source organism: Metapseudomonas resinovorans DSM 21078 (assembly GCF_000423545.1). Classification (GTDB taxonomy): domain Bacteria; phylum Pseudomonadota; class Gammaproteobacteria; order Pseudomonadales; family Pseudomonadaceae; genus Metapseudomonas; species Metapseudomonas resinovorans. The sequence continues at coordinate 87,823 of NZ_AUIE01000016.1, forward strand.
GCAGGAGGACAGCTGCGGACGCAGGGTGCCGGCGTTGAACAGGGTCGGGGTCGACGACATGTAGTCGAAGGACGACAGCAGGTCGTAGAACTCGATGGCGCGTTCTTCTTTCTGCTTCTCTTCGATGGCCAGGCCCATGGCCACGCGCATGAAGAAGACCTGCGGCAGTTCGAAGCGGATGCCGTCCTTGTGGATGAAGTAACGGTCGTACAGGGTCTGCAGGCCGAGGTAGGTGAACTGCTGGTCACGCTCGTGGTTGATGGCCTTGCCCAGTTTTTCCAGGTCGAAGGTTTTCAGTTGCGGATCGAGCAGCTCGAACTCGACGCCTTTTTCCACGTAGGCCGGCAGGGCCTTGGCGTAGAGGTCGGCCATCTCGTGATGGGTGGCGCTCTCGGCAACGCCGAGGAAGCCCAGGGCTTCGGCGCGCAGGGTGTCCATCAGCAGGCGGGCGGTGACGTAGGAGTAGTTCGGCTCGCGCTCTACCAGGGTACGGGCAGTCATCACCAGGGCGGTGTTGACGTCCTTCTCGGCTACGCCGTCGTAGAGGTTCTTCAGGGTTTCACGCTCGATCAGCGAGCCGTCGACTTCGGCCAGGGCTTCGCAGGCTTCGCTGATGATGGTGTTCAGGCGGCCCATGTCCAGCGGCTGCTGGCTGCCGTCGGCGCGGGTGATGCGAATGCTCGGGTGCGGCTGGGCGACGTCGCTGGCGGCGCTGCGCTTGGAGCGCTCCTGGGCGCGGGATTCGCGGTAGATCACGTAGTCGCGGGCGACTTTCTGCTCGCCGGCGCGCATCAGGGCCAGTTCGACCTGGTCCTGGATTTCTTCGATGTGGATGGTGCCACCGGAAGGCATGCGGCGCTTGAAGGTCGCGGTGACCTGCTCGGTCAGGCGCGCGACGGTTTCATGGATACGCGAAGAAGCAGCGGCAGTACCGCCTTCCACGGCGAGGAACGCTTTGGTGATGGCAACGGTGATCTTGTCGTCGGTGTACGGGACGACAGTGCCGTTGCGTTTGATCACGCGCAGCTGGCCGGGCGCAGTGGCGGCCAGATCCTGGTTGGAATCTGCTGCCTGCGGCGCTGCGGCCTGCGGGTTCTCGCGAGTGGTGTCGGTCTGCATGGGGTTCTCCATGTTCTGTATTTATGTAAGGGCGCCCGAGTCGCCTTCATTCCTTTTCACAACGCGATACGCACGGCGAGGTGCCGAGCGCAAAACGTGGTGCTACGAGGCAGAAGGACAGGACTCAAGTGCCTTCCTGGCCCTACAAGTCAAACGTCACGGTGTTAAACCGCCGTGACAACACAATACCTAGTGGTGGGCACTGTTCGCGCCGCACCGGCTTCCGGCCCCCAGTCACGTTCTTTGTGTCCTGGGCCGACACCACTCGCCTGGGGCGGATGGTGGGTGAAATACCGCAATTGACACACCGGTGGTCAGGCTCTGAAAAAGCCTTTGGCGCTTGATTCTAGTTGTGTCCGGTGGTACGCCCTCACCCCAATATGTAGGGGCTGGGCTCGATGGGGGTACAAGATAATGCGCTATTGGGGGCATTGCAAGGCGACCCACTACATCTAGCCTGTGGATAAACTGTGGGTGATTTGTGGGTGACTGCGGAGTAACGGAGGCAAAGGCCCGGTGGCTCTAGGCTCTGCCGTTCGTCGCCGCCAAATGGTGTGTTTTTCGGCGGCAGCGGTGCTGTAGACGGTGTCGCAAGCTAACACAATATCTTGTGTTTTAGCCTTCATTTGGCATGCGCTGTGCTATCGAGCCGGCATTGCTACAATGCGAGCCCTTTTTCGATGGTCCTGACGCTGTCTGCGGGAGTGTGTGGTGGAGCAAGAAGCCTGGCGAATCCTCATAGTCGAAGACGATCAGCGACTGGCCGATCTGACGCGCGAATACCTGGAAGGCAACGGCCTGCAGGTGGCCATCGAGTCCGATGGTGGCCAGGCTGTGGCGCGCATTCTCAGGGAGCGCCCGGACCTGGTGGTGCTGGACCTGATGCTGCCGGGCGAGGATGGCCTGTCCATTTGCCGCAAGCTGCGCGGCCAGTACGAGGGGCCGATCCTGATGCTCACGGCCCGCACCGACGACATGGACCAGATCCTTGGCCTGGAACTGGGCGCCGATGACTACGTCTGCAAGCCGGTGCGCCCGCGTGTGCTGTTGGCGCGCATCCGCGCCCTGTTGCGGCGCAGCGAAGCGGTGGCAGAAGCGCCAGTGGTGGAAAACCAGCGCCGCCTGGAGTTCGGCCCGCTGGTGATCGACAACGCCATGCGCGAAGCCTGGCTGAACGAGCGCAGCATCGAGCTGACCAGCGCCGAGTTCGACCTGCTGTGGCTGCTGGCGGTGAATTCGGGACGCATCCTCTCCCGCGAGGAGATCTTCAACTCCCTGCGCGGCATCGAGTACGACGGTCAGGACCGTTCCATCGACGTCCGCATTTCGCGAATCCGCCCGAAGATTGGTGATGACCCCATGCACCCGCGTCTGATCAAGACGGTACGCAGCAAGGGCTATCTATTCGTAAGAGAGGCCGCCGTGGGCCTCTGACGGACCGGCTGACGGTCCACAGCTTCCGGGCAACAGTCCATGAATTCGATCTTTCTGCGCATCTATGGCGGCATGCTGGTCACCTTGGTGCTGGTGGCGCTGCTTGGCGTCTTCACCATTCACCAGGTCAACCAGGTGCGTGCCGACCAGTACCGCGAGAGTCTGGCGCGCGGCACGTTTCGCCTGATGGCCGATAACCTCCAGCCTATGAACGAAGTGGAGCGCCGCCGTGCCGTGGTGCTCTGGGGGCGGCTGTTGGGCATACCCCTGGAGCTGCAGCCCATGGAGGGCTCGAAGCTGGACAACAGCGCCCGCAACCGGCTGATTCGTGGCCAGGTGCTGGTGGAGGAGACCGGGCCCCATGCCGCGCGGGTGTTCGGCCTGGTCAGCGTGAGCGAGCGGCTGATGCTGACCGGCGAGGTCGAGCAGATCAGCGAACAGCTGGCGCGGGCCACGGTTTACCTGTTGATGGATGAGCTGGTGCGCTTCCCGGTGAACGAGCAGCCGCAACGTCTGGCGTCCATCAAGGACAACAAGCAGTTCGGCTTCGACCTGCGGCTGATCCCGCTGAGGGAGGCGGACCTCGACGCCGATCAACGTCGGCGAGTGGACGAGGGCGATACCGTGATGGCGCTGGGCAAGGATGGCGACTCCATCCGCGTGTTCGCTGGCATGGTGGACACGCCCTGGGTACTGGAAATGGGCCCGCTGCACCAGATGAACCCTTATCCACCGCAGATGCTGGTGCTGATCGGCTTCCTTGGTCTGACCCTGATCGGCCTCACCGTCTACTTCCTGGTGCGCCAGCTGGAGCACCGGCTGATGGGGCTGGAAAGTGCCGCCACCAGCATTGCCCAGGGCAAGCTGGACGCGCGCGTACCGGCCAAGGGGGCTGACTCGGTGGGACGCCTGGCTGCGGCCTTCAATGGCATGGCCGAGCAGTTGCAGCGGCTGTTGATGCTGCAGCGTGAGCTGATCCGCGCTGTATCCCATGAGTTGCGTACCCCGGTGGCGCGACTGCGCTTCGGCCTGGAAATGATTGCCGACGCTGAAAGCGAGAGTGCCCGGCGCAAGTACATGGACGGCATGGACGGCGACATCCAGGAACTGGACAAGCTGGTGGACGAGATGCTGACTTACGCGCGCCTGGAACAGGGGGCGCCGGCCCTGCATTTCCAGCGCGTGGACCTGGATGCGCTGTTCGACCAGGTGATCGCCGAGCTTTCTCCGTTGCGCGCCACCGTACGCATCGAGCGCGGTCTGTGCCTGAACGTCGGCAGCGACGGCGCCTGGGTGGAGGCCGAGCCGCGCTACCTGCACCGCGCCCTGCAAAACCTGGTGAGTAACGCCATGCGCCATGCGGAGTCACGGGTGCAGTTGAACTATCAGATCGGCCACAAGCGCTGCCGCATCGATGTCGAAGATGACGGCCCCGGTGTGCCGGAGAGTCAGTGGGAGAAGATCTTCAAGCCCTTCATGCGCCTGGACGACAGTCGTACCCGCGCTTCCGGTGGTCATGGCCTTGGCTTGTCCATCGTGCGGCGGATCATCTATTGGCACGCCGGCCGCGCGCAGATCGGCCGCAGCGAAACGCTGGGCGGTGCACGTTTCAGTCTGGTCTGGCCGCGTCGGCAGAGCGAGGCGGAAACGCTGTAGGTTCGTCGGGGGATTGCTTTTCTGTGGGGGCGAATTCATTCGCTTAGCAAACCTAACGTTTTTCCCACAGATGATTGCGCCAGCTGCGCTGCCCAGGGATTTCAATCTGCTTCAGGCAGCGATTGCTACAAGGCTCAGCACCCGCCCCTGGAATTCGCAGTACCAACCCGCCAGTTCACTCCCCGCCGTCCATTCCGCCGACAGGTCGATCAACAGCCGCAGGCGCGCTTGTGCGCCGTTGCAGTCCAGCAGCTCCGCGTCATGGAAATAGAAACGCTTGCGCACCAGCGGATAGAGCGCCTTGAACAGGCTCTCCTTGATGGAGAAGGTCAGGGTGATGCGTTCAGCCTGCTGTTCGGGCGTGAGGCCATCCAGCCGTTGCAGTTCTGCCGGGGTGAGGATTTCTTCCGCCAGGCGCAACGCCCGGTCTCTGGCCAAGGGTTCTTCCAGGTCCAGGCCGAGGCCGCGCCACTGCCTGCTATCCGCAACCAGGGCAGTGGCCAGCCCGTGGCTGTGGCTGATGGAGCCGCTGACGCCGGCCGGCCAGACCGGTGCGCGATCTTCACCCAGGGCGGGCACGTCGGCGCGGCCGGTGAGGGCGAGGAGGGCGGTGCGGGCACAGAGGCGGCCGGCAAGGTACTCCGCCTGCCGCTTGGCCACCGAGCGCTGGATGTTGGCTGGCGCGGGAATGGCACTGCGAGAGAAGTCTTCGGCGACGAGCAGGGCCGGATCGAAGTGGCAAGAGCGCATGACCACGCCGGGCAGGGCTTCAGCGAAGGGCCAGGTGGAGTCGAAGGGGCTGCAGCAGGCGGGGTGGTTCGAAGTCATCGCGGCATTCTGCCCGGCGTCGGTGGAATCGGCCAGCGGCGCGGCCGTTTACATATGTTTGCAAATGGCAAACAAAGCGAAACGGAACCCGGACCGTGCTTTTTGCCAGACTAGCCCGGCGTTTCTTCTGGAACGCAGGTGAGGTTGTAGTCTGGAACCTTGGCAATGCCGGTTTCGGACATTTTCTCTGAATTGAGTGCGGGAGCCCGGATGGGCTCCCGTTTTTTTTGCCTGTATTTCAGGTGCAGATGGCGAGCGGGCTGAAGCCAACCCTACAAAAATGTCTTAAGACGATGTAGGACATTTCGTTCAGCTTAGGTTCAAGGAGGGTTCAGGAGCGGTTCAGTGGTCGGCGGGCAATCTAGCCCCGAGTTCAGCCAATCACTCGATCACTCGAAGAGGAACATCCCATGAACCACACTCTGAGCCGTATCGCCCTCGCTTCCGCCCTGGCCTTTGCTGCTGTTGGTGCCCAGGCCGCAGACAACTTCGTTGGCCTGACCTGGGGTCAGACCAACAACAATATCCAGAAGTCCGATTCGCTGAACGCGAACCTGAACAACCCCAGTCTGGACAAGGTCATCCACAAGACCGATACCTGGGGCGTACGTGCCGGCCAGCAGCACGACAGCGGCCGTTACTACATGACCTACGAGAACTTCTCCGATAGCGACAGCGGCTACAAGCTGCGCCAGCAGAATCTGCTCGGCAGCTACGATGTGTTCGTGCCGGTGGGTGACTACAACACCAAGCTGTTCGGCGGTGCGACCCTCGGCCTGGTCAAGCTGGAGCAGGAAAGCAAGGGCATGAGTCGCGACAGCAATATCAACTACGCGGCTGGCCTGCAGGCCGGTATCCTGCAGGACCTGAGCAAGAGCGCCTCGATCGAAGCCGGCTACCGTTACCTGCGCACCAATGTCAGTACCGACATGGGCGAGCACGGCGGTCCCCGCCTGGGCTCCCTGGACCTGCACAGCAGCGGCCAGGCTTACCTCGGCGCCAACTACAAGTTCTGAGTCGTTCTTAACAGCAGGCCGGGCAATTGCCCGGCCGCCTTATTGATAGGGGGAACAGCCCATGAAACTGCTGGTTGTGGAAGACGAGGCGTTGCTGCGCCACCATCTCTACACCCGCCTGGGCGAGCAGGGCCACGTGGTAGACGCTGTGCCCAACGCCGAGGAAGCGCTCTATCGCGCTGCGGAGTACCACCATGACCTGGCCGTTATCGACCTTGGCCTGCCCGGCATCAGCGGGCTGGATCTGATCCGCCAGCTGCGCAATCAGGGCAAGAGCTTCCCCATCCTCATTCTCACCGCCCGTGGCAACTGGCAGGACAAGGTCGAAGGCCTGGCTGCCGGTGCCGACGACTATGTGGTCAAACCGTTCCAGTTCGAAGAGTTGGAGGCGCGGCTCAATGCGTTGCTGCGGCGCTCCTCGGGCTTCGTCCAGTCCACCATCGAGGCCGGCCCGCTTCTGTTAGACCTCAATCGCAAGCAGGCACAGCTCGAGGGCGAAACGGTGGCGCTTACTGCCTACGAATACCGCATCCTCGAATACCTCATGCGTCATCACCAGCAAGTGGTGGCCAAGGACCGGCTGATGGAGCAGCTGTATCCCAATGACGAAGAGCGTGATCCCAACGTGATCGAAGTGCTGGTCGGCCGCCTGCGTCGCAAGCTGGAGGGCGACAACGGCTTCAAGCCGATCGAAACGATTCGCGGCCAGGGCTACCTGTTCACCGAGCGCTGCCGATGACCAATGGCTGGCGCGGGTTCTACCGTTCCACGGCGTCGTCACTGCGCCTGCGGCTGATGCTCGGCGCCGCGGTGATGGCGGTTCTGTTCATGCTGGCCCTGCTGCCCGCGCTGCGCGGGGCCTTCGTGATCGCCCTGGACCAGTCCATCCAGCAGCGTCTGGCTGCGGATGCCAGCGCGCTGATCGCGGCGGCCAGGGTGAATAACGGCCACCTGCAAATGCCAGACAAACTGCCGGACGAGGAGTTCGACAACCTCGAAGCCAGCCAACTGGGCTACATCTACGACAGCGAGGGTGGGCTGGTCTGGCAGTCCCGTTCGTCGCGAGATGAGCGAGTGGACTACCGCCCGCGCTACGACGGCCTGGGGCACGAGTTTCTTCGGGTCGCCGATGGCGGGGGGCGCGAGTTCTTCGTATATGACGTCGAGGTCGATCTGCTGCGCGGACAAAAGGCCGCCTACAGCGTCGTCACCATGCAGCCGGTGAGCGACTACCAGTCCATGTACGACGGTTTCGTCGAGCAGCTCTATCTCTGGCTCGGCGGTGCCCTGTTGGTGTTGCTGGGGTTGCTCTGGTTCGGCCTGACCTGGGGCTTCCGCAGCCTGCGTGGGCTCAGCGCCGAACTGGATGAGGTGGAGTCCGGCAACCGCGACAGCCTGAGTGATGAACACCCTCGGGAGCTGTTGCGCCTGACCCAATCCCTCAACCGCCTGCTGGACAGCGAGCGCCGCCAGCGCGAACGCTACCGCAACTCCCTGGATGACCTGGCGCACAGCCTGAAGACACCGCTCTCGGTGCTGCAGGGCGTCAGCGAGAACATTGCTGTCAGGCCAGATGATCGCGATCAGGCGCGGGTGCTGCAGAGCCAGATCGAACGCATGAGCCAGCAGATCAGCTACCAGTTACAGCGGGCTTCCTTGCGCAAGAGCGGCCTGGTGCGTCACCGGGTACAGCTGGCGCCGCTGCTGGACACGCTTTGCGATGCCCTGGACAAGGTCTATCGGGAAAAGCGCGTGCGGGTGACGCGGGATCTCGACGAGGGACTGATGATTCCCATGGAGCAGGGCGCTTTGCTGGAGTTGCTTGGCAACCTGCTGGAGAACGCCTTCCGCCTCTGTCTGGGCGAAGTCCGCGTCAGCGCCCGTGTGCGCGATGGCTACTGCGAACTCAAAGTGGAAGACGACGGCCCCGGCGTACCGGAGGATCAGCGTGATCGCATTCTCAAGCGGGGCGAACGCCTGGATGCCCAGCATCCCGGGCAGGGCATTGGCACCGCCGTGGTCAAGGACATCATCGAAAGCTACGACGGCGAGCTGTTCCTTGAAGAGTCCCCCCTGGGCGGGGCGGAGTTCAGGATTCGCTTTCCGTTGCTTTGAGCGAGTCGGCCGCTTTTCTGTGGTGGCGAGTTCATTGTAGGAGCTGCCTACAACACGTAACGCAGACTGCAGGTTTGCCATTCGCCCCCACAGGAAAAGCGCGGCTCAAGCCTCTTGCGCTCGATACGCCCCTGGCGTCAGTCCCGTCCATTTCTTGAACGCCCGATGGAACGCCGACGGCTCGGAGAATCCGAGCTGCTCGGCGATGTCCTGGATCGACAGCTCGTCCCGGCCCAGGTGGTAGATGGCCAGGTCGCGGCGCAGGTGGTCCTTCAATTCCTGAAAGCTCGAGCCTTCCTCCCGCAGGTGCCGGCGCAGGGTCTGCGGGCTGATGTGCAGGTGCTGGGCCACCGCTTCCAGGTCGGGCCAGGTGCGGCAGTCTCTGCCGAGCAGGCGGCGGATCTGGCTCGTCAGGCTGTCGCCGCCGTCCGGGCGGGCCAGCAGGTCGGCCGGGGAATGCTCGAGGAAGTGCTTGAGGGTGCGCTCGTCCTGCAGCAGCGGCATGGCCAGGTAGCGGGCGTGGAAACGCAGGCTGATGCACGGCGCCCCGAAGCGCCGGTTGGTGGGGAAGAGCAGTTCGTATTCGCTGGCGTGGGCCGGTTCTGCGTAGCTGAAGGTGGCCTCTTCCAGGCGAATGCGTTGGCCGATCAGCCAACTGCCCAGGCGGTGCCAGATCACCAGCAGGCTTTCCACCAGGAAGTGATCCGGGTCCTGGAGCGTCGAGTCGTCCACCGTCAGGACGGCGAACTCGCCCTCTCGTTCCAGCCGGATGTGCGGAGCATCGGGGAACAGCCCATAGAAGAGGGTGCCCCGGCCCAGGGCCTTTTCCAGGGTGCGGCAGTGGATGATGGCGTGGCACATCATGGCGAAGGTGCCGCGTTTGCTTGGTTGCCGGCCAAAGCCCATGTACTCGTCGTCCAGCGCTTCCCAGAGCAATTGCATGAGTCGTGCGAACTGCTCGGGTGCCACCCGCGCCCGGGGTTCGTCCAGCAGTGCCGGCTGGATGCCGGCGGCGCTCAAAAGGGGGGCGCAATCCACACCATGACGCAGGGCACCGCGCAGGGCGGCACGAACGAAGTGGCTGGCGATGGTGCGCTCGCGCATAGGGGCTGTTCCGTGGTCGGGGAGGCCGATGGTAGGTCGCGGTCGAGCGCGGCCACAAGGGCGCACGTGGCGGAAATCCCCCCGGGGGCTTGGCGGAAACCCGCCTGAAGGGTTTGCTGAAGGTGAAAGGGTGTTTGTTAAGTTATTGAAATATAAGGGTTTTAATAAATTATTGAAATTGGCACAGCGGCTGCAATAGGGACATCGCCGTCCATTCGACTGGACCGCACAACAACAAAAGTCTCCCAGACAGGGAGATGTGTCGATCACGGTGACGCCAGGCCTTACGGAACGGGTCGGGATCACTTGAAAGGAACACTGCCATGTCCCGCCAACCGTTCTACAAGAGCCTGTACGTCCAGGTCATCGTCGCTATCGCCATCGGCATTCTCCTGGGCCACTTCTATCCGGAGACCGGTGTTGCGCTCAAACCCCTGGGCGACGGCTTCGTCAAACTGATCAAGATGGCCATCGCGCCCATCATCTTCTGCACCGTGGTCAGCGGCATCGCCGGCATGCAGGACATGAAGGCAGTGGGCAAGACCGGCGGCTACGCGCTGCTGTACTTCGAAATCGTTTCCACCATTGCGCTGATCATCGGCCTGGTCGTGGTCAACATCGTCCAGCCGGGCGTCGGCATGCATATCGATCCGGCCACCCTGGACACCAAGGGCATTGCCGCATTCGCCGCAGCCGGCGAGCAGCAGAGCACCATCGCGTTCCTCCTCAACGTGATTCCCAGCACGATCGTTGGCGCATTCGCCAGCGGCGACATCCTGCAGGTGCTGTTCTTCTCGGTGATCTTCGCCTTCGCCCTGCAGCGCATGGGTGACTATGGCAAGCCGGTGCTGGAGTTCATCGACCGCATCGCCCATGTGATGTTCGGCATCATCAACATGATCATGAAGGTCGCCCCCATCGGTGCCTTCGGCGCCATGGCCTTCACCATCGGCCAGTACGGCGTGGGCTCGCTGGTGCAGCTTGGCCAACTGATGCTGTGCTTCTACATCACCTGCGTGTTCTTCATCCTGGTGGTGCTGGGCGGGATCGCTCGTGCCCATGGCTTCAGCATCATTCGCTTCGTCCGTTACATCCGCGAAGAGCTGCTGATCGTGCTCGGCACCTCGTCTTCCGAATCGGCCCTGCCGCGCATGCTGAACAAGATGGAAAAGCTGGGTGCGAACAAGTCGGTCGTCGGCCTGGTGATCCCCACCGGCTACTCCTTCAACCTGGATGGCACCTCCATCTACCTGACCATGGCCGCCGTGTTCATTGCCCAGGCCACTGACACTCCGATGGACATCACGCACCAGCTGACCCTGCTGGCCGTGCTGCTGGTTGCCTCCAAGGGCGCCGCTGGCGTCACCGGTTCCGGCTTCATCGTGCTGGCCGCCACCCTGTCCGCTGTCGGCCACCTGCCGGTCGCCGGCCTGGCGCTGATCCTCGGCATCGACCGCTTCATGTCTGAAGCCCGCGCGCTGACCAACCTGATCGGCAACGGCGTGGCCACCATCGTCGTCGCCAAGTGGTGCAAGCAACTGGACGAGAACACCCTGCAGAACGAACTGGCTGCCGGTGGTAAGCCCGAAGTGGCGACCGCCCCGCAGACTGCTGCCTGATCGACAACTGCTACAGCGTTCTCCTCCTGGTGAGGAGACTTTCTCAAGCCCGGCCCCCGTAGCCGGGCTTTTTTTGCCTGGGGGATGGCTCCAAAGGAGCCGCGCGACCGTAGGATGGGTAGAGCCGTGATACCCATCAGATCCTGCCAACCATGCTTGTCGCGCCGTTCCACCCATTCTGCTGGCTCCCTCAAAGGCCGCCGCGCGCCCCTGAACGATTGAGTCAATTCGCACTGAGCGCTTGCGTCATTGAGGGCGCCCGCTGCTGGCGCCTAACCTGCGGCACGACTTCGGCCCAGGGAGGCAACGCCATGCAACGCATTCATTTCGAGACTGAGCACAACTTGTTCCGCGAGGCCTTCCGCAGCTTCCTGCAGAAGGAGGTGGTGCCGCACCAGGACGAGTGGGAGGCTGCCGGTGTGGTCGACCGCAGTGTCTGGAAGAAGGCTGGCGAGATGGGCTTCCTGCTGCCCTGGGCGGACGAGGAGTACGGCGGCGCGGGGCTGAAGGACTTCCGCTACGAGCAGATCATGTGTGAGGAGCTCGCCTACATCAACGAGCCGGGTTTCATGATTCCTCTGCACTCGGCCCTTTGCGGTCCCTACATCGCCGAGTACGGCAACGCTGAGCAGAAAGCCCGCTTCCTGCCGGGAATCATCCGTGGCGAAACCATTCTCGCCGTGGCGATGACTGAGCCCAGCGCCGGCTCGGATCTTGCCGGCATGCGCACCACCGCCGTGGACAAGGGCGACCACTACCTGCTCAACGGTTCCAAGGTGTTCATCTCCAACGGCCTGCTGGCCGACGTGGTGATCGTCGCCGCCAAGACTGATCCTTCGAACAAGCACGCCATGGGCCTGTTCCTGGTGGAGCGGGGCATGGAAGGCTTCGAGCGCGGACGCAACCTTGAGAAGCTGGGCATGAAGAGCCAGGACACCGCCGAGCTGTTTTTCAACAACGTCAAGGTGCCGAAGGAAAACCTGCTGGGCGATGCCAAGGGCGGCTTCTTCTACCTGATGAACATGCTCGCCCAGGAGCGCCTGACCAATGCCTGCGGCGCGGTGGCCGGCGCCGAGGCTGCGCTGCTCACCACCATCGACTACGTGAAGGAGCGCAAGGCTTTTGACCGGCCGATCGCGCACTTCCAGAACACGCGCTTCAAGCTGGCCGAGATGCGGACGCAGATCGACGTGGCCCAGGTGTTCACCGACCGCTGCGTGATGGACCACAACCAGAAGAAACTCACCCCGGAAGTCGCCGCCGAGGCCAAGCTGTTCACCACTGAGCTGTTGTGCAAGGTGGTAGACGAAGGCGTGCAACTGCACGGTGGCTGGGGCTACATGTGGGAATACCCGATCTGCAAGATGTACGCGAACGCGCGCATCCAACGCATCTTCGCCGGCACCTCGGAGATCATGAAAGAGATTATCAGCCGCGGTATGAAGCTCTGAGCCGTGCGCTCTTTCGGCTGATCCGCATGGAGCAGGTGGCCGAGATGGGGCTGTCGGAGGACGTGCAAGCGAAGTTTCTGTATGGGAATGCGCGGAGGGTGTTCAAGCTCTAGAGTGATGGTCCATCGGGCAATGAGCCGATAACAACAATAAGAGGGCTGCAGGATGAGCGAAGCACTGCCGTTGCAACGTTTCTCCCACTGGGTGGCGACCACGCCGGATCGCGTCTGGCTGCGTCAGCCGGTGGCGCGGACGTGGCATCCCATCACCTGGCGCGAGGCCGATGACCGCGCGCGGCGGCTGGCCGGTGCGCTGCGGGCCCTGGGCTGCGAGCCGGGAGACCGGGTAGCGATCCTGGCGAAGAACTGCGCCGAATGGATAGTGAGTGACCTGGCGATCATGCTCGCCGGGCTGGTCAGCGTGCCGCTCTATCCGCTGCAATCGGCCGAGAGCATCGAATACGTCCTGCGCCATTCCGCCTGCAAGGTGATCATCCTCGGCAAGCTGGACGACGCCGAGCGCCTGGAGCCGGGTATCCCGGCTGATGTGGTGCGTATCGCGATGCCCTATCCAACCTTGCACGCCGACTACACCTGGGGCGAACTGTTGGCTCGGCATGCGCCCCTGCGTGAGGTCCACGAGCAGCGCTCGGACGACCTGCTCAGCATCCTCTATACCTCCGGGACCACCGGCCAGCCCAAGGGCGTGATGCAGACGGCGCGAGCGTTCGCCTTCGCCTCCAGCCGCTCGGTGAGGGAGATGGGGCTGGGAGAAGGCGACCAATTCTTCTCGTACCTGCCGCTGTCCCATGCCGCCGAGCGCTTCCTGGTGGAAACCAACAGCCTCTATTGTGGGTGCGGCATCGGCTTCGCCGAGTCTCTGGAGACCTTCGCCGAAGACCTGCGGGAAATCCGCCCGACCCAGTTCTTCTCCGTGCCGCGTTTGTGGACGCGCTTCCAGCAGGGGGTTCTGGAGAAGCTGCCGCAGCGTCGACTCGACCGCCTCCTGGCGGTTCCGCTGCTGGGCGCCCTGGTGGCGCGGAAAATACGCCGAGGCTTGGGGCTCGACCGCGCGCGGGTGCTGGTGAGCGGCGCCGCGCCCATTCCCGTGGCGCTTCTGGAATGGTACCGGCGCATCGGTCTGACCATCTGCGAGGGTTACGGCATGACCGAGAACTTCGCCTACGGCAACTTCAACCGGCCGGGGCAGGTGCGTTTCGGCACGGTGGGCCGGGTGATGCCGGACAACGAACTGCGCCTGGCCGAGGATGGCGAGATTCTCTACCGCAGCCCGTCATTGATGACCGGCTACTACCTGGAGCCGGAAAAGACCGCCGAGACCCTGCGCGATGGCTGGCTGCACACGGGTGACAAGGGGCAGATCGACGCCGATGGCTACCTGCGTATCACCGGCCGGGTGAAGGACATCTTCAAGACCAGCAAGGGCAAGTACGTGGCGCCGGCGCCCATCGAAGGCGAGATCGCCAAGAACCTCTGGGTGGAGCAGGTGTGCCTGATGGGCAGCGGCCTGGATCAACCCCTGGCATTGATCGAGCTGAGCCCCGCCGCCCGCGGGCAGGCTCGCGCTGAGGTCGAGGCTGACCTCTTGGCCACCCTCGAGCAGCTCAACGGCAAACTATTGCCTCACGAGCGCGTCAGCCACCTATTGCTGGTTCGAGAGCCCTGGACGGTGGATAACGGTTCCATGACCCCCACCATGAAGATTCGCCGTAACGTGCTGGAAGCTCGTTACGCCCCAGCGGTCGACCGCCTCGATGCGCGCCAGGCGCTGCATTGGGAATGACCGCCAGAACACACGCATCAGGAGTTGCCATGAAAGGCCCGCTGTCTTCGCTGAAAATCCTCGACTTTTCCACTCTGTTGCCAGGGCCCTTCGCCTCGTTGTTGCTGGCGGACATGGGGGCTGATGTGCTGCGGGTGGAGTCGCCCACGCGGATGGACCTGGTGCGCGTGCTGCCGCCCCACGACGGCGGCCAGTCCACCAGCCATGCGTATCTCAACCGCAACAAGCGCAGCATCGCCCTGGACCTGAAGCGGCCCGAGGCGGTGGAGTTGGTCAAGCAGCTGGTGAGCGACTACGACATCGTGCTGGAGCAGTTTCGCCCCGGCGTGATGGAACGTTTGGGCCTTGGCTATGAGGCGCTGAAAGCGGTCAATCCGAAGCTGATCTACGTATCGATCACCGGCTACGGCCAGACCGGCCCTTACCGCGACCGCGCCGGGCACGACATCAACTACCTGGCCCTGGCCGGCATTGCCAGTTACACCGGGCGCCGCGACAGCGGGCCGCTGCCCTTGGGCGTGCAATTGGCGGACATCGGCGGCGGCTCCCTGCATGGGGTGATGGGGCTGTTGGCAGCGGTGATCCATCGCCAGGCGACAGGGGAAGGGCAGCACGTCGACGTGAGCATGACCGACTGCGCCTTCGCCCTGCACGGCATGGCAGGGGCGGGCTACCTGGGTGCCGGCGTGGAGCCGGACATGGAGAACCAGGCGCTCAATGGCGGAAGTTTCTACGACTACTACCGCACCCGAGATGGCCGCTGGTTCTCGGTGGGCAGCCTGGAACCGCAGTTCATGCAGCAGTTCTGTGCTGCTATCGGCCAGCCTGAACTGGCAGCCAAGGGCCTGTCACCCAAGCCCGAAGACCAGCGCGAACTGAAACGGGCCATCGAGATCGAGTTCGAGAAGCGCGACTTTGCCGAGTGGGCGGAGGTCTTCGCCGCCCTGGACGCCTGCGTTGAGCCGATGCTGCCGCTGTCCGAGGCGGTGGAGCACCCGCAGATCAAGGCCCGCAACCTGGTGGTGGAGGTGCCGCGCGACGGCCTTGCGCCGCAGAAGCAGATCGCCTGCCCGATCAAATTCTCCGCAGGGCTGCCTGCACCGCGCCATACCGGCGGGGCCGTGGGGTCGCATACCGCCGAAGTGCTAGCTGGGCTGGGGTTGAGCGCAGAGCAGATCGAGGCACTGAAAGCCGCGAAGGTGGTGGGGTAGGGAATGCGGGAGTCCTGTGGGGGCGAATGAATTCGCTCCCACAGGAAAAAACTCGACTCGTAGGATGGGTGGAGCTTGCGATACCCATCGATCCGGGCCGCATGGGTTTCGTGTCTCAACCCATCCTACAGCCCTCTTAAACCCGGCTCTGTTCCCCGCTGAACACCAGCGTTACCCGGCAACGCCTGCAGTAGTAGCGGCGGCCGCGTGCGACCAGGGCGTGGCGCTGGGCCGAGAAGGGGTGGCCGTCGGGACAGGCGCAGCGGTAGAGGTAGCGTGTCACCTGCCGCCGTTTCACCTCATAGGTGTGGCAGCGATTGGGCGGCAGTTCGTAGACCCCGCGCATGATCAGCTGCCACTCCTCGCCATGGGGCTGGATGCGTGGGCCGAACAGTTGGTGGGCCACCAGGTGCGCGACTTCGTGCGCCACTGTCTGGCGCAGGAAGTCTTCCTGGTTTTCGCGGTAGAGCTGCGGGTTGAAGCGCAGCTTGTTCTCGTCCAGATGGGCGACGCCGGCCTTCTGCCCACGCAGCTTGAAGCTCACTTCGGGGCGGGGGAACCGGCATTTGAAAAAGGCTTCGGCCTGTTGGTAGCAGGCCTCGACGCGGGCAAGTAGCTGCTCGGGCATAGGGCACTCCGTTGGCGCGGAATTATGCCGCAAAGCGGTTGCTGCCCAAAGGTGGTGACGCCGAGCGGTCATTCCCGGCCAAAACAAGAGGCCGCCCGCAGGCGGCCTCCTGGTCAGCGAGAGTTTTCAGCTGGTGTACACCGGCCCCAGGCCGAAGCCCCAGAGGATTACGGCGGAGGCGATCATCGCCACCAGCACCACCAGGCCCACTGCCAGCACCGAGCTGGAGAACAGGAAACCTTCGTCCTTCGGAATGTTCATGAAAGTCGGTATGCCCACATAAAGCAGGTAGACCGTGTAGCAGATGGCTAATGTGCCTACCGTTGCGCCGAACCAGAGGTGCGGGTAGAGCGCCGCGAGACCGCCGATGAACAGCGGGGTCGCGCAGTAAGCGGCAAACACGATGCACTCGGTAACGCTCGGATTGGCGTCGTAGGTGCGCGCCATCCAGTGGATGAATCCGCCCATCACTGCCACGCCGGCGAGCATCGCCAGGTAGGACATGATGGACATCTGCAACGCGCTGGCCTGGGTGAGCATCACGGGATCGCCCTTGCCCAGTACCCAGCCGACCTGGGTGGTGCCGATATAGGCAGAAATCACGGGAATTGCAGCAAGGATCAGGACGTGGGTGAGGTACATGTGGCTGACGCTTTCCTCTTCGCCACGGATCTCTTGCCACTCTTGATCGGGATGGGTGAAGAGCCCCCAAACGTGGTGGATCATGCTGAACACCTCCTCATTATTATGAGGTCGCCCCCCAGACAAGCGCCGGGGGTGCGTAGCCAGCGCCACCCGGTGCCCGGCCGACCTATGCGACCTTATGTCGCAGTATAGGCAGGCTGATCGGCGTCGCCTTAGAGCGAATCGAAGATTCAGCCTCAGCTGTAATAGCGTTGAAGTATTTCCATGGCCTTGTTGATCGATTGCAGGCGCGACGTGCTGCCACCGCGATCAGGGTGGTGCTGGCTCACCAGTTGCCGGTAGCGCTGCTTGATCACGGCCAGGCTGAGGGGCTGGCTGCCGTTGTGCAGGCCGAACAATTCCAGCGCCGCGAGCTTCTCCTCGCTGCCCTGCATGCGGGTCCAGAAGCTGGCCAGCAGGCGTTCCACGTCTTCTTCGGTCGTGTCCCGCAGGTTCTTCAGGTCCAGGTAATAGTCGCGCAGCGGGTCCAGCTCGCTTAGGGAGGAAGTGGTGCCGGGCTTGTATGGCAGTAGCTGCACGCACAAGGGGCTGATGGCGAGCTGCGCCTGGCCCGCAGCGTTGAGGTGGTCGCGCAGTCGGTAGAGGGCGTTGAACACCAGGAAGTGGGTGCGGAACAGCACCAGCCTGTCGGTGAGTTCCAGATGGGGAATGTGGGTGGAGTGGTGAGCCTTGAGTGCCTGGATCAGTTGATACTCGCTCAGGCCCTCGGGCGCCCCGCGCAATAGTTCGTGGAGCTGATCGCTCAGGTCTTGGTTGGGGTCGAGGTCGTGGCTCATCGGCGGGAGCCTAGCACAGGCTGATAATGGGGCTGGGGCCGCGCGCGCTTTGTGCGTAAAATAGCCAGCTTTTCGCATCTCCCCCGGATTTCAGAGCACCATGGGCACCCTTTCGGTCAACCAGAACAAACTGCAGAAACGCATCCGCCGCCTGGCCGGCGAAGCCATCGCCGACTTCAACATGATCGAGGATGGCGACAAGGTCATGGTCTGCCTGTCCGGCGGCAAGGACAGCTACACCATGCTGGACGTGCTGCTGTACCTGCAGAAGGTTGCGCCGATCAAATTCGAGATCGTCGCAGTGAACATGGACCAGAAGCAGCCCGGCTTCCCGGAACACGTCCTGCCGGCCTATCTGGAATCCATTGGCGTTCCGTACCACATCATCGAGAAGGACACCTACTCGGTGGTGAAGGAGAAGATCCCGGAAGGCAAGACCACTTGCTCGCTCTGCTCGCGCCTGCGCCGCGGCACCCTCTACACCTTCGCCGACGAAATCGGCGCGACCAAGATGGCCCTGGGTCACCACCGCGACGACATCCTGGAAACCTTCTTCCTCAACATGTTCTACGGCGGCACCCTCAAGGCCATGCCCCCGAAGCTGCGTGCCGACGACGGCCGCAACGTGGTGATTCGTCCGCTGGCCTACTGCAACGAGGCCGACATCGAGGCGTACTCCATCCTCAAGGAGTTCCCGATCATCCCGTGCAACCTCTGCGGCTCCCAGGAAAACCTGCAGCGCCAGGTGGTCAAGGAAATGCTCAACGACTGGGAGCGAAAGTCCCCGGGCCGTACCGAGATCATGTTCCGCGCCCTGCAGAACGTGGTGCCCTCGCAGCTGGCCGACCGCAACCTGTTCGACTTCGCCAACCTGCGCATCGACGAAACCGCGGCGCCGCGTACCCTCGACGTGGTCAATATCTGACCTGCCCTTGTAGGAGCGAGCTTGCTCGCGAAGGCTCGCCAGCAAGCTGGCTCCTAAAGGGAATCGTTTCCGCATCGAAAGGACACTGCATGCGCGACTACCGTTGGCTCCACGAGTACTGCCTGAACCGCTTCGGCTCCGCCGAGGCCCTGGAAGCACGTCTGCCGCAACCGCGCAGCGAAGCCGAGCTGCGCGCACTGAGTGACGACCGTTATCTGTCGCTGATGGCCTTGCGGGTGTTCCGTGCAGGCCTCAAGCACAGCCTGGTGGACGCCAAGTGGCCCGCCTTCGAAGAGGTGTTCTTCGGCTTCGACCCGGAGAAAGTGGTGCTGATGGGCGCCGAGCATCTGGAGCGTCTGATGCAGGACGCGCGACTGATCCGCCACCTGGGCAAGCTCAAGAGTGTGCCGCGCAATGCGCAGTTCGTGCTGGACGTGGCCCGGGAGAAAGGCAGCTTCGGCGCGCTGATCGCCGACTGGCCGGTGACCGACATCGTCGGCCTGTGGAAGTACCTGGCCAAGCATGGCAACCAGTTGGGCGGGTTGTCGGCGCCGCGCTTCCTGCGCATGGTCGGCAAGGACACCTTCATTCCGACCGATGACATGGTTGCGGCCCTCAAGGCCCAGGACATTATCGACAAGGCGCCCACCAGCCAGAAAGATCTGGCCCAGGTCCAGGCGGCCTTCAACCAGTGGCATGCCGAAAGCGGCCGCCCGCTGTGCCAGCTGTCCGTGATGCTGGCCCATACCGTCAATCACTGAGCCGCGACGGGCGCTCGGCGCCGGCCGGCAGAGGAGGGGAGCATGTCGGATATCCAGCGCGTGGCATCAGCCATCAAGGCGGCCGAGCGAATCCTGGTCATCACCGGGGCCGGGCTGTCGGCTGATTCGGGGTTGCCCACCTATCGCGGATTGGGTGGGCTCTACAACGGCGTGACGGAGGAGGGGTTGCCTATAGAAGAGGCACTCTCCGGGCCGATGCTGCGGCGCAACCCGACGCTCTGCTGGAAGTACCTCGCCCAACTCGGCCGCGCCTGTCTGGGCGCCCGGCCGAACGCCGGTCATGAAGCAATCGCCCAGCTGCAGCGGCTCAAGCCCGAATGTTGGGTGCTGACCCAGAACATCGATGGCTACCACCGCCAGGCGGGCTCGCCGCCGGAGCGGCTGATCGAGATCCATGGCGAGTTGTCGCCGCTCTACTGCCAGTCCTGCGGGGCGGAAAGTTCTGACCTTGCCCGACATCTGGCAGGAGAAATGCCTCCCAAATGCCATGAATGTGGTGGTATTCTCCGCCCACCCGTGGTGCTGTTCGAAGAAATGCTCCCAGAGCAGGCCATCGACAGCCTCTACGCCGAGCTACGCAAGGGATTCGATGCGGTGATCTCGGTGGGAACCACGGCGAGCTTTCCTTACATCATCGAGCCCGTCATCCGCACCCGCCAAGCAGGCGGTTTCACCGTGGAAATCAATCCGGCGCTCACCGACCTCAGCCCCGTCGTCGATGTTCACCTCAGAGGAAAGGCCTTAGATGTTTTGCAAGGACTGCTGAGTCACATTTCGGGCGATTAAATTTGCAAATGGATTTGATAGCGGGCATAGTCGCGCCTTCATCAGAAACCATTCGACACGGTCGTGCCCATGCTGAAGCGCTTCGCACCCCTCGTGCCTCTCACCTTCGCTCTGTTTCTCGCCGCTTGCGCAGGCAATGTGCAGCAGCAACCGCAATCCCAGGCCCAGGCTCCCGTAGCCGACGGCGCACCCGATTCGCTGCTGGCGGATCGTGGGCCCACCGCCCTGGATCTTGCCAACCTCACCGACGATGAGCCCTACCAGATGCCGTCCCTGGCCGATGGCCTGCTGGAGCGCGGTTTCGAGCTGGTGGGTACTCCATATCGCTTCGGTGGCCGTTCCATGAAGACCGGCTTCGATTGCAGCGGTTTCGTCGGTTACCTGTTCAAGGAAGAGGCTGGTATCCAGCTGCCGCGTTCCACTCGCGAAATGATCAACCTGGATGCTCCGGTGATCGCTCGTAGCGAGCTGAAGCCCGGCGACATCGTGTTCTTCAACAATCGTGGCCGCGGCCGCGTCAGTCACGCCGGCATCTATATCGGCGATGATCGCTTCATCCACTCCAGCAGCAGCCGCAGCGGTGGTGTGCGCGTCGACAGCCTCGACGACCGCTACTGGAAGGCCAGCTACATGGAAGCCAAGCGCGTCCTGGCCATGAATACCCCGACTCGCCACCTGCTGCATCGCTGATCCAGCCGGCGCGAGACGACAAGCCGAGGCGGCCCTAAGTGGCCGCCTCGGCTTTTTTCTGCCCGGTCGTGCAGCTTTCGCTTGCAATATCACTGTGAGATCAGCAAATTAGCGTGCATTCCTCAAGTCAGGACTGACTTGCCATGCTCGCACTGAACCGCCTCGCCATCATCACCCTGGCTGCGCTGCTCACCGCTTGTGCGGGCAAGTCACCGCCGCCTTATTCCCCTCCCGCTGTCACCAGCCCTGCCCACTCGTTCTCGCCCGTAGCCGAAGACGTGTTGTTCCGTGCCCTGGGCCTGGTGGGCACGCCCTATCGCTGGGGCGGCAACACCCCTGACAGCGGGTTCGACTGCAGTGGCCTGATCGGCTACGTCTACCGTGACGCCGCGGGTATCGCCCTGCCGCGCTCGACGCGCGAACTGATCTCCATGCGTACACCCAGCATTAGCCTCAATGCCCTGCAAAGCGGCGACCTGGTGTTCTTCGCCACCAATGGCGGCGGGCAGGTCAGCCATGCCGGTATCTATGTAGGCGAGGGGCGTTTCGTCCACGCGCCGCGCACCGGCGGAACGGTGCGTCTGGACAGCCTGTCGAACAGCTATTGGCAACGCAGCTATCTCAGCGCCAAGCGCGTAATCTTCGATCCACGCCTGGCCCAATCCCACTGAGGTTGTCATGACCAACCGCACGCTGAACCTCGACGACGCCCTCTACGGCTACCTCCTCGATGTTTCGCTACGGGACACGCCGCTGTTGCAGCGGCTGCGCGCCGAAACCGCCGCCATGCCCATGGCGCGCTGGCAGATCGCCCCGGAGCAGGGCCAGTTCATGGCCTTGCTGGTCAAGCTCACCGGCGCTCGTCGCATCCTCGAAGTGGGCACCTTCACCGGCTACAGCGCCCTGTGCATGGCGGCGGAACTGCCGGCTGACGGCCGGATGATCTGCTGTGACCTGCCCGGCGACTACAACGCCATCGCCCGTCGCTATTGGCGGGAGGCGGGGCTGGCCGAACGCATCGAGCTGCGCCTGGCGCCGGCACTGGATACCCTGGCGAGCCTGGAAGATGGCAGCCTCGACCTGATCTTCATCGACGCCGACAAGGCCAACTATCCGGCCTACCTGGAAGAGGCCCTGCGCCTGGTGCGCCAGGGCGGGCTGATCCTCTTCGATAACGTGCTCTGGAGCGGTCGCGTGCTGGAAGCCGAGCCGGACAACGACGACACCCGCGCCATTCAGGCCCTGAACCTGACCCTGAAGACTGATGAACGCATCGACCTGTCGCTGCTGCCCGTGGGCGATGGGCTGACGCTCTGCCGCAAGCGCTGACGGGCATGCCCGAACCGATACGCCTGCCGCCCCAGCCCGATGCCTGCGAGTTGTGTGGCCGGCCTGCCGCGCTCACCCGTCATCACCTGATTCCCAAGGCCCTGCACGACAAGCCCTACGTGCAGAAGCGCTACGCGAAAAACGAGCGCATCACCGCCACCCTCTGGGTGTGCAGGCCCTGCCACAACCAGATCCACAAGCTGTTCAGCGAAAAGGAGCTGGCCCTGAACTACAACAGCCGGGAGGCCCTGTTGGGTGACGAGCGCCTGCGCACCTTCGTCGACTGGCTGGCGGGCAAACCCGCCGGCTTCAGTCCGAGGCATTGAATGGCACGTGTCTGCTTGCAGACGGGGCCGGGACGTAGGGTGCGGTTGACCGAAGCGAAACCCATCAATGATGCGTTGGGTTTCGCACCGCTTTAACGGAGCGCCGCCTGCACTAATCTGCGGTATGCCTCGCGATTGACTTCAACGCATCAGGCAATAATTGATGAGTTGCTCCTCGATGCTCTGCCGCTGGCGCAGGAACAGTGCCACCACCACCTGCGCCTCGGGCTCAAGGTGGCGATAGAGGATGCGGTACTCGCCGATATGCAGCTCCCGGTAGTGGCGAATCCCCAGAAGGGCGGCCTGCTCGCACACCGGAGCGGCCAACGGGTGTGACTTCAAGTGCTTCTCGGCGCGCCTGACCAGCTCGATCAGCCGCGCCTGGGCTTCGTCGACGCCGTGATAGGGCGTGAGGTGGTGGACCTGGGCAATCAGGCTTTCTTCGGCTGTCGAGGCGTAGGCGATCTCAATCGTCCTGCTCATCCCGGGCATCTCCTGGTGTTCCCTGGGCAGTGGGGCTGCGCTGCTTGAGGCGTTCCAACAGGGTGTCACCCGAGATCAAGCGGCCTTCGGCTGCATCGCAGTCGGCGAAGGACAACAGCTTGATCAGCGCCAACGCTTCGTCACGGCGCTGGCGCTCGGCGTAGGACTCGACCACATAGGCCGGCACACCGTTCTGGGTAATCACCATGGGCTCGCTGAGGTCCAACGAGGCAGCATGCTGCTTCAGGTAACTGATGGTCTGGATTTTCATAGCGACTCCTAGGTGGTGTGGGCGAGGCATCCCGGCGGGATGAAGCGCCCCAGAGAGAATGAATGGGGTGGGCCGTTTATAGTCCGAATACAGACTGGTGGCAAACGGCAAATTCGCCCCTGGCTTCCGCTTGTCTTGCGAGTTTTCGCTCGGCGGCAGCTATGGCGTGAGCCGAGGGTAGGGGTTGGTGGACACGAAAGGCGATGTCCACTCTGGTTGATCTGTCAGGTTTGACGCTCATCCGCCAACCCTCTAACCTTCGCCGCTGCCTCAGGTGCCCCGTGGATCTGAACTACGGGGTGAAACAGGGAAGCCGGTCCATTCCGATGAAGAATCCGGCGCTGCCCCCGCAACGGTAGGCGAGTAGAAGTCGCAATCGGCCACTGTGCTAACGCATGGGAAGGCGCGGCACAGGAGCTCAGCTCCACTCGCAAGCCCGGAGACCGGCCTGTCGCAACCTGGGCATCGCGGAGCCTTCCGCATGCAGTACCCCCTACAGATGTCGCGCGGGTGGCACGACGGAGATCCAACCTTGATTCGCAAGCCTTTCATCAGGCCGGCGGCGCTTGCGCTGCTCGGCGGTACGTCCGTTTCCCCTTTCCTGGCCGCAGCGCCCCTGACGCTGGATGAGCAGGTCGTCACCGCTACCCGCAGCGAGCAGCCGGTGCGCGCCAGTCTTGCTGCCACCACCGTGATCGACCGCGAAGAGATCGAGCGCAGCCAGGCACAATCCGTCCCCGACCTGCTGCGCAAGGTGCCGGGCGTCACCCTCAGCAACAACGGCGGGCCGGGCAAGAACACCACGCTGTTCATGCGCGGCACAGAGTCCGATCACGTGTTGGTGCTGATCAATGGCGTCAAGGTTGGCTCGGTGAGCGCCGGCCTGACGGCCTTCCAGGACCTGCCTGTCGAGCTGATCGAACGCATCGAAGTCGTCCGTGGGCCGCGCTCCAGTCTTTATGGCTCCGAAGCCATTGGCGGCGTGATCCAGATATTCACCCGCAAAGGCGGCAAGGAAGGGGCCAAGCCTTGGTTCTCCGCAGGCTACGGCACTCACGACAGTTATGAAGGCAGCGCTGGCGTGTCCGGTGGCGATGGCAAAGCCTGGTACAGCCTCGGCGTTAGCAGCCAGGACACCGACGGCATCAACGCCAAGAAACCGGAAAGATTCGATCCCACCATCTATGAGCCCGACAGCGATGGGTACCGGAATAACTCTGGCAATTTACGCGCGGGCTATCGATTCGATAACGGTCTAGAGCTGGATGGCACAGCGCTGAGATCCCAGGCGCACAACGATTACGACGGAATCTACGACGAGTGGGATACCGGCCGCAGAGTCGGTTTTCGCTCCAATTCGGATGTGGAACAGACCGTGCTGGGCGGTCGTGCCCGGTACTCGCCGTTGGAGCCCTGGACCGTCACGCTTCAAGTCGGCCGGAACGATGACAAGTCCAAGGATTATCGCGATGGGGCCTTTGATACTCGTATCGATACACGCCGCGACAGTGCGGCGTGGCTGAACGATTTCACCCTCGCCGATGGTCATGTCCTGACGGCGGGCGTGGATTGGCAGCATGAGCAAGTCAGCAGCACTAAGACTTTTGGCAGAGACTCACGACTGAACAGAGGCTGGTTCGCCCAGTATCTGGGCGAGCACGGGCGCCAGGACTGGCAACTCAGTCTGCGTCGCGACGACAACGAGCAGTTCGGCACCCACGACACCGGCAATGCCGCCTGGGGCTACGCCCTGACCGACGCCGTGCGCTTCAGCCTGAGCTACGGCACCGCCTTCAAGGCGCCCAGCTTCAACGAGCTGTACTACCCGGGCTACGGCAACCCCGACCTGGACGCGGAAACCTCGGAAAGCTTCGAAGCTGGCCTTGCCGGTCAACACGACTGGGGCCGCTGGTCGATCAACGCCTACCGTACCCATGTGGACGACCTGATCGCCTACGACTCCACCCTCGGCCTCTATGGCGGCCCCAACAACATCGGCAAGGCGCGCATCGACGGCCTGGAGCTGGTCCTCGGTAGCCAGTGGCTGGGCTGGGACTGGAACGCCAACGCCACCTTCCTCGATCCGCAGAATCGCGAGTCCGGCGCCAATTCGGGCAACGATCTGCCGCGTCGTGCGCGCGAGGTGTTCAATCTGGACCTGGACCGACGCATCGGCCGCTTCGGCATCGGCGCCACGCTGCATGCCGAGGGTCGCAGCTACAACGACCTGGCCAACCGCGAACGCGTGGCCGGCTACGCTACCGTCGACCTGCGCGGCGAGTACTGGCTGGCCGAGGAATGGCGCCTGCAGGCCAAGGTGACCAACCTGCTGGACGCCGACTATGAAACCGCTCTGGACTACAACCAGCCGGGGCAGGCAGTGTTTTTCACCGTTCGCTATCAAGCGCTTTGAGGGGATCACCCATGACCGAATCCGCAGATCGCGATGTCCGCCACAAGGCCCGCATGCAACGCAAGAAGGCCGTGGTCGACGAGAAGATCGCCCAGGCCCAGGACGAATACGGCCTGCTGCTGGTTCATACCGGCAACGGCAAGGGCAAGAGCAGCTCGGCCTTTGGCATGGTCGCCCGCGCCTTGGGGCACGGCCTCAAGGTGGGGGTGGTGCAGTTCATCAAGGGCGGCATGTCCACCGGTGAAGAGAGCTTCTTCCGCCGCTTCCCCGAAGAGGTCAGCTACCACGTGATGGGCGAGGGCTACACCTGGGACACCCAGGACCGCCAGCGCGACATCGAGAAGGCCCGTGCCGCCTGGGCCGTAGCCCGCAGCCTGCTGGACGACCCGCAGATCGGCCTGGTGGTGCTGGACGAGCTGAACATCGCCCTTAAGCACGGCTACCTGGAGCTGGACGAGGTGCTGCGCGACATTGAGTCCCGTCCTGAACACCAGCACGTGGTCGCGACCGGCCGGGGCGCGCCCCAGGGCCTGATCGACGCCGCCGACACCGTCACTGAGATGAGCCTGGTCAAGCACGCCTTCAAGGCCGGCGTTAAGGCCCAGAAGGGCGTGGAGTTCTGATGTCGGGCACCGTCGCTGCTTTTACCCCCTCTCCCTTCAGGGAGAGGGCCGGGGAGAGGGCCACCCATGCCTGACGCGAAATCCCTCACTCCTCTCCCAGCGGGAGAGGGGAGACAATGTCCCGCCCTGCTGATCGCCGCCCCCGCTTCCGGCCAGGGCAAGACCACGGTCACCGCCGCGCTCGCACGCCTGCACACCCGACAAGGCAAGCGGGTACGGGTGTTCAAGTGCGGGCCGGATTTCCTCGACCCGATGATCCTCGCTCGCGCGTCGGGCGCACCGGTCTATCAGTTGGACCTGTGGATGGTGGGCGAGGCGGAAAGTCGCCGCTTGCTCTGGGAAGCCGCAGGGGAGGCCGACCTGATCCTGACCGAGGGCGTGATGGGGCTGTTCGACGGCTCGCCCTCGGCGGCCGATCTGGCGCGTCACTTTGGCGTGCCGGTGCTGGGTGTAATCAATGGCGCCGCCATGGCGCAGACCTTCGGTGCCCTGGCCGTGGGGCTGGCCACCTACCAGCCCGGCCTGCCTTTTGCCGGCGTGCTCGGCAACCGGGTCGGCAGCCAGCGCCACAGTGACCTGATCCGCAACAGCCTGCCGGACTGGATCCGCTGGTACGGCTCCCTGCCGCGCAGCGCCGATGTGGAGTTGCCCAGCCGCCACCTGGGCCTGGTGCAGGCCGAGGAACTGGCCGACCTGGATGCGCGCCTCGACGCCGCCGCCGACGCCCTGGCTGCCAGCGCGGAAGTGGCCCTGCCCCCGGCGGTGAACTTCAGCGCCCCCGAGCCGCAGGCGCTGGGTGACGGTCTGGCTGGTGTGCGCATCGGCGTGGCGCGGGATACCTCCTTCGCCTTTCTCTATCAGGCCAACCTGGACTTGCTCCAGCGCCTGGGGGCCGAGCTGGTGTTCTTCTCGCCGCTGGCGGATGAGCGCCTGCCTGAGGTGGACAGTCTCTACCTGCCGGGCGGCTACCCCGAGCTGCACCTGCGCCAACTGGAAGGCAACCGCGCCATGGCGGAGGCCATCCGCGCCCACCATGAAGCGGGCAGGCCGATCCTCGCCGAGTGCGGCGGCATGCTCTACCTGCTGGAAGCCCTGACCGACGTGGCTGGCGAATCCGCTGAGCTGGTCGGTCTGCTGCCCGGTCGCGCTACCCTGCAGAAGCGCCTGGCGGCCCTGGCTCTTCAGGAAGCGCCACTGCCGGAAGGCAGCCTGCGCGGCCACACCTTCCACCATTCGTTGCTGGATTCGCCGCAGGAACCCCTGGTGCGCGGCCTGTGCCCGAACGACAAACCGGTGGCCGAGGCAGTGTTCCGCAGGGGCCGTTTGACCGCCTCCTACATTCACTTCTACCTGCCGTCCAATCCACGGGCGGCCGTGGAGCTGTTCCGACCATGAGCGAGCATGCCTTCAGCCCTGACGAACGGGCAGCGGTCTACCGCGCCATTGCCGAGCGCCGCGACATGCGCCACTTCAGCGGCGGTGAGGTTGCGCCCGAGGTGCTGGCTCGGCTGCTGGAGGCGGCGCACCATGCGCCCAGTGTCGGGCTGATGCAGCCCTGGCGGTTTATCCGCATCACCTTGCAAGGGCTGCGCGATGGTATTCACGCGCTGGTGGACGCCGAACGGATAAGCACCGCCGAAGCCCTGGGTGAACGCTCCGACGAGTTCATGAAACTCAAGGTAGAAGGCATCCGCGATTGTGCCGAACTGCTGGTGGCCGCCTTGATGGACGGACGTGAGGCCCATGTATTCGGCCGCCGCACCCTACCGGAAATGGACCTGGCCTCGCTCTCCTGCGCTATCCAAAACCTCTGGCTGGCCGCCCGCGCAGAAGGCTTGGGAATGGGCTGGGTTTCGCTGTTCGATCCCGCTGCCCTGGCTGACCTGCTCGGCATGCCCGCAGGCAGCAAGCCCATGGCGGTGCTCTGCCTGGGGCCGGTCACCGAGTTCTACCCGGCGCCCATGTTGGCGCTGGAAGGCTGGGCCCAGCCGCGTCCGCTGGCCGAGCTGGTGTTCGAGAACCAATGGGGGGAGCGCCCATGAGCCTGGGTTTCCTCACGCTCGGCGCCGTGGCGCTGGATGCCCTGTTCGGTGAGCCCAGGGGCTGGCACCCGCTGGTGGCTTTCGGCAGGCTCGCCAACCGCCTGGAGCAACGCTTCAACACGGGGGGCCGTGGCTGGCGCAGTCATGGCGTGAGTGCCTGGGTACTCGCCGTGCTGCCGCTGACCTTCGCTGCCTGGCTGCTTTCGGAACTGCCCTATATCGGTTGGCTGGTGGGCGTCATTGCGCTCTACGCCGCCATTGGCCTGCGCAGCCTCAATGAGCACGCAGAGCCGGTCGCCAGCGCGCTGCAAGCGGGGGACTTGCCGGAAGCACGCAAGCGCGTCGGCTACATGGTCAGTCGCGAAACACGCGAGCTGGACGAAGCGGCCGTGGCCCGCGCCGCTACCGAGTCGGTGCTGGAAAACGGCAGTGACGCGGTGTTCGCTGCGCTGTTCTGGTTCGCCGTGGCGGGTGCGCCCGGAGTGGTGCTGTACCGCCTTTCCAACACGCTGGACGCCATGTGGGGTTACCGCAACGAGCGCTTCGAGCGCTTTGGCTGGGCCGCTGCGCGCATCGACGACGTCCTCAACTACATCCCGGCCCGGCTGGTGGCCCTGACCTACGCGGTGCTCGGCAAAACCAGCCTGGCCCTGCGCTGCTGGCGCAGCCAAGCGCCGCAGTGGGACAGCCCCAACGCCGGGCCGGTGATGGCCGCCGGCGCGGGCGCCCTGGGCGTGGCCCTCGGTGGCCCGGCGGTCTACCACGGCGAACTGCACGACCGCCCGCGACTGGGCGAAGGTCCGGCCGCTCGCGCCGAAGACATCCGTCGTGCGATGGACCTGGTGCGCCAGGGGGTGATGCTCTGGCTCGCGGCGCTGATCATCGGAGGCTGGCTCCTTGCTTGAACATGGCGGACGGCTGCGTGCGGCGGCGCAGCGCTACGGCATAGCCGAGGCCGAGTGGCTCGACCTGTCCACCGGCATCGCCCCCTATGGCTGGGAACTGCCGGCCATCCCCGCGGCAGCCTGGGCGCGCCTGCCCGAGCTGGACGACGGCCTGGAACACGCGGCCCGGCGCTACTACGGCTGCGACTCGCTGCTGCCCGTTGCCGGTTCCCAGGCGGCGATCCAGGCCTTGCCGCGACTTCGCGAGCGCAGCCGGGTCGGGGTGATCTCACCCTGCTACGCCGAGCACGCCCACGCCTGGCGCCGCGAAGGGCATGAGCTGGAAGCGCTGGACGCCGACACTGCCGAGCGCGAGCTGGAACGATTCGACGTGCTGCTGGTGGTCAACCCGAACAACCCCACCGGAGAGCGACTGGCGCCACACACTCTGCTGGCCTGGCGTGCGCGTCTGGCAGAGCGCGGTGGCTGGTTGCTGGTGGACGAAGCCTTCATGGACTGCACTCCGGAGCTGAGCCTGGCGCGCCATTGCCCCTTGCCAGGGCTGTTGGTGCTGCGCTCCTTCGGCAAGTTCTTCGGCCTGGCGGGCATCCGCCTGGGCTTTGTCCTGGCCGAACCTCAACTGCTGGATCGGCTCGCCGAGTGGCTCGGCCCCTGGACGGTGAGCGGCCCGGCCCGCGCCCTGGCCAAGGCGTTGCTCCAAGACAAAGCGGGGCAGGCTCGCCAGCGGCAATCCCTGCTGCGGGACGGTCAGCGCCTGGTAGCCCTGCTGAACGACTGCGGATGGCCGCCATCCGGTGGCACGGCACTGTTCCAGCGCCTGGTCCGGGAGGACGCAACGGCCTTGCACGAATTTCTCGCCGCGCGCGGCATTCTCACCCGGCTATTCAGCGTGCCGGCCAGCCTGCGCTTCGGTTTGCCGCCGGACGAGGCGGGTTGGGAAAGGCTGCGGCGGGCCCTGATCGACTATTCCAAGGAGCGTCCATGACCACTCTGATGGTGCAGGGCACCACCTCCGACGCCGGCAAGAGCACCCTGGTGACGGCGATTTGCCGCTGGCTCAGGCGCCAGGGCGTGGCGGTGGTGCCGTTCAAACCGCAGAACATGGCCCTGAACAGCGCGGTGACCGCCGATGGCGGCGAAATCGGCCGCGCCCAGGCCGTGCAGGCTCAGGCATGTGGCCTGGCGCCCCATACCGACATGAACCCGGTGCTGCTCAAGCCCAACACCGACATCGGCGCCCAGGTGATCATCCATGGCCGCGCCGTCACCAGCATGAATGCCGCCGCCTACCACGACTACAAGAAGGTCGCGATGGCCGCGGTGCTGGAGTCCCACCAGCGCCTTGGCAGCCAGTATTCGGTGGTGCTGGTGGAGGGCGCTGGCTCCCCGGCAGAGATCAACCTGCGCGCCAACGACATTGCCAACATGGGCTTTGCCGAGGCGGTGGACTGCCCGGTGATCCTGGTCGCCGATATCGACCGGGGCGGCGTTTTCGCCCATCTGGTGGGCACCCTGGCGCTGCTCTCGCCCAGCGAACAGGCGCGGGTGAAGGGCTTCGTCATCAACCGTTTCCGGGGCGATATCGGCCTGCTCAAGCCGGGCCTGGACTGGCTGGAGCAACGCACCGGCAAGCCGGTGCTCGGCGTGCTGCCGTACCTCACCGACTTCCACCTGGAGGCCGAGGACGCCATTGACCTGCGCCAGGCAGCCAAGGCCGGAGAACTGCTGCGGGTAGCGGTGCCGGTGTTGCCGCGCATCAGCAACCACACCGACTTCGACCCGCTGCGCCTGCACCCGCAGGTACAACTCAGTTTTGTCGGCCCGGGCCAACCCATTCCGCCGTCGGACCTGATCATCCTGCCCGGCTCCAAGAGCGTGCGCGCCGACCTCGCGCGCCTGCGTGAACACGGTTGGGACCAGGCGCTGCAGCGTCATCTGCGCTACGGCGGCAAGGTGCTCGGCATTTGCGGTGGCTACCAGATGCTCGGCCGCCGCATTGCCGATCCCCACGGCCTGGAAGGTCCCGCCGGGGAGAGCGCCGGCCTCGGCCTGCTGGACATCGACACCGTGCTGGAGCCCGAGAAGCAGCTGCGCAATGTCGCCGGCCACCTGCGCCTGGAAGACGCGGCGGTGAGCGGCTACGAAATCCATGCCGGTGTCACTACCGGCATTGGCCTGGAAAACCCCATGGTCACGCTGGACGACGGCCACACCGATGGCGCTCGCAGTTCCGACGGCCAAGTCATGGGCACCTACCTGCACGGCCTGTTCGAATCCTCCGAGGCGTGCGCCGCCATCCTGCGCTGGGCGGGTCTCGCCGCCGTGCAAAGCGTCGACTACCACGCCCTGCGGGAACGCGATATCGAGCGCCTTGCCGACCAGGTGGAACAGCATCTGGATACGCGGAGGCTGCAGTTACTGTGCGGGCTGTCCCCTACGGGCATGCACTCGAACCACGGCAGAACGCCCCACGAATTACGAGGTTTACCGATGCCTGAGCTCATCCTCGGCGGTGCCCGCTCCGGCAAGAGCCGGATGGCAGAGAAGCTCGCCGCTGAAAGTGGCCTCAAGGTCATCTACGTCGCCACCAGCCAGCCGCTGGACGGTGAGATGAGCGCGCGGGTCGCCCATCACCGCGCCCGCCGTCCAGAGCACTGGGGCCTAGTGGAAGAGCCGCTGGAGCTGGCCCGCGTATTGCGCGAGAGCGCCGCCGCCGACACCTGCCTGCTGGTGGATTGCCTGACCCTCTGGCTGACCAACCTGCTGATGCTGGACGACCCGGCGCGGCTCGATGCTGAGCGCGAAGCGCTGCTCGGTTGCATCGCCGAGCTGCCGGGCCGCGTGCTGCTGGTGAGCAATGAAACCGGGCTGGGCGTCGTGCCCCTGGGCGAGCTGACCCGTCGCTATGTCGACGAAGCCGGCTGGCTGCACCAGGCCCTGGCCGAACGCAGCGAACGGGTGATATTCACCGTCGCTGGCCTGCCCATGATTCTGAAGGGAGAGCCCCTATGACACTCGATTGGTGGTTGAAACCCTGCCAGCCGCTCGACCCGGTAGCCCGCGCCAAGGCCCAGGCCCGCCAGGACCAATTGACCAAACCGCGTGGCGCGCTCGGCCAACTGGAAGACCTGGCCATCACCCTTGCCGCCCAGCAGGGTCGTGAGCGGCCGTGCATCGACCGCCCCTGGTTCGCGGTGTTCGCCGGCGACCATGGCGTGGTGGAGGAGGGCGTATCCGCCTACCCGCAGGCGGTGACGGGCGAGATGCTGCGCAACTTCGTCCGCGGCGGGGCCGCCATCAGCGTGCTGGCGAAGAGCCTGG
Organism: Metapseudomonas resinovorans DSM 21078; assembly: GCF_000423545.1. Classification (GTDB taxonomy): domain Bacteria; phylum Pseudomonadota; class Gammaproteobacteria; order Pseudomonadales; family Pseudomonadaceae; genus Metapseudomonas; species Metapseudomonas resinovorans. Next base: position 120,184 of record NZ_AUIE01000016.1, read on the forward strand.
GCGCCACCCTGGAGCTGGTGGATCTGGGCACCGCCGTGCCATTGGAGCCGCTGCCAGGCGTGCTGCATTTGCAGGTGGGAGCGGGCACCGCGAACTTCGCCCGAGAGCCGGCGATGACCGCGGCCCAGTGCCTGATCGCCCTGCAGGCCGGCCATGCCAGCGTGGAGCGCGCCCTGGAAGCGGGTGCCGACCTGTACGTCGGCGGCGAAATGGGCATCGGCAATACGACCACTGCCAGTGCCTTGGCGTGTGCCCTGTTGGACCTGCCGGCCTCCTCGCTGGCTGGGCCTGGTACCGGGCTGGATGGCAAGGGTGTGGCGCACAAGATCCAGGTGATCGAGCACGCCCTGGCCCTGCACCGCGATCACTGCGACAGCCCGCAGGAAACCCTGCGTCGACTTGGCGGCTTCGAAGTGGCGGCGCTGACTGGCGCCTATCTCGCGTGCGCCCAGCAGGGCCTGCCGGTCCTGGTGGATGGCTTCATCTGCAGCGTCGCTGCGCTCTGTGCCGTACGCCTGAACCCCGCGTGCCGCGAGTGGCTGTTGTTCTCCCACCGCTCCGCCGAGCCCGGCCACATGGCCGTACTCGATGCGCTGGAAGCTCAGCCGCTGCTGGACCTGGGGCTGCGCTTGGGCGAAGGCAGCGGCGCGGCGATCGCCCTGCCGTTGCTGCGCCTGGCGTGCGAGCTGCATGACGGAATGGCCACGTTCGCCGAGGCTTCGGTATCGGACCGACCTGCATGAAGCTCGACCTTCTGCGTCATGGCGAAACCGAGCGCGGCGGCGGCTTTCGCGGCAGCCTGGACGACGCCCTGACCGATACCGGCTGGGCGCAGATGCGCTCCGGGGTCGCAGAGGCGGGCCCCTGGGATGTGCTGGTGAGTTCGCCCCTGCAACGCTGCGCGGCCTTTGCTCGCGAGCTGGAGCAGCGTCTTGGCCTGCCGCTGCACTTCGATGCCGATCTGCGCGAACTGCACTTCGGCCAGTGGGAAGGCCGCAGCGCCGCTGAGCTGATGGAAGAGCACGGCGAAGGCCTGGGCCTGTTCTGGAACGACCCCTACAGCTTTACCCCGCCGGACGGCGAGACATTGCAGGACTTCGAAGCGCGGGTCATGGCCGCAGGCGAACGCCTGCATGAGCGTTTTGCCGGTCAGCGGGTGCTGCTGGTTACCCACGGCGGGGTGATCCGCCTCCTGGTGGCGCGCGCCCGGCAACTGCCGCGTGCCCAACTGATGCAGGTGGAGGTCGCCCACGGCGAACTGTTCCGCCTGGCCGTCGACGAAAGCGGCCTGCGGGAACGCCCATGACGCCCTTGCTGATCGCCCTGCAGTTCCTCACCCGTCTGCCTGTCCGCCTGCCGGGTATGCCCGAGCCGCGAGAAATCGGGCGCTCGCTATTGTGGTACCCGCTGGTCGGCCTGCTGATCGGGGGACTGCTGCTGGCCGCAGCCTGGCTGCTGGATGGGCAGCCGATGCTGTTGTCCGCGGCGCTGCTGCTCGCGCTCTGGGTGGGGCTGTCGGGCGGTCTTCACCTGGACGGCCTGGCCGACACGGCGGATGCCTGGGTGGGCGGCTACGGCGACCGCGAACGCACCCTGACGATCATGAAGGACCCACGCAGCGGCCCCATCGCGGTGGTCGTGCTGGTGGTGGTGCTGTTGCTCAAGTTCGCGGCACTCACGGCTGTGCTGCAGGCAGGGCAATGGCTGCCCCTCGTGCTGGCCCCCTGGCTGGCGCGCGGAATGCTGCCCTTGTTGTTCCTGACCACTCCGTACGTGCGCCCGGGTGGCCTGGGCCAAGCGTTGGCCGAACACCTGCCACGCCGGGAACTGCCCCTGTGGCTGGCTGCGCAGGGCGTGGCGATGCTGGTGCTGGGCTGGTCGGCCTGGGTTGCCCTGGCCGCAGCGCTGGTGGTGTTCGGCTGGTTGCGCGGACGCTTCCTGCGGCGGCTGGGCGGCACGACAGGGGATACGGCGGGGGCGCTGGTGGAGTTGGTGGAGGTGGGGGTGCTGGTGGGTGTGGCGCTTGTCGGTTAGGCCCTCACCCCTAGCCCCTCTCCCGGAGGGAGAGGGGCTAGGGGTGAGGGTGGTTTGATAGAGAGCTCCGGCTCCTGCGTCGTCAGCCAGATTGCTTCAAGCACGGCGTTCGTCTGTTGCAATACGTCGTGGTTCCAGAAGCGCAGCACGCGATATCCGTTCGTTACGAGCCAGGCATCGCGTCTAGAGTCGACGGGATTCTCCAGGTGCTGGCCGCCGTCGAGTTCGACGACGAGTTTGTGTTCATGGCAGTAGAAGTCTGCGAAGTAGGGCCCCAGCGGTTGTTGCCGACGAAACTTCAAGCCGGATAGCAAGCGATTGCGCAGATGCTGCCATAGCAGACGCTCCGCATCCGTCTGCTCCACCCTGAGTCTCCTGGCAAATTCGAGCCTTTCCATAAGCATCCTTGCTCAGTGAATAAAGACTCGATTGTCCGGGGTTAGCCGGCAGGAAACTTCCGATATCCGCCCCCGATTCCCCCGATTCCCCCGATCTACTCAAACACAAAATGCTCGCTCGCCAGCCCCATCACCAACGCGGTCGGCTTCAGCATGGCGGCTGCATGCCCCTTGGCACGGGGTAGCAGGCGGGCGAAGTAGAAGTCGCTGGTGGCCAGCTTGGCGCGGTAGAACTCGGTGGATTCCACGCCGCCGTCACGCAGTCGTTGGCGGGCCGCGCGTTTCTGCAGGGCCCAGGCGTAGGCGAGGGCGGCGTAGCCGGAATACATCAGGAAGTCGTGACTGGCGGTGCTCACCACGTCGCGCTCCTTGCGGGCGCGTTTCTCAGCAGGTCGACGGCCAAGCGAGCGATCTGGCCGGTGATGTCACGCACGGCCTTGCCTTGGGTCATCAGCAGCACCTTGCGGCCGAGCAGGTCGAGTGCCTGGATTGCCAGTAGTGCCTTCGTAAAGGGTGGCGATGCGGGCGTCGCGGACGATCTGCTCCATGCCGTGCTCGCGGATGTAGCCATGGCCGCCAAACACCTCTTCGCAGAGCCGGGCGCATTCGTCGAGGATGGCTTCGACCATGTCCGGAGTCGCGTCGCTGCCATTGGCCAGCGCGCGGTAATAGGCGGGGAAATCGAAGACTTCGTTGAGCAGAAAGCGCATGTCGCGCAGCGGTGCTTTGTAGCTGGGCATGGTGACCTCGGCGTGCGTTGATGGCCCGGTTTATATGGGGCGGGCAGGACGCCGGCCTTGGCAGCGGCAACGAGGTGTTCTGGCAGTTGGGACAATCGGTTCCGTTTCCGGCCACCTGCCATCGGCAGGATTCGATTGACGCTCAGGGAGATGCGGGTATATACATGCAACCCATGTTGCCGACTCAATGTCTCTGTACCAAGCTGCGCCGCGCCACACGTAACGTGACCCGGCTCTACGACGATGCCCTTGCCGGCGTCGGGGTGAATGTCGCCCAGTACTCGCTGTTGAAGAACCTGGCGCGGCTCGACCAGCCGAGTATCACCAGCCTGGCCGAAGCCATGGGGCTGGACCGCAGCACCTTGGGGCGCAACCTCAAGGTGCTGGAGGCCAAGGGGCTGGTGTTGCTGGAGGGCGGCGAGGACCAGCGCAATCGGCTGGTATCGCTGACGCCGGCTGGCCGCAACAGCCTCGACCAGGCTTTGCAGGCCTGGGAGCGTGTGCAACAGGACATGGGGCAACGCATGGGGCCGGAGAAGCGGGCAGCACTGATGGCGCTGCTGGACGATCTGGAACATATCGCCTGATATTTTCTCTGGAAAACGGGTATCTACCCGTAAAGGAATTTTCTATGACATCGGTATGGCGTACGAGTGGCTGGGTCCTCCTGGGGGCGTCGTTGATCCTGGCCTTGTCGTTAGGCATTCGCCATGGATTCGGCCTGTTCCTGGCGCCCATGAGCAGCGAGTTCGGCTGGGGCAGGGAAGTCTTCGCGTTCGCGATTGCCCTGCAGAACCTCATCTGGGGTCTGGCGCAACCCTTCACCGGCGCTCTGGCCGACCGCTTCGGCGCGGCAAAGACCGTGGTCGTCGGTGGCGTCCTGTATGCCATTGGCCTGGTGCTGATGGGGTTTTCCGATTCGGCATTGTCGCTGTCCTTCAGCGCCGGCCTGCTGATCGGCATTGGCCTCTCGGGCACCTCATTCTCGGTGATTCTTGGCGTGGTGGGTCGCGCCGTGCCGGTGGAAAAACGCAGCATGGCCATGGGGATCGCCGCAGCCGCCGGCTCTTTCGGCCAGTTCGCCATGCTTCCCGGTACCCTCGGGCTGATCGGCTGGCTCGGCTGGTCGTCCGCACTGCTGGCGCTGGGTCTGCTAGTTGCGCTGATCGTGCCGCTGGTGGGGTTGCTCAAGGACAATCCGCCGCCGCCCCAGGCTCATGAACAAAGCCTTGGCGATGCCCTGCGTGAGGCGGCGGGTCACTCAGGCTTCTGGCTGCTGGCGCTGGGCTTCTTCGTCTGTGGCTTCCAGGTGGTGTTCATCGGCGTGCATCTGCCGGCCTACCTGGTGGATCAGCACCTGCCGGCTGCGGTGGGCACCACGGTGCTGGCGCTGGTGGGGTTGTTCAACGTATTCGGCACCTACATCGCCGGCTGGCTGGGCGGCCGCCATGCCAAGCCCAGGCTGTTGACCGCGCTTTATCTGCTGCGCGGCGTGGTCATCGTCGCCTTTGTCTATTCGCCGCTGACCATCTGGAGTGCCTATGCCTTTGGTATGGCCATGGGGCTGCTGTGGTTGTCCACCGTGCCCCTGACCAACGGCACCGTCGCAACCCTGTTCGGCGTGCGCAATCTGTCCATGCTCGGTGGTATCGTTTTCCTGTTCCACCAGTTGGGCGCCTTCCTCGGCGGCTGGCTGGGGGGCTACCTTTATGACCACACGGGCAGTTACGAACTGGTATGGCAGATTTCCATCTTCCTCAGTCTGCTCGCCGCCGTGCTGAACTGGCCGGTGCGGGAGCAACCGGTGGCGCGCCTGCAGCCCGTCGGGGCCGTATGAGCCAGCGTCTGGGCTGGGCGTTGGGAGCACTGGTGCTGGGGCTGCTGCTGGCCCTTGTATGGTGGGGCTGGCAGCAGGGTGGACTGGCGCTGATGCAGTTGGGATTCAATTGCTAGGCGGGTCGCTTGGCAGTAGCGTAGACAGATCGCCCGATCGTGCCGGAGTCCGCCATGAAAGCTTTGCCCGCCCTGTCTTTGCTACTGCTCGCCTTGTTCGGCGGCCAGGCCATGGCCGCCGAGTGTCCCTCGCTGCTGCAGCATGAATTGCCGCAACTGCGCTCCAAGAACACCCTCGACCTTTGCCAGCGTTTCGCCGGCAAGCCCCTGGTGATCGTCAACACCGCCAGCCATTGCGGATTCACCCCGCAGTTCAAGGGGCTGGAGGCGCTCTACAAGCGCTACAAGGATCAGGGGCTGGAGGTGTTGGGCGTACCCTCGGACGACTTCAAACAGGAAGCCGCCAGCACTGAGGAAACTGCCAAGGTCTGCTACGTGAACTACGGTGTGACGTTCGCCATGACTCAGCCACAGCACGTGACCGGCGACGAGGCGACGCCGCTCTACAAAGAACTGATCGCCCAGTCCGGGCAGACGCCGCGCTGGAATTTCTACAAGTACGTGGTGGACCGCCAAGGCAAGGTAATCGCCCATTTTTCCAGCCTTACCAAGCCGGATGACCCGGATTTGCTGAAGGCCGTGGAGCAGGCGCTGGCCAGTCAACCCTGAATGACAGATAGAAGAAAGCCCGGACTTGTCCGGGCTTTCTTTTTCCTACTGCCTGATCAGAAGCGATAGGTCAGCTGCGCACCCAGGCCATGGGCGCTGTTCTTGTAGGTGGCGCTGTATGAACCCTTGATCGGGCTGGTCTGATCGATCTTGGCGTCGTCTTCCTTCAGGTAGGAGTAGGCCACGTCGACGGTCACATCGTCGTTGGGGCTCCAGGCGGCACCCAGGCTGAAGATCTTGCGATCGTCGGTGGGAATGCGCGGCGAGCGCAGCTCGTTGCGGGTCGGGGACTGGTCGTAGGCCAGGCCGGCGCGCAGGGTCCACTGCGGGTTCAGCTTGTAGGCGGCGCCGACGGCGTAGGACCAGGTGTCGCGCCAGTCCTGTTCTTCAGTGATGGTGCCGAGGGCTGGGCCGAGCAGACCGCCAACGCCCTTGTTTTCCACCTTGATCTCTTCCAGGCGGCTCCAGCGGGTCCAGGTGCTGCCGGCGAAGAGGGTCCAGGTGTCGTTCAGGTCGTGGGTGACGGAGAAGTCGACGGATTCGGGCGTTTCCAGCTCCAGCGAAGCGTCGTACTTGCCAGCGGAGCTGCCCAGGATGGGGCCGCTACCGGAGATGGTGGTGTCACCGCGCAGCTTGTAGTCCACCTTGGAGTGGTAGGTCAGGCCGAAGCGGGTGCTTGCGTTCAGTTCGTAGAGCACGCCGGCGTTGAAGCCCAGTGCGGTGTCGTCGCCCTTGACCTTCACCTTGCCGTCATTGCGGCCAATGGACAGCGGGTTGAGCACGGCGGAAGTCAGTTCGCCGTCGATGCGGTTGATGGTGGGGCCGAAGCCGACGGACAGCTGATCGTTGATGCGGTAGCTGACGGTGGGCTGCAGGGTGATTACGCGTACTTCGCTCTTGTCGCCGTAGTAACGGCCGGCGAAGCCGGTTTCGTAATCGGTGATCAGGCCGAAGGGTACGTACATGCCGAAGCCGATGGCCCATTTGTCATCGATCGGCTTGACGTAGTAACCCATCGGCACGCCCACGGTGGGAACCATGTCGCCATCGTTGCTGCCGCGGAAGGAGCTGCGGGCGTCGTCGATGTCGGTCTTGGCGAAGATCGCGGCGGCGCCGACGCTTACCTGCTCGCGCTTGAGACGGGCCATGCCGGCGGGGTTGCCATAAACGGTGGTGGCGTCATCGGCGGAGGAGGAGCGCCCGGCGAAGGCGGTACCCATGCCGCTGACGCTTTGCTCGTTGAGGGCGAAGCCAGCGGCCAGGCTGTAGCTGGAAGCGGCGCTAATGGCCAGGGCGAGGGCGGTCTTGAGGGCTCTGCTGGTCACGGTGAACTCCTGAACGATCGTGCAAAAGGGCGGCACGCTAACAGGATTCAGGAGGGCTTTCCAGCCTGGAAGAATGTAAGGAAAATCCTTGTAAGATTGTCGAACAAAAGGCAAAACGATGGCATCTTCGCTGATCGTGCAGATTGCCTTGTACGCTCGTTCCTGACTGGTTGGTCAGTGATCAGGCGGCCTGGCTGAGATGGGCAACATGACGCTGCCAGGCATCGATGAAGTCCCGCGGGCTGCCATCGGGCTGGAAGACCTGGCGCCAGATCATGGCCATGCCGACCAGGTCGTCGGCGGCGGGAAGCACCAGGACGCTCGACTCCACCAGCATCCACGCGATGGCGGTGGCGTAGCGCAGGTTGACGGTCAGTTCCAGGTGCGGTGAAGCGAGGAAGGCGTGCTGGCTGGCGAGCCCGCGCACCTGGCTGGCAAGTTCCGGGTCACGGGCCAGGTGCTGGTCCCAGAGCTGCTGGTGGCGCTCATCGCTGATGCAATAGAGGCCGCGTCCCGTGCCGCCGTCCAGTGCCGCGCCGAGGGCGGACTGGCAGGCGGCAGCGCCTAGCAGCAGGCTTTCGGCGGTGGAGGAGGGGCGCTGCAGGTAGAGCAGCGTCGGTCGTATCACATGTTGGCGGAGATCGCAGGCGGCAATTCCCATATGGCCCTCGCGAAAGGTGCCGGCGGGGCCGGGCGCTTTGGCAGCTTCTCATCGTTCTAAGGAAGGCCCCACCGGGAGCGGAGTTAGCCGCTCGATTTGAAGTCTAGTGGGATATTTGTGCTGTAAAGGCCTGTTTTTAAACTGTTTCAGGCTTCTGGTTATTGTCTATATAGCTGCCTGTGATTAAAAAACAGCCAGCAGGGCGAGGCCGCCAAGCCCATCGCCCGCTGGTTTCTCGGTCTTACTCGCCCTTGGCCTGAGGGCGGGCGGGGTTGGTGATCCACTCGCTCCAGGAGCCGGCGTAGAGCCGCGCCAGCGGGTAACCGGCGAGATTCAGGGCGAAAAGGTTGTGGCAGGCGGTGACGCCCGAACCGCAGTAGGCCACCAGCTCGTCCACCGGGCGGTCGCCGATCATCGCGGCGAAACGTTGCTTCAGCGCCTCGGCCGGAAGGAAGCGGCCATCGCTGCCGAGGTTGTCGGTGAAGGCTGCGCATTGGGCGCCGGGGATATGGCCGGCCACCGGGTCGATGGGTTCCACTTCGCCCTTGAAGCGCGGCAGGGCGCGGGCGTCCAACAGAGTGAGGCTGGCATTGCCCAGGCGTTGCTGGAGGCTGTCGGCGTCGATCAGCAGGCTGTCGTCGGGCTGGCCTGCAAAGTTGCCCGGCTGCACGGACGGCTCCACGGCAGTCAGCGACAGACCGGCATCGCGCCAGGCCTTCAGGCCGCCATCCAGCAGGAATACGCCATCGCGCTTGCCCAGCCAGGTCAGCAGCCACCAGGCGCGGGCGGCAAAGGCGCCGGGGCCGTCGTCGTAGAGCACGATGGCGCTGTCGGCATTGACGCCCCAGTCGCGCAGCCTTGCGGCAAGTACCGCAGCGTCTGGCAGCGGATGACGGCCGGTCACACCCTTGCTCACCGGGCCAGAGAGGTCACGCTCCAGGTCAGCGAAGCGGGCCTTGGGAATGTGACTTTCGGTGTAGCTGCGCTGGCCGTAGGCCGGGTCGTCGAGGGAGAAACGGCAGTCAAGGATGACCAGGCCCGGTTCATCCTGGCGGGCACTGAGTTGGGCAGGGCTGATGAGTTGCGCGAGCGACATGGCGGGGTCCTTGTCGTGACCATTGTTGTGGCGAGCATCATAAGGACGCCCGCATGGCCTGTCGCGCGCTATTGGCGGCGGCGCGGAGCCCGCGCCGCCTGTGCGTCAGCGGCAGGCGCTGCGCAGGCGCTGGAAGCCGGCGTCGAGATCGGCGATCAGGTCGTCCGGATGCTCCAGGCCGATGTGCAGGCGCACCAGCGGGCCACTCGCCTTCCAGGTGGTGGCGCTGCGGTGGGCGCTGGGGTTGGTCAGCAGGATCAGGCTTTCGAAACCGCCCCAGCTGAAACCCATGCCAAACAGTTGCATGTTGTCGAGCATGGCGCGGATAGCCTGCTCGGGCATCGCCTTGAGGACCACGCTGAACAGGCCGCACGCGCCGCTGAAGTCGCGCTTCCACAACTCATGTCCAGGGGCGCCGGGCAGTGCGGGGTAGAGGATCTGTTCCACTTCCGGTTGCTCGGCCAGCCACTGGGCGACCTTCTCCGCGTTGCGCTGGTGCCGCTCCAGACGGGTCGAGAGCGTGCGCAGGCCGCGCAGGGCGAGATAGGCATCGTCGGCACTGACTGACAGGCCGAGCTGCTTGTAGAAGCCACGCACCTGCGGGAACAGCGCTTCGGTGGTCATGATTACCCCCATCAGCACATCGGAGTGACCGACGATGTACTTGGTCGCGGCATGGATGGAGATGTCCACGCCGTGCTTGAAGGAGGCGAAATGCACCGGCGTGCCCCAGGTGTTGTCGAGCATCACCAGGGCGCCGTGGGCATGGGCGACTTCGGCGATGCTGGGCACGTCCTGCACTTCGAAGGTGAGCGAACCGGGGGATTCGAGGAACACCACGCGGGTGTTGGGGCGCATCAGTTCGACGATGCCACCGCCGATCAACGGATCGTAGTAGGTGGTCTCGATGCCGAAACGCTTCAGGGTTTCGTCGCAGAAGGCGCGGGTCGGGTCGTAGACCGAGTCGGTCATCAGCAGATGATCGCCAGGCTTGAGCGTGGCCAGCAGGGCCGTGGTCAGGGCGCTCAGGCCGCTGGGGGTGAGCATGGCGCCGTAGGCACCTTCCAGCTCAGCCAGGGCGCTCTCCAGGGAGCGGGTGGTGGGGTTGCCGTGGCGGCCATAGGTATTGAGGGTGCCATTTTGCGCGTGCAGGGCTTCCACGGTGGGGAAGAGCAGCGTGGAGGCGCGATAGACCGGGGTATTCACGGTGCCACCGACGCGGCCCCGTTCGCGGCCTTCATGGGCCAGCAGCGTTTCAACATGCAGCTTGCGGTCGTCCACCTGGGTGTTTCCTCTGAATCCGAATGACGAGATGGGGCGGTGCCTTCCGTTAGGAGAGGCAACTGGCGTGGGGGAAAGATTACCGATGGGCGCGGGGAAATTCTTTGCTTTGATTTGCTGGGAATGGCGGTTTTGTAGAAGAAAAATCTACTTATTAATTATTTTGTAGAAATATTTTTCGGTTATGCGTCGTGATGCGGAAATCATGGGTCGCCGGCCTGCTCCAGGTGACCGAGTGGCAGGGCCGTGGTGTGCTTGATCACTTCCATGGCGAAGCCGGAGCTGACGTCGGACAGGTCGGCAACGCGGATCAGGCGCTTGTACACCGCGTCATAGCCCTTGATGTCGGGCACCACGATCTTCAGCAGGTAGTCCACGTCCCCGGTCATGCGGTAGATCTCGACGATCTCGGGGATGTCGCGGGTGCCTTCGATGAACTGGCGGGTCCAGTCGTCGCTATGGCGGCTGGTGCGGATGGTGACGAATACGGTGACCCCGAGCTTGAGCCGTTCGGCATCGCAAAGCGCCACCTGCTTCTGGATCACGCCGTCCTCGCGCAGCTTCTGCAAGCGCCGCCAGCAGGGCGTGGGAGAGAGGTTCACCGCCTCGGCCAGTTCCGCGAGTGAGATGGAAGCGTCCTGCTGCAGGAGGGCGATGATCTGCAGGTCTTTCTTGTCCATGGGCTGGGTCCGTGCGGATGCGTTTGGTCGGGAGGCTGGCGGGCCAAGTGTGTCGAAACGATGACAATCGGCATCATAAAGTCGCTCGTGCATGAAGTCGCGCGGGTAGAAGATGGGAGAGCTCGATGCCAAGCCTGCAAATACTGAGCGAACGTGCCTCGTTGGTCCGCCGTCTTGGCGTGATCCTGGGGACTTTGTCGGTGGTTTTCTACTACTGCTGCCTGGTGCTGGTGCGCGGTCTGCTGGGGCGTCTCGACCGCGCCTGCGTGGACCGCTATACCCGCGCCATGTCACGCCTGCTGCTGCGTCTGGTACGCATGGACCTGTCGGTGCACGGGGCGATTCCCGACTTCAACGATGGTCGCCGCTACCTGATTCTCTGCAGCCACTCCAGCCACTACGACATTCCGGCCAGCTTCGTCGCCCTGCCGGGGTCGATCCGCATGCTGGCGAAGAAAGAGCTGTTCCGCATCCCCTTTCTCGGCCCGGCCATGCGCGCAGCGGAGTTTCCCTCCATTGACCGGCACAACCGCCGCCAGGCCCTGGCTGACCTCGACACCGCCCGGCGCATGATGGAGAGCGGCATCGTCCTCTGGGCCGCGCCCGAGGGCACGCGCTCCGCTGATGGTCGCCTGTTGAAGTTCAAGAAGGGCTGCTTCCACCTGGCACTGGATACCGACGCGGTGATCATCCCCGTGTCCATCCGCGGCATCCACCGCGTGCTGCCGGCGCGTACCTTCCGCCTGAACTTGGGGCAGAAGGTGGAAGTTCACGTCGGTTCGCCCATCGATGCCAGCCAGTACGGCCCGGAGCGGCTCGGTGAGCTGATGGCCGAGACTCGCGAGCGGATGGAGGGGTTGCTGGGGCAGCCGCCCGGTGACGCCACGAATCCTGTCGGCGTGACTTCCGAACTGCCGCCGGCGCGAACCTTGTAGGAGCTGGCTTGCCAGCGAAACGGGGCCATTTGCTGGCAAGCCAGCTCCTACGGGCAATGCAGCTGCTTGCAACATGTAACGCAGGCATAGCCATTTCATTCGCCGGGCAGGGCAAAGGCTCGCCCCGGTGATCAACGAATCTTCAATTTCCCGATCCGGTCATTGTCCAGGCTGCCCAGGTAGAGGTAGTCCCCCACCGGCTTGACCGAGGTCACCATGCGCAGGTGGGTGCCGCTGGTGTCGTGCAGGCTGTGGACGATCTCGCCGTTCTCGTTCAGTTGCAGCACCAGGCCGTAGGGCACCGGCTTGGGCCAGAACATGCGCGGCAGCTTGGCGATCTGCGCCTTCAGCCAGGGCTGGGTGTGCAGGAAGTCGGCATCGGCCTTGCGCGGGGAGGGCAGTGCGACCCAGAAGGTGCCTTGGTGGTCACCCTGCAGGTTGTCCGGCAGGCCCGGCAGGTTGTCGATGAACACATCGTGGGTGCCGGCCTTCTCGCCGCTCAGCCAGTAGCGGGTGATGCGGTAGCGGTAGGTTTCGTTGACCAGCACGAAATCCTCGTTGGCCGACAGCGCCACGCCGTTGGCGAAGTAGAGGTCCTTGAGCAGCACGTCGGTCTTGCCGGTGGCCGGGTCGAAGCGCATCAGGCGGCCATGGGGGCGGGCTTCCAGCAGGTCCAGCAAGTAGTCCGGCTGCTGGAACTTGCTCGAGGCGTCGGTGAAGTAGATGCGGCCGTCCTGGGCGATGTCCAGGTCGTCGGTAAAGCGGAAGGGCACGCCCTCGGCCTCGCTGGCGAGCACCGTGATCTTTCCTTGCGGGTCGATGCGCAGCAGGCCCTTGTAGGCATCGCCGACGATCAGGTTGCCGGCGGCGTCGAAGTCCATCCCCAGCGGCCGTCCGCCGGTGTCGGCGAAGGTCTCGACCTGGCCGTTCTCGGCGATGCGCACAATGCGTCCGTCATGCAGGCCGGCATAGAGGCGGCCCTGGCCGTCGACGGCAGTGTCTTCCGGGCCATGCACCTGGCCCTGGGCGACCAGCTCGGCCTTCATCAGGGTGTCGTTGGGCTCCAGCACACCGGTCATGTCCGGCGCCTTGGGTGCATCCCAGGCCAGCGGGTCGATGGGAGACGGCGTGATGGCGAGATAGACCGTCAGCGCGACGATCAGCAGGGCGAATATGCCCAGCAGCTTCTTCATCTTCTTGTATCCATTCAGGTGAGGGGGTGGCCGGAGCCTTGTTCTTCTTCGCGCGGGCTTTTTAGCAGTCGTCCGCCCCCGGCGCCAGGGCTGAATGTTGCGGCATTAGACAGGCCGCAGTTGACAGGCGCCGGGTGGCTTTCGCAGTATCGGTGCCTTCGCTGCATTCAACCGAGCTTTCAATGCCCGCCATCGCCTCCAACGCCGTTCTTGCCCTGGACCTCCCGGCCCAGGCGTCGGCTATTGGCGTTGCCGCGGACAAATCGAAGAAACAGTCGCTCATTTGACCGGGGCGCGCTGTCCCGTCAGATGGGCTGACAGGACAGTAGGCGCGAAGTAGGTCGATCCTTCCTCGAATCTCCCTCCCTGCATCCCTCCGACGGTGACTCTGACGGTCAACCAAAGGAGATCTGCAATGCCTGTGTTTTCTGGAATCTGGGTTGCCCTGGTAACCCCCTTCAATGAAGGCGCCATCGACTTTCCCGCCCTGCGCCGCCTGGCCCGGCACCTGCTGGACGCCGGCGTTTCCGGCCTGGTCGCCTGCGGCACCACGGGGGAGGCGGCGGCCCTGTCCAAGGATGAGCAACTGGCGGTGCTCGACGCGCTGCTCGACGAGGTGCCCGGCGACCAACTGGTGATGGGCGTGGCAGGCAACAACCTGACGGAGGTGCTGGCCTTCCAGCGCGAGGTGCAGCGCCGCCCCATCGCCGGCGTGCTGGTGCCGGCGCCTTACTACATCCGTCCGTCCCAGGACGGTCTGCTGGCCTGGTTCGGTGCCATTGCCGATGCCTCGACGGTGCCGGTGATCCTCTATGACATTCCCTATCGCACCGGCGTGCGCCTGGAGCTGGACACCCTTCGCCAGTTGGCCCGGCACCCGCGCGTGGTGGCCATCAAGGACTGCGGCGGCAATCCGGAAACCACCCTGGCGTTGATCGCTGACGGCGAGCTGGACGTGCTGACGGGGGAGGACGGGCAGATATTCAACACCCTGTGCATGGGCGGTCGTGGAGCGATTGCCGCTTCGGCTCACATCCACCCGCAGGAGTTCGTGCGCATGGCCGATTGCATCGCCAACGGTGAACTTGCTGCCGCCAGAGTGATCTTCCAGAAACTGCAGCCGCTGATTCGCCTGGCCTTCGCCGAGCCCAATCCGGCCCCGGTGAAAAGCCTGCTGGCCATGCAAGGGCTCATCGTGGATGAGCTGCGCCTGCCCATGCAGCGCAGTTCCGCAACGCTGCTGCAGCGCCTGCGCGCCGAGCTGGCCTAGGCGCCGGCCCGCCTCACGCGAATCAGCCGCGACGGGGCGGGAGCGATGCAAGGCGCGAAGCGAGGACCCGGCGCGATATATACTGCGCGCCACTGATTCTAGGAGAGCCCTGTGGCCATCGACATTATCTGGATTCGCGACGACGCTTCGCTGGCCAAACACTGCGCCGAGTGGCGGCGCCTGCCCTTCGTGGCCCTGGACACCGAGTTCATGCGGGTCGACACCTTCTACCCCAAGGCCGGCCTGGTACAGGTCGGTGACAGTGAGCGGGCATTCCTCATCGATCCGCTGCTGATCGGCGACTGGTCGCCCTTCGCCGAACTGCTGGAAGACCACGCCGTGCTCAAGGTCCTGCATGCCTGCAGCGAGGACCTGGAAGTCTTCATGCGCCTGACTGGCGCCTTGCCACAGCCGCTGCTGGATACCCAGCTGGCCGCCGGTTATCTCGGCATCGGCTATTCCATGGGCTATTCGCGCCTGGTGCAGGCGGTGCTCGGCATTGAGCTGCCCAAGGACGAAACCCGTTCCGACTGGCTGCAGCGCCCGCTCACCGAGATGCAGGTGCGTTACGCCGCCGAAGACGTGCAGCACCTGGCCGAGCTCTACGCCGCCCTGGAGCCACGCCTGACCGACCCGAAACGTGCCTGGGTGCTGGAAGATGGCGCCGAGCTGGTGGCCAACCTGCGCCGCGAAGTCATTCCGGAAGAGCTCTACCGCGAGGCCAAGTTGGGCTGGAAACTCACTCGCGCCCAGCTCGCCGTGCTGCGCGAACTCTGCGCCTGGCGCGAGACCGAAGCGCGCCTGCGTGACCAGCCGCGCAACCGCATCCTGCGTGAGCACAGCCTCTGGCCCCTGGCGCGCTTCCAGCCGGACAACCTCGTGGCCCTGGCGCGAATCGACGACATGCACCCGCGGACCGTGCGCCAGGACGGCAATACCTTGCTTAAATTGATTCGCGAGGCCGCCGAAACGCCGCCTGAGCAGTGGCCCGAGAAGCTGCCCGAGCCGCTGCCGCCCGAAGCCTCGCCGCTGCTGAAACAGCTGCGCGCCGTTGGCCAGGCCGAAGCCGAGCGCCTGGGCATGGCCCCGGAACTGATGCTGCGCAAGAAGCATCTGGAGGCCCTGCTCAAGACCGGCTTCCCCGACGGCCCCTACAGCCTGCCCGAGGGCCTGCGTGGCTGGCGCCGCGAGCTGATGGGCCAGGCCCTGCTGGACACCCTGGCCACGGCCGGCCAATGAACCCTTTCGCCGTGCCGCCTGGCACGGCTCGCCCCACGAGCCTGACCATGAAACGTATCTGCTCCATCTACAAAAGTCCGCGCAAGAACGAGATGTACCTCTATGTCGACAAGCGCGAGGCCCTGAGCCGCGTGCCCGAAGGCCTGCTCAGCGCCTTTGGCGCCCCGCAGCACACCTTCGATCTGGTGCTTAGCTCCGAGCGCCAACTGGCCCGTGAAGACATCGGCAAGGTGCTGGAGAACATCGAGAAGCAGGGCTATCACCTGCAGATGCCGCCGGCCCAGGATGAGTACATCGAGCACCTGCCGGAAGAGCTGTTGCGGATGAACGATCCCCTCTGATGAAAATCCTCATCGCCGAAGAAGAGTTCGCGCTTTACGCCGATCTGCTGCGCACCGAAACCGGTCTGCAGTTGCATGGCGGCAGCGAGGCCGAGCGCCTGCTGGAGGCCGCGCGGGAATGCCCGGTCTGGCTGGGCCAGCCCGACCTGCTGGCGCAACTGTTGCGCCAGGGCCGCAAACCGGAGTGGATGCAGTCCACCTGGGCGGGCATCACGCCGCTGCTGGCGGCCGACCTGCCCAACGACTACCAACTGACCCGCGCCGTCGGCATCTTCGGCCAGGTCATGGCCGAGTACGTACTCACCTACCTGCTGGCACACCAGCGGCAAACCCTCTCGCGGGTTGCTGCCCAGGCCGAGAAGCGCTGGGATAACCGCCTGCCGAGCAGTCTGGTGGGTAAGCGGGTGTTGATCGTCGGCAGTGGTGATATCGGCCAGAGCGTGGCGGGCTTCCTCGAACCCTTCGGCGTCGAACTTCACGGCATCGCCCGCGAGCCCCGTCAACTGGAGCCCTTCGAGCGGGTCTTCGGCATGGAGTCGCTGGTGGAGCAGGTGGGGTGGGCCGACTGCGTGGTGAATCTGCTGCCCGACACGCCGGCCACCCGCGATATCTACGATGCCGCGATTTTTGAACGCATGCGCCCGACCGCGCTGTTCATCAACGCCGGTCGCGGCGTGGCAGTGGTGGACCATGACCTGGTGGCGGCGCTGCAGGCCGGGCAACTGGCCGGTGCCGTGATCGATGTCTGCCGTGAAGAACCGCTGCCCGCCTGGCACCCGTTCTGGACCGCCCCCAACCTGCTGGTCACGGGCCACAGCTCGGCGCCAACGCTGCCCAGCGCCATGGCGCGGCTGTTCGTCGATAACCTGGGGCGCTACCGCGCCGGGGAACCGCTCAGGGGGCAAGTCAGCTTCGAGCGCGGCTACTGAGTTCGCCGCGCTGTAACCAATGGTCAGCTATGCTTGGCCGACACCCTGGACCCGACTAGACTACGCGCCCCCGAAATAACCCCCCGTACGCCATGGCCGCCAAAGTCGAACCCTTCTGGAAGCGCAAGACCCTCGATCAGCTCGATCAGGAGGAATGGGAGTCCCTCTGCGATGGCTGCGGACTTTGTTGCCTGCAGAAGCTGGAGGACGAGGACGACGGCAGCGTCTATTACACGCGCATCGCCTGCAAGCTGCTGGATCTGAAAACCTGCCGCTGCACCGACTACGCCAATCGCCGCCAGTTCGTTGCCGACTGCATCCAGCTCACCCCGGCCCAGGCCGATCAGTTCAGCTGGTTGCCGCCCACCTGCGGCTACCGCCTGGTGGCCGAGGGCAAGGACCTGCCGCCCTGGCACCACCTGGTCTGCAATGACCCCGAGGCGGTGCACAAGGCCGGCATCTCCCAATCCGGACGCATGCTCAGTGAAAACAGCGTGGCCGAGGATGATTGGGAGGACTATCTGATTTTTCGCGCAGGCTAGCAGGCAGTTGAAAAACTACCTGCGTTGCCGATGCGTCGTTAAAAACCGACTCAAATTGCTCATTTACAACACGTAAACTCCGCATTTTCGTCGTTTTTTTCCTCGCCTCGGCTGCCTCGCTCACGTTTTTCAATGAGCTGCTTTGGCCGGTCACGGATCAAACCACTGCCGTTCGAGTCTCAGGGACTGACTGTCACACCCACCAAGGAAACCATCCTCGATGTCCGCCCGTTCCCAGCTCCTGCTGTCCGCCGTCCTGTTGACCCTCAGCGCCCCGCTGTGGGCAGCGAAGCAGGTCGATCTCGACTATCAGGTGCGCTTTCTGCCCGAAAGCGACCAGGCCGAAGTCAGTCTGGTACTGGAGAAGGGCGACAGCGTGCGCAGCCTGCGTTTCGACCTGGGCGACAAGGGCTACTACAGCGACTTCAAGGCCAGCGGCAGCTGGACTCAGGATGACCCGCAACACGGCACCTGGGTGCCCGGCGACGGCCAGACCAGCCTGAGCTACAAGGTGCGTGTCAGCCACCCGCGTGGCGATGGTCGTTTCGATGCCCGCATGACCCCCGATTGGGCATTGCTGCGGGGCGATGACCTGGTGCCGGCGGCGCGCCTGGACATGGTGGATGGCATCGAGCTGGTGGCGCGCCTGCAGATCGATATGCCCAAGGGGTGGAAGTCGGTGGAAACCGGCTGGCCACGCGTCGGCAAGAACCGCTTCCGCATCGACAACCCCGAGCGCATGTTCGACCGTCCAACCGGCTGGATCCTGGCCGGCAAGCTGGGCAGTCGCCGTGCCACCCTGGGGGCTACCGACGTCACGGTCAGTGCGCCGGTGGGCGAGGGCATGCGGCGCATGGACATCCTCACCTTGCTGACCTTCGTCTGGCCTCATGCCCAGGAAGTCTTCCCCCGCGAGCCGGGCAAGCTGCTGATCGTCGGGGCCAACGACCCCATGTGGCGAGGCGGCCTGTCTGCTCCCAACTCCTATTTCATGCACTCGGCGCGACCACTAGTGAGCGAAAACGGCACCAGTTCCCTGGTGCATGAGCTGGTGCATGTACTCAGCCGGATCAGCGATACCGACAAGAGCGACTGGATCAGCGAAGGGGTGGCCGAGTACTACGCCATCGAGCTGCTGCGCCGTGCCGGTGGCCTGAGCGACGATCGTTACGAGGCCATTCGCAAGCAACTGCGCCAGTGGAGCAAGAAGGTCGACAGCCTGCGCGGCGAACACGCCAGCGGCCCGGTCACCGCACGCGCCGTGCTGCTGCTGCAGGACCTGGACAAGGAAATCCGCCTGCGCACTGACGGCCTGCGCTCCATGGACGACGTCGCCCGCGGCCTGATGCGCCTGGACAAGGCCAGCACCCAGGACTTCATCGAAATCACCGAAAACATCATGGGCGGCGCGTCGGACGTGCTCGATACCAAGCTGTTGCGTTGATGCCTCGTCCACCACGACTACCCATCCTACGAACTGGCCGGCGCTTTTGCCTGTAGGGGCGAATTTCCCACTGTCGGCCTACATCTCCCCCCGCCGCCCGCTCAGCAGTTCCAGCATGGCTGCCGCCGTCGGCTCGGACGATGCCGGGTTCTGCCCGGTGATCAGGTTGCCGTCGGTGACCACATGGGGCTGCCAGTCCGCCACTTTGGAGTAATGGCCACCGTTCTCCTTGAGCGCATCTTCCAGCAGGAAGGGCACCACGTCGGCCAGGCCCACAGCGGTTTCCTCGGAGTTGGAAAAGCCGGTCACTGCATTGCCCTGCACCAGAGGTGCACCGTCCGGCGCCTTGGCGTTAAGCAGCACGGCTGGTGCGTGGCACACGGCGCCCACCGGCTTGCCGGCGGCGTAGAAGCTTTCGATCAGCACGATGGAGTGCAGGTCGTCCACCAGGTCCCACATCGGGCCGTGGCCACCGGGGTAGAAGAGGGCGTCGTAGTCCCCCGGCGCCAGCCCGGCCAGCAAATGGGTGTTGGCCAGTGCACGGCGCGCCTCGTCATCCTCGCGGAAACGGTGCGTTGCCTCGGTCTGGGCGTCCGGGTCGTCGCTCTTCGGGTCCAGCGGCGGCTGGCCGCCCCTGGGCGAGGCCAGCACCACCTCGGCGCCGGCATCGCGAAAGGCGAAATAAGGCGCGGCGAACTCCTCCAGCCAGAAACCGGTCTTCTTGCCGGTGTTGCCCAACTGGTCGTGGGAGGTCAGTACCATCAGGATCTTCATCGTGATCTCCTTGCGGACTCGGTGACGAACGGCCCGGCGGGCTATTCCTCGCGCTTCAACAGGTTGCCGATGTCGGCGAACGCCTTGTAGGTGGTGCGCGGACTCTGCCGCGCGCCGGGTTCTTCCTCGCTGTGCCACTGCTGGTCGATGTAGCGGGCGTGCTCGTTGTCATGACAGTAGAGGCAGAGCAGCTCCCAGTTCGAACCGTCCGGCGGGTTGTTGTCATGATTGTGATCGCGGTGATGCACCGTAAGTTCGGACAGGCGCTTGCCGCTGAACTCGCGTCCACAGCGGCCACATACCCAGGGAAACAGCTTCAGTGCCTGTTCCCGGTAGCTGTGTTCGCGTCGCTTGCGTTCGTCGGCGAGCAGTTTGTCCAGCTTGCTTGTGGGCGGTGCTGATCGCTCTGTGCCCATTGGTTGCGCTCCCGAGTCTGGATCTGTGAAAAGTCTAGTCCGGGCATGCCGGATCGCGGGTATCCCGTCGCACGGGGCGTCGCGCCGGCCGTCGGGGTTTAGACTCAGACAAGGTATGAACCGGAGGCAGCCCATGAAGCTTTCGCACAGGTCGTTGCTGCTGGCGCTGGCCCTGATCGCCGGCAGCGCGGCCGCGCAGAATCCACCGCTGCTGCGTGCGCCCTTGCAGGCGCCGGCCGGATCGCCCGGCACCGTCAATCCGCAGCCCTACCCGCAAGTGACGCCGCGTGCGATCACCAGCCCGGCGCCGCAGAGCGGCAGCCCGCAGATGATGAAGCGGCCAGACCAGGAGCAACGCCTGCGCCAGTCCCTGGAGCAGCGCGACCAGCCGATCCCGGTGCTGGAGCAGCAACTGGAGCGCAACACCAAGGGACTCGGGACCGGCACCGGCAATCCCTGATCGTTACTGGGGCAGCCCCAGCACCTTGAGCAGGAAGGCGTACTCCAGCGCCACGTCGCGTAGCGCCTGGTAGCGGCCGCTCATGCCGCCATGGCCGGCGCCGAGGTCGGTCTTGAGCAGCAGCGGGTTGTTGTCGGTCTTCGTTGCGCGCAAGCGGGCCACCCATTTGGCGGCTTCCCAGTACTGCACGCGGCTGTCGTTGTAGCCGGCCACCACCAGCATCGCCGGGTAGGCCTGTGCGCTCACGTTCTCGTAGGGCGCGTAGCCCTTGATCCGCGCGAACACCTCAGGCTCGTTCGGGTCGCCCCATTCGTCGTACTCGGTCACAGTCAGCGGCAGGTCGGGGTTCTGCATGGTGTTCAGCACATCCACGAACGGCACTTCGGCGATGGCCGCGGCGAACAGCTCCGGGCGCAGGTTCAGCACCGCCCCAATCAGCAGGCCCCCGGCGCTGCCGCCACTGATGGCCAGTTGCGCGGAGGTGGTGTAGCCCTCTGCGATCAGGTGCTCGGCGCAGGCGATGAAGTCGCCGAAGCTGTTGGCCTTGTGCTCCAGCTTGCCGGCGCGGTACCAGGCCTCACCCAGCTCGCCGCCGCCGCGCACGTGGGCGATGGCGAAGACGAACCCGCGCTCCAGCAGGCTCAGCCGTGCATGGGAGAACCAGGGGTCGAGGCTCTCGCCATAAGCGCCGTAGCCATAGAGGTAGAGCGGGGCGGGCTTGCCCAGCGTGTCGCGGTGCGCCACCAGGCTGATGGGGATGCGCGTACCGTCCGCCGCCGTCGCCCAGAGACGGCGGCTGACAAAGGCGTCCGCATCGAAGGGGCCTTCCACCGGCGTTTCCTTGAGCACCTTCTGCGCGCCTGTGGCCAGCTCCAGTTGGCGCACCTGCGCCGGCCGGTTGAGGGCCTCGTAGCGCAGGCGGACCACCGGGCTGTCGAACTCCAGGCTGTCCTGCACGTAAAGGCTGTAGGCCGCATCCGGCAACTGGAGCGGGTAGGGCGCCGCACCTTGCGGGTGCACCTGGATGATCGGCAGGCCCCCTTCGCGCAGGCTCAGGACGAAGCCGCCGGCATTCAGGCTGACGCCTTCCAGCATGCGCGTCTCGTCATGGGGGATCAGCGTCTGCCAGCGGTCGCGAACGGGTACCGCTTCGGTGCTCTGGTAGAGCGCGAAGTTGATGCCGCTCTGGTTGCTGCGGATCAACCAGGCCCACTGGCCGTCCAGCTTGCCGTGGTCGATGTAGTACTCGTGCTCTTCTTCGCGCTCGGCCACGCAGGCCCAGGTACCTTCAGGGGTGTCGGCATCCAGCACCCAGGCTTCGCTGGTGGTCTTGCTGTTGAGCAGGAGGATCAGCTGGCGCTCGGAGCTGGCGCGGTAGCAATGCAGGAAAAAGCGTCCGTCGCCTTCCTCGAATACCAGTGCCGCGCCGGGCTCGCCCAGGCGGGTGCGGTACAGGCGGTGCGGGCGATGGGTGTCGTCCAGTTCACCAAAGAACAGCGTGGCGCTGTCGTTGGCCCAGGTCATGCTGCCGTCGCAGTGCTCGAAGGGCAGGGCGGTGATTTCTCCCGTCGCCAGTTCCTTGACGAACAGCTGGTAGATCTCGTCGCCGCTGGTATCCAGGCTGTAGGCCAGGCGTGCGTGGTCCGGGCTGATGCTGAAGGCGCCAATGGACAGGAAGCCGCCAGCGGCCAGCTCGTTCGGGTCCAGCAGCAGTTCTTCGCCGGCGTCGTCCAGGGTCAGGGAGCCGTCGGTCGGGCGCGGGCAGCGGTAGTGGCGCGGGTACTCGTCACCGGCAGTGGTGCGCTGGTAGTAGAGCCAGGGGCCCCAGGGCACCGGCAGGGACAGGTCGGTTTCGCGGATGCGGCCCTTGATCTCCTGGAACAGCGTCTCGCGCAGCGCTTTCTGATCGGCCAGCACGGTTTCCAGCCAGGCGTTCTCCGCCTCGAGGTGGGCGAGCACGTCGGGCGCATCGCGCTCCTCCAGCCAGCGGTAGGGGTCGTCACCGGGTTCGATGCGGGCGATGGGGGCTTGGGACATGGGTACTCTCGAAGGCAGGCGGGGCGGCGACGGCAGGAGCGCCGGAACCGTGAAAAGCGTTTATCATAAGCGCCCTTTTGCCAGCCTTGCCACGGACGCCAATGACTGAAAACGACTACCTGCTCGCCTGGGCTGCCTATGGAGTGGCCGCGCTCGGCTGCCTGCTGGTCTGGTTCCGCCTCACGGGCTGGATGTGGCGCTGGCTGCGTGAGCCGCTGCGTCTGCTGGTGGCAGTGCTGTTGCTGACCCCCACCATCGTCGACCCGGCCAAGGACATGTTCGCCCCGGCAGTGGCCATCACCGCGCTGGATGTGCTGTTCAAGGTCGGCAACAACGCCTGGAAGGCTACCCTCGATCTGACCATGTACAGCATCATTGCGCTGACCCTGTACCTGGTATATGCCAGCATCCGCTGGCCCATCGAGAACAAACTCAAGGCCCGCCGTGCCGAACGCGAAGCGGCCCAACAGGCCGAAGCCGAAGAAGAGCCGACCCTGCGCGAAATCATGCGCGACAGCAAACCCGAAGCGGACACCCGCTACGACCAGAACGGCGACCGCCGCCTGCGCATCGAACCCCGCCTCTGATGCACCGGGCCTTGCGGCCCGGCCACTGGACGTTCAGCATGGGCCACCCCGGCCCGGAACGTCCCTTTCACTTCCCGGTGCGGGAAGTCGCCTCCTTCCAAGAACGCCTGACGCCAGAGTCCTGAACCATGTGCGAATTGCTCGGCATGAGCGCCAACGTCCCCACCGATATCGTTTTCAGCTTCACCGGCCTGATGCAACGCGGCGGCGGCACTGGCCCGCACCGCGACGGCTGGGGCATCGGCTTCTATGAAGGGCGCGGCCTGCGCCTGTTCCAGGACCCTGCCGCGAGCATCGAGTCCGAGGTGGCGCGCCTGGTCCAGCGTTACCCGATCAAGAGCGAAACCGTCATCGGCCATATTCGCCAGGCCAACGTCGGCAAGGTCTGCCTGTCCAACACCCATCCGTTCGTCCGCGAGCTCTGGGGCCGCAACTGGTGCTTTGCGCACAACGGCCAACTGTCCGGCTACGAGCCGCCCAAAGGTTTCTATTGCCCGGTGGGCGATACCGACAGCGAAGCGGCCTTCTGCAACCTGCTCAACCGTGTGCGCGGTGCCTTTCCAGAGCCGGTCATGGCGGAAATCCTCCTGCCGGTGCTGATCCAGGCCTGCTTCGAATTTCGCCAGAAGGGCGTGTTCAACTGCCTGCTCAGCGATGGCGACTGGCTGTTCAGCTTCTGCTCCACCAAGCTGGCCCACATCACCCGCCGCGCGCCCTTCGGCCCAGCAAGCCTGAAGGACGCCGACCTGACGGTGGACTTCCAGGCCGAAACCACCCCCAACGACGTGGTCACGGTAATTGCCACCGAACCGCTGACCGAAAACGAAAACTGGAACATCTTCCAGCCCGGCGAGTGGATCCTCTGGCGCCGCGGCGAGATCGTCACCCAGGGCCGGGCCTGACAACAGGAGATACAGGGAATGTTGCGAAGCTACCTGCGCCTGATCCTGTTCACCCTGGGCTTGCTGGTCGGGGTGCAGGTGCCGGGCTTCATCGAAGACTACGCCCAGCGCGTCGACGCCCACCGGCTGGAAGCGGAGCAGGGCCTCAAGGGCTTCCGTGAAACCGCCCAGCGCTTCTTCGAGGGCGACCTCGACGCCCTGGTCGCCCACTACCGCGCAAGCGCCGACCCGGTCATGCGCAGCGACGCCGACAGCGTGGCCCACCTCGTCACCCGTAACGACCTGATGCAACGCGAATGGCGCGCCCTGCAAGGCCCCTGGTACCAGCGCGCCTGGCATGTACTGGCCATGGCCAACCCCGAGCTGCGCCAGGAAACCCTCACCGCCTACAGCTATCAACTGCTGCTCAAACCCGAAGCCATCGCCTGGGGCCTGGCCTGCGGCCTGCTGCTGGCGTGGCTGGTGGAAAGCCTCCTCCTGCTCATCGGCGCTGGCATCGGCCGCAGCAAGAAGGTGCAGCAGCGGCATTGGCGGTGACGCTCATGCCACCCATCCATTGCCAGAGAGGGAAGAAATGGTCACCTGTTACCTGAGATACGTCCTGGACCCGTACAAGCTGAGTGAATTCGAGCACTACGGAAAACTGTGGATTCCGCTGGTGGAGAAGTTCGGCGGCCAGCACCACGGCTACTTCCTGCCATCCGAAGGCGCAAACAACATCGCGCTCGCGATGTTCACCTTTCCCAGCCTGGCGGACTACGAGCGCTACCGGCAGCAATCCATGAACGACCCCGAATGCATCGCCGCCTTCAAGTACGCGGAAGAGACCCGGTGCATCCTCAGCTACGAGCGCTCGTTCTTCAGGCCTGTGTTTGGCGCGTAGAGAGCGCCGGCAGTGCTCCATTGGACCGTCGCTGATGGGTATCGCTGCGCTCCAGCGGAACGCCGCCCGCCACATCCTGCGAGTGGCACGTCTCGAATCCGGGTGTTGCGGCTGAGTTCGAGCGGAATCCGCTTCCAGCGCGGCTCGTCCTTCAACCACGGGTCATCATGTGCCTGCCACAGCCTTGCCCTGGAACTCGTCGATGACATCGGCCACCGAAACCGTGTGGCCGAAGTTGCCGAAGCGTTCCTCCAGCCCTTCGGTGCGCAGTATGTCCCGTACTCGCGCATGGGCCCCGACGGGTCGCAAGCGTATCCCTAACCCCTGCAGTTCCCCATGCAACGCCTCAAGCATACGTACGCCGGCCAAGTCGACGAGCGGGGAGGCGGACATGTCGCAGACCACCAGTTTCAATGCGTCGGGGGTAGAGCGGATTCTCTGCCAGAGCACATCGCGCACGTGCTCGACGTTGAAGTAGAGCAACGATGCTTCGACGCGGAACACCAACACGCCCGGTACGGCCAGATTGTCGGAACTGCGATCCATGTCGGAGTAGCTCCGGGTGCCGGGGATCTGGCCGAGAAACGCCACGTGGGGGTGCGCGACACGATGTATCAGCAACAGGAGCGACACCAGTACCGCCAATAGCACACCCTTGAGAATCCCCAGCAGTAGCACGGCGGCGAAGGCGACCATCGACACGCTGAACTCGAAGCGACTCACACGCCAGACGTGGCGCAGCTCGGGGATGTTGATCAAGCCTTTGACGGCCACCAGCACGATGGCTGCAAGCACCACATTGGGCAGGTTGGCCAGTAATCCTGTCAGGAACATCAGGCACAAGGCGATGGTGATCGAGGCAAAGACCAGTGCCAGCGGCGTCTTGGCGCCGGCTTTGTCATTCACCGACGATTGAGACAGACCGCCGGCCACCGGATAGGCCTGGAACAAGGCTGCACCCAGATTCGCGGCACCCAGGCCAAGCAGTTCCTGGCGTGGATCAATTTCCTGGCCGTGCGCCTGGGCCAGGGCTCGGGCCGCTGAAACGCTTTCCACATAGGCCAGCAGCATGCACGCGAACGCGAGGGGGATGACCCCGTCCACGTCCCGCAGTCGCAGCTCCGGGGGGTGGAAGTCGGGGAGGCCGGTCGGCAAAGCCCCGACCACCTTGAAGCCAAGGCTGCTCAGCGGTGTCACCGACAGGGCGATGATCGATATCACCACCACGAACAAAGCCACCGGGCGGCCTGGCAGAAACCTTTCCCCGAGCATCAGCGCCGCGATGGCTGCCAGGCCGAATATCAGTACAGCGAAGTTGGTGTCGGGAAGTTGGCCGGTCAGGACAACAATGCGCTCGAAGAAGTCTTCCCCGCCTCCCGGGACCCCGAACAGCTTGGGCAACTGGGTCATCGCAATGGTCAGCGCTGCGCCGGCCTTGAAACCCAGCAGAATGGTCTCGCTGATGAAGTTGACCAGCGAGCTCAGGCGCAGCAGCCATGCCAGCGCACACATGGCGGCGATGACCAGCGCTGTCAGTGCCGCTATGTCGGCCCAACGTGTCGGATCGCCCCCCGCCATGCCCGCAACCGTGACGCCGATGAGCATCGAGATGGCGGATGTGGGGCCAATGGCCAGCTGGCGAGAAGAGCCGAACAGCGCATAGAACAGGCCGCCGACCAGATAGCAGTAGATGCCGTACTGCGGCGGAAGACCCGCGAGCAAGGCGTAGGCGAGGGAGACCGGAATGCCGTAGGCCGCCAGGGTCACACCCGCGACAACGTCATTGCGAAGCCACTTCACCTGGTAGGTCGGGAGCCACTGGGCCGGAGGAAAGGCCGCGCGCCAGCCGCGAACCGGCGCATGGGCGGCAGGCATCGTTGCGGGCGTGGCCTTATTGGTCGCGGGGGGATCGTTTCTTGGCATGAGTCCATCCGTCCTGCATGCGGAGCGTCAGTCTTCTACCACCTCGACTGCGACATGACCGCGGTGGGCCTCAGCTATCCGTGCAGATTAGATCGCCCCGATTGGGCCAGCAAAGGCGGGTGGGCCGCTTTCCACTGCCTTGTCGACGGCGTCGGTTCGCAAAGGGGCAGGTCATTGCTGGTGTACGCCATCACTGCGCCGGGATGGTGATCAGCGGCAGACTGTTATTCCCCTTGGCCTCCGACAACGTGAAGAAAAACATGATGGCGGCCAGTGCCCGCTTCGCCTGCCAGTTGCTGTGATCTATCCAGAACCAGTAATCGCGATAACGCACGGCCGTGTAAGCGTGCTCGGGCTTTTCCTTTCCGCTGTGAACGAGCGTTCCAGATGCGGGATTATCCGCACTGCCCGTGTCGACGGTCGGTACGGCGCTTCGGTCCTGAATATGCGCTTCGGGCACGTCTATGTAACTGGAGAAGGCCGTCATGATCTGCAGCATCGAACGGCTGTTGACCGACAGTTCGCCCTCTTCGCCCCGTGATGGCGAGTACTTGAGCACGAAGCGCTGGCTGTCTTCAGGCAAATGAAGCAGGCGACGGAGCTGATTCTGCTTTTCCAGTATGTCCGGTTCTACGTCATCTCGACGCATGATCAGCAGCGCGGTCGTGCCCGTGGCCTTGTTTTCATCCACGCGCAAACCCACGGCGCCCGCTGCCTGGATTTCGCGCAGCAACGCCAGGGCACGCAGGAAATCCGGTTCGGCCTCACGCACGGCGCCAGCCAATGCCGTGCGATTGCGGACACCGTTGAGCGACTCGACCGTCAGCCCGAGGATGAAGTCCGCCGCATAGCCTGACTGGAGCAAGGAGAAAATGTTCTTTGGGTCGATGGGCGTCAGCAGTCCGATCAGGAACTTCTCGCCGGTCATCGGCACATAGGTAATCGTGGGGCGATCGGTGTATTTGCCGTTGGCACCGAGTACGACGCTGTTGCCCTGAACGGCATCGGCCGAGGAAATCTGGCCGCCGATGTTGCCTCCGGTTTCCAGCGAGTAGCCGGCGACGATCGAGGCAACGTCGACAAATACGGGCATGTCCATGTAGCGCAGCTTGACGATGTTGAGCAGGGTCTGCTGCTTCCAGGAATCGGCGATGGCCGAACTGTAATCGAAGCGATCCACCGTCACGGTACCGGGGCCGATGCTCGCGCAACCCGACAGCACCAGAGATGCCAACACGGCGGCAATGAGAAGGATCGTCTCGTTCGGAGTCACTCTCACCATCCTCAGCTGGGGGCGGGCATCAGCGCTGCATCAACGGGTGCGCGCTCGACTTCCGCGTACCGACTGCGCCATGCCGATCCGGCCAGGGAAACATCGTTCTCTTGATCGCACTGAGTCAGCGGCTCCGTAGATGCCACGCCACAGCGCAAGGTGTCGGCCGGTGCATTGATCCGGGTCCTGATGATGCTGGCAGTCCGATCACGGGCCTCAACCTGAGAGGTTAGCCCAGCTCCGCAGGCCTCAGCGTCGCTGCGCATCATCCGCTCACGCGGATATCCGGGCCGAGGGCGTGCATAAGGTCGAATGTTCAACTTTCATTTGAACGTGGGAAACCACGTGTTTAGGGCGTGGTCATGAGTCATCGGCTCTGCCTGTGACGATCGAAATGCCTGATTTAAAGGATGAAGCCGGATTGTCAGTAGGAGCGAGCTTGCTCGCGAACAGCCCGAGCACGATCTTTCGCGAGCAAGCTCGCTCCTACACGTCGGTAGCGCGGATGAAATCCGGGCCACGATCTGGCCGGCTGCATCCGCGATGCCCCCTTATGGGGGCCAACCGACGATTACTGTGAGCGGGAACGCGGGGCGCAACCATGGCAGCCAGCAAGAAAACCACCCACATGGCAAAGGGCAAAGCCACCAAGGCAGCAGCGGCCCTACCGCAATTCCGCTCTCGCGAGGAACGACTGAATGCCGGGAAGCTGCTGCGTGACAGGGTGCCGCGCAGCAGCCACGCCGCCTGGACAACAAAGGACAAGCGACGGTACCCGATCGCGATCCTCGAAAAGTCGAACAAGGATCGGCTTCAGGAGCTGGTGCCGATCCGCTACGGACGCATGCTCCGCAGCCCCTTTACTTTCCTCCGGGGCTCGGCGGCGCTCATGGCCCATGACCTGGCCAGCACCCCCGACATCGGGGTGCAAGTGCAGGCCTGCGGCGACTGCCACCTCTTGAACTTCGGTCTGTTCGCCACGCCAGAGCGCAACCTGGTGTTCGACCTCAACGACTTTGACGAAACCCTTCCCGCCCCTTGGGAGTGGGATATCAAACGGCTCGCCGCGAGTTTTGCGGTTGCCGGACGCGATAACGGGCTGTCCGATGACCAGGCACGGGAAGCCGCGGTGGCATGTGCGCGCGCCTATCGGGAGAACCTGCACGAATACTCCAGGAAGAATCCGCTGGAGGTCTGGTATTCGCGCCTGGACATGGACACCCTGATCGAGCTGGCGCCCGATGAAAAGATTAAAAAGAGTCGCCAGCAACTTGCCGATAAAGCCCGCGCGCGGGTGGTCGAAAACGTCTTTCCCAAGATTACCGAGCAGGTTGCCGGGTACCCGCGCATCGTCGATCAACCCCCGATCCTGTACCACGTCGACACGCCACGATTCCTGGAAACGGCCCACCGTGCGATGGCGGACTACCGTTCGACGCTGTCCGACGAACGCCGCGTTCTCCTGGATCGCTATCGCCTGGTGGACGTAGCCATGAAAGTCGTGGGCATTGGCAGCGTTGGCACCCGCTGCTTCATCGGATTGCTCTTCTCCGAAGAAAACCATCCGCTGATTCTTCAGTTCAAGGAATCCTGTCGCTCGGTTCTCGAACCCTATGCGGGGAAAAGCCAGTACACGAACCAGGGGCAGCGCGTCGTCATGGGGCAGAGGCTCATGCAGTCCTCCAGCGACATTTTCCTGGGCTGGACGCGTGGCCAGGGTGGGCATGATTACTTTGTCCGGCAGATGCGCGACATGAAGATGTCCGTGCCCATCGAGGGGGTTTCAGCCACGCGGCTCAAACGCTATGCCGGAGTCTGTGGCATTACCCTGGCCCGCGCCCATGCCAAGTCGGGTGATAGTGCGACCATCACGGGTTACCTGGGCAACGGCGACAGTTTCGATGAGGCACTGGGTGACTTTTCCCTCGCCTATGCCGATCAGACGGAGCAGGATCATGCGGCCTTGGTGAAGGCCGTGAAGTCCGGGCGATTGGAGGTCCTTATTGAGGAGGAGTAATGATCAGATCGGGTGTTCGGAGACAGGGTGGACACATCATGGATTCGTAATCCGGGCTGTTCAGGTCGATCGCTCTGAGCCGGTGATGACAAAAACAGACGTCGAACCGCCCATCGCTATCCTGGCAGGGTTGCAACACGGGCGCCTCGCCCCCTACCCCGCTCCATACTGCGAGGGGCCGGGGGAGGGGAGCCAGTCCAACCTCGGACGCCGCTAGCAGTCCCCAAGCGAAATCCGCTTCCAGCTCGGCTCCTCCTTCAACGATGGGGCATCATGCGCCGCCATGAACACCGGCAAATCCCGCCGCGCAATCCAGATATCCCCTTGCCATTTCACCACCCCAATCCGCTGATTCGCCCAGGTCATGAACGCCCGCTGCGGCGTTGCGTCCGGAGCACGGTGATAGTCATGCAGCGTGGGCACCAGCACCTCGCTCAGCCACTGGCTGATGCAGCGATGCTCCGGGTGCCCAAAGCGATACAGCGCCTTGTAGGCCCCGGCATCGCTGATCACCTCCACTTCCTCCCGCAGGCCGCTGGCGAACTCCAGCACCACGGCGCGCTTCTGGTGCGGGTCCATGCGCTGCGGCAGGCGGTAGGGGCGATGGGCACCAATCAGCCGCGCGAAGTCGTAGGCGACGAACCAGGGCTGGTTGTCGATCATCAGCGCGCGTAGTTGATGGGAATGGCGTTGGAAAACGATGGGGCGATATGCGTCTTGCATGGCGAATAGTCCTTTGCTGAGTTCATCAGCTGCCACCATCCGCTGTCAGTCGAAGGGTGGCAGATCGCGCAGGGTTGACAGACCGGGCAAAGGAGCCGGCAGACCGCAAGGGTCTCCCCACGCGATCTGCCATAGAGCAGTGCAGCAAAAACTGCATGCGAACAAAGGCCTGCAAAAAACGTCCGCCGTTTTTCGCATGCACCTTGCGGCGCAATCGCGCCTTTGCGTCGGGCTGTCAAACCCGGCCACGGGATTTACCGTGACCGGCGCAGGATAGGGAGGGGAGATTGGAAGGGCAAGTGGGGGGGCGGCTAGATCTCAATGGCACGTTCGGCCAGAGGCAGCCACTCGCGTCAGGCAGCTTTCGACCCGAGGCGGACATTCACTAATGTCGGTGGACAAGAAATGAGGGTACACGACTGGGTTGGACCAGCTGTGGGTAGTGCGCTAGTGAGTGCCACCCATTTATAGGGAAATTCCTCAAGATTATCCTCTAAGTATAAAAATAAATGATTGTAATTGCTATTAAGTATTCCGAGCCGCATCATGAAGAACTCTTCCGGTGTCGCCTCGATTTCATGATCGAACATGGCATTGACCCGTCTGCGAGACTACTGGGATAACCAGTTCCAATGCCAGTCCGTGTATCGCTTGTGCTTATTCAGATAAGGAATTCGAAATGAAGATAAGCCTTTTTCACAGAGGCGCATGCGCTGTTGTGATAGCAGAGGGCGCTGAGTTTTAATCTATTCCAGGAATCATCCGTGACTGGCTTAGGACATACAAGCGAATTCAATCGCGATGGTCTGTGCTGCGGCCCTCCGAGTGCGGGGCGGGGCGCACCCGGAAGGACGGACAAGGTCAGGTCAATGTCCGTATTCCACCTTCTGCTGGTGGATCCTTGATTTATAACGGGTTGCCGGCTTGGCGATCGACTCTGTTTCTTCCTGGGTGACCTGTGCGCCGGCGGCGGTCGGTTGCTCCTCGACCATCTGGGCGAAACGCTCGCTTTCGTCATCAGTTGTCTGCTCGCGTTGCGCTTGCCACTCCTGATATTGGATGAGGCGATCACCGCCTCCTTCCGCCAGCATCAGAGTCGGCTGCTGGCTTGCCGATGGAAGAGATGAACTGGATGCCTGCAATGAAGTCAACGCGACAAAAGAAAACAGCAGGCTGGACAAGACAGTGGTGGTAATTGCGGATTTCATGTGTCTTCCTCGTAACCCCCCAGATAATCCCCGATGTCGGATAATAAGGAAGAGGAAAAAGACTTCCAGTACTATCTTCGAATGCCTGACAAGTGGTGAACTTCAAGACGAAGTGGTAGTTCGTAACTATCTGTCTGGCATGCGTTATTCCTACAGTTATGCCCGTATTTAGTGCATGTGACGGATTGTATTGCGCTATGTAAGTGCGTGTAGTTGAGATGTTTCCGTCTGGTTTCAGAAAAACACTTTAGAAACAAATTCAATAAATATTAGTGCGACCTGAACTAAGGAAACCCTTCTGAAGAAGACTTCCCGAATCTTTTGAAAGCCCATCCTGCTTGATCAATTCCGGTTTCATACCAAGCATAGGTACTCATTTGCCATCGCAGCGTCCACGGGCAACTATTGGCCGAATGAGGTCACCCCGGTTCGGAACGCCCCAAAGCCCGCCCTCACGAAAACTACTTGGGGCGGGTGCAACCCGCGCTGCAATCCCAGCCGACGCGGCAATACCAACCCGCAGTGGCTGGCGAAATGTCTGAGGCTATAGTTTGTGGTTATGGTGGTTGTAGGGCCAGGTGGCTAGCGCGGCCTGCGCCGTGGGACTTTGCGCTGGAGCGGCCAGTTCCTCCAGATGCGTGATGATGTCGTCCGGTTTGAGTACCAGAACGTCGCTCTCCAGGGTGTCGAGAATCATCTCGGCCGTATTGCCGATTAAAACGCCGGACAAACCGGTGCGGGCTACGTTGCCGATCACCGTCAACGCCGCGTTGAGCCTGTGCGCGATTTGCGGGATCAGCAAATCGGCCGAGCCTTCCTCTATATGCAGGTGTTCGTCGTCGATGTTGAACTCGCTCTGCAAGGTTTTGCATTGCGTGCGATAGAAATCCTCGATGCTCTCCTTGAGCTGGAAGACCGGATCGTGTGACCCGAGCATGGGGTAGGGGTGGGCGCTCATCATGTGCAGGGTGCCGCCGGCCAGTTGGGCGATGTCGTAGCCGTGGCTGACGATGCCGGCATGTAGCACGCGGTGTCCGATATCGTCGTTGCCCACGTCGACAGCCGTGAGAATCGTGCCACCGGTCCAGGGCATTGCGGTTTTCACAATCAGCACTGGGCTGGGGCAATAGCGCAGCAGCTTCCAGTCCTCGGGGGTGAGCAAGGTCTTGGCCAGCGGATTGTCGGGCAGGTGCTGCTTGATCACTAGGCCGCAGCCCTCCGCCTGCTGAGCGGCGATGATGGTTTTGTGCGGGCTTTCATGCCAGGCCTGTTGGGCGCTGACGCTAAAACCCTCCTTTGCCAGGGCACCTCGCATGTCGTCCAGGTAAGAGGAATGCTTGAGTCGCTTGTCGCAGACCAGCAGGTGCAGGTGCGACTGGGTGGCGCTGGCAATCATCCTGGCTCTGTTCAGAATCAGGTCCTCAGGCTGCTGCGAATCCATCACCACCAAGGTGTTACGGATGGTATGCATGGGCATTCTCCCTCGCGAGTAAGGTTTTCAGGTGAACAGAGGCACAAGTGTTCTTGGCTTATGTTCCAGCGGGCGGGTTTGGCGCGTTGGTTGCTTAACCTTGCCGCTCTGTCCGTCAGTCGGAAGCTCACCCACAAACGTCATGCACGCGACAGCCGAAATCGAAGTTCGCTCACTCAGTCAGATTGTTGCTGCCTGAATTGAACTGGCGTTGATGGTCACGGAACGAGGGCTGATCGCTCAGGCAACTGCAAAAAGCTGCTTCCACAGCGCTGGCGCTGTTGTTCCACTGCATCTACATCGAGAAGGCCGAGTTTGAACACGCCCCCATACCCGAGACCGAAGGGGCGCCTGGCTCCCTTCGACGTCGCTCATGCACGCGCCGTCCATCCTGTTCGAGTAGCACTCCCGGCTGTCCTTCTCATTGGCGGATGCGCCGGGGCGCGCTGCGGTAGGCGTTACTACACAGGTAGACGCGAGGATCCTGTCTTGCTCGCTCAAGGGGGTAGTGTGGGAGCCAGCAGGCTCAACAGCGAGGTAGCTGGTCGGCTGGGCAAGTCGATTTATGCTTAAGAAACCCCCGCAAAGGTGCCGTCTGCTCTATGCATCAACCCAGGCCCTGAGCTATGGGCTGTGGATGGCACGCCGGCATTTACCGGCGGGCGCAGGGGAACTGCTCGGTGCCATCGCTTGTTGCGTTTTTACACGGTCTGGGCCGATCCCTGCCGATCGTGACCGGCAGAAGTCGACCCGAGGCTGCCGGTCGAGATAGGCAGAAACCGGCCAGTAGCGGTCATTGAGTGCCTACAAAGGCCGGGGCGATTCAGGGTAAGCCATGGAGCTATTGATCCGCAGGGACGCCAACGCTCAGCAGGAGCGCTGGTCGGTCGAAGCAGGGACTATCCTGTAGATAAATGACGCCGGCCCGTCTTTTGTCGAAAAAGCTGTTTGAGAGGAATCATGTACAAGCTCTACGGAGTCAGGAGTTGGGGTTCCATGGCGGTCGAAGCGGTGCTCGCCTTGTGCGGTGCTCCCTATACAGTCGTCGATGTCGAGCAAGACACCGAGCGGCGCTTTCCGCCCTGGTTTATCGAACTCAACCCCATGGGCCAAGTTCCAGTTCTGATGCTTCCCGACGGCAGCGTGATGACGGAAAGCGCAGCGATGGCCATCTACCTCGCTGACGCTTTTCCAGACGCCCAGCTAGCGCCGGGCCTCGCCTCGCCGCTCCGCCCTCGCTACTTGCGCTGGATGGTGTTCCTTGCTGCCAATTCCTATATGACCGAAGGCCGATGGGATTTCCCTAGCGGCTACACCGACGATCCCAACGGCGCCCAAGGCGTCAAGTCGGCGGCGATCCGGCTGATGGCCAAGGAATGGGACATCTTCGCCGAAGCCTTGGGCCGCGCCCCGTTCATCCTCGGTGCGGCGATGAGCGCAGCCGACATCTATGCCGCCATGATCGCTGGCTGGAACAATAATCTGCCGAGCCTCTTCGCCAAGCATCCCAACTTGAAGGCTCTCCACGATGGTGTGACCGCCCATCCCACCGTCGCCGCTGTTTGGAAGCGTCACGGTCTGTAGTGCGAAAGTCGCGTCAGTGGAGCGGCTTGTTAACCATGTTGTTGATCATGACGTGCCACTTCTCGAGGTGAATCGCCCCATTTTTTGTAGGCAACTTTGAATGTTTTCTTCTGGCCGGTAGCTGCCCATAACAAAGCGCACTACCGGCCCCAATACAGCCACACAGCGCAGGAAGCTGATCACCCCACCACCTCATCAATGAAAGGCGCCTTCCCGGCCAGGTACTCACCAATCCCCTCGCGATTGCTGGCCTCCAACTGAAGCTTCAGCGCCTGGTACTGCTGTCGGATCGCGGAGTCATGTCTGAGAAGTTCGCGAAAGCGGAGCATGCGTGCGATCTGGGGATGGCCGTTGATGCAAACATGCACCTTGTGTGTTCTGACCCCATCCACATCGCGCCGGGAGAAGTGGTGTCCTTCGGAAAGGTTGCTTCCGCGCGCATAGCCCAGGGTGGTCATGAAGGTCTTTTTTGCGGGTTCATCCCGATGTCCGGAGACGACGACCAATACGTCGATTTCCGGCTTGGCTGCAAGCCCCGGGACGGCTGTGCTGCCGACAGGGTGAATGGCGAGGAGTTCGGCCTGGAAGCCTTCCGCGATGCGTGCCTGCTCGGCGAGGAAGAGGGCAGGCCAATTTTCGTTGTAGCGGGTGATGGTGCTGGTCAGTGCCATGGTGCTTTCGTTGGTCCATTAACGATGCGTGCGGGGGCTCGATTCTTCGCTTTTTTGTAAGCCTTGGCACCGGGGGATGGGCGCGGCGTGTTGTGGGTAGTTCGTCCGTTGGACTTCGTTGCTTGTTTAAGGCAATGCCATCACCCACCCAGCGCAATGATCGCGAATATCAGTGCCGTGCCAACGAGCGCCAACACCGCGCCTGTCGCCCACGGGGTGCCGCCGGA
Organism: Metapseudomonas resinovorans DSM 21078; assembly: GCF_000423545.1. Lineage (GTDB taxonomy): Bacteria > Pseudomonadota > Gammaproteobacteria > Pseudomonadales > Pseudomonadaceae > Metapseudomonas > Metapseudomonas resinovorans. The sequence goes on from NZ_AUIE01000016.1 coordinate 156,010, forward strand.
ATAGCGGGCCAGCAGCCAACCTGAAAGAAACAGCATTGCCAGCGACACCAGGTTGGACGTTCGAATCGCCGGTCCGGTCTGGTCTATCAACAGAAAAGGTATGACCAGGGGGAACGTTGCCAGCACGACCAGCAGGAAGGTGCCCAATGCACCTGCGAAATCCCTCAGGTCCAACCGCGCGCGAAGGGGTTTGCCCGCGTTGGCCAGCAGGCGCAAACGCAACAACTCCAGGCCGTCCGCACCTGCCGCTGCGGAAATGCTCAGTGGCAAGGCGTCGGCAATCAGCTCCTGACCTTTGGCCGGACTTGCATCGCTTTGCAGGCGGAGGAGCAATGTGCGGCTGCGAGTGCGTTCAGTCCAGGTACGCAGCAGGTAGATGAGGGCATCGGCCAGGCCCCATGCGAGGTTACAGCCGAAAGCCGCGATCAGCATGGTTCTTGCCTCTTCACGGCCTGCCGTGGCAACGCTCAGCGATCCGATGAAGGTCATTGCCATCAGCAGTCCGAATATCACTTCGGTGATGCGGTCGACGGGTTCGAGTATTCGCTGCCGGGTGCCTCTTTCCTCGTGTTCCATCGCAGACCCTCGCTCTATCAGCTTCGCGAGAGAAGTGTAGGCAAGGTGTCAGACCCGCGTGGGTTTCAGGGTCGACCCAGACCCAGACCGGCGTCCTGCTCGCACTCGTGATCCCGTGGTCGCCCTTGATTAACGTGTGATCCGCACTGGAACTCGGCATGGCGCCAACTACGCTTGAGCCTGTCCCCACGGCGGGGATCGCCCTGACTCCCGACCTGATAGCGGGAGCAGACGCGAGGAGTCCGATTCTCTTTTCCGCACTTTGCATCCTGCTTTCCAGGCAACTGGAGGGCGGACATTCAGATTTTTCCATCGGGGGTTCACCATGCGTTCTCACGTGATTGCTGTAACGGTCGCTGCACTTCTGGCTACGGGGGGATGCTCGAGCACAATGGTCGAGCCCGCCAATTACTCGGGGTTCCTTCCTAACTACCAGGTGCTGGAAAAGCAGGAGTCCGCCAGTGGGGTGAAGGTAGCCCGCTGGATAGATCCCGACATCGACCTGTCGCGCTATAGCAGCATTTATCTGGAGCCCAGCCAGTTCTACCCGCGTCCCCAGCCCAGCTCGCAGATACCCCAGGCCACGCTGGATGACATCACCCGGTACTACGATGCGGCGCTCAGGCGAGAGCTCGGATCGGTGGTGAGGATCAGCGACTCGCCCACGGCCGACAGTGTCATCGTGCGCCCGGCCATTACCGCTGTTTCGACGTCCACCGAGGGGCTCAAACCTTACGAGGTGATTCCCATCGCGCTTGTCGTCGCCGCGACATCTACAGCGATTGGCGCCCGGGACCAGCAAGTGGAAATCGCCACCGAAGCGATGTTCCTCGATGGAGGCAATACCAAACTCCTGGCGGAGGTGGTGCGCCAAGGCACCGGCGAAAGTTTGGAGAACAAGGAAGCGGTGCTTTCGGTGAAGAACATCCAGCCCGTAATCGACGGGTGGGCAAGTGACATGAGACTCGCCTATCTCCAGTTCCATAAGCGTCCCTGACTGAGGCCGGCTGCCACAAGCCGACCAGCAAAGAACTCAGCAGGCTTCGTGCATACCATCGTCGAGGGTGATGCCCTTTGCTCGCATCTGCTTGATCCGGAGAAAAAGGGGACCGGCTAATGGGTGTCCCCTTTTTGCCCCACTCGTTCCCTCCAGCTCGCGGGGATGCAATTTGATCGCGGGATGCAGCAGCGGATGATTCCCGTTTTGATCTAGAATGCGCCTCCTTCCGTCGAGGCCAGCCATTCATGGATGTTCTCTTGTACGTCCATGAGCGCGTGGCCCAGTGGACGATCGATCCCGTAATCACCCAGTTCGCCGGCATTTTCGATCTGAATGGCCGCTTCGGCGTGTTGTTCCTGTGCATTTCCTATTGCATCGCCTACGGGCTGTTCCGACTCAGGAAGCATCGCGGGCTGACCGACGCGAGTTCGTTCTGGCAGTTCATCGGTGGCAGCGGGGTGTATTTCCACAGGTCGGCGTTGCTGGATTACCGCTACTACTTCGTGCGGGCGGTGCTCAAGGTTGCGCTGGTGGTGCCCATTGTCGCCCTGGTCGACCCGTACATCCTGAAGTCGGGGGACTACATCGCTTTTTTCACCAACCTATGGGGCGAGCGCCCGCGGCTGGGTGAGAACCTCTCGCTCTCGCTGCTCTACGGGTTGGGCGTGTTCCTGGTGAAGGACTTCGTGCACTACTGGGCGCACCGGGCTTTTCATTCCCGCTGGCTCTGGGCGTTTCACAAGGTTCATCATTCGGCGCCCGTGCTGGTGCCGGCGACGGCGAGCCGGGTGCATTTTGTGGAGAAGATCGTCGAGAAGCTGAGCACCGGCGTCTTCCTGGGCCTCTATGCCGGCACCTTCTGGTATGCCTGCGGTGGGGAGATCAGCCGCTATACGTTGTTCGGCGTTACCTACCTGGTGTTCATCTGCAATGCCCTGGCGGCCAACCTACGGCACAGCCATGTGTGGCTGTCGTTCGGGCCTGTGGTCGAGCATGTGCTGAACAGTCCGGCCCAGCATCAGATTCACCACAGCGACGCGCCCAAGCACTTCAACAAGAACTTCGGCACCAACCTGTCGATCTGGGACTGGATGTTCGGCACGCTCTACGTCACCACCTCGAAGCCTGAGGACATCCGCTTCGGCACCTTGGAAAAGGACCACGACCGCTACCTGACGATCTACAGCCTGATCGTCACGCCATTCGTGGATACCGCGCGCAAGCTCGCCAGGGTGAAACGCCCGCAGCGATTTCCGCTGCGCAATGGCTGAGCCGATTGGCTGATGGTCGGTTGGGCTCCCGCGTTGCTCAAGACTCGCGACCGTGGGCCGACGCAGCCAGCTGCCCGGTGTCCACCCGCACGAACATGGAATCGCCGACGGCGGTCAGCAGCTCTCCCGCATAAACCTCGCAGATCACCCGGGTCTTGCGGCCCAGTTCGCCCTCCAGCCGGGCGCGCAGCAGCAGCGGTACGCCCATGGGCGTCGGCTTGATGAACTTGATGCCGAGGTTGCCGGTGACGCACTCGATGCGCGGCAGGCTACCGGGTTCGCGGCCCTCGGCGCGGTAGTGGTAGGCCATGGCGGTCCAGTTGGAGTGGCAGTCCACCAGCATGGCGATCAGCCCACCGTAAACCAGGTCCGGCCAGCCGCAGTACTTGGCATCCGGTACGTGCTCGGCCACGACATGGACGCCGTCTTCGTGCCAGTGGCTCTTGATGTGCAAACCGTGATGGTTGCGACCGCCGCAGCCATAGCAGACGCCATCCGGCGCGGCGGCGTCCTGCAGGGAGATGTCGTGCATGATCGACTCGTTTCGAAGGAATACGCGCCAAGCCTAGCGGCTTTGGCAACAAAGCAGAACGGGCCCCGCAGGGCCCGTTGCTCATTTCGACAGAAACTTCATCCCGTCTTCCAGGCCCCGCAGGGTCAGCGGGTACATCTGGTCGTTGATCAGCTCGCGGACGATGTTGGTGGAGGCGGTGTAGTTCCAGGTGTCTTTGGGGTAGGGGTTGATCCAGATGAGCTTCTTGTACTTCTCCATGAAGCGCTTCATCCAGGCGTAGCCCGGTTCTTCGTTCCAGTGCTCGACGCTGCCGCCGGCCTGGGTGATTTCGTAGGGGGCCATGGCGGCGTCGCCAACGAAGACCACTTTGTAGTCCGGGCCGTACTTGTGCAGCAGGTCCATCGTGGCGGTGCGTTCGGAGGTGCGGCGCAGGTTGTTCTTCCACACGGATTCGTAGACGAAGTTGTGGAAGTAGAAGTATTCGAGGTGCTTGAACTCGGTCTTGCAGGCCGAGAACAGCTCTTCGCAGACCTTCACGTGGGCGTCCATGGAACCACCGATGTCCAGCAGCAGGAGCAGCTTCACGGTGTTGCGGCGTTCCGGGCGCATCTGGATGTTGAGCAGGCCGGCGTCCTTGGCGGTGTGGTCGATGGTGCCTTCCAGGTCCAGTTCTTCCGCAGCGCCTTCGCGGGCGAACTTGCGCAGGCGGCGCAGGGCGACCTTGATGTTGCGGGTGCCGAGTTCCACCTGGTCGTCGAGGTTCTTGTATTCGCGCTGGTCCCAGACCTTCACGGCCTTGCCCTGGCGCTTGCCGGCATCGCCGACGCGAATGCCTTCGGGGTTGAAGCCGCCAGAGCCGAAGGGGCTGGTGCCGCCGGTGCCGATCCACTTGTTGCCGCCGGCGTGGCGTTCCTTCTGCTCTTCGAGGCGCTTCTTGAATTCCTCGATCAGCTTGTCCAGGCCGCCGAGGGACTGGATCTGCGCACGCTCTTCATCGGTGAGCATGCGTTCGAATTCCTTGCGCAGCCATTCCTCGGGAATCAGCGCCTGGAGGTAGTCGTCGAGCTTTTCCAGGCCCTTGAAGTAGGCGCTGAAGGCACGGTCGAACTTGTCGAAATGGCGCTCGTCCTTGACCAGCACCGTGCGGGCGAGGAAGTAGAACTCGTCCATGTCGGCGAACACCACGTTGTGCTTCAACGCGTTGATCAGGTCCAGCAGCTCGCGGACCGAGACCGGTACCTTGGCTGCGCGCATTTCGTTGAACAGGTTGAGCAGCATTTATGCGCCCTCATCAATAACCGTAGGGTGGGTTAGCCGCGTAGCGACGTAACCCACCTTCGATGCCACAGGCATCGTTTTGGCCAGCCTGGCGGCCGGTTGGTGGGTTACGCTTCGCTAACCCACCCTACAAGCGCTTCTTAGCGGCTCGCGCGGCGGCTCATGAAGGCCAGGCGTTCCAGCAGTTGCACGTCCTGCTCGTTCTTCACCAGGGCGCCAGCCAGCGGCGGGATGGCCTTGGTGGGGTCGCGCTCGCGCAGCACGGCTTCGCCGATGTTGTCGGCCATCAGCAGCTTCAGCCAGTCCACCAGTTCGGAGGTGGAGGGCTTCTTCTTCAGGCCCGGCACCTTGCGCACGTCGAAGAACACGTCCAGCGCCTCGGCCACCAGCGAGTTGCTGATGTTCGGGTAGTGCACGTCGACGATCTTCTGCAGGGTGTCGCGGTCAGGGAAGGCGATGTAGTGGAAGAAGCAGCGGCGCAGGAAGGCGTCCGGCAGTTCCTTCTCGTTGTTCGAGGTGATGATGATGATCGGGCGCTGCTTGGCCTTGATGGTTTCGTTGGTCTCGTAAACGTAGAACTCCATCTTGTCGAGTTCTTGCAGCAGGTCGTTGGGGAACTCGATGTCGGCCTTGTCGATCTCGTCGATCAGCAGGATGACGCGCTCTTCGGACTCGAACGCCTCCCACAGCTTGCCTTTCTTGATGTAGTTGCGAACGTCGTGGACCTTGTCGGAATCCAGCTGGGAATCGCGCAGGCGGCTGACGGCGTCGTATTCGTACAGGCCCTGGTGCGCCTTGGTGGTGGACTTGATGTGCCAGGTGATCAGTTTGGCGCCGAAGGAGGCGGCCAGTTGCTCGGCCAGCATGGTCTTGCCGGTACCCGGTTCACCCTTGACCAGCAGTGGGCGCTGCAGGGTGATGGCGGCATTCACCGCGAGCTTGAGGTCGTCGGTGGCGACGTAGGACTGGGTGCCTTCGAACTTCATCAGTGAATCCTCGGACGTGAGACTCCGGTTGGAAAACCGGGCGGTTCAGTATTTGGGAAAACGCTGACTATAACGCGCGCACGAGTCGACTGTGAACGCAGACGATTCATTCAGTCACTGAATGGCAGGAATGCCCTCAAACCGCCCCCGTGGAGCGCTGGACGCTCCTGAGGATGGGCCGTAGGCTTGGGCACTTTTCCGCCATGACAAGGATTCCGCCATGAGCCGCATCTTCGCCGACAACTCGCAAGCCATTGGCAACACCCCCCTGGTGCGTATCAACCACCTGGGGCCGCGCGGTGTGACCATTCTCGCCAAGATCGAGGGCCGCAACCCCGCTTACTCGGTGAAGTGCCGCATCGGCGCCAGCATGATCTGGGACGCAGAGGCTTCCGGCCGACTCAAGCCGGGCATGACCCTGGTGGAACCCACCTCCGGCAACACCGGCATCGGCCTGGCTTTCGTCGCCGCCGCCCGTGGCTACAAGCTGATCCTCACCATGCCGGCCTCCATGAGCCTGGAGCGGCGCAAGGTGCTGAAGGCGCTGGGTGCGGAGCTGGTGCTCACCGAGCCGGCCAAGGGCATGAAGGGCGCGATCGAGAAGGCCAATGAACTGGTCGCGTCCAATCCCGAGCAGTACCTGCTGCTGCAACAGTTCGAGAACCCGGCCAACCCGGCGATCCACGAGAAGACCACCGGCCCGGAAATCTGGAACGATACTGATGGCGCGGTGGATGTAGTGGTGGCCGGCGTCGGCACCGGCGGCACCATCACCGGTGTGTCTCGCTACATCAAGCAAACCTGCGGCAAGCCGATTCTTTCGGTGGCGGTGGAGCCGGTGTCTTCGCCGGTGATCAGCCAGACCCTGGCCGGCGATGAAGTGAAGCCCAGCCCGCACAAGATCCAGGGCATCGGCGCCGGCTTCGTGCCGAAGAACCTCGACCTGACTCAGGTCGATCGCGTCGAGCAGAGCACCGATGACGAAGCCAAGACCATGGCCCTGCGCCTGATGCGCGAAGAGGGCATCCTCTGCGGCATCTCGTCCGGTGCTGCAATGGCAGTCGCCGTGCGACTGGCCGAGCGTCCGGAAATGCAGGGCAAGACCATCGTGGTGATCCTGCCGGACTCGGGCGAGCGCTACCTGTCCAGCATGCTGTTCGACGGCCTGTTTACCGAGCAAGAGCTGCAACAGTAGGTTGGCGTTGAGCGCAGCGAAACCCAACGTGGGCATCCGTGCCACTGGCGTTGGGCTTCGCTCCGCGCTGTCACGACCTACATAGTTTCCTGGCATTTGGCACACCCTGCGGCATGCGGGGTGGGTCATCTCCTTCTTATGGTCTGGTTTCCTCGCGGGCACGCTGGGACTTGTCGCGCATTGTCACTGGCGGCGGTGATGGCGAAGCTGGAAACCCCGCACGACGGGGTCTCGATCCACAAGCAGCCAGGACAAAAAGACAATGACACGTTCCTTCGCGCCCCTCCTTCTGACGCTGGCCATGTCCGCCGCCGCCCAGGCGGCCGATACGGTGAAGATCTACAACTGGAGCGAGTACATCGCCCCGGACACCGTGGCCAACTTCAGCAAGGAAACCGGCATCCAGGCCAGCTACGACGTCTACGACAGCAACGAGACCCTCGACGGCAAACTGATGACCGGCAAAACCGGCTACGACGTGGTGGTGCCGTCCAACCACTTCATGGCCAAGCAGATCCAGGCCGGTGCCCTGAAGAAGCTGGACAAGGCCCAGCTACCCAACTGGAAGAACCTCAACCCGGTGCTGCTCAAGGCGCTGGAAGTGAACGACCCGGGCAACCAGTACGGCTTCCCTTACCTCTGGGGCAGCACCGGCATCGGCTACAACGTCGACAAGGTGAAGGCGGTGCTGGGCGATAACGCCCCGGTGGATTCCTGGGACCTGTTCTTCAAGCCGGAGAACATGGAGAAGCTGGCCAAGTGCGGCGTCGCCGTGCTCGACAATGGCCCGGAGCTGCTGCCCATCACCCTCAACTACCTGGGCCTGCCGCACCACAGCCAGAAGCCGGAAGACTACAAGACCGCTCAGGCCGAGCTGCTGAAAGTGCGCCCCTACATCACCTACTTCCATTCCTCGAAGTACATCAGCGACCTGGCTAATGGCGATATTTGCGTGGCGGTCGGCTTCTCCGGCGACATCCTCCAGGCGGCCACCCGCGCCAAGGAAGCGGGCAACGGTGTGAACATCCAGTACTCCACGCCGAAGGAAGGCTCGCCCATGTGGTTCGACATGGTCGCGATGCCCGCCGATGCGCCCGATGAAGCGGCTGGCTACGCCTTCCTCAACTACCTGCTGCGCCCGGATGTGATGGCCGGCATCAGCAACTCGGTGCACTACGCCAACGGCAACGCGGCCGCTGACCCGCTGGTGGAGGCCGCGATCAAGGCCGACCCGGCCATCTACCCGCCGGCCGACGTGATGAAGAACCTCTTCGCCTTGGAGTCCATGCCGCAGAAGATCGACCGCGTGCGGACCCGTACATGGAATGCGGTGAAGACGGGGCGCTAGGGCTCGTCCCGCACGATCTCGTGTAGATCCTATGCAAAGGCCGCCCGCACGCCGATTCTTAATCCGGGGGATAGAAGGTTTGGCCCAGAGGAGGAATCGACATGCGAACGGCCTACGTTGAACAGCATAGTGCGAATGAACCGGTCCTGGCAGTGGCGCTGGAGTTGGCCAAGGCCAGTTGGAAAGTGGCGCTGAGCGATGCCCGGCGCAACCCCCGGCTGAAGACAGTCGACGCACCGCAGCCCCTGGCGCGCCTGGAGCAGGTGGTGCAAACGATCGCGGAGACGCGCGCGCTCTGGGCGTTGCCGGCGTCCGCCAGAGTGGTCGTGGTGTATGAAGC
>NZ_KE384032.1:0-67501 GCF_000423545.1 Metapseudomonas resinovorans DSM 21078
CTACAGCAGCCTTTCTTACTGTCAAGCTGTTTTTCGAAAATCTCTTTTCTACTCAACCGCTTGCGCCTTCGATCCGATCTCTCTTCTCGTCAGCGGGAGGCGCATTCTACAGCGCTCAATCACGCTGTCAACACCTCCTTTCCAACTCCACTCGCCACCGGCGAACCTTGCGAAGCGGAACCTCCCAGCACCTTCACCAACCACTTAACTCATTGATCTACAAGGAGTTTTGCTTGGCAACTGCGCCGGAAGAGGTGCGCATTATAGGGATGCAGATTCTGCCGTCAACACTTAATTGAAAGGTTTTACTCGACAGCCAGGGATACGCGAGCAAATGCCTTCTTGCCGGCCTGCAGTACATGAGTTGCGCCCAGCTTGAAGGTAAAAGCACGATCCACAACTTGACCGTCCACACGCACACCACCAGAGCCAAGAAGGTCACGGGCGACCGCGGCATTCTTCACCAGACCTGCCTTATTAAGGACAGACGCAATGGGCATGTCTTCGGCGGAGTACAGCTGAACCTCCGGTAGATCCATCGGCAGTTCGCCTTCCTTCATGCGATTGCCGGCGGAGCGGTGAGCAGTGGCCGCAGCTTCCTCACCATGGAAACGAGCGACGATCTCCTCAGCCAGCTTGATCTTGATGTCGCGAGGATTGGCACCCGCCGCTACGTCACACTTGAACTGCTCGATTTCCTCCATGGAACGGAAGCTAAGGAGCTCGAAGTAACGCCACATCAATTGATCCGGGATGGACACCAGCTTGTTGTACATGACACCCGGCGCCTCCTGGATGCCCACGTAGTTACCCAGGGACTTGGACATCTTCTTCACGCCATCTAGACCTTCCAGCAATGGCATGGTCAGGATGCACTGGGACTCCTGCCCGTAGGCACGCTGTAGCTCACGCCCCATCAGCAGGTTGAACTTCTGATCAGTACCACCCAACTCGACATCCGCGCGCAGCGCTACGGAGTCGTACCCCTGCACCAGCGGATAGAGGAACTCATGGATGGCAATAGGCTGATTGGTGCCGTAGCGCTTGCTGAAGTCATCGCGCTCGAGCATACGGGCGACGGTGTACTGGGAGGCCAGGCGAATAAAGTCCGCTGGAGTCAACTGGTCCATCCAGGTCGAGTTGAACGCCACCTCGGTCTTGGCCGGATCAAGAATCTTGAACACCTGAGCCTTGTAGGTCTCAGCATTCTCCAGAACCTGCTCACGAGTCAGCGGCGGGCGAGTGGCGCTCTTGCCGCTGGGGTCGCCGATCATCCCGGTGAAGTCACCGATCAGGAAGATCACCTGATGCCCCAGCTCCTGAAACTGCCGCAGCTTATTAATAAGGACGGTGTGCCCGAGATGAAGATCGGGGGCGGTCGGATCGAATCCTGCCTTGATACGCAACGGCTGGCCACGCTTGAGCTTTTCGACCAGCTCGGACTCGACCAGAACCTCTTCCGCACCGCGCTTGATCAGCGCCAGCTGCTCTTCAACCGACTTCATGACAGGACTCGTAGACCGTTGGATGGACAAAAGGGGAACCAACCATACAAGATCGCGAACTAATTACAAGTTCTGAGCCCAGCGCCGTGCCAGTCAGCGGAAGGCTGCACTCCAAGGTTGCCTAGGGCGGATTTTGATTATATTTTAGGCAGTTAGTTCATATTCCAAAACAACACCACACGCCATGACGCATTCAGTACCCAAAGCGCCGCCCTATCCGAAGAGCCACTTGCTGGCTGCTAGCGGTGTGGCTGCGCTGCTCAGCCTGGCCCTGCTGGTGTTCCCGTCTCGCGAAGTCGAGGCGAAGAAGACCTACATCAACCTGGAGCTGGAGAACAGCTCGGAGATGGTAATCCAGGAGAAGGACGACCTCCGACCAGGTTCCATCACCGGGGATGAGGGTTTCTCGCCATTCACCAAGATCGAGAACCCTGCCGACAACCAGAACAGCGCCGGAAAAGACGCGGATAAGAAGAAAGAAGAAGCTACCGACCTCGTTGCCACTCAGAAGCCTGTCGATCCCAGCCTCAAGGCCGTGACCGTAGGCAACGGCGATACTTTGTCTACGGTGTTCGCCAAGGTCGGCCTATCCGCCAATGTCCTGCACGACGTCCTGAACAGCAGCAAGGACGCCAAGCAACTCAGCCGCCTGAAGGTTGGCCAGAACTTCGAATTCAAGCTCACACCCAGCGGTGAGCTCGAAAAGATCAGCACCAAGGTTAGCGGTCTCGAGAGCGTTCACCTGGAAAAGACCCCCAAGGGCTACGCCTTCAAGCGTGATGTAATCAAGCCGGAGTTGCGCTCTGCGTACGCCCGCGGCGTAATCGACAGCTCGCTGTTCCTGTCCGCTAAACGCGCCGGCCTTTCCCACGATCTGGCCATGGATCTTGCCAATATCTTCGGCTACGACATCGATTTCGCCCTCGACATCCGTGAAGGCGACGAGTTCGAGATGATCTACGAAGAGAAGGTGGTTGAGGGCAAGAAAGTAGGTAGCGGGGAAATCCTCGCCGCTCGCTTTATCAACCGTGGTAAGACCTTTTCCGCGGTCCGCTATGTCGACAAGCAGGGCACTGCCAGTTACTTGCGCGGCGACGGCACAGCTATGCGCAAGGCCTTCATCCGCACACCAGTGGACTTCGCCCGCATCAGCTCGCGCTTCTCCAACGGTCGCCGCCACCCAGTCCTGAACAAGATCCGCGCTCACAAAGGCGTGGATTACGCTGCTCCCCGCGGTACTCCGATCAAGGCCACCGGTGACGGCAAGATCGTCCTGGCAGGCCGCCGCGGCGGTTACGGCAACGCCGTGATCATCCAGCACGGCAGCAAATACAAGACGCTGTACGGCCACATGCAAGGTTTTGCCAAGGGCATTCGTACCGGCGGCAGCGTCAAGCAGGGCCAGATCATTGGTTATGTGGGTACTACCGGCCTGTCTACCGGTCCGCACCTGCACTACGAGTTCCAGGTCAACGGTGTGCATGTCGACCCGCTGGGCGTGAAACTGCCGATGGCTGATCCGCTGATCGCCAGCGAGAAGAAGCGCTTCCTGCAGATGAGCCAGCCGCTGATGGCACGCATGGATAGGGAAAAGGCCAGCATGCTTGCCTTGAACAAGCGCTGACCGCATGCAGCGCTATCTGGGGGTGATGTCCGGGACCAGCCTTGATGGCCTGGACATTGCGTTGGTCGAACAGACCGATCGGATCACCCTTCTCGACACCCACTACATCCCCATGCCCGGCTCGCTACGTAGCGAGCTGCTGGCGCTCTGCGCCTCCGGCCCCGACGAGCTCGCCCGCGCCGCACTGGCGGAGAACGGCTGGGTCGAGCTGGCCGCTGCGGGTATCAACGCCCTGCTGGTTCGCAACAACCTGGGCGCCAGGGATATTCGCGCCATCGGCAGCCACGGACAGACCGTGCGCCACGAACCTGCGCGTGGTTTCACCATCCAGATCGGCAATCCCGCACTGCTTGCCGAGCTCACAGGTATCACCGTGGTTGGCGATTTCCGCCGACGCGACGTCGCTGCTGGCGGACAGGGTGCGCCTCTCGTACCCGCCTTCCATGAATCGTTGTTCGGCGACGCCAACAGCTACCGTGCCGTGCTCAACGTCGGCGGTTTCAGCAATCTGAGCCTGATCGAGCCGGGCAAAGCAGTGCATGGATTCGACTGTGGTCCTGGCAACGTTCTGCTGGATGCCTGGATTCATCTTCAGCGCGGCGAGAGCTACGACCGCAATGGTGACTGGGCCGCCAGCGGAACCCTGCAACAGCGGCTGCTGGATACCCTGTACGGTGATTCCTTCTTCACCACCCAAGGGCCCAAGAGCACTGGCCGCGAGCTATTCAACCTCGGTTGGCTACAGTCCCGGCTGGCACGCCTGCCGCTCTTCAAGCCCGAAGATGTACAGGCCTCCTTGCTGGAGCTCACTGCCCGCAGCATCACGGAAGCCCTCCGCGCCGCGCAGTCGAAGACTGACGACCTGCTGGTCTGCGGCGGCGGCGTCCACAATCAGCATCTGATGCAGCGTCTCGCTGCCCTTTTGCCTGACACTCGCGTGTGCAGCACTGCCGACTTTGGCGTGGACCCGGACTGGGTCGAGGCCATGGCGTTTGCCTGGCTGGCCCACTGCTGTCTGGAAGGTATTCCCACCAACCGCCCCAGCGTCACTGGCGCCCGCGGCCTGCGCATCCTCGGCGCCATTTACCCCGCCTGAACGAAGTCAGCAGAAACTAAAACGCCGTGCATAAGCACGGCGTTCGCTGTACGAGCTGAAAATCAGATCGAGAACGAAGACCCACAGCCACAGGTGGTGGTGGCATTCGGGTTCTTGATCACGAAACGCGACCCTTCGAGACCTTCCTGATAATCAACCTCGGCACCCGCCAGGTACTGGAAGCTCATCGGGTCGACGACAAGGCTGACGCCGTCGCGTTCGACGATGGTGTCGTCGTCCGCCACGTCTTCATCGAAGGTGAAGCCGTACTGGAATCCCGAGCAGCCGCCGCCGGTCACGAAGACACGAAGCTTCAGGCGCGGATTGCCCTCTTCATCGATCAGGTTCTTCACCTTGCTGGCCGCGCCCTCGGTGAACATCAGGGCTGAAGGGGTGAAGGTTTCGACGCTCATGCTGCAACTCTCCCGGCTTGACGCCGCCATACTGCGCTAAGGCGAGGCATTATCCGCTTACCCTAGAAAACTGGTCAACTATTAAGCGATTCGACCCTGCCAATGGATCGAGGTGCGGCGCCGGGACACGAACCTCCGGCGCCGCCTGACATCACGGCAGCAGAGCCGCGTGGGAGAGACCAAGGCGCTCATCAAGGCCGAACATGATGTTCAGGTTCTGTACCGCCTGACCGGACGCACCCTTCACCAGGTTGTCGATCACCGAAAGCACCACCACCAGGTCGCCGCCCTGGGGACGGTGAACCGCGATGCGGCATACGTTGGCGCCGCGCACACTGCGGGTTTCGGGATGGCTGCCGGCCGGCATCACATCGACGAAGGGTTCGTTGGCGTAGCGCTTCTCGAACAGCGACTGCAGGTCGACGCCTTTGTCCACAACGTTCGCATAGAGGGTGGCGTGGATACCGCGGATCATCGGAGTCAGGTGCGGTACGAAAGTCAGGCCTACCGGGCCACCGGCGGCGCGGCGCAGGCCCTGGCTGATTTCCGGCAGATGGCGATGCCCCTTCACCGAGTAGGCCATCATGCTTTCGCCTGCCTCGCAGAACAGCGAGCCCACCTTCGCACCACGACCGGCACCACTGACACCGGACTTGCAGTCGGCGATCAGTTGATGCGTATCGGCCAGGCCGGCTTCCAGCAGCGGGATGAAACCGAGCTGCGCAGCAGTCGGATAGCAACCGGGGACGGCGATCAGGCGTGCGCCTTTGATGGCTTCACGATTCACTTCCGGCAGGCCGTAAACAGCCTCCGGCAACAATGCCGGCGCGCCATGGGGCTGGCCGTACCACTTGGCCCATTCCTCGGCGTCTTGCAAACGGAAGTCCGCGGAGAGGTCGATGACCCGGGTTCCGGCCGCCAGCAACTCACCGGCCAGCGCATGGGCTACGCCATGGGGCGTGGCGAAGAAGACCACGTCGCACGCTCCCAGGGTTGCGGCGTCAGGCACGCTGAATGCGAGGTTGTCGTAGTGACCGCGCAGGTTCGGATACATGTCGGCGACCTTGACCCCGGCCTCGGATCGCGAGGTGATCACCGCGACCTCCGCCTGCGGATGCTGAGCCAGCAGACGCAGCAATTCGACACCGGTATAGCCTGTGCCGCCGACGATTCCGACCTTGACCATCACTTGCCCCTCAATGAACCGATTGGAAAGCTGCCGATGATAAGGCCGCATCGGCCAGGGGCCAACCGCTGAGGTGACGTGCGGCCGCTCAAGCCTCTACTATCCGGACCATCTGTCCGATGGAAACCTTCCCATGCTCTATCTGTGGCTCAAGGCCTTGCATATCATCGCCGTCGTCTGCTGGTTCGCCGGCCTGTTCTACCTTCCGCGACTCTTCGTCTATCACGCCCAGGCCGAGGACGAGCCCAGCCGTGAGCGCTTCAAGGTCATGGAGCGCAAGCTCTACCGCGGCATCATGGGGCCCTCGATGATCGCCACCCTGGTCCTGGGAATCTGGATGCTCTATCTCAACTCGGGCTGGCTGAGCCAGGGCTGGCTGCACGCCAAGCTCACTCTGGTGATCCTGCTGATCGGCTATCACCACGCCTGCGGCTCCCTGCTCAAGCGTTTTGCCCGGGGCGAAAATCGCCGGGGCCATGTGTTCTACCGCTGGTTCAACGAAGTCCCGGTGCTATTCCTGATCGCCATCGTCATCCTGGTGGTGGTCAAGCCCTTCTGAACTGACAAGAGGAACTCCAGATGTCCCTGCCTGCCCTGCTCGATCAACGCCTGCGCTTGCCGGTCGTGGCCGCACCAATGTTCCTGGTGTCCAATCCCAAACTGGTCCTGGCCTGCTGCAACAACGGTATCGTTGGCAGCTTTCCCGCCCTCAACCAGCGCGAGAGCAGCGGCTTTCGCGCCTGGCTGGATGAGATCGAGGCGGGCCTTAGGACAGACGCTGCGCCCTTCGCGGTGAACCTCATTGCTCACCACAGCAACCCGCGACTTTCGGCCGACTTGGCCATCTGCGTCGACAAGCGTGTCCCCATCGTCATCACCAGCCTCGGCGCAGTGAAGGAGGTCGTAGACGCTGTGCACAGCTACGGCGGTCTTGTATTTCACGACGTGACCACTCGCCGCCACGCCGAGAAGGCCGCCGAGGCAGGCGTGGACGGCCTGATCGCCGTAGCGGCGGGCGCCGGCGGCCATGCCGGCACCTTGAGCCCCTTTGCGTTGATCGCCGAAATTCGCCAGTTCTTCGACAAGACCCTGCTGCTCGCTGGCTGCCTCAACCACGGCCACGAAATCTTTGCCGCGCAGATGCTCGGCGCCGACCTGGCCTACCTCGGCACCCGCTTCATCGCCACTCAGCAGAGCGATGCCGAAACCCGCTACAAACAAATGATCCTCGATGCCCGCGCAGCCGACATCATCCACACTCCGGCCGTTTCCGGCGTACCTGCGAGCTTCATGCGCCAGAGCCTGGAAGCGGCCGGCTACGACCTGAAGCGCCTCGCCGACAAGGGCGATATCAACTACGGCGAGAAGTTGAAACCCGTCAGTGATGAAGCCAAGGCCTGGAAGACCGTTTGGTCAGCTGGCCAGGGGGTGGGCAACATTCGCGACCTACCCACGGTGGACGAGTTGATCGCCCGTCTTGACCAGGAGTATCGCGCCGCCCGCGACAAGGCCGGGCAACTGGGTCAACGCTGGGCTCAATGAGGCGGCGCACCCTGCTCGGGCTCGGGCTCGGGCTCGGAGCGCTCGGCGCCCTGGGCCTGTGGTCCGCGCGTCCGACTGATCACGGCCGCCCCCACGATGCCTACTTCATGGGCCTCAACCATTCGACAGTGACCTGCTCCACGAGCACCTGCCGGCCCTGTGGATAGCCACACCCGTACTCAAGGTACTCGATGGCGCCTTACCCTATCTGGAAGGCGCACAAGGAGTGCTGCAGGGCTGGAACCCCAATTGCCAGCGCGCCCATTACCTCTATGGAGGCAACTGGCAAGCCACCCCGGTTTCCCCGGCCGGACCCACCCATGACAACCTCTACGGCCGCAGCGCCAACCAGGAGCGCTTGGCCGGCTCCCACGCTACAGGGCTCGCCGTGGACGACTGGGTCTTCCTGCGTCCGACGCATTCTGAAGGCACCCTAGGCGAGTTCGCTGACCTGCGCCTGTTGCGCCGCGGAAGCCTGGTCGGACGCTGGAGCCCGCTCGGCCTCGCCTGAACCCTGTTTTTTGTGCGCCAGCCCGCTTGTGCCGCGGGCCAGAGCGCAATTACGCTGTGCCATCATTTTTCTGTCGCTGACAAGGATGCTCGCATGACCGAAGCCCGCTACAAGATCGTCTTCGACGGAGAACCCATGCCCGGTGTGGCGCTGGACACCGTCAAAGAAAACCTCGCCCGCCTGTTCAAGAGCGATACCAGTAAGATCGACAGCCTGTTCGGCGGCCGCAGTGTCGCCTTCAAGCGCCACCTGCTGGAAGCCGAGGCGGACAAGTACCTCGCCGCGCTGCAACGCGCCGGCGCCAAAGTGCGCAAGGAGCACGACCTGGCGGCAGGCCTGAGTCTGGTGACCACGGATGATCACCCGGAGCCCAGCACCCCTGCTGCCGAAGTCGCCCCGAAAAGCGACAGCATGAGCTGCCCGAAATGCGGCCATGAACAACCGAAATCGACGGAGTGCCAGGCCTGCGGGATCATCATCGACAAATACCTGGCCCGCCAGACGCAACTGTCCGAAGAAGCCACCCTGGTGAAAGCCTCAATCACCAGCAGCGAACCCGCATCGCCCTACGCTCCGCCCCAGGCCCAGGTCGGCGAGCAGTTGCCGGAGTTCGGCGAATTGAAGGTGTTCGGCACCAACGGCCGCATCGGCCGGGTGCGCTACCTCGGCTGGAGCATGGCGTTGATGCTTGCCTTCCTGCCGATCGGCGGTGTCATCCTGGGCAGCTTCGCGCTTTCCGAGATCCTCGCCGGTCTGCTGACTCTGGTCGCGAGTCTGGCGCTAGTTGTGGTCAGCGTATGCATTGGCGTGCAGCGCCTGCACGACATCGGCTGGTCCGGGTGGCTCTGGCTGTTGAACTTCGTCCCCGTCGTCGGCAGCGTTTTCGCGCTTCTGATGCTCTTCGTCCCTGGCACTGACGGCCCGAACCGCTATGGCCCGCCACCGCCGCCAAACAGTCGTGCAGTAAAAGTGCTGGCCTGGCTGATCATTCTGGTGCCGGTAATCGGTATAGTCGCCGCCATTTCGATACCGGCCTATCAGGACTACCTGATGCGCGCCCAGTTGGACGCTGCCGCCAGCTTCGAGCAACCGGCCGAAGTGCCCCCGCTCGAAGGCGAGTCCGCCGAGTAAGCAACCTCCCGGGGCCGGCGTTGTCCAACCCGGCCCCGTTACGGAGAACCTCCAGATGCCCCGTTATGCCTTGATCACCGGCGCCTCCAGCGGTATTGGCCTGGCCCTGGCCGAGGCCCTGGCGAGACGGGGGCGCCACCTGCTGCTGGTGGCCCGACAGCGGGACGTGCTGGAGAGCATCGCCTGCGAGTTGACCCAGCGCTTCGGCGTCGAGGTGCTGTTCCGCTACTGCGACCTCGCCGAACCCTTGCAGGTGTCCGGCCTGCTGATGGACCTGGAACAGGGTGAGCGGGAAATCGACCTGCTGGTGAACAACGCAGGCATTGGTTCCTGCGGCGCCTTCGTTGACCAGGACTGGGGCCGCGAGCAGGAGCTGATCGAGTTGAACATCCTCGCCTTGGCCCGGCTCTGCCATGGCATTGGCGGTCTGATGGCACGCCAGGGTGGCGGGCAGATCCTCAACGTCGCCTCGGTGGCGGGCTTCCAGCCCGGCCCCTGGATGAGCAACTACTACGCCAGCAAGGCCTACGTATTGAACCTCTCCGAAGGCCTGCGAGAAGAACTGCGCCCGCGCGGCGTGAATGTCTCGGTGCTGTGCCCTGGCCCAACCCGCACCGCCTTCTTCCGCGGCGCCCATCTGCAAGTCGACAGCCTGGAAGGCAGCAAACTGATGATGAGCCCCGAGGAAGTAGCGCTGATCACCGTACGCGCCCTGGAAAAGAACCGCGCCATCATTATCCCCGGCTGGCGCAACCGGCTCGCCGCCCTGGTCCCCAGGCTGGCCCCGCGCTGGCTGGTACGCCGCTTGCTGGGCCGGGTCATTCGCCGTTTCGCCCAACCCTGAGGGGCCTCACTCGGCTTTCACGCAACGCCCGTTCGCCCATGCCCGCAAGTTTGCCAGCTGCTCGGCCATCAGCACCGACAATGGCGCGGTACCCTTGATCTCACGCAGCAGCAGAGCCTGGTCGGCCGGGCATTGCTGGGCCTGGGCAGCGTAGAGCATGCCTACCACCGCCTGTTCGATCTCAGCGCCGGAAAAACCATCACTGGCCCCCACCAGTTGATGCAGGTCGAACTGCGCCGGGTCCAACTCGCGTCGGCCCAGGTGAATACGGAAGATTTCGGCACGAACTTCAGGCTGCGGCAAGTCGACGAAAAACAGCTCATCAAAGCGTCCCTTGCGGAGCAGCTCTGGCGGTAGCCGGTCGATGGCATTGGCAGTCGCCACCATGAACACCGGCGCCTTGCGCTCGGCCATCCAGGTCAGCAAGGTCCCCAGCACGCGCTGGCTGACACCGCCATCATGGTCGCCGCTTGCCAGGCCTTTCTCCACCTCATCCATCCATAGCACGCAGGGGGCCATCTGCTCTGCCAGCTTCAGCGCTTCGCGCAGGTTGCGCTCGGTTTCGCCAAAGAATTTGTTGTACAGGCAAGCGAAGTCCAGGCGCAGCAGTGGCAACCCCCAGAGGCCGGCGACTGCCTTGGCCGCGAGGCTCTTGCCTCCACCCTGCACACCGACCAGCAATACCCCTTTGGGTCGGTCCAGGCCCTTGTCGTCCAGCAACGCAGACTGACGCTCGGCCAACCAACGCTTGAGGTTGGCCAGCCCCCCAACCTCGGCAAAACGAGCCGTCTCGTACTCGAAACTGAGCACGCCCTCCAGATCCAACAATTGAAACTTCGCCTTGTTCAGCTCCGGAAGGTCTTCCTGGGTAATGGCGCCGTCGTCGCAGATCACATTGCGCGCAAGGGCCCGGGCCTCACCATGACTCATGCCACGCAAATTCTTCACCACCTGTTGCAAGGTGCGGTTGTCGGTGCGGACCCGCGCACCACGATTACGCTCGCTCCAGCGCGAGGCCTCTTCGCGAACGATGCTCAGCAACTCATCCTCACTGGGTAGTGCCAGATCAAAGCGCGCCGCGTAGCGCTGCACTTCCGGCGGCAGCTTGAGCGCATGGGACACCAGCACCAGGGTTGGCTTATGGGTGCCCTCGGCCATGGCCACTTCCTTGAGCAGCCTTACCACCTTGGGGTTGTCGCCCAGAAAGGGATGCAGATCGCACATCACATACAGGTTTGGTTGCGGATCAGCCTTAATCAGCTTGAGCGCCGTTTCCGGCTCGCGACTGTCACCCTCGCCCATGCTGTCACCACCGAAACCCAGGCGCTGCAGCCCTTCGCTGACCGCCCAGGTGAAGAGTCCGAGACCGCGCTTGACGGCCAGGCTGGTGAGGGTTTCAAGCACCCGGCGCTCATCCCAGGACTCGATCAGGACCAGCTTGACCCTCGAGTCCAGCACTAGGCTGAGGTCGTGGATATCGTTCTTCACAGAGGCTCCTTGTGGGCATCGGCCGATGCTGGCCGGGGAAATCGCTCGCCGCTAAACTCGGACATTCTTATAACAGGCCGGAGAATTCCCGTGGACTGTCTGTTCTGCAAAATCGCTGCCGGGGAAATTCCCGCGCGCAAGCTCTATGAAGACGACCAGGTCGTCGCCTTCCACGACATCGCGCCGCAGGCTCCCGTGCACTTCCTGGTGATCCCGAAGAAGCACGTGCGCACGCTCACCGACCTCACCGAGGACGACAAGGCGCTGGTAGGCCATATCGCCTACACCGCCCAGCGCCTGGCGATGGCGCAAGGCTGCGACGAAGGCTTCCGCGTGGTGATGAACTGCAACGAACAGGGTGGCCAGACCGTCTACCACATCCACATGCACGTGCTTGGCCAGCGCCAGATGCACTGGCCGCCGGGCTGATCCGGCCTCGTCCCAAGGGCGGGAAGCCCTCCCGCCCACCGACCACCGTCTGACTCCGGTCAAACCTTGGTCATCCCCTTGCGGTAGAATGCCTGCCGACGTCCTACGGAGGTGCCGCATGGCCAGCGAACGTTCCTACTCCCCCGCCGACCGCCTGTTGCTGCAGGCCGATGCCGCACTGCGCACCCTGCTGCCATTTACCGGTCAGCCATTCCGCCCCTCTCCCGCCGATGGCCAACCCGATGCTGAACTCAAGGCAGAGGACGCCCGCCACATCGCCGGGCTGATGCGTATCAACCACACCGGCGAAGTCTGCGCCCAAGCGCTCTACCAGGGGCAGGCGCTGACCGCGAAGCTGCCAGAAGTGCGCGAGGCCATGGAGCACGCCGCCGAGGAAGAGGTCGACCACCTGGCCTGGTGCGAACAGCGTATCCGCGAGCTGGGCAGCCGCCCGAGTGTCCTCAATCCGATCTTCTATGGCTTGTCGTTTGGCGTCGGCGCCGTAGCCGGCCTGATCAGCGATCGAGTGAGCCTGGGCTTCGTTGCCGCGACCGAAGACCAGGTGTGCAAGCACCTCGACGAGCATCTGGAGCAACTGCCCGCCGAAGACGCCAAGTCCCGCGCCATCCTCGAGCAGATGCGTACCGACGAGGAGCAACACGCCACTAGCGCCATTGAGGCCGGCGGCCTGCGCTTCCCCGCTCCGGTGAAGTTCGGCATGACACTGCTGTCGAAGATCATGACCAAGAGCACCTACCGGGTCTGAACGCCGCACATGAAAAAGGGCGCCATCAGCGCCCTTTTTCGTTTCTACCGGGAAGCGTCCTCAATGAGGCATGTTTCGCGCGTAGAAGATTTCCAGCATCTCGTGCCGTACGCGCTCTTCGACTTCCTTGCGCTGCTCGACAGTCAGATTGCTGGTGGCATCGCCGAACAGGTAATTGTCCAGCTCGAAGTTCTTGAGCAGCATCTTGGTGTGGAACATGTTCTCCTGGTACACGTTGACGTCCGTCATCTGATAGGCGTCCTGAGTGTCTTCGGAGAGGTAGTTCTGGATCGAGTTGATCTCATGGTCGATGAAGTGCTTCTTGCCTTCCACATCACGGGTGAAACCGCGCACGCGATAGTCGACGGTGACGATGTCCGAGTCGAACTGGTGGATCAGGTAGTTGAGCGCCTTCAGCGGAGAAATCACGCCGCAGGTGGAAACATCGATGTCCACCCGGAAGGTGGCGATACCCGACACCGGATGGATCTCCGGATAGGTGTGAACGGTGATGTGGCTTTTATCGAGGTGCGCCAGGATGGTCTCCGGCAGCGGGCCCGGAGATTCCTCGATCTGGCTGTCGGTAGGGGTCACCGGCTGCTCGGAGATCAGGATGGTCACGCTCGCGCCCTGGGGATCATAGTCCTGGCGGGCAATGTTGAGGATGTTGGCACCGATGATGTCCACCACGTCGGTGAGGATCTGGGTCAGGCGCTCGGCGTCGTACTCTTCATCGATGTACTGGACGTAGGCCTGCTGATCCTCGGGGGTCTCCGCGTAGCAGATGTCATAGATGTTGAAGCTCAAGGTCTTTGTCAGGTTGTTGAACCCGTGGAGCTTGAGTTTGCTTTTCACCGTTGAGAGCTCTCTGTGCATATGCGGCTCTGCCGCGTGGTTGAGCATGCCCGTCAGAAGCGCACGACACTTCTGCGTAGGACGGTTTACACCTCTTCGCGTTGGCGATTGTGGTCGTAGGTTCGGGGCCCGACGCCCCGGAAATTGAAAGGGGGCGAATTATGCAGACGACGGGCGCCGTCTGCCAGAGTTTGCCGCGCAATTATGATGGCCGGATGTCGTTATCCGGCCATCCATCGGGACCGGGCTCAGCCCAGCTCGACGATTTCGTAATCATGGGTGATCTCGACACCTGCGCGGCCGAGCATGATCGAAGCCGAGCAGTACTTCTCCGCAGACAGCTCCACCGCGCGCTTGACCTGGGCGTCCTTGAGTCCGCGCCCCTTCACCACGAAGTGCACGTGGATCTTGGTGAAGACCTTGGGGTCCTCGCTGGCGCGCTCGGCTTCCATGAAGGCTTCGCAGCTTTCCACCGGCTGGCGGGATTTCTTCAGGATGCTCACCACGTCGAAGTTGGTGCAACCGCCAAGACCGATCAGCAGCATTTCCATGGGACGCACGCCCAGGTTGCGACCGCCAGCCTCGGGCGGGCCATCCATCACGACCGCGTGGCCGCTGCCGGATTCGCCAAGGAACAGGGCTTCGCCCGCCCATTGGATGCGTGCTTTCATCGCCTGGAACTCCGCTCGGAAAAAGGTGCGGTAGCTTATCACAGCGCGTTTTCCATGCCGGGCTGCAAATAGTTCCGGGGCAGGTGTTAGGTGCGTCGCAAAATCACGTTGTCGAATCAGGGTCCTCTGTTAAGCTGGCGCCGGATTACTGGCACACTTGGCCGGACAACTATTAGAAAATTGCCTGTTGGACAAAGGCTTACCTTCTCTATTTCGGGACTCGGGCATGGTCGCAATTACCCTTACACCAAAAATAAAGAGCCTGGACAAGATTCTCGCGCATTGTCACCGCCGCCGTTACACGGCCAAGAGCACCATCATCTATGCGGGCGATCGCTGCGAAACCCTCTTCTTCATCATCAAGGGCTCCGTCACCATCCTGATCGAGGATGACGACGGTCGCGAGATGATCATCGCCTACCTCAACGCCGGCGACTTTTTCGGCGAGATGGGCCTGTTCGAAAAGGAAGGCGCAGAGAAGGAGCGCAGCGCCTGGGTCCGCGCCAAGACCGAGTGCGAAGTGGCCGAACTGAGCTACGCCAAGTTCCGCGAGCTCACTCAGCAGGATCCGGAAATCCTCTACGCCCTCGGCAGCCAGATGGCCGACCGCCTGCGCAACACCACGCGCAAGGTAGGCGACCTGGCCTTCCTCGACGTGACTGGCCGCGTAGCACGCACCCTGCTCGACCTGTGCAAGCAGCCGGACGCCATGACTCACCCGGACGGCATGCAGATCAAGATCACCCGCCAGGAAATCGGCCGTATCGTCGGCTGTTCCCGCGAAATGGTCGGCCGCGTGCTCAAGAGCCTGGAGGAACAGGGCTTGGTGCATGTAAAGGGCAAGACCATGGTGGTCTTCGGCACCCGCTGAAGCCGCAAACGAAAAAGCCGGCGCAAGCCGGCTTTTTCATGTCTGAAGCAAAGGCCTTGCTCAGTCCGGATCGATGCCCGCCACCACGCGATTACGCTCGGGGAAGAACAGGCGGCTCAGTTCGGTGCCCGGCTCTTCGGCGCGCATGAAGGCTTCGCCCACCAGGAAGGCATACACGCCGCTGACTTCCATCAGCTCCACATCGGCACGATTGAGAATACCGCTCTCGGTTACCACCAGGCGGTCACGCGGAATGCGCGGCAGCAGGTCGAGGGTGTTTTCCAGGCTGACTTCGAAGGTGTGCAGGTTGCGGTTATTGATGCCCACTAGCGGGGTATCCAGGCAGTTCAGCGCGCGATCCAGTTCCTTGCCGTCATGCACTTCCACCAGCACATCGAGGCCGACGTCCTTGGCGGTGGCCGCCAGCTCCTTCATCCGCGAATCTTCCAGCGCGGAGACGATCAGCAGGATGCAGTCAGCACCGAGCGCACGGGCCTCGACCACCTGGTACGGATCGATCAGGAAGTCTTTGCGGATCACCGGCAACGAGCAGGCCGCACGGGCCTCCTGCAGGTAGGCATCGGCGCCCTGGAAGAAGTCCACATCGGTCAGCACCGACAGGCAGGCGGCACCGCCGGCCTCGTAGCTTTTGGCAATCTGCGCCGGAATGAAGTTCTCGCGCAGCACGCCCTTGCTCGGGGAGGCCTTCTTCACTTCGGCGATTACTGCTGGCTCGTGGCGCTCGACACGCTCCAGCAGCGCCCGGGCGAAACCACGAGGGGCGTCGGCGGCGCGGGCCAACGCTTCGACTTCGGCCAGTGAGACGCGGGCACGGCGATCAGCCACTTCCTCGGCCTTGCGCGCCAGGATCTTCTCAAGAACGGTTGGGATGCTCACGCTTCATTCTCCACTCGGAACACCGCGGTAAAGGAGGCCAGCTCGTCCAGCTTTTCGCGGGCCAGACCAGTGTGCAGAGCGTCCTGCGCCAGGCGCACACCTTCTTTCAGGCTGGACGCCAGGTCGGCAGCATAGAGCGCCGCGCCGGCGTTCAGCACGATCATGTCGGCGGCCTTCTGGCCGTTTTCCGTCTTGCGCCTGCCCAGGGCGTCGCGGATCAGCTCCAGCGACTCCTGCGGACTGCCGACGGTCAGGCCGATCAGGCTTTGGCTCTTGATGCCGAAGTCCTCGGGCTGGATCTGGTACTCGGTCACTTCGCCGTCCTTCAGTTCGGCGACATGGGTCGGTGCGGCCAGACTCACCTCGTCCAGGCCATCACGGGAGTGGACCACCAGGATGTGCTCACTGCCCAGGCGCTTGAGTACCTCGGCCAGCGGGCGACACAGCGCCTGGCTGAATACGCCGACCACCTGATGCTTCACCCCGGCCGGATTCGTAAGCGGGCCGAGCATGTTGAACAGGGTGCGCAGACCCAGTTCGCGACGCGGGCTGGCGGCGTATTTCATGGCCTTGTGATGCACCTGGGCGAACATGAAGCCGACACCGATGCCTTCGATGCAGCGCGCCACCTGCTCCGGCTTGAGGTCCAGGTAGATGCCGGCGGCTTCCAGTACATCAGCGCTGCCGGTCTTGCCGGATACCGCGCGGTTGCCATGCTTGGCCACTTTGCCGCCTGCCGCAGCAACCACGAAGGTGGCGGCGGAAGAAACGTTGAAGATGTTGGCGCCATCACCGCCGGTCCCCACTACGTCGACCACGTGGTCGAGGCTGGAGAGTTCCACACGGGTGGCCAGTTCACGCATGACCGAGACCGCACCGACGATCTCTTCGATCGTCTCGCTCTTCATGCGCATGCCCATGAGGAAGGCACCGATCTGTGCGTCGGTGCACTGGCCGGTCATGATCAGGCGCATCACGTCCTGCATTTCTTCGGTGGTCAGATCCAGTTGGTTGACCACCCGGTTCAGGGCTTCCTTGATGTCCATCAGCGCACTCCACCGGTTTGCTTGAGGAAGTTGGCCAGCAGTTCATGGCCCTGTTCGGTAAGGATGGACTCCGGATGGAACTGCACACCCTCGATGTTCAGCGTCTTGTGACGCAACCCCATGATTTCGTCCACCGAGCCGTCGGCGTGCTGGGTCCAGGCGGTGACTTCCAGCTCGACGGGCAGGGTTTCCAGCTTCACCACCAGGGAGTGATAGCGGGTGACGGTCAGTGGGTGGTTCAGGCCTTCGAACACGCCCTGGTCCTTGTGGAACACCGGGCTCGTCTTGCCGTGCATGGCCTGGCGCGCACGCACGACGTCACCGCCGAAGGCCTGGCCGATGCTCTGGTGGCCAAGACAAACGCCGAGGATCGGCAGCTTGCCGGCGAAATGGCGGATCACTTCCAGCGACACGCCCGCTTCGTTGGGCGTGCAGGGGCCGGGGGAGACCACGATGCGTTCCGGGTTCAGCGCCTCGATCTCGGCGATGGAGAGCTCGTCGTTGCGGATCACATGCACGTCCGCGCCCAGTTCACCGAGGTACTGCACCACGTTGTAGGTAAAGGAATCGTAGTTGTCGATCATCAGCAGCATGGTGCAATCCTCAAGCGTCGGTCTTGGCGGTCTGTTCGGCGAGAGTCACGGCCCGGAACATCGCCCGGCGCTTGTTCAGCGTCTCTTCCCATTCCAGGGCTGGGACCGAATCGGCGACGATGCCGGCGCCAGCCTGTACATGAAGTTCGCCGTCCTTGATGACCGCGGTACGGATCGCGATGGCCGTATCCATGTTGCCGTTCCAGGCCAGGTAGCCCACGGCACCGCCGTAGACACCACGCTTGACCGGTTCGAGTTGGTCGATGATTTCCATGGCGCGAATCTTCGGCGCACCGGAAAGCGTGCCGGCCGGCAGGATGGCGCGCAGCGCTTCCATTGCGGATATACCTTCCTTGAGCTGGCCGGTGACGTTGGAAACGATGTGCATCACGTTGGAGTAGCGCTCGATCACCATCTTCTCGGTGACCTTGACGCTGCCCGTGCTGGCGACGCGGCCTACGTCATTGCGGCCGAGATCGATCAGCATCAGGTGTTCTGCCAGCTCCTTGGCGTCGGAGAGCAGGTCTTCTTCCAGGGCGCGGTCGGCTTCCTCGGTCGCACCACGTGGGCGGGTACCAGCGATCGGGCGCACGGTGACCAATCCGTCCTCGACACGCACCAGCACCTCCGGCGAGCTGCCCACCACGTGGAAGTCGCCAAAGTTGAAGAAGTACATGTAAGGAGTGGGGTTGAAGCAGCGCAGGGCGCGGTAAAGGTCGATAGGAGCGGCCTGGAAGGGAATCGACATGCGCTGGGAAATCACCACCTGCATGCAGTCGCCGGCCAGGATGTACTCCTTGATCTCACGCACTGCCTGCTCGTAGTCCTCACGGGTGAAGCTGGAGCGGAATTCCGGCTCGCCCCCAACCGGTAGGCTCGGGTCCACGCCCAGGCGCGGCACTACCGGCTGCCGCAGCTTCTGCCGCAGCTCGACCAGGCGGGCCTGACCCTTTTCGTAGGCCTCGGGCTGGGTCGGGTCGACCAGGACGATGGCGTGCAGCTTGCCGGCCAGGTTGTCGAACACGACCACCGCGTCCGAGACCATCAGCAGGATGTCCGGGGTACCCAACGGATCGGGGTTCGGGCAGTTGGCCAGGCGCTTCTCGACGTAGCGCACGCAGTCATAGCCGAAGTAACCCACCAGGCCGCCGTTGAAACGCGGCAAGCCGGCGATGGGCGCCACCTGGTAGCGCTCCTTGAAGTCTTCGACGAAGGCCAGCGGGTCTTCGCAATCGTGGGATTCCACCTCGACATCGTCGACGCTGACGCTGACCTTCAGGCCGTGGGCGCGCAGCACAGTGCGGCTCTGCAGGCCGATGATGGAGTACCGCCCCCACTTCTCGCCGCCCTGCACGGACTCCAGCAGGTAGGAGTATGGGGTGTCGGCAAGCTTCAGGTAGAGGGAGAGGGGAGTGTCGAAATCCGCCAGGGTTTCGAACGCAAGCGGAATGCGGTTGTAGCCTTCGGCGGCCAAACGCAGGAATTTTTCGCGGGTCATGATCAGCCTCGTGGGCAGGGAGCCCGTTGAGGACTCCTGGAGATTAGAACGTCGGTGTGCAAGCGCGCCGGAGCATCCGGCCAGAATGAATTCAGGCGCGCCAGCGCCAACGGGCGACGGCCTTGATGATCTTCATTCCGGCTCGTTCGAGCCGATGCTTGCAGTGAACCACCACGTTTCTGTCTCGTTGAGGCGGATTGTCGGAGGAGTCCGGCGACATTAGCGCAGCACCGTGAGCGGCGCAACCGCCAGGCAACAGCTCGCGCAGGTCATCCACCACCAGGGCCGGTTCCTCCTCGCTAATGGGGCGGCCATGGTTGTAACCGTAGCTCAGCGCCACGCATTGCACCCCGGCTGCCTTGGCTGCAAGCACATCGTTGCGCGAGTCACCGACGAACAGCGCATCGGTGCGACTGACGCCGGTCATGTGCATCACATGGAGCAGTGCGGCCGGGTCGGGCTTTTGCTGCGGCAGGGTGTCGCCAGCGATGATCAGCGGGAAATAGCGCCCAAGCTTCATCTCGTCCAGCAGGGGGGCGACGAAGCGTCCAGGCTTGTTCGTGATCAGCGCCAGCTCCACGCCCTCTTTCTTCAGCCACTTGAGGGTTTCCGCCACGCCCGGGTAGACGGTGGTCAGGGCATGGCTCTCGGCATAGGCGTCCATGAACAGCACCAGACCGCGCTCGGCGTCGCTGTCATGCACTGCGGAATGATCGATATCCCCGGCCAGGGCACGGCGCACCAGCACCCGAGCGCCGTTGCCGACCCACTCGCGAACCCGCTCCACTCCGGCGGCAGGTCGGCCAAGGGCAAGTAACATGCTGTCGACAGCGGCCGCCAGGTCGGGAACTGAATCCACCAGAGTGCCATCCAGGTCAAACATCACCAGGCGTGGCAGGCGCCCGTCGAACAGCCGCTGCAGCGCGCTCATATCAAACCTGGGCCAGCTCGGCGCGCATGGCGGCGATGACTTCGGCGTAGTCCGGGGTGTTGAAGATGGCCGAGCCGGCGACGAAGGTGTCGGCACCCGCAGCAGCGATCTCGCGGATGTTCTTCACGTTGACGCCGCCATCGATCTCCAGGCGGATGTCACGGCCGGAGGCGTCGATCAGGGCACGCGCCTCGCGCAGCTTGTCGAGGGTGCCGGGGATGAACTTCTGTCCACCGAAACCGGGGTTGACGCTCATCAGCAGGATCATGTCGACCTTGTCCATCACGTACTTCAGTACGTCCAGCGGAGTCGCCGGGTTGAACACCAGGCCGGACTTGGCACCGCCATCGCGGATGAGTTGCAGGGAGCGGTCGACGTGCTCGGAGGCTTCCGGATGGAACGTCACGTAGGTGGCGCCCGCCTCGATGAAGTCACCGATGATGCGATCCACCGGCTTGACCATCAGGTGCGCGTCGATCGGCGCGGTGATGCCGTACTTGCGCAGCGCCGAGCAGACCATCGGGCCAATGGTCAGGTTGGGCACATAGTGGTTATCCATCACGTCGAAGTGAACGATGTCGGCGCCGGCGGCGAGGACGTTCTCCACTTCTTCGCCCAGGCGGGCGAAATCGGCGGATAGGATCGACGGTGCGATGGCGAAAGGCTGCATGGCGGACCTCAGGGCAGAATCACGGTGGCGCGGATTGTAGCCGGGATGAATGGCGCGCGGGGATTCGACCGATGACTGAGGTGAGGCGGAAAAGAACCTGCCCGCGATAGGGACGCGGGCAGGCGAAGGTTGGAGAAGCTTACTCCGGCATGGAGGTGCGCATGCGCTCACTGCGACCACGCAGCCATTCCAGCACCAGCAACAGCGCGACGGAGAAACCGATCAGCAACGTCGCGGCAGCGGCGATAGTGGGGCTGAGGTTCTCGCGAATACCACTGAACATCTGCCGCGGCAGGGTGGCCTGCTCGGGGCCGGCGAGGAACAGGGTAACCACCACTTCGTCGAAGGAAGTGGCGAAGGCGAAGAGCGCTCCAGAGATCACCCCCGGCGCGATCAGCGGCAGGGTCACCTTGAAGAAGGCGGTCAGTGGCGGCGCTCCCAGGCTGGCGGCGGCGCGCACGAGGTTGTAGTTGAAGCCCTGCAGGGTGGCCGACACCGTGATGATCACGAAGGGCACACCCAGCACCGCATGCACCAGGATCAGCGACAGGTAGCTGTTGCCAAGCCCCAATGGTGCGAAGAACAGGTAGCTGGCGACACCGATGATCACCACGGGCACCACCATCGGCGAGATCAGCAGGCTCATCACCAGCGCCTTGCCGCGGAACTCGCCCCGGGTCAGGCCGATGGAGGCCAGAGTGCCGAAGACCATGGCCAGCACAGTGGCCGCCGGGGCGACGATCATGCTGTTGGCCAGCGAGCGCATCCACTCCGCCGAGCCGAAGAAATCGGCATACCAGCGCAAGGAGAAGCCCTGCAGCGGATAGACGAGGAAGGTGCCGGAGTTGAACGACAGCGGGATGATCACCAGCACCGGCAGGATCAGGAACAGCAGCACCAGGCCGCAGAGGCCGCGCAGGGTGAAGTACCACAGGCGCTCGACCGGGGACATGTAGGGACTCAGCATTTTTCTCTCCTCAACCCAGACGCAGGCGGCCAGCGCCTACCAGCCAGCTGTACACCACATAGAGAATCAGGGTGGCGAACAGCAGCATGCCGCCCAGGGCCGTGGCCATACCCCAGTTGATGGTGGTGTTGGTGAAGAAGGCGACGAAGTAGCTCACCATCTGGTCGTTCGGGCTGCCCAGCAGCGCCGGGGTGATGTAGTAGCCGATGGACAGGATGAACACCAGCAGGCACCCGGCACCAACGCCGGCCACGGTCTGCGGGAAGTACACCCGCCAGAAACTGGCGAAGGGGTGGCAGCCGAGGGAGATCGCCGCCCGCATGTAGCTCGGCGAGATGCCCTTCATCACGCTGTAGATCGGCAAGATCATGAACGGCAGCATGATGTGCACCATGGCGATGTAGACGCCGGTGCGGTTGAACACCAATTGCAGCGGCTGGTCGATCAGGCCGAGCTTGATCAGCGCGCCGTTGATCAGGCCCCCAGACTGCAGCAGCACGATCCAGGCGGCGACGCGCACCAGGATGGAGGTCCAGAACGGCAGCAGCACCAGGATCATCAGCAGGTTGCTCTGCCGGGTCGGGAGGTTGGCCAGCAAGTAGGCCAGCGGGTAGGCCAGTAGCAGGCAGATTACCGTGATCACCGCGCCCATCCAGAAGGTGCGGGCGAAGATGTCCAGATAGATCGCCTGGTCCGGAGTGGCCGGGGCAACCTCGCCCAGATCATCGATGCGATGGTCGAGGGCCGCCAACAGGTAATAGGGGGTCAGTTCACTGGCGTTGCGGCGGATCGCCTGCCAGTAGGCCGGGTCGCCCCAGCGCTCATCCAGACTTTCCAGGGCATCTTTATACGAGGCTGGCTCGGTCTTGAACGGCAGGGCACGGGCAGTCTTGGCCATCAGGCTGCGGTAGCCGGCCAGCTCCATGTTCAGGCGCTTGGAAAGGTCGCCGATAGTCTGGTTCTTGCGCGCCGCGGCGAGGTCTTCAGCCAAGGCCTTGTACACCGGTTCGTCGGGCAGCGCCTTGCCGTCCCAACTGGAAATGGCGTCGACGGTGCGCGGCATGGAACCGACCACTTCCGGGTTGTTCACGCTCCTGTAGAGCAGCGCGCCGATGGGCACCAGGAAGGTCAGCAGGAGGAAAATCAGCAGCGGCAGGATCAGCGCCTGGGACTTCAGGCGATTCATCCGCTCGGCACGGGCGAGGCGCTGCTTCAGGCTGGGGCCGGCGACCTCGGTAAGGGGCACTGCAGTGGCCATGACGAACTCCGTTGGAACAGGGTTGGACTTTCAGCCCGGTAGGGCCGAGGTGAGGAAAGACTTCCCTCACCCCCAGCCCCTCCCCCGGAGGGAGAGGGGAATAGCGGCAGCCTTACTTGGCCGCCCAGGAGTTGAAGCGCTGCTCCAGTTGCTCGCCGTAGTCAGCCCAGAAGGTGACATCCATGGCGACCTGGTCCTTGATGTTCTCCGGGGTGGTCGGCATGTCCTTGAGCAGGGCCTTGTCCAGCAGCGGCACTGCCTGGGTGTTGGCCGGCCCGTAGGCGATGTTCTCGGAGTAGATCTTCTGCTGCTCGGGCTTGACCGAGAAGGCGATGAATTCCTTGGCCTTGTCGATATCCTTGGCGCCCTTCGGAATCGCCCAGGAGTCGAAGTCGTAGATACCGCCGGTCCACACGACTTTCAGGTTGCTTTCCTTCTGCACGGCAGCGATACGGCCGTTGTAGGCGGAGCTCATGACCACGTCGCCGGAAGCGAGGAACTGCGGCGGCTGGGCGCCGGCTTCCCACCATTGGATGCTCGGCTTGATCTCGTCGAGCTTCTTGAAGGCGCGGTCCTGGCCTTCCTTGGTGGCGAGCACGCTGTAGACGTCTTTCGGCGCAACGCCATCAGCCATCAGGGCGAACTCCAGGGTGTACTTGGCGCCCTTGCGCAGGCCGCGCTTGCCGGGGAATTTCTTCACATCCCAGAAATCAGCCCAGCTGGTGGGCGCGCTCTGCAGCTTGTCGGCGTTGTAGGCCAGCACGGTGGACCAGACGAAGAAGCCGACGCCGCAGGGCTGGATGGCACCGGGTACGAAGTCTTCGGACTTGCCGAACTGGGCGGCGTCGAGCTCTTCGAACATGCCTTCGTCGCAGCCACGGGAAAGCTCAGGCGACTCCACTTCCACCAGGTTCCAGGACACGCTGTTGGTGTCGACCATGGCTTTCACCTTGGCCATTTCGCCGTTGTACTCACCGGCGATGATCTTGTTGCCGGTGCTCTGCTGGTAGGGCTCGTAGAACGCCTTGACCTGAGCATTCTTGTTGGCGCCGCCAAAGGACACCACGGTCAGGTCAGCAGCCATCGCCTGGGAGGCGCAGGCCAGCCCGAGAGCGATGGCGGTGAGTTTCAGGGATTTCGACATTGTTATTTTCTCCACAGTGCAGGGTTGCTAATGCCTTGGCGCCGTCGCGTCATTCCGCCAGAAGCGGGTCCAGTGCGCGGACGTGCTCCACTTGCCAGCCGAGCGGCACCACATCGCCTACCGCCAGTGCGGGGTCGAGCTCAGCAATAGGTTGCTTGACGAAGAAATCGGGCTTGCCGCACACCTCCATGCGGATACGCACGTGATCGCCCAGGTAGATGAACTCGGCAACGCGCCCGGAAAAGCGATTCACGCAGCTCTCGCTGTGGCCATTCAGGCGTACGCGCTCCGGACGGATCGACAAGGTCACCGACTCACCCGGCTTGCCGACGTTGATCGCCAGCGCCTCGATCTTCTCGCCACGGGCCAGACGCACCACGCAGCGATCGCCGTCGTGGCTTTCCAGCTGCCCGTTCATGCGGTTGTTCTCACCGATGAAGTTCGCCACGAAGGTGTTGCGCGGCAGCTCGTAGAGCTCGCGCGGCGGGGCGATCTGCTGGATCTCACCCTGGTGGAACACGGCCACGCGGTCGGACATGGTCAGGGCTTCGCCCTGGTCGTGGGTCACGTAGACCACGGTCACGCCGAGGCGTTGATGGATGTGCTTGATCTCCATCTGCATGTGTTCACGCAGCTGCTTGTCCAGTGCGCCGAGAGGTTCATCCATCAGCACCAGCTGAGGTTCGAACACCAGGGCACGGGCCAGGGCGACACGCTGCTGCTGACCGCCGGAAAGCTGGCCCGGGTAGCGGTTGCGGAAAGCGTCGAGCTGGACCATGGAGAGCGCACGCTTGACCCGCTCGCTGGCGTCGGTCTTGCTCATGCCGCGCACCGAGAGCGGGAACGCGAGGTTCTCGGACACGGTCATGTGCGGGAACAGCGCGTAGTTCTGGAACACCATGCCGATGTCGCGTTTGTGCGGGGGCACGTTATTGATGGAGCGACCGGCCAGGAGGATCTCGCCGCTGGTGGGGGTTTCAAACCCGGCGAGCATCATCAGGCTGGTGGTCTTGCCGGAGCCGGACGGCCCGAGCAGGGTCAGGAACTCGCCTTTGCGAATGTCCAGGTTGAGGTCTTTGACGATCAGGGTCTCGCCGTCGTAGCTCTTCTGCACGCCGCGAAAGCTGACCAGGATGTCGTTGCCTTGTGTCTCGGCCATAACCGCACCTTTGTTTTTGTGTCTGCCGTAGACAAAAGCCTAGAGAAGGTGGCAGGTCACGCAAATCGGGCGGTATGAGAGATTGCTATAAGGCTTAGAGAGGATTTCTTGTAGGGATCGCCCTACAAACCAGAGCGCCATTGTCGGACACTCACAGCAGCTTGTGCTCCACGGCGTATTTCACCAGGTCCGCAACGGAATGCAGCCCCAGCTTCTGCATCAGGCGGGCCTTGTGGGTGCTTATCGTCTTGCTGCTGACCGCCAGTTGCTGGGCGATTTCGTTCACCCCTTCGCCCCGCACCAGGCGCTCGAACACCGAGAACTCCCGCTCCGAGAGCAAGGTATGGGCAGGGCGGGCATCAGTCAGCCCGACCTCGAAGACCATGCGGTCGGCCAGGTCAGGGTCGATATAACGCCCACCCGATGCCACCTTGCGTATGGCCGTGAGCAACAGCGCCGGGTCGCTGTCCTTGGTCGCGTAGCCGGCCGCACCGATCTTCAGCGCCCGCGCAGCCATCTGCGCTTCATCGTGCATGGACAGCACCAGTACCGCTGGCGGATTTGTCAGGGCGCGGATGCGCGGAATGGCTTCCAGGCCGTTAACGCCGGGCATGGAGATATCCAGCAGCACCACTTCGCAGGGCGTCTGGCGCAGGGTTTCCATCAACTGCTCACCATTGCCGGCTTCACCCACCACGCAAAGGTCCTTGGCCAGCCCGATCAGTTGCTTGATGCCCTCGCGGACGATGGTGTGGTCTTCGGCCACCAGTACTCGGATCACGCTGCTTTCTCCTTATCCAATGCCACGCGTACACAGAGGGTGGTGCCCTCCCCTGGTTGGCTCTCTATCTGCAGGCTGCCGCCCAGCATCAGCACCCGCTCGCGCATGCCCACCAGGCCGAAAGAGCTGCTACGCGCGGCGCGGGTGTCGAACCCTCGACCGTCATCGCTGATCCGCAGGCTGAGCATGCCGTCCTCCTCGCAGAGACGAACCGCGACAGTATGCGCTTCGGCATGACGCATGACGTTGGTCAGCGCCTCCTGCAGCACCCGGAATAGCCCAACCGCCTTGGCATCAGACAGCTGCGGCAGTTGCTCGGGCACTTCCACCAGGCAGGGAATCTGAGTGCGCGCCTCGAAACGCCGGGCCTGCCATTCGATGGCCGAAGCGATACCTGCATCGAGGATGGGTGGCCGAAGCGCGGTGGCGACATCGCGCACCAACTGGAAGAGCTGAGCGATCAACCGCTTCATGCTGTCCAGACGCTCGCGCAGGCCCGCATCGAGCCCGGCGAACGCCAGCTCGCACATGGACGTTTCCAGCTTGAGCACCGTAAGTACCTGGCCCAGTTCGTCATGCACTTCGCGAGCGATACGCGCCTTCTCTTCTTCGCGCACGCTTTCCAGGTGCGCCGAGAGGTCGCGCAACTGGGCGCGGGATGCGGCCAGTTCCAGCTCGATCTGCTTGTTGCCGGTGATGTCCCAGACCACGCCGTCCCAGACCGCACGGCCGTCGTCGAAGACCCGCGCACTGGCCTTGATGTCGGCCCAGCGCAGTTGGCCATCGCGAGTCAGGATTCGCCCCTGCCAGTGCCAATCACGGTCAGCGTCCAGCGCTTGGGTCTGGCTGTCCCAGTAACCATCGCGGTCTTCCGGATGGACCAGGCCACGAATGCCACGCCCGGTATCCAGCAGCTCGCTTGCGCTGTAGCCCACCAGCCCCTCGCTACCTTCACCGATGAACGCAAAATTCGACGGCGCGCCGGCCTTCGGTCGTTCCAGCCGGAACACCAGGCCGGGAACGTTGGAAGCGATGCCCTTGAGGCGCGCCTCGCTTTCCTCCAACGCCTCGCGGGCGCGACGGCGCTCGGTGGCATCGGAAAGGAAGACCACCAGGTACTCCGAGGAACCGAAGCGCAGGAAGCTCAGCGACACATCCGCCGGCAGCCAGCTGCCGTCCGGCCGCAGGCTGCGCGTCTCGAAGCTCAGCGGGCCCTCGTCGCTATTGCGCGCGCGGCGCCAGAGGTTCAGCCAGCGGTCCATGTTCAGTTCGGGCTGGAAGTCCGCCAGGGGCCGGTCCGCCAGGCTGCCAGGCGCATAACCGAGCATCTGTTCGGCGGCTCGGTTGGCGTAACGCACATGGCTGTCCCAGTTCACCCAGAGGATGCCGAGGGTGCTGTGGTCGATCGAGAACTGGGTGAGGCGCAGGGCTTCCTCGGCCGCTTCGCGCAGTTGCAGCGCCTGGCGGGCATCGAGCAGTTGCCGCTCAAGCCCGCGCCGCTGTCGACGCAGCCAGGTGATGATGGCCGCAGCGGCCAATAGCAGTACGCCGAGCAGCAGGCTGAGGTTCTGCCAGAAGCCGGCGGACTCACCCAGGCGGGGGTACTTGGGTTGCAGCCAGCGCTCATGGAGCTGGTCGAGGTCTTTGGCCGGCAGGCTGCGCAGGGCGATATCGACGATGGTCGCCAATTCCGGCCAGTCGCGCCGCGACGCGACTCGCAGCAGCTGTGGAAAACCGACATCCGCCACCACGGCGAGCCCGGCGAACTCCTGCTCACGGGACAATCGACTGAGCTGGGCCTCGTCCAGCACGGCATAACGCACCTGCTCGGCGAGCAATGCCTGCAAGGCCTGCCGTTCGCTAGCCACGGGCTTGAGGTTGAGGTTGGAGTATGTGGCTCGCAGGTAGTCGGCCACCGCGCTGGGCTCGCGCAGGGCGACCGGGGAGGTGGCGTCCAGCTGCTCCAGGTCCACCGCCGCGTTGCCCTCTCGCTCCCCAACCATCAATTGCGAGACCCGCATATACGGGTCGGAAAATAACCACAGGCGCAGACCGGCAGGTGTCTGGCCGAGGCCCGGAGCCAAATCGATCTGCCCGGCACGCAAGGCCTGCTCCAGCTCGCCCAGGCTGTCGTAGGTACGCCAGACCAGCTCCACCCCCATGGACGTGGCCAGCCAGTTCATCAACTCGACGTTGGCCCCCGAGAGCTGTTGCAGGCGACGGTCCAACTGGACATAGGGCGCCTGCAATACGGCGCCGACGCGGAGTTGACTGTGGTTCTCGAGCCATTGTCGCTGGCTCTCTGCCAGTGGCAGCCGGGCAGGTGCCGCCGATACGGGTATCGCCAGGCAGAAGGCAAACAACAGGGAAAGGAGCGCACGCATCATCGAAGACCAACCGCAACGAGGAGAACAGCCGACATACCTTACTCCAGCCTCGACGAACCATGCGAAGGCACGGCCTGACAAAGATCCAACGAGCCATTAGGCTCCTGCTTTCCAGCTCGACCAGGAACTCCCAGATGCCCCGCGTCTTTCACCCGACCCTTGCAGCCCTTTGCTTCGCCCTGTTGCCCGCGTCTCCCGCTTTGCTGGCGGAAGACGAGGCCGCAACCATGTCCAAGGAATCCGCACCAACGCTAGAGCGTGCGCCCCTGGTGGAGCGCAGCCAGGAGGAAGCCGCCAACCTGGAGCGCAAACTCCCGAGCCGGGAGCAACAACCGCTCGTGGCCGGTGACGAGGCGTTCCTTGCACTCTGGCAGCCGGCCAATGTGAGCAATCCCAACGGCCTGGTAATCCTCCTGCCCGGCGAGGGCGAAAGTGCCGATTGGCCAGAAGCCATAGGCCCGTTGCGGCGTCAGTTGCCGAACGCTGGCTGGAGCACCCTCGCACTGAGCCTGCCGGACCCCAGCGGCAACCCGCCGCCACCGCGTCCGCTGAAAACCGAAGAACCGACCAAGGCAGAACCCGCGGTAAGCCCGGAGAAGGCGCAGGAGGAAGGCCCGGCCAATACCGAACAGGCCGGCAGCGCCGAGCCCAACACCGACCCGGCGCCTCCAGCGCTGTCTCGCGACGCCATTCAGAAGACCCAGACCGATCGGGTATTCGCCCGCATCGAAGCGGCCCTGGCCTTCGCCCGCCAGCAGAAGCCGAAGTCCATCGTGCTGCTTGGGCACGGCAGCGGCGCCTACTGGGCAACGCAATTCCTCACTGCCCAGGAACCGAAGGACGTACGCAACCTCTTGCTGGTTGCAGCAGAGCTGCCCCCCGGCTATGAACCGGCGCTGGAAGATTCGCTGCCTGAGCTGAAACTGGCCACCGGCGACTTCTACTACAAGGACCAGCCCACGGACCGCGATGCGGCTCTGCGACGCCTCCAGGCGAGCAAACGACAGCAACACCCGGCCTACATCCAGATCGCCATGAAGGCGCTGCCGGCCGATCCCGACACCGAGCAGGCACAACTGATCCGGCGCATTCGCGGGTGGCTGAGCCTGCATCTGGAAGCGGACAACGGCAAGTCCCCGGCCGGAGGCGGTTGAGCGACGAACGAGCAATCAACGAAAGCCGTGGCGCTCGCGAATCAAGTTGTACGCACTGTGCAATTCGCGAGTGCGGTCAGTGGCGGCGCGCACCACGGCCTGGCTGGCGCCGGAGCCGGCCAGCTTGTCCGGGTGGTTCTGGCTGATCAGGCGGCGGTAGGCTCGCTTGATCACCGCGGGTTCGCAATCGGCGGTCACGCCCAACAAGGTCAACGCCTCTTTGTAGCTGTTGCTGCGTTTGGGCGGTAGGCCCTGAGGCGTGTCATAACCGGCACCAAGGGTCTCCACCCGGGATGCCGAGAAACCAAGCCAGCGCCCCCACTGCAGGATGAGCTCGCGCTCGCGCTGGCCGATCCTGCCATCGGCCGCAGCCATCTGCCAGCAACTGCGCAGCAGGCGCTCGGCCGTCAGGCGTTCGTCCTTCAATTTGCACAGGCAGGGATGCAGGTTGTCGCCGCCCGCTTTGCCCCGGTTGAATGCGGCAATCGCGCGGCGGGCACCCGCCTCGTCCAACCCGAGACGTTTCATTTCGGATCGCGCCTGCTGGATATGAGCTTCTTGCACCCGGCCATCGCTCTTGGCGAGGCGACCGAGCAGGATGAACAGCAGGTCCTGCTGGTCAATGGCAGGATCACCGCGCAGCCGGGCGCGCAGGGCGCTCCAGGAATCCAGCGCCAGACGGCGATCGAGCACATGCCCCAGGAGCCCGCCAAGCATGGCCCCTGGAATGCTCGCCAAGGCGAATCCGGCGGCGGCGCCGATCAGGGTGGCTGGCCAGACCAACTCAGGCCTCCGCCAGCAACAGGCTTTCGACTTCCGCCAGGCGCTCGTGGGTGCCGACATCCACCCAGCGCCCGCGGAAATGCTCGCCGCTCACCTGGCCGGCAATCATCGCCTGCCTCAGCAGCGGCGCCAGCTTGAAGGCTCCCGCCTGGCAGCCCTCGAACAGGCGCGGATGGAGCACGGCGATACCGCTGTAGGTAAGGTTCGGTTCGCCGTCCACGGCATCACTCACCCGGCCGCCGTCCAGGCGGAAGTCACCGCGCGGGTGATGCGCCGGGTTATCCACCAACACCAGGTGGGCCAAGCCGTCCAATGGCCGGCGCAGGTGGTTGAAGTCGAAGTCGGTCCAGACATCACCGTTGACCACCAGGAAGGGTTCGCCCCCCAGCAGCGGCAACGCGCGGAAGATGCCACCTCCGGTTTCCAGCGGCTCCCCTTCAGCGGAATAGCGGATGGACAGGCCGAAGCGTGCGCCATCGCCCAGGTGATCCTCGATCTGCTGGCCCAGCCAGGCATGGTTGATCACCAGCTCACGGAAACCGGCCTGCTCCAGGGCACGAAGATGGAACTCGATCAGCGGAGTGCCCGCAGCACGGACTAGCGGCTTTGGGGTATGCAAGGTCAGCGGGCGCATACGCTCGCCCTTGCCAGCGGCAAGAATCATGGCCTTCATGGGTGGCTGACCTCGTCTCGGGGCAGGCTGGCCAGCAGGTCACTCAGCTCTGCCAGCTCGGGGCGGCGTTCGATCACTGCCTTTATATAGGCGAAGAACCGCGGCACATCACCCAGGTACTTGGGCTTGCCGTCGCGGTGGCAGATTCGCGCGAAGATGCCGATGACCTTGAGATGGCGCTGCACACCCATCAAGTCGCTGGCGCGATGGAACTCGGAGAATTCCGCCTGGACAGGAATACCCTCCTCGCGGGCCTGATTCCAGTAACGCTCCAGCCAACCGGCGACGCGCTCCTCCGGCCAACTGAGGAAGGCGTCCTTGAACAGGCAGGTAACGTCGTAGGTGACCGGACCGTAGACCGCATCCTGGAAATCCAGCACGCCGGGGTTGGGCGCGCTCAGCATCAGGTTGCGCGGCATGTAGTCGCGGTGCACCAGCACCTTGGGCTGGGCCAGGGCGCTATCGATCAGCAGGTCGGAGATACGCTGCCAGGCGGCCAGGCGCTCACCTTCCAGCTCGACGCCCAGGTGGCGCTGCAGGTACCACTCGGGGAAGAGCTGCAGCTCACGACGCAGCAAGGCGTCGTCGTAGCTGGGCATGGGCACGTCGAGACTGCGCTTCTGGAAAGTCAGCAGCGCCTGCAGGGCGTCATCGAACAACTGATCAGCGTTGTCGCTGTTGATCACGTCGAGGTAGGTCTGGCGCCCGAGGTCGTCGAGAACAAGGAAGCCCTGCTCCACATCGGCCGCAAGGATGCGCGGCACATGCACACCCGCTTCGGCGAGCATTCCGGCCACCTTGACGAAGGGCCGGCAGTCCTCGCGGGGCGGCGGGGCGTCCATCAGGATCAGGGTGCGGCCTTCGGCCTCCCAGCGGAAATAACGGCGGAAGCTGGCATCGCTGCTGGCTGGAACCAGCTCCGCGGCAGGCACGGGGCCCCAGCCTTGGGCAGCGAACAGGGTCGGCAACTGCTGGTCAAGCCATTGGCTCAGCTGCTGAAGGCGAAGGTCTTCATGGTGCATCAGGTGGTCTCCGGCGGCGCTAGCCGTTGTGCGGGTCATGCTTTATTATCCAGCATCTTTTTCAGCCCATCGAGAGGCGTGCGGCCCCAGCGGGCCGAAGGCGCGCAGGAAGCCCGGACTAACAAGATGGCAGTAAGATCCCCCGCGTTTCGTAGAAAGTTCCCTCTGCTGGTGACCGGCAGCCTGCTGGCCCTTCAGCCAGTAGCCACCTCATTCGTCGTCGCCGCCGAGCAGTTCGACTGCCAGGCTTCCGCCACTGGGAGCTGGGCGTGCGCGCCCAAAGCCAGCGCCGAGAGCCTGCCGCCGCGCCC
The DNA here is from genome assembly GCF_000423545.1 of Metapseudomonas resinovorans DSM 21078. Taxonomy (GTDB): domain Bacteria; phylum Pseudomonadota; class Gammaproteobacteria; order Pseudomonadales; family Pseudomonadaceae; genus Metapseudomonas; species Metapseudomonas resinovorans. The sequence continues at coordinate 32,207 of NZ_KE384032.1, forward strand.
TGTTCACAGCGGCAGCGCCGTGAGTTCGACCACTGGCGGTGCTACCCAGGCCTCCGAAGGCGGCGAAGCTGAAGGCAGCAAGGCCACCCTGGTGACCGAGGCCGAAGGCAAGGGGCTGACCTCCCGCAGTGCCGACTACAGTCACCTCGACTGGGTACCGCGCGACAAACTCACCCCCGCGCAGCTGGCCGAAGCCGGCCCCTATTGCGCTGGCGCTTATATAGAGCCGCCGCGCCCGGGCATGGACGATGACACGCCAACGGAGGATGCGCCCACCTATATCTCCGCCAAAGCCTCGCGCTATGAGCAGGAGAAGCAGATCGCCACCCTCGCTGGTGATGTCGTGCTTCGCCAGGGCAGCATGCAGGTAGAGGCCGACGAGGCCAACCTGCACCAGGCGGAAAACCGCGGTGAACTGGTCGGAAACGTCAAGCTGCGTGACAAAGGCGCCCTGGTAGTCGGTGATCACGCCGAGCTGCAACTGGACAACGGCGAAGCCAAGGTCGACAACGCCGAGTACGTCCTGCACCAATCGCACACCCGCGGTAGCGCGCTCTACGCCAAGCGCCAGGAAGACGCCATCATTCGCCTGAAGGACGGCACCTACACCCGCTGCGAACCGGGTGACAACGCCTGGCACCTGAAAGGCAACAACATCAAGCTGAACCCGGCTACCGGCTTCGGCACCGCGACCAACGTCACGCTGCGGGTCAAGGACATCCCGGTGTTCTATACCCCGTACATCTATTTCCCGATCGACGACCGTCGCCAGTCCGGCTTCCTGCCGCCGACCATCGGCAGCAGCAGCGACACCGGCTTCCTGCTGGTCACGCCCTACTACTTCAACCTGGCACCGAACTACGACGCCACCCTGTACCCACGCTACATGGCCAAGCGCGGCATGATGGTGGAAGGCGAGTTCCGCTACCTGACCCACAGCAGCGAAGGCCAGCTGGGCGCCGCCTACCTGGACGACCAGGAAGACGAGCGCAAGCTCATGTCCGAGTACGAGAAAAAACGCTGGCTGTACAGCTGGAAACACACCGGCGGCCTGGACTCCCGCCTGCTGGCCGAAGTCGACTACACCGATATCAGCGACCCGTACTACTTCGACGACCTGGATACCGACCTGGGTGTGGACACCCCCACCTACGTCAACCAGCGCGGTACCCTGACCTACCGTGGCGACACCTACACCGCGAAGCTGAACGCCCATGCCTACGAGCTGGCGACCATCTCCGATATCACGCCGTATGATCGCCTGCCGCAGATCACCCTGGATGGCGCCCTGCCCTTCCAGCCCGCCGGCCTGAACTTTGCCTACAGCACCGAGTTCGTGCGTTTCGACCGCAACTTGCGTGACGGCCTGTTCACTGACGTCGACGGTGTCACCTCGAACTGGAACGACAACAACCTCCGCGGCCTGGCGCGCGCCAATGGCGATCGCACCCACTTGGAGCCTGGCATCAGCCTGCCAATGAACTGGACCTGGGGCTTCCTCAAACCGCAGGTCAAGTACGCTTATACCCAGTACGACCTGGACCTGGACCAGCGCGGCAAGAACACCCTGCTGGCCGAGCAGACCTTCCATGGCAGCCAGGATCGCCAGGTGCCGATCTACAGCGTCGACAGCGGCCTGTATTTCGACCGCAAGACCCAGTTTTTCGGCAAGAACTACACGCAGACCCTGGAACCGCGCCTGTTCTACCTCTACGTGCCGGAAGAGGACCAGACGGACATCCCGCTGTTCGACACGGGCGAATCCACCTTCAACTACTCGTCGCTGTGGCGTGACAACCGCTTCTCCGGTCGCGACCGCATCGGCGACGCCAACCAGATTTCCCTGGGTGCGACGAACCGCTGGATCGAACCCAATGGCTTTGAACGCCAGCGCTTCAGCATCGGCCAGGCGTTCTACTTCGAAGACCGCAAGGTGCAGCTGCCGGGTATCGATTACCGAGACCGTGCCGACGCCCAGGCCTCGACCTCGCCGTACGCTCTGGAGTACATGTACCGCTTCAACCGCGACTGGCGTATCAACTCGGACTTCAACTGGGATCCGGACTCCCATCGCACCCGCTCCGGCAGCGCGATGTTCCACTACCAGCCTGAAGACAATCCGAACAAGGTGGTCAACGCCGGCTATCGCTACCGTAACGACACCATCCGCTTCGACCAGTCCACCGGTACCTGGAACGTTGGCGGCGGTGACTTCGGCACCCCCGGCACCCCAGGCTTCATCGAGGACTACTACAAGATCAGCCAGCACGACTTCTCGGTCATCTGGCCGGTGGTCCCGCAATGGAGCGCCATTGCGCGCTGGCAGTACGACTACAACCGCGACCGTACCCTGGAAGCCTTCGGCGGCTTCGAGTACGACAACTGCTGCTGGAAGCTGCGCCTGATCAACCGCTACTGGGTGGACTACGACGAGTTCGACCAGACGCCGGATACAGCCAACGAAAGCGGCGACCGCGGGATCTTCCTGCAGATCGTCCTGAAGGGCCTCGGCGGCATCGTGGGCAACAAGGCCGAAGGCTTCCTGGAAAAAGGCATTCAAGGTTACCGTGAACGTGAAGACCAAGCTCTCTGATTGTCTGCGCCCGCTGTTGCTGGGCGCCTTGCTCCTTGGCGGTGTTGCGCACGCCGAGGTTCGCTCCATCGACCGCGTGGTCGCCATTGTCGACAACGACGTAATCATGCAGAGCCAGCTGGATCAGCGCCTGCGTGAAGTGCAGCAGACCATCGCCAAGCGCGGTGCCTCGCTGCCACCTGAGCATGTGCTCAACCAGCAAGTGCTGGAGCGCCTGATCATCGAGAATATCCAACTGCAGATCGGTGATCGTTCCGGCATCCGCATTGCCGACGAAGAACTGAATCAGGCCATCGAAGCCATTGCCCAGCGCAACGGCATGACGGTCGACCAGTTCCGCGGCGCCCTGTCCCGTGACGGCCTGTCCTACGACGACGCCCGCGACCAGGTGCGCCGTGAGATGGTCATTAGCCGTGTGCGTCAGCGCCGCGTGGCCGAGCGCATTCAGGTCACCGACCAGGAAGTGCAGAACTTCCTGGCCTCCGACATGGGCAAGATCCAGCTGTCCGAAGAGTTCCGTCTGGCCAACATCCTGATCCCGGTTCCGGAAGGCTCGTCTCCCAGCACCATTCAGGCCGCAGAACGCCAGGTCCAGGAGCTATACCAGCAGCTGCAGCAAGGTGCCGACTTCACCCAACTGGCCATCTCGCGCTCCGCCGGTGAAACAGCACTGGAAGGCGGCGAGATTGGCTGGCGCAAGGCCGCACAGCTGCCGCCCCCTTTCGACGGCATGATCAGCGCCCTGCAACCCGGCCAGGTTACCGAGCCGGTTCGCACTCCAGGCGGCTTCATCATCCTGAAGCTGCTGGACAAGCGCGGCGGCGAAACCCTGGTTCGCGACGAAGTGCATGTTCGCCACATTCTGCTCAAGCCGAGCGAGATTCGCAGCGAAGCGGATACCAAGCGTCTGGCCGAGCGCCTCTACGAGCGCATCCAGTCCGGCGAAGACTTCGCCGAACTGGCGAAGAGCTTCTCCGAAGACCCGGGCTCTGCTCTCAACGGCGGTGATCTGAACTGGATCGACCCCAATGCACTGGTTCCTGAGTTCCGCGAAGTCATGAGCCAGACCCAGGCAGGCAAACTCTCCAAGCCGTTCAAGAGTCCCTACGGCTGGCATGTGCTGGAAGTGCTGGGCCGCCGCGCCACGGACGGCAGCGAGCAGTTCCGCGAGCAGCAGGCCTTGAATATCCTGCGCAATCGCAAGTACGACGAGGAACTGCAGGCCTGGCTGCGCCAGATCCGCGACGAGGCCTACGTCGAAACCAAGCTGTAATCGCACGGGTCGCAGGACAGCGCGCTGGCGGTACAATCACCGCCAACGCGCTGGACACCACGCAAGGACCCGGAATGAACGCTCTCCGCTTCGCCCTCACCCCTGGTGAACCTGCCGGCATCGGCCCCGACCTTTGCCTGCTCCTCTCCCGCTCCGCCCAACCCCACGCCCTGATCGCCATCGCCAGCCGCAGCCTGCTTGAACAGCGCGCCGCTGAATTGGGCCTATCCATCCAGTTGATCGATGTCGATCCCACCCGGCTTCCGGACGCCCCCGCCCCTGCCGGCAGCCTTTTTGTCTGGGATACGCCACTGCGAGCGGCGGTCAAACCAGGCCAACTGTCACCGGAGAACGCGGAGTATGTGCTGGCGACCTTGACCCGGGCCGGGCAGGGCTGCCTCGACGGCCTCTTCGCCGGGATGATCACCGCGCCGGTGCATAAAGGTGTGATCAACGAAGCTGGCATCGGCTTTTCCGGCCACACCGAGTTCCTCGCCGATCTGACCGCTACCCGCCAAGTGGTGATGATGCTCGCCACCCGGGGCCTGCGCGTGGCACTGGTCACCACTCACCTGCCGCTCAAGGACGTCGCCGCTGCCATCACCCCGGAGCGACTGCAACGGGTCAGCCGCATCCTGAATGCCGATCTGGTGAACAAATTCGGTATTGCCCATCCGCGCATCCTGGTTTGCGGCCTCAACCCCCACGCAGGAGAAGGTGGCCATCTGGGCAGGGAGGAACTGGAAGTCATCGAGCCGACCCTGGAAGGCCTGCGCGCCGAAGGCCTGGACCTCATCGGCCCACTGCCGGCCGACACCCTGTTCACGCCGAAGCACCTCGCGCATTGCGACGCCGTGCTTGCGATGTACCACGATCAGGGGTTGCCGGTACTCAAATACAAGGGGTTCGGCGCCGCCGTGAACGTCACGCTCGGCCTGCCGATCATCCGTACCTCGGTGGATCACGGCACTGCCCTGGATCTGGCTGGCACCGGCCGAATCGACTGCGGCAGCCTGGAAGTCGCGCTGGAAACCGCCTACCAGATGGCCACCGCGCAGCAACGCAATCAGTGATCAGCCCTTCCCGCGACGCTTTATCGGCCATGCCTTAGGCGGCGCGGGCTGACGCCTGATAAACTGCGCGATCTACGTTTCCACGCCAGGCTCGCCGCCTGGCCCCAAGGCCTGGAGCCTTCGATGTCCGAACACTACCAACACCGCGCGCGCAAGCGTTTCGGCCAGAACTTCCTGCACGACGCCGGCGTGATTCATCGCATCCTGCGCAGCATCCACGCCCGCCCAGGCGAGCGCCTGCTGGAGATCGGCCCAGGCCAGGGCGCTCTTACCGAAGGCCTGCTGGCCAGCGGCGCACAACTGGATGTGGTCGAACTGGACCTGGACCTGATCCCCATCCTGCAGCACAAGTTCGGCCAGTTGCCGAACTTTCGCCTCAACCAGGGCGATGCGCTGAAGTTCGATTTCCGCCAGCTCGATGCTGAACCGCACAGCCTTCGGGTTGTGGGCAACCTGCCGTACAACATCTCCACCCCGCTGATTTTCCATCTCCTGGACCACGCAGACCTGATTCGCGACATGCACTTCATGCTGCAGAAGGAGGTGGTCGAGCGCCTGGCCGCCGAGCCTGGTGGCGGCGATTGGGGCCGGCTGTCGATCATGGTCCAGTACCACTGCCGGGTGGAGCACCTGTTCAATGTCGGCCCCGGTGCCTTCAACCCGCCACCCAAGGTGGATTCCGCCATCGTCCGACTGGTGCCCCACGACGTGTTGCCGCATCCCGCGAAGGACCCTGCACTGCTGGAACGTGTGGTACGCGAAGCCTTCAACCAGCGGCGCAAGACCTTACGCAATACCCTCAAGGGCCTGCTGGACGCCGCCGCCATCGAAGCCGCGGGCGTCGACGGCGGTCTGCGTCCGGAGCAACTCGACCTGGCCGCTTTTGTCCGCCTGGCCGATCAACTGGCCGTGGCCAGCCCCAGGCCCTAGACTCCAATCCCAGCTACTCGAGAGCTTTCGCGTGTCCGATTCCCGCTATAAGGTCGACGTCAGCGTCGTCACCCGCTTCCTCCCGGAACAGTCACAGCCGGACGAGAATCGCTTTGCCTTCGCCTACACCGTGACCATCCAGAACAACGGCGAACTGCCAGCCAAACTGCTCACCCGCCACTGGGTGATCACCGACGGCGACGGGCACGTCCAGGAAGTCCGCGGTGCTGGCGTGGTCGGTCAACAGCCCCTGATCGAGGCCGGCGCCAGCCACACCTACACCAGCGGTACAGTGATGGCCACGCGAGTCGGCAGCATGCAGGGCAGCTATCAGATGGTCGCCGACGACGGCAAACGCTTCGACGCCATCATCGCGCCCTTCCGCCTCGCCGTTCCCGGCTCGCTGCACTGAGGGGGCCAGCATGACGGCTTATGCGGTTGGCGATATCCAGGGATGTCTGGATCAGCTGAAATGCCTGCTGGAGCAAGTCCGCTTCGACCCGGCCAGGGACCAGCTCTGGCTGGTAGGTGATCTGGTCAATCGTGGCCCCAGATCCCTGGAAACCCTGCGCTTCCTCTATTCCATTCGTGAATCGGTAGTCTGCGTACTCGGCAACCACGACCTGCACCTTCTGGCCGTCGCCAACAACATCGAGCGACTGCGCAAGGCCGACACCCTGCGCGAGATCCTCGATGCGCCGGACTGCGCCGACCTGCTGGACTGGCTGCGCCGACAGAAGCTGCTGCATTACGACGAGAAGCGAGACATCGCCCTGGTCCACGCCGGCATCCCGCCACAGTGGTCGCTGAGGAAGGCCCTCAAGCGCGCCGCCGAAGTCGAAGAAGCGCTGCAGGACGACGCCCGCCTGCCACTGTTCCTCGACGGCATGTATGGCAACGAGCCGGCCAAGTGGGACAGCGACCTGCACGGCGTCACCCGCCTGCGCGTCATCACCAATTACTTCACCCGCATGCGCTTCTGTCGCGCCGACGGCACCCTGGACCTCAAGTCCAAGGAAGGCCTAGGCACCGCCCCGCCCGGCTTCGCCCCCTGGTTCAGCTTCCCCGAGCGCAAGACCCGTGGGCAGAAGATCATCTTCGGCCACTGGGCGTCCCTGGAAGGCAAATGTGACGAACCCGGCCTGTTCGCCCTGGACACTGGCTGTGTCTGGGGCGGCGCCATGACCCTGCTGAATATCGACAGCCGCGAACGCATCAGCTGCAGCTGTGAGGAGAATCGCCATGAGTGAGTTCCAGCGCATCCCCCCTGAACAGGCCCAGGCCCTGCGCGAGCAAGGCGCAGTGGTGGTGGACATCCGCGACCCGCAGAGTTTTGCCCTGAGCCATATCAGCGGCTCGCACCACCTGGACAACTACTCCCTTGCCGACTTCATCGCCCGTGCCGACTTCGACAAGCCCCTGATCGTTTCCTGCTACCACGGCAACTCGAGCCAGGGCGCGGCTGCCTATCTCGCCCATCAGGGTTTTGCCGAGGTCTACAGCCTGGACGGCGGTTTCGAGCTCTGGCGCAGCGTCTATCCCGGCGAAGTCACCCAGGGCAGCGTCGATTGAAATTTTTTTCGGTGAGGCGCAACCCCGCGCCATCACTGGCTTAGCGCCTCCCCTCCGACGAACGGTATTCCCCTGTTATCGTTCCGTCATGCTTGACCTTGCCGATAACGAACTACTCTTAGCTCAGGCCATCCAAAAAAGGGGAGAGCCGGTCCACCGGTTCCGGGCCATCGGCAGCGACCATTCAGGTGTTCTGGGGGACTTTCATCGGCCGACCTTCTTCGGCTGACTGCCCGCACCCGCACAACCGACCCCGCGCCGGCTTCCTGTTTCCAGCGAGGTGACGTCATGAGCATTTTCAGCCACTTCCAACAACGCTTCGAAGCGACCCGCCAGGAGGAATATTCCCTTCAGGAATATCTCGACCTGTGCAAGCAGGACCGTAGTGCCTATGCCAGCGCGGCGGAACGCATGCTCTTGGCAATCGGCGATCCGGAACTGCTGGACACCTCGCTAGACCCGCGGCTTTCGAGGATTTTCTCCAACAAGGTGATCCGTCGCTATCCGGCATTTGCGGACTTCCACGGCATGGAGGAATGCATCGACCAGATAGTCTCCTACTTCCGCCATGCCGCCCAAGGTCTGGAAGAGAAGAAGCAGATCCTCTACCTGCTGGGTCCGGTCGGCGGCGGCAAATCGTCCCTGGCGGAGAAACTGAAGCAACTGATGGAGCGCGTGCCCTTCTACGCCATCAAGGGTTCCCCCGTGTTCGAGTCACCCCTCGGGCTGTTCAATGCCGACGAGGATGGCGCCATCCTCGAGGAAGAGTACGGCATCCCGCGACGCTACCTGCGTACGGTGATCTCGCCCTGGGCGACCAAGCGCCTCAATGAGTTTGGGGGCGACATCAGCAAGTTCCGCGTGGTCAAGCTCTACCCCTCGGTCCTCAACCAGATCGCTATCGCCAAGACCGAACCAGGCGACGAGAACAACCAGGACATCTCCGCCCTGGTGGGCAAGGTGGATATCCGCAAACTGGAGGAGTTCCCGCAGAACGACGCCGATGCCTACAGCTACTCGGGCGCGCTGTGCCGGGCCAACCAGGGCCTGATGGAATTCGTCGAGATGTTCAAGGCGCCGATCAAGGTGCTGCACCCGCTGCTGACCGCCACCCAGGAAGGCAACTACAACAGTACCGAGGGGCTGGGCGGCCTGCCCTTCAGCGGCATCATCCTGGCCCACTCCAACGAATCGGAATGGCACAGCTTCCGTAACAACAAGAACAACGAGGCCTTCATCGACCGGATCTACATCGTCAAGGTGCCCTACTGCCTGCGGGTCACCGACGAGATCAAGATCTACGACAAACTGCTTGTCGGCAGTTCCCTGGCTCACGCCCACTGCGCACCAGACACACTGCGCATGCTGGCGCAGTTCTCCGCGCTGTCGCGCCTGAAGGAGCCGGAAAACTCGAACATCTACTCGAAGATGCGCGTCTACGATGGCGAGAATCTCAAGGACACCGACCCCAAAGCCAAGTCCATCCAGGAGTACCGCGACTCCGCCGGCGTGGACGAGGGCATGAACGGACTGTCCACTCGCTTCGCCTTCAAGATTCTTTCCAAGGTGTTCAACTTCGACCCGCACGAAGTGGCGGCCAACCCGGTGCACCTGCTCTATGTGCTGGAACAGCAAATCGAGCAGGAGCAGTTCCCGGCTGAAATGCGTGAACGCTACCTGCGCTTCATCAAGGAGTACCTGGCGCCGCGCTACATCGAGTTCATCGGCAAGGAAATCCAGACCGCCTACCTGGAGTCCTACAGCGAGTACGGCCAGAACATCTTCGACCGCTATGTGCTGTATGCGGACTTCTGGATCCAGGACCAGGAATACCGCGACCCGGAAACCGGCGAAATCCTCAACCGGGTGGCCCTGAACGAGGAACTGGAAAAGATCGAGAAGCCGGCCGGCATCAGCAACCCGAAGGACTTCCGCAACGAGATCGTCAACTTCGTTCTCCGCGCTCGGGCCAACAACAACGGCAAGAACCCCAGTTGGCTCAGCTACGAGAAGCTGCGCGTGGTCATCGAGAAGAAAATGTTCTCCAACACCGAAGACCTTCTGCCGGTCATCAGCTTCAACGCCAAGGGCAGCAAGGAGGAGCAGCAGAAACACAACGACTTCGTCAAACGCATGGTCGAACGCGGCTATACGGAGAAACAGGTACGCCTGCTGTCCGAATGGTACCTGCGGGTACGCAAGTCGCAGTAAAACAGTCTCAAGCTGCAAGCCAGGAATACGCTAGCCGGAGGCGCCGTCTCGTACGGCGTCCTCCGCGTCTTGCAGCCTGAAGCTCCCCGGAGGGGTCTATGAGCTATGTCATCGACAGGCGTTTGAACGGCAAGAACAAGAGCACGGTGAACCGCCAGCGGTTCCTGCGGCGCTACCGCGAGCACATCAAGAAGGCCGTGGAGGAGGCCGTGAGCCGCCGTTCCATCACCGATATGGAGCATGGCGAACAGATCAGCATCCCTGGTCGCGACATCGACGAACCTGTCCTGCATCACGGCCGTGGCGGTCGGCAGACCATCGTCCATCCCGGCAACAAGGAATTCACCACCGGCGATCGCATTCCGCGCCCCCAGGGCGGGGGTGGAGGCCGTGGCGGCGGCAAGGCCAGCAACCAGGGTGAGGGCATGGACGACTTCGTCTTCCAGATCACCCAGGAAGAATTCCTCGACTTCATGTTCGAGGACCTCGAATTACCCAACTTGGTCAAACGTCACCTCACCGGTGCCGATACCTTCAAGACCGTGCGCGCCGGGATCAGTAATGAAGGCAATCCTTCGCGCATCAATATCGTCCGCACCCTGCGCTCAGCCCATGCCCGGCGCATCGCCTTGTCCGGCAGCAGCCGCGGCAAGCTGAAGGAAGCGAAAGAGGAACTGGAACGCCTGAAGCGCGAGGAACCGGATAACTTCGGCGATATACAGGAACTTGAAGCAGAAATCGCAAAACTTCGCGCCAGGATCGAACGTGTACCCTTCCTCGACACGTTCGACCTCAAGTACAACCTGCTGGTCAAGCAGCCCAACCCCTCCTCCAAGGCGGTGATGTTCTGCCTGATGGACGTCTCCGGCTCCATGACCCAGGCCACCAAGGACATCGCCAAGCGCTTTTTCATCCTCCTGTACCTGTTCCTCAAGCGGAATTACGACAAGATCGAGGTCGTGTTCATCCGTCACCACACCAGCGCCCGTGAGGTCGACGAGGAGGAGTTCTTCTATTCCCGTGAAACCGGCGGCACCATCGTCTCCAGTGCGCTCAAGCTGATGCAGGAGATCATGGCCGAGCGCTACCCCATCAACGAATGGAACATTTATGCCGCCCAGGCCTCGGACGGCGACAACTGGAACGACGATTCACCCATCTGCCGGGATATCCTGATCAAGCAGATCATGCCGTTCGTGCAGTACTACACCTACGTCGAGATCACTCCACGCGAGCACCAGGCGCTGTGGTACGAGTACGAGCAGGTCTGCGATACGTTCGGCGATACCTTCGCCCAGCAGCAGATCGTCTCGGCGGCGGATATCTACCCGGTGTTCCGCGAGCTGTTCCAACGCAGGCTCGTGACCTGAGGGGAGGCGTGAAATGACTGCCAGCAAGAAGGAACGCAAGCCCATCTCCACGGGGTCGGAATGGACCTTCGACCTGATCCGCACTTACGACCGCGAGATCAGCCGGATCGCCGAGCGCTATGCGCTGGACACCTACCCGAACCAGATCGAAGTGATCAGCGCCGAGCAGATGATGGATGCCTACGCCTCAGTCGGCATGCCCATCGGCTACCACCACTGGTCCTACGGCAAGCACTTTCTCGCCACCGAGAAAGGCTATTCGCGCGGTCAGATGGGCCTGGCCTACGAGATCGTGATCAACTCCGATCCCTGCATCGCCTACCTGATGGAGGAGAACACCATCACCATGCAGGCCTTGGTCATCGCCCACGCCTGCTACGGCCACAACAGCTTCTTCAAGGGCAACTACCTGTTCCGCACCTGGACTGACGCCAGTTCCATCATCGACTACCTGGTGTTTGCCAAGCAGTACATCATGCAGTGCGAGGAACGCCATGGCATCGACGCGGTAGAAGACCTGCTGGACTCCTGCCATGCCCTGATGAACTACGGCGTTGACCGCTACAAGCGCCCCTACCCGATCTCCGCCGAGGAAGAGCGGCGCCGGCAGAAGGAGCGCGAAGAGCACCTGCAGAAGCAGATCAACGACCTCTGGCGCACCATTCCCAAGGGGGCCGGCAAGGGTGGCGAGCGGGACAACCAGCGCTTCCCCGCCGAACCACAGGAAAACATCCTCTACTTCATCGAAAAACACGCTCCCCTGCTCGAACCCTGGCAGCGGGAAGTGGTGCGCATCGTGCGCAAGATCGCCCAGTACTTCTACCCGCAACGCCAGACTCAGGTGATGAACGAAGGCTGGGCCACCTTCTGGCACTACACCATCCTCAACGATCTGTACGACGAAGGCCTGGTCACCGACGGCTTCATGATGGAGTTCTTGCAGTCGCACACCAGCGTGGTCTACCAGCCGCCTTTCGACAGCCCCTACTACAGCGGCATCAACCCTTATGCCCTGGGCTTCGCCATGTACCGCGACATCCGTCGCATCTGCGAGGAGCCAACGGAAGAAGACAGGTACTGGTTCCCGGACATTGCCGGCAGCGATTGGTTGTCCACGCTCAAGTTCGCCATGAATAGCTTCAAGGACGAGAGCTTCATCCTGCAGTTTCTCTCACCCAAAGTGATTCGCGACTTCAAGCTGTTCAGCATCCTCGACGACGACCAGAAAGACGAATTGCTAGTTCCGGCCATCCATGACGAGCAGGGCTACCGCCTGATCCGCGAAACCCTGGCGGCCCAGTACAACCTGGGCAACCGCGAGCCCAACGTACAGATCTGGAGCGTCGATCGCCGTGGTGACCGCTCGCTCACCCTGCGCCACCAGCAGCACGACCGCAAACCGTTGGGCGAATCCACCGAGGAGGTACTCAAGCACCTGCACCGCCTCTGGGGTTTCGACATTCACCTGGAGACCCGACACGGCGAGCAGATCACCGGGAGCCACCACGTACCCCCAAAGGGGGAACGCACTGAGGACGGGGAATACCCACGCCTGGACCTGATCATTCCACCCATTTGATCGGTTGACCGCATGCCCGGCGCACGCCGAGCATGCGGCTCACCCTCTATGGGAGCCGCCCTCAGATGCGTCTGTTCCTCGTCCTGCTGCTGTGCCTGGCCCTGGCCACCTGTTCCACCCCCGTGCCCCAGATCCGCATCCTGCAGCCGGCCACTGCCGAGCTGGCTGGGCGCATCCGCTTCGAGCTGGTTTCACCGGCGCAGGCAGTAGATGGCGAACTGCCGTACCAGGAGCGCTATGCCCAGGTCGCACCACTGATCCGCCGAGGCCTGGAGGCACGCGGCTACCGCGCCACCCGCGATGCACAGTTTCGGGTCTACTACTGGCTGGCGGTGAACGACCAGCCGCTGGAATTCAAGGTCGATCAAGCACCGCCCAGCCCCCTCGGCCCCTACCAGGCCATCCACCGACTGCGCGATGAAACCGGCACCTTGCGCCTGCGCTTGACCGACACTGCCGGCAATGTGCTTTGGGAAGGCCTGGCCAGCACCGGCCTCAGCCCCTCCTGGGAGAGCGCCGAACTGCTGGAAAGCGCGGTTCGCGCACTGGTCGAGCAGGTCCCTGCGGCCCGCTAGGCTGCTATCCTCCGCAGCCACGGAGGCAAGCCATGCAGATATACAGAGTGGGCGGAGCAGTACGCGACCGCCTGTTGGGTCGCGCAGCGACCGAGAATGACTGGGTCGTGGTGGGCGCCACCGCAGAGGAAATGCTCGAGAAAGGCTATCGCCCGGTGGGCGCCGACTTCCCGGTGTTCCTCCACCCGGAGACCGGCGAGGAATATGCGCTGGCGCGCACCGAGCGCAAGAGCGGGCGCGGCTACGGCGGATTCACCTTCTATGCCAGCCCGGACGTGACACTCGAGCAAGACCTGATCCGCCGCGACCTTACGGTCAATGCCATGGCCGAGGACGATCACGGGCACCTGATCGACCCCTACGGCGGCCAGAAAGACCTGAAAGCCCGGCGACTGCGCCATGTATCCCCGGCATTCGCCGAAGACCCCCTGCGCGTGCTGCGGGTGGCGCGCTTCGCTGCACGCTACGCGCCGCTGGGGTTCACAGTTGCCAAGGAAACCCTCGCGCTAATGCGACAGATCGCCGAGTCCGGCGAACTGGACGCACTGACGCCGGAGCGTAGCTGGAAGGAAATCTCCCGCGCCCTGATGGAGCCGCGTCCGGATGTGTTCATTCAGGTACTGCGCGACAGCGGGGCCCTCGCTGCCTGGCTGCCTGAAGTGGACCGTCTGTTCGGCGTGCCGCAGCCGGAAAAGCACCATCCCGAGGTGGACTCCGGCGTGCATGTGCTGGCCGTGTTGCGCCAGTGCGCCGAGCACGACCAGCCGCTGACGGTGCGCTGGGCCAGCCTGCTGCATGACCTGGGCAAGGGGCTTACCCCGGAAGAGGAATGGCCGCAGCACATCGCCCACGAGAAGCGTGGACTGAAGCTGATCAGGACGGTGAACGAGCGGTGCAAGGCACCTCGCGACTGTCAGGAACTGGCGCTGCTGGTGGGCGAGTATCACACCCATGCCCATCGCGCCCTGGAACTGCGCGCCTCGACCTTGCTTGAACTGCTACAGAGCTTCGACGTCTATCGCCGGCCGCAACGTTTCGAAGAGTTCGTTGCTGCCAGCGAAATGGATGCCCGCGGCAGGACCGGCCTTGAACAGCGCGACTATCCCCAGGCGGCCTATCTCCTGGGCGCAGCCGCAGTCGCCCGCGGCGTGGCGGTGCAGCCGCTGTTGGCGAAGGGACTCAAAGGCGCAGAGTTGGGTGAAGCGCTCAAGGGCGAACGCCTCAAGGCGCTCAAGACTTACAAGGAAAGTCGCGGGAAGGCCTGAATCAGGTCTGGCGGCGTCAACTCGACGCCGCCCCAGGAGAAGGACGCAGGCCAGAGTGCCTGCTGGATGGCGGCGTTTTCCCAGAGATCAGCGAAGGTGCGGTTCTCACCCGGGTGCCTCACCTCCGGCGCCAGCAGCGCCAGGGGCCAAAGCACAAAGGCATTCTTCAACACCTCGGGGCGCGGCAGGACCAGGCCATCGAAGTTGCCCACGCGGTCGCCATAGAGCAACACGTCGATATCCAGCGGCAGGCCCTTTCGACCCGGTGCATACCGGCCGTTGTTAGCCTCGATCTCCTTCAGCCGACGATCCAGCTCGTGCAACGACAAGTCGGTGCGGGCGGTCACCACGAAATTGAAGAAATTCCCGCTCTTGATACCCACGGGAAGACTCTCGAACACCGGCGAACAACGGATGTCCTGCAGGAAGCTACCCAAGGCCTCGAGCCCAGCCGTCAGGTTGCGCTCGCGCTCGATGTTGCTGCCGAGGCCAAGGTAGATAGGGGTCAGCGACATCCGCGCTCGATCTCCACGCCAACGCTACTGGCGGCCGGTACGGCGCCAGGCTTGTGCAATTTCAGACGGACCCACGGGATGTTGAACTCGGTCATCAACACGGCAACCAGCCGCTCGGCGAACGTTTCCACCAACAGGAACTGTGCTTCGGCGGCGAAGGCCTGGATGCGCTGGGACACAGCCGCGTAATCGAGTGCCTTGTCCAGGTCATCGCCCTCGGCGGCGGGGCGGTTGTCCCAGCCCAGTTGCAGGTCCAGGCGCAGGCACTGGCGAATGCTGCGCTCCCAGTCATAGGCACCGATTACGGTGTCGACCTCAAGACCCTCGATGAAAACCGTGTCCACGTCAGTGCTGCCCCGCTAGAATCGGGACTTCCTCGCCCCGGAATGGATACCATGTTTTGGCTGCTGGCGACTCTCGCCTACCTGCTCGGATCGTTGTCCTTCGCCATTCTGCTCAGCCGTGTGTTCGGCACGGGCGACCCACGTGCCCAGGGCTCCGGCAACCCTGGCGCCACCAACATGCTGCGGGTGGCGGGAAAGAAGCTGGCGATCCTGACCCTGCTCGGCGACCTGTTAAAGGGACTGCTGCCCGTACTGGTCGCCCATCTCTGCGGCCTCGAGGTCCAGCAGCAGGCCTGGGTTGGCCTTGCCGCAGTGCTCGGGCACCTCTACCCCCTGTACTTCCGCTTCCGAGGCGGCAAGGGCGTTGCCACCGCCGCCGGCATGCTTCTGGGGCTATACCCCCCGGCCGCACTGCTGGCTGTTTGCGTCTGGCTGCTGACCTTTCATCTGACTCGTACCAGCTCGCTGGCGGCGCTGATCGCTACGCCGCTGACCTTGCCATTGCTGGCCTGGCAGCAACCCGGTGCGCTCTTGCCAATGACGGTACTGACCGGACTCATCGTCTGGCGCCATCGCGGCAATCTACGCGACCTTTTTGCCGGACGCGAACGGCATTTCTGAACACCTTGAGTGAAAACAGCTCAAGCCGCCATCAGATCGCGGGAAGGCGTTCCATCGGCCAACGTGCCTGAACCGCAATTGCGGGACCGTCGTGCTGTCCCGCCAGCAGTCGCTGGCATCCGGCGTAGGCAATCATCGCGCCGTTGTCGGTGCAAAAACGCGGTCGCGCGTAGAACACGTCGCCCTTGAGATCGCCCAGCATCTTGCCCAGGGACTGGCGCAGCGACTGGTTGGCACTGACACCGCCCGCGATCACCAGGCGATTCAGGCCGGTCTGCTTGAGAGCACGCTTGCACTTGATGGTGAGAGTCTCCACCACCGCCTGCTCGAAGGCCAGAGCGATGTCGCAACGGGTTTGCTCACCGTCGTCCCCAGCATTGCGGCACTGCTGCCAGGTGTTGAGGGCGAAGGTTTTGAGACCGCTGAAGCTGAAATCCAGGCCGGGGCGATCAGTCATCGGACGGGGGAAGGTGAAGCGACCCGGCGTACCACTCTGGGCCAGGCGGGCGATCTCCGGACCACCGGGGTAACCGAGGCCAATCAGCTTCGCGGTCTTGTCGAAGGCCTCGCCAGCAGCGTCATCCACCGATTCGCCGAGCAGCTGGTAACGACCGATGCCGTCTACCCGGACTAGTTGGGTATGACCACCGGAAACCAGCAAGGCGACGAACGGAAACCCCGGCGGCTGCTCTTCCAGCATGGGCGCCAGCAGGTGGCCTTCCATGTGGTGCACGCCGAGCGCTGGCACGCCCCAGGCAAAGGCCAGCGCCTGGGCGCAGGACGCGCCCACCAGCAGCGCACCCACCAGGCCTGGGCCGGCGGTATAGGCGATGCCGTCAATATCCTCGGGTTTGCGACCGGCCTGCTCCAGCACCTCACGCAGCAACGGCAGCATGCGCTTGACGTGGTCGCGGGACGCCAGCTCGGGCACAACGCCGCCGTAGACCCGATGCAGGTCGATCTGACTGAACAGCGCGTCGGCCAGCAGGCCGCACTCACTGTCGTATAGAGCGACGCCGGTTTCGTCGCAGGAGGTTTCCAACCCCAGCACTAGCATGGGTACGAGCCCTTCTGGCCTGGCAAATGAAGAAGGCGCGAATCATAATCGTCGCCCCCTGTGCCGACCAGCGGTTTTCGACTGAAGGCTTTGCATTCCGAGCCTTGAGGCGTTAATATCCGCAGCCCTTGAAATCCGACGCGCCACCGAGCCTGCTTTTGCCGGAATGCGTCGACCATTCGGTAATTGATGAAGGTACGACCTGGATGCCAGCCGTCAAAGTTAAAGAGAACGAACCCTTCGACGTAGCCCTGCGTCGTTTCAAGCGCTCCTGCGAGAAAGCCGGCGTACTGGCTGAAGTCCGTAGCCGTGAGTTCTACGAGAAGCCCACTTCCGAGCGCAAGCGCAAAGCCGCAGCCGCGGTCAAGCGTCATGCCAAGAAAGTGCAGCGCGAGCAGCGCCGCCGCGAGCGCCTGTACTGAGTTAACAGGCACCGCCGCACGCTCAAGCTTCGCCCGGCCCCGGCCGGGCGAGTGCATCATGAGCACACAAGAAACTCCGCTTCGCCCCGGCGAATAGCGGAGTTTTTTGCTTTCCAGCTTCCACCTCCCGCCTGTCGTCACCGACCTGGCGCGAGTATGCTTTGAACCTTCCCGCGCCCCGAGCACCCTATGGCTGGCCTGATCCCCCAAGGCTTCATCGACGACCTGCTGAACCGCACCGACATAGTCGAAGTGATCGGCGCGCGCGTGCAGCTGAAAAAGGCCGGCAAGAACTACACCGCTCGCTGCCCCTTCCATAACGAGAAGACGCCGTCGTTCAGCGTCAGCCCGGACAAGCAGTTCTATTACTGCTTCGGCTGCGGCGCTGGCGGCAATGCCCTCGGCTTCGTCATGGACCACGACCACTTGGACTTCCCCCAGGCGGTTGAGGATCTAGCCAAGCGCGCCGGCCTTGAAGTCCCACGGGAAGAAGGCGGCCGCAGCAGCGGCCACCGCCAGCCGACCGACTCCCCGCTCTATGCCCTGCTCACCGCCGCGTCGGACTACTACCGCCACGCCCTGAAGCAGCATCCGACGCGCAAAGCCGCGGTCGAATACCTGAAAGGTCGCGGACTGACCGGCGAAATCGCCCGCGACTTCGCCTTGGGCTTCTCCCCACCCGGCTGGGACAACCTGCTCAAACATATGGGCGGCGACAGCCTGCAACAGAAGCACATGATCGACGCCGGCCTACTGATCGAGAACGCCGAGACCGGCAAGCGCTACGACCGCTTTCGCGACCGAGTGATGTTCCCGATCCGCGACAGCCGCGGACGCATCATCGCCTTCGGCGGCCGAGTCCTGGGCGACGACAAGCCCAAGTACCTCAACTCCCCGGAAACCCCGGTATTCCACAAGGGCCAGGAACTCTACGGGCTGTTCGAGGCACGCAAACACAATCGCAATCTCGACGAAATCATGGTCGTCGAAGGCTACATGGACGTCATCGCCCTCGCCCAACAGGGACTGCGCAATGCCGTCGCCACCCTGGGCACCGCCACCAGCGAAGAGCACATCCGCCGCCTGTTCCGACTGGTACCGAGCATCCTCTTCTGCTTTGACGGCGACCAAGCCGGACGCAAGGCGGCCTGGCGCGCCCTGGAAGCCACGCTTCCAAGCCTCGAAGACGGCCGCCGTGCGCGCTTCCTGTTCCTACCCGAAGGCGAGGACCCGGACAGCCTGGTTCGCAAGGAAGGCACCGACGCCCTCCGCGCGCGCATCACCCAGCATGCGCAACCCCTGGCCGACTATTTCTTCCAGCAACTGACCCAGGAAGCCGACCCCTCATCCCTGGAAGGCAAGGCCCACCTGGCCACCCTGGCGGCTCCTCTGATCGAGCGCGTTCCCGGCGCCAACCTGAAAGTCCTGATGCGCCAGCGCCTGGCCGAAATTACCGGCCTCAATGGCGATGCCCTCAGCCAGTTCGCCCGCAGCGCCCCAGTCAGCAGCGGGGGCCACGAACACTCGGACGACGCCTACTACGAATCCTTCTCCGGCTACGGCGACCAGCAGTACGAGCCTGAGCCCGCGCACTACTTCGAGCAGCCCACCGCGCAGCAGGGCAACTGGCAGAAAGACGAGCGGCGCAAAGAGAGCTGGAAAAAGGACGACTGGAAAAAAGACGGCAAGAAGTGGAACAAGCAAGGCCGCGATGACTTCAAGCGTCCACCGCGCACCGAAGTCAAGGTGGAATCCCCCACCCTCACCGCACTTCGCACCCTGCTGCACCATCCGTCGCTTGCACAGAAAGTCGAGGATGCCAGCCATTTTGCCGCAGAAGACGACACCTACGCCCAGCTCATGGTGGCGTTGGTAGAGGCCGTACAAAAGAACCCGAAACTCCGTTCACTGCAGCTGATCGCCCGCTGGCATGGCACTGATCAGGGCCGGCTGTTACGGGCCCTGGCGGAAAAGGAATGGCTGATTTCCGACGACAACCTTGAACAACAGTTTTTCGACACTATAACTAGGTTGTCGGCACGCCAGCGGGAACGCCGCCTGGAGAATCTGCTGCGCAAAGCGCGGCAAAGTGAACTCAGCGCAGAGGAAAAAGATCAGCTGCGCGACCTACTCAGCCGCAACACGTCTTCCCTGACTCCGACCTCAACTGGCGCGTAAGGCCCAGGATCAGGTATAATCCTCGGCTTGTTTTTAGCCCGCCAAGACCTAAGTGGATAGGGTGCTATGTCCGGAAAAGCGCAACAGCAGTCTCGCCTCAAAGAGTTGATCGCCCGTGGCCGTGAGCAGGGATACCTGACTTACGCGGAGGTCAACGACCACCTGCCGGAGGATATTTCCGATCCGGAACAGGTGGAAGACATCATCCGCATGATCAACGACATGGGGATCAACGTATTCGAGAGTGCCCCGGATGCGGACGCCCTATTGCTGGCCGAAGCCGACACCGACGAAGCCGCAGCAGAGGAAGCCGCTGCCGCCCTGGCCGCAGTGGAGACCGATATCGGTCGCACCACCGACCCAGTACGCATGTACATGCGTGAAATGGGCACCGTGGAACTGCTGACTCGAGAAGGCGAAATCGAAATCGCCAAACGCATCGAGGAAGGCATCCGCGAGGTGATGAGTGCCATCGCCCACTTCCCCGGCGCCGTCGACGGCATTCTCGCCGAATACCAGCGCGTCACCACCGAAGGTGGCCGTCTGTCCGACGTTCTCAGCGGCTACATCGACCCGGATGACGGCACCGTGCCGGCTGAAGAAGTCGAGCCTGTCGAGCTTAAATCCGATACCGCCGCGGCCAAGGACAAGGACGAAGACGAAGAGGAAGAAGGCGAAAGCGACGACGCCGAAGAAGAAGGCGATGGTGGTCCGGACCCGGAAGAGGCCCTGCGCCGCTTCACAGCGGTTTCCGACCAGCTCGACAAGGCCAAGAAGGCCCTGAAGAAGCATGGCCGCAGCAGCAAACAGGCTATCGAAGAACTGCTGGCCCTGGCCGAGCTGTTCATGCCGATCAAGCTGGTGCCGAAGCAATTCGACGCCCTGGTGGAAAAAGTCCGTAGCGCCCTGGACCGTGTCCGCGCTCAGGAACGCACCATCATGCAGCTCTGCGTACGTGACGCCCGCATGCCACGTGCCGACTTCCTGCGCCTGTTCCCGGGCAACGAAGTCGACCTCGACTGGGCCGACGGCCTGGCCAAGGGCAAGGCCAAGTACGCCGAAGCCATCGGCAAGCTGGTTGGCGACATCAAGCGTAACCAGCAGAAGCTGGTGGATCTCGAGCAGGAAGTCGAACTGACTGTCAACGAGATCAAGGACGTCAACCGTCGCATGTCCATCGGTGAAGCCAAGGCTCGCCGGGCGAAGAAAGAGATGGTCGAGGCCAACCTGCGTCTCGTGATCTCCATCGCCAAGAAGTACACCAACCGCGGCCTGCAATTCCTCGACCTGATCCAGGAAGGCAACATCGGCCTGATGAAGGCGGTGGACAAGTTCGAATACCGTCGCGGCTACAAGTTCTCGACCTACGCCACCTGGTGGATCCGCCAAGCGATCACTCGTTCGATCGCCGACCAGGCGCGCACCATCCGTATTCCGGTGCACATGATCGAGACCATCAACAAGCTCAACCGCATCTCCCGTCAGATGCTGCAGGAAATGGGCCGCGAGCCCACTCCGGAAGAGCTTGGCGAGCGCATGGAGATGCCTGAGGACAAGATCCGCAAGGTTCTTAAGATCGCCAAAGAGCCGATCTCCATGGAAACCCCGATCGGTGACGATGAAGACTCGCACCTGGGCGACTTTATCGAGGACAGCACCATGCAGTCCCCGATCGACGTGGCCACGGTGGAAAGCCTCAAGGAAGCCACTCGCGAAGTCCTGGCCGGCCTCACCGCCCGCGAAGCCAAGGTCCTGCGTATGCGCTTCGGCATCGACATGAACACCGACCACACCCTCGAGGAAGTCGGCAAGCAGTTCGATGTAACCCGCGAGCGTATCCGCCAGATCGAAGCCAAGGCGCTGCGCAAGCTGCGTCACCCGTCGCGAAGCGAGCACCTGCGCTCGTTCCTGGACGAGTAAGCGATACAAAGACCCCCGGCCAGTCCGGGGGTTTTCTTTTGTGCCTCAGCAAGGCCGCAGCCGGGTGCTTTCCTCTTCCAGGCGACAGGCGGCCACGTCTACACTTCGGTCTGACATCCCTACCAGGAACGAGGCCGCCAATGGCGCGAGCGCGGGCCCTACTGATGCTCTGGCTGGCACTCTGGACCTTCCCGGCCGGCGCCCTGACGCTCACCCCGGAAGAACAGGCCTGGCTCGACAATCACGGCGAGCTGCGCCTCGGCATTGACGCCTCCTGGCCGCCCTTCGAGTTTCGCGACGCCCAGGGTAACCACCAGGGTCTGGCCGCCGACTACATCGACCAGGTCCGCCGGCGCCTCGACGTGAAACTCACCCCCGTCGAACCCAGCAGTTGGACCGAAGTGCTGCAACGTGCCCGCGCCGGCGACCTCGACCTGCTGCCCGGCATCATGTCCACCCCGGAGCGCCAGCAATACCTGAACTTCACCCGCCCCTACCTCGACTTCCCCATCGTCATCCTGTCCCAGACCCGCGGCCCACAGCCGTCCAGCATTGACGACCTCTACGGCCTGCGCGTCGGCGTGGTAGCCGATTACGCCCCCCACGAGCTGCTGCGCAACCAGCACCCCGACCTGAGCCTGCAGGCCTATCCCTCCGTCGCCGCGGCCCTCCAGGCCCTGGCCACCGAACAGGTAGACGCCTTCGTCGGCGACCTCGCCTCCAGCGTCTGGAGCCTGCGCCAACTCAAGCTCGACGGCATCAGCATCAGCGGCGAAACGCCCTACCGCTACCAGTTGGCCATGGCGACACCGAAGAACCACCCGATGCTGGCCAGCATCCTCGACAAAGTTTTCGCCGAGATCACCCCCGAAGAAGCTGCCGCCATCCAGGAACGCTGGGTGGGCGGCGCCCTCTACCGAAAGCCTGACTGGGGCCGCATCCTGCTCTACGGCCTGCCTGCCCTGCTGCTACTGGCTGGCGTGCTGGCCTTCGTCCTGCGCGTCAACCGCCGGCTCAGCAACGAAATGGCCAGCCGCGCCGCCCTGCAAGACGAACTGCGCAGCAGTGAACAGCACTACCGCGGCCTGGTGGAAAGCCTGAACGCCATCGCCTGGGAAATGCGCGTCGACGATTACTGCTACACCTACGTCTCCCCCCACGCCGAACGCCTGCTCGGCTACCCCCTGAGCCACTGGCTGGAGCCAGGCTTCTGGCGCCGCACCCTGCATCCCGACGACACAGCCTGGGCCAATGCCTTCTGTGAAGCGGAAACCCTCGCCGGCCGAGACCACAGCCTCGACTACCGCATGATCGCCGCCGACGGCCGGGTGCTCTGGGTGCGGGACATCATCACCCTCATCCCCCACGGTGAGACCCAGATGATGCGCGGCCTGATGATCGACATCACCGAGGCCAAGCAGACCGAGCAGGCCCTGCGCCTGTCTGAACAGAAATTCGCCTCGGTGTTCCACAACTGCCCGGACATCATCGTCATCGCCCGCCGCACCGACGGCAGCCTGCTGGCCATCAACCACACCTTCGAGCAGCAGATCGGCCTCAAGGCCAGCGAAGCCCTTGGCCGCACCGCCACCGAACTCGACATCTGGGGCATTCCCGGCATCGGGCCGAAACTCCTGCAGCGTCTGCAACAGGGCAACCCGCTGCACAACCTGGAAATGCCCTTCCGCCGCGCCAATGGCGAAACCTTCATCGGCCTGATCTCCGCCCAGACCATCGATCTGGACGACACGCCCGCCCTCGTGGTGGTAGTCCGCGACATCACCCAGCTCAAGGAAACCCAGCAACTGCTGCAAGTCTCCGAAGAAAAGTTCGCCAGCGCCTTCCACGCCTCCCCGGATGGCCTGCTCATCACCCGCATCAGCGACGGACTGCTGCTGGAAGCCAACGACGGCTTCAGCCGCATCACCGGCTACAGCCAGCCGGAAGTCGCTGAGCGCTCCACCCTTGAACTCGGCCTATGGGCCAATCCCGCGGATCGTCAGCACATGATCCAGCTCATCGGCGACCAGGGCAGCCTGCACCACTTCACTACAGCCATCCGCACCAAGAATGGCCAGGTACGCATCTGCGAGCTCTCCGCCCAACCGATCCCCATCGGTGGAGAACCCTGCTTGCTGACCATCGCTCGCGACGTCACCGAGCGTCAGCAGATGCAGGAAAAACTGCTGCAAGCCGCCACCGTCTTCGAAAGCACCGCCGAAGGCGTGATGATCACCGACACCGGACAACGCATCACCGCAGTCAACCGCGCCTTCAGCGAAATCACCGGCTACAGCGAAAGCGAGGCGCTCGGCCAGTCACCGCGCCTGCTCGCGTCCGGCCAACATGACAGCGCCTTCTACGCCGCCATGTGGCACCAGCTGGAACGTGAAGGGCACTGGCAGGGCGAAATATGGAATCGCCGCAAGAACGGCGAGCCCTACCCCGAATGGCTCACCATCAGTGCCGTGCGCGACCGCTACCGCCAGGTCACACACTACGTCGGCGTGTTCGCCGACATCTCACCGCTCAAGCACGCCCAGGCGCGCCTCGACTACCAAGCCCACCACGACCCACTCACCGGCCTGCCCAACCGCCTGCTGTTCGAAAGCCGCCTGCAACTGGCCCTGGCCGACGCCGCCAACGACAACCACCACGGCGCCGTCCTGTTCATCGACCTGGACCGCTTCAAGCACATCAATGACAGCCTCGGCCACCCAGTGGGCGACCTGCTGCTCAAAGGCATCGCCGCCCGCCTGCGCGAACAACTGCGCGATGTCGACACCGTAGCCCGCCTCGGCGGCGACGAATTCATCATCCTGCTACCCGGCCTGCACAGCGCCAACGACGCGCAATCCGTCGCCACCAAACTGCTGACCTGCTTCGAAGCCCCCGTCCCCGCCGGCCCACACGAGTTCTTCATGAGCGCCAGCATCGGCATCAGCCTGTTCCCGGAACACGGCCTGGACGTCGCCACCCTGGTGAAGAACGCCGACGCCGCCATGTACCGGGCCAAGGCCCGAGGCCGCAACCGCATCGAGTTCTACACCCACGACCTGACCAGCCAGGCCACCGAACGCATGGCCCTGGAAACCGAA
Organism: Metapseudomonas resinovorans DSM 21078; assembly: GCF_000423545.1. Taxonomy (GTDB): domain Bacteria; phylum Pseudomonadota; class Gammaproteobacteria; order Pseudomonadales; family Pseudomonadaceae; genus Metapseudomonas; species Metapseudomonas resinovorans. Next base: position 56,803 of record NZ_KE384032.1, read on the forward strand.
TTGCGCCGGGCCCTGGAGCGCAACGAACTGTCGCTTTCCTACCAACCCAAGTTCAGCCTCCAATACCAAACCCTGGTGGGCGCCGAAGCCCTGGTGCGCTGGAACCACCCACAGTTCGGCGAAATCCCACCGGAGCGCTTCATCCCCCTGGCGGAAGAAAGCGGACTCATCCTCCCGCTTGGCGACTGGGTACTGGAACACGCCTGTCGGCAAATGCAGCACTGGCAGGAACGCCATGTCCCCTTCGGCCCACTCTCGATCAACCTCGCCGGCGCGCAACTGCGCCAGCCGCAGTTGGTGGAACGCCTGCAACGGCTCATCCAGACCCTCGGCCTCGAGGCGCAACGGCTGCAACTGGAAATCACCGAAAGCTTCATCATGAGCCAGGCCGAAGAAGCCCTCAGCGTGCTGCACAACCTCAAGGCCCTCGGCGTGCAACTGGCCATCGACGACTTCGGCACCGGCTACTCCTCCCTGAGCTACCTCAAGCGCCTGCCGCTGGACGTGCTGAAGATCGACAAGTCCTTCGTCCGCGGCCTGCCCGACGACCCCAACGACGCCGCCATCAGCCGCGCCATCATCGCCCTCGGCCGCAGCATGCAACTCACCGTCATCGCCGAAGGGGTCGAAACCAAAGCCCAGGAACACTTCCTCGCCGCCGAAGGATGCGAACAGATTCAAGGGTTTATCGTCAGCACCGCGCTGCCGGCCGAGGCATTCGCCCGCAAATTCCTCAACCCCCTCCCCGCGATTGGCGCCCAGCAAAAGGCACCTGTATAATCCGCCGGCCTTCTGGGGCCTATAGCTCAGTCGGTTAGAGCAGAGGACTCATAATCCTTTGGTCCACGGTTCGAGTCCGTGTGGGCCCACCAAATCAAAAGCCGCGCATTGCGCGGCTTTTGCGTTTCTGGAGACGCAGCACTCGCCCCCAGTCGAGCAAGAATCCCCGCGCCAATGGCATTAGGCCCTGAACGGCTGGAGCCAGCCCCAACGCAAAAGGCTGGATCGCCTGGCCAAGTAACTGGTGCACGAAGCGGTGCTCGACAGCACCCCGCTCAACGAAGCCTTCAAGAACCGAGGTGGGCTCAAGCTGTTCGATAAACACCAGGAAGGCCACCTGAACACCGTGCTGCAAGTGCTGAGCGAGAATCTCAGACCCCAGGTCGGCTAGCCGATGAGCCGAATACCCCGCATAATCGGCTCATTAAATGAGCCGAATAAGCCCTCTATTCGGCTCACACCCCATTTAGGCCCTCTATGCACACCACCCGCTGGATCTGGCAGCAACCTGACTGGCCGCAGTTCACCTGGCAGGCCGACCGCCTCGCCGCGCCACTACGCGCCTGCGCACACGCCCAGGGTCGCCTGCTCGGCATGGCCGGCGCAGTGGGCGCCGATGCCGAGGCACAGAACAGCCTGGATGCCCTGCTGCAGAACATCGTGACCTCCTCGGCCATCGAGGGCGAACAACTCAACGCCGGCTCGGTGCGCTCCTCCCTTGCCCGCCGCCTGGGCTTGGCAACCGAGGGCAAACCCAGCCCTCGCAGCGAAGGACTGGCCGAACTGCTGCTGGATGCCACTGGCCAACACGATCAACCATTGACCGTCGACCGCCTGTGCGCCTGGCACCGCTGGCTATTCCCCCAGGACGACTTTCCCCTGACCGCCCGCATCCGCGTCGGCACCCTGCGTGGTGAAGAACCCATGCAAGTGGTCTCCGGCCGCCTTGACCGCCCCACCGTGCATTTCGAAGCGCCACCACGAGAGGGACTGGAAGCGCAGCTCGACGCCTTCCTCACCTGGTTCGAACGCAGCCGCGATGACGCCACCCTCGACCCGTTGCTACGCGCGGGCATCGCCCACTTCTGGTTCGTCACCCTGCACCCCTTCGACGACGGCAACGGCCGCCTCACCCGCGCCATCACCGACCTGGCGCTGGCCCAGGGCGAGCAGCAGTCCATTCGCTTCTACGCCATGTCTGCGAGCATCCTCGACGACCGCGCCGGCTATTACCGCATCCTCGAAGCCAGCCAAAAAGACAGCCTCGACATCACCCCCTGGCTGGAATGGTTCCTCGCCACCCTGCTGAACAGCCTGGAACAGGCACTGGCGCGCATCGACCGCGTGCTGGCCAAAGCGCGCTTCTGGCAGGCGCACCGCCAAGCGGCCCTCTCCACCGAACAGATCAAGGTGCTCAACCGCCTGCTCGACGGCGGCGAAAAAGGCTTTGCAGACGGCATCAGCGCCGCCCAGTACCAGGCCGTGGCCCAGGTCTCCAAGGCCACCGCCACCCGACATTTGAGCGACCTGCTGGAAAAGGGCTGCATCAAGCGCCTGCCCGGCGGTGGCCGCAGCACCCGTTACCAGATCAACCAGCCCGCCGGATAACGTGGCCCCCATCATCGATGGCGAGTTGACCGAGGCTGGGAAGCGCGCCAAATCTGTACGCAAATTAGGTAGAGAAAATAGAAGCACTCTTCTTGGAACTGCCGCCGCTCAAGCGGTACCGGGCGGACTACCAGGACGCTGACGCCTTTTCAGACTTGCAGCATTTGCTGCTGATGCAGCCAGAAGCCGGAAACCTTATCCAGGACACCAGCGGAAGCAGAACTCGACGCGAGGAAAAAGACATGAAACGGGGCATCTTTGCCGAGCTGCAGGAAGGCATCGAAGCGCTTGCAGAGGAGCGCCAGGGCAAGGTGACGCTTCGTCCGCACCGGCTCGTGTTGCCGGAGCTTCGCGCCGTCACTGGGCAGGAGCTGGTTTCAATCCGCGAGCAGTTGAAGATGTCACGCCCGGTCTTCGCGATATAGCTGCGCACCAATCCCCGAACGCAAAAAAATTGGGAGCAAGGCAGGGCCAAGCCGAATGCCCAGGCCACCACACTGATCCGCCTGGTGCAGCAGTAGCCCGAGACGGTAGCGCACCTGGCGAGCCTTGCCTAAGGACGGCCAATCAAAAGCCGCACATCGCGCGGCTTTTGCGTTTCCGCCTCCTGCCATCACCTACGCTGAACCCAAAGGCTGCCGCCCGGCAGCTGGAGGTCGTTCGGCATGATCGCCCACCGCATCGTCACCCTCACACTCAACCCCGCGCTGGATCTGGCGACGGGGGTGCCGCGTCTGTGTCCCAATGACAAGCTGCGTTGCAGCGCGCCGGTTTATGCGCCGGGGGGTGGTGGGATCAATGTGGCGCGGGCGCTGCGGCGGCTGGGTGGGGAGGCGTTGGCGTTGTTTCCGGTCGGGGGCTCTACGGGGGAGCATCTGGTGGAGCTGCTGGAGGCCGAGGGCGTGGCCTGCGAGGCGGTGCCGGTGGCCGGCTGGACGCGTGAGTGCATCAACCTGACCAATCAGGCTGACGGCCAGCAGTACCGCTTTGTCTTGCCGGGCAGCCCGCTCAGCGACGCGGAGCAGACGGGTCTGTTGGCTGCGTTGGAGGCGCTGCCGGTGCCGGAGTTTTTGGTGATCAGCGGCAGCCTGCCGGAAGGTCTGGCTGCGGGGTTTCTTGCGCGCCTGCTGCGAAGCGCCCAGCAACGCGGCAGCCGCTGTGTGGTGGACAGTTCCGGCAGCGCACTGCGGGAGGCGCTGGACTGCGGCGGTCTTGCCTTGATCAAGCCGAATCTGGAGGAGTTGGCGGCGCTGGTCGGCCACCCGATCGCCGGCCCGGAGCAGCTCGCCCGTGTGGCGTGGGATCTGTTGGCCGAGGGGCGCTGCGAGGCGGTGCTGGTGTCGCTGGGGCCGCAGGGTGCCTTGCTGGTGACGCCGCACGTTTGTGAGCGCATTCCCGCGCCCACGGTGCCCCGGCGCAGTACCGTGGGCGCGGGCGATAGCCTGGTGGCGGCCATGCTGTTGAAGCTCGCAGCCGGCGCGGACTGGCGTGAAGCAGCGCGCTACGGCGTGGCGGCCGGGACGGCGGCGATCATGGTCGAAGGCAGCGAGTTGTGTCGGCGCGAGGATACGGAGCGCCTGTACGGCTGGCTGAACGGGACGCCCGCGCCCTTGCCGTGAATGCGGCGCAACGACCTGCCCCAGCCGTTGAGCCGATTAGCGACTTTATTCGGCTCACGGCAGCACGATGTAGTCCTTTCCCGAGCATCGGAGCCGGGCGAATCGATGCCCCGGCTCTTCCGAGAATTCCTACCCGACCTGGTCATTGCCGGCCTACAAGGCCGATCTGTAGCGTCTCCCACCGTCATGCCCTTGGGCGTGGCTGGGAGTGGAATCCCGAGAACAAAGTTGAGGCACATACGCCATAGCAGCGACGGCGAATGGACGTTTCATTCAATGTCACTGGTTGTCTATGGCGGACCGTGCGAGGGGGGCGCAAGCCCACCGGCTTAACTTTGTGCCGGGATTCCACACCTCGTACGGTCCGCCACCCTCATACAGCAAGGATCAGGTGGCGGCTCCCCGATACCAGGAAGGAGTCTGCTCATGTCTCACGACTATTTCGTACCCACCGTTTTCCATCGCTATCGCCGCCCGCTGCGCGCCCTGCTGATCGATGATCAGGCCTGGGTGGTGGCCCGCGACCTCGGCGCCCTGACCAATTGCCATTTCAACGAACGCCTCGCCGAGAAACTCGACCGCGACCAGTGGCGCATGGAAACCCTGCAGAAGCCCAAGGGCGACTTCGAGCAGCAGTTGCTGATCAGCGAAAGCGCCGTGTGCGAGGTGCTGAGGACGAACTACTACCACCCGGAAAACCGCAGCCTGCGGCAGTGGTTCACCGGCGAAGTGGTGCCCGCCTTGCGTTCGGCCGCCCACCCGCACCTGCCCCGCCATCGCCGGGTGGAGTGGCAGGGCAAGGAGTACAGCCTGATGGAGTGGCAGGGCCGCAGCTGGGTGCGGGTAACGGATGTGGCGGAGTTGTTCGAGGGGCAGGGCCTCGCCCCGGCAACCTGACCCTGTGAGGGGGAATTCATTCGCTATGTCTGCGTTAGCTGTTGCGAGAGATTAACCATCGGGCCAAGAGCCTTGTAGGAGCTGGCTTGCCAGCGAATGGCCCCGCTTCGCTGGCAAGCCAGCTCATACGGGCAGGTCTTCGACCTGCTTGGCGAATGAATTCGCGCCTACAAGGTTTCACCCTTGGTGAGCAATCAGGCGCCGACGGCGAAGCCCCGCAGGAATCCCGCGTAAGGTTTGGGCAGGGGGAAGTCGAGGTCGCCGCGTTTGCTGGTGGAGAGACGCAGTTCGCCGAGCATTTCCACCATCTTCAACGCGGCGCTGACGCCGTCGATCACCGGCACGCCCAGTTCTTCCTGTAACCCCTGCGCCAGGTGGCTCATGCCGGCGCAGCCAAGGACGATGGCGCCGGATTCATCGCGCGCCAGCGCGTCGAGGCAGGCCGTGCGCATCAGGCGGAACAGCCCGTCCGGGTCCTGGTCCAGCGCCAGCACCGGGATTTCCACGGCGTGGATGCCCCGACAGTGCTGGTGAAAGCCATAGCGTTCCACCAGGTGGCGGGCGATGACCTTGGTGCGGCCCAGGGTGGTGACGACGCTGAAGCCTGTCGCCACCCAGGTGGCCAGGTGCATGGCCGCTTCGGCGATGCCGATGACCGGGAAGCGTGCGATCTCCCGCGCCGCCAGCAGGCCCGGATCACCAAAGCAGGCAATCACATGCCCTTCGGCACCGTCCCGCTCGCCATCGCGAATGGCCTGGAGCAACCCGGGCACGCAGAGCGCTTCGTCGTAGTGGCCTTCGATGGAGGCCGGGCCGGCGCTGTTGGTCACCGCCAGCAACTGGTTGCCGGGGCGCAGCAGCTGGCGGGCGGCTTCGGCCAGGCCGGCGGTCATGGCGACGCTGGTGTTCGGGTTGATCAGCTGGATTTTCATGCCGAGGTCAGGTCTCGATCAGGTGCTTCAGCGGGTGGTAGTTGGCCTTGAGCTTGCCGGCCGACTCGACGATGGCGGTTTCGATGGCCGCCAGGTGGAAGCAGGTCAGCTCGATGGCCGCATTCTGGTTGCCGGCCTCGATGAACTCGATCAGGCGCAGGTGCTCGTCGTCGCGGCAGGCGTCGTGGCGTTCGTCGTCCAGGGCCGCGGCGTAGAGCGAAGCGCGCGAAATCAGCTTGCGGAACCAATCCAGCAGCACCGGGTTGTTCAGCGCCTCGGCGAGTTTGATGTGGAACTCGCCCAGCAGGTGGATCAGCCGCTCGTGGTCGTGGCGGCGCCGGGCTTCTTCTTCCAGCAGCAGGTGCTCGCGCAGGTCTTGCATGGCCGCGCTGTCCCGCCGTCGGCAGAGCTCGGTGACGATGCCGATCTCGATCAGCCGCCGCGTTTCGAACAGCGAGCGGATTTCTTCATCGCTGGGCAGCGACACCCAGCAGCCCTTGTTCGGTTCGGACGAGACCAGGCCGTCTGCCTCCAGTTGCTTCAGCGCCGCGCGCACCGAGGTGCGACTCACGTTGAACAGTTCCGCGAGAGATGCCTCTCCCAGCTTCATACCCGGCCGCAGCGAGCGGTTGCTGATGGCCTGGTAAACCCCTTGGTAGACGCGGTCGACCGTGGTTTCCAGCTTCTTATCTGCCATTCGTGACTCCGTAAATGCGTTCGCAACCTAGGCCCTGCGGGAAACAGGCAGGCAGAAAAACCCGGTTGCGTTGTCAGCATAATCCGAGTATTTCTAGATTGCATTCAAATTTTGCATACAAAAACAAGAGGAATGCACCATTATGAAGCACACGTCCTCCATCGAGGTGCAACGCGTCAGCAAGCGCTACACCGATGACCCCGAGGTGGCGCCAGCGCTCGACGACGTCTCGGTCAGCATCCGCCACAACGAGTTCTTCACCCTCCTCGGCCCTTCGGGTTGCGGCAAGACCACGCTGCTGCGCTCCATCGCCGGCTTCGAGCAGGTCACCTCCGGCAGCATCCAGATTGGCGGGCAGCGTGTGGACCAACTCCCGCCCTACAAGCGCCGGGTCAACACCGTGTTCCAGAACTACGCGCTCTTCCCGCACATGAGCGTGGCCGAGAATATCGCCTTCGGCCTGGAGATGCAGGGGCTGGAGCACAGCGCCATTCCTGGCCGCGTGAAGGAAATGCTGGCCCTGGTGCAAATGGAACACCTGGCCCGCCGCCGTCCCGCCGAACTCTCCGGCGGCCAGCAGCAACGCGTGGCCCTGGCCCGTGCGTTGGCACCGCGCCCGGACGTGCTGCTGCTGGACGAACCGCTCTCCGCACTGGACCTCAAGCTGCGCAAGGAAATGCAGGTGGAGCTCAAGCGTGTGCAGCAGGAAGCCGGTATCACCTTCATCTTCGTCACCCACGACCAGGAAGAAGCGCTGACCCTCTCCGACCGCATCGCGGTGATGTCCGCCGGCAAGATCCTGCAGATCGGTACCCCCAACGACATCTACGAACGCCCGCAGCACCGCTTCGTCGCCCACTTCATCGGCGACATCAACTTCCTCCCCGGCAAGCTCAAGCGCTGTGCGCAGAACGGCAGCCTGTTCCAGCCCGAGGGTTTGCCGGTGGAAATCCCCTGCGCGTCCTCGACCCTGGACGCTGGCCAGGTGCAACTGGCCTTCCGCCCGGAGCGCTCGAAGCTGGTGGACCCGTCCGAGCCGCATCACCTGCGCGGCGTGGTCGAAGCCGTACTCTACGTTGGCACGGCCACGCTCTATCAGTGCCGCCTGGCAAACGACGTGAAAGTGATGCTGCGCGAAAGCAACGAAGGCGCCACCAGCGCCCGTTCCGTGGGTTCGCCCGTGGCGGTGCATCTGCCGCCCCACGCCTGCCTGCTGATGGAGGCCTGAGATGAGCGTCAGCGCCACTTCCCCCAGCCTCAACCGGCTGTTGTTGCTGTCGCCGGTGCTGCTCACCCTGCTCTGCCTGATCGCCATTCCGCTGGGCATCATGGGCTACATCAGCCTGCTGCCGCGCAACCTCTATGGCGGCGTGGACTGGAGCGCCGACTGGCAGTGGCAGAGCTACACGCAGCTGTTCTTCCAGGAAGACTTCGACGGCAACCTCGAACTGAACTGGGTCTACGCCCAGGCGCTGCTGCGCTCGGTGCTGCAGGCCGGTGGCACCACGCTGCTGTGCTTCCTCGTGGGCTTTCCCGTGGCCCTGTGGATGACCAGCCTCAGCGAACGTTCGCGCAACATCATGGTGCTGCTGATCACCATCCCATTCTGGACCAACCTGCTGATCCGCAACTACGCCTGGCTGATCATCCTGCGCGAGCACGGCTGGCTGGCGCAGAGCCTCAATGCGCTGTTCCCGCAGGCCGGCGGCATCACCCTGCTGTACAACGATTTCGCCGTGGTGGTCGGGCTGGTCTACAGCTTCCTGCCGTTCATGATCCTGCCGATCTACTCCACCCTGGAGAAGCTCGACTGGCGCCTGGTGGAAGCCGCCTATGACCTCGGCGCCAACCGCGCCAAGGCCCTGCGCCGGGTGATCTTGCCGCTGTCCATGCCGGGCGTGGTAGCCGGTTCGCTGCTAGTGTTCGTGCCGAGCCTCGGTGCCTTCATCACCCCCGCCATCCTCGGCGGCGGCAAGACGCTGATGATCGGCAACCTGATCCAGCAGCAGTTCGGCACCGCGCGCAACTGGCCGCTGGGCAGCTCGCTGTCCTTCCTCCTGCTCGGGCTGATGCTGCTGGCCCTGGTGCTCTACGCCCTCTACGCCAAGAAAGCCGCCAAGGCCGTCCGCCAGGGAGCCCGCTGATGATCGCCTCTCACCTGAAAAAGTTGCCGCTGACCCGCGAAACCAGCCTGCTGGTACTGGCCTACCTGTACCTGCCGATCCTGGTGCTGATCGCCTACAGCTTCAACGCCAACCGCACCGCCACGGTGTGGACCGAGTTCTCCTTCGCCTGGTACGGGCGCATTCTCGCCAACCCGTCGATCCAGGCGGCGGCGCTGAACTCGGTGATCGTCGCCAGCATCGCCACCGTCTGCGCCACCGCCATCGCCCTGCTCGCGGCACTGGCCACCTACCGGCCGTTCTACGGGCAGAAGATGGTGGAAGGCGGCATCAACCTGCCGCTGATCCTGCCGGAGATCGTCACGGCGGTGGCCACCCTGCTGCTGTTCATGGCGCTTGGTATCAAGCTCGGCCTGCTGACGGTGATCATCGCCCACATCGGCTTCTGCATTCCGTTCGCCTACCTGCCGATTCGCGCGCGCCTGAACGACCTGGACAAGAGCCTGCTGGAAGCGGCCAACGACCTCTACGCCAACCCCTTCCACACCTTCCGCCGGGTGACCCTGCCGCTGCTGTTCCCGGCGGTGCTGTCCGGCGCGGTGCTGGCGTTCGTGGTCAGCCTCGACGACTTCATCATGACCTTCTTCGTCGCCGGCCCCGGCTCGACCACGCTGCCGGTCTACATCTTCTCGGCCATCAAGGCCGGGGTAACCCCAGAGATCAACGCAATCTCGACCCTGATGCTGGTGATTTCCATCGTCCTGGTGGTGCTCTCCTTCTGGCTCGGCCAGCGGGGCAAACCCACCGCCTGATCCCTGTTCCACCTCTGCCCAACCTGTTCTTCAACCGGAGAGAAAAACAATGAAGTTGAAAGCATTGCGTCATGGGGTAGCCGGTCTGACCCTCGGCTGTTTCGCCGCCGCCTGCGCCCAGGCGGACGAGCCCAAGGAACTGTTCTTCTATAACTGGACCGACTACTACCCGGTGGAACTGCTCGCCAAGTTCGAGAAGGAGACCGGCATCAAGGTCACCATGGACGGCTACGACAGCAACGAGACCCTGCTGGCCAAGCTGCAGGCCGGCGGCGCCGCCTACGACGTGATCGTGCCGTCGCACTCGATCATGCGCACCCTGATCGAGCAGGGCTACCTGCAGGAAATCGACGCGCCGAGCCTGCCGAACTTCGCCCATGTGAAACCGGCCTTCCGCGATCCCGAGTTCGACCCCGGCCGCAAGTACTCGGCGCCCTACCTCTGGGGCACCACCGGTTTCTCCTACGACAGCGCACGGGTGCCGGGCGGCACGCTGGACGACTCCTGGAAGGAGTTCTTCGAGCCGCGCCCCGAACTGCAGGGCCAGCTCGCCGCGCTGGATACGCCGAGCAGCGTGATCAACGCCGCCAGCCATTACCTGGGTGTGGATGAATGCAGCGAAAACCCGCAGGACGCCAAGCGCATCCTCGAATTGCTGCAGAAGCAGAAGCCCTTCCTGAAGATGTACAGCTCCGACAACACCGTGGACCGCATGGCCTCGGGCGAGGTGATCATGATGCAGAACTGGAATGGCTCCACCGCCCGCGCCACGCTGCAGAAGAGCACCATCAAGTACGTCTACCCGCGTGAAGGCGTGGCCATGTTCCAGGACAACTTCGCCGTGCCCAAGAGTGCGCCGCATCCGGGCAACGCCAAGGTCTTCATCGACTGGATGATGAAGCCCGAGAACGCTGCCGCCGTGTCCAACGCCATCGCCTATGCCAACGGCATCGACAGCGACACGCTGCTGGACAAGAAATGGCGCGTGATGGACGCCATCAACATGCCCGACGCCTATGCCGAGCGCCTGCGCCCCGAGAAGGAGTGCAGCAACCAGGCCCGCGAGCTGCAGGACCGCATCTGGTCCAAGCTCAAAGGCTGACGCCTTTTTGGCCTTTGTAGGATGCAGTAGAGCGGAGCGAAACCCATCGATCCGAGCACCATCAGCATGGGTTTCGCAGGCTCTACCCATCCTACGTTCTGAGCCACGACCGATTGCCTTTTGGCCTTT
>NZ_KE384032.1:67896-158508 GCF_000423545.1 Metapseudomonas resinovorans DSM 21078
GCAGCATGGGTTTCGCAGGCTCTACCCATCCTACGTTCGTCCACCTTCATGCGTTGAGATGTCCCCATGACCGACACTTATTGGCTGCGCAATGTCCGCCCCTTCGGCGGCGCGGCTGAAGACTTCCTCATCCAGCACGGCCGCTTCGCCGAGCGCCGCCCGGCGAGCGATGTTGCGCTGACCGCCGCTGATATCGACGGCGCCGGCCAACTGATGACCTGCGCCCTGGTGGAAAGCCACATCCACCTGGACAAAACCCTCTGGGACCAACCCTGGCGCCCCAACAGCGCCGGGCCGACGCTCAAGGACTACATCGCTAACGAGCGCCGCGTGCTGCGCGAGGTCACCGCGCCCATCGCCGAGCGCGCCGGCGCGCTGCTGGAAAACTGCATCGCCCGTGGCTCGCTGACCATGCGCTGCCATGTGGACATCGACCCCGAATTCGGCCTGCGCCATGTGGAGGCCATGCAAGCCCTGCGCGAGCGCTACCGCGACCTGATCGACCTGGAGCTGGTGGTGTTCCCGCAGACCGGGCTGGTCAGCCGCCCCGGCACCGCCGAGCTGATGCGCCAGGCCATGGGCCTGGGCGTGGAAAACGTCGGCGGACTCGACCCCTGCGGCATCGACAACGACCCCATCGCCCAGCTGGATATCGTCTTCGGCCTGGCCGCCGAGTTCGACCGGGGCGTGGACATCCACCTGCACGACAAGGGCGAACTGGGCCTCTGGCAGATCGCCCGCATCGCCGACTACACCGAGCGTTTCAACCGCCAGGGCCGGGTGATGATCAGCCACGCCTATTGCCTGGGCATGGCGCCCTGGAGCCAGGTCAAGCCACTGGCCGAGCGCCTGGCTGCACTGGATATTTCACTGATGAGTTCGGCGCCGGCCGACTGCTCAGTGCCGCCCTTCCTCGCCCTGCGCGAAACCGGCGTGAACCTCTGCCTGGGCTCCGACGGCATCCGCGACGCCTGGTCGCCCATGGGCAACGGCGACATGCTGGAGCGCGCCATGTTGTTGGCCTTCCGCTTCGACCTCGCCAAGGACGACGAGCTGGCCGCCGCCTTCGATGCCGCCAGCCGGAATGGCGCCAAGGCCCTGGGCCTGTCCGGGCACGGCCTGCAGATTGGCGCCCGCGCCGACTTCCTGCTGATGGAGGCGCAAAGCCTCGGCGAAGCCGTGGTGGCGCGGCCGACGCGCCAGGTGTATCGCGCCGGCACGCTGATCGCCGCGCACGGCCGGCTATTGGAGAGCCGCCTGTGAACACGCCGCGCATCGGCCTCAAGGCCAGTTGCGTGGTCGGCTTCGATGGCACGCGCCACGTGCTCTGGCGCGATGGCGAGGTGATCATCGAAGGCGCCCGCATCCTCTTCGTCGGCCGGGGCTTTCCCGGCCCAGTGGACCAGTGGATCGACTACGGCAACGCCCTGCTCGGCCCCGGTTTCATCGACCTGGATGCCCTGGGCGATCTCGACTCCACCGTGCTGTGTCTCGACAACGGCGATGAGGCCGCCATGGGCCGCATGTGGTCGGCGGAATACCTCGCCCGTGGGCCGAAGGAGAGCTACCGCTTCGAAGAGGAAGTCTTCAAGTACCGCTATGCCTTCACCCAGCTGATCCGCAACGGCATCACCACGGCCATGCCGATCACCTCCATGTACTACCGCGAGTGGGCGGAAACCTACGACGAATTCGCGACGGTCGCGGGCATTGCCGGCGAGCTCGGCCTGCGCACCTACCTCGGCCCCTGCTACATGAGCGGCATGCAGTACCTGCGCGCCGACGGCAGCCTCGCCGAGCATTGGGACGAACCCCGTGGCCTGGCCGGGCTGGACGCCGCCGAGCGTTTCTTCCGCGACTTCGACGGCGCTCACAACGGGTTGATTCGCGGCGCCCTGCTGCCCGACCGCATCCAGACCTGCACCCCGGTGCTGCTGCAACGCACAGTCGCCCTCAGCCGTGAACTGGCCGCTCCGGTCCGTCTGCATTGCTGCCAGGGACCGGGCGAAGTGGCCCTGGTGAAAGCGCTGCGCGGCAAGGCGCCGCTGGCCTGGCTGGAGGAACTGGACCTGCTCGGCCCACGAACGCTGCTGCCCCATGGCATCTACATCGAAGGCGACGACGACCTCGCGCGCCTCGCCAACAGCGGCAGCAGCCTGGTGCACTGCCCCGTGGTGTTCGCCCGCGACGGCGAGGCGCTGGACTCCTTCGGCCGCTACCGTGCCCACGGGGTGAACTTCGCCCTCGGCACCGACACCTGGCCGGCGGACCTGCTGGACAACATGCGCCAGGGCCTGAACATCGCCCGCCTCAAGGAAGGTGGTAGCGCGCAAACCAGCGCCCTTGACCTCTACAACGCCGCCACCCTGGGGGGCGCCAAGGCCCTTGGCCGAGACGACCTGGGCCGGCTCGCACCGGGCGCCTGCGCCGATATCACCGTGTTCAGCCTCGACGGCCTGCACCTGGGGCCGCTGTTCGATCCACTGAAGAACCTCGTCCTCGCCGGACGGGGCGACGACTGCATCGCCAGTTGGATCGGCGGCCGCTGCGTGATGGACGGCGGCCAGGTCAACGGCGTCGATTATCGCAACCTGCAGCGTCAGGCCCAGCGCCAGTACCACAAGTTGATGCAGAGCCACGCCGACCGCGCCTTCGGCCAGCCCGACTGGCGCGACCTGTTCCAGCCGGCGATTCCCTTCGCCGATGCCTGGAGCGCAGAACGCCCGCTGTGCGCCTTCGCCAGCGAGCCCGACCAATAACAAGAGATAACGCCATGCTGAGCTTCGACTTTGCCCAACTGAGCCCGCGCGAGAAATACAAGATCCTCATCGGCAGCGTGGTGCCCCGGCCCATCGCCCTGGTCACCACGGTGGACGCCGAAGGCCGCGCCAATGCCGCGCCCTTCAGCTTCTTCAACGCCCTGTCCGCCGACCCGCCGATCCTCGCCCTGGGCGTGGAGAACTATGCGGACCTGACCCCGAAGGACACCACGCGCAACATCCTGCTGAACCAGGAATTCACCGTGAACATCGTCTCCGACGCGCTGGTGGAAGCCATGAACGTCTGCGCGGTGCCCTTCGAACCCGGCTTCGACGAACTGCTCGCCGCCGGGCTCACTGCCCTGCCCGGCAGCCGTGTCGGCTGCCCGTACATTGCCGAAGCACCGGTCGCCCTGGAGTGCCGGCGAATGATGGGCCTGTCCATCGGCCAGTCGCGGGAAATCATCCTGGGCGAAGTGCTGATGGTGCATGTGCGCGACGAGCTGATCGACCCGAAGACCCTCTACATCGACCAGTTGGGCCTCGACGCCATCGGCCGCATGGGCGGGCATGGCTACGCCCGCACGCGTGAGTACTTCGACCTGCCGACGCGGTCGTTGCAGGCGTGGAAGGAAGCGCCGGGGGCTGGCGAACGGGTGTGGCCTGCCGCCCTCTCCCCCGCCCCCTCTCCCTGAAGAGGAGAGGGGTGACTCGCGCCTGATGGCTGTGGGTACTGCCGGAAACACCGAGTGCCTCTGGACGCACAGGATTCATCGCCGCACGGACAGACTCCCCTCTCCCTTCAGGGAGAGGGGCGGGGGGAGAGGGTTTCGCCGGCCACCTCAAAAAACGCCTTCACCACGCGCAACTCCGCATAGCGCTCCAGACACGCCAGGTAGTGCCGGCTGACCAGTCCCTCGCCTTTCAACGGAAGCGCCGCCACGCGCGGATCACGCGGGACTTCCAGCGAGTAGAGGATGCTCACCCCGAGCCCCGCGGCCACCGCCTCGATCACCGCCTCGCGGCTGTTCAGCTCCAGCGCCGCGCGCAGTTCCAGGCCCTGCTCCATGCAGGCCTTTTCGAAGGTGCGACGGGTCAGGGAGGCGGGCTCGCGTTGCAGCAGCACCTCGCTACGCAGCTCACTCAGGGCCACGTCCTTGCGCGTGCCAACCCAGGGGTGCGCCGCCGGAACCAGCAGACACAGGCGCGCCTCGCCAATGGATTGCAGCCGCAGGCCGGGGCGCTCGCTCATGTCGCTGATCAGCGCCAGGTCCACCCGCTCGCCGTTCAATGCAGCCAGCGTTTCCTGAGTGTTGCCCAGGCGCAGGTTGATGGTCACGCCGGGGTGGCGCTCGCGCATTCGCGCCAGTAGCGGCATCACCAGGTGCGGGCTGTCGGCGGCAAGGTCCAGGCGGCCGGACTCCAGCGCCTGGCTGGTATCCAGCAAGTCTTCGGCCTGTTCCGCCAGGGCGAACAGTTGGTGGCTGATGGCAGCCAGGCGCCGGCCCAGTTCGGTAGGTTCCACCTGGCGGGCGGAGCGGCGCAGCAGGCACACTTGGTAGTGCTCCTCCAGCGCCTTGATATGCCCGGTGACCGCTGGCTGGCTGATGCACAGGCGCTCGGCGGCGCGGGTGAAGCTGCCCTCGCGGACCACCGCATCGAAGGCGCGGAGTTGGAAGAGGTTCATGGCCACTCCATCAGTGGGACTTATTCGACGGATAACGATAAACGATTTGAATGATGGAACGATGAAGCCGCACGCTAGCCCACACCTCTCCCACCATTACCGGAGCCCGCCGTGCTCACCGACACCGATCTCGCCACCCTGTTGGTGCTGCTGTCCGCACTGATGCACGCGGCCTGGAACGCGGTGATCAAATCCGGCAGCGACCGCCTCTCGTCGATGGCGCTGGTGGATGGCGTGGCCTTCTGTTTCAGCATCGCCCTGCTGCCGCTGGTGAGCCCGCCGCCGCTGGCGGTCTGGGGGCTGATCGGGCTGTCGGTGGTGGTCAACACCCTGTACCGCCTGCTGCTGATCCGCGCTTACCAGTACGGCGACTTCGGCCAGGTCTACCCGGTGGTGCGCGGCCTGCCGCCGCTGCTGGTGGCGCTGTCGGCCGGGCTGGTGTTCGGCGAACACCTGTCCGGCGCCATGCTGCTGGGCGTGGTGCTGATCTCGGTCGGCATCCTCAGCCTGCTCTCCACCCGCCTGGAATCCCGGGCGTTGAAGGCACTGGGCTGCGCGGCGTTGGCCGGTGCCGGGGTGGCGCTCTATACGCTGATCGACGCCCAGGGCGTGCGCCGCGCCGACAGCGTGCTGCAGTTCGTGGTCTACCTGACGCTGATGCAGAGCATGACCATCCCGCTGCTCGCCTGGATGCGCCGCGGCCCGCTGGTGCTGCGCTTCGCCCGCGACAACTGGCGTATCGGCCTGTTCGGCGGCTTCAACTACTGCGTCGCCTACGGCCTGGTGCTGTTCGCCATGACCCTGGACAACGTGGCCAAGGTTGCCGCCCTGCGCGAAAGCAGCGTGATCATCGCCGCCATCATCGCCAGCCTGGTGTTCAAGGAGCCGTTCGGCATCCGCCGCATCCTCGCGGCCTGCGTGGTCACCGCCGGCATCCTGTTGATCAAGCTGGTGGACTGACGCCGCTCGATGGGTTTCGCTCCGCTCTACACCATCCTACGAAGAACGCTGAGCTTCAGTGCGTAGGATGGGTAGAGCTTGCGAAAACCATCAATGGTGATCCGCCTGCCCCTTCCTACCGCTTGGCGATGATGTACACCGCGTGGACGATGCCGGGGATGTAGCCCAGCAGGGTGAGCAGGATGTTCAGCCAGAAGGCACCGCCGAAACCCACCTGGAGGAACACGCCCAGAGGCGGCAGGAGGATGGCGATGAGGATGCGGATAAGGTCCATGTGAAGCTCCTTGTGAGAAATGCCGTACGCCTGGTTACCGACCTTCGTACAGGCTAGGCGTTCATCGGGCGCACCTCCATAATCGCTGCCTGATGTTTCAGCCGGATGCCCCTGCCATGCCCATCGCCAGCGAAGACATCGACCAGAACGGTCTGGTCATCGGCGTCTCTCCCGAACGGTTCCGCGAAGTGGCCATGCCGCTGTTGTTCGACCACCTCAACGCCCAGTGCGAGGGCACCATTGCGGTGAATCGCCAGGCGCGGATCGTCTGGATCAACGACAAGTACGCCGCGAAGGTCGGCATCACGGACCCGCGCAGCGTGCTCGGCAAGGAAATCGAAGAAGTCCTGCCCGCCAGCCGCCTGCGTGAAGTGGTGCAGAACGGCCAGCCGAGCATGCTCGACCTGATGGCCTTCGGCGACGAGCACTTCGTGGTCACCCGCATTCCCCTGCGCGACGAGGACGGCACCCTGGTCGGCGCCTTGGGCTTCGTGCTGTTCGACCGCGCACGCCACCTGCAGCCGGTCATGGCCAAGTACAACCAGTTGCAGACCCAGCTGGCCGCCACCCAGCGCGAGCTGGCCAAGGCCCGCCGTGCGCGCTACACCATCGCCGGATTCATCGGCAGCAGCGCCGCCGCCAGCGAGGTGAAACGCCAGGCCCGCCGCGCCGCGCAACTGGATGCCACGGTGCTGCTGCGCGGTGAAACCGGCACGGGCAAGGAGCTGCTCGCCCAGGGCATCCACAACCTCTCGCTGCGGGCCAACGGGCCTTTCGTAGCGGTGAACGTGGCGGCCATTCCCGAATCCCTGGTGGAAGCCGAGCTGTTCGGCACCGCGCCCGGCGCCTTCACCGGCGCCGACAAACGCGCCCGTGCCGGCAAGTTCGAGCTGGCCGACGGCGGCACGCTGTTCCTCGATGAGATCGGTGACCTGCCCCTGCCGCTGCAGGCGAAGATGCTGCGCGTGCTGCAGGAGCAGGAGGTGGAGCCGCTGGGCTCCAACCAGGTCAAGGCGCTGAATGTGCGGGTGATCGCCGCCACCCACGTGGACCTCGAAGCCAAGGTGGCCGCCGGGCAGTTCCGCGAGGACCTCTACTACCGGCTCAACGTCCTGGCCCTGCGCCTGCCGCCCCTGCGCGAACGGCGCGAGGATCTGTCAGCGCTGATCGAACACCTGCTGGACGACATCGCCAGCCGCTCCGGCCAGCCGCCCCTGGAGCTGGCCGACGACGCCCTGCACCTGCTCCAGGCCCAGCCCTGGCCGGGGAACGTGCGCGAGCTGCGCAACCTGCTGGAGCGCGCGCAGATGAGCAGCGATGCCGGCCCACTCAGCACCAGCGCCCTGCGCCCACTGCTGGTAGACCCGCTGCCAGCCGGCGCTGCCCTTGCGCCCCCGGCACCCGCACCAGCGCCTGCCACCGGCGAGATCCGCCTCCTCGCCGACAGCGTGGCCGCCGCCGAACGCCAGGCCATCCTCGCCGCCCTCGCCGCCTGCAACGGCAATCGCACCCAAGCCGCCGAGCGCCTCGGCATCGCCCGGGCGAGCCTGTACAACAAGTTGCAGGCTCACGGGATCTGATCGCGCATTCGCCGGCGAACCAGCCTTTGTAGGGTTAAGCAGCGCAGCTGTCCATTCGGTTGGACACCCCCTTAACGGGGCGTCCAACTTCCTGGGCAATGTCCAGATTTGTAGACACAAACTTTCCCCGGCGAAACTCCCCTCTCAGCCGTGAAGCCCCGCCCCAGAGCCTTTGGCGCGCTCTTCACCGCACTTGGCACAGCTTTCGCTCTATGAGCGCCATGGGCCGCACAATGGCCCGCCACCGGCCGCCTCGACGCGGCGGAAAACAACAACAAGAAGGAAGTCCCCATGGGCACCCTAGGTATCCTGATTTCTCTCGCTCTGCTGATGTACCTCGCCTACCGCGGCATCAACGTACTGATCCTCGCGCCCCTCCTGGCCCTGCTGGCGGTGCTCTTCGCCGGCGACGCGGCGCTGATGCTGCCGACCTACACCCAGGTCTTCATGAAGTCCCTGGGCGGCTACCTGATCCAGTTCTTTCCGCTGTTCCTGCTCGGCGCCATCTTCGGCAAGTTGATGGACGACTCAGGCTCGGCCCGCGCCATCGCCCACGGCATCGTTGCCAAGCTCGGCCGCGAGCGCGCCATCCTGGCCATCGTGCTGGCCTGCGGCTTGCTGACCTACGGCGGCGTGTCGCTGTTCGTGGTGGCGTTCGCGGTCTACCCCATCGGCACCGCGCTGTTCCGCGAGGCGGGCATTCCCAAGCGCCTGCTGCCGGGTGCCATCGCCCTCGGCGCCTTCACCTTCACCATGACCGCGCTGCCCGGCACCCCGGCCATCCAGAACGCCATCCCCAGCCCCTTCTTTGGCACCGACGCCTTTGCCGCGCCCATCCTCGGCCTGATCGGCGGCCTGATGATGCTCGGCCTCGGCAGCTGGTGGCTGAGCGCCCAGGCCCGCAAGCTGATGGCAGCCGGCGAAGGCTACGGCGAACACAAGAATGAGGCGACGGAGCAAGTTGGCGTACAGACCACTGGCTTCTGGCTGGCACTGCTGCCGATCCTGCTGGTGATCGTCCTCAACTTCCTGATGGCCAAGCAGGTGCTGCCGAATGTCGATACCAGCTTCCTGGCCAAGCCCGAGTTCGGCGGCCTGCAGGACGCCAAGTCGGTGATCGGCATCTGGTCCATCATCGTCGCCCTCAGCGCCGCCGTGCTGCTGCTGATCGGCCTGCACTGGAAGCGCTGGACCGACCTCAAGCAAAGCCTCAACGACGGCACCTTCGGCTCCATGCTGCCGATCCTCAACACCGCGTCCGAAGTGGGTTACGGCACCGTGATCGCCTCGCTCGCCGGCTTCGTGGTGATCCGCGACCTGGTGCTCAGCGTGCCGGGCAACCCGCTGGTGTCCGAAGCCGTCGCCGTGAACATCCTCGCCGGCATCACCGGCTCGGCCTCCGGCGGCATGTCCATCGCGCTGAAGACCCTCGGTGCGCAGTACCTGGAAATGGCCAACGCCGCCGGCATCAGCCCTGAGCTGCTGCACCGCGTCGCCGCCATGGCCTCCGGCTGCATGGACACCCTGCCGCACAACGGCGCGGTGATCTCGCTGCTGGCCATCTGCAAGCTGACCCACCGCGATTCGTACAAATTCATCTTCATGAACACCGTGATCTTCCCGCTCATGGCGCTGACCGTGGTGATCACCCTGGGCAGCCTGTTCGGGAGTTTCTGATCCTTACCAGGCCGCTGAAGCAAGGCCCCCGAATTCAGATTGACCGCTCGAGGTACCGAATGAGCAAAGTGATGAGCGCCGCCGATGCGGTCGCCAAGATTCCGGACAACGCCAACCTGGCCACGGGCGGTTTCGTCGGCATCGGCTTCGCCGAGGAAATCGCCATCGCCCTGGAACAGCGCTTCGCCGCCCGGCAGGCGCCGCAGGGCCTGACCCTGGTGTATGCCGCCGGACAAGGCGACGGCAAGGGCCGCGGCCTCAACCACCTGGCCCATGAGGGCTTGGTGCGTCGGGTGATCGGTGGCCACTGGGGCCTGGTGCCGGGCTTGCAGAAGCTCGCCGTGGATAACCGCATCGAGGCCTACAACCTGCCCCAGGGTGTGATCTCGCAGTTGTTCCGCGATATCGCGGCAGGCAAGCCGGGGCAACTGTCCAAGGTCGGCCTGGGCACCTTCGTCGACCCTGCGTTCGGCGGCGGCAAGCTGAATGCGCGCACCACCGAGGAGTTGGTGCGACGCATGCCCATCGAGGGCGAGGACTACCTGTTCTACAAGGCCTTCCCGATCCACGTCGGGGTGATCCGCGCCACCAGCGCCGACGAAGACGGCAACCTCTCCATGGAGCGCGAGGCGCTGACCATCGAGAGCCTGGCCATCGCCATGGCCGCGCGCAATTCGGGCGGCCTGGTGATCGCCCAGGTGGAGCGCGTGGTGGCCCGTGGCTCGCTGAACCCGCGCGACGTGAAGATCCCCGGGATACTGGTGGACTGCGTGGTGGTAGCCCGCCCGGAAAACCATCAGCAGACCTTCGCCACCACCTACAACCCGGCCTTCGCCGCCGAGGTGCGGGTGCCGGTGGACAGCCTGGCGCCCATGCCGCTTGACCTGCGCAAGCTGATCGCCCGCCGCGCCGCCCTGGAGCTGCCGCCGGGCGCGGTGGTCAACCTCGGCATCGGCATGCCCGAAGGTGTGGCCGCCGTGGCCGCGGAGGAAGGCGTGATCGACCTGCTGACGCTGACCGCCGAGCCCGGCGTGATCGGTGGCGTGCCCGCCTCGGGCCTGGATTTCGGGGCGGCGAGCAACCACAGCGCGTTGATCGACCAGCCCTACCAGTTCGACTTCTACGACGGCGGCGGCCTGGATATCGCCTTCCTCGGCCTCGCCCAGGCCGACGCCGAGGGCAACCTCAACGTATCCCGGTTCGGCACTCGCCTGGCGGGCGCCGGCGGCTTCATCAACATCAGCCAGAACGCCAAGGCGGTGGTCTTCGTCGGCACTTTCAGCGCCGGCACCCAGGACATCCGCATCGAGAACGGCGAGCTACGCATCGTGCAGGACGGCGAGGTGCGCAAGTTCGTCCAGGAAGTGGAACACCGCACCTTCGCCGGCAGGCTTGCTGCCGAGTCAGGCAAGCCGGTGCTCTACGTCACCGAGCGCTGCGTGTTCCGCCTGACCACGGAAGGCCTGGAGCTGATCGAGATCGCACCCGGCGTGGACCTGGAGCGGGACATCCTGGCCCGCATGGATTTCCGACCCATCGTGCACGAGCCGAAGCTGATGGATGCGCGGCTGTTCCGCGAGGGGCGTATCGGACTGCGTGAGCTGATCGCCTCGTAAAGATTGTGCGTGATAGCGCGGGCCCGTCCTGGGTCCGCGTCTTTTTTTCAGTCTCTTCCGCCTTCGGCGTTTCGCGCCGGAGCGGGTATCGCTGTGCCTGAACAACAACAAGAAGAGGAAAACACATGGATCGCAACACCCTCAGCCTCGCTCTTTGCGGCGTCACTGCCCTGACCTTCTGCGGCCCGGTCAGCGCCGACTTCATCAAGGACTCCAAGGCCAGCCTTGAGCTGCGCAACTTCTACTTCAACCGCGACTTCCGCCAGGACGGCTCCGCCCAGAGCAAGGCCGAAGAATGGGCCCAGGGCTTCCTGCTGCGCTATGAGTCGGGCTACACCGACGGCCCCGTCGGCGTGGGCGTGGACGCCCTCGGCTTGCTGGGCGTGAAGCTGGATTCCAGCCCGGATCGCACCGGCACCGGCCTGCTGAAGTCCGACCGCGAGCGGCCCAATCGCGCCCAGGATGAGTACGGCGAACTGGGCCTGACCGCCAAGCTGCGTTTCTCGCAGAGCACCCTCAAGGTCGGCACCCTGCTGCCCAAGCTGCCGGTGGCGCTGTACAACGACAGCCGCCTGCTGCCGCAGACCTTCCGGGGTGCCTGGGCGAACTCGGCGGAAGTGGAAAACCTCAGCCTCGACCTCGGCCGCTTCGACCGCATCAACCTGCGCAACTCTTCGGACAACGAAGAGATGTCGGTCTTCAACGGCGGTAACCGCAACATCGTCCTGGGCCGGACAAAAACCAGCGATCAATTCGACTTCGCCGGTGCGACCTACAAGTGGACGCCCAACCTCAGCAGCGCTTACCACTACGGCGGCCTCGACGGCATCTACAAGCAGCACTACCTGACCCTGAACCACCTGCTGCCCATTGCCGAAGGGCAGTCACTGAAGAGCGATATCCGCTGGGCGCACAGCACCGACGATGGCGGCAGCAATGTGGATAACGACGCTTTCGGCGCGATGTTCACCTACGCCTTGGGCGGCCACGCCTTCGGCCTGGGCTACCAGCGCATGAGTGGCGACACCGGCTTTGCCAGCATCAACGGCACCGACGCCTACCTGGTGAACCTGGTGCAGATCAACGACTTCAGCAACGAAGACGAACACTCCTGGCAGGCGCGCTACGACTACAACTTCGCGGCCCTGGGCATCCCCGGCCTGACCTTCATGACGCGCTACCTGTCGGGCGACAACGTCGATCTGCGCGGCGCGGCCGGTGAAGGCAAGGAGTGGGAACGCAACACCGACATCGCCTACGTGGTGCAGAGCGGACCGCTGAAGAACCTCGGCGTGAAGTGGCGCAACGCGAGCACCCGCAGCAACTTCGGCAGCGACATCGACGAGAACCGGCTGATCCTGAGCTACACCCTGGCGTTGTGGTGAGGTGACACCGATTCGTAGGATGCGGTTGAGCGCAGCGAAACCCATCGGCTTCGGTTGCGATGGGTTTCGTACCTCAACCCATCCTACGGTCCTGGCGTTGTGGTGAGGTGACACCGGTTCGTAGGATGCGGTTGAGCGCAGCGAAACCCATCGGCTTCGGTTGCGATGGGTTTCGTACCTCAACCCATCCTACGGTCCACTCGGCTGGACGCCGCTTACTTCATCCCCAACTTGTGCCGCGCCGCGTACAGGCAAACCATCTCCATCGCCAGGGTGGCGCCGGCCAGGGCGGTGACTTCGGCGTTGTCGTAGGGCGGCGCGACTTCCACCACGTCCATCCCCACCAGGTTGATGCCGCGCAGGCCACGGAGGATTTCCAGCGCCTGGTGGCTGGACAGGCCGCCGCACACCGGGGTGCCGGTGCCGGGGGCGAAGGCCGGGTCGAGGCAGTCGATGTCGAAGGTCAGGTACACGGGGTTGTCCCCTACCCGCGCGCGGATACGTTCGGCGATCTGCTCGGGCGTGTGGCGGTGTACCTCGCGGGCATCCAACACCTGGAAGCCCATCACGTCGTCGTTGGTGGTGCGCAACCCCACTTGCACCGAGCGTGACGGGTCGACCAGACCCTCGCGGGCGGCGTGATAGAACATGGTGCCGTGGTCGATGCGCTTCACCTCTTCATCCGGCCAGGTATCGCTGTGGGCGTCGAAGTGGATCAGCGACAGCGGGCCATGCTTGGCCGCGTGGGCCTTGAGCAGCGGGTAACTGATGAAATGGTCGCCGCCCAGGGTGAGCATCGCTGCGCCGGATTCGAGGATGCGCGCGGCATGGGCCTGGATGATTTCCGGCGTGTCCTGCGGGGTGCCGTGGTCGAAGGCACAGTCGCCGTAGTCGATCACCGCCAGGTGGTCGAACGGATCGAACTCCCAGGGGTAATGCCGCGCCCAGGCCATCTGCACCGATGCAGCGCGAATGGCGCGCGGTCCGAAGCGACTGCCGGGGCGGTTGGTGGTGGCGGTGTCGAAAGGCACCCCGCTCACCACCAGGTCGACGCCGCGCAGGTCGCGGCTGTAGCGGCGGCGCATGAAGCTGGTGATGCCGGCATAGGTGGATTCGGCAGCGGTGCCATAGAGGCTGTCGCGGGTCATGGCCTGGTCGTTGTCGAAGGCGTGGTCCATATCATCGGTCTCCAATGATCCCCTCTCCCATTTGGAGAGGGGGTGAGCGTGAGGGTGGTTGAAGGCGACTCAGTACTGAGTACGGAACGAAGTCCAGAGGCGAGTGCGCGCACGCTGGTCCTTGAGCGACTGGATCTGCTCGCCGAACAGGCGATCACGCACGTCCTTGCTCGGGTAGATATCCGGGTCGCCGGCCACCTCCGGTGTCAGCAGCGGATTGGCAGCCTGGTTGGCATTGGCGAAGAACTGGCTGTTGGTCAGTTCGGCAATGGCGTCGGGGCGCAGCATGTAGTCGATGAAGGCGTGAGCCGCCTCGGGGTGCGGCGCGTCGGCCGGAATGGCCATGGTGTCGAACCAGATCAGCGTGCCTTCACGGGGGATGCGGTAGATCACCTCGAAGGGCATCTGCGCCTGCCGCGCCTGGTCGGCGGCGATGGCCGCGTCGCCGTTGTAGGTCAGCGCCAGGCAGATATCCCCCTTGGCCAGATCGTTGATGTGCTTGCCGGAGCCCACGTAGCGCACGTTCGGTTGCAGCTCGGCGAAGAGCTGTTGCACGGCCGCAAGGTCGGCCTTGTCGGTGCTGTACGGGTCCTTGCCGAGGTAATGCAGCGCGACGCTGATGACCTCCTGCGGCGAGTCGATCACGGCGATGCCGCAATCCTTGAGACGGCTGGCGTATTCGGGCTTGAACAGCAGGTCGAGGCTGTTCAGCGGTGCATCGGGAATGCGCTTGGCCACGGCCTCCTGGTTGATGCCCAGGCCCACGGTGCCCCAGGTATAAGGCACGCCGAAGCGGTTGTCCGGGTCGACGGCGGCCAGCTTGGCCAGCAGTTCGGCGTCGAGGTTGGCGAAGTTCTTCAGTCGTTCGCGCTGCACCGGCTGCACTGCCTG
The DNA here is from genome assembly GCF_000423545.1 of Metapseudomonas resinovorans DSM 21078. Taxonomy (GTDB): domain Bacteria; phylum Pseudomonadota; class Gammaproteobacteria; order Pseudomonadales; family Pseudomonadaceae; genus Metapseudomonas; species Metapseudomonas resinovorans. The sequence continues at coordinate 81,904 of NZ_KE384032.1, forward strand.
GGCCTGGATGGCGCGGGCCAGGCCACTGCTGGCGGGGAAGACCACGTCATAACCGCTGCCACCGGTGAGCAGCTTGGCATCCAGGGCTTCGGCGCTGTCGAAGATGTCGTACTTCACCTCGATGCCGGTTTCAGTCTTGAAGCCTTGCAAGGCCTTCTCCGGGATGTAGGCGGACCAGCTGTAGAGGTTCAGCGCCTTGTCTTCGGCTTGCACGGGCAAGGCGCAGGCGAACAGGGCGGCAAGCAACAAGGGGAAACGCATGGTGGGCTCCTCGGAGGGATAAGGTGGAGCCATGCTGCGCCCGGCTTTGCTTTGAATAAATATGAAGTGTTCTACTTTGGCATCTACATCCATCAATGTTTGGTGCCGCCATGCTCAGCCAGCTCCATGACCTCGACCTGCAACTGCTGCGCATCTTCGTCACGGTGGTGGAAAGCGGTGGCTTCAGCGCCGCCCAGGGCGAGCTGGGCATCGGCCAGTCCACCATCAGCACGCAGATGGCCAAGCTGGAGACGCGCCTGGGCTTTCGCCTCTGCGAGCGCGGCAAGGCAGGCTTTCGCCTGACCCCCAAGGGCGAGCAGGTGCTGGCTGCCACGCGCAAGCTGTTCGGCGCCATCGAGACCTTCAAGGGCGAGGCGCAGGGGATGGCCGACCTGCTTCTGGGGGAACTGCGCATCGGCCTTTCCGAAGCCCTAGACAACCAGGTGCTGCAACGCCTGGGAGAGGCCATCGGGCGCTTCCGCCAGCGCAACCAGGCGGTGCAGTTCGAGCTGATCAGTGCCATGCCGGCCGAGCTGGAGCGGCGCCTGCTGCAAGACCAGCTGCACCTGGCGATCGGTTACTTCTCGGGCACCCAGGCGGCGCTGGACTACCAGCCGCTGTTCAGCGAGCAGCAACGGTTGTTCTGTGGTGTCGGACACCCGCTGTTCGGGCGTGGGCAGGTCAGTCTCGACGACCTGGCCGACTGCGACCTGGTGCATCACCCGTACCGTTTCGAAGAAGCGCGGCAGCCCTTCCAGAGCGGCCCGAGCAGTGCGCGCACCGAACAGGTGGAGTGCAGCCTTGCCTTCATCCTGTCGGGCGCGCATATCGGCTACCTGCCGGAGCACATCGCCGCGCCCTGGGAGGCAGCCGGTCAGCTGCAGGCGCTGCTGCCGGAGGAGACGGGCTATCGCGTGCAGTTCCACCTCAGCAGCCATCGCGGGCGCCAGCCGAGCGAGGCGCAGCTGGCGTTCGTGGAGGATCTGCTGATGGCGTTCGGCTCGGACACCCTCTCCCCCGTCCCCTCTCCCTGAAGCGGAGAGGGGTGACGCTCGGACCACCTCCGGTGCAGTCGTCGGGTGGACCACGTTTCACAGGTCCACCATTCATCCCCAGGCGGAACACTGGACGGTGGACATGAAAGGCGATTTCCTCCCTACGTCTGCCGGCGAAAAAGACTCAGGCGATCACATGTACCAGCGATATTCCCGCGCGCTGACCTCGTTCATGAAATCCAGGTATTCCTGGCGCTTGTTCTCGCAATAGACCATCACGAATTCGCTGCCCAGGCCTTCGTTCACATCGGGGTGGCTGCGCATGGCGGTCACGGCGGTGAGCATGTCCGTGGGGAAGTCGATGCCGCTGGAACGGTCTTCGTTGAGCGGGGCGATGGGCTCGCGGGCGGCGTCCAGGCCGTGCTCCATGCCGGTAAGGATGGCGGCCAGCACCAGGTAGGGGTTGGCGTCGGCGCCGGCGAGGCGGTGTTCGATGCGCAGGTTGCGGCCATCGGACTCGGGAATGCGGATGCACGCATCGCGGTCTTCGAAGCCCCAGCTGGCACGGCTGGCGGCGTTGACCATGGCGCCGTAGCGGCGGAAGGCGTTGTGGTTGGCGGCGAAGATCGGCATGCAGTGCGGCAGCAGGTCGAGGCAGCCGGCCACGGCATGGCGCAGCGGACGCTGCTCGTTGGCGGCCAGCAGGTTGTGGCCGTCGCGGTCGTAAAGGCTGACGTGCACGTGCATGCCGCTGCCCGGTGCGTTCAGGTAGGGCTTGCTCATGAAGCTGGCGCGGTGGCCGTGCTTCATCGCCACGCCACGGGTGCTGCGGCAGAACAGGGCGGCCCAGTCGGCGGCCTGGAGGCCGTCGTCGCAGTGGCCGAAGTTGATCTCGAACTGGCCCGGGCCGAGTTCGGCGGTGATGACGTTGGCGGCGACGCCCTGTTCGTTGGCCGCCTCGACCATCTCATGGAGCACCGAGGAGAAACGCGACAGACGCTCGATGTGCATGTTCGGCTGGTCGTCTTCGTCATCGCAAAGCGGGTCGCGGGGGAACTGCGGCAGGCCATTCTGCAGCTTGCGGTCGAACAGGTAGAACTCCAGTTCGAAGGCCACCACCGGGCGGATGCCACGTTTTTCCAGGCGTTGCAGGACCCGCGCCAGCACTTCGCGCGGCTCGAACTCGATGGGCGCTTCGGTACCGTCGGAGGTGATGAGCATCTGTCCCAGGGGTTCCTTCTCCCAGCGCACCGGCTTCAGGGTGCCAGGCACCAGGCGACGCGGCGCGTCCGGGTCGCCGTCGTTGAAGCAGTAGTCGCCAATCGGATAGAGCCCACCCTGGGTGCCCAGCAGCACGCAGTTCTGCGGCACTTTCAGCGGACTGCCGGCGGCCACTTTCTCCACCATCTCCACGGGGTAGCGCTTGCCGTAGAAGTGGCCGGGAATGTCCAGGCAGATCAGGTCGACATAGCGGACTTCCGGGTACTGGGCACGGAAGGCGCGGACTTCGCTGAGCAGGTCGGGGTACTGGTTTGTTGTTGTCATCACTGCTGTCCTGCGAGCTGTCGCTTCAGGTAAATACCCAAAGCACCCGCGTTGGTTTGTCGGAAAGATTGGCGTAGCGGAACTGCGCATGGGGCGGCAGCTGGAAACTGTCATTCGGGTAAAGGGTGACCGGCTCGGCGTCGTCGCCGTACCACACCGTCAGCTCGCCTTCGAGCACGAAACCGCCCTGCTCCGAGCTGTCGTCCAGGTGGCCTTCGCCGCTGGTGGCGCCGGGTGCCAGGTGGCTCTCGAGCATGGAAAAGCCGCCGGACATGGTGGGCGAGGCCAGCACGTCGGTGATGCCGCCGGCGTAATAGAGCGTGCGGCGCTCGCCGGGGCGGGTGACCCAGGGCGTCTCGCGCGGCTTGCTCAGGTTGTAGAAGTAGGTGGTCGGCACGCCCAGCGCTTCGCTGATGGCGGTGAGGTCGGCCACGGTCGGACGCGAGAGCCCGCGCTCCACCTGGGAGAGGAAGCCCACCGAGCGATCGATGCGCGCGGCGAGGTCTCCCAGGGTCACGTTCTTGTGTTTGCGCAGGTCGCGAATCAGGATCGCGAGGCTTTCGATTTCGTCTTGCTTGTCCATTGGAGCGCTCCGGTCGTACTCGAATGGCGCGACCTTAAATCACATCCCGGAGGCGGTAATAGGCCTTGCCCGCAGCTTCCAGGGGCGCGGCCAACAACGAACCGCCCGGGAAGCGCGGGTTGCCTATGGCCTGGTACAGATCGAGCAGGTCGTCGTTGCCGAGGATGGCGTCGCTCACCGCCTTGGCGCCGGCCAGGGTCGGCAGGATGCCGTGACCGGAGAAGCCCTGGAGCCAGTAGCGCGAACCTTCGCGGCCGATATCCGGGGTGCGCTTCATGCTGACGTCGATATGCCCGCCCCAGCCGAACTCGATCTCCACACCCTTGAGCTGCGGGAACACGCGTTCCAGGTAAGGCCGGGTGGCAGCCGGCACGTCCTTGGGCAGGCCGCCCAGGTAAGTGCAGCCGCCGCCGAACAACAGACGGTTATCGGGGGTGAGGCGGAAGTAGTCCGGCACGAACTGGTTGTCGATCACGCAGCTGTTCTTCGGCAGCAGCGAGCGCGCCAGTTCCGGGTCCAGCGGCGCGGTGGCGACTTGATAGGAGCCCACCGGCAGCAGGCGGCTGGAAAGTTGGCGGTCGAGACGGTCGACGTACGCGTTACAGGCCATCACCAGGGTGCTGCCGCGCACTTCGCCCTGGGCGGTGCGGGCCACATAGCCGGAGGGCGTTTCACGGTATTCCAGCACCTGGCTCTGCTCGTAGATGCGTCCGCCACGGGCTTCGATGGCGGCCGCCAGGCCCTGGGCCAGCTTCAACGGGTTGAGGTGGGCGGCTTCCGGGTCGTAGAGCGCAGCCTGGTAGCGCGGGCTGTCGATCCACTCGCCCAGCTCGTCGCGGCGGATCAGACGCATCCGGTCGTAGCCCCACTTGTGAATAGCGTCGGCCTGGGCTTCTTCGAGGAACTTCACCCGGCGCTCCATCACGGCGGTCCAGAGGCTGCCGACGCGGTAGTCCACATCGAACCCGTGGCGGACCGGCAGTTCGCGCATCTCCTCGGCGGCCCAGCGCATGCTGTCCCACAGGCGACGGGTACGCTCCAGGCCCAGCGCTTTCTCCAGCGGCGGCATATCGCAGGACCAGCCCAGCAGCGCCTGCCCACCGTTGCGCCCCGAAGCGGCCCAGGCCACGCGGCTGGCTTCCAGCAGGGTCACGCGCTTGCCGGCCTCGGCTAGGCGCAGGGCGGTATGCAGACCACTGAAGCCGGCACCGATGATCAGGACATCGGTCTCCTCGCTGCCGGCCTGAATCGGTCGCAGCGGAAGGCTGCAGGGATAGGTGCGGGCGTAGTAGGTGCCGACATGCTGGGCGGACTGCTTGAACATGGGTGCCTCGTGAATTTTTCAATATGAAATTTCATGAAAATTTACACGATATAATTCACAATGCCAAGCGCAGGTGTTCGATATTTGGAACGCCAGAAATAGAAATCCCAGGAAAACCCCGAAATAAACGGGAATCAAGCTGGAGACGGGTGAATACGTGATTGAAATAACGGACACCACGTCCCCCGCGTCATGAACCGAACAGCGCCGCCTCGGCGTTGCCTGCGCGTGCCGAACGCCTGCCGATGGATCAGTTGTAATCGAGGATGTAGGTCAGCGAGGCGTTTGCCTCGCCGCCTTCGATGTCCTGCGAAGTCTGGATGTACTGCGCGCTGCCACTGAAGCGGTAGAGGTAACCGTCGGCATCTTCCCCCTCAGGCTCGAGCTTCTGGGCCTTATGGTTACCAATGGGCAGGTCGTTGCCCTGCGCATCCTTCAGAGCAATCTCGACACCACGTGCGCTCAGGTCGCCGCTGTCCAGTTCGAGCCGGCCCGCGCGGGGTGACTTGCCTTCGAAGGAGACGCCCACCAGCCCCGTCCCGGGGTTATCCAGGCCTTTGCAGCGCACATCGAAGGCAAAAGGTTTGACCGGCGCCCGGTCTCCCTTCAGCGCCGAGGCCGTTACCGCGCCCATCGGCACTTGGGTCAGTTGCTGGATGGGTTCGCAGCTGGAAAAGAACGCCGAGTTGATCAGTGCGACGTTGCCGGCGTATCCCCAGGTGGTCCATTGGAAGCGTTGGTCGTACTGCGTGCTGAAATTCAGCGAAAAGTTAAGCGCCATGGGTCCGCTACCGACTTTGCTGCCGGTGCGCACGAACTCAAGCCGAAATTGCGGTGGCGGATAGATTCGCAATGCAGGTGAGTAGACTGCGGGAAGGTAAGTGCCGTTATCCCAGCCGCTGCCGGTGCGCAAACGGAGCTTGACGCCAATTCCCTCGACACCGGTCGCATAGGTCCTGTTGAACCCGGGCACTTCACTCAAACCGCTCAGCTCATAGTGGTGCCTGGCAACGTTGAGGCTCCCCTGGCAGTCGACGTAGCCCGTCAGGGCATTGTTCGCAAATTCGGCAGTGCCCATGACTTCGCCTATCGCCACCCGCTCCGTCAGGCGGATTTCAGCCGGTATTCCCGAAAGCGTGTAGCTCGGACGTAGAGATCCACCCGTCCACCGACAGGTATTGGCCTGGACCTCGTACGCGACCGCGAAGGTTGCCAGCAGTACGGCAGACAATCGAACGAGTAGCGGACGATGGCGACGTTGCATGCGGGTTCACTCCTGGAGCCTTCCTCCTGGAAGCCTCTATTGAATGCAAACCGAGCATGTTAGAGAGCGACGAGATACCCCCCTATAGGAAGAGCCGTCATGCCACGTAGGAGTGGGCTTACGCTTTGTACGAATAGATGGAAAATTCACCGCGCGGCCTTCTTCTAGTGAACGCTTACGTTCGGCCGTTTCCGCCTCTCAACCTCGCTCTGCCCAGGCGTTGTCCTTCAGACACTGGCTTACATGGTCAAGAAAACAGGTGATGCGCGAGGCCAGCGCGGTATTGCGGTAGTACACGGCATTGATCGGCTGGCGCACTTCGAGGGTGTCCGCAGCCAGAAGCTGGACCAGGCTGCCGTTGGCGCGGTCTTGCTGGGTCATGAAATCCGACAGGCAGACGATGCCGGAACCGGACAGGGCGAGCTGGCGCAGGGTTTCGCCGCTGGACGCCTTGATTGTCGGCTCGATCTGCACGTCGTCCCCCAGCGCACTACGCAGGGGCCACTGGTTGAGGCTTTCCGGCTGGGTGAAACCAATCAGGTCGTGACGTTGCAAGTCTTCCACTTTTTTCGGTGTGCCATGGGCCTTGAGATAGGCGGGGCTCGCCAGCACGCGGATGCGGCTACTGCCCAGGGGGCGGGCATGCAGGGTGGAGTCGCGCAGGGTGCCGATGCGGATGGCTATGTCGGTGCGATGCTCGATCAGGTCGATGATCTGGTCGCTGCTGTGCAGCTCCAGTTCGATCTCCGGGTAACGCTCACGAAAGCCCGCCACCAGCGGCACCAGCACATGCAGCATGAAGGGAGAAGCCGCATTGACGCGCAGGCGTCCGGCCGGTTTCTGCCGGCGCAGGGCCATCTGCTCTTCGGCTTCTTCCACCTGGGCGAGGATGCGCCGCGCCTGGACCAGGAACGCTTCGCCTTCCTCGGTCAGTTCCAGGCGGCGGGTGGTGCGGCGCAGCAGCGTGACGTCGAGCTTGTCCTCCAGCCGGCTCAGGGCGCGGCTGACCCCGGAGGCGGTCTGTCCCAGTTGCTCGGCGGCAGCGGTGATGGAGCCGGTGTCGACCACGGCGGTAAAGGCTTGCAGCTCGTCCAGGGTGGTTTTCATTCGTGACTCCCGCGCAAATATCTTTGGCTTGATACCCGGTTTTTCCGCATGAGTCGAGGGGCGCCCCCCATGCACTTTCTTCGTCGACGGCAGCAAAGGTGTGGTGAGCCGCCGAACGCCGACTGGGCCGCTGCACGGCCCTTTCGCGAATGAATTAGCTCTCACTGGACGGGTGACGCAGCCGGTGGATGTAACTACCCTCCTCCCTGTTCAGCCAGGGAGAGATCAGCCCATGTCCACTCAACGCGCACTACCGCGCCTGCTCTGCATTGCTACGCTCGCCCTGCTCGGCGCCTGCGTCCAGCAACAGCAGCAACCCACCCCGCCCGCCGCCACACCACCCGCAGGCCAACCCCAAGCCCCCGCGACCACGCCGCAGGACCAGCAGACCAGCGAGTTCGAGCGGATTCGCCAACAGGCCATGCGCGGCGACCTCGACGCCCAGTACCAACTCGGCAGCCTCTACTTCGTCGGCAAGCCGCAGAAGGACCTCAAGCAGGCCGAGTACTGGTGGAAGCAGGCCGCCGACAAGGGGCATCCCCAATCGGCCTTCAGCCTCGCCTTCCTCTACACCGGCCGCGCCGACCCCGCATTCGCCGACCAGCGCGCCATGCACAAGTACCTCGGCCAGGCCTCTGCCGCCGGCAACGCCATGGCCCAGCACGTGCTCGGCAGCATGTACGCCCAGGGTGCCGAAGGCCTCAAGCAGGACCCTTACCAGGCCCGCGCCCTGTTCCAGAGCGCATGCGACAAGCAATACGCGCCGAGCTGCGAGGCGCTGAAAAAGCTGCAGATGAACTGAGCGGCAGCTGCAGCTTTCCGTGTGGGAGCGAACTCATTGGCTCTGTCGGCATTACATGTTGCAAGTAGCTGCATTGCCCGTAGGAGCTGGCTTGCCAGCGAATGCCCCCGTTTCGCTGGCAAGCCAGCTCCTACAAGGCGAGGGGTGACTCTCGGCGCACGTTCGACGTTCCTTGTGGGGGCGATTTCAATCGCCATGCAGGACGCAGTCCTGCCCCGTCTCAAGTCCCGATGACGCCGCCATCGTTCCTGGTGATCAGCACCGTGGTCGAGCGCGGGCGGCTCTTGCCGTCGCTGGCGGGGTAGCTCAGGCCCGGATGCTGGACGTTGATCCATAGGGTGCGCCCATCCGGGGTGAAGGTGATGCCGGTGATCTCGCAGCCACGCGGGCCGACGAGGAAGCGGCGAACTTCACGGGTGGTCGGGTCGGCGCAGAGGAGCTGGTTGCAGCCGATGCGTTTCATGGCGGGGTCCTCGTCGTCGAAGTCGGTCTCGATCCACAGGCGACCGGCCGGGTCGAAGGCCAGACCATCCGGGGAAGAGAAGGCATCGCCCTTGATGGTGCCGATGAGGTTGGCCGGCACCGGCTTGCCCGCTTCGTCCTTCGCCCCTTCGGGCTCGCCGGCGAGCAGGAAGACTTCCCACTGGAAGGTGGTGGCGGTGGGGTCGGCGTCTTCCTCGGTCCAGCGCAGGATCTGCCCGTGCAGGTTCTGCGGACGGGGGTTGGCGGCGTCCACCGGCTTCTTGCTGCCACGGTCGTCGTTGTTGGTGAGGGTTACGTAGACGTCGCGGCTGGTCGGGTGCACCGCCACCCACTCGGGGCGATCCATGGGGGTGGCGCCGAGCAGGTCGGCCGCGGCGCGGGCGTTGACCAGCACCTCGGCCTGGCTGGGGAAGCCGTTCTCCGCGGTCAGCCCGTTCTGGCCGTGAACCAGGGCCAGCCAGCGGCCCTTGCCGCCTGCTTCGAAACGCGCGACGTAGAGGGTGCCCTTGTCCAGCAGGTCACGGGCGGCAGCAGGGTTGGCCGGATCGAAGCGGCCCTCGGGGACGAACTTGTAGATGTACTCACCCTTGGTGTCGTCGCCGTAGTAGTAGGCCATGCGCCCATCGGTGCCGAGCGAGAGGGTCGAGCATTCGCGGCAGAAGCGGCCGACGGCGGTACGCTTCTTCGGCGTGCTGGTGGGGTCGAAGGGGTCGATCTCCACGACCCAGCCGAAGCGGTTGGGTTCGTTCACATGGCCACCGTGGGGCTGGTCCGCCGCTGGGGTGGCGTCGAAGCGCGGGTCGGCGGTTTCCCAGCCGTAGTTCTTGCTCACCCCGTCCTTGGCGATGCCGTAGCGCCAGTGCGAAACACGCTGGGCGTAGTCGGCCTGGTCGCGGTTGATGAAGTAGTTGTGCCAGTTCTCTTCGCAAGCCAGGTAGGTGCCCCAGGGCGTGATGCCCATGGAGCAGTTGTTCAAGGTGCCGATGACCTCGCGGCCTTCGGGGTCGGAGGCGGTCTTCATCAGTTCATGTCCGGCCAGCGGGCCGCTGAGGGTCATGGCCGTGAGGGTGGAGATACGGCGGTTGTAGCGCGAACCGTCGACGCGCTGCCAATGGCCCTGGGCGTCCTTCTTCACTTCGATGACGCTGACGCCGTGGGCGGCCTGCTCCTTTTTCACGTCCTCCACCTTGCGCTTGCCGTCGACATAGACGATGCCGTCGGTGTGCAGCGTGGGGTTGATGTACTCGTGGTTCATCACCAGCAAGCCGTGGTCGTCCGGTGCATCGGGGAAGGGGAAGAAGTGCATGCCGTCGTGGTTGTCGCCGGCCTGCTTGAGCTGGTCCTGCCAGGTTTCGCTGGCGTCGCCCTTGAAGGCCGGCGCATCGGCCAGCACCGCGTCGCCCCAGGAGAAGAAGGCGCGGGCGCTGTAGCCCTCCGGCACCAGCACGCGGTCGAAGGCCGGATCGAACTGCTGCGGTACGCCCTTGAAGCCGAGCAGGCCGTTGTCGGCCACCGCCCGGCAGGCACTGATGCCGCCGCCGAAGAAGCCGATGGCCGCCAGGGCCAGGCCGCCTTTCAGGACGTTACGCCGGCCCTGGTCCACCAGCCTGTCCAGCGGGGTGTTGCTGCTGGGGTTGATGACCACGTCGTCGTGGGCGGCCAGTGCCGCGTGGAAGGCGTCCAGTTCCTGGGTCATGGGGAAAGCTCCTCGGTTCGGCGCTCAGCGCTCGATGCGGTAATGGAAAGTGTTGCGCACGCCCGGCACGGCCACCGGCTGCCCGCCGACGATGCGCGGCTGGTAGCGGAAGGTGCGCGCGGCGGCCAGCGATGGGCGAATGAACAGCGGGTGGCAGTCGCCGACGATGTTCGGGTCCTGCACGCGGCCCTGCGGGTCGACCCGGTATTCCACCGTGCAATCGCCCTGGAGACCTTTGTCGAGGCCGCGTTGCGGGTAGTCCGGCGCCTGCTTGGCAATAGGCAGGTACTGGCGGCTGGCTGCGGCTTCGGCCTGTGCCTGTGCCTGTGCCTGGCGGGCACGTTCGGCGGCTTCGCGGGCGGCGCGGGCCTGGCGCTCGGCCTCGGCCTGGCGCTGTTGTTCGGCGGCCTGGCGCTCGACCTCCAGGCGACGCTGCTCGGCTTCACGGCGTTCGCGCGCCTGCTGGCGTTGCTTCTGACGTTCACGCTGCGCCTCGGCGCGCTTGTGCGCCAGGGCGGCTTCTTCGATCTGTTTCTGCTGCGGCAGCGGCTCAGGTTGGACGACCGGCTCCGGAACGGGTGGCGCCGGTTCGGCCACGGGTGCGGGCGGCGCCGGCGGCTGTGGTGCCGGCAGGCTGACCAGTTGGGTATGCAGCACGCGGGTGGTTGGTTCCGGCGGTGTGCCAGGCGCCCAACCGGCCACCAGCAGGACGACGGCAAGCGCATGCAGACCCAGCGCCGAAACCGCCGCTGCCGCGTTGCGATACCAACGGCCCTGGGGCGCGGGCCAGGCGAAGGGTTGCACGGGGTCCATGGCCAGGCTGCTCATTGCGGCGCCTCGGTCACCAGGCCCAGGTTGGCGACCCCGCCCTTCTGCAGGGCGGCCATGCCGGCGACCACGCTGCCGTAACCGGCATCCTTATCGGCGCGAATGTAGACCTGGGTACGCGCATCAGCCGCCACCAGGGCACTGACGGCGGCGGTCATTTCCTCCAGGCCCACGGCCTGGTCGCCGTGGTTCTCGGCATCCAGCTCGCTGCCCAGTTTCCAGTAATAGCGGCCGTCGGCCTGCACCGAAAGGGTGACGATGCGCTGCTGGCTATCGCTGGGCAGGGCCTCGGCGGCGACCTTGGGCAGCTCGATCTTCACGCCCTGGGTGAGCATGGGCGCGGTGACCATGAAGATCACCAGCAGTACCAGCATCACGTCGATGTAGGGCACCACGTTCATCTCGGCCTTGGGGCTGTGCTTGCGCAGCGGACGGGTCAGCATGGCGTTCGCTCCTCAGGCCGCCGCGGCCATGCCCGGCGCCTGGCCGTGCAATTGGCGGCGCAGGCGCGACTGCAGTTCGTTGCCGAAGCTGTAGTAGCGCGCCACCAGGCTCTGGGCCCGCGCGGCGTAGCGGTTGTAGGCAACCACGGCGGGGATGGCGGCGAACAGGCCGATGGCGGTGGCGATCAGCGCTTCGGCGATGCCCGGCGCCACGGTGGTGAGGGTGGCCTGCTGCACCTGGGAGAGGCCGATGAAGGCATTCATGATTCCCCAGACGGTGCCGAACAGGCCGATATAGGGGCTCACCGAGCCGACGGTGGCGAGGAAGGTGAGGCCCTTCTCCAGGCGTTCTTCTTCGTCGGCGATGGCCACATAGAGGCTGCGCTCCACATCGTCCATCAGCGCCTCGCTGCTCACTCCGGGTTCGCGCCGCAGCTGTTCGAAAGCGCCACGGCCGGCCAGGAAGATGCGCTCCAACGCGCCGTCTTCATGGGCATCCACGTCCACCAGCGCGAGGTTGCCGGTGCTGCGCATCCGCGCGAGGAAGGCCTTGAGACGGCGCTCGGTGCGGGCCAGCGCGCCGCCGCGCTGGATGATCAGGTACCAGCTCGCCAGCGAGGCCAGCAGCAGGCTCGCCATGACCGCCTGCACCAGCAGGCTGGCGTTGCCCACCAGGCCCCAGAGGGTCATCTGTTCGAGTGTCGCGTGCATGTCGTGCTCCCTGCCCCGGCTCCGCTGCCAGGGCTGCTATTCGATTGCTTTGAGGTTTCCGGTTGATGACAGCGGCTCATTCCAGGCCGAGGGTTCGCGCCACGTCGGCCCAGGAAACGAACTTGAAGTTCTGGGTGGATTCCGGCATCCGCTTGCGGCCGTCCTGCACCACCAGCAGGCCCTGGTTCCAGGGGCCGCCAAGGTTGGCGGAGGTGACTTCCAGGCCATCGGTTTCCGACGCGCCGTCGATACCGGACGCGGCGTTGAGGCCGACACGAAAGGCACCGCGCACGGCAAAGGGCGGTTCGGCGTCGAGCACCAGGTAGCTGTCGTTGCCCTGGCTGGAAACCACCAGGTAGTCCCGCGCGGTGCTCTGGTAGAGGCCGAGGCCCTCGACGTCGGCGTGCAGTACCTCGCCCACCTTGATAACCGGCTGCAGGTCGGCCGGCGCGTCGGGGCGGGCATCCAGGGACCAGACGCCGACGTCTTCCTCGCCAACGAACAGGCGCTGGCGCTGGTCATCGGCAACGCAGCCCTCGGGCTGGCTGGCCACCTTGAACTGGCGCACCAGGCTCCCCGCCACAGCGCCGCCGGCTCCGTCGAGGCGGTACTGCAGGAAGCTGCCGTCCTTGCCGTTGGCGAAGGCGTAGATCTCGCCGGAAGCCGGCTGGAACAGGCAGATGCCGTAGATTTCCTTGAGCGGCGTGCGCACCTCGCCCAGCAGCGCCAACTCGCCGGATTCGCGGTCGATGCTGAAGACGCTGAGGCTGTTGCTGTCGCGGTTGCTGGCCACCGCCAGGTCCACCTCGCGCTCGCCGAGCTGGAAGCCGGGGCGCAGGTCGACGTTGTTCAGGCGGCCGACGGACAGTTCCTGCAGCAAGCGGCCGTCAAGGTCATAGGCCAGCAGGCCCTGCTTTTTGTTGGTGCCGAGGATGCGGCTGCGTTCCGGCTGCTGCGGATGCACCCAGATCGCCGGGTCGTCCGCCGCGTCGCCATGGCGGCCAACCGGTTCGCTCTGGCGCTGGGCCGCCACATTGGGCAAGGGTGCCGGCAGTGCGGGGGCTGCGGGTTTCCAGTTCAGGCTGCCCTGGTGGAAGCGCCCGCTGCCGTCGTCCTGCAGCAGCACCTCGACGCCCGAACTGCTGAGGCGAGCGGCGATGCGCTCGGGTTCTTCGAGGCCGCTTAGCGGCAGTGCGGCGAGGTGATTCCACGCTTCGCCCTGCTGTTGATACAGGTGCAGCGCAGCGGCCGTCGGGTCCAGCGCCAGCACGCCACCCGGCACGACGGCGAGGCCAGCGGAGCCCTTCTCCAGCGCCCCGAAGGGACGTACCAGGTCCACCGGCTGGCGCCCGGCATCCGCTTCGGGGTGGGCCGGATACGCCCAGAGGCCGATGCCTTCTTCGTTGACGAAGAGCCGGCCGGCACCATCGTCCACCTGGCAGAACTCGGCCCCCGCCGGCAGCGGCAGGCCGCGAACGCGTCGAGGCTCGGCGGCCAACTCGTCGCCGGCGCCCACCAGCCATTGCTCGCCGCCGCCGTCTTCGCCGAGTAGGAAGAGGTAGAGGTTGCTCGAGTCGTCCCGGTACAGGCACAGGCCGGACAGGGCGTAGTCCCGCATTGGCAGGCGCAGGGTCTGGTCCCAGGCGCGGGCGGTCGGGTCCAGGCGGGTCAGCAGGGCCTGCTGGCTGGCGGTGTCGAGGGTGGCGAGCAGCAGCCGCTGGCCAGCGGCGCGGCTGTCGAGGCCGGCGAAGCGGCCCGGCATGCGCGCCAGCTCGGTGCCCTTGTCGTCGAGCAGGAGCAGGCCACGGCGTTCGCTGGCGGCGAGGCGCAGATCGGCGGGCAGCGGTGCGGGGAGGAAGCGCAGGTCTTCGGCCTTGAACTGGGCGGGTGCGCTCCATGGTGTCAGTGACAGGGCCGGCGCCGCGGGCACGTCCGCGGCTTGCGGCTGGCAGCCCGACAGGGCCGCCAGACTGGCCAGGAGCAGGTAGAGGGAAGTACGGGTGAAGGTCATGGGTCGTTCCAGGTATTCGCGTGCGCAGGACGGCCAGCCGGGTGCTCGCCCGGCGGGCCGTGCGCGACAGGTCTTAGAAGTGGGTGAAGGTCAGGCCGAGCTTGTAGGTCGGGCCGTATTCCTCGTACTGGGCGTTGTAGGAACGGCTGCCGGTGTAGGCGTAGAAGCTCTCGTCGGTGAGGTTCTGCGCCTCGAAGCTGACCTGCAGCTCTTTGGTCAGGAAGTAGCGCGCGCTGAAGTCGACGAAGGTCTGCGAATCGACGCGGATGTCATGCAGGCGGTCGTTCACCGGCGCCACTTCGAACAGGTAGTCGGACTTGTAGTTGGCGGACAGGCGCAGGCTCAGTTTGTCGTTCTCCCAACCCAGCATCAGGTTGCCGACGGTGTCGGACTGGTTGGGCAGGTCGATGTCGCGCTTGAGGTTGCGGCCGGTGGTGCTGTCGAAGCCTTCGATGCTGGCGTCGGAGCGGCTGAAGGTGGCGTTGGCGCCCATCAGCAGGCCATTCCAGGGGGCCGGCAGCCAGTCGAGTTTCTGCGACCAGGCCAGTTCGATGCCGTACAGCTTGGCGCTGTCGCCATTGGTGAAGGTGTTGGCCTCGTCGAAGTCCACCCAGTCGCCGGTGCCGGCGAGGTCGGTGCTGTAGACGAAGTTTTCGATGTCCTTGTAGAAGACGAACGCCGAAATCACGCCGGCGCGGCCCAGGTAGCGCTCGATGCCGAGGTCGAAGTTGCTCGACTCCAGCGGGTCGAGGTCGGGGTTGCCGAAGCTGGCTTCGTCGCCGTCGATGACGAAGCCCGGCGCGAGTTGGCCGAAGGTCGGCCGCACCACTGAGTTGGTCCAGGCGGCGCGCAGCTGGGTGTCTTCGTCCAGTTGGTAGCGGGCGTGCAGGCCGGGCAGCCAGTGGTGGTAATCCTTCTTGCGTTCGGTGGCCTCGAACTCGCCATCGCGGATGCCGCTGCCCTTGGCCTCGAACTGTGTGCCCTCGTAACGCAGGCCGGCGATGAAGCGCCAGTCGTCCACGTCCAGGCTTTGCATGAAGTAGCCGGCGTCGATGTCTTCGCTCATGTCGAAGTCGTTCACCCGCGACTCTTCCTCGTTGTAGTAGTCGGCCGGATCCAGGCTGCCGATCAAGCCCTTGACAGCGCCGGCGCTGATGCCGGGGCCAAAGCGGTCGAGGCTGTAGTGGACGTTGCCCTTCTGGAACTGGCTCAGGTTGAGCTGTTCGTCGGTGAAGACGTCGCCCAGGTCCTCATAGGTCCAGGCTTCGAGGTCGTTGGTCTTGTCGCGGCGGCTGAGCTTGCCGCCGACCTTGGCCTGGGCCGCATAGCCGGCCAGGTCGAAGTCACGGGCGAGATCCAGGCGGATGTTCTTCTCGGTGTCCTCGGTGTTCTGCTTCTCCCAGTCCACCTGGTCGAGGGTGAAGTTGGCCGGGTCGTAGAAGGCCTCTTCGATGTTCAGGCGCGGCTTCCTGGAGTCGTAGAAGCCGGCGTCGGCGAAGTCGTCATTGCCTTCGAAGGTGGCGCCAGCGATGTGGCCGGGGCTGTCTTCGCTGGACTGGCTGTAGCCGACCTGGCCGCTCAAGGTCCAGAGGCCCATCATGCGTTCGCCGCCGAACACGTAGGACTGGATTTCCTGGGTCTCCTCACGGTCCTTCAGCTCGCGGAAGCCTTCGGCCTCGCCGGTTTCGTCGGGGGCCTGCGGGTCGGCGAATTCGACGCCCGCGGCGTTGCGCGTCTCGGTGTCCTTGAAGCGGCTGTAAAGGGTGCGCAGGTAGAAGCTGGAGACGTCGTCCGGCTTGTAGTCGAAGTTCAGGCCGGCGCCGGTGCGCTCGCGGCTGATGTCGTAGTCGCGCTGTTCGAACTGCTCCAGCCGGGCGCCATCTTCGAAGTCCCAGTCGCCACCGGTTTCGACGTTGTCGGAGCCGAAGTCGCGCTTCTGCCAGCTCATGGCAGCGGCCACGCCGAAGTTGTCGATGCCGTCGCCGAGGCTGAAGCGGTCGCTCACCGCGCCGGAGAATTTCGGGCTGGTCTGGTTGGTGTTTTCGTCGTAGCTGGCCTCGGAGCTGCCGGTGAAGAACAGGCCGTCGTGGTCGAAGGCGGACAGGCTCTCCACGTCCACGGTGCCACCGAGGGAGTTGGCGTCCATGTCCGGGGTGAGGGTCTTGATCACGCTGAGGGACTGCACCAGCTCAGCCGGCAGCACGTCGAGGGCCACCGCGCGGCGCTCGCTTTCCGGCGCCGGTACCAGGGTGCCGTTGATGGTGACGCTGTTCAGGTCCGGGCCCAGGCCGCGCACGCTGACGAAACGGCCTTCGCCCTGGTCGCGCTCCACCGCCACGCCAGGCAGGCGCTGCACGGCTTCGGCGGCGTTCTCATCGGGCAGTTGGGCGACGCCATCGGCATGCACCACGCTCTCGACGCGGTCGGAATTGCGCTGCTCCTTCAGGGCCTGGTCGATACTCGCGGCCTGGCCGATGACATCGACGTGCTCGGTGGCGCCGGCGGCGCTTTCGGCGGCCGGCGCCACGTTGGCCAGGGCCAGCGCCAGGGCGCTGAGGGTGAAGCCCGCAACGCGGACGGCGGTACTGCGCTTGTGCATGGTTGCTCTCCCCAAGTGTTCCGCTGATGCCAGGCAAATGGCCCGGCGAGATGGGAGCGGAACCTAGGGCCGGCGAATGAAACTTCTGTGACAGGGGATGGCGCCGGGCCTTGAAAGACGGGGTTTTCCGGGTATTTCGAGGCGGGTATGAGCCGATATGACCCGTATGAACGCCACTTAGCCTGCGAACGGTGCCGCGTGGGCTGAAGCCCACCCTACGGCCTGCTCGCCTTGGTCGAGATTCTCGCGCCAGCCGCGCCACTTCCCCTGAGCCGAAACGACCCCTGGCGCCTGCCACGCAACTGTCATACGGCTCTGATTCTCTGACGGCCATTCATCGCCGCGGACCTTGCGCCATGCCCTCGCTGCTCAAGCTTCATCGCCTGAAACTCACCGCCCTGCTGCTGGCGGCCAACCTCGGCCTGTTGCTGCATCTGGCGGTGGGCGACCTCAAGGCCACGTCCGAGTGGGTCTGGCTGGACGTGTTCGGCGAAGGCGGCTCGGCGCTGCTTTCGCTGGTGTGGATCGGCCTGGTGCTGAAAAGCCGGCCCGCAGGCCGGGTGACCAACCTGCTGGTACTGGGCCTTTCCGGGGTGTTCTTCTCCTGGTGGATCGACTGCCTGGATGAGTTCATCCGCATGCCGGAAAGCATCACCTGGGACCATTGGCTGGAGTCCGGGCCAATGCCGGTGGGCCTGGTGCTGTTGACCCTTGGCATCTACCACTGGCACCGCGAACAATTGGCGATCAGCGCGCAGATGGAGAAGCGCGAACGGCTGTTTCGCGAGCATCGCCTGTTCGACAAGCTGACGCCGCTGGGCGGGGCCGATTACCTGCGCAAGCAGTTGGAACTGAGCCTGGTGCAGGCCCGCGAGGACAATCAGCCGCTGTCGCTGGTGATCCTCGACCTGGATGATTTCAGCAGCCTCAACGACCGCTTCGGCCATGCCGAAGGCGATCACCTGCTGCAGGGCCTCAGCCAGTTGCTGGTGCTCAATCTGCGCCGCCAGGACCTGCTCTGCCGGCTGGCCGGCGACCGCTTCGTGGTGCTGCTGCCGAACACCGGCGAGCGCCAGGCACGGCAACTGGCCACAGAGCTGGAACAGGCCGTGGCGCATTTCGCCCACAAGACCCGCCAGCACGGCGAACGCCTGCAACTCAAGGCCACCTCCGCCGTGGCCATGGCCCTGGAGGAAACCCCGGACGCGTTGCTGCAGCGCCTCAACCTCGCCCTGGCGCGGGCCAAGTCGCCCCGCCTGGCGCGCAGCGCCTGAGGCCCGCCATGGCGATCAAAGGCAGTTGGTACGAGTGCGACAGCCGCTTCATTCCGGCCCATTACCAGCCGGCGACGCTGATCGATCTCGCCCTTTCGCGAGACATCGACAGCCACCGCCTGCTGCGGGGCACCGGGTTGTTCTATGAGGACATTCTCGCCGGCGAGCAACGCATCAGCGCGCAGCAGTTCCTCACCCTGATCGGCAACGCACGGCGCCTGCTGGATGCCGATGACACCAGCTTCCTCTTCGGCCAGCGCCTGCTGCCCGGGCACTACGGCGCCAGCAGTCACACCCTGCTGCACGCCGAACACCTGCAGGACGCGCTGGGCCAGTTGATTCGCCATCGGGCGCTGCTCAGCCCGCTGCTGTCACCGCGCCTGTTGCTGGATGAGCAGGATGCCTGGCTGTACTGGGTGGATGCCTGCGGTGCCGGCGAGCAGTACCGCTTCCTGCTGGAGGCGAGCATGGCGGCGGTGGCCGGCATGTGCCGCCGGCTGAGTGGCGAACGCCTGCCCTGGCGCTTCCACTTCGCCCACGGGCAGCCGCGCTACATCGAGCAGTACTGGGTGCATCTGGGGGAGGAGGTGCTGTTCGACCGCCAGATCGATGCGCTGCAGATTCCCCGCGCCTGGCTGACCCGACCGCTGCCGGAAGCCTCGCTGACCGCCGGCCGGGTGGCCCGCCAGGAAAGCACGCGGCTACTGGAAGCCCTCGGCGCACGAGCGAGTCTGCTGGATCGGTTGTACAACTGGTTGCTGGAGCGGGTGCGCGAGGCACCCGTGCTGGAACAGGCCGCGGAGGCCTTCGAGATGAGTCCGGCGACTCTCAAGCGCAAGCTGCAGAAACACGGCACGCACTATCAGGAACAACGCGACCTGGTGCGCAAGCACGTGGCGCTCTACCTCTATCGCATCAAGGGGTACAGCAACGAGGAGGTGGCGGCCTACCTGCATTTCCACGACGCCACCAACTTCCGCCGCTCATTCAAGCGCTGGACCGGACTGTCGCCCAGCGCCTTGCGGCAACTGTTCGGGGCCTGAGCCCCGCAGCCCGCGTCAGCTGTTGGCGCAGGCGCTGGACTCTTTCAGGTAGGTCACGGACTTCTCTTCGCCGTTGGAATCGACGTAAGTCATCTTCGCCTGGATGGTTTCGCAGGTCAGCGAGTTCGGCTCGTCGATGGAAATGACCCGGGCGACATCCAGCGGCATGCCGTAGCGGTAGGGCACGGCCTCGGCGGATTTGGCGGCGAAGGCGCTGCCACTGGCCAGGAAGGCGAGCAGCAAAGTGGTACTGGTGGTGATTGCACGGTTCATGGGGGATCTCCTGGTTTGCCTGGAAGGCCCGACATCGCTGGGGATGCGTTCTTGGCCCATGTGGCTATTGGACTCCCGGCACGGCGCGCGAAAAAGACGGCTTTGCTGAAAGCGCTTTTCCGTGGCGCGCAACAATCCGCACCGCCCGACGGTCATGCCCCCGCGTTTGGCCGGGTCTATCGTTCCCAGACCGTGCAACGGCCACCAGACGAGGATGAGGCCATGAACACCAGTGATCTGCTCGAACAACTGCTGCGGGCCGGCCAGGCCAGCACATCACGACAAGGCGGCGCGGGCATGGCGTCGCAGGACCCGCTGGGCGGGCTCGGCGGCCTGCTGGGTGGGCTCATGGGCGGTGGTGGAGGTGGCGGCAATGCCGGGCTGGGCGGTTTGCTCGGTGGCATTCTCGGCGGCGGTGGAGGCCTGGGTGGCAACCCGATGGGCGGGGGCTCGATGGGTAGCAGTGGCGGGCGCTCCGGCGGCATGAACTACGCCGCACTGGCCTCCCTCGGCATGATGGCCTTCCAGGCGTACCAGGCCTGGCAGCGCCAGCAGCCAGCCGCTGCGCCGCAGCAGGCACTGCGCACTGTGGATCAGCTCTCCGGGGCGGAAGCCGATGACCACAGCCTGGCCATTCTCCGAGCGCTGATCGCCGCGGCCAAGGCGGACGGTCGCATCGACGAGCAGGAAAAGCAGACCATCTACGCCGAAATCGCCCGCCATACCGACGACCCGCAGTTGCAGGAATGGCTGGACCAGGAGGTGCGCCGCCCGCTGGATGCCGCCGAGGTCGCGCAGTCGGCAACGGACCCGGGCATGGCCGCTGAGATGTACCTGGCCAGCGTGATGCTGGTGGATGACCAGCAGGCCGCCGAACGCGCCTACCTGGACGAACTGGCCTATCAGCTCAGGCTCGATCCAGACCTGCAGGCGCAACTGGAGCGGCAGACGCGGGGAAGTGCCTAAGGGCTGACCTGGTAACCGCGCTGCTGCAGGCAGCTGGTATAGGCCGATGACGAGGTGCTGCTGGCCTGTTCATCGGTGCGGCGGTCCTCGCGACGGTCCTGGCGCTGACGCGAGCCTCCGACTACGGCGCCCGCTACTGCGGCATCCTTGGCTTTCTCCTGGCGATACTCCTGCTGCAAGTCGTCATCGATACGCTCGTAATCGTTGCTGCGTGCCTGCCCGACGGCGGCGCCCGCCATAGCACCCGCGGCGGCCCCACGAGCACGACCTCCGCTCGTGGTGGAACTGGAACTGGAGCTGGATGTTGAACTGCCGGCCTGGGCCTGGCAGTCGGCTATGTCCTGCTGGATCTGTTGCTGGGTCTGGCCTTGCAAGGGCACCACGGTTTCGGCGAACGCGGGCAGGCAGACAAGCGAGGCGAGCAGGGTCCAGCGGCAAGAAGCGATTGGGCGCATGGCAATAGAGCTCCAGGAGCGGGTGGGGGGAATCGGCAAATGGCCGGCCTTGCAGCGTTCAGTCTGGCTCCGAGCCGGTTATCACGACGTGAGCGCCGACCAGTGGGCGCGGCCGCCATGCTTCAGGTAGCCTTGCGCACCCGCTAATCTCTGACCACCGCCCCGCGCCGAGCCCACCATGTCCGACCTATCCCTCGACGAAATCGATCGCCAGTTGATCGCCGCGCTGCAGATCAATGCCCGCGAGAGCGTCGCCATGCTCGCCCGGCGCCTGGGCATCGCGCGCACCACGGTGACCTCACGCCTGGCGCGGCTGGAGAAGGCGCAGATCATCACCGGCTACGGGGTGCGCCTGGGCCAGCGCGTAGCCGATGGCGGCCTACAGGCCTATGTGGGCATCACGGTGAAGCCGCGCAGCGGCAAGGAGGTGCTGCGGCGCCTGACCGGCATGGCAGAGGTGCAGGTGCTCTGCGCGGTGAGCGGCGAGTTCGATTACGTGGCCTGGCTGCGCGCCGACTCCCCCGAGCGCCTCGACGAACTGCTGGACCAGATCGGCAGCGTCGATGGGGTGGAGAAGACCACCACCTCGATCATTCTCAGCTGCAAGATCGATCGCGGTCAGCCGTTGGCTCCAACCTCCCCGTGAACGCTGCACCGTAGGGTGGAAATAGAAAGCGATTTCCACCCTACGGAAAGCCATCCGCGGGATGGGAACTGCGGAGCTCCACCCGCCCCAAGCGACCCTGACTCCCTCCGTTGCCGGCTAACCTGATGGAAAGCAGGTGCGCAGCCGCTTTCGTCAGAATGAATTATCAATTCGTCGTTCTGCAGCGTATGACTGCCAAATGACGACACTCTGCGTCTTATGGACGAAATCGGCGCTCCCTAGAATGGCCTGCAACGCTGCCCCGCCCGGCAGCCCCTCTCACCGCCTTCAAGGTCGATCATGAACAACAACAATCGCCACCCCGCCGACGGCAAGAAACCCATCACCATCTTCGGCCCGGACTTCCCCTTCGCCTTCGATGACTGGATCCAGCACCCGGCTGGCCTGGGCAGCATTCCCGCCGAACACCACGGCGCCGAAGTGGCAATCGTCGGCGCCGGCATCGCTGGCCTGGTGGCGGCCTACGAGCTCATGAAGCTGGGCCTGAAGCCGGTGGTGTACGAAGCCTCGAAGATGGGCGGGCGCCTGCGCTCGCAGACCTTCGAAGGCACCGACGGCATCATTGCCGAGTTGGGCGGCATGCGCTTCCCGGCCTCCTCCACCGCCTTCTACCACTATGTGGACATGCTCGGCCTCGAGACCCAGCCCTTCCCCAACCCGCTGACCCCGGCCTCGGGCAGCACGGTGATCGATATCGAGGGCAAGACCTACTACGCCGAGAAAATGGCCGACCTGCCGGCACTGTTCCAGGAAGTGGCCGACGCCTGGGCCGACGCCCTGGAAGACGGCGCCCGCTTCGGCGACATCCAGCAGGCCATTCGCGACCGCGATGTGAAACGCCTGAAAGAGCTGTGGGACACCTTGGTCCCCCTGTGGGACGACCGCACCTTCTATGACTTCGTGGCCAGCTCCAAGGCCTTCGCCAAGCTGTCCTTCCACCATCGCGAAGTGTTCGGCCAGGTCGGCTTCGGCACCGGTGGCTGGGACTCCGACTTCCCCAACTCGATGCTGGAAATCTTCCGCGTGGTGATGACCGCCTGCGACGACAACCAGCACCTGATCGTCGGCGGCGTGCAACAAGTGCCGCTGGGCATCTGGCGCCATGAGCCGGAGCGTTGCGTGCACTGGCCTGCCGGCACCAGCCTGGCTTCGCTGCACAGCGGTGCACCGCGCCCAGGCGTGAAGCGCATCGCCCGTGCCGCCGATGGCCGCCTGGCCGTGACCGACAACTGGGGCGACACCCGCCATTACGCGGCCGTGCTCACCACCTGCCAGAGCTGGTTGCTGACTACCCAGATCGAGTGCGAGGAATCGCTGTTCTCGCAGAAGATGTGGATGGCCCTGGACCGCACCCGCTACATGCAGTCGTCGAAGACCTTCGTGATGGTCGACCGCCCCTTCTGGAAGGACAAGAACCCGCAGACCGGCCGCGACACCCTGAGCATGACGCTGACCGACCGCCTTACCCGCGGCACCTACCTGTTCGACAACGGCCACGACAAGCCGGGGGTGATCTGCCTGTCGTACTCATGGATGAGCGACGCGCTGAAGATGCTGCCGCACCCGGTGGAGAAGCGTGTGAAGCTGGCCCTGGACGCGCTGAAGAAGATCTACCCGGACGTGGACATAGCCGGCCATATCATCGGCGACCCCATCACCATTTCCTGGGAAGCCGACCCGCACTTCCTTGGCGCCTTCAAGGGCGCCCTGCCGGGTCACTACCGTTACAACCAGCGCATGTACGCGCACTTCATGCAGGACGACATGCCCGCCGAACAGCGCGGCATGTTCATCGCCGGTGACGACGTGTCCTGGACTCCGGCCTGGGTGGAAGGTGCGGTGCAGACCTCGCTCAACGCGGTGTGGGGCATCATGAAGCACTTCGGCGGCAAGACCTCGGTTGAGAACCCTGGCCCCGGTGACCTGTTCGCCGAACTCGGCCCCATCGCCCTGCCGGACTGAGCCAGGAGACGCCCATGCGCATCGCCCTCTACCAATGCCCGCCCCTGCCGCTGGAACCGGCGGCCAACCTCGACCGCCTGCAACAGCGGGCGATTGAGGCCGCCCAGCGCGGCGCGGCGTTGCTCGTGTGCCCGGAGATGTACCTCAGCGGCTACAACATCGGCCTGGAGGCGGTCAGCGCCCTGGCCGAGCCATGCGACGGCCCCTGGGCTGCGCGGGTGGCGGACATCGCTCGTGAAAACGGCATCGCCATCCTCTATGGCTACCCGGAGCGCAGCGCCGAGGGCGCCCTCTTCAACGCGGTGCAGTTGATCGACGCCCAGGGCCACCCCCTGGGCAACTACCGGAAGACGCACCTCTTCGGCGAACTGGACAACGGCATGTTCAGCGCTGGCGGCGATGACTATCCGCTGCTGGAGCTGAACGGCTGGAAGCTGGGGATGCTGATCTGCTACGACGTGGAGTTCCCCGAAAACGTTCGCCGCCTGGCGCTGGCCGGCGCCGATGTGGTGCTGGTGCCAACGGCCAACATGGTGCCCTACGACTTCGTCTGCGAGGTACTGGTCCGCGCTCGCGCCTTCGAGAACCAGTGCTATGTGGCCTACGCCAACTACTGCGGCGGCGAGGGGGAAATCCGCTACTGCGGTCTCTCCAGCGTCGCCGCGCCGGACGGCACGCTGGCAGCGGTGTGTGGTCGCGAGGAGACCCTGGCCTTTGCCGAGCTCAAGCGCCACACGCTGGAGGCTTCGCGGGCGAGCATCACCTACCTCAAGGACCGGCGCGCGGAGCTGTACCGTCCGCTGGCCTGAAACCTCTGCGTGGGCGAATTCATGGGTTAAGTCTGCATGACGTGTTGCACGCAGCTGCTTTGCCCGGCTCTTGGCCCGGTTCTCGCGACAGCTAACGCAGACATCGCAAATTCATTCACCCCTACATCGAACCGCACCCACCTCAATCCCAATGCCGAGGAGAAGCGTCAGGTCAACGCGGCATGCGGCCAGGGCCTTCGAAGGGGACGTGCTGCAGGCTGGCGAGTGGCTCACGCACGCTCGGGGACCTCTTCATGGCGGTATTCGATACCCAGCAAACGCAGACCGTCCGGCCCCTGTTCGAGGATGCGGCGCAACTCGCGGCGGCGCTCGATGTGCAGGAGGCGCTGAACCATAAGGCGGGCATCCTCGATAGCCTGCCGCACACCATGCTGGCCACCGTCCCGCCCGGCCGCGCGCGGCAGATGCACGCCAACCAGGGGCTGCTGTGGAAGCCGCTGAGCGAGCCACGGGTGCCATTGAAGGTGGGATTGGTATTCCGCGATGCGCAGCGCCAACAGGCGACCCTGGAATTGCTGCGCTCGATGCTGGAAGGGGTGGTGGGACCGAAGGACCTGCTGCTGTAGCGGAGTTCCAGGACGCGGAAAAAGAAAAACCCCGCCGAAGCGAGGCTTTGCAGACTGTGTCCCGACATCCCTGATCTGACCGCCATCCTGGCGGAAATCCGGCGTATCCCTGTTTTGCAGTGCGCTTCCTGCGCTACGTCCAATGTCGTGAAGATTAGCCCCCGCCACAGACGCCCGAAAGGAGCTATAGCCACCAGCACTTGTAAGCCAATGCTTACATGATTTGGCAATTAGTCTGAATGGGCTTATTGCAACCGGGCCGCAAACCAAGCAAGCGATCGGTTGGCCTTGGTTTGCCAGCGGCGCTATTGTTAGACTCGTTTTGTCCTACAAGAACAACAGACCCCGACAAGGTGGTCCCAGGGTCATCAGCATGCGCCCAGTCGTTACTGCCCTTTCCTGCCTGGCGGCCGTGGCCGCCAATTTCGCATTCGCCGGTGGCCAGGATCGCCTGGCCGATCCCAAAGCCGCAGTCGAGCAGGCTTTCTGGCAACAGCTCTATGCCGGCGGCGGCACCACGCTTTATTGCGGCAAGACCTTCAGTGCCCCCGGCGGCCTGCTCAGCGCCAGCCCGGTCTACAGCACCAAGCAGATCAAGAGCGCCCTGCGCTGTGTCACCGACAGTCAGTGCCAATCCGCGAATCCGCAGTACCCCTACATGCTCTCCGACCTGCACAACCTCTACCCGGACCTGTCGCGTATCGAGCTGGCACGGCGCAACGCCCTGTTTGGCGATGCCGGTGATGGCGGGCAGAGCAAAGTCGCCGACTGCGATTTCAAGTCCTCCTACCAACTGGTGGAGCCCCGCGATGCCGCCAAGGGCAACGTGGCCCGGGCGATCTTCTACATGCACAGCGAGTACGGCCTGCCCATCGTTGGCCAGTTGCAGATGTTCCAGCACTGGAACCGCCTGGACCCGGTGGACGATGACGAACGTGCTCGCAACAGCCGCATCGAAGCCATCCAGGGCAATCGCAACCGCTTTATCGACGACCCGACGCTGGGGGATTCGTTGCAGCCCTAGGAGACCTCGCGGACCGCAAGCACGCCCTGCATGCCGAGGGACAGCCGCCGTCCATGGCGAATGAATACGCCCCTACAGAAATGCACCTTCCTGGAAACACGAAGCCCCGCATGAGCGGGGCTTCGTGTTTGCGGAGTACCGCTTAGAACTGCGCGGCGTCCAGCAGGTAGAGCGACTCGCTGCCGGCCTTCACCGAGGCGGTCAGGGAGTGGATGCGCGGCAGCAGGCGGGCGAAGTAGAAACGCGCGGTACCGAGCTTGCTGGCGTAGAAGTCGTCCTGGCCTTCCTTGCCCAGCGAGGCGCGGGCCATCAGGGCCCACATGTAGGCGTAGGCGGTGTAGCCGAAGACGTGGAGGTACTCCACCGAGGCGGCGCCGACTTCGTTCGGGTTGCTCTTCGCGCTGTCCAGGACCCAGGCAGTCAGGTCGTCGAGGTTGGCGATGGCGGCTTTCAGCGGCTCGACGAACTCGGCCAGCTCGGCGGAAGCGCCGTTGGCGAAGGCCTTGATCTCGTCGGAGAAGTGCTTGTAGAACGCGCCGCCGCTGCCCACTACCTTGCGACCGACGAGGTCGAGGGCCTGGATGCCGTTGGTGCCTTCGTAGATCTGGGTGATGCGCACGTCGCGCACCAGTTGCTCCTGGCCCCACTCGCGGATGAAGCCGTGGCCGCCGAACACTTGCTGGCCGTGGACGGTGGTTTCCAGGCCGAGGTCGGTGAGGAACGCCTTCGCGACGGGGGTCAGCAGGGCGACCATTTCTTCGGCGCGCTTACGCACGACGGTGTCTTCGCTGAACTTGGCGGTATCCAGCTGCATGGCAACGTAGCTGGAGAACGCACGACCGCCTTCGTTGGCAGCCTTCATGGTCAGCAGCATGCGACGCACGTCGGGGTGGACGATGATCGGGTCGGCGGCCTTGTCCTTGGCGACCGGGCCGGTCGGGGCACGGCTCTGGATGCGGTCACGCGCGTATTCCACGGCGCTCTGGTAGGAACGCTCGCCGGAAGCCAGGCCCTGGATACCTACGCCCAGACGCTCGTAGTTCATCATGGTGAACATGGCGGCCAGGCCCTTGTTCGGGGCGTCGATGATGTAGCCGGTGGCGCCGTCGAAGTTCATCACGCAGGTGGCCGAAGCCTTGATGCCCATCTTGTGCTCGATGGAGCCGCAGGACAGGGAGTTGTTTCCACCCAGGGAACCATCGGCGTTGACCATCACCTTGGGCACCAGGAACAGGGAGATGCCTTTCGGACCAGCCGGGGCGTCGGGCAGCTTGGCCAGCACCAGGTGAATAATGTTCTCGGTCAGGTCGTGCTCACCGCCGGTGATGAAGATTTTGGTGCCAGTGATCTTGTAGCTGCCGTCGGCCTGGGGTTCGGCCTTGGTGCGGATGATGCCGAGGTCGGTGCCGGCATGGGGTTCGGTCAGGCACATGGAGCCGGCCCAGACACCCGCATACATGTTCGGCAGGTACTTTTCCTTCAGCTCTTCGCTGGCGTGGGCGTTGATCGACAGGCAGGCGCCGGCCGTCAGCATCGGGTACAGGCCGAAGGAGAGGTTGGCCGAGTTGACCATCTCTTCCACCTGGGCAGAGATCACCTTGGGCATGCCCATGCCACCGAAGACAGGGTCGCCACCCACGCCGACCCAGCCGCCTTCGGCGTAGGTCTTGTAGGCCTCGGGGAAACCGGCCGGGGTGCTCACGGCACCGTCCTTCCACTGGCAGCCTTCTTCGTCGCCGCTGCGGTTCAGCGGGGCGATGACGCCGCCGGTGACCTTGCCGGCTTCTTCCAGGATGGCGGAGGCGGTATCGACATCGACCACTTCGGCCAGGGCGGGCAGTTCGGCCCAGAGCTTGGCCACCTCGAAGACTTCATTGAGGACGAAGCGCATATCGCGCAGGGGCGCTTTGTAGTCAGCCATGTGCAAACCTCGCAAACACTCTACAGGTGGCCGGGTTGGCCGGTTTCACGGATAGACCGGAAGTGTACATGACCAACTTTTTGGAGACATAGTGTCATTTAGTGACCATAGATTCACGCTCAGTCACTTCACTGTCCAGAATGGAAAAGGCCCGCACGGGGCGGGCCTCAAGCCGTTCATCGGTGCTTACAAGTAGAAATGCTCGGCAGGCAGCCCCATCAGGCAGTCGCTGCCTGCCTCCACCGCCGCGCGGTGGGCTTCGGTGCGCGGCAGCAGGCGCTTGAAGTAGAAGTCGCAGGTCACCAGCTTGGTCTGGTAGTAGGCGCTGTCGCCCTCGCCTGCCTGCAGCTTG
This sequence comes from Metapseudomonas resinovorans DSM 21078, assembly GCF_000423545.1. Lineage (GTDB taxonomy): Bacteria > Pseudomonadota > Gammaproteobacteria > Pseudomonadales > Pseudomonadaceae > Metapseudomonas > Metapseudomonas resinovorans. The sequence continues at coordinate 109,889 of NZ_KE384032.1, forward strand.
GCATCGGCCACCAGGGCCATGCGCAGCCAGAAGTAAGCCAGGGTGATGTAGCCGGAATACATCAGGTAATCCAGCGCAGCGGCACCCACCTCGTCCGGGTTTTTCATGGCGGCCATGCCGACCTTCTGGGTTAACTCGCCCCATTGCTGGTTGAGGCGCGCCAGTTCGGCCGAATGGGCCTTGAGACGCGGATGCTCGGCCTGGGCCTGGCAGAGTTTGTGGATCTGCTTGGTGAAGCCGCGCAGCAGCTTGCCCTGGCTGCCCAGCACCTTGCGGCCGAGCAGGTCCAGCGCCTGGATGCCGTTGGTGCCTTCGTAGATGGGGGCGATGCGGCAGTCGCGCACCAACTGTTCCATGCCCCATTCGCGGATGTAGCCGTGGCCACCGAATACCTGCATGCCGAGGTTGGTGGCTTCCAGCCCGGATTCGGTCATGAAGGCCTTGCAGATGGGGGTCAGGAAGGCGAGCAGGTTGTCGGCTTCCTCGCGGGCGGCGGCATCCTCGCTGCGGTGAGCGATGTCCAGTTGCTGGGCAGTGAAGTAGGCCAAGGCGCGGTTGCCTTCGTTGAAGGCCTTCATGGTCAGCAGCATGCGGCGCACGTCGGGGTGCACGATGATCGGGTCGGCGGCCTTGTCCGGCGCTTTGGGTCCGGTCAGGGCGCGCATCTGCAGGCGGTCGTTGGCGTAGCGCACGGCCCCCTGGTAGCTGGCTTCGCCGAGGCAAAGGCCCTGCATGCCGGTGCCGAGGCGGGCGTGATTCATCATGGTGAACATGCAGTTCAGGCCCTTGTTGGCTTCGCCAATGAGGTAGCCGGTGGCGCCATCGAAGTTCATCACGCAGGTGGCCGAGGCCTTGATCCCCATCTTGTGCTCGATGGAGCCGCAGGACACGGCATTGCGCTCGCCCACGCCCTCTCCGGCGGGGAGGAACTTTGGCACGATGAACAGGGAGATGCCCTTGGTGCCGGCCGGTGCGTCGGGCAACTTGGCCAGCACCAGGTGAACGATGTTCTCGCTCATGTCGTGCTCGCCGGCGGAGATGAAGATCTTGGTGCCGGAGATCGCATAGCTGCCGTCGGCCTGGGGCACGGCGCGGGTCTTGATGATGCCGAGGTCGGTCCCGCAATGGGGCTCGGTGAGGCACATGGTGCCGGTCCAGCGGCCTTCGGTAAGGCGGGTCAGGTAGGTCTGTTTCTGTTCTTCGCTGCCGTGGGCGTGGATGGCCGACATGGCGCCATGGGTCAGGCCCGGGTACATGGCCCAGGACTGGTTGGCCGAGGCGACCATCTCGCTGATGATCAGCCCGAGGGAATGGGGCAGGCCCTGGCCACCGTAGGCCGGGTCCGCCGCCAGGCCGTTCCAGCCACCTTCGACGTACTGGGCGAAGGCTTCCTTGAAGCCCTTGGGCGTCGTCACCACGCCGTCCTGCCACTGGCATTCCTCTTCATCGCCCGAGCGGTTGATCGGCGAGAGCACCTGCTCGCAGAACTTGGCGCCTTCTTCGAGGATGGCGGCGACCATGTCCGGGGTGGCATCACTGGCGTTCAGGGCCGCGTAGGTGGCCGGGTAGTCGAAGACTTCGTCGGTGAGGAAGCGGATGTCGCGCAACGGGGCCTTGTACTCGGGCATGGCAGGTCTCCTTGAGGGGGTATCCAGAGACCCTACTTTGCCCCCGTTCGCCCGACAACGACGCTGCCGCTGCTGAATGGACCGTCATAACCACCCGTGTCAGCCGGTGGCGCGCTTGACCCGCACCGCGCCGCGACGGTTTTCGCCATGCCGGAAGACCCGGTTGCGACCTGCGCTCTTGGCGCTGTAGAGCGCCTGGTCGGCGGCCTTGATTACCTCTTCCGGGGTGCGCTGCTCGGCGTCGCGCCCAGCCACGCCGATGCTGATGGTCACCGATACGGTCTGCCCGCTGGGGGCACCGCGCTTGGCGCGACCGGTTTCGTCACTCTTAGGTCGGCTAACCTGGTCGCGCAGGTGCATCTGATACTGCTCGATGGCCTGGCGCACGGCTTCCAGGTGGGGCATGCAATCCTCCACCGACTTGCCAGGGAAGAGAATGGTGAACTCCTCGCCGCCATAACGGTAAGCCTTGCCGCCGCCGCCCACCTTGCGCAGCCGGCTGGCCACCAGGCGCAGCACCTGGTCACCGACGTCGTGGCCGTAGGTGTCGTTGAATTTCTTGAAGTGGTCGACATCGGTCATTGCCAGCACGTAGTTGCGCCCGAGGCGCCGCAGCCGCTCATTAAGGGCGCGACGGCCGGGCAGACCGGTAAGCTCGTCGCGGAAGGCCATCTGGTAGGCCTCATGGGCCACCGAAGCGGTCAGAGCGAGCATCACCATACTGCTCATCACATGCAGGGCGTGGGGCAGCAGGAATGCCTTGGGCAGCATCCACAGCAGGCCGGCCAGTCCCAGCAGCTGCGCGGCATGCTGCGGTCGCGGCTGGCGCAGGTAGGTGACCAGCAGGGATACCAGGGCGACGACGAATGCGAGGTAGGCGAGCTGCACCAGGGTCATCCAGCTACCGTGCAGCAGTGGCCAGTGAATCTTGCCGAGCAAGCCCAGTACGACGTCCGGGTAGCTGTTGCCAAGCGCCACCACCACACCGAGCACGGCGATCAGCACGGCACCTCGGGCGACGAAGTCCTGCAGCAAATGGGTGCGCTCCTCCCAGCAGCCATACAGTCCGTAGAGCATGGGCAGCAGCAGGCTGGCCAGGTGGAACACGAGTCCGGCGTCTTCCCGCACCACGCGCTCGGCCTGGTAGTAGTCGACCTGGGTATCCAATTGGTAGTACGCGAGGTAGACCACCAGCAGCAGCGCCACCTGGCGCACCCGCCCGTAGGCCGAGCAGAAGGCGCCGCCCAGCAGCAGGAGCAACGTGGGCAGCACGTTGAAGAGCGAGGTGAAGAACTCGTTCATTTCCGACAGCGAGCCCGCCACTCCGCCCCCGACCACCAGCAGCAAGGGAGGCAGGAAATGACTGGGGCGATAGAACGCACGAGGCCGCACGGGATCTGATCCTGGGATTCGAAAGACGGGGAAAAATCGAGATGGCGATATGATTGCACAGGCGCGTATTGCAAGCACGGGGGCCTGTGCGAAGTCCTCCACAACCCGGCGATTGGGGCACACCGGAAACGAAAAAGCCCGCCGAAACGGCGGGCTCTTCGTGTTGCGCTGAACCTTAGTAACCCAGGTCGAAGTCTTCTTCGGCCATGTCCATCAGGTTGCTGGCACCGGACAGCATGGTTTCTACATGGGTACGGGTACGCGGCAGGATGCGCTTGAAGTAGAAGCGCGCGGTCTGCAGCTTGGCCTTGTAGAAGGCGGCATCGCCTTCGCCGGCAGCCAGTTTCTCGGCAGCCAGGCGAGCCATGTCGGCCCAGAAGTAAGCCAGGCAGGCGTAGCCGGAGTACATCAGGTAGTCCACCGAAGCGGCACCGACTTCCTCACGGTCCTTCATGGCGGCCATGCCGACCTTCATGGTCAGTTCGCCCCACTCCTTGTTCAGCTTGGCCAGCGGCTCGACGAACTCCTTCACGGACTCGTTGGCTTCGTTGGCCTGGCAGAACTTGTGCACGATCTTGGTGAAGCCCTTGAGCGCTTCGCCCTGGGTCATCAGGATCTTGCGGCCCAGCAGGTCGAGCGCCTGAACACCGGTGGTGCCTTCGTACATCATCGAGATACGGCAGTCGCGCAGGTTCTGCTCCATGCCCCACTCGCTGATGAAGCCGTGGCCACCGTAGATCTGCATGCCGTGGGAAGCGGACTCGAAGCCCACTTCGGTCATGAAGGCCTTGGCGATGGGGGTCAGGAAGGCCAGCAGGCCGTCAGCAGCTTTCTTCTGCTCTTCGTCCTGGCTGTACTTGACGATGTCCACCTGCTTGGCGGTGAAGTACACCATAGCGCGGTTGCCTTCGGCGAAGGCCTTCATGGTCAGCAGCATGCGACGCACGTCCGGGTGGACGATGATCGGGTCGGCGGCCTTTTCCGGCGCTTTCGGACCGGTCAGGGAACGCATCTGCAGACGCTCGCGAGCGTACTTGATGCCACCCTGGAAACCGATCTCGGCGTGGGCCAGGCCTTGCAGCGCGGTACCCAGGCGAGCGGTGTTCATGAAGGTGAACATGCAGTTGAGGCCTTTGTTCGCCGGGCCGATCAGATAACCCGTGGCACCGTCGAAGTTCATCACGCAGGTCGCGTTGCCGTGGATGCCCATCTTGTGCTCGATGGAACCGCAGGAAACGGCGTTGCGCTCACCGGCCGAACCATCAGCGTTCGGCATGAACTTCGGAACGATGAACAGGGAAATACCCTTGGTGCCGGCCGGGGCATCGGGCAGACGGGCCAGGACGATATGGACGATGTTGTCGGCCATGTCGTGTTCACCGGCGGAGATGAAGATCTTGGTGCCGGAGACTTTATAGGAACCATCAGCCTGGGGCTCGGCCTTGGTGCGCAGCATGCCCAGGTCGGTACCGCAATGCGGCTCGGTCAGGCACATGGTGCCGGTCCACTCGCCGGATACCAGCTTGGTCAGGTAGGTGTGCTTCTGCTCGTCGGTGCCGTGGGCGGACAGGGTGTTCATCGCGCCGTGGGACAGGCCGGGGTACATGCCCCAGGACCAGTTGGCCTCGCCAACCATCTCGCTGATGGCCAGGCCCAGGGATTCCGGCAGGCCTTGACCGCCGTGGTCGACGTCGTGGGCCAGGCTCGGCCAGCCGCCTTCGACGAACTGCTTGTAGGCTTCCTTGAAGCCAGTCGGGGTCTTCACGCCGGACTCGCTCCAGGTGCAGCCCTCGGTGTCACCCACGCGGTTCAGGGGAGCGATCACCTGCTCACAGAACTTGGCGCCTTCTTCAAGGATGGCGTCGACCATGTCCGGGGTGGCGTCCTGGCAGCCAGGCAGGCTCTGATAGTGCGCTTCGTAGCCGAGCAGCTCATCACGAACGAAACGAATATCACGCAAGGGGGCCTTGTAATCAGGCATAGCGGTAAACCTCTGCGGTGGGTTCCTAGTTCAGCTGACCGGAGCGCCGGTCGCTTGCGGCATCTGGTGGTGATCGCAGGAGCAATCAAACAGGCGTTTGAAACATACGTTTACGCCAAAACCTTGTCAAGCGCTCCGCCGGACCGGCCGGTCACGTCCCTGGCAGGCAGCACGAAGCCCTGCCTGGTGACAGTAAAGATCAAGAAGCAGCACAGCAGCATCGGGGAAGGAAACAGGAAGGAAGAATGCGAAAGGGCCGCATGAAGCGGCCCCTGAAGGATCAGGCGAAGGTATCGATGAGACTGCCGATCATCTGGTCGGTGGCCTTGGCGACCATGCTGCCAGCCTCGGCCTGGACCTTACCGGCCTCCAGGGCGAGCAGGATGGTAGTGAGGTCGGCCGGCTGCTGCGATTCCGCGCCAGCGACTGTGTTGCTGGCTATTTCACCGGCGGCCTGCTGGATCATGCGCTGACCAGACTGAATGGCGCCAAGACCGGCGCTGAAGCCACTACCCTGGATTTCCATGGCGGATACCGAAGCTCGAAGGGAGATGCCGGCAATTGAAGCAGCCCGCCGCGCGCTGCGCAATCAGCGCCGGGCGAATGTGCCCAGCGGCGACAGGTCGAGATGGCGCGCCACCGCCGCCGGAGTCGCTTCGGCCAGGCGCGGCACGCGGCCGAGGCAGGGGGCTGGCAGTCGCTCGGCCAGGGTGGTGAGGTTTTCTTCCAGGCGCGAGGTCTGCGGATCGACCACATTGGCTACCCAGCCCGCGAGAGTCAGGCCATCGCGCAAAATGGCCTCGGCAGTCAGTACCGCATGGTTGATGCAGCCCAGGCGCACACCGACAACCAGGATCACCGGCAGCCCAAGGGCAATCGGAAGGTCAGAGAGGTTGGCGGAACCCGCCAGCGGCACGCGCCAGCCGCCAGCACCTTCCACCAGGCTGAAATCAGCGCCCCTGGCCAGCACGCTGCGCACTGGCGCCGCGAGCGCGTCGACATCCAGCGCAACACCCGCTTCACGTGCTGCGAGGTGCGGGGCGATGGCTGGAGCGAAGGCCAGCGGGTTGACCTCCTTGTAGGTCAGCGGCAACGAGCACTCGCCCAGCAACGCCAGGGCATCGCTGTTGCGCAAACCGTCAGGGGTCTCTTCACAACCGGACGCGACCGGCTTGGCAGCCGCAGTGGACAGGCCCTGCATCCGCGCAGCGTGAAGCAGGCCGGCAGCGATGGTGGTCTTGCCGATCTCGGTGTCGGTGCCGGTGACGAAGTAAGCCGCCGCCATATCAGTCTTCCTTTTTCAGTACGCCGTAGACCACTTGGTACGTAGCCGGCAGGCCCTGGGGCTGGCGGAAGCGCTCGTAGGCCTCAACCAGCGCGAGTATGCGCGCCCGCCCGGTCAGTCCACCCGGCCGGCCGGGGTTGAGATTGTGCGCGCCAAGGGCCTTGAGTTCGTGGGTCAGGGTGCGCAGGTCGGCGTAGTGCAGCACCTGGGGTTCGCTGCCCAGGTCCAGTGGCAGCAGGCCGCTGGCGGCGCAGAGGTCCTGGTAGTCCTCCAGACGACGGAAGCGATTGACGTGGACGAAGCCGTCCACAGCCTGCCAACTGTCGCGCAGTTCCTGCAGGGTGCCGACGCACAGGCTGCTGAAGGCGAACACGCCACCCGGCTGCAATACGCGGCGCGCTTCGGCGAGCACCGCGGCAAAGTCGGCGCACCACTGCACGGCGAGGCTGGAGAAAATCAGTTGCTGAGTCCCACTGGCCAATGGCAGATGCTCGGCGTCCCCGGCAATGAACCGCCGGGCGCCACCCAGAGGACGGGCATGACGCAACATGCCCTCGGCAATATCCACCGCCAGGCCATCGCTCTCCGGGAAACGTCCAGCCAGGGTCCGTGAGAAGTAGCCGGTGCCGCAGCCCAGGTCGAGCCAATGTTGCGGCACGAACCTTTCCGGCAGTCGACGCAACAGTTCGTTGCCGACCGCCCGCTGCAAGGCGGCGACGCTGTCGTAGCTGTCCGCCGCGCGAGAAAAGGAAGCCGCCACCTGGCGCTTGTCCGGCAGATGGCCTTCGGCTTCGGCGACGATTCGCGCGTCAGACATCGTCACCCTCGCGCATGAATCGGAGGATGGTCGCTGCGACCTCATCGGGTCGTTCCAGTGGCAGACCGTGACTGGCGTCGTCGACCACCTGGACTTCCAGGTCGGGAAGCCACTCCAGCAACGCGGCGGCGGCCGTGGCTGGCACCAGCGCATCGCGCCCGCCGAACAGGTGCAGTTGCGGACCACCGTAGCCCTGGACGGCCGCGCGGATATCCAGCACGTCCAGCAGACGCAGGCCGGCATCCAGCACCTTGGGCTCGGTGGGCAATTGGGTGACCTGCAGTTGCCGCGCCAGAGTGCGGGCATCCCGCGCGCCCTGGGCCACCAGCATGGTGAAGCGCCTCAAGGTCTGTGCGTGATCGAGGCGGCAGGCCTCGTGGAAGGCCGCGAAGACTTCCTGGGACATGGCGCAGGGCCAATCATCCCGATCGCGAAAACTCATGTTGCTGCACAGGCCGATCAGCCCTCGGCAGGCATCGCCACGGCGTGCAGCCAGTTGCGCAGCGAGCATGCCGCCGAGGGACCAACCCGCCAGCCAGCAGTCCTGGGGCAGGCGGGCGTCCAGCTCGTCCAGCCAGGCGCCGGCCTGCTCCAGGGCAGGCAACGCTTCGATCTCCACCAGCAGGTGTGGCGCGCGCTCCAGCAAGGCATCGCGCAGGGGCTCCAGGGCGGCCGGGCCGATAGCCCAGCCCGGCAGCAGAATCAGGCGTTCACGCATCAAAGGCTTCCTCCTTAGCCAGGGTTGCCCAGCATTCGGCCAGGGCACTCAGCAAGGATTCAAGCTGTTCTTCCGTGTGGACGGCAGAGAACGTAATACGCAGCCGCGCGCTACCCGCCGGTACGGTGGGCGGGCGGATGGCGCCGACCAGGATGCCGCGCTCGCGCAGCAGGGCGGAAAGCCTGAGGGCGCGGGCACTGTCGCCGACCAGGATCGGCTGGATGGGCGTCGGGCTGTCCATCAGGGTCAGGCCGATTTCGGCCGCGCCTTCACGGAAGCGACGGATCAGCGCGTTCAGGTGCTCACGGCGCCAGCTTTCGCGCTGCAGCAGTTCCAGACTCTTCAGGGTGGCGCAGGCCACGGCCGGCGGCTGGCTGGTGGTGTAGATGTAGGGACGGGCGAACTGGATCAGGGTTTCGATCAGTTCCTCACTGCCGGCGACGAATGCACCGGCGGTGCCGAAGGCCTTGCCCAGGGTGCCGACCAGAACCGGCACGTCCTCCAGGCCCAGGCCGAAGTGTTCGACGATGCCGCCGCCTGTAGCACCCAGCGGACCAAAGCCGTGAGCGTCATCCACCATCACCCAGGCGCCACGGGCCTTGGCCTCAGCGCATATGGCGGGCAGCTCGGCCAGGTCGCCATCCATGCTGAATACGCCGTCGGTCACCACCAGGGTGTTGCCCTCGGCTTTTTCCAGGCGGCTGGCCAGGCTGTCGACATCGTTGTGCAGGTACCGCGAGAAGCGCGCCCCGGAGAGCAAGCCGGCGTCCAGCAGCGAGGCGTGGTTGAGGCGGTCTTCCAGCACCGTGTCACCCTTGCCCAACAACGCGGTCACCGCCCCCAGGTTGGCCATGTAGCCGGTGGAAAACAGCAACGCGCGGGGCCGACCGGTGAATTCGGCCAGGGCCACCTCCAGATCGTGATGCGGACCGCTATGACCGATCACCAGGTGCGAAGCACCGCCACCGGCGCCCCAGCGCTCCACGCCACGCTGCAGCGCGGCCTTCACTTCGGGGTGGTCAGCCAACCCCAGGTAGTCGTTGGAACAGAAGGCCAGCATGCGCCGGCCATCCACCACGACTTCGGGCCCTTGCGGGCTCTCCAGCAGCGGGCGCTGACGATAGAGGTTGTCCGCATGGCGGGCGGCAAGACGCGAGGCGAGATCAAAAGGCATGGGCGGTTCGGTTGTCCGTAGAGGCCAGCGTGCTGGCGAACCTGCAGGAGCCGCCCTCGCGAGCAAGCTCGCTCCTACAGGGGTCGTTGACGCGGTGTCAGGCGGATGCGGCGTCGTAGAACAGCTGCGAATCGCGTTGTTCCACCAGGGCCTGCTCGATGGCAGCCTGGTGCACTTCGTCGGCGTGTTCTTCACGCTCTTCCGGCTTGATACCCAAGCGAGCGAACAGTTGCATGTCCTTCTCCGCCTGCGGGTTCTTGGTGGTCAGCAGCTTCTCGCCGTAGAAGATCGAGTTGGCGCCAGCCATGAAGGCCAGTGCCTGCATCTGCTCGTTCATCTGCTCGCGACCGGCGGACAGGCGCACGTGGGACTTCGGCATCATGATGCGGGCGACCGCCAGGGTGCGGATGAAATCGAACGGGTCGACGTCTTTCTCTTCCGCCAGGGGCGTGCCCTTCACTTTCACCAGCATGTTGATCGGCACCGATTCGGGGTGCTCGGGCAGGTTGGCCAACTGGATCAGCAGACCGGCACGGTCGGCCACCGACTCACCCATGCCGAGGATGCCGCCGGAGCAGATCTTCATCCCCGCCTCACGCACGTAGGCCAGGGTCTGCAGACGCTCGCTGTAGGTGCGGGTGGTGATGATGTTGCCGTAGTACTCCGGCGAGGTATCCAGGTTGTGGTTGTAGTAGTCGAGGCCCGCTTCTGCCAGAGACTGGGTCTGCTCCTGGGTCAGCTTGCCGAGGGTCATGCAGGTTTCCAGGCCGAGCTTCTTCACGCCTTTGACCATTTCCAGCACGTAGGGCATGTCCTTGGCGGACGGGTGCTTCCACGCGGCGCCCATGCAGAAGCGGGTCGAGCCGATGGCCTTGGCCTCGGCAGCGGCCTCGAGGACCTTCTGCACTTCCATCAGTTTTTCCTTGTCCAGGCCAGTGTTGTAATGGCCGGACTGCGGGCAGTACTTGCAGTCTTCCGGGCAGGCGCCGGTCTTGATCGACAGCAGGGTGGAAACCTGTACCCGATTCGGGTCGAAGTTCGCGCGGTGAACGGTCTGGGCCTGGAACAGCAGGTCGTTGAACGGCTGTTCGAACAGCGCCTTCACCTCGGCGAGGGACCAGTCATGACGGGTAGCGATGGATGCGGTTGCACTCATGGAGGTTTCCTTCGACGCTTGCAGGGGCGCCTCTTGTCAGGGATACCCGGAGTCGGACTCCGGGAATTCAGGCTTAGGGCATCATAAGTTGAGCTGTGACGCTGTCAACCAGTCTTGCGACACAGGTCGACATATGATCATTTTTTAATCACTCATTCCACTGAACCAGATTTCCCGGCCAGGCTCAAATCCCGGGCAGCCTGCCGCTGAAGGAGCAACACACTGCAATGCGTACAGAAGGATTTTTCGAGTGGCTCGGCCGGATCATCGGCACCGCCATCCGCTTCATAGTCGACCTGCTCTCTGGCGTGCTTGGCGGTATTGGTCAGGCCATCGACGACTTTCTCAACGGACTGGCACGGGCCATCGGCATGGACGTGTCCTTCTTCAGCCTGATCCTGCTGCTCGTCGGGCTACTGCTGCTCTACAGTGGTGTCCGCGCCTTCATCCGCAAGTCCATCATCGGCGGCCTGGTCCTGACCTTTCTCGGTCTGTTGGTGATGAGCTGGCTGATCGCCTGAATCCTGTCCCAGGGAGGGGACCATGCTTTCCTTGCTCGCCCGGTTGCGGCCGGCCTGGCTTCGCCACACACCCACCTGCCAGCTTTGTCGCGCGCCGGGCAACGACCTGGCCATCTGCGCAGGCTGCGAGGCCGAACTGCCCTGGCTCAGCGGACATTGCATCGTCTGCGCCCTGCCCTTGCCCACCCATGGCCTGCCCTGCGGTGAGTGCCTGAAACGGCCACCGCCCTTCACGCGGGTCGAGGCGCCTTGGCGCTACGGCTTCCCGGTGGACAGCCTGATCACCCGTTTCAAGCACCAGGGCCGCTGGCCCCTGGGCCGCTTGCTGGGGGAATTGCTCGCCCGCCACCTGGAGCACGCGTTCCATGAAGGGCTGCCACGTCCCGACGCCCTGCTACCGGTTCCCCTGAGCGCACCACGCCTGCGCCAGCGTGGCTTCAACCAGGCACAGATGTTGGCGCGCTGGCTGGGCAACGAACTGTGCCTTCCCGTGCAAGACGGCTGGCTGCAACGCATCGAGGACGGCCCGTCCCAGCAGGGCCTGGATGCTGCCGCCCGGCGCCGCAACCTGCGCCGTGCCTTTGCGTTGCCCTCGCGGGTGGAGGTGAAAGGCCTGCACCTGGCCCTGGTGGACGACGTGCTGACCACCGGCACCACCGCACATGTCCTCGCTCGCCTGCTGAAGCGCGCCGGCGCGACTCGGGTGGACGTCTACTGCCTGGCACGCACGCCCCGGCCGGGGGACTCCTGAAGGCTTGACGCCGCGAACGGGCGGGAGCAGCCTGCGCGCCAGATCCCCCGACGAACCCGTCCGTTCATGAGCCTGACCAGCGCCCTCACCCAGCAACTCACTCGTCGCCCGCAGCGCCTGGCGCTGCTGGAACAGATCGCCGTACAAGGCTCCATCACTCGCGCCGCAAAAGCCGCCGGCCTGAGCTACAAGGCGGCGTGGGATGCCATCGACGAACTGAACAACCTCGCCGAAAAGCCCCTGGTGGAACGCTCCGTAGGTGGCAAGGGCGGTGGCGGTGCGCGACTGTCCGCCGAGGGGGAACGCCTGCTGGCCCTCTACAAGCGCCTGGAAAGCCTGCAGGCGCGCCTGCTGGAAAGTGCCGAAAGCGAGCAGGACCTGGAGCTGCTGGGGCGCCTGATGCTGCGCACCAGCGCGCGCAACCAACTGAGCGGCCGAGTGCTCGGCATTGAATCCAGGGGGCGCAACGATCTGGTGAGCATCGAACTGGCCGGCGGTCCCTGCCTCTTGGCGCAGATCACCCACGACAGCACCGAGAAGCTGGAACTGGCGCCAGGCCGCAGCGTGGTGGCACTGATCAAGGCGGGCTGGCTGCGACTGCAGCCCCTATCAGAACCGGCAGATGACGCGCTGAACCAGTTGCAGGGCCGGATCGAGGAAATCCTCGACGCGGCCGACAGCCCCAGCGAAGTGCGCATCGCCCTGGCCAGCGGCCAAACGCTCTGCGCCCTGGTCGAACCCGAGCGCTTGGCGCAACTCGGCCTCAAGGCCGGCGACAGCGTGCGCACGCAGTTCGCGCCCGGTCAGGTGCTGCTCGGCACCGCGCTCTGAAGCCCGTCAACCGTACGCTGCGCCACCATTGGAGATAGACTGGGCGCCTGACTGCCGGAGCTGCCCATGTCCCACCCCTTCGATGACCTCACACCCGACCTGGTACTGGACGCTGTGGAAAGCCTCGGTTTTCTCAGCGATATGCGCATCCTCGCGCTGAACAGCTACGAGAACCGCGTTTACCAGGTGGGCATCGAGGACGCCGAGCCACTGATTGCCAAGTTCTATCGACCGCAGCGCTGGAGCGACGAAGCGATTCTCGAAGAGCACAGGTTCAGCGCCGAACTGGCCGAATGCGAAGTGCCAGTGGTGGCACCGCTGCAACGCGACGGAAAAAGCCTGTTCGAGCACGCCGGTTTCCGTTTCGCCCTGTTCCCCCGTCGCGGCGGCCGCGCACCGGAGCCGGGCAACCTCGACCAACTCTACCGCCTCGGCCAGTTGCTCGGTCGCCTGCACGCCGTCGGCAGCACCCGCCCCTTCGAGCACCGCGAAACCCTGGCGGTGGACAACTTCGGCCACCAGTCCCTGGCGACCCTGCTGGAAGGCGGCTTCATTCCCCGCAGCCTGCTGCCGGCCTACGAGTCGGTCGCCCGTGATCTGCTCAAGCGCCTCGACAAGTTGTTCGCCGAAGTGCGCTACCAACCGATTCGCATGCATGGTGATTGCCACCCCGGCAACCTGCTGTGCCGTGACGACGTCTTCCATGTGGTGGACCTCGACGATTGCCGCATGGGTCCGGCGGTGCAGGACCTGTGGATGATGCTGGCGGGGGATCGCCAGGAACGCCTCGGCCAGCTCTCCGAATTGATGGACGGCTACCAGGAGTTCCACGACTTCGACCGCCGCGAGCTGCCGCTGATCGAAGGCCTGCGCGCCCTGCGCCTGATGCATCACAGTGCCTGGATCGCCCGCCGCTGGGACGACCCGGCCTTCCCCATGCACTTCTCCTGGTTCGGCAGCGAACGCTACTGGGGCGACCAGATCCTCACCCTGCGCGAGCAAATTTCGGCGTTGGACGAAGAACCGCTGAAGCTGTTCTGAACCTGTCACCTGATCCCGGCCGTAAAGAACGCCTTACGCGTTTCGCTTGCACAGCCTTGCGGAAAAACCTGAGCACACAGACAAGCCCCGACGTCGCCCACTAGAATGTCGCACCACTCGTTAGCTGCCTAAGCAAGGACATTCCATGGCAACCGCCGACCCGCGACGCGGGTACATCCTGGGGCTCACCGCCTACGTTATCTGGGGCCTCTTTCCGCTCTACTTCAAAGCCATCCAGAGCGTTCCGGCGCTGGAGATCATCGTTCACCGCGCGCTGTGGTCGGCCCTCTTCGGCGCCGCACTGCTGCTGGTCTGGAAGCATCCGGGCTGGTTGCGCGAGCTGCGCGAGAACCCCAAGCGCTTTGGGGTACTGGCCGCCAGCGGCATGCTGATCGTCGGCAACTGGCTGGTCTACGTATGGGCGGTGAACAACGGACGGATGCTGGAAGCCAGCTTGGGCTACTACATCAACCCGCTGATCAACGTTCTGCTGGGAATGCTGATTCTCGGCGAGCGCTTGCGTCGCCTGCAGTGGATCGCCGTACTGCTGGCGGCCATCGGCGTCGCGCAACAGATCTGGCAAGTCGGCGCGCTGCCCTGGGTGTCCCTGACCCTGGCGCTGACGTTCGGTTTCTATGGACTGATCCGCAAGCAGGCCCCGGTGGCGGCCCTGCCCGGGCTGGTCGTGGAAACCTGGCTGCTGCTGCCCCTGGCCGTTGGCTGGTTGCTGCTGACCCCGAGCGCGACCTCTTCCCAGGCGAGCTTCTGGTCAACACCCGAGGCGCTCTGGCTGATCGCAGCGGGCCCCATCACCCTGGTGCCCCTGGTGTGCTTCAACGCTGCCGCGCGCCACCTGCCCTACACCACCCTGGGTTTTCTCCAGTACCTGGCGCCGACCCTGGTGATGCTGCAGGCGATCTTCCTCTTCGGCGAGCACTTCGACCCCAACAAGCTGCTGGCTTTCTGCTTTATCTGGGCCGGCCTGGCCATCTACAGCGTCGACGCTTGGCTGACCCTGCGGCGCAACAGCTGATCGCCAGGGTGGAAATCCGCACCGCGGATTTCCACCCGATCGCCACTCATTTTTCCTGATGCAGATTCAGTTCAACCATCAGGTCATCGGCCAAGGTCTCCAGCTTGGCCTGCAACACATCCAGGGACAGGGTCAGCGGCACCGCCAGCACGGCCTCGGCGTGGAACAGCGGTTCACTGCTCATGGGTGCCGGCACCACCTCGGTGATCAGGCTCTCCAGGTTGACGCCCAGTTCGGCCAACAGCCGGGTGATGTCGCGGACGATGCCCGGCCGGTCGTTGCCCACCAGATCCAGCAGGATCGGCTTCCAGGTGCAGGACGGCTCGATGCCGCTCTGCGCCAGCATCACGCGGATGCCGTGGGCACTGAGGCCTTGCAGCCCTTCTACCAGTTCGTCGTAACCCTCGGCCGGCACCGCTACCCGCAAGATCCCGGCGAACTGCCCGGCCATGCGCGACATGCGGCTCTCCAACCAGTTGCCACCATGGGCGGCAATGCACTGTGCGACGCGCTCCACCAGCCCGGGCTGGTCCGCTGCAATGACGGTAAGTACCAGATGATCCACGCTCGACTCCTTATGTTGGCAACCGGCGCCGGGCTTCAGGCCAGGCTCAGCCAGTAGGTATAGAAGACCTCATCGCGCATGTAGCCCAGACGCTCGTAGAGCGCCTGGCCGGCGAGGTTGGTCTTCGCGGTTTCCAGCTGGATGCCGCAGGCGCCGGTCGCTACGGCATGGGCACGGGCGGCGTTCATCAGGTCCTCCCCCACGCCCTGGCGCCGGGCAGTGGGCACTACATAAAGATCGCTCAACAACCAGGCCGGTGCCAGCGCCAGCGACGAGAGAAAGGGATAGAGCTGGGTGAAGCCCAAGGGCGCGCCATCGACACCGCGGGCGATGAGCAGCGTCGAGTCAGCGCGATCCAGGCGCTGTTCGAGAAAAGCGCGGACCTCCGCCGGGGGTCTGGGCACCTGATAGAACTCCAGATAGCCGGAGAAAAGCCGAGTCAGATCATCAAGATCGCTGAACGTGGCGGCACGTACGGGCATGTAAGGGCTCCTGGGCGAATTCGCAGGAGTATAGGAAAGCTCCGAAAAACCCGTGCAGCATCTCGTGCGACGGCCTGTCGCAGTTCCATCGAATAATGAATCGTGTACATTTTTCAGATTTAGCTGGAACAATGCGCTAGTTTTTTGAGAACATTCTGCCCGCCGTTGTGACCGTAACGCAGCTTTTAGTCGCATAGCGACGCGACCCCACTGATTTTCACAACGGCTTCATGTAGTATGCCGCGCTTCGGACTACAAGAAGGGAGACCCCCAGTCCGAACGGATATTGAGCAGAGTGAGGCAAGCAATGACTGAGCGCGTTCAAGTCGGTGGCCTTCAGGTCGCCAGAGTCCTGTTCGACTTCGTGAACAACGAAGCCATCCCCGGAACCGGCATTGCCGCCGACACCTTCTGGGCCGGTGTGGAAGCCGTCATCAATGACCTGGCTCCGAAGAACAAAGCCCTCCTCGCCAAACGCGATGAACTGCAGGCCAAGATCGACGCCTGGCACCAGGCACGTGCCGGTCAGGCTCACGATGCCGTGGCCTACAAGGCGTTCCTCCAGGAGATCGGCTACCTGCTGCCCGAACCGGCCGACTTCAAGGCCACTACCCAGAATGTCGACGAAGAAATCGCCACCATGGCCGGCCCGCAGCTGGTCGTGCCGGTGATGAACGCACGCTTCGCCCTGAACGCGGCCAACGCCCGCTGGGGCTCGTTGTACGACGCGCTGTATGGCACCGATGCCATCAGCGAAGAAGGCGGCGCCGAAAAGGGCAAGGGCTACAACAAGGTCCGCGGTGACAAGGTCATCGCCTTCGCCCGCGCCTTCCTCGACGAAGCCGCGCCGCTGGAAGGTGCTTCCCA
Source organism: Metapseudomonas resinovorans DSM 21078 (assembly GCF_000423545.1). Taxonomy (GTDB): domain Bacteria; phylum Pseudomonadota; class Gammaproteobacteria; order Pseudomonadales; family Pseudomonadaceae; genus Metapseudomonas; species Metapseudomonas resinovorans. The sequence goes on from NZ_KE384032.1 coordinate 126,131, forward strand.
CGTCGACGCCACCGCCTACACCGTCAAGAACGGCCAACTGGCCGTGACCCTGAAGAGTGGCAACGATGTCGGCCTGAAGAATGCCGCTCAGTTCATCGCTTTCCAAGGCGAGGCAGCCAAGCCCACCGCCGTTCTGCTGAAGAACAACGGCCTGCACTTCGAAATCCAGATCGACCCGACCAGCCCCATCGGCCAGACCGACGCCGCCGGCGTGAAGGACGTGCTGATGGAGTCCGCGCTGACCACCATCATGGACTGCGAAGACTCCGTCGCCGCCGTCGATGCCGACGACAAGGTCGTGGTCTACCGCAACTGGCTGGGCCTGATGAAGGGCGACCTGGCTGAAACCGTCAGCAAGGGCGGCCAGACCTTCACCCGCACCATGAACCCGGACCGCGCCTACACCAAGGCCGATGGCTCCGAGCTGACCCTGCACGGCCGCTCCCTGCTGTTCGTGCGCAACGTCGGCCACCTGATGACCAACCCGGCCATCCTCGACGCCGCTGGCAACGAAGTACCCGAAGGTATCCAGGACGGCCTGTTCACCGGCCTGATCGCCTTGCACAACCTGAAGGGCAACACCAGCCGCAAGAACACCCGCACCGGCTCGATGTACATCGTCAAGCCGAAGATGCACGGCCCGGAAGAAGTGGCCTTCGCCGCCGAAATCTTCAGCCGCGTGGAAGACGTGCTGGGCATGCCGCGCAACACCATGAAAGTCGGCATCATGGACGAAGAGCGCCGTACCACCATCAACCTCAAGGCCTGCATCAAGGCCGCGGCCGAGCGCGTGGTGTTCATCAACACGGGCTTCCTCGACCGTACCGGTGACGAGATCCACACCTCCATGGAAGCCGGCGCCATGGTGCGCAAGGGCGCCATGAAGACCGAGAAGTGGATCGGTTCCTACGAGAACAACAACGTCGACGTCGGCCTGGCCACCGGCCTTCAAGGCAAGGCGCAAATCGGCAAGGGCATGTGGGCCATGCCGGACCTGATGGCCGCCATGCTCGAGCAGAAGATTGGCCACCCGCTGGCCGGCGCCAACACCGCCTGGGTTCCGTCGCCGACTGCCGCCACCCTGCACGCGCTGCACTACCACAAGGTCGACGTATTCGCCCGTCAGGCCGAATTGGCCAAGCGCGCCCCGGCTTCGGTGGACGACATCCTGACCATCCCGCTGGCGCCGAATACCAACTGGACTGCCGAAGAGATCCAGAACGAACTGGACAACAACGCCCAGGGCATCCTCGGCTATGTGGTGCGCTGGATCGACCAGGGTGTCGGCTGCTCCAAGGTGCCGGACATCAACGATGTCGGCCTGATGGAAGACCGCGCCACCCTGCGTATCTCCAGCCAGCTCCTGGCCAACTGGCTGCGCCACGGCGTGGTCAGCCAGGCGCAGATCGTCGAGAGCCTGGAGCGCATGGCCTCGGTGGTCGACCGCCAGAACGCCAGCGACCCGTTGTACCGCCCGATGGCGCCGAACTTCGCCGACAACGTGGCCTTCCAGGCCGCGCTGGAGCTGGTGGTAGAGGGCACCAAGCAGCCCAACGGCTACACCGAGCCGGTCCTGCACCGTCGTCGCCGCGAGTTCAAGGCGAAGAACGGTCTCTAAGACCTGCCCATGAAAAACCGCCCCTCGGGGCGGTTTTTCTTTTTGGGGAAGTCGATTTGATTAGCTATGTCTGCGTTAGCTGTTGCGAGAGATTTGCCAGCGGGCCGAGAGCCAGCTCCTACGGGCAATGCGGCTGCTTGCAACACGTCATGCAGACAGAGCCATTTGATTCGCCAGACATAAAAAAACCGCCTGTCCCTGGCGGTTTCTTCAGGCGCTTTTCAGCGCAATGACCTTCGCTTTGGTTTTCGCTTTCGCCGGCCTGGGACGCACCTCGGGTGGCGGGGCCTTAGGTTCGGGTGCGGTGCCGATCTCGTTGCGCACCAGGTTGGAGAGACGGCTGATGTCCACCGGCTTGAGCAGGAAATCCACGACCTTCATGTGCATCGCCTCGATGGCATCCTGCACGTCGGCGTCACCGGAAATGATGATGACCGGCAGAGTCGCCCGGGCCGACTCGCGCACCTGACGCACCAGTTCGAGGCCGCTGCCGCACTGCATGTGCAGTTCGGTGATCATCAGGCCGATCGAAGGACGGGTGACCAGCAGTGCCAGCGCCTGCTCGCCGCTGTCGGCGGTGATGCACGGGATGCCCTTCGCGACGAGTTCGTCGGCCAGGGCGTCGCGCCCGGCCTCGTCGTCGTCCACTAGCAGAACACTGGGCGGCGCGCTGGGTACGCGCATGATTTCTTCAAGCGCTTGCAGCTCGGCTTCGCTCAGCAGGTCACCGTAACTCATGGGGTCGTCCTCGAAAGGGGCCTCCGTGGCAGGCCCAACTACCCTCACCAGTAGCTTTAGCACAGGGCACGCAGCTCCGATGCGCAAAATGCACGCAAGTTCCCGTGCAAAATGCGGCATCCGCCAAACGGTAGCGGCCTACCCGATTTTCCGACGACCTGCTTGCCTGCCTTTAGACTTACGTCCAATTTGTGTCCCCCGTTGCCGCGCGCAGCATGGTTCCTCTAACAAGAACAGCAGGCATCAGCATGAACAAGGCAGACGCCTTCGCCCACGCCGGCAAACAGGCGGTGATGCAGAACATCCACGGCACCATGGAGTTCCTGCAGAAGTATCCGCCGTTCAACCAGATGGAAAGCGCCCACCTCGCCTTCCTCGTCGAGCACTGCCTGCTGCGCTTCTATGCTGCTGGCGACTCCATCATCAAGCCCCAGGACGGGCCGGTAGAGCACTTCTACATCGTCAAGCAGGGCCGCGTGGTGGGTGAACGCCCGCACTCGGCCCGGCGGGGCACTGAAACCACGTTTGAGATCGCCAGCGGTGAATGCTTCCCGCTGGCCGCCCTGCTCGGCGAGCGCGCTACCCGCACCGAACACCTGGCCGGCGAAGACACCTTCTGCCTGCTGCTCGGCAAGGCAGCCTTCGTCAAGCTGTTCGCCCTCTCCAATCCCTTCCGCGACTTCGCCCTGCGCGGGGTCAGCAGCCTGCTCGACCAGGTCAACCAGCAGGTCCAGCTCCGCGCCGTAGAGACCCTCGGCGCCCAGTATTCCCTGGACACCCGCCTGGGCGAATTGGCGGTGCGCCAGCCCATCGCCTGCCTGCCGGACCTGCCACTGCGCGACGCCGTCCGGCTGATGCACGAACAGCAGGTAGGCAGCATCGTGATCGTCGACACCCGGCAACGACCGCAGGGCATCTTCACCCTGCGCGACCTGCGCCGGGTGATCGCCGACGCCAGCGCCGACCTCTCCCAGCCCATCGCGGTAGTCATGACCCAGGCTCCCTTCCACCTGCCGCCCGAAGCCAGCGCCTTCGATGCCGCCCTGGCGATGACCGAACGGCACATCGCCCACGTCTGCGTGGTCGGCGGCGAGCGCTTGCTGGGGGTGGTATCCGAGCGCGACCTCTTCTCCTTGCAGCGGGTCGACCTGGTGCACCTGGCGCGCACCATTCGCCACGCTGGCCGCGTCGAGACCCTGGCCGCCCTGCGCGGCGAGATTCAGCGCCTGGTGGACAACATGCTGGCCCACGGCGCCAGTTCGACCCAGATCACTCGCATCATCACCCTGCTCAACGACCACACCGTGTGCCGGGTGATCGAGCTGACGATCGAGGAAATGGGCGACCCGGGCATTCCCTTCACCTGGCTCTGCTTTGGTAGCGAAGGGCGCTCCGAACAGACCCTGCACACCGACCAGGACAACGGCATCCTCTTCGAGGCGGCCGATGCAGTGGACGCCGCCGCCATTCGCGGACGCCTTCTGCCACTGGCTGAACGCGTCAACCAGTACCTGGCCCAATGCGGATTCGAGCTGTGCAAGGGCGGCATCATGGCCGGCAACCCGCAACTCTGCCTGTCGCGCAGCGAATGGAGCCGGCGCTTCGCCAGCTTCGTCCGCGAGGCGACGCCGGAGAACCTCTTGGGCTCAAGCATCTATTTCGACCTGCGCGCCGTCTGGGGCCCCACTGAGGGCTGCGAGGCGCTGCAGCGGGAACTACTGGTACTGGTCGCCGACAACAGCCTGTTCCAGCGCATGCTGGCCGACACCGCCCTGCGTCAACGCCCGCCGGTGGGGCGATTCCGGGATTTCGTGGTGGCCCGCAAAGGCGCCGAGAAAGACACCCTCGACCTCAAGGTGCAAGGCCTGACGCCCTTCGTCGACGGCGCCCGGCTGCTTGCGCTGGCCCATGGCATCAGCGCCTGCGGCACCCTGGAGCGCCTGCGCCAACTGGTGGAGCGCGAAGTAGTGGACGCCCAGGATGGGGCCGCCTATGAAGAGGCCTATCACTTCATCCAGCAGACCCGCATGCAACAGCACCAGCAGCAGGCGCGGCAGGGCCTGCCCTACTCCAACCGGCTCGATCCGGACACGCTCAACCACCTGGACCGGCGCATCCTGCGCGAGTCCTTCCGTCAGGCCCAGCGCCTGCAATCCAGCCTGGCGCTACGTTATCAACTATGAACGGTTTCCCCTGGTTCTCCCGCCGCACGCCCCTGGACCCGGTCATCGCCGCCCGTCGCGATGGCCTCCCCGATCCCCAGCCACTGGACGAACGCCCCCTGCGTCAGCAGCGCTTCGTCGTGCTGGACCTGGAAACCAGCGGCCTGAACATGAGTCGTGACCTGGTGCTGTCCATCGGCGCAGTGAGCATCGACGACGGTGCCATCGACCTCGGCAACCAGTTCGAATGCACCCTGCAGCGCGACACCGGCAAGCTCAACGCCAGCGTGCTGATTCATGGCATCGCACCGAGCGAGCTGGCCGCCGGCGTGGAACCGGCCGAAGCCCTGCTGAGTTTCATGGAGTTTCTCGGTGACAGCCCGCTGCTGGCCTTCCACGCCACCTTCGACCAGCGCATGCTGAGCCGCGCCCTCAAGCAGGACCTCGATCACCGCCTGCGCCACTGTTTCCTGGACATTGCCGAACTGGCCCCGATGCTGTGTCCGGAGGCTGGCATCCGCAACGGCGGCCTGGATGAGTGGGTGGAATACTTCGGCTTGCACGTGCAGCAACGCCATAACGCCAGTGCCGATGCCCTGGTCACGGCCGAAATCGCCCTGATCCTGTTCAGCCGCGCCCGCCGCCAGGGGCTGGAGAGCCCCGCCGCACTGGCCTCCGCCCTGTCCCGCTGGCAGCGCCGACAGCACGCTCCCGCGCTCTGAGGCGAGAGTCCCGCCCAAAGCGCCGCCCCGCCTGCCCGGCAGCATTCCAATGCGGTATAACTGCGCCATTACACCGCTGCAGCCGCCGAGGTCCCCGCATGAGCGCCGCCCTGACCCTGTTCTTCTCCCCCACTTCCCCGTACGTCCGCAAGGTCATGGTGCTACTGCATGAAACCGGTCAACTGGACGCGGTCAGCCTGCACGGCGTGACCCTGACCCCGGTGAACCCAAGCGCGGAGGTGAACGAACACAACCCCGCGGGCAAGATCCCCGCCCTGCAACTGGCCGACGGCAGCGTGTTGCACGACAGCCGGGTGATCCTCGACTACTTCGACCACCAGCATGGCGGCGAGCCGCTGATCCCCCGCGACGGTGCAACGCGCTGGCGGCGCCTGACCCTGGCCTCCCTGGCCGACGCGGTGCTGGATGCCGCCATTCTGGTGCGCTACGAAACCTTCCTGCGCCCCGAAGACAAACGCTGGGACGATTGGGTCATGGGCCAATGCAGCAAGATCGACCGCGCCCTGGAAACCTTCGAGCAATCCGCCGACGAGCTGGACGAACGCTTCGACGTGGCAGCCATCAGTGCCGCCTGTGCCCTGGGCTACCTGGACTTCCGCATGCCCGACCTAAACTGGCGCCGAGACTGCCCGAAGCTGGCGGCCTGGTACTCAGCCGTCAACCAGCGTCCTTCGCTGCAGGCCACTGCGCCGGCGCCCTGATACCAGGCGCGGAGGCGGCAGACAGGCGTTGAACAGCCTGTCCAGCTCCGCCGCCAGTTTCGCAACCCGTTCTTGATCCTCGCGCAGCCCCAGCAGTCTCATTGCAGAACTCCCGCACGTCGGTACCAGAACCAGAAGAAGCCCACCGCCATGAGCAGCGCGCCCTGCCCCAGTGCCGCAAAGAGTTCGAGGAAGGAACGCACTGCCGGGTTGTGGGCGGCGTCCAGCACGCCAGTCAGTCCTTGCCAGAAGCTATCCGGCAGCAGCCACAGGGCGAGGCCCGCCAGGGGTTTTCCGGTGAATAGCCAGAGGTCGATGAAGCCGAAGGCTCCGGCGAACATCAGGCCACCCAGGACCAGCACCGAAATCGCCAGGCCAAGCAGGAAGCAGCCGCCGAATTGCATCAGTACACGCATGACCGTCCTCCTCAGTTACCGCTGGCCGGCTGAGCGCGGCCAACGCCGTACCAGTCCAGCTTGCGGGTCAGCACCATCACGCAGGCGAGCAGGCCGAACACCAGCAGCGAGCCCATCAGCAGCGCGTAGTCCTCGGCGCTGAGCAAGCCGTAGAGCATCCCGTAGAGCGCCGCCAGTGCCAGGGTGAAGCCGCCACCGCGCATCCAGCTGTGCAGCACATGACTGACATAGAAACCCACCAACGCCACGCAGGCGGACGCCGAAATGGCGTAGGCCAGCGCAAACTCCAGGTGCTCGGAGAGCGACAACAGCAGCAGGTAGAAGAACGCCAGGGCCAGGCCCACCAGGCCGTACTGCACCGGGTGCACCGCCAGGCGCTTGAGCACTTCCACCAGGAAGAAACCGGCGAAGGTCAGGGCCACGAACAGCAGGGCGTACTTGATCGCGCGGTCGGTCTTCAGGTACTGGTCCACCGGGTCGACGAAGCTCACGCCGAAGTCCCGCGAGTAGAAGGCGTTGCACTGCTCCTCGCCGACGCAATCGGCCAGGGCCTCCTGCAGGTTGGTGGCGAAGAAGCTGGTCTGCCAGGTCGCGGAAAAGCCTTGGGCGCTGATGCTGCGCTCACTGGGCAGGAACTCGCCGATGAAGCTCGGGTGCGGCCAGGGCGAGCTCAGCTCCACCCGCGAGTCACGACCCACCGGTGTCACGCTCAGGCTGGAAGTACCTTGCAGCTTGAGGTCGAAGGCGAAGTCGAGGCTCTGCACAACCCCGGCCTGCAAAGCGGCCAGCGGCACATGCACACCGCCGTTGAGCAGGCGGTCGCCAGTGCCGGGTTGGAAGTCCAGGGACTGGCCGTTCAGGCGCAGCTTCAGGGCGTTGCCGATGCCGCGGATATCACTGATGCCCACCGCCAGGAAAGGCTGCTCGAAGCGGTAGTCCGCCAGGTCCTCGCTAATACCGTAGTTGGCCGGCACCAGGATCTGCCCACTGATCTGGCTGTCGCTCTTGTACAGCCGAGCCTTGTAGATGCCACGCGCGCGCAGCTCGGTGTCGACGCTGCCGGTCAGGTTGAAGTGCTCGGGGAGAAAGTACAGCCGGCTGCTCACCTCCCGCTCTTCCAGGCGGCGTTGGCCGGTCTGCTCATAGGTCTTCCACTCGCGCACCGTGCGCTTGTAGGGCACCACCAGGATCGGCCCGGTGATCCGCTGGCTGTAGCTGGAACTCTGGGCGATGTTGGCCAACACACCCTCGCGCGCCACCTGGCGCTCGCTGATCAGGCCATCGATCAGCATCAGCGGAATCATCAGTAGCAGCATCAGCAGGGCGATGGTGCCCAACTTGAAGCCCAGGGTACGGGTCATGGCGACTCTCCTTGTGTTGTGGTGGGGAGAGTCTGGGGAGCGCCCGAGGTGGGCTTATGGGGGATATGTGGAGATTGTGTGGGGAATGGGGGCAATGAATTCGCCCCCACAAGGTGTCCAAGCCAGGCAGATGAACTAAGCGCCGCGAATGTACTGCTCCAGATGCTGGATCAGGCTTTCCTGCTCCGCGGTGATGTCGCGCACCAGGTCGCGGATGGAGAGCAGGCCCACCAGCTTGCCGTCCTGCAGCACCGGCAGGTGGCGCAAGTTCTTCTCGGTCATCAGTTGCATGCAGTACTGGTTGCTGTCACGCGGGGTCACCACGAAAAGGTTGGAGGTCATCACCTCTTCGATGGTGGTGGCGTAGGCAGAGCGCTCCAGGGCCGCGACGCGGCGTACGAAATCACGCTCGGTGACGATGCCTACCAACTCGCCGCCCTGCATCACCACCAACGCGCCGATGTCTTTGTCGGCCATCAGCAGGGCGGCCTCCAGAACGGTGGTGGTGGGATCGACGCTGAACAGCTGGGTGTGGGATTTGGCTCTGAGAATTTCGGCGACTGTTTTCATCCGGCAGCTCCTTAAGGGCCTGTGTTTCTTGTAGTCGAAGCTCGGCGCTGTGCATAAGAGCCGCATCAAGAATCAAGCCAAAACCTGGTTACAGGGTGATAACGCCCGCCGAAAGTGTGGGCGCCCCTTGGTCAATTTATAGCCGATAGCGGAAGCGGCTGACGCTGCCGGGCGGCGGCCGCGTGTCAATCCGCGACGGCGGGAAGTCGCAGGCAGGCCAGAACGCCGTTATCGATATTCCGCACCAGGAGTTCGCCGCCATGGAGTTCGGCGACTTCCTGCACGAAATTGAGGCCGAGGCCGGTGCTCTTGCGCCCCGTTGCGGGGCGCGGCAGGGAATAGAACCGCTCGGTAAGCCGCGGCAAAGCGAACTCGGGGATGGGCTCGCCCTGGTTGAAAAGCCGTAGTTCCAGCGAGGTGCCTTGTGGCGCTGCGTCCAGCCGCAGCTGGCCACCGGGCGGGGTGAAGTCGAGGGCGTTGTCCAGCAGGTTGGCCAGGGCCTGGCTGATCAGGAAGCGCTCGCCCATCACGCACAATTCCGGTGCGATTCGGTTTTCAACCTTGAGCACGCCCGCCTCGATGCGCGCCGCCTGGGCCTGCAGCAGCGTGTCGACAAGCTCGCGCAACGGCACCGAAGCCCGCTCCTCCAGGCCTTGGCGCTGCTCCACCTGGGCCAGATTGAGCAGGCGCTCGATCAGCTGCTGCAAGCGTGCGCCCTCGTTGCCGATGTTGGCCACGAAACGCTGCCGCTGCTCCGCCGGCATCTCGCCCTCCAGCAACTCGGCAGCACCACGGATGGCGGCCAGGGGGCTCTTCAATTCGTGTGTCAGGGTGTGTACGTATCGCTCGACGTACGCCTTGCCTTCCAGTTGGGTGCGCATGCGCTCCACCGCCGCCGCCAACTGCCGAAGCTCGCCACCGCTCATGGCCGGTAGCTCCGCGCGCTGCCCCTCGCTCACGGCCTGGGCATAGTCACGCAGGCGGCGCAGCGATCGGCTGAGCCACCAGGAGAGCAGCCCGCCCACCAGCAGGCCGAGGCCGATCAACCCGGCGCCGAGCCAGGCCAGGCGCGTCTGCGAGCGCTCGATGTAGGGTTGCAGCGAGGCGTTGGGCTTGGCTACGGAGACGACGCCGATGATCCGTTCGCCATCGCGAATCGGCGCCGCGACATACATGACCGACGAATCCGGGTCGTTCGGGTCCTCACGGGTGGAGCGGGCGCCGTACTGGCCGCGCAGGGTCCGGTAGACGTCGTTCCAGCGCGAGTAGTCCTGGCCCACGGCCGCGCCGCTGGAGTCGAGCAGCACGACGCCCTTGTCATCGGTGACGTAGATACGGTGGTTCACCTGCGTCTTGCGCACGCCCCAGATGTCGGCGCCCGGCTGGCGCTGGCCGTAGGCACGCAGCAGTTCGGGCAGGCGGCCCTGGTCCAGGGTGCCGGCGCGCACCTCGTCTCGGAGGATTTCCGCCAGCAGGTTGGCCGTGTCCACCAGGGTCTCCTCGGTGGACTGGCGCACGCCGGGACGGATCTCGTCCATCACCGTGCTGAGCACGAACCAACTGGCCAGGCCGACGAAAAGGAAGTAGGCCAGGAAAATGCGAATGCCCAACGGCATCAGGCGTGGCTCGGCGCGTAGCTGTAGCCCAGGCCGCGATGGGTCTGGATGGGTTCGGCAGCCGGCGCCACCTGGCGCAGCTTGGCGCGCAGGCTTTTTATGTGGCTGTCGATATTGCGCTCGTAGCCTGCATCGGCGGACACGCCCAGGGCGTCCAGCAGCTGTTCACGGCTGAACACGCGCTCGGGCTGCGCCAGCAAGGTCTGCAGCAAGCGGAACTCGTGCCGGGTCAGCCCCAGGAGTTGGCCATGGTAGTGAATGCGCACACGCTCGCCATCCACCAGGAAGGGGCCGTCGGCAACCGGCGCGGGGGCCGGGTCACGCGGCGCTGTGCGCTTGAGGATGGCGCGGACCCGCGCGGCCACTTCGCGAGGGCTGAAGGGCTTTACCACGTAGTCGTCGGCGCCGATCTCCAGCCCCACTACACGGTCGATCTCGGCATTGCGTGCGGTAAGGAACAGCACCGGCACCTCGGAGAAGCGCCGCAGCGTCTTGCATAGCTCGAAGCCGCTGGTGTCCGGCAGTCCCACGTCGAGGATGACCAGGTCCACAGCCTGCTGGCGCAACAGTTCCAGCGCCGGGCCGCCGAGGCTCAGCCAGGTGGTGGCGTTGCCATCGGCTTCGAGGGCGTAGATCAGGGTGTCGGCGATGGCGGCTTCATCTTCGACGATGAGGATGTGCGGCATGGGCGTCCTGGCTCATGGAAATGCGCCGACGTTGCCCCATGCCACTTGCCCCGTCAATCCGTGCCAATCAGCACTGGGGCTTGCCGGCGGTGAACTTGCGCCCCGCGTAGATCGCGGCCTTGAATTCGCGCAGGGCCTTGGCGCCGATCAACAGCGGGTAGTTGAAGCTGGAACGGTCGGTGAGGTTCACCTCTACCGTGCGCTTGGCGCCCCCCAGGCACATTTCCATGTCGACTACCGGGCGCTTGGAAATCTCCGCCGTGGGCGCTTCGTCTTCGTCGCCCAGTTCGTCGGCGCGGTTCTTGATCTTGCTGATCCGCGACAGGCGATGTTCGAACAGCGTGTCATCGGCGTCCTTGGTGGCCAGGCGGAAACGCACCCATTCCTCGCCGTCACGCTTGAAGCGCTCGATATCCTTGGCCGACAGGGACGCAGTGAGGGCGCCGGTGTCCATCTTGGCTTTCAGGGTCTGGCCGATTTCCGGCAGGCGCACATATTCGTAACGGCCATAGAGTGTGGGCTCCGGGGCGGCGACAGCGGGTAACGCCACCAGCGCAAGCAGGGCAATCAGGGGTTTCAACGCAGCATCTCCTGGTTGAGGGGTACGGTTCTGGGACTGGCCGAAGGGGAAAATGGTTCGCCGTCGACGCGCCAGCGAGTGCCCGAAGCATACTCGCCCCCTTGCGGGTAGCAAGGCTCCCGACCGCTCGTCGCATCCGCGTCGACTGGTTATGATGGCGCGCACACCAGAGGACAAGGAGCCGAGGACTCATGCAGGTACTGTTGACCGGAATCGCCACCACCCTGCTGCTCTTGCTCAACACCCTGATCCTGATTGGCCCGATGCTGGCCATCGCCCTGCTCAAGCTGATCCTGCCCGGCCAGGCCCTGCACGATGCCTGTTCCCGCGGGGTGATGTGGGTCGCCGAAGCCTGGGCCGAGAACTGCAAGCGCATCTTCGCCCTTCTCACGCCCACCCGCTGGGAGATCCGTGGCGGCGAAGGGCTACGCAACGACACCTCCTACCTGGTCATCAGCAACCACCAGTCCTGGGTGGACATCCCCGCGCTGGTCCAGGCGTTCAACCGCAAGGCGCCCTACTTCAAGTTCTTCCTGAAGAAGGAGCTGATCTGGGTCCCGCTCCTCGGCCTGGCCTTCTGGGCCCTCGACTACCCCTTCATGAAGCGCTACAGCAAGGCCTTCCTCGACAAGCACCCGGAGATGAAAGGCAAAGACCTGGAAATCACCAAGGCCGCCTGCGAGAAGTTCAAGCGCATGCCGGTGACCGTGGTGAACTACCTCGAAGGCACCCGCTTCACCCCCGTCAAACACGCCAACCAGGGCTCACCCTACCAGCACCTTCTGAAGCCCAAGGCCGGCGGCGTGGCCTTCGTCCTGGCGGCCCTGGGCGAGCAACTGGACGCCATCCTCGACGTCACCCTGGTCTATCCCGGCCAGGGCGTGCCGGGCTTCTGGGCACTGATTTCCGGCCAGGTGCCACGGGTGATCGTGGACATCCAGACCCGCGAACTGGACCCGGCCCTGTGGCAGGGCGACTACGAGAACGACGGGGAATTCCGCCAATACGTGCAGGCCTGGGTCAGCCGGCTCTGGCAGGAGAAGGACGCGCGCATCAGCCAACTGCGCGCGGAGCTGCAGGGGTAGGCGCGGACGCCTGCCCCTCTCGCATCAGGTTGACAGACCGTTCACCGGGACCGCCTGCCCGGCCGGGTTGACCGGGCTGGAGGGCACCGGCGGCGTGGTCCACTTCCACAGATTGCCGAGGCTCTGCAGTAGCGAGTCAGCCAGACCCTGCTGGCCAAGGAAGGAGAGGATCAGCGGGGCGAACTGGCCGATCAGGCCGCTATCCATTCCCAGGGATCCGAAAGCCTGGCTCACATCCGTCATGTTGTTCATCGGCTGACCGGCGAGCACGCCGGCCTGATTGCCCAGACCACCACCCGCGATGCTGCCCGCCTGCTGCCCCAGCAGACCACCGAGACTGCTGAGCAGGCCCTGGGTGTTGGGGTCGGTGAGCATGCCCACGCCCGGCACCGCCTGGTCCAGTTGGGCGAACTGGTCAGCCGGCAAGTTGTTGCGCGCCAGGCCGAACAGCGCTGCGGCGCCGCCAATGGCCTGCTCCGGGGTAATCTGCAACTGGCCGCCCAACTGCTCCAGCAACGCGGCAGATTCCGCCGGCTCGATCCCCGGCGCCTTGTCCTCCTGACTACCCGCGCCGCTTGCGGCGGCAGCAGCGACGACGTCGCCCAGGGTAACGGCGAACACCGGGCTGGCGGCCAGACTGAGCAGGACGGCCAGGGTCAGGCTTCGGGAAGTGTGCATAAGTCGACCTCAAGGAAAAGTCCGCGCCGGAACACTACGTACCGGCCGGTGAGCGGAGGCTCACCCCTATGACTGCGCAGAAGCGGGCCGTGTTCCCGGCGTTCTGTCGGGTAAGTTCTCCGACCTCCCGAAGAGCGGGCACGCTTGTCCGCGCAAGCGATGAGCTAGCCTGAAATGACCTCCCTCCTGGCCATTTCCCATGAACGAATCCCGCCTGGCCGAACTCGATGCCGCCCTCCCCGGCTTGGCGCGCAAGATCCGCGTACTCGACGCCATTGCCTGGCCGGACGGCATCGAAGACCACTTCCTCGCCGAATGGCGCGCCGGACGACCCACGCTGCCCAAGGTCGAACTCGCCCCGCGGGACCACAGTGTTGATATTGAGGCGCTGGAAGGGCTCGCCCACCAGTGCGACACCGGCCACCCGGCTGGCGCTTTCCTGGCGGCCACCGCCCGCAGCTACGCCTGCGCCGGACGCATGCTGGGCGCCATCGGCACCTCGGATTTCACCCACTACTCCGCACGCCTCTACCAGCGTCCCGACCACTATTACGAGCGGCAGAAGATGACGCCGCTGGATGCCGCACGCTTCTTCCTCGACACCACCGACGCCCTGCTGGACAGCCGGCGCATTCCCGCGACCGACGCGAATATCCCGGCCGAAGACTTCGCCACCTGGATGCGCGCCGAAGTGGATGCCTTCTTCGGCCCTGGTGAGGTTCGCGTGGTGCTGGACCCGGACCTCGCGTCCAAGGCCATCGCCGGAGCCACGCGCATTCGCCTGCGGGCCTCGGCGCGCTTTTCCGAGCTGGACAAGGCGCAGCTCCTCCAGCACGAAGCCTTCGTCCATGTCGGTACTGCGCTGAACGGCCGCGCCCAGAAGCACCTCACCAGCCTGGCTTTGGGCGCACCGCGCACCACCCTGACCCAGGAAGGCATCGCCATGCTCGCCGAGCTGCTGACCGGCAGCATCGACATCCAGCGCCTGCGCCGCGTCGCCCTGCGGGTGGTCGCTGTGCAGCAGGCCCTGGACGGCGCGGACTTCATCGACGTGTTCAAGGGCTTTCTGGAAGCGGGACAGTCGGAGGAAGAATCCTTCCGCTCAACCCAGCGCGTATTCCGCGGCGCTGATGTGCGTGGTGGGGGCGCCTTCACCAAGGACGCCTGTTATGTGATCGGCATGCTCGGCGTGCACACCCTGCTCAGGGTTGCGGTACGCGACAACCGCCCGGAGCTGCTTCGCCAGCTGTTCGCCGGTCGCATGACCACCGGCGACGTCGTAACCCTGGCGCCCTTGTTCGAGTCTGGCTGGCTGCAACAACCGCGCTTCGTGCCGCCCTGGGCCGCCGACCTGCGTCGTCTCGCGGCCGCGCTGGCGTTCTCGGCCTTCGTCGGGCGGATCAAGCTGGACGTGGTGGACCTCAAGCGGTTCGTGGAGCTGGAAGAAGAATGACCGGCGGAACATCCCGTAGGATGGCGTAGAGCGAAGCGAAACCCATCTTTCGCGGTTGATGGATAGCACGCCGTCTCCACTCATCCCCGGCCCCTCTGGCCACAAACAAAAAAAGGAGCCCGAAGGCTCCTTGAGGGACAGACGCCGCGGCTGTCACATCACGGCGTCGGGGGTCTTGCAGTCGATCACGCGGCGCTGAAGGTCTTGTGCGGGTCGATGACGAATTTCTTCGGCACGCCGGCATCGAACTCGCCGTAGCCACGCGGTGCGTCATCCAGGCTGATGACCTGCACGCCGACCACTTCAGCGATGTTGATGCGGTCCCACATGATGGCCTGCATCAGCGCGCGGTTGTACTTCATCACCGGGGTCTGGCCGGTGTGGAAGCTGTGGGATTTCGCCCAGCCGAGGCCGAAGCGGATGCTCAGGGCACCGATCTTGGCGGCGGCATCCACCGCGCCCGGGTCTTCGGTGACGTAGAGGCCGGGGATACCGATCTTGCCGGCCACGCGGGTGACCTGCATCAGCGAGTTGAGCACGGTGGCCGGGGCTTCATGTTGCGCACCGGAATGGCCATGGCCACGGGCTTCGAAGCCCACGGCGTCGACCGCGCAGTCCACTTCCGGCTCGCCCAGCAGGGCGGCGATCTGCTCGTGCAGCGGGGTGTCCAGCGACAGGTCGGCGATTTCGAAGCCGACGGCCTTGGCATGGGCCAGGCGCACCGGGTTCACGTCACCGACGATGACCACGGCCGCGCCCAGCAGGCGGGCGGAGGCAGCCGCGGCCAAACCGACGGGGCCGGCACCGGCGACATACACGGTACTGCCCGGGCCGACGCCGGCGGTGACCGCACCGTGGTAGCCGGTCGGCAGGATGTCGGAGAGGCAGGTCAGGTCACGGATTTTCTCCATGGCCTTGTCGCGGTCCGGCAGCTTCAGCAGGTTGAAGTCGGCGTACGGCACCAGCACGTATTCGGCCTGGCCGCCGGTCCAGTCGCCCATGTCGACATAGCCGTAGGCGCCGCCGGCGCGGGCCGGGTTGACGGTGAGGCAGACGCCGGTGTGCTGTTCCTTGCAGGAGCGGCAGCGGCCGCACGCGACGTTGAAGGGTACGGAAACCAGGTCGCCGATCTTCAGGTTCTCGACGTCGCTGCCCTTCTCGATCACCTCGCCGGTGATCTCATGGCCAAGCACGAGGCCGACCTGGGCGGTGGTACGGCCGCGCACCATGTGCTGGTCCGAGCCGCAGATGTTGGTGGAGACGACTTTCAGGATGACCCCGTGTTCGATCTTCTTGCCACGCGGGTCCTGCATTTTGGGGTAGTCGATCTTCTGGACTTCGACCTTCCCCGAACCGAGATAAACGACACCACGATTACCAGACATGCGTAATTCTCCGTTGTTGTTGTGAATACAAAGGCGCGACCGACGGCCACGCGGCCTTGCACTGGAGCTTGCGTCTGTTGCCGGAAACCGCCGGTTAAACCTGGCAGGGCGGGTTCCTCAAGTAGGGTGGGCTTCAGCCCACCAATAGAGCTTTACGTTGCGACTGGTGGGCTGAAGCCCACCCTACAGCCGGGTAGCCACGTGATCAGGCGTTGAGCACCACCGTGCGGTTGGCGTTGAGGAACACGCGGCGTTCGATGTGATAGCCCACGGCCTTGGCCAGGGTCAGGCACTCGATGTCGCGGCCCTTGGCGATCAGGTCTTCGGGGTAATGCGCGTGATCTACCGCTTCGACGCCCTGGGCGATGATCGGGCCTTCGTCCAGGTCGTTGTTGATGTAATGCGCCGTGGCCCCCACCAGCTTGACGCCCTTCTGGTACGCCTGGTGGTAGGGCTTGGCACCCTTGAAGCCGGGCAGCAGCGAGTGGTGGATGTTGATCGCCCAGCCATCGAGCCTTTTGCACAGTTCGGGCGACAGCACCTGCATGTAGCGGGCGAGGACCACCAGCTCGGCGCCGGTCTCCTCGATCACCTGCATCACACGGCGCTCCTGCGCGGGCTTGTCGTTGGGATCGAGGGGGAAATGGTGATAGGGAATCCCGTGCCAGCGGGCGAGCGGCTCCAGGTCCGGGTGGTTGGACACCACCGCGACCACATCCATGGCCAACTGGCCGATACGCTGGCGATAGAGCAGGTCGTTCAGGCAGTGATCGGCCTTGGACACCATCAGCACCACCTTGGCGCGATAGCCCGGCGGCGTCAGCTCCACCTGCATGTCGAAGGGCGCCAGGCGCTCGGCCAGGCCAGCGCGGAACGACTGTTCGTCGAAGTCGTCCGGCTGGCGGAACTCGACCCGGATGAAGAAGCGCGAGGACAGCCGGTCATCGAAGGAGTGGTGCTCGGTGACGTAGCAACGCTGCTCGAAGAGAAAGCGTGTCACCGCATCCACGGTACCGAGCACGCTCGGGCAGTGGGCGGTGAGAATCCAGGTATCGGGTGTGCGGCTCATATGCGGACTCCGATGTTTGTCTCCCCTCTCCCAAGGGGAGAGGGGGCTTTCCGTTTTCCCGTCAGGCCTTCACCGCCAGTCCGAACTCAGCACTGGCATCTTGCAGCCAGAGCCAGAAGTAGTCGGAGAAGCTGCGGCGGATCAGCAGTTCCCAGGTGTCTTCGCCGGTATGGCGAATCACCAGCGAGGCCTTGGCGAAGGTGCTGCCGACAGCCTTGCCCACCGGGAAGTTGCTCGGGTGCACGTCGTAGGGGGTCGACTT
This sequence comes from Metapseudomonas resinovorans DSM 21078, assembly GCF_000423545.1. GTDB lineage: Bacteria > Pseudomonadota > Gammaproteobacteria > Pseudomonadales > Pseudomonadaceae > Metapseudomonas > Metapseudomonas resinovorans. Next base: position 143,254 of record NZ_KE384032.1, read on the forward strand.
CATCAGCACCTCGCGGGCCTTGGGCCCGGAGAGCTCGAGGATGGTCTGGCCACCGCTGACGTTGACCACGGAAATGTGCTGGCCATCCAGCGCCTTGCGCAGGCGCTGTTCGACTTCGAACTCCTGCCCGCTCGGCACGATCAGCAGCCACTCATCCGGGCCCAGCCACTGCAGCGAGGTGTCGCCGCTGGCCACCAGCGTCAGGGCGACCGGCAGCTCCAGGCCGAGGGCGCTGTGCACGCCACCGGCGAAGGCCGGGTCCTTGGCGTCGCCACGGATCACCAGGTGTCCGAGGAGCTTCTTCTCGCGCAGGGTCACCCCTGCACTGCTCTTGCCCTTGCGCGCCAACTCGTCGAGGCCGGCGTGGTACAGCGGCGATTCGGCATGGGCGGAGTCGGGGCGCTGCTTGTAGACGTTCACGTTAGACATTCTGGCGGTCCCCTTTCGGGTCATAGAACACGGAGCTGCAGATTTCGGCTTCGATCACGCTGCCATCGGCCAGCGGTGCGAACACGCGTTCGCCCATGCGCTTCAGGCCGCCCTTGACCACAGCCATGGCGAAGGAATATCCCAAGGTCGCGCTCATGTAGCTGGAGGTGACGTGGCCGACCATCTTCATCGGGATGGATTGCTTCGGATCGAACACCAGTTGGGCGCCTTCCGGCAGCACCTTGTTCGGGTCGATGGGCTTGAGGCCCACCAGTTGCTTGCGCTCTTCACGCAGGCAGTCCTCGCGGTTCATGCCGCGCCAGCCGATCCAGGAGAAGGCCTTGCTGCGGCCGACGCACCAGCCCATGTTCAGGTCGTCCGGGGTCACCGAGCCGTCGGTATCCTGACCGATGATGATGAAGCCCTTCTCGGCCCGCAGCACGTGCATGGTTTCGGTGCCGTAGGGGGTCAGGTTGTACTTCTTGCCGGCCTCGACGATCTTCTCCCACACGCCCAGCGCGTAGTCGGCCTGCACGTTCACCTCGTAGGACAGCTCACCGGTGAAGGAGATTCGGAACACCCGCGCCGGCACGCCCCCGACCAGACCTTCCTTCCAGCTCATGAAGGGGAAGGCGTCCTTGTCCAGGTCGATGTCGGTGACCTCGGCCAGCAATTTGCGGCTGTTCGGGCCAGACAGGGTCATGGTGGCCCAGTGGTCGGTGACCGAGGTGAAGTACACCTTCAGTTCCGGCCATTCGGTCTGGTGGTAGATCTCCAGCCACTCCATCACACGGGCGGCGCCGCCGGTGGTAGTGGTCATGACGAAATGGTTCTCGCCGATGCAGGCGGTCACGCCGTCGTCGAAGACCATGCCGTCTTCCTTGCACATCAGGCCGTAACGGGCCTTGCCCACATCCAGCTTGGTCCAGGCGTTGGTGTAGACGCGGTTGAGGAACTCGCGCGCATCCGGGCCCTGGATGTCGATCTTGCCCAGGGTCGAGGCATCGAGGATGCCCACGCTGTCACGCACGGCCTTGCATTCGCGGTCCACGGCGGCGTGCATGTCTTCGCCGCGCTTGGGGAAGTACCAGGGGCGTTTCCACTGGCCGACGTCCTCGAATTCCGCGCCCTGCTCCAGGTGCCAGCGATGCATGGCGGTGTAACGCTTGGGCTCGAACAGGTGGCCGCAGTGACGGCCGGCAACAGCGCCGAAGGTCACCGGGGTGTAGTTCGGGCGGAACATGGTGGTGCCCATCTCGGCGATGCTGATGCCCATCGAACGGGCGGCGATGGCCAGACCGTTGATGTTGCCCAGCTTGCCCTGGTCGGTACCGAAGCCCAGCGCGGTGTAGCGCTTGACGTGCTCGACCGACTCGAAGCCCTCGCGGGTAGCCAGTTCGATGCCGGCGGAGGTGACATCGTTCTGCAGGTCGACGAACTGCTTCGGCGCACGGGAGGTGGACTTGTCGTGCGGTACCTGGAACAGCGCCACGGTGGCCTCTTCCTTGCGCTTCTCGGTCTTCGGCAGGCTGCCTTCGACCACTTTGAAGCCCGCCTCGGCACCCGCCTTGGCACCGGCTTCGAAGCCATCGGCCAGCGCATCGCCCAGGCCGAACACGCCATTCACGGCACCGGCGCAGTAACGCTTCTGGAAGCCTTCGCCAGGAACGAAGGCGAGGATGTCTTCACGCCAGGTCGGCTTGCCGCCCAGGTGGGAGGCCAGGTGCACCACCGGGCTGTAGCCGCCGGAGCTGACGATCAGGTCGCAGTCCACCACTTCGCCGGGGCTGGTGACCTTGTGGCCTTTCAGGTCGATGGCGCAGATGCGGGCACCGGTGACGCGCTTGCTGCCACGGGCCTCGACCACGGCGCTGCCGGTGAGGATGCGCACGCCACGGGCACGGGCTTCTTCCACCCAGGCACCGCGCGGGTTGCTGCGGGCATCGGCCACGGCTACCACTTGCTGGCCGGCATCGAGCCAATCCAACACCACGCGGTAGGCGTAGTCGTTGTTGGTGGACAGCACCAGTTGGCGGCCAGGGGCCACGCCGTAGCGGTTCACATAGGTGGAGACGGAGCCGGCGAGCATGTTGCCCGGCACATCGTTGTTCGAATACACCAGCGGACGCTCGTGGGCGCCGGCGGCCAGCACCACGCGCTTGGCACGGACGCGATGCACGCGATGCCGGGCCTGCCCATGGGGCGCAACCTCGCCAAGATGGTCAGTCAGGCGCTGGTGGATGGTGAGGAAGTTGTGGTCGTGATAGCCGTTCACCGTGGCGCGCGACAGCAGGGTCACTTCCGGCAGTGTCTCCAGCTCGGCGATGACCTTGGCCACCCACTCGGCAGCGGGCTTGCCATCCAGGGTCTCGCGGGTGTCCAGCAGGCTGCCGCCGAACTCTTCCTGCTCGTCCGCCAGGATCACACGGGCACCGCTGCGGCCAGCGGCCAGGGCGGCAGCCAGGCCAGCCGGGCCGGCGCCGACCACCAGCACGTCGCAGTACTGGTTCATGTGGTCATAGATGTCAGGGTCGACTTCGAGCGGCGCACGACCGAGGCCGGCGGCCTTGCGGATGTACTTCTCGTAGGTCAGCCACAGGTTCTGCGGGTACATGAAGGTCTTGTAGTAGAACCCGGGCGGCATCATGCCGCCGCCGACCTTGCCGAGGATGCCCATCACGTCGTTGTTCACGTTCGGCCAGCCGTTGGTGCTGCTGGCCACCAGGCCGGCATACAGGGCCTGCTGGGTGGCACGCACGTTCGGTACCTGGGAGCTCTCGGTGGAACCGATCTGCAACACGGCGTTGGGCTCTTCCGCACCGGCGGCGACGATGCCGCGCGGACGGGAATACTTGAAGCTGCGGCCGATGATATCGACGCCGTTGGCCAGCAGGGCGGCGGCCAGGGTGTCGCCGGAGAAGCCCTGGTAGTTCTGGCCGTTGAAGGTGAAGGTCAGCGGTTGGCTGCGATCGACGCGGCCACCCTTGGGAAGGCGGTTGACCTGGCTCATGCCGTTACTCCTGCGGTCGCGGCTTTCTTGTCGCCGACGTTGGCCTCGGTGACAGTGGGCTTCTCACCGATCTTGTAGGTTTCGAGGATCTCGTAGCTCACGGTGTGGCGCGTGGCGTTGAAGTACTTGCGGCAGCCGGCGGCGTGCACCCACAGCTCGTGGTGGATGCCGCGCGGGTTGTCGCGGAAGAAGATGTAGTCGCCCCACTCCTCATCGGTGCAGGCGTTGGGGTCCAGCGGGCGCGGGATGTGCGCCTGGCCCTTGGCGTGGAATTCCTCTTCGGAGCGCAGTTCGCCACAGTAGGGGCAGAAAATGTGCAGCATGGCGATTCTCCTTAGTGAGCCACGGCAGCGGCGCCGTGCTCGTCGATCAGTGCGCCGGTATGGAAACGGTCGATGGAGAAGGGCTTGGCCAGCGGGTGCATCTCGCCACGCGCCAGGCTCGCCGCAAAGACGTGGCCCGAACCCGGGGTAGCCTTGAAGCCGCCGGTGCCCCAGCCGCAGTTGAAGAACAGGTTCTTCACCGGGGTCTTGGAGATGATCGGGCAGGCGTCCGGGGTGGTATCCACGATGCCGCCCCACTGACGGTTCATGCGCACGCGGGAGAGGATCGGGAACATCTCCACGATGGCCTGCAGGGTGTGCTCGATGGTCCCGTAGGAACCGCGCTGGCCGTAGCCGTTGTAGCCGTCGATACCGGCACCGATCACCAGGTCGCCCTTGTCGGACTGGCTGATGTAGCCGTGCACGGCGTTGGACATGATCACGCTGTGGATAATCGGCTTGATCGGCTCGGACACCAGGGCCTGCAGCGGGTGGGATTCCAGCGGCAGGCGGAAACCGGCCTGCTTGGCCATGTGCCCGGAGTTGCCGGCGGTGACCACACCGACGCGCTTGGCACCGATGAAGCCGCGATTGGTTTCAACACCGATCACCGCGCCATCCTGCTTGCGGAAGCCGAGTACTTCGGTGTTCTGCAAGAGGTCGACGCCCAAGGCGTCGGCGGCACGGGCGTAGCCCCAGGCCACGGCATCGTGACGGGCTACGCCGCCGCGACGCTGAACGGTGGAGCCCATGATCGGGTAGCGGGTGCTCTTGCTGCAGTCGAGGAAGGGAATCTCCTCGGCCACCTGGCGGGCGTCCAGCAGTTCGCCGTCGACGCCGTTCAAGCGGTTGGCGTTGACCCGGCGAGCCGAGTCACGCATGTCCTGCAGGGTGTGGCAGAGGTTGTAGACGCCACGCTGGGAGAACATCACGTTGTAGTTCAGGTCCTGGGACAGGCCTTCCCACAGTTTCATGGCGTGCTCGTACAGCTGCGCGGACTCGTCCCACAGGTAGTTGGAGCGGACGATGGTGGTGTTGCGCGCGGTGTTGCCGCCGCCCAGCCAGCCTTTCTCCACTACCGCGACGTTCTTCACGCCAAATTCCTTGGCCAGGTAGTAGGCAGTAGCCAGGCCGTGGCCGCCGCCGCCCACGATGATCACGTCATAGACCGGCTTCGGCGTAGGGTTGCGCCACATGCGTTGCCAGTTTTCGTGGTGGCTCAGGGAGTGCTTGAACAGACCGAAGCCGGAATAACGTTGCATGTTCGGACTCCTGGATCAGCGGTAGACGGGGAAGTCGGCGCAGAGACCGGCGACCTGCTTGGCCACCTGGGCTTCGACGTCGGCATCGCCGAGGTGGTCGAGGATGTCGCAGATCCAGCCAGCCAGCTCGATGCTCTGCGCTTCCTTGAAACCACGGCTGGTGATGGCCGGGGTGCCGATACGCACGCCCGAGGTCACGAAAGGCGACTGCGGGTCGTTCGGCACGGCGTTCTTGTTCACAGTGATACCGGCGCGGCCGAGGGCGGCGTCGGCCTCTTTGCCGGTCTTGCCCTGCTTGATCAGGCTGACCAGGAACAGGTGGTTGTCGGTGCCGCCAGAGACCACGTCGTAGCCGCGGTCGATGAACACCTTGGCCATGGCCTTGGCGTTCTTGATGACCTGAGCCTGGTAGTCCTTGAAGCCGGGTTCCAGCGCTTCCTTGAAGCACACGGCCTTGGCGGCGATCACGTGCATCAGCGGGCCGCCCTGGGCGCCGGGGAACACGGCGGAGTTCAGCTTCTTCTCGATCTCTTCGTTGGATTTGGCCAGGATCAGGCCGCCACGCGGACCGCGCAGGGTCTTGTGGGTGGTGGTGGTAACCACGTCGGCGTAGGGCAGCGGGTTCGGGTACAGGCCGGCGGCCACCAGGCCAGCGACGTGGGCCATGTCGACGAACAACAGTGCACCGACCTTGTCGGCGATGGCGCGGAAGCGCGGGAAGTCGAGGGTCTTGGAGTAGGCGGAGAAGCCGGCAACGATCATCTTCGGCTTGTGCTCAACGGCCAGGCGCTCGACTTCGTCGTAATCGATCAGGCCGGTGGCGGTGTCCAGGCCGTACTGCACCGCATTGTAGAGCTTGCCGGAGGACGACACCTTGGCGCCGTGGGTCAGGTGGCCGCCATGGGCCAGGCTCATGCCAAGGATGGTGTCACCCGCATTGAGCAGGGCAAGGTAGACGGCGCTGTTGGCCTGGGAACCGGAGTGCGGCTGGACGTTGGCGTAATCGGCACCGAAGAGTTGCTTGGCGCGGTCGATGGCCAGCTGCTCGACCTTGTCGACGAACTCGCAGCCACCGTAGTAACGCTTGCCCGGGTAGCCTTCGGCGTATTTGTTGGTCAGGCCGCTGCCCTGGGCCTCCATCACGCGCTTGCTGGTGTAGTTCTCCGAGGCGATCAGCTCGATGTGGTCTTCCTGACGGTGCTCTTCTTCCTGCATCGCGCTGAACAGTTCGTCGTCGTAACCCTGGATCTGGTCTTGCTTGCTGAACATCGATGATCTCCTGCGACAACCCGCTGTCGTCTCTGTTGTTTTGGGGGCTCTGCACCGACCGCTGAAATCCTGTCGGTACCTGCCTGTTGCGGCCGATTGTGCGAAATAGCCCGACACCCCGTTTGCCTGTTTGCGACGTGTAAATGCCCAAACCTACCCAGGCAGCGAAGTAAAACCGTTCGATTACCGGAGACCGCTTCGCTGGCCCCCGGATTTCACGCCGGACGCCGCTGATGCCGGGTTGGAATGGGTGTAAGCTGGACCCCGGCGCAGGCCCGCTCCCGCGCCGCAGAACAATAAAAAGACAGAGCTGCATTTCGACGTCTGCCTCACCCGCCTATACCCAAAAACGACAGTCGAAGCAGTGGAGGAAGAACCAGATGGCTGTTGCGAACCTTGCGGCGCCGCCCGTCGACGAAACATCAGGCCAACCCCGGCCGGCCGGAGTGAAGACCTTCGGCTTCCTGTTGATCCCCAACTTCACCACCATCGGCTTCGCCTCGGCGATCGAGACCCTGCGCATGGCCAACCTGGCCGCCAAGCGCAGCCTGTTCCGTACCCTGCTGATCGCCGCCGACCACGAGCCGGTTCAGGCCAGCAACGGCATGCGCGTGGTCCCCGATCACAGCCTCGACGACGCCCCCGAGCTGGACGCCCTGTTCGTCGTCGGTTCCAACCCCATGCCGCCGCGCTACGACCGCCGCCTGCTGCACTGGGTGCGCAAGCTGGCCCAGCACGACGTGCCGCTGGGCGGCATCTGCACCGGCAGCCACCTGCTGGCTAGTGCCGAGCTGCTCAAGGGCTACCGCTGCACCATGCACTGGGAAGACATTGAACAGGTGAAGGACAAGTTCCCCGGCATCATCATCTCCAACCAGCTGTTCGAGCTGGACCGCGACCGCTACACCTGTTCCGGCGGCACCGCCTCCATGGACATGACGCTGCAACTGATCGCCCGCGAACCCGGCGGCGTGGAGATCGCCACCCGCGCCGCCGAGCTGCTGCTCTGCGACCGCATGCGCGGCGCCCGTGAGCAGCAGCGTGTTCCCCTGCGGCAGAAGCTCGGCCATGCCCAGCCGAAGCTGAGTCAGATCGTCGCGATCATGGAAGCCAATCTGGAAGAACCGCTGGAGCTGGAAGAACTGGCGCAGCTCAACGAAGTGTCGGTACGCCAGCTGGAACGGTTGTTTCACAAGTACCTGGACCGCACGCCCAGCCAGTACTACCTGGAACTGCGCCTCAACCGCGCCCGCGATTTGTTGCTGCGCAGCGAGTCCCAGGTCCGCGACATCGCCATGGCCTGCGGTTTCGCCTCGCCGGCGCACTTCTCCAAGTGCTACAGCCGCTTCTTCGGCCACTCGCCGCGCGGCGAGCGCAAGCAGAGTCCCTTGCACTCCTGATCGGCGACTGAGAACTGTAGGGGCGAATTCATTCGCCCCTACAAGTGAACGTACCAACCTCACGAACAAAAACGCCGCCCTCCTCTTGGGGGCGGCGTTTTCATTTCCGTACCTCGCGTGTCAGGCGTCCTGTTCAACCCCTGCGCTCAGGGCCACTACCGGCTTTTTTGCCAACAGCCAGTAGGCCAGCCCTGATACCAGGATGGCGGGGAAGCTCGCGGTGATCTGCTCGGCTATGTCCTTGAACACATGGGCCAACACGAAGTACACCGCAAAGCCCAGGACCAGCGCGGCGATACCCGCCGGGTTCCAGCCATTGCTGCCGTAATAGGCGCCGCCGGATTCGGCAAAGAGGTCGCGGTCGCTGATGCGCTTGCCGCGCACGCAGAAGTAGTCGACCAGGATGATGGTCCAGAGCGGGATGAACAGGCCGCCGATGACGCCGAGGAAGGTCTCGAAGTAATGCAGGAAGGAGTCGAAGGCCATGGGCACGAAGCACAGCGCCAACTGCAGCACGACGATGATCGCCAGGGCCTTTTTCGGGGTCAGGCTCTTGAACGCGCCCAGCAGGCCCATGCCGGAGCCGTAGAGCACGGTGACGTTGGTGCTGACGGTGGCGAAAATCAGCACCAGGAAGGACACCAGGCCCAGCCCCAGGGTAGCCAGGGTGGAGCTGGGGTCGGAGTTGTTGGGGTCGATGCTGCCGGTTTGCAGTGCCACCCCGATGGTGCCAATGGCGCCGATCAGCATGAACCAGCCCTGCCCCACGTTGAGCCCCAGCCAGCTGCCCACGGTGGCCGCCTTGCCGGTCTTGGCGAAGCGGGAGAAGTCCGCCACCTGGGCCCAGGTCCAGGAGAATCCGAAGGCCAGGTCTATGTAGAAGGCCACCGAGTGGGCCGGGTTCGCCACCTTGAACGCCATCAGCTCACCCAGGTCCCACTGCGACAGCACGATGTAGCTGACCCAGACGCCCAGCACCAGCAGCAGCACGCCGGCGACGCGCTCCAGATAGCGAATCGCCTCATGGCCGAGGAAGGTGATGATGCCCTGCGCCACGGCGGTCAACAGAATGCCGAGCACCATTGGTCCCGCCGCGCCGGGCTGGCCAAAGGTCGGCCAGCTGAACGCCGCGCCGAACACGTGGGTGAGGGAAATGGCGGCGATGAAGCTGTTCACGCTGGGCCAGCCGATCAGCACCAGGAACTGGGCCACGCCGGTCAGGCGCGACCCCTTGGTGCCCAGGGCAGGACGGGCCACCACGGCCGTACTGGCACCGTAGCGGTAGCCGATGTAGGCCACTGCCGCCCAGGGAATCATCATCAGCGGCAGCCAGAGAATGCTGTACTGCAGGACGAAGACCATGCCCAGTGAGGCGGCCATGCCGCCAAAGAACCAGGAACCGGTGTTGATGCCGGAGCCGAACCAGGTCCACACGGTGTCGCCGAAGCCGTAGCTGCGCTCCGCCGGTTTGATCTGATTGAGCCCGTACTCTTTGTGCGCGTCTGAATTCGACATAGCTGAAACTTCCTCGCGAACCGCCACAGCGGTCACTTGTTGTAGTTGTGAAGTCGCTTGTTCTGTTCGGGTTGACGCAATGCCTGGTCAGGTGGGCGGGAACTCCTCGCGGATAGCGTCGGCGATGCCCTGGACGCAGACCTCCAGGATCAACTCGCCCTTCTCCCGGCTGGCCGTCCTCGCCGACGACAGGGTTCCCGGCGCCGGCGTGCGGGCCGGGTCCACCGGAAACACGTCATAGGGCGGGAAGGTCGCAGGCGGGTGATCGACGACGCGATCCAGGTCCACGAGATCCGGGTACAGCGCCAGCATCAGCGACGTCTCGAAGACGCCGCCGTGCTCGATGTCCCAGCCGAGGAACCCCTCGGGATAGAGACGCTGGATCACGGCCGGGTCCTTGACGAAGTCCCAGTAGGAGAGCACCACGACCTTGAAGTCCTGGATGCCGGCATAGCGCAGCTCGCGCAGGGCAAGGTCGATGCCTTCGACGATGAACATGGAGTTTTCGTAGTGGCCATTCATCAGCACCAGCCGGCGCGCACCGTGGCGGGCCAGCTCGCGAATGATGTCCTGCACCGTACCGGTCAACGTGGCGCCGTCCAGGCTGGTGGTTCCGGGGAAGTGGTTGCCGCCGCCGGACTTCTGCTGGGACTTGTAGCCGTACTGCAGGCCCGGCAGGACCAGCGCGCCGATGTGCTCGGCAACCCGTTGGCACACCGCAGTGGGCAGCAGCACATCCACGTTCATGCACATGTGATGGCCGTGCTGCTCCAGGGCGCCGACCGGCAGCATCAGCACACAGTCGCCGCCTGCGATGCGCGCCTCGTAGTCCTTCCAGGTCAGCTCACCTACGAAAACACTCTTGCTCATCGAAATACTCCAGGGATTCTCGGCGCCAGACGGACTTCCGCTAATGGCATTGCATCAGAAGTGCGTGGGCGACTTTTGTACGTATCCGACCCGAAGTTGGCAGGATCGCCAGGGGCCAGCCGTCAGTCGTCCGCCAGGGCCTTATGCGCCGTCTCGCGGATGGTCAGCATCGCCAGCAGCGCCACGGCCGCCGCGCCCACCAGCATCCAGGCCGGCGCCATCTTGTCGCCGGTCTGGCTGATCAACCAGGTGGCGATGAACGGCGCGGTGCCGCCGAACAGGGCGTTGGCGGTGTTGAAGCTGAAGGCGAAGCCGCTGTAGCGCACCCGCGTCGGGAACACCTCCGCGAGGAAGCACGGCAGGGTGCCGTCGTTCATCGCCAGCATCAGGCCGAAGGCGATCTGGATCAGCAGAATGAAGGCGAAGCCCTGCCCGTCCAGCAGGCCGAACAGCGGCAGCGTGAGGGCGAGGAACAGCAGCGACGCGGCGATCAGCATGGTCTTGCGGCCGAAGCGATCAGACAGCTTGCCCATCAGGAAGATGAAACCGATGTAGGTCGCCAGCGACACGGTGGACGCCAGGAAGGAATCAGTCTCGGTCATGCCCATCTCGGTGGAGAGATAGGTCGGCATGTAGCTGAGGATCAGGTAGAAGGCCACCGCGTTGAGGCAGGTGACGCCGATGGCCACCAGCACTTTCTTGCGATGCACGCCGAGGAGTTCGCGGATCGGCACCTTGTGCTCGGTTTCCTTCTTCGCCATCGCCTGTTCCATCTCGCGGAACTTGGGCGTGTCCTGCAGGTGCAGGCGGATGTAGCGGCCGATCAGCCCGAGGGGGGCCGCCAGCAGGAAGGGGATGCGCCACCCCCAGCTGTGCAGTTGTTCGGTGTCCAGCTGCGAATAGAGCAGTGCCGCGAACAGCGAACCGAACAGCAGCCCCGCTGCGGTACTGGCCGGCACCAGGCTGGTGTAGAAGCCACGTTTGTTGTCCGGCGCGTACTCGGCGAGGAAGGCCGCCGCACCCGCGTATTCCCCGGAGGCGGAGAAACCTTGCACCAGGCGGATCAGCAACAGCAACAGCGGCGCGAGCATGCCCACCTGGGCGTAGGTCGGCAGCAGCGCGATGCAGAAGGTGGCGCCGGACATGATGAGGATGGACAGGGAAAGGGCGTTACGCCGGCCGTAACGGTCGCCGATATGACCCCAGACGATGCCGCCGATGGGGCGGATGATGAAGGAGATGGCAAACACCGCGAAGGCCGCCAGCAAGCCGGTGGTCTTGTCCGTGGCGGGGAAGAACACGACGGCGATCACCGCCGCCAGATAGCCATAGGCGGCGTAGTCGAACCACTCGACGAAGTTGCCCATGAAGCTGGCGGTCGCCGCGCGGCGGAGCGTGCTGCGCTCGCTGCTGGACATTGGGCTCGCGGCCTGGCCGTAGGCCAGGGACTGGTTGGATGTGCTCATCGGGCACCCCCTGCAATCGGGAGTTGCGCCTGGGTTTCCGAAGTATGGACGGGAGCGCCCCGACCGTTGTTGAAAGACACACTGTCGGCCGCTCCCCGAAGGAGCGTTCCTGCAATAAACCTGACCATCGCCTGTACCTCTATTGTTATGTCGTGCTAGTTCGGCAGCGGGTAGTCAAAAGGCGGCGCGTGCGCGGGGTCTGGACCCCGTGAATGCCGCGCGTCGATTCTTGTTGTGGTGGTGCGTGAAACCACGGCCCGCGCAGGAGGTCGGCTCTGCGCGGGCGTGGACGGGGTCATTTGCGGATGATGTTTTTCTCCGGCCCGTAGGGGAATTTGGTGATGTTTTCGGCACCGTCCGCGTTGACGATCAGGATGTCGTGCTCGCGGTAACCACCGGCACCCGGCAGGCCTTCCGGCAGCATGATCATCGGTTCCATGGACACCACCATGCCCGGCTCCAGCACCGTGTCGATATCCTCGCGCAGCTCCAGGCCGGCCTCGCGGCCGTAGTAGTGGCTGAGGGTGCCGAAGGAGTGGCCGTAGCCGAAGGTGCGGTACTGCAGCACGTCGTGCTTGAGGAAGATCTCGTTCAGTTCACGGGCGATATCGCTGCAGCGCGCACCGGGCTTGATCAGCTTGAGGCCGGCCTCGTGCACCTCGACGTTGACCTGCCACAGGCGCAGGTGGTCGTCGGAGCAGTGGTCGAGGAACAGGGTGCGCTCCAGGGCGGTGTAGTAGCCGGCGATCATCGGGAAGCAGTTGAGGCTGAGGATGTCGCCCTTGTTCACCTTGCGGGTGGTCACCGGGTTGTGCGCGCCGTCGGTGTTGATGCCGGACTGGAACCAGGTCCAGGTGTCCATCAGCTCCACGTCGTCGAAGGTGTCGGCAATGGCGCGAACCATGGCCTGGGTGGCATGCAGCGCCACTTCGTATTCCGGCACCTGGTCACGCAGGGCTTCCACCACCGCCGCGCCACCGATATCGGCGATGCGCGCACCGTGGCGGATCATGACGTGCTCTTCGGCGGACTTGATCATGCGCATGCGCATGCAGGCGGCTGCCACATCCACCAGCTCGGCTTCGGGGTAGCGGGCGGCCAGCTTGTCGCGGTTCAACAGGTTCAGGTGATCGTGCTCGATACCGATGCGGCGTGCTTTCGGCAGGGCCTGCTGGATGGCGACGAAGTAGTTATCACGCTGCCAGTCGGTGTAGACGATGTTGTCGGTGCCCTGGGTGCGGCGCCACGGCTGGCCGCCGTCGATGTTAGCGCTGATGCTGATAACGTCGTCCTGGGTCACCACCAGCGCGTAGGGACGGCCGAAGGAGCAGTAGAGGAAGTCGGAGTAGTAGTTGATGTTGTGGTACGAGGTGAAGATCGCGGCGTCGATGTTCTCCGCCGCCAGGTGCGCGCGCAGTTTGGCTTGGCGGCTGGCGTATTCCTGGGCGGAGAAGGTGGAGCGAACCTTGTCGCCGTTACGGATGCGGAGCGTCTTGGGCATTTGCATGGCGGTGAACCCTTGTTGTTATCCACTGACTCGACACACCGGATTGGTGGGCCGTTGGACAGCATTGCAACAGAAGCAACCGGCCACTTTTTGTACGAATCCGACCCCAAGTTGGTCAGATCCGCTGGGGTGGGGCTGGGGCTCCGAACAGTGCTTGAACACCCTCACCCCCGGCCCCTCTCCCGCAGGGAGAGGGGTGACTCATGCCGGGCACAGTGTGCGAAGTCTGCACGGACAGCCCCCTCTCCCCCTGGGAAAGGGCTGGGGTGAGGGCAGTTGGGTTAACTCGGACTAGCCGGCAGGCGCGAATGCTCTTGTGTAGGGGCGAATTCATTCGCCCCTACAAGGAAAGCCCCGAGCTTTTCTGCCCCGGCAAAAAAACGGGCCCGGACCGTGCTGCCAGGCACGGGCGGGCCCGAAGTGGTGCCAAGGGTGCTCAGTGCATCGCGGCGCGGCAGAGCTGCGGCTTGTCCAGCCGTTCGTTGCTGGGCGGGATGCCGAAGTGCTCGCGGTAGCACTTGGAGAAATTCTGCGCGGAAAGGAAGCCGCAGCCGAAGGCCACCTGTACCACCGGCAGGGCGGTCTGGCGCAGCAGTTGGCGAGCACGCAGCAGGCGCAACTTGAGGTAGTAGCGCGATGGCGAGCAATGCAGGTACTTCTGGAACAGCCTTTCCAATTGGCGCCGCGACAGCTCGATGAAGCTGGCCAAGTCATCCAGATCGATGGGCTCTTCCAGATTGGCCTCCATCAGCGCGATCACTTCCTGCAGCTTGGGCTGCGCGCTGGCGAGGGCATCGCGCAGGGTCAGCCGACTGGCCCAGGCCGGAATATTTTCGCCGTCCTGAAGCAAACCGGCGTCGGCCAGCACAGCGCGGGCAGATTCCAGTGCGCCCAGCTTCACGCCGTGGGCGGACAGGTCGCGGAGTTGCGCGAGCAATCCGGCGTCGGCGAGTGGAGCGCCGTCGCCGCCACAGAGAATCAGGGCGTCCAGTTCGCGCGCCTCGGCGAGGCTGCCTTCGGGCGTCAGCTGCATGCCGTTGTCGGCGCGCACCGGGGTGCCGTCGCACGTCAGGGTGCACCAGTGATAGAGGCCCGTTCCGGACAGTTGGTTGGCCAGGCGCAGCGGCTCGAGGGCGCCGGCCAGTGCAATCAGGCTGAAGTCATCCAACAGCAGGAAGCCGATGGACTCGAAGCGGGTTTCAGGCTTGCGCAGGGCTTGATAGGCGCTCATGGCATCAGCACTCCACGGCACTCACGGCCAGCCCGCCGCGTGAGGTTTCCTTGTACTTGTCGTGCATGTCGGCGCCGGTGTCGCGCATGGTGCGGATCACCCGGTCCAGCGAGATGAAGTGCTCACCATCACCGCGCAGCGCCATCTGCGCCGCGTTGATCGCCTTCACCGCGGCTATCGCGTTGCGTTCGATGCACGGCACCTGCACCAGCCCGCCCACCGGGTCGCAGGTCAGCCCCAGGTTGTGCTCCAGGCCGATCTCCGCCGCGTTCTCCAGCTGCGCCGGAGTCGCCCCCAGCACTTCCGCCAGGCCCGCCGCCGCCATCGCACAGGCCGAACCGACTTCGCCCTGGCAACCGACTTCGGCACCGGAGATCGACGCGTTCTTCTTGCACAGGATGCCGACGGCCGCCGCCCCCAGGAAGAAGTTCACCACGTCGTCTTCGTTGGCCTCGGGGTTGAAGCGCATGTAGTAGTGCAGCACCGCCGGGATGATCCCCGCCGCACCGTTGGTGGGCGCGGTGACCATGCGCCCGCCGGCGGCGTTTTCCTCGTTCACCGCCAGGGCGTAGAGGTTCACCCATTCCATCGCGCTCATGGTGCTGCCAATCACGTTCGGCTTGCCCAGCTCCTGCAGGCTGCGGTGCAGCTTGGCGGCGCGCCGGCGCACGTTCAGCCCGCCGGGCAGGATGCCTTCGTGGCCGAGGCCGTTGGTCACGCATTCCTGCATGGCGTCCCAGAGCTTCAGCAGCCCGGCACGGATCTCCGCTTCGCTGCGCCAGGCCTTTTCGTTGGCCAGCATCAGTTCGGCGATGCGCAGGTTGTGCCGCTGGCACAGCTCCAGCAGTTCTTCGGCGCTGGAGAAGTCGTAGGGCAGCTCGGTGTGGTCCTGGTCCAGTTGCCCGGACTTGGCCTGGGCTTCGTCGACGACGAAACCGCCGCCGATGGAGTAGTAGGTGTCGCGGTGCAGTTC
>NZ_KE384033.1:0-106816 GCF_000423545.1 Metapseudomonas resinovorans DSM 21078
CTTCTGCCTGTGGTTCAAGCGCCTGCAGGCTGAGCGCTTCAAGACCAAGCCCAATGCTGATGAGCCCATCGTGTTGACGGTGCGGGAACTGAATCAGCTGCTGGCCGGTTTCGACCTCTGGGGGAACCAGCCACACAAGGTGCTGACCCCGCGTTTTGTGAGCTGAGCCGGTATAATCCGGCGCCATGAAATCTGGCGCCGACAACCTTCCCGACGATCCCGTCCTACTCAAGGCCCTGGTTCTGCAATTGCAGGAGCAGGTCGCTCTGCTGCGCCACAAACTGTTCTCGCCAAAGTCCGAGCGCAGCCCCGAGGATGCCGACTCCCCGCAACTGGCCATGTTCAACGAGGCTGAAGAGCTGCTCGAAGAGCCTGCTGGCGGATCGATTGAGACCGAGGTCGAAGAAGTTGTCGCCCCCGTGAAACGACGTGGCAAGCGCAAGCCTCTTCCAGCCGAGCTGCCGCGCGTGGAAATCGTCCACGAACTACCTGAGCACGAGCGCACCTGTGCCTGCGGCGCCTGCAAGCAGGCCATCGGCGAAGAGACCAGCGAGCAATTGGAGATCATCCCGATGCAGGTACGGGTGATCCGCCATATCCGCAAGACCTACGCCTGCAAGGCCTGCGAAAGCGCCCCGGTCACGGCCGACAAGCCAGCCCAACTGATCGAGAAAAGCCTGGCCAGCCCCAGCGTGCTGGCCATGCTGCTGACCACCAAGTACGCCGATGGCATCCCGCTGTATCGTTTCGAGAAGATGCTCAGTCGCCATGGTATCGACATCCCCCGCCAGACGCTGGCGCGCTGGGTGATCCAGTCCGGCGAACAGTTGCAGCCCCTGCTCAACATCATGCGCGACCAGTTGCTGGGCTACCCGGTGTTGCACTGCGACGAAACCCGGCTGCAGGTATTGCATGAACCCGGGCGAGATCCCTCGGCGCAGTCCTGGATGTGGGTGCAGAGCGGCGGCCCGCCGGAGAAACCCGTCGTCCTGTTCGACTACAGCACCAGCCGTGCGCAGGACGTGCCGTTGCGCCTGCTCGAAGGCTATCGCGGCTACCTGATGACCGATGACTACGCCGGCTACAACACCGTGGCCGCGCAAGAGGGGATCGAGCGCTTGGCCTGCTGGGCCCACGCCCGACGCAAGTTCATCGACGCGCAGAAGGTGCAGCCCAAGGGCAAGATCGGACGCGCCGACATAGCCTTGAACCTGATCAACAAGCTCTACGGCATCGAGCGCGATCACAAGGACAGCGGCGACCTGGAACGCCATGCCGTACGACAGCAGCGCAGCCTGCTGGTCCTGGAGCAGCTCAAAGCCTGGCTGGACAAGACTCAGCCGCAGGTCGCCGTCCAGAACGCCCTGGGCAAAGCGGTGAACTACCTGGCCAGCAACTGGAACCGGCTCGTGCGCTATGTCGAAGGCGGGCATCTGCCCATCGACAACAACCGTGCCGAGAACGCCATTCGCCCCTTCGTGATCGGCCGCAAGAATTGGCTATTCAGCGACACACCCAAGGGCGCCACGGCCAGCGCGCAGATTTACAGCCTGATCGAAACCGCGAAAGCCAACGGGCAGGAGCCCTATGCCTGGCTGCGCTACATCCTCGAACGCGTGCCGCTGGCCAATAGCATCGAAGACTTCGAAGCCCTGCTGCCGTGGAACTGCCCACCGACAAACGCATCCTGATCACGGCAACTCGTCAAAGGAAGACGGGGTTTATGGAGCGGATACGTTGAACCTGGGATTGGCAAATCGATAAGTGCACGGAGTGTGCATTTGTAAAGTACATGAATCAGTTGCTTGCCCGCTGCCCGGCAAGGTCGGGAAGATAGAGATTGTTTGAGTTTGGATAAACCGATCGTCCGAATTTGAAGCTAATTTTGCTCATGCTTCTTGCTGTGGCTCGTCAATTAAATTTGATCTGGATCAAATTTGCAGAAGATATAACCCGTTATTTGCCGTGTGTCTGGTTTTGATAGTTTTTGTGGGGATAAGCCGGTTTGTGTGGGCGTGGTCTGATTATTATCCGCTCGTCATTTTTTACAGGGTGTATCGGTCGGTCGTGTCCTGCTGTTTTATAGTGCTGGGTCAGGAACATATCGATCACTGGTGTTGGCGGCGCTCCCTTTGAATATAGCCTTTCCGGCTGACTTTGGAGGGCGGCTTAGTATTGCCTTCAATAAGCGGAAGAGATCTTTTTGGGTCGCGGTGTCATGTTTTTGCAGTTGGTCTATCGGTTCGAATATTGCGTCTCGTTGCTGTTTGGTAATGTTTATTTGGATCTGCATAGTTTTCATTTTTTGATCTTCATCAAAATGTTTTTTTGGGTTGAGGTTGAAATGGATTTACAAGCAGGTGGGATGCGTGGCTCTGATGGCTTGATGGTTTTTGTCTGGTATCTCCGCGCCGAATCTTGTTTGTTGGTTTGGTTGTTCCAGGTCGCGTTGAATGTTAATTGCGATTACGTATGGGGATCGATTGTCGACTAACTAACTAACTAATTAATAAGCAAGTCGGAGGTTCTGATGTCCATTAAAAAATGTTTGCTGGCCCTGGCGATTGGTGGAGTGCTGTCGGCGTCCACCGTTCTTATTCCTGACTATATCTCCAGTGATTCCAGCGCTATCGCGAGTGAGAAAGGCGGGAAAGGCGGTGATCACGGCGGCAAGGGCGATCACGGTGGAAAGGGTGATCACGGCGGCAAGGGCGATCACGGCGGAAAAGGTGATCACGGTGGACGCGGCGATCATGGCGGAAAAGGTGATCACGGTGGTCGCGGCGATCACGGTGGAAAAGGTGGACACGGTGGACAAGGTGGACACGGTGGTTATGGCGGCGGGCGTGGCTAGCGACCTCATGGCCTGAAGGCGCTCCCCCGGGACCATGGAGGTGAGGGGAAGCGTTCTCGGGCGAGGATCAGCACTCGTCAAGGCAAAAGGCCCGAATTCGTTCGGGCCTCGTGCTTCTTGTCTTCAGCAAAGGAAACGGCGCGTTCATCCGCGCCGCGTCAGCACCTCGACCGCCCCCTGCACCTTGTTGGTGTACCAGATCACCCGGCTCACGCCCCGTGTAATAGCCACATAGGCCAGGCGCAGGCTCTCGTCCTGCATGGCCTGGTCGTAGCTGTTACGGAAGAAGCCCGAGTAGGCGTAGAGCGCATTGCGCAGCGGGTGTTTCTCCGGGGGCATGCAGTCGTCGACGATGATTGCCACTTCCGCCTGCAACCCCTTGGCCCGATGAATGCTGTAGGCCCGTACCGGCAGCGTCGAATCCAGTTGCGCCTGGATTTGCCGCAACGGTTCATTGCGCCGGCTCAGTACCAGCACGGCATTGCGGTCGGCACTGGCGCGGCTGGCGACGTGTGTGCACTGCGCCTGGATCTCCTTCACCAGTTCCGGCAGGCGCGCCTTGAGGTCGAAGCGGGTCACCAGCTTCACCCCATGGTCGCCCGGTTGCATGGCCTTGAACGCCTTGCTCGCTTTGGTTTGCTTGAAGGCCACGCCGTCCAGCACCGCCTCGCCGTCGCGCAGCACCGGCTCGATGGAGCGGTAGTTGGTTTCCAGCATCAGCACGGTGCTTTTCTTCGTCTTGCCCTTGCTGGGGAAGTGTTTGTCGAAGTCCATGAACAGCTCAGGCGAGCTGCCGCGCCAGCCGTAGATGGACTGCCAGTCGTCGCCGATGGCCATCAGGCTGACTGCCTCGCCGCGGCGCGCCAGGCTGCGATGCAAGGCCTGCAGCCACTGGACGATCTGCGGCGAGATGTCCTGAAACTCGTCGATCAGCAAATGGCAGAAGGGCATCAGGGCCTCGTTGGGCACGCTGTCGCCTTCGGCCAGGACTTCACCCAGGCGCTGGAAAGCGGCGTTGAAGGTCATCAACCCCTGCTCCCTGAGCCGCTCGTCGAAGTACTTCCAGAATTGCACCTGGGCTTCGACGAAGGTGCGCTCTCGTGGGGAGCAACTGAGCTCGCGTGGATTCAGCTGGTCGAGGCGTATGCCGATGCTCTCCATGAACCCGGCCTGCGCATGGAAGGCTTCGAACAGCGGTAGCGAGGTGAACTCGCCGGCCAGTTTGAAGCCATCCAGCGGCGCCTTGGGAATTTGCGGCGGCTGCCCTTCGGCGGGGGCGGGCAGGGGCGGCAGGTCCAGCAGGCTGTGTACCCGCTCGCGGAAGGCGGCGTCCGCCGTGTAGCACGCCTGATAGGCCTGTTGCAGCAGGCGCTGCTGGGCGGGGCGCAGGCGACCGGCGAGCAGCGGGTTGTCCAGCTCGCCCGTCGTGGCTTCGTCCAGTTGCTCGAACCAGCGCGGGTTGCCCAGCAGCTCCTTGGCCAGGGTGCCCATGGCGGAGTGAAACGTGCGCACGCACTGGCGCGCCTGGGCCGCGTCGAAGGGGAATTGCCAGAAGGCCAGGACCCTCAGCAATTGCTCGCGCAACTGGGCGCAGGAGGCGTTGGTAAATGAAATGACGGTCAGCTTCTCCGGCGCCACGCCCATATGGCACAGCATGAACACCACCCGCAGCACCAGGGTGGTGGACTTGCCGGAACCCGCGCCGGCGAAGATGCGGGTGAGCGGGGCGCGGCCGAGGATCATCGCCCATTGTTCGTCGGAGGGCGCGCTCACCACCCCGGCCGCCACTGCCTGGGCAACCCGTGCGCGCATGGCCTCTGCCTGCGCATCCGTCACCTTCATTCTGGCGCCGCTGTAGATACCGTCGTCATTGGCTGGGCGCGGTTTGGCGGGGCCGTCGCCAGCGGCGGTCTTGCGGGTGCCACCGGCCTTGGCTTTAGCGGCGGTGGCGGGTTTCTTGGCCCGAGGTTTCGGCTTTCTGAGCTGGGCGACCGCTTCGTTCTCGGCGCGCAGGTATTCAGTGGTTCGTGGGAAGTAACGCGCCAAGGCCCCCGACAGCAGCGACTTGTAGCGTTTCACAGCAGACAGCATGGGTTGATCCCTGTAACCACGACAAAGCGCGGAATCATAAGCGCTTTTGCGCGAAGACTGGATGATGGCGGATTGCTGTCGGCCAGGCCGGGGCGGCAGGGACTCCCGCACGGGGGATGGCTCGTCCCTGTCAAATTCGCTCACCCAGGTTGATGCCTTTCGACATTGCCGCCACCGGCCCCCGGCGCGACCATCCCGGCACTCCAACAAAAACAACCTGGGAGGCCACCCGATGCGCGATTACTTCACCGCTGCCCGCGAATTCGATTACGCCAGCGCCGCTTCTACCGCCCTGGCCGGGGAGCTCGACGCGCTCAACGCCTGTGTCGAATGCTGCGACCGCCATGCCGATTCGGGGCGCGTCGCCCTGGTCTGGGAGGGGCGCACCGGTGAACGCGCCACCTGGACCTTCGCCCAGCTCAAGGAAGCCGCCGCGCGCTTCGCCAATTTCCTGCAGGCCCGTGGCGTGCGCCCCGGGGACTGCGTTTCGGGCTTGCTGCCGCGTACCCCGGAACTCCTGATCACCATTCTCGGCACCTGGCGTGCCGGTGCCGTCTACCAGCCGCTGTTCACCGCCTTCGGGCCCAAGGCCATCGAGCACCGCGTCCAGGGTGCCGGCTCGAAGCTGGTGGTGACTGACCTGGCCAACCGTTCCAAGCTGGACGAGGTAGAGGGCGCACCGCCGGTACTGACTGTGGGCGAGGATTTCTGGCGCGAGCTGGGGCTTCAGCCGGACAGCTTCGAGCCGGTGCTGCGCAAGGCGTCCGATCCCTTCCTGCTGATGTTCACCTCTGGCACCACCGGCTTGGCAAAGCCGTTGTCCGTACCGCTCAAGGCCATCGTCGCCTTCGTCAGCTACATGCGTGATGCGGTGGACCTGCGCCCCGAGGACCGATTCTGGAACCTTGCCGATCCGGGCTGGGCCTACGGCCTCTACTACGCGGTGACCGGTCCGCTCGCCATGGGTCATGCCACCACCTTCTACGAAGGCGGGTTCACCGTTGAAAGTACCTGCCGCATCATCCGCGAGTACGGCATCACCAACCTGGCCGGCTCGCCGACCGCCTACCGCCTGCTGCTGGCTGCACGCGACGAGGTAGAGGGCGCCATCAAGGGCAGCCTGCGCGCCGTCAGCAGTGCCGGCGAGCCCCTCACGCCAGAGGTGATCCGCTGGTTCGCCGAAGGCCTGGGTTGCCCCATCCATGACCACTATGGGCAGACCGAGCTGGGCATGGTGCTGTGCAACCACCATGCGCTGGAGCACCCGGTGCGCCTGGGGGCAGCCGGCTTCGCCATGCCCGGTCACCGCGTGGTGGTGCTGGACGAGCAGCACCGCGAGCTGCCCTGCGGCCAGCCCGGCATCCTCGCCCTGGACATGCCGCGCTCGCCGCTGTTCTGGTTCCCCGGCTATCAGGGCATGGCCACCAAGGCGTTCGTCGGTGACTACTATCTGAGTGGTGACACCGTGGAGCTGAACGAGGACGGCAGCATCAGCTTCGTCGGCCGTTCCGACGACGTGATCACCACGTCCGGCTATCGGGTCGGCCCCTTCGATGTGGAGAGCGCGCTGATCGAGCATCCGGCGGTGATCGAGGCCGCGGTGATCGGCAAACCCGATCCGGAGCGCACCGAACTGGTCAAGGCCTTCGTCGTGCTGCACGCCGGCCACACCGCCGACGCCGCCCTGGCCGAGGCGCTGCAGCAATACGTGCGCAAGCGCCTGTCCGCCCATTCCTATCCGCGCGAGATCGAGTTCGTCGCGGAATTGCCCAAGACCCCGAGCGGCAAGATCCAGCGCTTCCTCCTGCGCAACCAGGAGATCGCCAAGGCCCAAGCGGCCGCCGCTCACTGATCCGAAGGAGTCGTAAACGTGCGTATCGAGAATTCCGTTTTCCTGGTGACCGGCGGTAGCTCCGGCCTTGGTCTGGCCACCGCCCGCGAGCTGGTGGGGCAGGGCGGCAAGGTGGTACTGGTGGACATCAACGCCGATGCCGGCGCCGCCCGTGCCGAAGAACTGGGTGCCAACGCCCGCTTCGTCAAGGCAGACATTACCCGTGATGAGGACGCCCGCGCGGCCGTGACCGCCGCCGTCGAGGCCTTTGGTGGCCTGCACGGGCTGGTCAATTGCGCTGGTGTCGCTCCGGCCGAGAAGGTCATCGGCCGCAACGGCGCGCATGCCCTGGACAGCTTCGCCCGGACGATCAGCATCAACCTGGTGGGCAGCTTCAACATGCTGCGCCTGGCCGCAGAAGCCATGGCCCAGGGCGAGCCGAATCAGGAAGGTGAGCGCGGCGTGATCATCAACACCGCCTCGGTCGCGGCCTTCGACGGGCAGATCGGCCAGGCGGCCTATTCCGCGTCGAAGAGCGGCGTGGTCGGCATGACCCTGCCAATCGCCCGCGAACTGGCGCGCCACGGTATTCGCGTGATGTGCATCGCGCCCGGCATCTTCGAAACCCCGATGATGGCCGGCATGCCCCAGGAAGTGCGGGATTCCCTCGGCGCAGCGGTACCGTTCCCACCGCGCCTGGGTCGCCCCTCCGAGTACGCCGCGCTGGTCCGCCATATCGTCGAGAACACCATGCTCAACGGTGAAGTCATCCGCCTCGACGGCGCCATTCGCATGGCTGCCAAGTAAGGAGAACGCCATGACCCAGAAAACCGATCCGATCGTTATCGTCAGTGCCGTGCGCACGCCCATGGGCGGCTTCCTCGGCGACTTCAAGGACGTGACTGCAGCGCAATTGGGCGCCGCTGCCAACCGCGCCGCGCTGGAACGCGTCGGCGTGCAAGGCGACGTCGTGGACGAAGTCATCATGGGCTGCGTGCTGCAGGCCGGCCAGGGCCAGGCCCCGGCACGGCAATCCGCGCTTGGTGCGGGCCTGCCGCAGGGCGTGGCCTGCTCCACGGTGAACAAAATGTGCGGCTCGGGCATGAAGTCCGTGATGCTGGCCCATGACCTGCTGCTCGCCGGCAGCGCCGACGTGGTGCTGGCCGGCGGCATGGAGAGCATGTCCAATGCACCGTACCTGCTGGAGCGTGCGCGCAGCGGCTACCGCATGGGCCACGGCAAGGTGCTGGACCACATGTTCCTCGACGGCCTGGAAGACGCCTACGACAAGGGCCGCCTGATGGGTACCTTCGCCGAGGACTGCGCCCAGGCCTATGGCTTCACCCGCGAACAGCAGGATGCCTTTGCCATCACCTCGCTGACCCGCGCCCAGAAGGCCATGGCCGACGGCCGCTTCACTGCCGAGATCGTGCCG
Source organism: Metapseudomonas resinovorans DSM 21078 (assembly GCF_000423545.1). GTDB lineage: Bacteria > Pseudomonadota > Gammaproteobacteria > Pseudomonadales > Pseudomonadaceae > Metapseudomonas > Metapseudomonas resinovorans. The sequence goes on from NZ_KE384033.1 coordinate 8,212, forward strand.
GTGGAAGCCACGTCTGGCCGCGAAAGAGTGACCATCAGCCAGGACGAGCAACCGCCCAAGGCGCGCCTGGACAAGATCCCCACCCTGAAGCCGGCTTTCCGCGAGGGCGGCACCGTCACCGCGGCCAACGCCAGCTCCATTTCCGATGGCGCCGCGTCGCTGCTGCTGATGCGCCTGTCCGAGGCGGAAAAGCGCGGCCTGACCCCGCTGGCGCGTATCGCGGGTCATGCCTCCTTTGCCCATGCGCCGAACCTCTTCACCACGGCGCCGGTGGGTTCCATCCAGCGCCTTCTGGCCCGCACCGGCTGGGGCCTGAATGAGGTGGACTTGTTTGAAGTGAACGAAGCCTTTGCCGTGGTGCCCATGGTCGCCATGCGTGACCTGGACATCTCCCACGACAAGCTCAACGTCCACGGCGGCGCCTGCGCCCTGGGCCACCCCATCGGCGCATCCGGCGCCCGTGTGCTGGTGACCCTGCTCAGCGCCCTGACCCAGTACGACCTGAAGCGTGGCGTGGCGTCGCTGTGCATCGGTGGTGGTGAGGCGACTGCTGTCGCCATCGAGCGCATGAGCTGAGGAACGCGCAATGATCCCGAACGAAGACGAAATCCAGATCCGCGACATGGCCCGGCAGTTCGCTCAGGAACGGCTGAAACCCTTCGCCGCCGACTGGGACCGCGAGCACCGCTTCCCGGCCGAGGCCATCCGCGAAATGGCCCAGTTGGGCTTTCTCGGCATGCTGGTGCCGGAGGAGTGGGGCGGCGCGGCCACCGGCCACCTGGCCTACGCCATGGCCTTGGAGGAGATCGCTGCCGGTGATGGCGCCTGCTCCACCATCATGAGCGTGCACAACTCGGTGGGCTGCATGCCCATCCTCAAGTACGGCAGCCAGGAGCAGAAGGAACGCTTCCTGCGCCCGCTGGCCACGGGCGAGATGATCGGTGCCTTCGCCCTCACCGAGCCCCAGGCGGGTTCCGATGCCAGCGACCTGCGCACCCGTGCCCGCCGCGACGGCGACCACTATGTGCTGAACGGCGCCAAGCAGTTCATTACGTCGGGCAGCCATGCGGGGATGGTGATCGTCTTCGCCGTGACCGACCCGCAGGCCGGCAAGAAGGGCATCAGCGCCTTTATCGTGCCCACCGAAACGCCCGGTTATCAGGTCGTTCGGGTCGAGGAAAAACTCGGCCAGCACGCGTCGGACACCTGCCAGATCCAGCTGGACGAGGTGCGCATTCCGGCGTCCCTGCGCCTGGGCGAGGAGGGCGAGGGCTACCGCATCGCGCTGTCCAACCTGGAAGGCGGGCGCATCGGCATTGCCGCGCAGTCCATCGGCATGGCCCGCGCGGCCTTCGAAGCCGCACGTGATTACGCCCACGAGCGCAAGACCTTCGGCAAGGCGATCATCGAGCACCAGGCGGTGGCCTTCCGCCTGGCCGATATGGCCACCCAGATCGCCGTGGCGCGGCAGATGGTCCACCACGCCGCCAGCCTGCGTGAAGCCGGCATGCCCTGCCTGACCGAAGCCTCCATGGCCAAGCTGTTCGCCTCGGAAATGGCCGAGAAGGTGTGTTCGGCAGCCATCCAGACCCTGGGCGGCTACGGCTACCTGAAGGACTTCCCGGTGGAGCGGATCTACCGCGATGTGCGCGTGTGCCAGATATACGAAGGCACCTCCGACGTGCAGCGCATGGTGATCGCCCGCAGTCTCTGAGCTTTGGGGCAGCTGCGCTGCCCTTGGCGAATGAATTCGCCCCTACAAGGTTCCAGGGCGGGTTCATTCGCCAACCAGGCCGCAGGACTGGCCTACAAACATCTCCAGGAATTCGATATGACCTACCAGACCCTGCTGGTGGAGCAGGCCGGCGCTGTCGGCCTGGTCACCCTCAATCGCCCTGAGGCGCTGAACGCCATCAACACCCAGCTCATCGACGAGCTGAACCAGGTGCTCGACGGTTTTGAGCGTGACGCTGCCATCGGCTGCGTGCTTATCACCGGTTCCGCCAAGGCCTTCGCCGCGGGCGCCGATGTGAAGGAAATGGCCGGCCTGTGCTTTCCCGGCACTTACCTCGATGACTTCCTCGGCCGCTGGGATCGCGTGGCCCAACGGCGCAAGCCGATCATTGCCGCCGTGGCCGGCCACGCGCTGGGGGGCGGGTTCGAACTGGCGCTGATGTGCGATTTCATCATTGCCGCAGACACCGCGCGATTCGGATTGCCGGAAGTGAAGCTGGGCGTGATTCCGGGAGCCGGCGGCATTCAGCGCCTGACCCGCCTGGTGGGCCGTGCCAAGGCCATGGAAATGCTCCTGAGCGGCCGCAGCATGGACGCCACCGAGGCAGAACGCTGTGGCGTGGTGGCGCGGGTGGTGCCGGCGGCTGAATTGCTGGATGAGGCGATGGACAGCGCCAGCCGCATCGCCGCGCAATCGCGCACTGCGGTGATGATGCTCAAGGAGTGCGTCAACCGCGTGGACGAAGGCTCGCTGGCGGAGGGGCTGCGCTTCGAGCGGCGGCTGTTCCAGGCGGTGTTCGCCACGCCGGACCAGAAGGAAGGCATGGGCGCCTTCATCGAGAAGCGCAAGCCGGAGTTTGGTCGGTAGCCCCGGACGAATGTCGCGCTTGTAGGGACGATTTCAATCGCCAGGCAGATCGAAGACCTGCTCCGCAATGTTGAAGGGGGCAGCTTGGCTGCCCTAGGCGAATGAGTTCGCCCCTACAGGTCACTACGCCCGCTCTTTCTGCTCCTTCATTTCCTTCTGCTCCTGTGCCGTCACCTGCTGGCAGATTTCGATGATCTGCTCGCGCATCCAGCGGTTGGCCGGGTCCTGGTCGGTGCTTTCGTGCCAGTAGAGGTGGGTTTCCAGGGACGGCACGTCATGCACCGGGAGGTCCACATAGTGCAGGTCCTGGCGGCGGGCGAAGCGCTCCGGGACGGTGATGGCCAGGTCGGTGCCGTGCAACACGGTGGAGGCCATCAGGTAGTGCTGCGAACGCAGGGTCACCTTGCGTTGGATGCCCATCTTGCCGAGTGACAGGTCCACGTAGCCCAGGCCGCTGCGACGGCTGGAAATGTGGATGTGGGACAGCGACAGGTACTCGTCCAGGGTGATCTTTTCCTTGGCCAGCGGATGACCGCGGCGCATGGCGCAGACGTAGCGGTCCTCCATCAGTTTCACGTGGCGCACTTGCGGGTCGGTGTTGAGCGGGGCGTCCACGGCGAAGTCCAGGCGGCCGGCGGCCAGTTCCTTGGTGGTTTCGCGGCGCTTGGCCAGGAAGCTCTCGATCTGCACGGTTGGCGCCAGGCGGCGCAGGCGCTGGAACAGCGGCGGCAGGATCACCGTTTCGGTGAGGTCGGTCATGCTGATGCGGTAGGTCTTGTTCGCCTGGGCCGGGTTGAAGGTGCGGCTTTCCTGCACCGAGACCCGCAGCAACTGCAGGGCGTTGCGCACCGGGCCGATGATGTTCTGCGCCATGGGCGTGGGCACCATGCCTTGGGCGGTGCGCACGAAAAGGGGATCGTTGAAGGTTTCCCGCAGGCGGGCGAGGGCGTTGGAGACGGCGGGCTGGGTGATGCCGACGATCTGGCCGGCGCGGGTCAGGTTGGCCTCGGTATAGATGGCGTCGAAGACGATGAAGAGGTTGAGGTCTACCTTGTTCAGATTCATGCCGGGCGTGCTCCTCGAAGTTGTTTTTATCAGCGGATCATATATCGGTGATGAATGTTCATAGATGCCGAAAATAGACTAGGGAAATCTTACGCCCTGTTCTAGCATCCTTACCAGACCTCACCAAACAGCCCGTAAAAGGTAGCCCCGCATGGATTTCGCCTATTCCCCGAAGGTCCAGGAACTGCGTGAACGCGTCACCGCATTCATGGACGCCTATGTCTATCCGGCCGAGCCGGTATTCGAGCAGCAGGTCGCCGAAGGCGACCGCTGGCAGCCCACCGCGATCATGGAAGAGCTGAAAGCCAAGGCAAGGGCGGAAGGACTGTGGAACCTGTTCCTGCCGGAGTCCGAGTACGGCGCTGGCCTCACCAACATGGAATACGCGCCCCTGGCCGAGATCATGGGCCGCTCCCTGCTGGGCCCGGAGCCGTTCAACTGCTCCGCGCCGGATACCGGCAACATGGAAGTGCTGGTGCGCTACGCCAATGAAGAACAGAAGCGTCAATGGCTGGAGCCTCTGCTGCGTGGCGAGATCCGTTCGGCCTTCGCCATGACCGAGCCGGGCGTGGCTTCGTCCGATGCCACCAACATGGAAGCCCGCGCGGTGCGCCAGGGTGACGAGTGGGTCATCAACGGCCGCAAATGGTGGACGTCGGGCGCTTGCGATCCGCGCTGCAAGATCCTCATCTTCATGGGCTTGTCCAACCCGGACGCGCCGCGCCACCAGCAGCACTCGATGATCCTGGTTCCCATGGACACCCCCGGCGTGAAGGTCCTGCGCCCGCTGCCGGTATTCGGCTACGACGACGCACCTCACGGCCATGCCGAGGTGCTCTTCGAAGACGTGCGCGTGCCCTACGAGAACGTGCTGCTGGGTGAGGGTCGCGGCTTCGAGATCGCCCAGGGTCGTCTCGGCCCGGGCCGCATCCACCACTGCATGCGCTCCATCGGCATGGCTGAGCGCGCCCTGGAACTGATGTGCAAACGCGCCGTCAGCCGCACTGCCTTCGGTCGCCCGCTGGCGCGTCTGGGTGGCAACATCGACAAGATCGCCGACTCGCGGATGGAAATCGACATGGCCCGCCTGCTGACCCTGAAGGCGGCCTACATGATGGACAACGTGGGTAACAAGGTAGCCAAGAGCGAAATCGCGCAGATCAAGGTGGTGGCACCCAACGTCGCCCTGCGCGTGATCGACCGCGCCATCCAGATCCACGGCGGTGCCGGTGTTTCCAACGACTTCCCGCTGGCCTACATGTACGCCATGCAGCGCACCCTGCGCCTGGCCGACGGCCCGGATGAAGTGCACCGCGCGGCTATCGGCAAGTATGAAGTCGGCAAGTACGTACCCAAGGAAATGCTGCGCAGCGGTCAGTGATCGCCCGCAACGAAGAAGGCCCGCATTGCGCGGGCCTTCTTCGTTTCTCTGTTTCGTAGTTCGGGGTGGGGTAGCCCGGATGCAATCCGGGCTGCGGGCTATTCCTTCTTGGGACCATCCCCCTCGCGCAGCCAACCCATCCGCAGGTGCAACTGTGCCGCGAAGGTGCGCGCGGCCAGTTCCTCCTGAAAGGTCAGGCCGCGTTGCCCCAGGCGTACCCGCCAGTAGGTCCGGCCGCCTTTCTCGAAGGGCTCGATGCGCACTTCATCCATGTTTCTCCAGGTCTCCCGTTTTCTGGGCCGGGCGGTCGCGGGTTTTCAACAGGGACAGGAGCACGCCGCCGGCAAGGAGGCCGAAGGTTACGCCAAGGGACAGCAGCGGGGGAATCTTGCCGATGAAGCCGTGCAGGAAAATCTTGCCGCCAATGAAGATCAGCACCAGGGCCAGGGCGTACTTCAAGTAGACGAAGCGGTGCATCAGTGCCGCCAGGGCGAAGTAGAGGGCGCGCAGGCCGAGGATGGCGAAGATGTTCGAGGTGTAGACGATGAACGGGTCCTGGGTGATCGCGAAGATCGCCGGGACGCTGTCCACCGCGAACACCAGGTCGGCCAGTTCGATCAACACCAGGGCCAGGAACAGCGGGGTAGCGTAGAGCAGGGCCTTGCTCTCGCCGGCTTTCTTCAGGCGTACGAAGAAGTGCGCGCCGTGCAGGTCGTCGGTAACGCGGATATGACGGCGGACAAATTTGAGTACTGGATTGTTGGCCAGATCCGGGTGGGCTTCCTGGCGGGCGAAGAGCATCTTCACGCCAGTAAACAGCAGGAAGGCGCCGAACACGTAGAGGATCCAGTCGAACTCCTTCACCAGGGCGCTACCCAGGCCGATCATGATGGCGCGCAGCACCACCACCCCGAGGATGCCCCAGAACAGCACGCGGTGCTGGTAGCGGCGGGGGATGGCGAAGAAGCCGAAGATCATCGCCATGACGAAGACGTTGTCCATGGACAGCGACTGTTCGACCAAAAAGCCGGTGTAGAACTCCAGCGCACTCTGCGCGCCCAGCTCGAACCAGACCCAGACACCGAACAGCACGCCGACGCTGAAGTAGCCGCCGTAGAGCAGCAGGCTTTCGCGCATCTCGATTTCGTGCTGGTCGCGGTGAAGCACCCCGAGGTCGAAGACCAGCAAGGCAAGGACTATTGCGAGGAAGACAAGCCACAACCAGGTGGCGGTGCCGAGGAAGTCGGCGGTGAGAAATGCATGTAGAGCTGCCATGAGCCCCTCCTTCTGTCGTAGTTGAAGAAGTGACTCCGACATGGCGGCTGGCAAGCCGTCAGAGGGGCCCGGCGTCACAAAAGGAAGCCTAACCGTTGGTCGGGCAACGTAGATACGGGGCCGCTGTAACAAATCTTTGCCCTGTCTTTGGTCGAAATTTCCCAATACGCATGAGAAGTATCCGAATTTACATTTGTAAATAATTCTTATTCGATGGTAATTTCTGCATCCGCCGTCAGATGCGTTCCCGCCTGCACGGCCGCCAGGCGCCAGCCAAGGGCGCCGCACACAGCAGAAAAATAGAAAGCCAGTGGTTAGCCGGCTAACCAAGCAGACAGACCATTCAAGGGGTTTGAGAGTGCAACAGCAAAATGCGTTCAACGCGGCGAATACGGCTGGGGATGCCGTTGCCGCACGGCTCAAGCGTCATCCGTTGTCCGTGGCGATCCTGGGGGTGACCCTGGCATTGCAGGCGGGTGGGGCGCTTGCCGAAGAGCAGCAGAACGGCAATGGATCGCTGGAACTGGTGGCGACGTCCATCACCGACAACCGTCTGGGTGAAGCCACTGAAGGCACGGGTTCCTACACCACCGGTTCGACACGCACCGCCACCAAGCTATCGCTGTCGCCTCGCGAGACCCCGCAATCGGTCAGCGTCATCACTCGCCAGCAGATGGATGACCAGGGCCTCACCAGCATCGGTGACGTGCTTTCGAAAACACCGGGTATCACCGTCAACAAGCTGGATAGCAGCCGCGCCAGCTTCAAATCACGCGGCTTCGAGATCGACAACTTCCAGATCGATGGCATCCCCGCGGCCTTCCGCTTCGGCAATGGCATCGACCAGGCCGACATGGTCATCTACGACCGCGTGGAAGTGCTGAAGGGCTCCACCGGCCTGCTCAGCGGCTTCGGCAGCCCCTCGGCCACCGTCAACCTAGTGCGCAAGCGCCCGACCAAGGAACTCTCCGGCTACGTTTCCGCCGGTGCTGGCAGCTGGGACACCTACCGCACCGAGTTCGACATCGGTGGTTCGTTGACTCCCCAGGGCAATGTGCGTGGCCGCTTCGTTACCGCCTATGAAGACGGCCAGTCCTTCATGGACCACCTGTCCGAAACGAAGCAGGTCTTCTACGGCATCCTTGAAACCGACATCACCGAAGACACCTTGCTGAGTGCCGGCCTGAGCCGCCAGACCAACCGTCCGGAAGGCTCCTCCTGGGGGGCTTCGACCCCACTGGTGGACAGCAACGGTAACGAGTTCACCCTGTCCCGTTCGTTCAATCCGGGCACCAAGTGGAGCCAGTGGGACAACACCGCCGACAACGCCTTCGTGACCCTGGAACAGCGCCTCGCACACGACTGGATCGTAAAGGCTTCCATCAGCCGCACCGAGACCGATGCACCCATCACCCTGGGCTCCGCCGCCAGCGGCAACCCGAACCCGGTGGATGGCTCCGGCATGTTCATCTGGCGCGGCAAGTACCGCTACGAAACTGCCCAGAATGCATATGACCTCTACGCCAGCGGCCCCTTCCAGCTGCTCGGCCGCGAGCATGAGCTGGTGGTCGGCCTGTCGCACCGCGATATCGAATCCAAGTCCACCAACTGGCCCTTCTTCTTCGACAGCGTACCGACCATCAATGGCTGGACCGGTGACTTCCCTGAGCCGGCCTGGGGCAATCCGACCTCCAAGCAGGACGACGAGCTGAAAGAGTCCGCCGCCTACCTGACCGGCCGCTTCAAGCCCACCGATGATCTGTCGATCATCCTGGGCAGCCGCGTCTCCAACTGGGAACTGGACAGCACCGGTACCGACCTCAGCACCGGCCAGAGCGCCAAGCTGCAGGAGCTGCAGGAAAACGGCGTGGTGGTGCCCTATGCCGGCGTGGTCTACGACCTGAACGACACCTACTCGGTCTATGCCAGCTACACCAGCATCTTCAAGCCCCACGAGAGCGAACAGGATGCCAGCGGCACGGCCATCGAGCCGGAAGAGGGCGATGCCTACGAGTTGGGCCTGAAGGCAGAGTTCTTCGATGGTCGCCTGAACGCCAGCGCAGCCGTGTTCGAGGTCAAGCAGGACAACCTGCCGGAGCAGATCGGCTTCGATGCGGTCAACAACAAGTCCATCTACCGCGCCGTGCAGGGCGCCAAGACCAAGGGCTTCGAGCTCGAGGTCGCTGGCGAGCTGATGCCGGACTGGCAGGTGCAGGGTGGCTACACCCACCGCATTACCCGTGACGGTGATCACGACAAGATCTCCACCACCGAGCCGGAAGACATGTTCCGCCTGTCCACCAGCTACCGCCTGCCGGGCCAGTTCAACAAGCTGACCATCGGTGGCTCCGCCAGCTGGCAGAGCAAGATCTGGAAGGACGTGTGGAACCCGGCGACCAACGCCAGTGACTTCGAGTACACCCAGGAGAGCTACTGGCTGCTGGATGCGATGGCGAAGTACCAGGTCACCGAGCAGGTGTCGGTCACCCTCAACGCCAACAACCTCACCGACGAGAAGTACTTCAGCAACCTGGGCTTCTACGAAGGTGGTTTCTACGGCGATCCGCGCAACTACATGCTGACCACCCGATTCGACTTCTGATACGGCAAGGCCCCGCTCCCGAAAGGGGCGGGGCCTCCCCTGCTCCGTAGGATGGGTTGAGGTACGAAACCCATCGGCGGGGCTATCCGCCGGCTCAATACACCCAGACTTCCACCCGACGGTTGCGAATCCGTCCTTCCTCGGCCGTGTTGGCCGCTACTGGCAGCTCGTCGCCGAGGCCCGCGACGTCGCGTAGGCTCACGCCACCCTTGGCCAACTCCCGACGCACCGCCATGGCCCGCAGCTTGGACAGCAGCTCGGCACGTTGCGGGTCAGCCTTGGGATCGCCAAAGCCCACCAGAACCGCCTTCTGTTCCAGCTTGTTGGATTGCTTCAGGTAATCCAGCACCCGCTGCACGTCGCGCAGGGCCTTGTTGTCGAGGTTGGCGCTGCCTTCCTGGAAACGGAAGTTCACCGACAAGCGCTGGGCATGGGTGGCCAGGTCGCGGTAACGCTCGGGCATATCCTGCTGCGCCTGGACCTTGATCGCCTGGACCTGCTGGGCGACGAAACCGGTCTGGTCAACGATCGCCTGGCCGCGCGGGCTCTGGGCGAAATGCACCAGGGCCTGGGCCCAGCGGTTCTGTTCGCCCGGCTTGATATAGATGAACAGCCGGCGCGACAGCGGATAGTCCTCGGTGGCGATCAGTTCAACGCTGGGCGGCATCGCCTGGGAGTCGCCGTCGGCAATCGCCAGTGCGCGGGCCTGATTGATCGAGGCCAGGCCGACGAAGCCGATCCCCTGCGGGTCGCCACTGACAGCGGCAGACAGCTTGTCGTTGGATTCAAAGCGCTGGGCGGTACTGGCCAGGCTTTTGCCCTGGCGGGCCAGTACCAGTTCCTTGAAGGTGTCGTAGGTGCCGGACTGGTCATCGCGGGCATAGAGGTGAATGGCACCGCCCTTGCCGCCGAGTTCTTCCCAGGTCTTCGCTTCGCCAGCGAACACGGCGGCCAGCTGTGCGGTAGTGAGGGTGCGCAACGGGTTGTCCGGGTGCAGGATGATGGCCAGGCCGTCGATGGCGATCACCTGTTCGGCGTACTGGCTGCGCAGGTCACCGAAGGTGGACAGGTCCTTGGCTTCGGCGTCCTTGATCGGGCGCGAAGATGCGGCCAGGTCAGCGCTGCCCTCCTTGAGTGCGGTGAAGCCGGTGGACGAGCCATGGGCGGCCAGTTCCACGCGGATTTCCTTGCCCTGGGCATCGTGGCCGAGGATGTGCACTTCGTTTTCCCGATCCCCCGGCGTCTGGTGAATCGCGCGCATCCCTTCCTCTTCCAGCATCCCCTTGACCAGCGCCGGCCCCAACTTGGCGCCGATGGTGTTGGAGCCCTGGATACGCAGGACGGTCTCGGGCTCGGCGGCGAACACCGACCAGGGAAAGGCATAGCAGACGAAACCGAGCAGCAACATGCTGAGGGCACGGCCCCACAGGTCCTTGTCGCTGGCGGTCATGGCGCGCGGCATGGGCAGACACCTTGTTTCTAGGGAGTGGAAGGAGCCGCGAGATTAAGTCAGCCGGGTGACGGAGATATGACAGGAAGGCTCTGGCATGGGGCTTTGCTGTATACGGCGAAATTTCGCCTGAAGCGACGTGGCCGCTCCTACAGCTCAATAAGCCCGGTCCTGCTAGCCGGAAAAATGCAAAGGGGTAGGGTAGCCCGCTGCTTGAAATGCCCCGCCGGGGTGTTTCAAGCCGGCGCTTAAGCGCATCCCCTAATTGTTCGAGGAGTGTTGTGATGAGTGGTTGGTTCGAGCTGCGCAAGAATACGGGTGGCACCTGGCGCCTGCGTTTGAAGGCAGCCGATGCGCAGACCCTGCTGGATACCGGTGTCTATGAGGACCGTGGCGTCGCGGAGGCGACCATGGCCCTGTTCCGCGAGAACTGCGTGCATGAGGAGCGTTTCGTACGGCGCATCGATTCCAGCGGCAAGAACTACTTCAAGCTGCGCGCGGCCAACAAGGACATCATCGCCCGGAGCCACCTCTACGACTCCGAGCATGCCCTGCAGCGCGCTATCGAAACCATCATGCGAGTGGGTGCGACCCAGATGGTGAAAGAGGCCTGAGCGAACAGGCGATGAAAGAAGAAAGGCCCATCATCGATGGGCCTTTTTCGTGCTTGTGGCTGAGCGATGCGAAGCCCAACGCGCTTTCCGCACCAACCTGAGGCACCGGCGGCGTCCTGCGGGTTCGCTGACTCGAATCATCCGAGGCAGAGCCGATGACCCCGAACCGAGATGAACGACAGCACTCAACGGATGGAGCGGCGAAGCTGTTCGATGATCCGGCGAGCGCGGTTGGCGCCAGCGTCGACATGAATGTCGATCATGGGAAGCGCGCCGAAGCGACACATGTTCCGGTACTGCGCCTCGATCACGACCTTGTCTTCGTCAAACGTCAGCATGGTTTGCTCGACGACTTTGGCCTTGACTGTCTCCGGATCGCTTTTCGGATTAGTGGCAATGGTCCAGAAGTAGTGGCTGGTGGTTTCAGTTTCCGGCGTCACGCCGTGGAAGCCGCGCATGTGGAAACCGCCCCGATCCGGGTCATCCAGAGCCTCCGTATTCACATCCACCGCACCAGTCCAGATGCGCAGGTGGCTGACATGGAATTCAATCTCCTGCCACCGATCCACATTGCCCTTGAAGGGATAGGCCGCGCTATAGGTGGGGGGCGGAACGGAGTCCGGCATGTGGCGAACCACGCGGACCATTTCCCCGTTGTCTTCCACCTTCATCTGCGCATTCATGTGAATGCTGGCATTGCCACCGATGGTGCGCAGATGGACATAGCCCAGGTGGCTGAGGTCCATCAGGTTGTCATGGATGAGTTGGTAGGGGGCGTCGTAGTGGTAGACGTCGCCGTCGAACAGGTACTTGCCGCTGCTGTGAACGTCATAGATCGGAGGTTCGCACGTGGGCTCCGGATGAGCCTCGCTGCCGAACCAGATCCACACGATCTGGTCCTGCTCGCGAACGTGGTAAGCCGGTACCCTGGCCTTGCCGGGAATCTTTTCCTGGCCGGGAATCTCAAGGCACTTGCCTTCGCTGTTGAACAGCAGCCCGTGGTAACCGCAACGTACGCCGCGTTCTTCCAGGGTGCCATTGGACAAGGGCAATGCCCGATGGCAGCAGCGGTCTTCCAACGCTGCGACCTTGCCATCGGCGGTGCGGAATAGCACCACCGGCCTATTCAGCAGGGTCCGGCCAAGCGGCTGGTCCTTCAGTTCCCATCCCAGCGCCGCCACGTACCACTGATCCAGTGGGAAACAGGGGATAGATGGGGGCGCAATCTCACAGGCGAGCGGTTCAGCATTGGATGCACTCATGGTGGCCTCCAGGGTTCATGGTTGTTGTTTTTTTGGGGGGGTAGAGTTCGAAGCTGCAGATACCTTCTGCTTCATGGATTTTTCGGCTCACGCGAACCTGGAGCATGACTCAGCCCTCCACACTGAAGTGGCGTTTGAAAGAAGACGTTGAAGACCCGGGGGTGGGTAGTGACTCAGCCCGAGGCTGAGACGGGGAGAGCAAAAGTGCGGAAGTGTAGAGAGGGGTAGGCGTAATCCAGGTGGTTCATGACGAGGGCCTGATAATTATTTTTGTGAGGTTCTACGGCGGCATATCATGCGGACACCTGCCCGCGCCGTTTCGTTGAAGGTAATCCTCGGAGTAATTGGTTGCGGCGTCAACCAATTTCATCATGCACCTCGTCAGTAAGGCGCTTTGTTCATGCACACCGATTCTCAACTGAACCTTGCCCGCTATGTTCCCGGGCTGATCACCTTCCTCGCCAACAAGCTCGCAACCGGGGCCTCGCAGTGCTATCGCAAGCACTTTGGGGTGGGTGTCGTGGAGTGGCGAATGTTGTCCATGCTTGCTGTAGAGAACGGCATCACGGCCAACCGCATTTGCCAGGTGATTGGGTTGGACAAGAGCGCGGTCAGCCGATCACTTCAAGTGCTGGAGGCAGCGGGGCATGTCAGCAGTCAGGTGGACCCGCAGGACGCTCGGCGCAATACCGTGAGCCTCACCGCGAGTGGGCGGGAACTGCATGATCGAGTACTGAAAGTTGCGCTTGAGCGAGAGCGCCGATTACTGAGCGGATTGTCAGCCGAGGAAGTGGACACGCTCATCGAGCTGCTGGGACGCCTGCATACTCAAGTCGGCAACGTGAACGACTACGACCCTGGCACCGACTGACTTCACAAGGCACGCCCGCTGCCGAATGCCAGGCACGCCTGAGGGTATTACTACGCAATACCCTGGCTTCCCTCCTTCCTTTCCAACGCCGCGCCTAAGTGCCCCGGCGGAGGTTCGATCCTCCGCCGGCGGCTTTGTGCCGTGTCTTTTCTGCGTCTCTCAGGTATCGCGATTGCCGATAGGTCGCATCCCAACAAGCGATTAGTCAGAGCCAGCCCCTCACGTCAACCTTTGCCCGTCGCCTGGTCAATCCCGCCTGGCGATGCCACTCCGGCATTTCTGGCCCTACCGGCCCGGTCTGCCTTGATCCGGCCGGTCGTGGCTCACGAGAAGTTCGCCAACAAGAACAATAAGAGGGTTCGTTCGATGGCTATTCGCAATATCGCCGCTGCGCGGCGTGCGCCCTTCACCCTGACGCTCGCCGCGGCCCTGGTGTATGGCCTTCCCTCCGCCCAAGCATTCGAGATTCAGACCGGCAACCCCGACCTGAGTCTGCGCTGGGACAACACGCTCAAGTACAGCGCCGCCTGGCGCCTGAAGGACCAAAGCAGCAAGCTCACAGAAGGGCAGGTTGCCCGCAACCAGGACGACGGTGATCGCGCCTTCGACAAGGGGCTGATCTCCAACCGGCTCGACATCCTCTCTGAACTGGACATCGGCTACCGCGACTTCGGTGCTCGCGTCAGTGGTGCCGGCTGGTTTGACACCGAATACCAGAACGACAACGACAACGACGACCCGACCCGCGCCAACGCACGCTCGGTGGCCTTCGACGAGTTCACCGACGACACCCGCCACCTGCATGGTGGTGACGCCGAGTTGCTGGACGCCTTTGTCTACTGGAACGGCGCCCTGGCCGACAAGGCGACTTCCGTGCGGGTCGGCCGCCATGGCCTGATCTGGGGTGAAAGCCTGTTTTTCGGTGCCAACGGCATCGCCGGCGGCATGGCGCCGGTGGACGTGGTCAAGGCGGTGTCGGTGCCCAACACCCAGTTCAAGGAAATCACCCGCCCGGTCAACCAGCTTTCCACCACCTTCCAGATGACCGACGACCTGTCCCTCGGCGCGTTCTACCAGTTCGAATGGGAAGAAACCCGTCTGCCCGGTGCCGGCAGTTACTTCTCGGTCAGCGACACCATCGGCGAAGGCAACGAGCGGCTGGTCGTAGGGGCGCCGTTCCCGACCTTCCTGGGTGGCAACCCGGCCAGCCCGGCCGCCTTCTTCCACGGCAATGACAAGGAAGCCAAGAGCTCGGGGCAGGGCGGCCTGCAGCTGCGCTACACCGCCGACACCACCGAGTACGGCCTCTACGCCATCCAGTACCACGACAAGTCGCCGAAGCTGTACCTCAAGCCCAGCGCTACCGGTCCGAACTTCGCCACCGGCAAGATCGGCGAGTACTACTGGGTCTATCCGGAGGAGATCCGCGCCCTGGGTGCGAGCTTCGCCACCACGGTGGAAGAGTTCAGCTTCGCCGGTGAAGCCTCGATGCGCTGGAACATGCCGCTGGTTTCCAATGGGCAGACCGTGCTGCCTGGCGTGGTTGCCGACAACGATGACGATCCGCTCTACGCCGTGGGGCGCACCGCCCACGTCAACCTGAACATGCTGGCGTCCCTCGGCCCGTCGTTCATCTCCAACGAGGCCAGCCTGGTGGGCGAGATCGCCTGGAACCGGCTGCTCAGTGTGACCAAGAACCGCGCCGCGCTGGACCCGGGAGCCACCGACGATGGCGTGGGCATCAAACTGGTCTACAGCCCGACCTATCGGCAGGTGTTCCCCGGCATCGACCTCAGCGTGCCGCTGGGCATCAGCTACTTCCCCATGGGCAAATCGGCGGTGATCAGCAGCTTCGGGCCTGACAACGGCGGCGACTTCAACATCGGCGTCAGCGCCACCTACCTCGACCGGGTGACCTTCGGCCTCACCTACACCCACTACTACGGGCCGGAAGACACCAACCTCGACGCGCTCAACCACTTCACCTTCAAGCAGTCGCTGAAGGACCGGGATTACCTGGCCTTCTCCGTGAAAACCACCTTCTGAGGGACTTGCGCATGACCATCCCGTTCACTCTCAAGACCTTCTGCCTGGCCCTGGTCGGCGCCGCCGCACTGAGCCTGCAACCGGCGCTCGCCAGCACCGCCGCCGACCTCGGCAAAAGCCTGACCCCGCTGGGCGCCGAACGCGCCGGTAACGCCGACGGCAGCATCCCGGCCTGGGACGGCGGCTACACCCGGGTGGATGCCGGCTTCAAGGAAGGCGGCAAGCGCGGCGATCCGTTCGCCGCCGACAAGCCGCTGTTCAGCATCACTGCGAAGAATATGGACCAGTACGCCGACAAGCTCAGCGATGGCGTCAAGGCCATGTTCAAGCGCTACCCCGAGACCTACCGCCTCGACATCTACCCGACCCGCCGTACCGCCGCGGCGCCGCAGTGGGTGTACGACAACACGCTGAAGAACGCGCAGAGCGCCAGGCTGGTGGAGAGCAGCGCCGGCCCGGTGCCGGAAGGGGCCTACGGCGGTATTCCATTCCCGGTGCCAAAGAACGGCACCGAGGCCATGTGGAACCACGTGCTGAACTGGCGCGGCACTTCGGTGGCCATGGATTTCCGCCACTACCTGATGACCGCAGACGGCGCCCAGGTGCTGACCACCGACGGCAAGGCCGTACAGGAGATGCCCTACTACTACCCCGATGGCTCGGCCGCGACGTTCGAAGGCGATTACTGGCTGTTCCGCCTGCTCAACGTAGGGCCGCCGCTGCGGGCCGGCGAGCAGATCATGGGGCGCACCAACCTCAACGGCGACAAGTCCCAGGCCCACGTCTACCTGACTGGTCAGCGTCGCGTGCGCAAGCTGCCCAACGCCTGCTGCGACACCCCGACGCCCGCAACTGCCGGAGTCATGTCGTTCGATGAACTCAGTGTGTTCCAGGGTCGTCTGGATCGTTTCAACTGGAAGTTGGTGGGCAAGCAGGAGATCTACATCCCCTACAACACCAACAAGGTGCAGACGGCTGCCAAGCCCGAGGACCTGTTCGCCAAGCACCACATGAATCCCGACTACGTGCGCTGGGAACTGCACCGCGTCTGGGTGGTGGAGGCGGACCTCGCACCGGGCAAGCGCCACCAGTTGCCCAAGGGGCGCTACTACCTCGACGAAGACACCTGGCAGGCCATGCTCGGTGACCGCTGGGACGCCAACGGCCAGCTCGCCAAGACCCTCTGGTCACTGCCGGCAGTCATGCCTGACCTGCCTGCCGTGGCTCAGCTGTCCTCCGGGTTCTACGACCTGATCTCCGGCACCTGGTTCATCCAGAACCTTTACGCCGGCAAGGACCAGCAATACGCGGTGGTCGATCGCTACAAGGCGGCGGAGTTCTCCCCGGCGGCGATGGCCGGGCGTGGCGTGCGCTGAAGCCTTACCGGGAGGGCGCGCGCCGTCCTCCCGCTTGCGTAATGAGATCGAGGTAGAACATGAACAGATTGCGTCAGGTGGGCGGCCTGCTGTTGGTCCTCGCCCTGCCGATCACCCCCGCGTGCTTCGCCGCTGGCCAGGCCGCCGGGGATGTGCTGGAAAGCCCGGCCATGCGTGTGTCCAATCCTGAGCGTGCGGTCTTCATCGACCTGGCCCGCGCGGGCGACCGCCTGGTGGCCGTGGGTGAACGCGGGCTGGTGCTCCTGTCCGATGACAACGGCCAGCACTGGCGCCAGGCTCAAGTGCCGGTGTCGGTGGGGCTGACCGCCGTGCAGTTCGTCGATGCCCAACAGGGCTGGGCGGTGGGACACGCTGGTGTGATCCTGGCCAGCCGTGACGGCGGGGAAACCTGGCAGTTGCAGCTCGACGGCCGCCGCGCCGCGCAGCTGGAGCTCGATGCCGCACGCCATGAGTTGCCGGCGTCGGCCGATGCCGAGGCTGCAGAGGCACGCGTGCAGACGGCCGGACGTATGGTGGAGGAGGGGGCCGACAAACCGTTCCTCGCCCTGGCCTTCACCGACGCTCAGCATGGCCTGGTGGTGGGTGCCTACGGCCTTGCCTTCCGTACCGAGGACGGCGGCGCCACCTGGCGCTCTGTCGTCGGTGCCATCGACAACCCGATGGGCTTGCACCTTTACGCCGTGGCACAGCGGGGCGAGCGTTGGTTTCTCGCTGGCGAGCAGGGCTACCTGGCGCGCTCGCCGGACGGCGAGCACTTCCAGCAACTGGAAAGCCCCTACAGCGGCACCCTGTTCACCTTGGCGAGCCGCGCCGATGGTGCCCTGCTGATCGGCGGCCTGAAAGGGCATGCCTTCCTCCTGGCGCCGGGTGCCGATAGCGCTGAAGCGCTACCGGTGCTGGCGCCGGTGTCCTTCAGCGATGCCATCCGCCTGGCCGATGACCGCGTGCTGCTGGCCAATCAGGCCGGCGGCCTGTTCACCAGTGCGACGGGCACCATTGCCCCCGCCGCCAAACCCCAGGGCAGACCGGTGTCGGGTGTGATCCAGGCCGCCGACGGCAGCCTGGTCGTCGCCGGCTTCACCGGCTTGTCCCGCCTGGCGTTGCCCGCCGTTTCCGCCTCGGAGTGAGTTCATGAATTCCGCTCGCCAACCCTCGCTGCCCGAGCCGGGCGACTTCGATCCGCGCTCCGGTTCGCTGGTCGAACGCGCCCTGTTCAACCACCGCCATTGGGTGCTGCTGCTGTGCCTGCTGACCACCGTGCTGCTCGGCTGGCAGTCCAGTCGTATCGAACTGAACGCCAGCTTCGAGAAGATGATCCCCACCGGGCATCCCTACATCGCCAACTACCTGGACAACCAGAAGGAACTGTCGGGCCTGGGCAACGCCCTGCGCATCGCCGTGGCCAACCGCAAGGGCGACATCTATGACGCCGACTACCTGAAGACCCTTCAGGCCCTGAGCGACCAGATCTACCTGCTGCCTGGGGTCGACCGCGCCTATATGAAGTCGCTGTGGACGCCGGCCACGCGCTGGGTTTCGGTGACCGAAGAGGGCCTGGATGGTGGGCCGGTGATCCCGGACGAGTACGACGGCAGCGCGACGTCCCTGGCGGAGCTGCGGCGCAATGTGCAGCTGTCCAACGAAATCGGTCAGCTGGTGGCCTTCGACCAGCGCTCCAGCATCATCTACGTGCCGCTGTTGTCGCGTACGCCGGATGGCCAGCCGCTCGACTACGCCACCCTGTCCGAGCAGCTCGACGCCCTGCGGGCGCAGCTCCAGAGCGACAACGTCGACATCCACATCACCGGCTTCGCCAAGAAGGTCGGCGACCTGATCGAGGGCCTGGAGCAGATCCTGCTGTTCTTCGCCGTCGCCATCCTCATCACCACCGCCGTGCTCTACGGCTACACCCGTTGCGTGCGCAGCACCGTACTGGTGGTGCTGTGCTCCCTGGTGGCAGTGGTCTGGCAACTCGGCCTGCTGCCGCTCCTGGGCTACGAGCTGGACCCGTACTCGGTGCTGGTGCCCTTCCTGGTGTTCGCCATCGGCATGAGCCACGGCGCGCAGAAGATGAACGGCATCATGCAGGACATCGGCCGCGGCATGCACCGCGTGGTGGCCGCGCGCTTCACCTTCCGCCGCCTGTTCCTCGCCGGCCTCACCGCGCTGCTGTGCGATGCGGTCGGCTTCGCCGTGCTGATGATCATCCAGATCCAGGTGATCCAGGACCTGGCGATCATCGCCAGCATCGGCGTCGCCGTGCTGATCTTCACCAACCTGATCCTGCTGCCGGTGCTGCTCTCCTACGTCGGCGTCAGTCCGCGCGCTGCCGAGCTGAGCCTCAAGAGCGAGCGCGCGGAGGAGGTCGGTCAGGCCCGTCATCCGTTCTGGCGTTTTCTCGACCTGTTTACCCGCAAGCCCTGGGCCGCCCTTTGCGTCGGCATCAGCCTGGTGATGGCGGTGTTCGGATTCATGGTCAGCCTGCACCTGGCCATCGGCGACCTCGATGCGGGCGCCCCCGAGCTGCGCCCGGACTCGCGCTACAACCAGGACGACGCCTTCATGACCCGCAGCTTTGGTGCCAGCAGCGACCTCTTCGCGATCATGGTGCGCACGCCGGACAACGCCTGCGCGCGCTACGACATCCTGCGCAAGGTGGACGAACTGGACTGGCAGCTGCGCAGCCTGCCGGGGGTGGATTCGACCAATTCGCTGGCGCTGCTCAACCGCCGCATGCTGGTGGGCCTCTCCGAAGGCAGCCCGAAGTGGTACGAGCTGCAGAACAACCAGGCGATGCTCAACATGATCACCGCCAGCGCACCGCGCGGGCTCTACAACGAGTCCTGCAACCTGCTGACACTCTACGTCTACCTCACCGACCACAAGGCCGAGACCTTGACCCGCCTGGTCGAGCACGTCGAAGCCTTCGCCGCCGCCAACGACACCGACGAGGTGAGGTTCCAGCTCGCCGCCGGCAACGCCGGGATCGAGGCGGCCACCAACATCGTGGTCAAGGAAGCCAACCGCGAGATGCTGTTCTGGGTCTACGGCGCGGTGATCCTGCTGTGCCTGGTCACCTTCCGCTCCTGGCGCGCGACCCTCTGCGCGGTGATTCCGCTGATGCTCACCTCGATCCTCTGCGAGGCGCTGATGGTCTGGCTCGGTATCGGCGTCAAGGTCGCCACCCTGCCGGTGATCGCGCTGGGCGTGGGCATCGGCGTCGACTACGCGCTGTACGTGATGAGCATCATGCTCGGCCATCTGCGCCAGGGCAGTAGCCTCTCCGAGGCCTATTACCGTGCGCTGGTCTCCACCGGCAAGGTGGTGATGCTCACTGGCGTCACCCTGGCGATCGGCGTGGGCACCTGGATCCTCTCACCCATCAAGTTCCAGGCCGACATGGGCGTGCTGCTGGCCTTCATGTTCGTCTGGAACATGGTCGGCGCCCTGGTCCTGCTGCCGGCGCTGGCCTACTTCCTGCTGCCTGCCACCCGGCGCCGCGACGCCGCCTCCGACGAGGCGGCGGTGCCGGCGAAACGGAACGCGACCGCCAGCCGCCCGCTGCTGCTGGATGCCATCAATCCCTGAACCGCCACTACAACAACAAGAGCACATCGGCATGACACGACTGATCGAGACCTTGCAAGCCCTCTGGAATGGCTTGCCCGACGCTGTCGGGCACTACGCAGAGGGCGCCTACGGACTGTTGCCGGAGGTGCGCCGTGACCTCCACTGAACGTCAGGCCGGACTGCCGCAATCCCTGCTGCTGCTACTCGGCAGTTGCCTGCCGGTACTGGGTGCGGTGCTCCTGGCACCGGTACTGCCGCGCATGCAGGCGCACTTTGCCGACACGCCGGGCGCCGAGGTGTTGGTGCCCATCAGCCTGACCATCCCGGCCCTGGTGATCGCACTGCTCGCGCCCTTTGCCGGCGTGATCGCCGACCGCCTCGGGCGCAAGCCGCTGCTGCTGGCCTCGATGCTGCTGTACGCCGCCTGCGGTTTGCTGCCGCTGTGGCTGGATTCGCTGGCGGGCATCGTGGCCAGCCGTGCCGGACTGGGGCTGGCGGAGGCCGGCATCATGACCTGCTGCACCACCCTGATGGGCGACTACTACCAGGGCGCGCGCCGCGAGCGGCTGTTTGCCCTGCAGATGGTCGCCACCTCGCTGTCGGCAGCGGTGTTCATCGCCCTGGGCGGCGCCCTGGGGCAAGACGACTGGCGCGTACCCTTCGTGCTCTACGCGTCCGGCCTGTTGTTCCTGCCGCTGATGGCGGCGCTGCTCTGGGAGCCGCAGGCTGGTTCGGTCGACGTGCAGCCTTCGAACACCGAGCGCTTTCCCTGGAGCGCGCTACTGCCGCTCTACGGGCTCACGGTGCTGGCGGGCATCAGTCTGTTCATCGTGCCGGTGCAGGCGGGCTTCCTGCTCACCCTGCTGCACGTGGATTCACCGCAGCAGATCGGCATGACCATGGGGGCCAACCAGCTCGGTGTGCTTGCCGGCGCCTTGAGCTTCCGCTTGTTGGGCGGCCTGCGGCGGCAGAACCTGCTGCTCATCGCCTTCGCCACGGCGGGGGCTGGCGGGCTGCTGATGGCCGAGGCCGGCAACCACGCCCTCGTCATCATTGCCGTGCTGGTCAATGGCTTAGGTATTGGCCTGATGCTGCCGACGCTGATCACCTGGGTGATGAGCCAGGTCAGCTTCGCCCAGCGCGGTCGTGCCACGGGCGGCTTCACCGCCGCGCTGTTCGCCGGCGAATTCATCAGTCCGCTGGTGGTGCTGGGCCTCAACGGTGGCGCCGTGAGCGAGCTGCCGTCCGCCCTGGCACTGGTGGCCATCGCGCAACTCGTGCTGGCGGTCGCCTGCCTGGCATTGCCCTGGCTGTTCCGCCCGCTGGCCAGCACCGCGCCGTCCATTTCCTGATTCCATCTGGAGCATTCCATGGCCCATCCCCTGGATTCCGCCGCGCTCGACCAGTTGTTCCTGAAAGCGCGCTCGCACAACCTCTGGCAGGACCGCGACGTACCCGACGCGCTGCTGCACCAGCTCTATCAGACCCTGCGCCAGGGCCCGACCAGCAACAACTGCTGCCCGGCGCGCTTCGTCTTCGTGCGCAGTGCCGAGGCCAAGCAGAAGCTGCTGCCGGCCCTAAAGGGCCACAACGGCGACAAGATGCTGCAGGCGCCGGTGACGGCCATCGTTGCCTGGGACAGTCGCTTTTTCGAGTTTCTGCCCGAGCTGTTCCCCATCTATGACGCGGGCGCGGCCTACCGCGACAACCCGCAGGCGGCCTCCAGCGCGGCACTGCGCAACAGCAGCCTGCAGGGCGCCTACCTGATGCTTGCCGCTCGCGCCCTCGGGCTTGATTGCGGCCCCATGTCCGGCTTCGACAACGCCCAGGTGGACGCAGCGTTCTTCCCCGATGGCCGATGGCGCAGCAATTTCCTCTGTTGCCTGGGTTACGGCGAGCCCACCGGCCTGCGCCCGGCCGGCCCGCGCCTGTCCTTCGAACAGGGCTGCCGCATCCTATGAGCAGCCCCTTGTTCTCATTGGCGGGCCAGGTCGCCCTGATCGCCGGTGCTACCCGTGGCATCGGCCTGGCCATCGCCCGCGAATATGGTCGCGCCGGCGCGCGGCTGGTGATCAGCAGCGAGAGCGCCGAGGACTGCCAGCGCGTGGCGGCGCAGCTGCGCGGCGAAGGTTTCGAGGCGGAAGGCCTCTCCGCCGACCTTGGTTGCGAGCGCCAGGTCCGCCAACTCGCCAGCCTTGCCCTGGCACTGCATGGCCGGATCGACGTGCTGGTGTGCAATGCCGGTGTCGCCCCGCACCTGGGGCCGCTGGCCAGCGCCAATGCCGCGCAGTGGCGGCTGACCCTGAGCGTGAACCTGGAAAGCGCGGCCTGGCTCACCGGCGCGCTGCTGCCGGTCATGGCGGAGCAGGGTGGGGGCAGCGTGGTGCTGATGGCCAGCATCGCCGGCGTGCGCGGCAACAAGGGCTTGGGGCTCTACGGCCTGTCCAAGGCGGCGCTGGCGCAACTGGCGCGCAACCTCGCGGTGGAGTGGGGGCCCATGAACATCCGCGTCAACGCCATCAGCCCCGGCGTGATCCAGACCGAATTCGCCCGACCGCTCACCGACAACCCCGAGGTCATGCAGCGGCGTCTTGCGCTCACCCCGTTGCGCCGTGTCGGCCGGCCCGAGGAGGTGGCAGCCCTGGCGCTGCTGCTGGCCGCACCCGGCGGCGCTTTCATCAGCGGTCAGAACATCATCGTCGACGGTGGCACCACCATCGGCGACGGCAATTGAAAGGAGTTCCCATGCAAGCACTTCCCCCCTTCAAGCGCGTGGTCACCGGTCACGATGCCGCTGGCCAGGCCGTGGTCGCCATGGCCGGCCCGACGCCGAACATCTTTCCCCTGAAAGCGGTGCCCGGCACCCTGTTCCACGAGGTATGGAACAGCGCGACCTGCCCGGCAGCGCTGGACAATGGCGGCGACCCCACCGACAAACCGCTGCAGCTCAGCCCCGGTTCGCTGGGCAGCGTGATCCGCGTGGTCGATATCCCGCCGGACAGCCTGCAGAACCAGGTCAGCGCGGAGGATGCTGCCGCCTGCTTCGCGGAAATCGGCGAGGCCCATGCCGGAACCGGCAAGGCCGATTCCAGGCACAAGCTGATGCACCGCACCGAAACCCTGGACTACGGCATCGTCACCGAAGGTGAGGTCTGGCTGGTTCTGGATGGCGAGGACGTCCACCTCAAGCGTGGCGACATCGTGGTGCAGCGCGGCACCAATCATGCCTGGAGCAATCGCACCGAACAGATGGCGCGGATGGTCTTCATCCTGCTGGACGGGCGCTATGCGCCGGAGCTGGCGGAGGTGCTGAAATGAAGCTTGCCACCCTCGCCGACGGCAGCCGTGACGGCCGCTTGCTGCTGGTGTCCCGTGACCTGACCCGCGCAGTGGACGCCAGCGACATCGCGCCGACCCTGCAAGCCGCCGTGGACCAGTGGCAGCGCGTGGAGGCCGGGCTGCTCAGTCGCTACGACGCCCTCAACCGGGGCGAAGCCGCCGGTGCTTTCGACTTCGACCCGAGCCGGGTCATGGCGCCGCTGCCGCGTGCCTGGCAGTGGCTCGACGGCTCCTGCTTCCTCAGCCATGGCGAACTGATGCAGCGTGCCTTTCACCTCGATCCCATCGAGGGCGTCGAAACCACGCCGCTGATGTACCAGGGCGCCGGTGACGACTTCCTCGGTGCGCGGCAGGACATCCCGCTGCCCAGCGAGGCTCACGGCATCGACTTTGAAGGCGAGTTTGCCGTGCTGGTGGACGAGGTGCCGATGGGCTGCACGGCCGAGCAGGCGCTTGCGCACATCCGCCTGGTACTGCAGGTCAACGATGTCAGCCTGCGCGCCCTGGCGCCGCGGGAAATGAAGACCGGCTTCGGCTTCGTCCAGGCCAAGTCCTCCTCCAGCTTCGCCCCGGTGGCCGTGACCCCGGACGAACTGGGCGATGCCTGGCGTGACGGCCGCGTGCACCTGCCGCTCGAGGTCGAGTGGAACGGCCAGTGGTTCGGTCACCCGCACGGCGGCGCCATGCACTTCGGCTTCCACCAGTTGATCGCCCATGCGGCGCTGACTCGCCGCCTCGGCGCTGGCAGCATCCTGGGCTCCGGCACCGTTTCCAACGCCGACCGCAGTTTGGGCTCTGCCTGCATTGCCGAGCGCCGTGCCATCGAGATGATCGAGCACGGCGCGCCGCGTACCGGTTTCATGCGCTTCGGTGATCGCGTGCGCATGGAAGCGCGCAATGCCGACGGCTCGCCGCTGTTCGGCGCCATCGATCAGTGCGTGGTCCGGGGAGGTGCGCCATGCGCGTGATGGTTACCGGTGCCGGTGGCTTTCTCGGCCGGCTGCTGGTCCAGCGCCTGCTGGAGCGGGGCACTCTGCGCGGCCAGCCGCTGGACACCCTGGTGCTGCTGGACCAGAAGCTCGATGGATTTGCGCAGGACCCGCGCCTGCGCCTGCTCGCCGGCAGCATCACCGATCCGGCGCTGCAGCGTCGCGCCCTCGCCGACGGCGCTGACGTGGTGTTTCACTTGGTGAGCATCCCCGGTGGCGCGGCCGAACAGCAGTACGGCCTGGGCCATCAGGTCAACCTGTTGGCGAGCCTCGAATTGCTCGACCAGTTGCGCCGCTGCGCCCGGCCGCCGGTGTTGGTCTATGCCAGCAGCGTGGCCGTCTACGGTGCCGAGTTGCCGGCGCGCATGGACGAGCAACTGGCACCCCGTCCGGTGCTCTCCTACGGCGCCCACAAGCTGATGGTGGAGACCCAGCTAAGCGACCTGGCCCGGCGGGGCGAGGTGGATGGCCGCGCCCTGCGCCTGCCCGGCATCGTCGCCCGGCCACGGGAGCCCAACGGCCTGCGCTCGGCCTTCATGAGCGACCTGATGCACGCGCTCGCTGCCGGCCAGGCCTACGAATGCCCGGTGTCATCGCAAGCCAGCGCCTGGTGGATGTCCGCCCACTGCTGCCTGGATAACCTGCTGCACGCTGCCGAACTGGACAACCCTGGCGAGTCCCGCGTCTGGCAACTCCCGGTGCTGCACCTGTCCATCGGCCAGGTGGTGGACGCTCTGGTCGGCGCGTTCGGCGAAGACCGGCGCGCCCTGGTCAACTACCGGCCCGATGCCGAGCTGGAGCGCCTGTTCGGTCGCTATCCGTCACTGCGTACCCCCCAGGCCCGCGCGCTGGGCTTCCGTCACGACGGCTCCGCCCTCGCCCTGGTACGCAATGCCCTGAACCTCAATCAACGGCCGCGCCGCCTGCGCGCTGCGCCACAAACCGCCTGAGATCGCCCGCCATGACCCTTGCCCGCAAACGCCGCCTCATCGACCTGTCGGTAACGCTCGATAACAACCCGTACACGGACCCACCGCCGCTGCTGCCGAAAATCGACTACATGGACCACCAACAGGGCTGGCCGGAGATGGCGGCCATGTTCCCCGGCCTGTCCATCGACCAGATGCCGGGTCGGGAGTCCTGGGCCGCCGAGCGCCTGTCGATCACCACCCATAGCGGCACCCACATGGATGCGCCCTGGCATTACGCATCGACCACCGACGGTGGCAAGCCGGCCTTCGGTATCGACGAGCTGCCGCTGGAGTGGTGCCTGCAGCCGGGCGTGAAGCTGGATTTTCGCCACCTGCCGGACGGCCACGTGGTGACGGCCGCAGAGGTGGAAGCGGAGTTGGCGCGCATCGGCCATGACCTGCAGCCGCTGGACATTGTGCTGGTGAACACCCGCGCCGGCAGCCTGTTCGGCCAGCCGGGCTATCTGGACGCCGGCGTCGGCATGGGCCGCGAGGCTACGCTTTATCTGCTGGAGCGCGGCGTGCGCGTGGTAGGCACTGATGCCTGGAGCTGGGACGCGCCGTTCAAGTACACCCGCGAGCGCTTCGCCGAGAGTGGCGACGCGTCCATCATCTGGGAAGGGCACAAGGCCGGGCGCGACATCGGTTACGGGCAGATGGAGAAACTGGCCAACCTCGACAGCCTGCCGGCCAGCGGTTTCCTGGTGTCCTGCTTCCCCTACAAGATCAAACATGCCTCTGCCGGCTTCGTTCGCGCCGTGGCGATTTTCGAAGAATAAGAACAGGAGTTCCTCATGCGCCTCCCCATCCTGCTGGCTGCGTTGGCTTGCCTTGCGCCGGCCTTGGCCAGCGCTGCCGATCGCCCCAATATCCTGTTGGTCGTTGCCGACGACCTGGGTTACTCGGACCTGGGCGCTTTCGGCGGCGAAATCGAGACGCCGAACCTGGATCGCCTCGCCGCCAGCGGCCTGCAACTGACCAGCATGTATGCCGCGCCGACCTGTTCGCCAACGCGTGCGATGCTGATGTCCGGTACCGACAACCACCTGGCGGGCCTGGGCACCATGGGAGAGGCCATCCAGCCCTTCCAGCGCGGCAAACCGGGCTACGAGGGCTACCTGAATCAGCAGGCCCATTCCATTGCCGAACTGCTGCGCGATGGCGGCTACCGCACCAGCATGGTGGGCAAGTGGCATCTGGGCTTGACCCCCGAACAGGGGCCGGACAAACGCGGCTTCGAGCGTTCCTTCACGCTGCTGGAAGGTGGCGGCGTGCACTACAAGCCGAAGCCGGGCTCGACCGCGAAGATCGAACAGATCACCTACCGCGAGAATGGCCAGCCGGTGGAGCTGCCAGAGGATTTCTATTCCACCGATTTCTACACCGACAAGCTGCTCGCCTACCTTAAAGAAGGTGAGGGCAGTGGCAAGCCTTTCTTCGCCTACGCTGCCTACACCTCGCCCCACTGGCCGTTGCAGGCGCCGGATGCCTATCGGGACAAATACCGGGGGCGCTACGACGGCGGTTACGACGCGGTGCGCCTGGCGCGCATCGAGCGCATGAAAAAGAGCGGTCTGCTGCCGGCCGACTTCCAGAGCGCCGCACCGCTGCCGGCGACCCCGCAGCTCCCGGCCTGGGACGGGCTGGACGAAGCGCAGAAGCGCGTGGAGGCGCGCAAGATGGAAATTTATGCGGCGATGGTCGACAACCTCGACCACAACATCGGCCGCTTGCTGGACTACCTGCGCCAGAGCGGCCAGCTCGACAACACGCTGGTGGTCTTCATGTCCGACAACGGTGCTGCCGGCGAGCGTCACGAGATCTTCTATCCGGCCGCACCGGGAACTGACAACCGCCTGGAGAACCTCGGCAAACGCGGCTCGCAAATCGACTATGGATTGCGCTGGGCCGAGGTGAGCGCGGCGCCGCTACGTCTGTTCAAGGGCACCACTGCCGAAGGGGGTATCAGTGTCCCGGCCATCATCCGCCTGCCGGCCAACCTGCATCGCCAGGGGCTGGAGCGCGCCGTGGCGCGCGTGGATGACCTGGCGCCGACCTTCCTCGCCCTGGCCGGGCTGTCCGATCCGGGCGATTCGTACAAGGGACAGCCGAAGCACCCCATTACCGGCCGCTCCATGCTGCCGATGCTGGAGGGCCAGGGCCGCGCCGAGCCGGTCATGGCCGGGGAGCTGTTCGGCAGCCGCTACTTCCGCGAAGGCAACCTGAAGCTGCTTGGCCTGGTGCCCTGGAGCCTGCCGGGCCAACCCCAGCCGCCGCTGCGTTGGCAGTTGTTCGACCTCTCGCAGGACCGCGCCGAACAGCACGACCTTGCCGCCAGCCAGCCTCAGACCCTGGAACGCCTGCAGCGTGCCTGGCAGGACTACGCACGCCAGGTCGGCGTGGTGGCTCCGCCGTCGGCAGCCAAGGCGCCTTGACGCCAGGCCAACTGCCGGCAACCACCCGGCGTCCGCGCACCACGCGGCGCCGGTCTCCTTTCTCTTCACTCTATGGAGCGACCGCCATGCGTTTGATCGCCTTGCTGTGGGGCGCGTTCGCGCTCCTGATCACCCCCGCAACCGTCCAGGCCGACGAGGAACAACGGGCACGCCAACTGCTGCTGCGTGCCGTCGAGTACTACCAGCTGCAGGGCGACGCGGCCTTCGCCGCATTCAGCCGTCAGGGCGAGTTCATCGACGGCGAGCACTACGTGTTCGTCGTGGACACCCACGGCACCATGCTCGCCAGCGGCGGCACCTCGGCGGTGCTGATCGGTCGTGACGTCACCGAAGCCCTGGAGCCAGAATTGCGCGACGGCTTCCGCCAGGCCCTGCAGGGGGCCGAGGGCGAGGTACGGGTGGCCGAATACCGCTGGATGAACGCACGCGACGGCCGTGTGGAACGCAAGCGGGTGTTCTTCCAGCGGGTGGGAGACCGGGTCATCGCCGTCGGCCTCTACCTGCCCCGGGCCACGCCCCAGCAGGCCGAGCACCTGCTGCAACGCGCGGTGACCGCCCTGGAACAGGACCCGCAAGCCGGCATCGCCGCGATCAATGCGCTGTCGCCGCGCTTTCGCGAGGACGACCTGTATGTCTTCGTCATCGACCTCGACACCGGGCGCTACCTCGCCCACGGCTACAACCTGCGCCTGCTCGGTGTGGAGTTTGCCAGCGTGCGAGATCCCGACGGCAAGCCGGTCGGCGCGCCGATCCTGGCGCTGATGAAGGACCGCCGCGAGGGTGGTTACGACTACCGCTGGAAGAACCCGGTGACCGGCAAGGTGGAGGACAAGTACGCCCTGCTGCGCAAGACCGGGCACCTGCTGGTTGCGGTGGGGTACTACAAGAAGCCCGAGTGAGCGCGCACATCGGGGAAGCTGCCGGAACGCTTTTGTTGGGTTGGGCTCGCCGAAGCCCAACGCTCGACAAGCGTTCTGCTTCCTTTTGAGCGACTGCAAAAGGACGTCGCCTGGGAAAGCGAAACCAGAAATATCCGCAGAACCCGGCAAGCAGATTGGCTCAAGTCGTTCCCGCGACACGTGATGCAGGCATCGCCACTTCAATCGCTGAGCAGGCCATAGGGCTGCACCAATACCCCATTTCCCATGCGGTGTGACCAGCACTTCCCGGTGTATCGCAAGACCCAAAAAAGACTCCCGGGCCAGCCGGTTCCCGGGAGTTGAGGCGGCAGGTTCCCCTTACCCGGGGCGTGCGGCTCCGGGGGGGTGCCTGCCGATGACGACGGAGCGCGTCAATGCTTGGGCGGCGGGCCGCCCGGGGCCCATTTCTCCTGATAGCGGAACAGGAAGTACTGCGAGGTATCCGCGCCGGGTGGCGACACGCGGGCGTTCCAGCTGTCGTCGTGCAGGTCCATGTCGGCGTCGTACTCCACATGGCAACCCATGGGGCTGTTGAAGTACCAGAACCAGTTGGAGCCGAGCTGGTGGCGGCCCGGCCCCCAGAAGGACTCGTAGCCTTTCTCGACAAAGCGGGTACCGGCCAGCATCACCTCGGTCGGTCCGCCCATGTGGAAGGTGAAGTGCTCGATGCCCTTCATGAACGGCGGCGTCTGGATCAGGAACAGGGTGTGATGGTCCAGGGTGCCACCCGGCCGCAGGAACGGTCCGGTGTCGATGAAACGGTCGGTGCAGACGAAGCCCAGGCGGGTGTAGAAGGCTTCGGCCTTGGCGTGGTCCGGCACGAAATAGACGACATGGGACAGGCTGCGGGGCAGCGCGGCCATGTCGTCGCTGGCGCCCAGGCTGTTGACCACGCGGCTGGTGCTGGCGCCGGGCGCGTTGCTGATCTCGCCGGGCAGGTCGAGGGGGCGCCGGCAGGTGATCTGGAAGCCCAGGGCGAAGCCCATGTCATCCACTGTGCGCAGGACACCGTCTTCGCCACGGATGACGTCGCGGTCCGTCGACAGTTCGGCCTCGATGGCCTGCAGGGTGTCTTCGTCGGCCACACCGTAAACGGTTTCGCGCAGGGTGTTGGCAGTTTCCATGGCTTTGGGCAGGCGCGGGTCGTCGCGGTGGCGAATCTCGATGCCGGTACCGTCCAGGGCTTCCAGGTAGCCGCCGGTGTGGTCGATGGCGCGCGGCTTGAGGCCGTAGTCGGTGAGGTATTGCACGCAGGCGTCGACGTTGTCGACGCCGAACACCAGGTAATCAGGTCCGATGATCTTCATGGTCAGGTTCTCGTCTCGCTCGTCAGGCGGTGCGGCCGCCGAGGGTCTCGGCGACCCAGTCGGCGATGTAGTGGCCGGCATTGATGGAGTTGTCGAAGCTGGAGTGCTGCACGCCACCTTCGCGGGGGGTGAAGATCTTCAGTTCACGCTTGGGGCTGTTGACCAGTTGCTCGTAGGTGCGATGGGCCCATTTCAGCGGAATCTGCGAGTCTTGCTCGCCGTGTGTGACCAGGAACGGCACCTTGATGCGCTCGACCACGCCGTCCAGGTGGACGTTCTCGGCGATGGCCATGAACTCCTCGACGTTCTTGCCACCCCAGACCCAGCGCACATGCTCCCAGTAATGCGGCACCGGGAAGCTGCCTTCGCGCTCCAGGCGGCGCTTCTGCACTTCGCGCCAGTCATGGTTGGCGCCCCAGACCACGCCACAGGCGAAGCGCGGCTCGAAGGCGACTACGCGCGGGCAGTAGTAGCCGCCGAGGGACACGCCCTCGCAACCGATGCGCTTGGGGTCGACGTCGGCACGGGTTTCCAGCCAGTCGAACACGCGGCTGCCCCAGTGCTCGGCGTCATACCGGGCCTTGAGGTCATGCAGGCGCAGGGCCTCGCCGGTGCCCGGCTGGTCGAGTACCAGCGAGGACACGCCGCGCCTGGCGAGCCAGGCGGGCAGGCCAACGCGGTATTTCATCTCCTTGGTGGAATCCAGGCCATTGAGCTGGACCAGCAGCGGCGCCGGGCCTTTCACGCCTTCGGCGCGCACGAAGAGGCCGGAGATGACCTTGCCCTCGTAGGGAATCTCGACCCGCTCGCAATTCTCGCCGGACAGGTCGATGCCCCGGGCGAAGGTGTCGAGGAAACGCTGGTACAGCTCCAGGCGGCCGGGAGCACCGTGGGCCTGCAGGCGTTCGCAGGTCAGGTAGTAGGTGGCAGCGCGGTTGTATTTCTCCCCGGCGGAGAGCAGGCGACCACGCGCCTCGTCCTCACCTGCCAGGTCGCAGAGCTTGTCGGCCATCTTCGACCAGGTTTCGCGGAAAGCGCGGGTGCCGGCGGCATCGGGCTGCTTGGCGGCCTCCTGCAGGGGCTCGCACATCTCGACGATCTCGCCGATGCGCGCGCCCATTTCCAGGGCGAGGTCAACGGAGAGGTTCCAGACGTAGTTGGTGGGGAAGTAACGGAACATGTTGTTGTTTTCCTTCTTCTGATCCGGGGCGCCATCTTCCCCGGCTCTCGGGGCTTACCGCTCGGGTCGGCATGGGCAGGGCGCAAGGCAGGCGAGCCCGGAGTGACTGCTCCCGCAGCAGGCAGTTGCGCGGGCGCCGACCGCCCGGTGGGGCGGCCATGGCAAGCTCGCATGGGGCCAGGAATTGAACAAATCGCTTGTTCGGATGCCAGCTATCGGCAAGCGAGATACCTCGTCCCCGGCGCTCCTGTGTCATGGCGAATGACGATGCCTTGCATCGCCAGTCTCGATTGGTGGCCCCCGGGACCGGGCGGCTAGCGTACGCGCCCCTGTTTCTGGCCCGGACCACGAGGAAGGACGCCCATGTCGAATCACCCCCATCGCCCGTTCATGCCCCTTGCCAGCGTCACGCGCTGGCTGGGCCACCGCTCCGTCGGCAGCAAGCTGTCGCTCGGCTTCGGCCTGGTGCTGCTGGCCACCCTGGGCATGGCGCTGGCCACCGTCCAGGCATTGCAGGTGCTGCAGGCCCGCGTCTCCGAACTGCGTGCGCTGGACGCGTTGCAGCTGCACCTGGCAGGGGCCCGCCTGGCGGAGCGGGACTTCGCGCTCGATCTTGCACCGGAGTCGGCCGAGCGGGTCGGCACAGGGTTGGACCAACTGCGTAAGGGGCTGGCCGCCAGCGGTTCCGACGCGGATTTCCGCACGACCCTGGATGACACCGCCCAGGCCTACCGCAGTGCCTTTCAGGACTATGCGCAGGCGTTGGAAACAGCACATGCGGCGCGGCTGCGTATGCAGGCCCAGGCGGAGACGGTGGGGCAGCGTTTCAGCAGCCTGTTCCTCGACCAGCTCGATGGCATCAACCTCGGCCTGGAGGCCGGTACGCCGCCGGGTACGTCGCAGATGCAGGTGCTGGAGGAGGCCGTGAGCCTACGCGAACGGTTGGCCAACCTGCGCGACAGCGAGCTGTATTTCACCCTTGATGCGCAAAAACGCTACCGCGACGACTGGGAGAACCGCATGAACGAGCTGGCTACCGCACTGGCCAGTCTCGCCGCGCGCCTGGACGGCGAGCAGCGTGCGGCGCTGGAGGAGGCGCGCCAGGCGCTGGAGGTGTATCGCCAGGCCTTCCTGAGCTTTGTCCGGGGCGGCCAACTGGCTCGCGCTGCCGAGACGCAGATGAGCCAGGTGGCGGGCATGGTGGCGCAGCAGCTGGATACGCAGCGCGCATTGCGCAGCGGGGCCTATGCAGAAACCCGGCGGCAGCTCCACGGAGCGCTGGGGCTGCTGGCGCTCCTGGCCTTACTGGTCAGTGCCGGAGCGGCGCTGGCGATTCATCGGGCACTGGTCGTGCCGCTGCGGCGCATGCTGGCCCTGGCGGGGCGTATCGCCGCCGGGGATCTCGGCGAGATGGCGGCCCCGCCTGCGCGGCGCGATGAACTGGGGCAGTTGCAGGATGCTGTGGGAGAAATGCTCGCTGCCCTGCGCAAGCTGGTGGGCCGCATCGGTGGCGATGTCGATCAACTGGATGGCGCCGCCGGCACCCTGGTGGCGATGGTCGGGCGTACGGCGGCGGGGGTGAGCGCGCAGCGCCAGCAGGCCGAGCGGGTCGCCGAGGCCATGGCGGACATGACGCGCTCGGCGGCGCAGGTCAGCGAGCAGGTGGCCGGCAGCGGTGCGGTGCTGGCCGATGCGGGTGCCCTGATCCACGAGGGAGATGCGTTGGTGCGCCAGGCCAGCGAGAGCCTGGAGCACCTCGCTGAGGAAATGCGCGCCAGCGCCGGATCGATGCAGGTGCTCAAGGCGCAGAGCGAGGCCATCAATGGTGTGCTCGACGTGATCAATGCCCTGGCCGAGCAGACCAACCTGCTGGCGCTGAACGCGGCCATCGAGGCGGCGCGGGCCGGTGACCATGGTCGCGGTTTCGCCGTGGTCGCCGACGAGGTGCGCGCCCTGGCCAGTCGCACCCGCGCCTCGACCGGGGAGATCGAGGCGATGATCCAGCGCCTCGGCGAGCTGACCCGGGCTACCGCCGATGGGCTGGCAGGCAGTCAGCGGCTGACCGAGGAAGGCGTCGAGCTGGCAGGACGGGCGACCGAGGTGCTGGCGGCGATCACTGCTGCGATGGCACGGGTCGAGCGCAGCGGGCGGAACATCGCCGAGGCGTCCGCAATGCAGCAGGCCGTGGCACGCCAGGTCGACGAGGTGGTGCTGCAAGTGGCGCGTGTGGTGGAACAGAACGCCGAGGACTGCCGGCGCCTGGAATCGGCCACGGACAGCCTGCAGACGCTGGGGGCGAGCCTGGGCGAGGCGGTCGGCGCCTTCCGTGGCGCGCGCTGAGGCTCAGGCGAGGACCGGTGAGTCCGGCCGCTGTACGATCTGCGCCAGCTTCTGGCGCAACCAGCGCAGCATGGGGTCGCGGTCCAGGCTGCGGTGCCAGCTCATGTATTCCTGCATCGCGGGCAGCTCCACTGGCGGCGGCAGGATGCGCAGCGGCAGGTTGCGCGCATAGAGCCGCGCCAGGCGGCTGTGCATGGTGGCGATGCGCTGCGTGCCGACGACCAGTTGCGGCAGGGTGTTGAAGTCATGGGTGATGACTTCGAGCCGGCGCTTGCAACCGTACTGGGACATGAACCATTCCTCGATGCCCGGCGTGCGGCTGCGACCGAAAGCGACGCCCACGTGGCCCATGTCCAGGTACTGCTCCAGCGTGATCCGTTCGCCGATGCTGTCGTTGTCTGCCCACACCACACAAACGTGCTGCTCTTCGAACAGCAGCTCGGAAGGGTGTTCTTTCACGATGTAGTGCTCGGGCGCGATCATCAGGTCCACCTCGCCGCGCATGAGCATCTCGACGGCGGTTTCGCCGGGGCTGATCAGCTCGAAGGTCATCAGCGGCGCTTCCTGGTTGATCTCTCGGATCACTTCGGCGAACACCACGCTGATCAGATAGTCCGACGCCATGATGCGGAAATGCCTCTTGCTCTCGGCGATGTCGTAGACCGGCTTGGCGGTGATGGAGGTCTGGATTTTCAGCAGGACTTCACGAACCGGGATCTCCAGTTCCTTGGCCAGGGGGGTGGGCATCATCTTGCGTCCCACCTGTACCAGCAGATCGTCCTCGAAGTAGGTGCGCAGGCGCCCCAGCACGCCGCTGGTGGCTGATTGGGTCATGTGCAGGCGGGCGGCGGCGCGGGTGATGTTCTGCTCTTCCAGCAGCACATCCAGCGCCACCAGGAGGTTCAGGTCCAGGTGTTTGAAGCGCATGGCAGCAGGCTCTTGTTGTATTTATTTTCGCGATACCCTGCATCCCGACTAACGATTAGTCAAATTGTTCCCGCCTTCCTAGCCTGTGCTCCCAAGGGGCGCTCACCGGCTGCCGTGCTGCCTGCCGAGCCTGCGCGGCCCCTCCTGAAAAAACCTTCCCGCCCGGGCCGCCGCGCTCGCGTTCGCCCGTGCGCCAACAACAAGAACAAGGATTCATCCATGAGCGATATCAGCAAGGTACTCATCGTCGGTGGTGGCATCGGTGGACTCTGCGCGGCCATCGCGCTGTGCCGCCAGGGCGTGTCGGTCGACCTGGTGGAAATCAAGTCCGAGTGGACCGTCTACGGCGTTGGCATCATCCAGCAGAGCAACGTGGTGCGGGAGATGGCCCGTCTCGGCGTACTCGACCGTTACCTGGATGCCGCCTACGCCTTCGAGGATGTCGGCATCTACGACTTGCAGGGCAATGCCCTGGCGCGCATTCCCGGCCAGCGCCTGGCCGGCCCGGAGTATCCGGCCAACGTCGGCATTTCGCGCCTGGCGCTGCACCAGGTGCTGAGCGGAACGGCCATCGATCTGGGCGCGCAGGTACGCCTCGGCCTCAGCGTGGAACGCCTTGAGCAGGATGCCGACGGCGTGGACGTGACCTTCACCGACGGCAGTGCCGGGCGCTACGACCTGGTGGTGGGAGCCGACGGCGTGTATTCGAAGATTCGCGGCATGCTCTTCGGCGACACCTACACGCCGCGCTTCACCGGCCAGGCCGTGTGGCGCTACAACTTCCCGCGCCACCCCTCCATCGACCACCTGGCGAGCTACGTCGGCTCCGAGGGCAATGCTGGCCTGGTGCCGCTGGCCGACGACTTGATGTACATGTTCTCCACCTCCCACGAGCCGGGTAACCCCTGGCACGAGCCCAAGGATTTCGCCGAACTGATGCGCGACCGCATCCAGCACATCGGCGGCCTGGTGGGCGAGCTGCGCGAGCAGATCACCGACAGCAGCCAGGTGGTCTACAAACCGATGGAGGTGGTGTTCGTCGACGAGCCCTGGTTCAAGGGCCGCGTCCTCCTGATCGGCGACGCCGCTCACGCGACCACCCCGCACCTGGGGCAGGGCGCCGGCATGGCCATCGAAGATGCGTTGGTGCTGAGCCTGGAACTGGCCGGCGAAGGCTCGCTTCAGGAGCGCCTGAACCGCTTCATGGCACGTCGTTTCGAGCGCTGCAAATACATCAGCGAGAACTCCATCCTCGCCGGTGATCGCGAGATGGCCCAAGACCGCAGCTTCGACCGTGTCGGCCTGACCAAGGCGATGCTCGCACGCACAGCCGAGCCCATCTGAAGGCCGTGGCCGGTCGCCGGACCGGCCGTCTCACCTGTCTTTTCCACGTTCCGCACCCGGCCTGGCCGGGTGCGAAGCCGTGCTCTTTCCACGAGGTCAGCGTCCATGATTGAGGTCAGGGTCACCCGCAAACACCCGGAAGCCGAGGGCATCTTCAGCTTCGAACTCGCTCGTGCCGATGGCGGTCCGCTGCCGCCGTTCAGCGCTGGGTCCCATGTCGACGTGCATCTACCGGGCGGGCAGGTGCGTCAGTACTCGCTGTGCAACCACCCGGACGAGCAGCACCGTTATCAGATCGCAGTGTTGCTGGACCCGTCGTCCCGGGGCGGGTCGCGTGCCATGCACGAGCAGGTTGAGGCCGGCAGCCACATCCGCATCAGCGAACCGCGCAACCTGTTCCCGCTCGTTCACGGCGCGCGGCGCACACGGCTGTTCGCCGGCGGTATCGGCATCACCCCGATCCTCTGCATGGCCGAGCGCCTGGCCGCCACCGGGGCGGCATTCGATATGCACTACTGCAGCCGCTCGGCGGAACGTACCGCGTTTCTCCAGCGCATTCGCGAATCGGCGTTCGCCGCGCAGGTGACGTTCCATTTCGATGACCAGCGGTTGAAAGCGGCCGAGGTGCTGGCGGGTTACGCCGATGGGGATCATCTCTACGTCTGTGGCCCCGGCGGCTTCATGGCCCACGTGCTGGAGGAAGCGCGCCTGGCGGGCTGGCCGGAGTCGAGCCTGCACCGCGAATACTTCGCCGCCGAGCCGCAGGATCACGCGGATGACGGGGCCTTCGAAGTGCAGCTGGCCAGCGATGGACGCTGCTTCCAGGTCCCGGCGGATCGCAGCGTGGCCGACGTGCTACTGGAGGCGGGGATCGACCTGCCGCTGTCCTGCGAGCAGGGCATCTGCGGCACCTGTCTGACCCGCGTGCTGGAGGGCGAACCGGAGCACCGCGACATGTTCCTCACAGTCGAGGAGCAGGGGCGCAACGACCAGTTCACGCCCTGCTGCTCGCGTTCGCGCAGCTCCCGCTTGGTGCTGGATCTCTGAGCATTGATGCCAGGCCCGGGCTCGCGGGTGGATGTGAAAAGCGACATTCACCCTACGGATTCGGTAACGGGCCGATGGCGGCGGCGATCACCGCCGCTTCGGTCTGCTCGCGGGTCAGCGAGCCCAGCATGTAGGGCTTGAGCATGTTGCTCTGGCGCAGGCGGGCGTAGCCGTAGAGGGTCGACCACATGGCGATCAGGCGCGCCTGCAGGCGGTCGTCGTCGGTCTCTTCCAGGGCTTCGCGCAGCGTCGCCGCGATGCCCGCGTAGACACTTTGGAGCAGGGTGCCCAGTTCGTCTTCGTCCTCGGCCTGTTGCAGCAGGCCCGAGTCGTACATCAGCAGGAACAACCCCGGCTGCGCCTCGGCGAAGGCGAGGAAGGCGCGGCAGGCCGCCCGCGCTTTGTCCTGCGCAGTGCCCGTGCCCGCTGCCACCTCGCGGTGGGCTTCCAGCAGGCGGCGGAACCCTTCGCTCGCGCACGCGCGCAACAGCGCATCACGGTCGGCGAAGTGCCGGTAGGGCGCGCCCCTGGAAACTTCCAACACCTGTGCCAGGTCGCGTAGCGACAACCCCTGGTAGCCGTTCTGTTCAACCGCGTCGAGGGCGGCGTCGATCAGCGATTGCCGCAGGTTTCCGTGGTGATACGCACGTGTCTCGTTCATGGAATAAGCCATTGACCGGAGTGGGGGGGATGACTAATGTGAGCGCTGCTTACATGCCTTCGATCAGTCGTCCCTCGAGTCTGTCCGCCGCAGCCACGGCGCAAAGGCGCGAGCATATCAGGGGGACGGGCAATCGATGCAGGTAGCCCTGTCGAAACGCCCATGAGGACAAGAACAAGATGAACTTCCTGAAAAACGCCTGGTACGTCGCCGCCTGGGACGATGAGGTCAAACCCGGCGAACTCTTCGCCCGGACCCTGTTGAACGAGTCCGTGCTCTTCTTCCGCGATGAGGCGGGCAAGGTGCAGGCCATCCACAACCGCTGCCCGCATCGCTTCGCCCCGCTGTCCATGGGCAAGCTGTGCGGCTCCCATGTGCAATGCGCCTACCACGGCCTGGAGTTCGATGGCAGCGGCGCCTGCACCCGCAATCCGCATGGCGAGGGCGCGATTCCGCGCGCGGCGAAGGTCCGCGCCTATCCGGTGGCGGAGAAGTACAGCGTCATCTGGATCTGGATGGGCGACGCCGTTGCAGCGGATGAAGCGCTGATCCCGGACTTCGGCTGCATGGAGCCGTCGCGCGCCTACGTCGCCAAGCGCTATCTGCACGCGCGCGCGAATTACGTGCTGGAGTCGGACAACATTCTCGACCTTTCGCATATCCAGTACCTGCATCCGAGCACCCTGGGCAGCAGCGATGTCAGCCGCGCCATCACCAGCGTCGAGCAGCAGGGCGATACCGTCTGGTCCTACCGCCAGACCGTCGCCGAGATCATGCCGGACTTCCTCTACACGGCCATGGGCATCCCCCACGGCACGTCGGTGGATCGCTGGATCGATGTGCGCTGGGACGCGCCGGCTAACATGCTCCTGATCGCCGGGGCGGTGCCCACCGGCCGCCCGCGTGCCGAGGGCCGGGAAACGCCGTTGCCGCACCTGTTCACTCCGGAAACCGAGACCACCACTCACTACTGGTTCTCCTTCCCGATCCCTCGGGAGATGGGCGAGTTGGGGGAGCAGATCGCCGAGCAACAGGTTTCCGCCCTCAACCAGCCGTTCAGCACCGAGGACCTGCCCATGCTCGAAGCCCAGCAGCGGATGATCGGCGACGCCGATTTCTGGTCCCTCAAGCCGATCCTGCTGCCTGGTGATGCCGCGGCGGTGCGCGCGCGCCGGGTGCTGGACAAGCTGATCGCCGACGAGCAGGCGGCTCAGATCAGCATGAGCGTGGTGCAGGGCTGAGTATCCCTCCAGGCGATACCTCGCATCTCCAATCGCGATTGGTTGGGCCGGCGAGGGCCGTGGCAGCCTGCGCCCTCACTTGAGACTCAGAGACGGGCCGTGCTTCAGGACATGACATTTCTCTGTTACGAGGATCACTTGGAAGAGGGCGTTGCGCGGGGCTTCGATCCCTGGGGCGAGGGGCGCGACACCGTGCTCGCCCTGCGCTGGCGCGGGCAGGTGCGGGTTTACCGCAACCTGTGCCCGCACCTGGCTGTCGCCATGCAGTACCGCAAGGATCGCTTCATGTCCGGCGACGGCCAGCACATCGTCTGCTTCGCCCACGGCGCGCTGTTCCGTCCCGACAACGGTTTTTGCGTGCTCGGCCCTTGCCTTGGCCAGTCTTTGCAGGCACTGGATGTGCGCGCCGAGGCGGATGGCGGCCTGTGGCTGGACGAGGTCCGCCGTGCGGCCCGCGAAGGAGCGCATCCATGCGTTTCCACGGTCTCGACCTGAACCTGCTGGTGGTTCTCGATGCGCTCGTCGTCGAGCAGCATGTAACCCGCGCCGCTACCCGCCTGCACTTGACGCAATCGGCCGTGAGTGCCGCCCTTGGCAGGCTGCGGGAGCATTTCGCAGATCCGCTGTTCGTCCTGGTCGGTGGCCGGATGCTGCCGACGGCGCTGATGCAGCGATTGCATCCGCGCATCCAGGGCGTGCTGGACGGCGCACGGGGCATCGCTTTCGCCAATGCCGGTTTCGAGCCACGGGAAACCCGGCGGCGCTTTCGCATCATGGCGTCGGACTATGTGATCGCCGTGCTCATGCCGAGGTTCCGACGCCGCCTGGCGGACCTCGCGCCGCAGGTCGACCTGCAACTGCTCACCCTGCTACCGCACCGTGGCGCCGAGCCGGGTAGCCTGGTGGACGAGGCCCTGGAGCATCGCCATTGCGACCTGGTGATCCTGCCTCATGTCCACCGCTCCACACGGCATCCGGAGCAAGCGGTGTTCGAGGATGGATTCAGTGTCATCGCCTGTCGCGAGAATCCCGATGTGGTCAGGGGGCTGAGCTTGGAACGCTACCTGGGGTCGCCCCACGTGGTGCGCGAGACGGGGGCAAGCGCCCTGGGCAGCATGGAGGCGGAGTTCCTCGCCAGCCAGGGCCTGGAGCGACGGGTAGCGGTAGCCGTGGAGCAGTTTGGGCTGGTCCCTGAGTTCGTAGTCGGCGGGCCTTGCCTGGCTACGCTGCACAGTCGATTGGCAACGCTTTACGCGAGCCGCTTCCCGCTGCGGTTGCTGGAGCCGCCGCTCGTGTTTCCGCCCACCGCGCAGGTGATGCAGTGGCACGCCTATCAGGATGGCGATCCGGCGTTGGCCTGGTTGCGTCAGGTGCTGCTGGAGGCGGCCGCCTGACTCCCGGCGCTATCAATTTTCGTCATGGCCTGCGACCACTATCTTTCACTTCCTCGCGCTTGGGGCGCTGGGTAGCGTGACGGCACGACAACAAGAGACCCGACCGCCATGCCCAGACACCACGTTCACTGCAAGACGCTCTTCACCGGGCTGGAAGACCATGCCCGCCACGATCAGGTGCTGACTATCGAGGACGGTCTGTTCACCTATGTTGGCCCCCGCGAGGGCGCGCCGCAGCCGCAGCCGGGTGAGGCCCGGCTGGACACCGGTGAGCACTTCGTCATGCCCGGTCTGGTGGATGTCCACACCCATCTGGTGTTCGGCAATGCCAAGAGCGAGGAAGACATCGACCTGCACGTCTCGCCGGAATTCCGTGCGCTGCGGGGGCTGTTCTTCACCCAGCATGTGCTTGCCGCCGGTTACACCTCGGTGGTGGTGCCGGGGGACGCCGGCCAGTGCAGCATCGCCGTGCGCAACGCCATCAACGGTGGCCTGTTCAGCGGTCCGCGTATTGCCGCCAGCAGCAATGTGATCGCCAACCGGCAGAGCCTCAACGACTGGTTTCCCAGCTGGGTCGGCACCCCCGACTACTTCACCGGACGCCTCTGCGCCACCCGCGAGGAGCAGATCGGCGAGATTCGCCGGCAGGCCAAGGATGGCGTCGACCTGATCAAGATCGCCATGGACGGGACCCACTTGCGCCCCAACGGCGAGCACATTGCCGCCTTCACCCAGGACGAGACATACACGATGGTCGAGGAGATCCACCGCCTCGGGAAAAGGGTGGCGGTGCATGCCTATGGACGCGAGGCGGTGCTCTACGCGGCAAAGGCCGGGGTCGATGTGATCTTCCACGGTTTCTTCATGGACGATGCCTGCATCGAGGCGATGCTCGAATCGGGCAGCCACCTGGCGCCGACCCTCACCATGCTGGCCAACAACGTCGAGTTCGCCGAGGCCTACGAACCGTCTACCCGCTGCGGCTATGCGGCGATGCAGCGGCGGGTGATCGATGCCGGCTGCCGCAACCTGCGCCGCGCCCGAGAGGCCGGTGTGCCCTTCATGACCGGTAGCGACAGCGGCTTCGCCATCACCCCCTACGGCGAATGGCATGCGCGGGAACTCGAGATCCTCGTCGACTGGCTTGGCTTCACGCCGGCGCAGGCGCTACGCGCAGCGACCTCGGTGTCGGCGCGGATGATGCCTGCCACGCAACCGGTCGGCGCCCTTGAGGTGGGGCGTCGCGCCGACTTCATCCTGGTGGACGGCTTGCCGCTGGCCAATGTGTCGATCCTCCAGGAGCGCGAACGCATCCGCGGCGTGTACCTCGGTGGGCGGCGCGTCGACGCGCAGGTGCCGGGCTACGACCCCTTCAAGGTCAGTGATTTCAACACGCTGAAATGGTCTGAGTTGCATACCCGCCAGCGTGCCATTGAGATGGGCAAGCGCCCGGCCCGCCAACTGGTCTGAGGAGAGATTGCAATGAACCGACTGACCCTGGAAGCCGCCTCCATCATGGTCGATGCCGCCCTGGAGGAAGGACGTCGCCTGGGCTTGCAGCCCCTGTGCGTAGCGGTGCTGGACGCCGGCGGCCACCTGTTGGCGCTCAAGCGCGACGAGCGCGCGAGCCTGCTGCGCCCGCAGATCGCCAACGGCAAGGCGGCTTCCGTGCTCGGCATGGGCTTCGGCGGCCGTGAACTGGCACGGCGCGCGGCAGCCCTGCCGGCCTTCTTCAACGCCTTGAGCGACCTGTCCGGCGGCAACATGCTGCCCGTCCCCGGCGGGGTGCTCATCCGCAATCAGCGGGAGGAGTTGCTGGGCGCCATCGGTATCAGTGGCGATACCTCCGACAACGACGAACGCTGCGCCATCGCCAGTGTGCTGGCGGCGAACCTGGTGCCGGATACCGGCGAATCCTGATCCCGCTGCAACGAAGGAATATCCATGGCAAAGGGCTTTCAGCGCTACCTCCGCGCTTCGTGAAAGAAGAAAGGCCCATCATCGATGGGCCTTTCTCGTGCTCGAACTCGAGGCTGGCGCATTGCGGCGACAGCCTGCGGATTCACGCCAGTTCCAGCCAGATCGGCGCATGGTCCGACGGCTTTTCCATGCCGCGCAGGTCGTAGTCGATGCCTGCGTCCTTGAGACGTGCCTGCAGCGGTTGGCTGGCGAGGATCACGTCGATGCGCAGGCCGCGCTTGGGGGTGTCTTCGAAGCCGCGGCTGCGGTAGTCGAACCAGCTGAAGCGGTCATTCACCTCGGGGTTGAGCTGGCGGAAGCTGTCCACCAGTCCCCAGCTCTTCAGGC
Source organism: Metapseudomonas resinovorans DSM 21078 (assembly GCF_000423545.1). GTDB lineage: Bacteria > Pseudomonadota > Gammaproteobacteria > Pseudomonadales > Pseudomonadaceae > Metapseudomonas > Metapseudomonas resinovorans. The sequence continues at coordinate 50,770 of NZ_KE384033.1, forward strand.
GCGCCAGCCACTCGCGCTCTTCCGGCAGGAAGCTGCACTTGCCGGTCTTCAGCCAACGCTTGCGGTTTTCTTCGCCGATGCCGATGTCACAGTCTTCCGGCGAGATGTTGATGTCGCCCATCACCACCAGCGACTGGCTTGGCTGGAACTGCTGCTCCAGCAAAACCTGCAGGTCGGCGTAGAAGCGCTCCTTGGCCGGGAACTTGACCGGGTGATCGCGGCTTTCGCCCTGGGGGAAGTAGCCGTTCATCACGGTCACCGGGTTGCCCTGGGCGTCGGCGAAGGTGCCATAGATGAAGCGACGCTGGGCGTCCTCGGTGTCGCCGGGGAAGCCCTTGGAAAGGGACAGCGGTTCCTGGCGGGAGAGCAGGGCGACGCCGTAATGGCCCTTCTGCCCGTGGTAGTGCACGTGGTAGCCGAGCTGGCGGATTTCGGCTTCGGGGAACTGCTCGTCGGAGACCTTGGTTTCCTGCAGGCCGATCACGTCGGGCTGGTGCTTGGCGATCAGTGCTTCAAGCTGGTGAGGACGTGCCCGCAGGCCATTGATATTGAAAGAAACGATCTTCATCGCGAAGGCATCCTGGCAAAAAGGCGATGCTAGCCGAAGGCAACGACCCCGGCCAGTCGCATGGCCGGGCTGGGGAACTGGTGCTAATTTCCCTCATGGCCCGATAGAACCCATAACAAATGAGGTGCCGTGAATGCCCGGTTACATCCCTACTGCGCCGGTCGAAGTGCGCATGCTGGACGGTGGCTATGCCCGCGAGGCTCGCTCCCTGCTGTTCCACGCCTATCGTCATGAACCCACATTCGCCTATCTGTTCGAGGCGGAGCGCCCGGGCTATGAGCAGCGGGTACGCGCCACGGTGCGGGAACTGGTCCAGCAGCATTTCCTGGAGGACCTGCCAGCCATTGGCCTGCTGATCGAAGAGCGCCTGGTGGGGGTCGCCCTGATCGCACCGCCGCAGCGCCGTATGGATATCACCGAAAGTTGGGGCTGGCGCCTGCGCATGCTGCTCACCACCGGCTTCCGCTGCACGCGCCGCTACCTCGACTACCACGACGCTGTGCTCGCTTGCCTGCCGCCGGGGCCGTACCACGTGCTGCCGCTGTTGGGTATCCACCCTGAGTTCCAGGGGCGTCACCTGGGTGAACAGTTGCTTGAGGCCCTGCACAACTGGTGCGCCGAGGATGATGGCTCCCAGGGCGTTGTGCTGGACACCGGCAACGTTCGCTATCTGGAGTTCTACAAGCGCCAAGGCTACGAAGAGGTGGGGGAGGTGGCCCTTGGACCGGTGGTCGAGCATGTGTTCTTCCACCCCAATCCACGACCGCTGATGCGCGCCAACGTCTGACAGAACTTGGGCACGGAAAGGCCGGAATGCCGTGCTAGCATGCCGCGCATGAATTACCGCCAAGGATTGCGCGGGCCGCTGCTGCTAGGCCTGCTTTGCACAAGTAGTCTGGCGCTGGCCAAGGCCACGCTGGACGTGAAGGTCGAACCTGCCAATGCGGCGCTGAAGGCCAATATCGAGGCCTACATCGGCGCCCTTGGCGATCGCAATGAAGAAGCCTTGCGACGTTTCCGGCGTTCCGCGGAGGAGCAGGCGCACCAGGCCGCCCAGGCACTTGGCTATTACCAGTCCGAGATCGACAGCCGTGTCGACGGTGGCAAGGACCCTTCTCTGCATGTGCTGGTGGTGCCCGGCGAGCCGGTACGCCTGCGCAACGTCGTGGTGAGGATTGATGGCGAGGCCAGCGCCCTCGTGGTCTTTCGCGTCCCCGAAAGCAAGGCGCTGAAGCAGGGCGCCCAGCTCAATCACGGCGCCTATGAGGATGCCAAGAAGCTGATCCAGAACCAGGCCCTGCGCTACGGCTTCTTCGACGGACGCTTCACCCGGCAGCGGCTGGACGTCGACCCGCGCGCTGGCGTCGCCGATATCGAGCTGGTCTATGAAAGCGGCCCACGCTACAGCCTGGGCGCGGTCAGTTTCGACGGTGACACGCCTTTCGACCCGGACCTGCTGGCGCGACTGGTGCCGTTTGCGGCCAACACGCCCTACGACTCCGACCAGGTCGCCAAGCTCAGCCAGAACCTCCAGGCCAGCGGCTATTTCGATGAAGTGCGGGTGGATGCCAGCCCGGTGAAGGGCGCCGGCCGGCTGATACCGGTCAAGGTCAGGCTGGCAGCGGTGAAGCCGCGCACCGTGGGGCTGGGGGTCGGCATTTCCACCGACGTGGGACCTCGCGCCCGAGCCAACTGGACTCGCCACTGGATCAACCCCCAGGGCCATCGTCTGGGTGCGGAGACCGAAGTTTCCCCGGTACGACAGAACGTCGGCACCTGGTACGAGATTCCCCTGGACCCGCCCCTCACCGACACCCTGCGTTTTTCCACCGGTCTGCAGCGCGAGGACCTGGTGGATGTGGAAAGCCGCCGCTTCACCCTCGGTGGCCAGTGGCAGTCGAAGCTGCCCAATGACTGGCAGCGGGTGGTGTCCCTGCGCTGGGAGCAGGAGACGTTCGACTTCGGTGATGGCAGCGACGATGGTCGCAGCAGCTTCCTGATTCCCGGCATCAGTTACGGCGTGACCCGCAGCGACAACAAACTCGATCCCAATCGCGGCTATTCGCTGCAGTTCGATGTGCGTGGCGCCAAGGAGGGCATCCTCTCCGACACCGATTTCACCTACGCCAGCGCCATGGCCAAGGGACTCTACACCCTGCCTGGCGGCCATCGCGTGCTGGGCCGTGTGCAGGCCGGTGGGATTGCCACGACCGACTTCGATGCCATTCCGCCGTCCCTGCGCTTCTTCGCCGGTGGTGACCAGAGCGTGAGGGGTTACGACTACCAGACCCTCTCGCCGGAAGACAACAATGGCAAGAAGGTGGGCGGTCGCTACCTGCTGGTGGGGAGTGCCGAATACCAATTCCCCCTCACAGAAAAATGGCGCCTGGCAGCTTTCGTCGACCGCGGCAACGCCATGGACTCTCTCAACGCGGCCATGAAGACGGGCGCCGGCCTGGGCGTGCGCTGGGTCTCGCCGGTGGGGCCGATTCGCCTGGACGTGGCGAAGGCGCTGGATGACCCGGGCGGCTATCGACTCCACTTCTCCATGGGGCCGGAACTGTGAGGCGCGCGCTGAAATTTGGCCTCGCAGGGCTGGCCGCCATCCTGGCAGGCATCGTGGCGATTCCGGCCGTGCTGCTGTTCACGGAGGTCGGCGGGCGCTGGTTGCTGGGCCATGTACCCGGGCTCGAAGTGGACGGCTTCAGCGGCACGCTCGGTAGCCGGTGGAGCGCGACGCGCCTGTCCTGGCAGCAGGATGGCACCGTCCTGAAGCTGGATGCGCCACGGCTGGATTGGTCGCTCGCCTGCCTGATGCGTCGCACCCTCTGCATCAACGAACTGGCCAGCGACAGCATCCAGCTCGATCTGCCGCCGTCGCAATCCGACGAAGCGACTGGCCCGATCAGCCTGCCGGAGTTGCGCCTGCCGCTGGCGCTGGAGGTCGGGCAGGTGCGCGTCGGTCGCTTCGTCCTCGATGGCGGCGATCAGTTCCAGCAACTGGACCTGGTGGCGCGCTGGCAGGCTGATGGTCTTCAGTTGGAGCGCCTCAGCGTGCGTCGCGATGATCTCGCGCTGGAACTGCAAGGTTCCCTGCGCCCCGAAGGCGATTGGCCCATGACGGTGCAGGGCAGCCTGCAGTTGCCCGCGCCGGGCGAGGGGCCCTGGAGGCTGGCGCTGAAGGCGAAGGGCGATCTGCAGGGCGTGCTCACGCTCCAGGCTGACAGCAGCGGTTACCTCAGCGGCCGCCTGGACGGCGAACTCCGCCCGCTGGCAGACAACCTGCCGGCCAGTGCTACGTTGCGGGCCGATGGCTTCAAGGCCAGCGCCGGCTTGCCGGATACCCTGGCCCTCAATCAGGTGGAGCTGACTGCAAAAGGCGATCTCAAGGACGGCTACGTCGTACAGGGGAAGGCCAGCCTGCCGGGTGAAGGCGGCGCAGTGGCACTCGGCCTGGATGGCCGGGTCGATGCCCAGGGTGCGGATATCCGGCAGCTTCTGCTCACGGGCGAACCGCAACAGACCCTGGCATTGCAGGGGCGGGTCGACTGGCAGCGGGAACTCGCCATCGACAGCCGCCTGCAATGGCGCGACTTCCCCTGGCAACGCCTGTTCCCCCAGGAACAGCCGCCGCCCGTGGAGTTGCACCAGTTGGACGCCGAGGTGCGTTACGCCGGCAGTCGCTATGACGGCAAGTTCGACGCCCGCCTCAAGGGGCCGGCCGGTGACTTCAGCGTCGGCAGCCCGATGACGGGTGACCTGGCCAGCGTCACCCTGGCCGATCTGCAACTCAAGGCCGGGCAGGGCCGTGCCCAGGGTCGGGTGAAAATCGATTTCGCCAGTGGCGTCGGCTGGGACAGCCAGTTGGCCTTGAGCGAGCTCGACCCTTCCTACTGGCTGGCCGAACTGCCGGGCAAGCTGGCCGGCAATCTGCAATCCAGGGGCGCCTGGCGTGACCAACGCCTGGACCTGAATGCCGATCTCGACCTCAAGGGCCAGCTGCGGGGCCAGCCTGCACTGCTCCAGGCCAAGGCTGTAGGTGCGGGCGAACGATGGCAGCTCCATGCGCTGCAGGTGCGCCTGGGCGACAACAGGATCGAAGGCCGGGGCCAGTTGGACCAGACGCTCAGCGGCCGCCTCGACCTGGCCCTGAATCGCCTTGGCCAGCTTTGGCCAAAACTCTTCGGCAAGGTCCAGGGGCGCCTGGATCTGGCCGGCACGCTGCAGGCACCGCAAGGCAAGCTGGTGCTGACCGGCGAACGCGTGGGGCAGGGCGACAACCGCCTCGACAGTTTCAAGCTGGATGCCCAGTTGGACGCTGCCCAGCGTGGTCGAGTGCAACTGCAAGCGGACGGGTTGGCCTCTGGTGACAACGAGTTAGGGACCCTGACAGCCGAAGGCTCAGGTGATCGTGTTCGTCAGCAACTGGAACTCAACCTCAAGGGGCCCTTGCTCGACCTGTTGCTGGCCCTGGACGGCAAGCTGGAGGGCGGCAACTGGCGCGGGCGGCTGGCGCGGGGCGAGGTCCAGGCCAGTGGACAGGACTGGCGCCTGGAAGCACCGGCGCGGCTGGAACGGCTGGCCGACGGCAAGCTGAACTTCGGTGCGCATTGTTGGCGCTCCGGGCCGGCGAGCCTGTGCGGCGGCGAGCAGCGCCTGATGCCCGAGCCGAAGCTGGACTACCGCCTGCGCGACTTCCCCCTGGCCAGCCTGGCGCGCTGGCTGCCTGAAGACTTCGCCTGGCAGGGCGAGCTGAATGCTGATCTCAAGCTCGACTTGCCGGCCAGCGGACCCAACGGTCGCATCACCCTGGACGCCGGCAGCGGGGTGCTGCGATTGAAGGAGGAGGATCGCTGGGTCGACTTCCCCTACCGGCGCCTGCTGTTGGACAGCACCCTGCGCCCGCAACGCATCGACAGCCAACTGAGCTTTCAGGGCCAGGGCCTTGGTGAGTTACAACTGGACGCACTGATCGATCCGCGCCCGGCGAACAAACCATTGTCCGGTCAGTTCCGTCTGGATGGGCTGGACCTCGCCGTGCTGCGCCCGTTCGTGCCCAAGGTGGAAACGCTGGAAGGCCGCTTGCAAGGGGCCGGCAGCCTGAGCGGCACCCTGCAGGCGCCCTATGTACTGGGCAACTTGCGGCTGGCCGATGGCCGCATCGGCGGTGGCGACCTGCCCATGAGCTTCGAGTCCCTCGGCCTCGATGCGCGTATCGCTGGCGAAAGCCTCGAGCTGAGCGGGCAGTGGCGCAGCGGCGAACAGGGGCAGGGCAGCCTGTCGGGCAACCTGGCCTGGGCACGTGGCCTGGACCTCGACCTGGCGCTACGTGGTTCGCGCCTGCCGCTGGTGGTGGAACCGTACGCGAACCTGGAAGTGGAACCCGACCTTCGCATCGGGCTCGCCAGCGGCCGTCTGGCGCTGACCGGCAAGGTGCTGGTGCCGCGCGGCAAGATCAAGGTGCGCGAGCTACCGCCCCAGGCAGTCAAGGTCTCACCGGATGCGCGCCTGGTGGGCGAGCAAGACGCCGAGCAGCAGCCGCTGGAAATGGCCATGAACGTGGACGTGGAAGTCGGCCAGGATCGCCTGCAGTTCTCTGGCTTCGGCCTGACCGCGGACCTCCAGGGCCACCTCAAGGTCGGCGACAACCTCACGGGGAACGGGGAGCTGGTATTGAAGAACGGTCGTTATCGTGCCTACGGCCAACGCCTTGACCTGCGCCGTGCGCGCCTGCTGTTCGCCGGTCCGCTGGACCAGCCCTATCTGGACATTGAAGCCGTCCGCACGGTGGGTGACGTCACCGCTGGCCTGCGCCTGAATGGCCGTGCCGATGAGCCCAGCACCGAAGTCTTCTCCAATCCAGCCATGAGCCAGGAACAGGCGCTGTCCTACCTGATTCTTGGCCGGCCATTGAACACCAGCGAGGGCGACGGTAATGCAGTGGGCCGAGCCGCTCTGGCCATGGGCCTGTCCGGCAGTGCGCCGCTGACCAGCGAATTGGCCCAGCGCCTCGGCCTCAAGGATCTGCAGCTCGATGACGACGGCGCCCTGGGGCAGATCACCGACCGCCTGAGCATTCGCTACGGCCTCGGCGTGGTGGATTCCACCAGTGTCGTGGCGCTGCGCTACGAGCTGACCAAGCGGCTCTACCTGGAAGCCGCCAGTGGTCTGGCCAGCTCGCTTGACCTGTTTTACAAGAAGGATTTCTGAGGTAGGAGATAGCCTTTCTGGCTGGCGGAAATCGCCTGGGATCGTGCTAGCATCCGCGCCGCGGTCTGCCTCAGGCCTTTCCAGTGCCCGTCCTGCAGTCCTTATGTCCTGGTTGGCGACGTCACCCGTTGCCACTGCGTCATGGAATGATCCCGATGCCTACCGGTAACGGGATTCCGAACCTGGAGCCGGCTACAGCCGCTCCTTCGAACAAGAAGAAAGGAGCCCTCTATGGAATCCATCCACAATCTGGTGAATCAGATCAACGGCCTCGTCTGGGGCCCACCCATGCTGGTGGCCATCCTCGGTACCGGCCTGTTCCTCATGGTTTTCCTGCGTTTCATGCCGCTGTTGCGGATCGGTACCGGTTTCCGCCTGCTGTGGCGGGGACGTGCCAAGGGTGACGACGAAAGCGGTGAGATCAGTCCGTTCCAGGCGCTGATGACCTGCCTGGCCGCCACGGTCGGTACCGGCAACATCGCCGGCGTCGCTACCGCCATCTTCCTCGGCGGGCCGGGTGCGCTGTTCTGGATGTGGTGCACCGCGCTGGTTGGCATGGCCACCAAGTATTCGGAAGTCGTACTGGCGGTGCACTACCGCGAGAAGGACGAGCGCAACGAGCATGTCGGCGGCCCGATGTACGCCATCAAGAATGGCCTGGGCAAGAAGTGGCTCTGGCTGGGCACCGCCTTCGCGATCTTCGGCGGCCTGGCCGGCTTCGGCATCGGCAACATGGTGCAGGTCAACAGCATGGCCCATGCGCTGGAAACCACCTTCGACATCCCGCTCTGGGCGACCGGCGTTGCCACCATGGTGATCACCGGCCTGGTGATCCTGGGCGGCATCCGCCGCATCGGTAAGGTGGCCGAGGCGCTGGTGCCCTTCATGTGCGTCACCTACATCATCGCTTCGCTGGTGGTGCTGGCGATCAATATCGACGCCATTCCCGGCGCCTTCTCGCTGATCTTCACCCATGCCTTCAGCCCGGCCGCAGCCACCGGTGGCTTTGCCGGCGCGGCAGTGATGGCGGCCATTCGCTTCGGTGTCGCCCGGGGCATCTTCTCCAACGAGGCGGGCCTCGGCACCGCCGGTATCGCCCAGGCCGCCGGCACCACCAACAGCCCGGTGCGTTCCGGCCTGATCGGCATGCTCGGTACCTTCATCGACACCCTGATCATCTGCACCATGACCGGCCTGGTGATCATCTGCTCCGGCGTCTGGACCAGCGGGCAGAGCGGTGCGGCCCTGTCCGCGGCGGCCTTCGAATCGGCGCTGCCCGGCTTCGGCGCGATCATCCTGAGCATCGCCCTGGTGATCTTCGCCTATACCACCATCCTGGGCTGGAGTTACTACGGCGAGCGTTGCTGGGAGTTCCTGGTCGGCACCAAGGCGATCCTGCCGTTCCGCATCCTCTGGGTGCTGGCGATTCCCTTCGGCGCCGTGGCGCAGCTGGATTTCGCATGGCTGGTGGCCGATACGCTGAACGGCCTGATGGCCCTGCCGAACCTGCTCTCGCTGCTCCTGCTGAGCCCCGTCGTGGTGAAGCTGACCCGTGAGTACTTCGCCAGGGATCGTCTGGTGGTGAATGCGTCCTGACTTCTGGGTCAGGACTTTTGCCGCGCGCCGTGCTTAACTTGGCGTCTTCGTACAACCACACCTGAAACAAGGATCCATGCAATGGCTCAAGTAACCCTCAAGGGCAATCCGATCACCGTCGACGGCCAGCTGCCGCAACAAGGCCAGCAAGCCCCGGCCTTCAGCCTGGTCGGCGGCGACCTGTCCGACGTGACCCTGGCCAGCCTGAGCGGCAAGCGCAAGGTGCTGAACATCTTCCCGAGCGTCGACACCCCGACCTGCGCCACCTCCGTGCGCAAGTTCAACGTCGAGGCCAGCAAGCTGGCCAACACCGTGGTGCTGTGCATCTCGGCTGACCTGCCGTTCGCCCAGAAGCGTTTCTGCGGTGCCGAAGGCCTGGACAACGTGATCAACCTGTCCACCATGCGCGGCGCCAACTTCCTCAAGGACTACGGCGTGGCCATCGCCAACGGCCCGCTGGCCGGCATCGCCGCCCGTGCTGTCGTGGTACTGGATGAGAACGACAAGGTGCTGCACAGCGAGCTGGTCGGCGAGATCGCCGATGAGCCGAACTACGCGGCTGCTATCGCTGCCCTGTAAGGGACGGTGATAGGAGGAAGGGAGGCCAATGGCCTCCCTTTTTTGTGCCCGGGCACCGAGTTTCTGCAGGTTGCGGCCAAGCGGAGCGCGGCCCAACGTTCGGTGCCGTGCCGGCGCGACGTGACGATGGGTTTCGTGCCTCTACCCATCCTACGGGCTTACAAGGTGAGCTTCAGCCGGTTGACCAACGCCCCCGGCAGCAGCGCCGACCAGGTCTGGCGCTCCCCGTAGGTGCTGCTGGACAGCCGTAGCTGGCGCTCCAGGGTCAGGTCTTCCAGTTGCTCGCCGAGCAGGCTGAACAGGCTGTCGTCGAAGCGCATGGTGTCCACCGGGGCCTGGATCTGGCCGTCTTCCACCCAGAAGGTGGCGAAGCGGGTCATACCGGTCATGCGTGCGGCGGGCAGGTCCGACCAGTTCAGGTACCAGAGATTGCCGATGTAAAGGCCTGTGCCCAGGCGTTCCAGCACGCGGTCCTGCGGCAGGTTGCCGGCGCCCATCACCAGCGACTGGGTGGCTTCGTTGGCGTCGGCGCAGTTCGCTTCCAGGCCGTATTCGCGGGCGCTGCGGGGGTAGACCAGTTGCCCGGGCATCTTCCCGTTGCGGATCAGGGCCACGTCGCTGCGTGGCGCACCTTCCGGGCCGAAAGCCGGGGCGAGGGCGCCGGCTACCTGCTCGTCCAGGTTCAGCAGCGGGCTGAAGCGGGCGCTGCCATCCTGCAGGCGTTGCAGAGGGCTTTCCTTGTTGGCCAGGGCGCGAGCGGAGAAGCCGGTCCAGGACAGCATGCCCAGGACTTCGTCGAGTGCTGCCGGGGCCAGGTAGGCGCGGTAGTCGCCGGGTTGCAGGTGGCGAACCGGCTTGCCCAGGTGCTCCAGTTGCTGGCGTGCATGGGCGAAGCGGCTGGCGAATTCGGCGCCCTCCCAGTGCGAGCCGGCGTAGTCGGCTTTCACCGCCTGGTGGTTGGCGTGGAACAGGCTCCAGTCGAAATTGAAACAGTGCGCAGCGTGCCAGCCGAAGGCGCCAAAGCTGTTGGCGAAGCCCCGGTACAGCGGGCCGGAGGCGTAGATGCCCACCAGGTCGAGGCCGTTGGCGACGGCGTCGATCTCGGCCAGCACGCTGGCGCAGTCGGGGAGGGCGGTTTCGTCTGTTGCACGCCGATGCCAGGCGGCGCGTTCCAGTTGCAGGTAAGGGTCCGGTGGCAACTGTCCGATGACCAGTCGCAGTTGCACCAGCCCCTCGGCCAGGTGCCGGCGGTCGCTTTCCAGGTCACCGCTGAGGGTGACGGCGATCTCCGCGCTGCGGTCGTCACGGATCAGCCGCACGCGCCCGATGGCCTGGGTCACGTGGCCGGCCTGGCGTACCTGGGCCTTGTTGAAACGAATGAACTCGGACTCCTCGGCGCTGTACCAGAGGCTGAAGTCCTCGCCTGCCTGCAGGCTGGCGCCCAGGCTTTCGGCCAGGGCGGTAAAGCGGGATTCTGCGTCGGCCATCACTGGGCTCCTCCAAAGACTTCCACCTGTCTGAAGACGCATGCGGGCGCGGCATGGCCCACGCGCACCACCTGGTTGGGTTCGCCCTTGCCGCAATAGGGCGTGCCATGGACCTCGAAGGTACTGGCGTCACCCACTGCGGCGAGGCTGCGCCAGAAGTGCGCCGACACACCCCGGTAATTGGGATTCTTCACCACGCCCTTGAGCTCGCCATTCTCGATCAGGCGGCCCCATTCGCAGCCGAACTGGAACTTGTTGCGGGCATCGTCGATGGACCAGGAGCGGTTGGTGCTCATCAGCACGCCGCGTTCGATGCCGCCGATCAGTTGCGCCAGGCTCTGGTCGCCAGGCTCCAGGTTGAGGTTCGCCATGCGATCGATGGGGGCACGGTTCCAGTTGCTCGCCCGGCTGTTGGCGACCCCGGGCAGGCCGCTGCGTTGCTGGGAAAGCGCACCGCCCAGGGGGCGCAGCAGGCGTCCGTCCTTGATGAGCATTTCCTTGCGGGCCGGCTGGCCGTCGTCATCAAAGCTGTAGCTGGCCAACTCTTCGGGAATGCCTGGGTCGAAACTGATGTTCAGCAACGCCGAGCCGTACTGGTAGCGGCCGAAATCGTCCAGGCCGATGAAGCTGGTGCCAGCATAGTTGCGCTCGTCACCGAGGATGCGGTCCAGCTCCAGCGGGTGGCCGATGGATTCGTGTATCTGCAGCATCATCTGGTCCGGCATCAGCAGCAGGTCGGTGATTGCGCCGGGGGTGTTGGGCGCCAGCAGGAGTTGCAGGGCTTCGTCCGCTACCCGTGCCGCGGCGCCACCGAAGCCCAGGCGCTGGAGCACTTCGCCACCGCCTTGCTGGCCGCTGCCATAGCCGCCGAAGCTGCGGGTCTGGCTGTCGCCGCCGTCGAAGGCGGTAACGCTGATACCGGGGTAGGTGAAGCGCAGGTCCTGCCATTGTTCGGCGCCGGCGCTGTTGAGGTAGAGCTGCTCGTGCCGCTGGCTGTCCAGATAGAGGTTCCAGTTGACCAGTCGCGGATCGTCGGGAATGCGCGCGGACTCCTCGGCCAGCAGCTCGAAGCGTTCGGCGAGGCTCGGGAAGGGCTGGTCCAGTCCCGGGGACTGATAACGGGCACTGGCTTGTGGAGGCTCCAGACGGCTCTGGTCGACCAGGGCGTAGCGGGCAATTTGCCTGGCGAGCGCCTCGGCCTTGTTCAGCGCCCGTTGCAGGCCGGCGGGACTGAGGTCGGCGGTGGCCGCATAAGCCTCTACGCCAGCCAGGCGCACGCTGAGCATGGCGCCCAGGTCCTGGCTCAGTGACGGTGGCTCGGCCACGCCACGGCGCAGCATGGCCTGTTCGGCGGTCTGCCGGACAATGCGCAGGGAATGGAACTCGGCGCGGGTGGTAAGGGCGGCGAAATGCTGCCTGAGATTTTCGAACACGGAACACTCCCTGGCCCGGTGAAGTCGATTCTGGCGCGGCCATCGCGTTGCGGTGGCAGGTCAGTAAGCATAGTAAGTGGCGTAAGCACTAGGTAAATAGCCGGTAAATAGACTTTGCCTTCTGCTTTCAACTGCTTATCGTTCACGCTCTCGCAGACTTCGACCTGAATCATGTCCCCGATTACTGACAAGACCCCGAAATCCCGTTCCCTTCGTCACTGGCTGACCATCGCCTTCGCGTTGCTCGCGCTTCTGATGCTGATCTGGTGGCTCTGGCCGGAAACCGCCGCCAAGCCCAGCGGCGAGGGCGGCCGGGGAGGGCCGGGCCGTCCGGGCTTTGGTGCCTTCTCAGGACCGGTACCGGTGCGCGTGGCGACCATCACCCAGGGCGACTTCCCGGTTTACCTCAAGGCGCTGGGCACGGTGACTGCGCTGAACACGGTGAACGTGCGTGGCCGTGTCGACGGCGAGCTGGTCAAGCTGCCGTTCGAGGAAGGCCAGCAAGTCAAGGCCGGTGACCTGCTGGCGGTGATCGATCCGCGTCCTTACCAGGTCGCCTTGCAACAAGCCGAAGGCACCCTGGCGCAGAACCGCGCGCAAATGAAGAACGCCGAGATCGACCTGGCCCGCTACAAGGGCCTCTACGCCGAAGACAGCATCGCCAAGCAGACCCTGGATACACAGGAAGCCCTGGTGGCGCAGTATCGCGGCACCATCAAGACCAACGAGGCCGCGGTGGCCGAGGCCAAGCTCAACCTTGGCTTCACACAGGTGCGCGCGCCCATCGCTGGCCGCCTTGGCCTGCGCCAGGTGGACCTGGGCAACCTGGTCAGCAGCGGTGACACCACGCCGCTGGTGGTCATTACCCAGACCAAACCCATCAGCGTCGCCTTCACCCTGCCCGAGGGGCAACTGCCGGCCGTGGTCGGCCCGTTCCGCGCCGGTCGATCCCTGGTGGTCGAAGCCTGGGATCGTGGTGACAAGGTCAAGCAGGCCGAAGGCGTGCTGCAGAGCCTGGACAACCAGATCGACACCACCACCGGCACCCTCAAGCTCAAGGCCCGTTTCGCCAACGAGGACGAAGCCCTCTTCCCCAACCAGTTCGTCAACATTCGCCTGCGTGCCGAGCTGTTGCCGCAGGCGGTGCTCATCCCCTCGGCTGCCGTGCAGTTCGGCAGCCAGGGCACCTTTGCCTACGTGATGGACGGCGAGAAGAAGGTCAAGGTCCGCAAGCTGGAAATCGGCCCGGACGACGGCGAACGCACGGTGGTCAAAAGCGGCCTGCAACCGGGCGAGCGCGTGGTGCTGGAAGGCACCGACCGCCTGCGCGACGGCAGCGACGTGGAAGTGGTGCATGACGCGGACGAGGTTCCCGTTCAGCCCTCCGAGCAACTCCAGGGCGCCAAGCCTGAAGGCCAGGACGCGAAAGGCGGCGTATGAACCTCTCTCGCCTGTTCATCCTGCGACCGGTCGCCACCACCCTGAGCATGCTGGCGATCCTGCTCGCCGGCCTGATCGCCTACCGCCTGCTGCCGGTTTCCGCGCTGCCGGAAGTGGACTACCCGACCATCCGCGTCCTCACGCTCTATCCGGGTGCCAGCCCGGACGTGATGACCAGTGCGGTCACCGCGCCGCTGGAGCGCCAGTTCGGGCAGATGCCCGGGCTGACCCAGATGTCCTCCACCAGCTCCGGCGGGGCGTCTGTCATCACCCTGCGCTTCAGCCTGGAAGTAAAGTTGGACGTCGCCGAGCAGGAGGTGCAGGCGGCCATCAATGCGGCCACCAACCTGTTGCCCAGCGACCTGCCGGCGCCGCCGGTCTACAACAAGGTCAACCCGGCGGATACCCCGGTGCTCACGCTGGCCATCAGCTCGAAGACCATGCCGCTGCCCAAGCTGCATACGCTGGTGGACACGCGCATGGCGCAGAAGCTGGCGCAGATCAACGGCGTCGGAATGGTCAGCATCGCCGGGGGCCAGCGCCAGGCCGTACGAATTCGCGTCAACCCTGAAGCCCTGGCGGCCAATGGCCTGAATCTGTCGGATGTACGCAGCCTGGTCGGCGCCTCCAACGTCAACCAGCCCAAGGGCAACTTCGACGGCCCGACCCGCGTGTCCATGCTGGACGCCAACGACCAGCTGAAGTCCGCCGAGGAGTACGCCAATCTCATCCTCGCCTACAACAACGGCGCGGCCCTGCGCCTGAAGGATGTGGCCGAGATCGTCGACGGCGCCGAGAACGAGCGCCTTGCTGCCTGGGCCAACCAGAATGAAGCGGTGCTGCTGAACATCCAGCGCCAGCCGGGCGCCAACGTCATTGACGTGGTGGACCGCATCCAGGCGCTGCTGCCAGCGATCAATGCCAACCTGCCGGCGGGCATCAGCGTCGTGGTGCTCACCGACCGCACCCAGACCATCCGCGCCGCCATCACCGACGTGCGCCACGAACTGTTCCTCGCCATCGCCCTGGTGGTGATGGTGACCTTCCTGTTCCTGCGCCGCATGAGTGCCACCATCATTCCGTCCATCGCCGTGCCACTGTCCCTGGTGGGCACCTTCGCGGTGATGTACCTGGCCGGCTTCTCCATCAACAACCTGACGCTGATGGCCCTGACCATCGCCACCGGATTCGTGGTGGACGATGCCATCGTCATGCTGGAGAACATCGCCCGCCACCTGGAAGAGGGCGAGACACCGCTCAATGCCGCGCTCAAGGGCGCCAGGCAGATCGGCTTCACCCTGATTTCCCTGACCTTCTCGCTGATCGCGGTGCTGATCCCGCTGCTGTTCATGGCCGATGTGGTGGGGCGGCTGTTCCGCGAGTTCGCCATCACCCTGGCGGTGGCCATCCTGATCTCGCTGGTGGTCTCCCTGACCCTGACGCCGATGATGTGCGCGCGCCTGCTCAAGCGCGAAAGCAAGGAAGAGGGGGGGGGCTTCTACAAGGCCAGCGGCGACTTCATCGACGGCATGATCAATTACTACGGCCGGGGCCTGACCTGGGTGCTCAAGCACCAGGGCCTGACCCTGCTGGTGGCCGTCGGCACCCTGGCGCTGACCGTGGTGCTCTACCTTGCCGTGCCCAAGGGCTTCTTCCCGGTGCAGGACACCGGCGTGATCCAGGGCATCACCGAAGCGCCGCAGTCGGTTTCGTTCCGCTCCATGAGCGAGCGCCAGCAGAAGGTCGCCGCGCTGATCCTCAAGGACCCGGCGGTAGCCAGCCTGACCTCCTACATCGGCGTCGATGGCGACAACGTCACCCTCAACAGCGGCCGCATGCTGATCAACCTCAAGCCCCACGGCGAGCGTGACGTGACCGCCAGTGAGGTGATCCAGCGCCTGCAGCCGGAACTGGACAAGCAGAGCGACATTCGCCTTTACCTGCAGCCGGTGCAGGACCTGACCATCGAGGACCGGGTCAGCCGTACCCAGTTCCAGTTCAGCATGGAATCCCCCGACGCCGACCTGCTCAACGAGTGGACCGGCAAGTTGGTGGACGCGCTGCGCCAGCAACCGGAGCTGTCCGATGTGGCCAGCGACCTGCAGGACAAGGGCCTGCAGGTCTACCTGAACATCGACCGCGACATGGCCGGTCGCCTGGGCGTGGAAATCTCCGCCATCACCGACGCCCTCTACGACGCGTTCGGCCAGCGGCAGATCTCCACCATCTTCACCCAGGCCAGCCAGTACCGCGTGGTGCTGGAGTCCGCCGCAGGCGAGGTGATCGGCCCGCAGGCACTGCAACAGATCCATGTGGTCACCAGTGGCGGCACCCAGGTACCGCTCTCCGCCCTGGCCAGGGTGGAAGAGCGCCAGGCGCAACTGGCGATCAACCATATCGGCCAGTTCCCGGCGGTGACCCTGTCCTTCAACCTGGCACCGGGCGTTGCCCTGGGCGAGGCGGTGGCGGTGATCGAGCGGGTACAGCACGACATCGGCCTGCCCGAAGGCATCCAGACCCGTTTCCAGGGCGCGGCGGCGGCCTTCCAGGCGTCGCTGTCGAGCACGCTGCTGCTGATCCTGGCGGCGGTGGTGACCATGTACATCGTGCTGGGCGTGCTCTACGAGAGCTACATCCACCCGGTGACCATTCTCTCCACGCTGCCGTCGGCGGGCGTCGGCGCCTTGCTGGCGCTGTTGCTGACCGGCAATGACCTCGGCCTGATTGCCATCATCGGCATCATCCTGCTGATCGGCATCGTGAAGAAGAACGCCATCATGATGATCGACTTCGCCCTGGAGGCGGAGCGGAACCAGGGCATGTCGCCCAAGGCCGCGATCTACCAGGCGGCGCTGCTGCGCTTCCGGCCGATCCTGATGACCACCCTGGCGGCCCTGTTCGGCGCCATCCCGCTGATGCTCGCCACCGGCTCCGGCGCCGAACTGCGCCAGCCGCTGGGCCTGGTGATGGTCGGCGGTCTGCTGCTCTCCCAGGTGCTGACCCTGTTCACCACGCCGGTGATCTACCTGGCCTTCGACCGCCTGGCCCGCCGCTTCACCGGCCGCAGCGCGGCGGGGGTGGCGGTATGAGTCGCTTCTGCTCCTTCTCCCGCTTGCGGGAGAGGGCTGGGGTGAGGGCAGTCGCGCGCCGCGCGGAGGTCAGTCGTTGAACCTCTCCGCCCCCTTCATCCACCGCCCGGTCGCCACCATGCTGCTGAGCCTGGCCATCCTGCTCCTGGGCAGCGTCAGCTTCGGCCTGCTGCCGGTGTCGCCGTTGCCGCAGATGGACTTTCCGGTGATCACGGTGCAGGCCAGCCTGCCCGGTGCCAGCCCGGAAATCATGGCGTCCAGCGTCACCACGCCGCTGGAGCGTTCGCTGGGTACCATCTCCGGCATCAACCAGATGACCAGCCGCACCAGCCAGGGCTCGACGCGGATCATCGTGCAGTTCGAGCTGGACCGGGACATCAACGGCGCCGCCCGCGATGTGCAGGCGGCCATCAACGCCTCGCGCAACCTGCTGCCCAGCGGCATGCGCAGCATGCCCACGTACAAGAAGGTCAACCCGTCCCAGGCGCCGATCATGGTGCTGTCGCTGACGTCCGACGTGCTGGAAAAGGGCCAGCTCTATGACCTGGCGTCCACCATCCTGGCCCAGAGCCTGTCCCAGGTTAAGGGCGTGGGCGAAGTGCAGATCGGTGGCAGTTCCTTGCCCGCCGTGCGGGTGGAACTGGAACCGCAACTGCTGAACCAGTACGGCATCGCCCTGGACGACGTGCGCACCACCATCGCTGCCGCCAACCAGCGTCGTCCGAAGGGCGCGGTGGAAGACGCCGGCCGCCACTGGCAGGTGGGTGCCAACGACCAGTTGGAGAAAGCTGCCGACTACGCGCCGCTCATCCTCCGCTACCAGGATGGCGCCGCCCTGCGCCTGGGCGACGTGGCCACCGTCCGCGACGCGGTGGAAGACCGCTACAACAGCGGCTTCTTCAATGACGACTCGGCTGTGCTGCTGGTGATCAACCGCCAGGCCGGCGCCAACATCATCGAGACCATCGAAAGCATCAAGCAGCAGTTGCCGGCGCTACAGGCGGTGCTGCCGGCCAGCGTCAAGTTGGACCTGGCCATGGACCGCTCGCCGGTGATTCGCGCCACCCTGCACGAAGCCGAGCGCACCCTGCTGATCGCCGTGGCCCTGGTAATCCTCGTCGTCTACCTGTTCCTGGGTAATCTGCGCGCTTCGTTGATCCCTGCACTGGCGGTGCCAGTCTCGCTGGTGGGCACCTTCGCCGTGATGTACCTGATGGGCTTCTCGCTCAACGTACTGTCGCTGATGGCGCTGATCCTCGCCGCCGGGCTGGTGGTGGACGACGCCATCGTGGTGCTGGAAAACATCTCGCGGCACATCAACAACGGCATGGCGCCCTTCAAGGCGGCGCTGCAGGGCACCCGTGAAGTGGGCTTCACCCTGCTGTCGATGAACCTCTCGCTGGTGGCGGTGTTCGTCTCCATCCTCTTCATGGGCGGCATCATCGACCGGTTGTTCCGCGAGTTCTCCCTGACCCTGGCGGTGGCCATCCTGGTCTCGCTGCTGGTGTCCCTGACGCTGACACCGATGCTTTGCGCACGCTGGCTGAAGCCCCACGTGCCCGACCAGGACAGCCGTCTGCAGCGCTGGAGCGAGGCACTGCACACGCGCATGGTCGGCGCCTACGACCGCACCCTGGGCATTGCCCTGCGTCACCCGCGCCTGACCCTGGTCAGCCTGTTGCTGACCATCGGCTGCAACATCGCCCTGTACGTGCTGGTGCCCAAGACCTTCCTGCCGCAGCAGGACACCGGCCAGTTGATCGGTTTCATCCGTGGCGACGACGGTCTGTCGTTCACTGTGATGCAGCCGAAGATGGAAATCTTCCGTCGCGCCGTGCTGGAAGACCCGGCCGTGGAGAGTGTCGCCGGCTTCATCGGCGGTGGTGGCGGCATCAACAATGCCTTCATGATCGTGCGCCTCAAGCCCATCGCCGAGCGCAAGGTGTCGGCGCAGAAAGTCATCGAACGGCTGCGCGCGAACCTGCCCAAGGTGCCCGGTGGCCGGCTGATGCTGATGGCCGACCAGGACCTGCAATTCGGTGGTGGTCGCGAGCAGCGCAGCTCGCAGTACGAGTACGTGCTACAGACCGGCGAGCTGTCGGACCTGCGCACCTGGCTGCCGAAGGTCACCGCCGCGCTCAAGTCGCTGCCTGAACTCACCGCCATCGACGCCAACGAAGGGGAGGGCGCCCAGCAGATCACCCTGCAGGTGGATCGCGACACGGCCAAGCGCCTTGGCATCGACATGGCCATGGTCAGCTCGGCGCTGAACAACGCCTACAGCCAGCGGCAGATCTCCACCATCTACGACAGCCTCAACCAGTACCAGGTGGTGATGGAGGTCAACCCGAAGTACGCCCAGGACCCGGAAACCCTCAAGCAGGTCCAGTTGATCACCGCCGACGGCCAGCGTGTGCCGCTGTCCAGCTTCGCCCGCTACGAGCGCAGCCTGGAAGAAGACCGGGTCAACCACGAGGGCCAGTTCGCCTCGGAGAGCATCTCCTTCGACCTGGCGCCTGGCATCAGCCTCGACCAGGCCACCGTGGCGATCGAGAAAGCGGTGGCCGCCATCGGCCTGCCCAGCTCAGTGATCGCGCGCATGGGCGGCAGCGCCGACGCCTTCCAGAGCACCCAGCAAAACCAGCCGTGGATGATCCTCGCCGCCCTGGTGTTGGTGTACCTGGTGCTGGGCATCCTCTACGAGAGCTACATCCATCCGCTGACCATTCTCTCCACACTGCCGTCGGCCGGTGTCGGCGCGCTGCTGGCGATCCTGCTCACCGGCGGGGAGTTCAGCCTGATTTCCCTGCTGGGGCTGTTCCTGCTGATCGGCGTGGTGAAGAAGAACGCCATCATGATGATCGACCTCGCCCTGCAGCTGGAGCGCCAGGAGGGCATGTCCCCGGACGAGTCCATCCGGCAGGCCTGCCTGCTGCGCCTGCGGCCGATCCTGATGACCACCATCGCCGCCATCCTCGGCGCCGTCCCGCTGCTGATTGGCGGCACCGAGGGCGCGGAGATGCGCCAGCCACTCGGCGTGGCCATCATCGGCGGCCTGGTGCTGAGCCAGTTGCTGACCCTCTATACGACCCCCGTGGTCTACCTCTACCTCGACCGTCTACGCCATCGCTTCAACCGCTGGCGTGGCGTGCGCACTGACGCCGCTCTGGAAACACCCCTATGAACACCGCCGCCACTTCCCTGAAACCCCTGCGTCGCGCCATGGCCCTGGCCCTTGCCGGCCTGCTGCTCGGCGGTTGCGCCATCGGCCCGGACTACAAGCGTCCGGAGCAGAGCGTGCCCGTGCAGTTCAAGCATGCCGAGGGCTGGTCCCTGGCCACCCCGGCCGACCTGGAGCACCGTGGCCGCTGGTGGGAGCTGTACGGCGATGCCACCCTCAACGACCTGCAGCAGCGTCTGGAAACCTCCAACCAGACCCTGGCGCAGTCCGTCGCCCAGTACCGCCAGGCCCAGGCGCTGGCCCGTGGTGCCCGCGCGTCCTTCTTCCCGTCGGTGACCGGCAATGCCGGCAAGACCCGCTCGGGCCAGGGTGGCGGCGACAGCACAGTGCGCCTGTCCGACGGCTCCACGGTCACCAGTTCCGGTGGCGGTGGCGTTTCCAAGAGCTATGACGCCAGCCTTGGCGTGAACTGGGAAATCGACCTCTGGGGCAAGCTGCGCCGCCAGCTGGAGTCCGACACCGCCAGCATGCAGGCCAGCGCCGCCGACCTCGCCGCTGCGCGCCTCAGCCTGCAATCGGAGCTGGCGCAGAACTACCTGCAACTGCGCGTACTGGATGCCCAGAAGCGCCTGCTGGATGCCACCGTCGCCGGCTACCAGCGTGCCCTGACCCTGACCCAGAACCAGTACAAGGCCGGCATCGTCACCCGTGTCGACGTGGCCCAGGCCACCACCCAGCTGAAGAGCACCCAGGCCCAGGCCATCGACCTCAAGTACCAGCGCGCGCAACTGGAAAACGCCATTGCTGTGCTGGTGGGCCTGACGCCCGCCGAATTCAGCCTGGCCGAAGTGGACAGCGTGCCGGCGCTGCCGACGGTACCGACGCTGCTGCCCTCGCAACTGTTGGAGCGCCGCCCGGACGTGGCCTCCGCCGAACGCAACGTGATGTCCGCGAACGCCCAGATCGGCGTGGCCAAGTCGGCTTACTTTCCCAGCCTCAGCCTGAGCGCCGCCGGTGGCTATCGCAGCGGCAGCCTGCACGACTGGATCACCACGCCGAACCGTTTCTGGTCCATCGGCCCGGAATTCGCCATGACCCTGTTCGACGGCGGCCTGATCCGCTCCCAGGTGGCGCAGGCCGAAGCCAGCTACGACCAGACCGTGGCCGTCTATCGGCAGACCGTGCTCGACAGCTTCCGTGAAGCCGAGGACTACATGGTCCAACTCGACGTGCTGGAAGAGGAGAGTGAGGTGCAGCAGGAAGCCCTCGACGCCGCCCGCGAAGCCCTGCGCCTGATCACCAACCAGTACAAGGCTGGCACCGTGGACTACAACAGCGTCGTCACCAACCAGGCCACGGCGCTGAGCAACGAACGCACGGTGCTGACCCTGATGGGCACCCGCCTGACCACCAGCGTCCGGCTCATCGCCGCCCTGGGCGGTGGCTGGGAGCAGGGGCAGCTGGAACAGGTGGACCCGGACTCCGAAGCGACGCCCTGACCTCTGCATCTCCCAGGGAGAAGGATTGCTGTGGGGGCGAATTCATTGGCTATGTCTGCGTTGGCTGTTGCTAGACGGCAACCGGTGAGCGTGGGCGCCTGTAGGAGCCAGCTTGCTGGCGAAAATGTCCGCGTTCGCTAGCAAGCTAGCTCCTACAAGGGATTCCAGGGCCTTCAACGTTTTACGCAGACAAAGCCAATTCATTCGCCAAGCGGGCCGAAGGTCCGCTCTACAGGCATCCTTTGGGGGCAGCTGCGCTGCCCTTGGCGAATGAATTCGCCCCTACAGGGGACGGCCTTCGTGCCTCGCTGATAGCCGGTTCCGCACGCGGCTCCAACTCCGGCTATACCACTGGAAAGGCCCCGCACGCGGCACCAGCCGCGGCCTCGAGAGCCTGGCGAGGAGAACTACATGCCTCAACCTGCCAGAACCGCCATTGTCACCGGGGCTTCCCGGGGAATCGGCGCCGCCATTGCGCGGCGCCTTGCCGCCGAAGGCATCCAGGTAGTGGTCAATTACGCCTCACGGCCGGAAGCTGCGGAGCAAGTGGTGCAAGACATCAGGCTGGCCGGTGGCCAGGCCTATCCGATACTGGCCGACATCAGCGACCCGGTGGCGGTGGCGGTGCTCTTCGACCAGACGGAGATGGAATTCGGCGGAATCGACATCCTGATCAACAATGCCGGTGTCATCCAGCCGGGGCTGGTATCCCTGGCCGATACCGACATGGCGCTCTACGACCGTCTGTTCGCCATCAATACCCGCGGCACGTTCAACACCCTCAAGCTGGCGGCGACGCGCCTGAACAGTGGCGGGCGAATCGTCAACCTGTCCAGCAGCGTAGTGAGCCTGAGCCTGCCGGGCTACGCCATCTACGCTGCTTCAAAGGCCGCGGTGGAAACCATGAGCGCGATCTTCGCCCGTGAGCTGCGCGGACGTAACATTTCGGTCAACTGCGTGGCACCGGGGCCGACGGCGACCAACCTGTTCCTTGACGGCAAGCCCCCTGAATTGGTGGAGCGCCTGACCAAACAGGCCCCGTTGGAGCGCCTTGGCAACCCGGAGGACATCGCCAACCTGGTGGCCTTCCTGGTCGGACCGGAAGGCGCCTGGGTCAATGGCCAGACGCTCAGGGTCAATGGCGGCATCGTGTAATCGGATGGAGGTTGACATGAAGGGTTACCAGCTCACGCTCTACACCCAGCAGAACCGGCGTCACCAAGGCAAGATGCTGGCCGACTGGGTTGTTGGCCTGGCCATGGACATGGGCCTGCGCGGTGCCACCCTGGTCTCCGGAATCGAAGGGTTTGGTCATACCAAACACCTCCATTCCCAGCACTTCTTCGAGATGGCCGACCAGCCGATGCTGATCGTCATGGCACTCAGCGATGCCGAATGCGACGCCTTGCTGCGGCGGTTGGAGGAGGAGGGCCTGACGCTGTTCTACGTCAAGGTGCCGGCCGAGTTCGGCCTGCTGGGCGCGCCGGTGGATGCCTGAGCCCGGGCTCTGCGACAATCGCCGCTTTCTTCCCCGCAAGGCCGCCCGATGAAGCCCGAAGACCTGTTGCTCCTGGTCACCCGCGAAATGCCCTATGGCAAGTACAAGGGCCGCCTGATCGCCGACCTGCCCGGGCACTACCTCAACTGGTTCGCCCGCGAGGGCTTCCCCAAGGGTGAGATCGGGCGGCTGCTGATGCTGATGCAGGAGATCGACCACAACGGCTTGAAGCCGTTGCTGGAGCCGCTGCGCAGGAAGCGTTGAACGCTTTCCCTGTGGGGCCTGCTCGGCGGATGAATTGGCCATGTCTGCGTTACGTGTTGCAGGTAGCTGCATTGCCCGTAGGAGCTGGCTTGCCAGCGAATGGCCCCGTTTCGCTGGCAAGCCAGCTCCTACAGGGCTCCTGGCCCGATGGTAAATCTCTCGCAACCGCTAACGCAGTCATAGCCAATGAATTCCCCCTACAAGGGAAAGGCGAATGCCGTCGCGCAGCGCTATCCCGCCAATTCCGTCCGATAACCGCCCACCCCGCGTGACCCCTTTTCCGCCCCGGCCGCTCTAGCTCAGGAGCGCGCGTCATTGTTCTCGATTCGCAAACACTCAAATCGCCGAAACCGGAATTGTTGGTGAGGAGGGCCGCTTGTAGCTTGCGACCCAACCGGACAGCCAGGCCCGCACTGCCAGCGGGGCGTGTCCGCATCAGGCTGACTAATAACAACAAGGTAGCTGCCATGATTCCTCGCAAGCATATTTCCGCGTCCACTCTGTTCGCCCCGGTCCTGGCGGCCGCAGCGCTGTTCCCCGTTCACACCCAGGCCGCCGAGCCGGGCCCGTCCGGTTCGCTGTTCCGCAGCGCCTTCGGCGACGGGCTGGAAAAGGACTACGGCATCAAGGTCCATGGCTGGGGCCAGGCCGGCTGGATCTACAACGACAACGGCAGTGACGACGTGAGCAAGCAGGCCTTCTTCAACAACGATGAAGGCTTCAACCTCAACCAGTTCGCCCTGGCCATCGAGAAAACCCCCAAGGGCAATGTGGTCGGTCGTGTCGGCCCGTTCCCTGGCCCTATGCCGCAGGAAGCCGACTGGGGCTTCAACGTCACCGCGCTGTACGGCAAGGATGCGCGCTTCTTCAAGACCTACGGCTTCGACGAAGACCTTGGCGTCAACCGTTCGGCCGACGCCAATGACGAGAACTTCAACATCGCCCAGGCCTACCTGGACTTCTACATCCCGGTGCTCGGCGGCTCCAACCTGATGCTCGGTGTGTTCCACACCCCACTGGAGAACGAGATCGGCTTCGCTCTGCCGAGCCCGGCGCCGACGGACTTCTACAGCCACACCTATTCCTTCATGCATGGCCCGGCCAAGCACACGGGCGCGCTCTACTCCTTCAAGCTGCCGCAGGAAGAGGGCGGCAGCATGCTCGGCTTCGAGCTGGGCGTGGTGCAGGGCTGGAACAACATGCAGGACCCCAACGGCGACCCGGATGTCATCGCCAACCTGCGCTGGCGTTCGGCGGACTTCCGCACCTGGGTCGACTGGGAAAACATCTACGGCAACGGCGCTGGCGACAGCTTCGCCGAGTGTGCCTGCGGCTCGCCCATTCCGGCGGGCAGCGACGACGACAACCTGACCCGATACGCCTCCTACCTGACCGTTTCCCATGTGCTCGATGAGCGCAACCGGGTGGCGGTGGAGTTCAACTACGGGCAGCAGGAAGACGCCGCCTTCGCCGCATTCGCCAACAAGGGCAACGCCCAGTGGTACGGCACCGACGTCAACTGGTACCACCGCCTGGGCGACAACCTGATGTGGAACAGCCGCGCCGAGTGGTTCTACACCGACGCGCCGGTGCATGTGGTGATGGCCAACATCGATCCGCACACCGGCATCCCCGATCCGAGCTGGGGCAGCTTCTACGGCTTCACCACCAACCTGGCCTGGACGCCGGTGCCCAACGTCCGCCTGCGCCCCGAACTGCGCTACGACATCCACAGTGGCAATGGTCGCGATGCCTTTGGCGGCGGCCGCGAAGACAGCCAACTGGTGGGCTCCTTCGACGTCACCGTCTTCTTCTGATCCGGCGCCAACCTACTGCCATCCCGGCCGGGCCCCTTTGCGCGCCCGCGCCGGGCCTCATCTTCCTGTCGAGGTATCCGTCATGGACAACAACAAGAAACTCCTCGGTGCCGGGCTGTCCCGGCGTGATTTCCTGCGGGCCAGCGGCGTCGTGGCTGGCGGCTCGCTGCTCGCAGGCTTTTCTTCCGGCCCCTTGTTCGCGGCTGAGAAGGTCATCCGTATCGGCTATGTCAGCCCCCAGACCGGGCCGCTGGCGCCTTTCGCCGCAGCGGATGCCTACATCATCGAAAGCCTCGCTTCGGTGTTGAAAAACAGCATCACCGTGGGCGGCCAGCGCTGCCGCCTGGAGGTGATCGTCAAAGACAGCCAGTCCAACCCTAACCGCGCCGCCGAAGTGGCCAACGAGTTGATCCTTTCCGACGGCGTCGACCTGATGCTGGTGTCGTCCACGCCCGAGACCACCAACCCGGTTTCGGACCAGTGCGAGATCAACGAAATCCCCTGCATCTCCACCGTCGCGCCCTGGCAGCCCTGGTTCTTCACCCGTGGCGGCAAGCCGGACGAAGGCTTTGAGTGGACCTACCACTTCTTCTGGGGCCTGGAAGACGTGATCGCCACCTACACCGCCATGTGGGGCGGCATGGGCAGCAACAAGGTGATCGGCGGGCTGTTCCCCAACGACGGTGACGGCAATGCCTGGGGCGACAGCAAGCTGGGCTTCCCGCCGGTGCTCTCGCAGAAGGGCTTCCAACTGGTGGACCCGGGCCGCTTCCAGAGCCTGACCGACGACTTCTCCGCGCAGATTTCCGCGTTCAAGAAGGCCGAGGCGGAGATCGTCACAGGCGTGGTCATCCCGCCGGACCTCACCACCTTCTGGACCCAAGCGCGCCAACAGGGCTTCCAGCCCAAGGCCATGTCGGTGGGCAAGGCGCTGCTGTTCCCCTCGGCTGTGGAAACCCTGGGCAAGGCCGGACACAACCTCTCCACGGAGATCTGGTGGAGCCCGAGCCACCCGTTCAGTTCCTCCCTCAACGGACTGACCGCCGGGCAACTGGCCGAGCGCTACACCAAGGCCACCGGCAAGCAGTGGACCCAGCCGCTGGGCTTCGTCCATGCGTTGTTCGAGCTGGCGGTGGACATCCTCCAGCGCACCGAGGAGGTCGGTAACCCCGAGGCGACCCGCGATGCGCTGCGCAAGACCGAGCTGAACACCGTGGTTGGCCCGGTGAGCTGGAAGCACGGCCCGGTGAAGAACGTCGCCAAGACCCCGCTGGTGTCCGGCCAGTGGCGCCTGGGTGGGCCCTTCACTTACGACCTGGTGATCACCAGCAACCAGACCGCGCCGCAGATTCCCCTGGGCGGGGAGATGCAGGCGATCACGTACGGCGGTTGAGTCCGAGCGCGGGCAGGTTCCCTCACCCCAACCCTCTCCCAGAGGGAGAGGGGGCTTTCCGTAGCCCGGATGAAATCCGGGCTACAGCTTCATACAGGTAACGACACATGCAACAACTCCTCGTACTGGAGCAGGTGCACAAGCACTACGGCTCGGTGAAAGTGACCGACGACTTCAGCCTGGCTCTGGCGCCGGGCGAGGCGCTGGGCATCATCGGGCCCAACGGCGCCGGCAAGAGCACGCTGTTCAACCTGATCGCCGGGGGCGTGGCGCCTGACAGCGGGCGCATCCACTTCCAGGGTGATGACGTCACCCGCGAGCCGGTGTTCAAACGCTGCCAGCGTGGCATCGGCCGCTCTCACCAGATCCCGCACCCCTTCGTGAAGATGACGGTGTTCGAGAACCTGCTGGTGGGTGCCACCTTCGGCGCCGGCCAGACGGAAAAGGACAGCTACGCCTGGTGCGCGCACATCCTCGAACTCACCGGCCTGATGAAGAAAGCCAACGCCTTGGCCGGGTCCCTGACCCTGCTGGAGCGCAAGCGCCTGGAAATGGCCCGCGCCCTGGCCACCCGGCCGCAACTGCTGCTGCTCGACGAGATCGCCGGCGGCCTCACCGAACCGGAGTGCCTGGAGCTGGTCGGCACCATCCAGGGCATCCACCGTTCCGGCACCGCGATCATCTGGATCGAGCACATCGTCCACGCGCTGCTGGCCGTGGTCGGTCGCCTGGCGGTGATCAACTTCGGCCGCAAGCTGGACGAAGGCGAGCCCAGCGCGGTGATGGCCAACCCCAAGGTTCAGGAAATCTACATGGGCATCGGGAGCTGAAGTCATGCTGACGATCCGCAAACTGCGCGCCGGCTACGGCGACTTCCAGGCGTTGTTCGGCATCGACCTGGACCTGGCCGAAGGGGAAACCCTGGCCATCATCGGCTCCAATGGCGCCGGCAAATCCACCTTCATGCGTTCGCTCGCCGGGCTGATCCGCAACGACCCCGGCGCCATTCGCTTCAAGGGCGAGTACATCGGCAGCCTGCCGGCCAACCAGGTGCTGGAGCGTGGCATCGCCCTGGTGCCGGAAGGCCGCAAGCTGTTCCCCTCGCTCAGCGTCGAGGAGAACCTGCTGATCGGGGGTTACAGCAAGCGCCAGGGCGCCTGGAACCTGGAGCGCATCTACAGCCTGTTCCCGGTACTGGCCAACCTGCGCAAGCGCCCCGGCACCGCGCTCTCCGGTGGCCAGCAGCAAATGGTCGCCATCGGCCGCGCGCTGATGTCCAGCCCAGGCCTGTTGCTTTGCGACGAGATCAGCCTCGGTCTGGCGCCGACCACCATCAAGGACATCTACGCCGCACTGCCGTCGATCAAGGCCGATGGCACCGCGGTGATCCTGGTGGAGCAGGACATCAATCAGGCCCTCAGCGTCGCCGACCGCTTCTATTGCTTCCAGGAAGGGCGCATCTCCCTTTCCGGCAAGCCGGGGGAGGTGAGCAAGGAACAGATCAAGGCGGCCTATTTCGGCCTGGCGGAGGCACGATGATGGAATGGCTCAATACCCTGGTGCAGGGCGTGCTGCTCGGCGGCCTCTACGCCATGTTCGCGGTCGGCCTGTCGCTGATGTTCGGCATCATGCGCCTGGTCAACATCGCCCATGGCGACTTCATCGTGCTGGCCTCCTACCTGGCCCTGGTGGTGGTCGAGGCACTCGGCCTGTCGCCGCTGGCGAGCCTGGTGCTGGTGGTGCCGGTGATGTTCGTGGTCGGTTACGGCCTGCAACGGCAACTGCTCAATCGCACCCTCGGCAATGACATCCTGCCGCCGCTGCTGGTGACCTTCGGCTTGTCGATCATCCTGCAGAACGTGCTGCTGGAGTTCTTCAGCGCCGACAGCCAGAAACTCTCCCAGGGCGATCTGGAAGTGGCCAGCGTGGCCGTGGGCGGCCTCAGCCTCGGCGTGATGCCGCTGATGGTGTTCGGCAGCGCGCTGCTGGTGATCGGCGGTTTGCAGCTGCTGTTCTACAAGACCAGCCTGGGTCGCGCTTTCCGCGCCACCTCTGACGACCAGCACACGGCCCAACTGATGGGCATCGACAACCGCCACATCTTCGGCCTGGCCATGGCGTTGGCGATGGCGGTGGTGTCCATCGCCGGCGTGTTCCTCGCGGTACGCACCAGCTTCGACCCCAGCGTCGGCCCGGCGCGCCTGCTCTACGGCTTCGAGGCGGTGATCATCGGCGGCCTCGGCAGCCTCTGGGGCACCCTGGCCGGTGGCGTGATCCTCGGCGTTGCCCAGGCGGTGGGGGCGCGTATCGATCCGGGCTGGCAGATCCTCGCCGGCCACCTGGTGTTCCTGCTGATCCTGGTTTTTCGCCCGCGTGGCCTGTTTCCCCGGAGTGTCGACTGATGAATGCGATGAACAATGCCTACCTCGTCCAGCGCGCCACCCGCAGCAGCCAGGTGGGCCTGGCGCTGCTGGGCGTGCTGGTGCTGGTGCTGGCGTCCCTGCCGTTCTGGGCCGACCGCGCGGTGCTGCGGTTGGTGGTGGAGTTCGCTTACTACCTGGCCCTGGCGCAGATGTGGAACCTGCTGGCGGGCTACGCCGGCATGGTTTCGGTGGGCCAGCAGGCCTTCGTCGGCCTGGGTGGCTACCTGCTGTTCGTGCTGGCGTCGCAGTTGGGTGTGCCGCCGCTGGCCGCGGTATTCCTCTCCGGCCTGGTGGTGGCGCTGCTCGCAGTACCCACGGCGCTGGTGCTGTTCCGCCTGCGCGGAGCCTATTTCGCCATTGGCACCTGGGTGGTGGCCGAGGTGTTCCGGCTCGGCCTGGCCCAGGTGGGCAGCCTGGGCGGTGGCTCCGGACAGAGCCTGCCGGCCTCCATCGTTCGGCAGATCGGCAGCAGCCGTGACAGCCGCGAGATGCTGCTGTACTTCAGCGCCCTGGGCATTGCCGTGGCGGCGGTGCTGGTGGTCTACCTGCTGCTGCGCTCGCGCCAGGGCCTGGCGCTGACGGCCATCCGCGACTCCGAGCCGGCATCCGGGAGCCTGGGCATCAACGTGTTCCGCACCAAGCTGCTGGTCTATGTGCTGGCTGCCGGCTGCACGGGCGTCGTCGGTGCGCTGATCTTCCTGCAGAAGCTGCGCATCTCCCCGGATGCCGCCTTCAGCGTGCAGGACTGGACGGCAGCAGTGATCTTCATCGTCATCATCGGCGGCATCGGCACCCTGGAAGGGCCGCTGATCGGCACCCTGATCTACTTCGCGCTGCGCAGTTGCTTCGCCGAATTCGGCGCGCTGTACATGATCATCCTCGGCAGCGTGGCGGTGGTGATGATGCTGAAGGCACCGCAGGGTGTCTGGGGGCTGGTGAGCGAACGCTTCGGCTGGCAGCTGTTCCCGATGCAGCGCAAGTTGGTGGGAGCTGGTCTGTAGGGGCGAAGTCATTGGCTATGTCTGCGTTGGCTGTTGCGAGAGATTTACCATCCGGCCAAGAGTCTTGTAGGAGCTGGCTTGCCAGCGAAACGGGGCCATTCGCTGGCAAGCCAGCTCCTACGGGCAATGCAGCTGCCTGCAACACGTAATGCAGACATAGCCAATTCATTCGCCAAGGGCGGCGCAGCAGCCCCGCTCGAATACGAAGGGCAGACCTTCGGCCTGCTTGGCGATTGAAATCGCCCCTACAGTTAGATCATCGCTGGAACTGGAAAACACCATGGACCGCCTGCTCAGCATCGAAGCCTTCGTCCGCGTCGCGGAAACCGGCAACTTCGCCAAGGCCGCCCAGCAACTGGGCGTGACCCGCTCGGTCATCAGCCATCGC
This sequence comes from Metapseudomonas resinovorans DSM 21078, assembly GCF_000423545.1. Lineage (GTDB taxonomy): Bacteria > Pseudomonadota > Gammaproteobacteria > Pseudomonadales > Pseudomonadaceae > Metapseudomonas > Metapseudomonas resinovorans. Next base: position 80,636 of record NZ_KE384033.1, read on the forward strand.
ATCCAGCAATTGGAGGAGTACATCAGCGCGCCGCTGTTCCACCGCAGCACCCGCCATGTGCGTTTGTCGGAGGTCGGGGAGACCTACTACAAGGAATGCGCCGACATGGTAGCGACCTTCAACAGCCTGACCGAGCAGATGCGCGACCTGCGTGCCAAACCCACCGGCAAGCTGCGCATCCAGATGCTGCCGGGCTTTGCCATCGGCCACTTCGGCAGCCTGCTGGCGGAATTCACCGAGCTCTACCCGGACATCGAGGTCGACGTGATCGTCAACGACCGGGTGGTGGACCCGATCGAGGAAGGCTTCGACGTGGCCTTCCAGATGTTCCCGCCGTTGGCCGAGAGCCTGATCGAGCGCAAGCTGTTTTCCGTCCGCCGGCTGTTCTGCGCCTCCCCCGACTACCTGGAGCGCCACGGCGCGCCCGCCGTGCCCGCAGACCTCCAGGCACACAAGGTGGCGCTCTACGAGGGCTACCCGTCGCGCAACAAATGGGTGTTCAACGGCAATGAACAAGTGGAACTCAACCTCACCGGTCAGGTGCGCTCCAACTCCGTCCACCTGCTGCGCGATTACGCCATCACCGGTACCTGCGTAGTCTGCCTGCCGACCCTGGTGGCCAGCGACGACCTGCTGGCCGGGCGGCTGGTCCCCGTGCTCACCGACTATTCGCTGACGGCCTTCAACTTTTCCGCCGTCTACCCGGCCACCCAACGCCGGGCGCTGAAGGTGCGCACCCTGATCGAGTTCCTGGTGGAGCGAATCAGCGATGAACCGGCGTGGGACCGGGCACTGTTGGAGCAGGGTTGGATCAAGGCATAAAGCCACAGGCACGGCAGGTGTCTGTCCCCGACTCCGGTCAGGCCCGCGCCTCTCGTTCGGTCCCCACGAAATGTTCGCGCGTACCGAACACCCAATCAAACCACGGCTTGGTTACGCACCAGTTGGCCTGCGGGTTGGGACCCATATGGTGGTCGTAGTGCCAGGGCAGGTGCCGGCGGGCCCAGTCGGGGTTGTCGTGGGCCTTCTTGTGAGTGAAGTAGTAGTTGCCGGCGCAGTACCAGAGCGTCAGGCACAGCCAGGGCGCCCAGAGGATCAGGGGCGCCACCAGGGCGCTGGCAGCGATCAGTGCCCAGGCTTCCTTGCCCTGCGCATGCCAGCCCAGCGGAGGGCGGCGGTAGCAGGGGTCGTAGAAGTCGTGCTGGCGGGCATTGCGGTGGTGTTCGTGGAAATGGAAGCTCCAGAAAGTACCGCGCTTGCGGCCCATGCCGTGCAGCACGATGCGGTGGAACCACCATTCGGTGAAATTGCCGAGCAGCAGGCCGGCGGAGATGCTGATCAGCGCTTCGAGGTGCCAGGGCATTTTCTTCTCCTTGTTGTTGTCCCATGGAACCCGGAACAGGACAGCTCTCCGGGCTACGGAACCAAGGTTCGCGCGGGTGTACGAAGGGAACAGCCTGACTTTCGATTAGCGTCGACGCAGGGCAAGCAGGACCCGCGTCGACACTATCGTTCAGAGCAAAGGAACGCGTCCCGACAGCCATGCTGAGGGACAAGCCTCGCAGGTGGGTGCTGAGCCTGCGAAGCCCAAGATTTCCCGGTACCGTGGCCAGTGCTGTCGGGTTTCGTCGAACTCGCTCCAACCTATGATTCGTTTACTGCGCAGCCACCTCGGGCAGTACCGGTACGTAGTCCAGCTGCAGGCGCTCGCTGCTCCAGGCGCGGACCTGGTTGGTCAGCTCCAGGTCGTTGTTCAGCTTGCGGCCGTAGGAGGGGATGATTTCCTTCAGGCGAGCCTGCCATTCCGGCGTCTGCACCTTGTCCTTGAAGGTCTTCTCCAGCACGGTGAGCATGATCGGCGCCGCGGTGGAGGCGCCCGGCGAGGCGCCCAGCAGGGCGGCGATGCTGCCGTCGGCGGAGCTGACGACTTCGGTACCGAACTGCAGGACGCCGCCTTTCTCGGCGTCCTTCTTGATCACCTGCACGCGCTGGCCGGCGGTCAGCAGTTCCCAGTCTTCGTCCTTCGCCTGCGGGAAGTATTCACGCAGCTCGTGCATGCGGTCGGCCTGGCTGAGCATCAGCTGGCCCATGAGGTAGGTGCTGAGCGGTAGGTTGTCCAGGCCGGCATTGGTCATCGGGCCGATGTTGTCGGTGGTCAGGGCGCTGAACATGTCCAGCAGCGAGCCGTTCTTCAGGAACTTGGTGGAGAAGGTGGCGAAGGGCCCGAACAGCAGCACCTTCTGGCCATCGATCACGCGGGTGTCCAGGTGCGGCACGGACATCGGTGGCGAGCCGACCGAGGCCTTGCCATAGAGCTTGGCCTGGTGCTGGGCGACGACCTCGGGGTTGCGGGTAACCAGGAACTGGCCGCCCACCGGGAAGCCGGCATAGCCTTCGGCTTCCGGGATGCCGGACTTCTGCAGCAGCTTGAGGGCGCCACCGCCAGCGCCGATGAAGACGAATCTGGCCTTGACGCTGGTTTGCGCCTCGTTGTTGCCGAGGTCGGCCGCGGTAACGGTCCAGGTGCCGTCATCGTTGCGCTTGATGTCGCGTACTTCGTGCTTGAGGTTCAGCTTGACCTTGTCGCTTTGGGTCAGGGAGCCGATCAGCTGGCGGGTGATCTCACCGAAGTTCACGTCGGTGCCGATGGCCATGCGGGTGGCGGCGACCTTCTGGTCGGCTGGGCGGCCTTCCATCGCCAGGGGTACCCACTGTTTGATCTGATCGAAGTCTTCGGAGTACTCCATGCCACGGAACAGCGAGCTGTGCTGCAGGGCGGCGTGGCGCTTCTTGAGGAAGGCGATGTTGTCATCACCCCAGACGAAGCTCATGTGCGGCACGCCGTTGATGAAGGACTTCGGGTTGCTCAGCACGTTGCGTTCGACCTGGTAGGCCCAGAACTGCTTGGAGATCTCGAAGGATTCGTTGATCGCCACGGCCTTGCTGATGTCGATGCCGCCGTCTGCGGTTTCCGGCGTGTAGTTCAGCTCGCAGAAGGCGGAGTGGCCGGTGCCTGCGTTGTTCCAGGGGTTGGAGCTTTCCGCCGCGACCTGGTCCAGGCGCTCGTAGATGTCGATGGTCCAGCCCGGCTCCAGTTCGTGGAGATAGGTGCCGAGGCTGGCACTCATGATGCCGGCGCCGATCAGCAGCACGTCGACGGACTTCTCCGGCTCGGGTTGCTTGGCACAGCCGAGCACCGTGAGGCACAGGAGTCCTAGGAGGAGTTTTTTCATGGGACTGTCCCTTTCTGTTTCTCGAAAGGGGCGGTGCGCAGGCAAATGTCGTGCCGGAATCGGGGGATGGCCCTGAATCGTTTCACTTGGCGGGATTCAAGGGCCTGGAAGCACGCGAGTGTGGCGGGAATCCGCCCTTTTGGGGGCGGTGAGGGTGCCGGGCGGGCGGTTTTCCGCCCTCAGCCCTTCTTGTGCAGCCAACTGAGAAAGCCGCCTTTCCTGATTGCCTGGGGCTTCTGCAACAGCAGGTTGCGACTGGCCTGCTCACGGAAGGAGCGTAGACGGGTGAGGGCGGCACGGACTTCGATGCGCTCCTCCAGGCAGCTACGGATTGCGTCCCGCTCGACGCGGTAGAGCACGCAGGAGGTGAGCGCGGTGAATCGCGCCTGGGACGGTGCATCGTTGGCGATGCCTTCTTCGCCGAGAATTTCGCCCGGCCCCATGCGGCCGGCCTCGATCATGCCGGCGCCGTCGGGTACCGCCGCCGAGATGACGCCGGTGCCGATCACCAGCAGGCCATCGGAAACCTCGCCGACATCCAGCACCACCTGGCCGGCGGAGAAGGCCAGGGGCGCCATGACCTGGCTGAGTTCGTCTTTCTCCTCGCTGCTCAGGGCACGGAAAATCTTCACGTCCTCCAGCAGTAGACGCGGCCGCGACCAGGGCTGGGGCACGCTATCGCTGCTGAAGGCTATGCCGGCGGCTTCGAGATGGCGGTGCGCCAGGTCGTACATCAGGTTGCGGACTTCGGTCTTGTTCTCGCCGGTACGGATGAAGCCGCTGGCTTCGTACTCCACGGACTCCAGGTCCGAGCCCTTGATCGCGACCTTGGGCTTGGGGCTGGTGAGCAGCACGCTGATGCCCTGCACCGTCTTTTCCAGGGCATCCAGCACCCGGCGCGGTCGCACCTGGGTGGGGACCCTGAGGCTGATGGACACGCCCGTCAGCTCATAGGGGCGGCTGAAGTTGTGGACCTTGGTCTTGGCCGCAACCGAGTTCGGAATCACCACCGTGCTGCCCTGGCTGGTGAGCAGGTGGGTGGCGCGCCAGTCGATTTCCACCACCTTGCCTTCGGTACCGTCGATGGAAATCCAGTCATCCAGTTGGTAAGGCTTGGTGGTGTTCAGGACGATGCCGGAGAACACATCGCTCAGGGTGCTCTGCAGGGCCAGGCCGATGACGATGGCCATGACCCCGGAGGTGGCCAGCAGGCCTTTCACCGGCAACTGCATCACATAGGCCGCCGCCGCCACCACCGCCACCAGGAAGATCACCGCGCCCAGCAGGTCCTGCAGCAGTCGCCCGGCATGGCCGATACGCGGCATCAGCAGGCCCAGCACCACGGTCAAGGTGCGAGCGCAGAACAGCCACCAGACGATTTCCAGGGCAGTGGCCACCAGGTTGAGTGTGGTGTCCGTCCAGGGCGGCGGCTGCAGTGGGTTCAACCCGGCATCGATGATCAGGGCGCTGAACAGCAGGAAGAGCACGACGCGGCAGAGCACCCGCCAGGTGCGTTGCTCGACGGGAATGCTGCGCCAGACCAGCAGGTCGAGCAGCAACAGGGCGACGCCGAAAACCAGCGGGTGGTTCTGAATGAATGCGAGCATGAAATCCCTTCCGCGAGTGAGTGCGCATCACGTTAGCAGAGCTCACCATCAGGCTGAATTGTCCTGTGGGGACGATTCAATTGGCTGGGGCTGCATTCCGTGCTGTAGGCAGCTGCATTGCCCGTAGGAGCTGGCTGGCCAGCGAATGGCGGCGTTTCGCTGGCCAGCCAGCTCCTACTCTGTTTGTTCCGGCGCTCTTCGATGGCGAACGGCACGAACCCGAGCTTCGGATACAGCAGCAGGCCCGCCACGTTGTCATTGAAGCAGGACAGGGTCACCTGTGCGGCCTGGTGTTTGTCCCGGGCGATGCGCAGCATCTCGCCGATCGACTGCCCGGCGACGCCCGCGCCGCGGGCCCTCGGGATCGACGATGAGATTGCCGAGGGTGCAGGTGCCGTGGGCTTCCCACCGGTAGAAGTTGGCGAAACCCAGTACCTGGCCGTCTCGCTCGATCACTGTCGAATCGCAGCGTTGGGCAATGGAGTCGCGCAGTTGCTCATGAGTCAGCGGCCAGCTGGCCGCCGGGAAAAAGAAAAACAGCTCCTCGGGATTACCGGCAAAACCGCAGATCCGTGGAATATCCCGATCCTGCACGGGGCGAAAAGTGAAGCTCATGTCCTGTCTCCTGACCCTGAAAATCCATGGCGTGCGCCCGGCCCCGGTTTCAGCGATTGGCCACCAGATGGGCGCCGAACAGCAGGTAGCAACTGCCGGCAAAGCGGTCCAGCCATTTGCGCGAACGACTATAGACGGCAGTCATGCGGTTGCTGGCGAAGAACAGCGCGACGCAGCAGTACCAGGTGAACGACAGCGAGGCCATGGTGAGCACGGCCAGGCCCAGCAGCAACGGCGGTGGTGACGCCGGCATCGAGGTGGCGAAGATGGTGGCGACGAACAGCGCCGACTTGGGGTTGGTCATGTTGCCGAGAAAGCCCAGGCGATAGGCCGAGAACAGGCTGCGGCCCGACTCACCAGGCAAACCGTTGCCCGCCCCGGTCGGCGCCGGCTTGCGCCTGAACTGCTTCAGGCCCAGGTAGATCAGGTAGCAGCCACCGGCGATCTTGAAGGCCAGTTACAGGGCCGGGGCGGCGCTGAACAGCGACTTGATCCCCAGGCCGCCGGCCAGCCCCCAGAGCACCGTGCCGGTGGCGACACCCAGCGCGGCGATCATGCCATGGCGACGCGAACAGCTGGCGGCCAATTGCGCCGTGGTAAAGAAGTTCGGCCCCGGCGTGACCACGACCACGGTCCAGAGCAGCGCCAGCGACAGCAGCGGGCCGGCATACAGCAAATGTTCGAGCGCTATGACACAGACCGCCTTTATCGCGTTAAGGGAGGCCGACGCTACTCCACCTCGGGCTCATGGATCAACAGGTCGCCCGGCTGACACTCCAGGTATTGGCAGATCGCGTCCAGGGTCGCGAGCCGCAGGCCCTTGACCTTGCCCTGCTTGAGCAGGGACAGGTTGGCCTCGGTGATGCCGATCGCCGCCGCGAGGTCCTTGGATTTGACCTTGCGTCGGGCCAGCATCACGTCCAGTTGAATGACAATTGACATACTGATCTCACACGAAGGCGCGGTTTTCCGAAGCCACTTCACTGGCCTGCCAGAGGATACGCGCGATGATGGAAATACACGCAGCCAAAAACAGCGCGACAAAGGTCGGGGCGGTGATGCTGAGACTGATCAGGCGCTCGCCCACCGGCGCGTTCAGGGTGACCCAGATGCTGAGTAGCGGCTCGCAGAGAAAGTCCAGCAACACCCACAACGCCACGCCCCGCCCGACCTTGCCCAAATGCACCGCCGCCGCGCTGGAAAAGTACTCGCCGCGGGCATAGCTCTGGAACAACTGGCGCAGATGGCTCAAGCCAAAGGCCAGCGCCAGCAGGGGGATGCTCGACAGCAGAATGCCGCCCAGGGTTTGCCACCAGGGAAAGACAGCACCGGCAGCCAGATGGCTCGACAGGCTATTGCTCAGGCCAAAACCGAACCCGTAGCCACTTTCCGCGCTCAACTGCGGAAACAGCCACAGCGCCGCGTTGAGCAGCAACATGGCAATGATCAATAACAGGGTGACAGCCGACATGCGCTGGCTGAACCGGGCAATATCTTGGGACGTCATGGGAAGGCTCCAGAGGAAGGAATGTGGAGAAATCATAAAGAACTAATTATCGTAAAACAATAATTAATTTCTGCGTTTCGATCATTTAATTCATAAGCCCAGCAATACCCCCGGGGCTATGCTGAAAGCAATGGAGGCCATTGGAGAACGCTCATGAACGGTTTCCTGGTGATTTTCTTCACCCAGCAAAATCGCCGCTATCACGGCAAGATGGTCGGTGACTGGCTCGTCGACCTGGCCAACGAGCTGGGCCTGCGCGGCGCGACCATGAGCACCGCCATCGAAGGTTTCGGCCACACCGGCCGGCTGCACTCCGCACACTTTTTCGAACTCGCCGACCAACCCATCGAGGTCCGCCTGGCACTCACCGAAGAGGAGTCAGCCCGGCTGTTCGAACGCCTGGAGGACGAGGACATTGCGCTGTTCTATATCAAGACGCAGATCGAGTTCGGCACCCTTGGCAAAGAGGCCAAGAAAGCGGACGCGGGCGGATGACGCGCTGAAGACAGTCGCACGCGCCTGGGTTACCGTACGGGCCTGACGTTGTGTCGAGGACAGCTCCATGGGCAAGCCCGCCCCCCGTAAAGACTGGGTCCACCGCGCGCCTCCCACGCGGCCGGCAGCGTCCTCTGGAATCAACTGGTCGGTCTTGTCGGCCAGGTAGATGAGGATGGCGCCAGACTCGAACAGTGGCAGCGGACGACCATCCGGGCCGTTGGGGTCGATGATGGCGGGAATCTTGTTGTTCGGATTGAGGGAGAGGAACTCCGGCGACATCTGGTCGTTGCGCTCGAAGCTCACCAGGTGCGGCTCGTAGGGCAGGCCGGTCTCCTCCAGCATGATCGAGACCTTGACGCCATTGGGCGTCGGCAGGGACTAAAGCTGCAGCCGGTCCGGCTGGGTCGCGGGCCACTTGCGAGCGATGGGGAAAGCCGACAGTTCACGCATGGGGACTTCCTGTTCGAGATTGAAGGGCGAATGGGCAACCTTACCTGTCGACTGCCGAAGAGTGGAAGGCTCAGTCGCGATCCGGCGCCCCCAGCGGGAACAGCGGTCGATACATGCGCGCTTCGTCCACCGCGCGGGCGAACGAGGGACGAGCCAGCAAGCGCTGCCGATAGGCCCGGACGTTGCCGAACGACCCGGCAATCGGGTGTACCCAGTCGGCATAGAACAGCGCCGGCGCGGCTGCGCAGTCGGCCAGGCTGAAGGTTTCGCCGGCCGCCCAGGCTCGGCCCGCGAGCTTCTCTTCGAGCCAGGCGTAACTGCGCTCCAGCAGGCCTTTCGCTTCCGCCACGCCAAGCGCGTCGCGCTGCTCTGCCGGGCGCAGGCTATCGAACACCGGCTTCTGCATCGGCGTCATCACATACAGGTCGAAGAAGCGATCCAGCATGCGCACCTCAAGCGCGGCTTCCGGCCCCTCGGGGATCAGCGTTACCGGCCCGGCATGATGTTGCTGCAGGTATTCGATGATGATGCTCGACTCCATCACCGGCCGCTCGCCGTCCAGCAGCAACGGAAACCGCTGGAGCGGCCAGAGGGTCTGGAACTCGTCGGCGGTGGTCGGGTCATCCGGTGACAGCAAGCGCATGCGGAAGGGTGTGTCGTTCTCGTAGAGCGCGATCAGCACCTTCTGGCAGTAAGACGAGAAGGGATGGGCGAACAGTTGCAGGGACATGGGCGACTCCTGTTGAAGTTGGGATTCGCTAGCTGGTCGATTGCCATTCGGGGAAATCGACAGGTTTTGGCTGTTGTAGGAAGACGACTTTGTCCCTGCAAAGGGTAGGCGCCTATGGCGCTGAGGGACCGCTGTCAGCGTGCTGAAAGAGTCGTCCGGTATCCTGCCTGTCGCCGGCGACACGATTGCCTGGTGTTATCTCCCCTCTATTGCGCGGTTCCAGCGGCAGCCCAGGCCACAAGCCTGCGGCCTGTCGCTGTGCAGCACCGGGGTGAATCAATCGTCCCGCGTCAGCACTTCCAGCAATTCGATCTCGAACAGCAGGTTGGAGTTGGGCTTGATATGGGCGCCGACCTGGCGTTCGCCGTAGGCCAGGTGCGCCGGGACGAAGAGCTTGCGCTTGCCGCCCACTTTCATGCCCATCAGGCCGATGTCCCAGCCCTTGATGACACGCCCGGTGCCGATCACGCACTGGAAGGGCTTGCCACGGCTGTAGGACGAATCGAACTCGGTGCCGTCTTCCAGGGTGCCGCGGTACTGGGTGGTGATCAGGGCGCCCTTGACCACTTCCTTGCCGTTGCCCAGCTGGATATCGGTTATCTGCAGTTCGTCACTCATGGGATGTGCTCCTTGGTTCGTCGGTCGGGTCCGGCCATTTGCGCGCAGCCTTTTCGCAGGATCGCGCGCGCCGGTCAAGCCACGACGTAATTCGTCGACGACAGGAACGCCCGGCTTCATCGGGGCTTCGTGCAATTTGCATGAGAGCTGGACGGGGAATCGTGCAAGTCACCCACAGGTTGCAGGGCGCTCCCGCTCCATATGGCTGATTTGCAAGGAAATTACCTGAAGCAGCAAACGGGCACGACGACTGCAGGGAACAAGGTTCGAAAACCCAGGACCCGACAGGAGTTTCCGAATGAAGCTGCCATTTACTGCCTTCTATGATGCCTTTGCGCAGTACCAGGTAGTCGTGAAGCCCCGGCCCGATGGGTCATTGTTGCTCACGCTGACCGGACAAGACGGCGAATCGCTCTGCAAGGCCGTCGACAACGAAGCCTTCTACAGCGACGCGCGCGTGCGCCAGGTGATCCGGGAACTGCAGCGGGACATGAAGCTGGACGCGGGCGAAGTGCACTGGCACGACAAGGGCATCGACTGGGTATCGCGCGATCTGCCTACCTATCAGGGTGGGCCCATTCACATGACGGCGGCCAAGACGCTTGTGGCGCGGCGCAAGCTGGAGCCCAGGCAACAGGCTCGTCGAACCCCCGTAGCCTGAACACCGCTGACGGATGAAAGGAGCGGGGCGACCCGCTCCTTTTTTGTGGCTTAGCCACGCTTCGCTTTTTCGGCGAGTTCCTTCTGGGCGACCGCTTCGTTTGCCTCGTGTTGCTGTTTTTCGATCTGCGCAAGGCGCTTCTCGTAGCGGGAGATGGTGCGGTCGCCGCCGCCGGATGCCATCGCCGAACCAGCGGAAAGGGCGACGGCCAGCAAGGTTGCGGAAGTGATGAGCTTTTTCATGGAATGTCTCCTATCGAGATCAAGGGGTGGGGTATCCAGAGCAATCTCCGAATTCGTTACAGCCGTCCTTGACGCAGGCAGTGGGCTTCCCGGTGGCCGGTCGCGCCGGTCGTTCGCGGGAATCCATCGCGACTTGAATAAAAGGCCCCGCGGCGAGGAGCTCGTACCCGCGGGGTGAAAATGCCGGCCGGGGCAGGCCGGGCAAGGGAAGAGAGGGTCACGCCTGGGGTTGCCAGCCGCCGCCAAGGGCCTTGTAGATGGCGACGATGCCGCGATAGACCTCGACTTCGGCCTGGGCCTGGGCGTCTTCGGCGGCCAGTCGCTCGCGTTCGGCGTCCAGCAGCACGAGGAAGTCCACAGTGCCTTCGCGATAGCGGGTTGCGGCCTGTTCGGCGGCGGCACGGGTGGCTTCCGACTGGCGTACCAGGGAAACCAGGCGCTGCTGGCGCTTGCCGTAGTCGCTGAAGGCGTTCTCGGACTCCTCCAGGGCCAGCAGCACCTGTTGCTCGTAGCTGGCCAGGGCACCTTCGGCGTCCGCTTCGGCACCCCGCAGGCGGGCGCGGACGCTGCCCAGGTCGAAGGCCGCCCAGGAGATGGTCGGGGCCACGGCCCAGGCTCGTGCAGCGGAGGAACCGATCTGCGAACCGCGCCCAGCGGTGAAACCGAGGAAGCCGGAAAGGCTCACACGGGGGAACAGATCAGCCGTGGCCACGCCCACGCCGGCGGTGGCGGCGGCCAGTTGGCGTTCGGCGGATCGCACGTCCGGGCGGCGGCGCAGCAGTTCGGCGGGATCGCCAATGGGCAGGGCCTTGGCGATCACCGGCAACGGTTTGGGCGACAGGTCCACGGTCAGCTGTTCCGGGCGCTGGCCGAGCAGCGTGGCGATGCGGTTGCGGGCACGCGCTTCTTCGGCCTGCAGTTGCGGCAGGCTGGCTTCGGTGGCGGCCAGACGCCCGTCAGCGCGCAGCACATCCAGCTCGCTGCCGACGCCCGCGTCGCGCAGTTGTTCGGTCAGGCCACGGGACTCCTGCTGGTTCTCCAGGTTTTCGCGGGCAATCCGCTCCCTGAGCTGCGCGCCACGCAGGTTGCCGTAGGCGTCCACGAGTTCGGCGATCAGGCTGACCTGCAATTGCTGCAGGTCAGCCTGGGCCGCGTCGGTTTCCGCTTCGCTGGCTTCGATCTGGCGTTGGATGCGGCCGAACAGGTCCAGCTCCCAGGCCATGTTCAGGCCGAGGTCGTAACGCTCGCTGTTGGCGCGCTCTTCGGTGACGCCGGGCTGCTGGCCCTTGCCGATTTCGGCGCTGGCGCCAGCGGTGACCACCGGAAACTGGTCGTTGCCGACATCGTCGCGGAAGGCACGGGCCGCCTTGAGGCGGGCGAAGGCGATGCGCAACTCACGGTTTTCCTTGAGCGACTGCTGCACCAGCTGATTCAGGGTCGGGTCGTCGAACTGTTGCCACCAGACGCTCTCGAAACGGCCGCGATCGGCCTTCACGGCGTCCGCCGAGGCGAGCCGCGCGGGCTCGGTGTCGGGGGCTTTGTAGTCCGGGCCCACGGCACAGGCGGAAAGGGCCAGTGCCAGCAGGGCGGGGGCGAAAGCCTTGTGCATCATGCGTGTGCTTCCTTCAGTTGCGGGGCGCGGGCGGCCTTGCGCGCTTCGCGCTTTTCGACGAATCCGCGGATCAGGACGTAGAACACCGGGGTCAGCAGCAGGCCGAAGAAGGTCACGCCGATCATCCCGCTGAACACCGCGACACCCATGGCGTGGCGCATTTCGGCGCCGGCACCGGAGGACAGCACCAGGGGCACCACGCCCATGATGAAGGCGATGGAGGTCATCAGGATCGGGCGCAGACGCAGGCGGCAGGCTTCCAGGACGGCGGCGACGCGGTCCAGGCCTTCTTCCTGTTTCTCCTTGGCGAACTCGACGATGAGGATGGCGTTCTTGCACGCCAGGCCCACCAGTACGATCAAGCCGATCTGGGTGAAGATGTTGTTGTCGCTACCAGCCAGGATCACCCCGGTGATGGCGGAGAACAGCACGGTCGGCACGATCAGGATCACCGCCAGCGGCAGGCTCCAGCTCTCGTATTGGGCGGCCAGCACCAGGAAGGCCAGGAGTACGCAGAGCGGGAAGATGAAGATCGCGGTATTGCCGGCGAGGATCTGCTGGTAGGTCAGGTCCGTCCATTCGTAGGTCATGCCGTTGGGCAGCTCTTCGTCCAGCAGCTTGGCGATGGCCGCCTCGGCCTGGCCGGAGCTGTAGCCGGGCGCGGCTGCGCCGTTGATCTCGGCGGTGATGAAGCCGTTGTAGTGCATGACGCGATCGGGGCCAGCGCTGTTTTCCACCTTGACGAAGGTGGACAGCGGGATCATCTCGCCACGGTTGTTGCGCACCTTCAACTGGCCGATCTGCTCGGGCTCCAGGCGGAATTGCTGGTCGGCCTGGACGTTGACCTGGTAGGTGCGGCCAAAGCGGTTGAAGTCGTTGGCGTACAGCGAACCCAGGTACACCTGCATGGTGTCGAAGATGTCGCTGATGGCCACGCCGTGGGTCTTGGCCTTTTCGCGGTCGATGGCGGCATCCACCTGCGGCACGTTGACCTGGTAGCTGGTGAACACCGACATGGGGTTCAGCTCCGGCAGCTGGCGCGCCTTGGCGATGATGTTCTGGGTCTGCTTGTACAGCTCCTCGTAGCCCAGGTTGCCGCGGTCCTCGACCTGCAGGCGGAAGCCGCCGATGGTGCCGAGGCCCTGAACCGGGGGCGGCGGGAAGATCGCGATGTAGGCATCCTGGATATCCGCGAACTGCTTGTTCAGCTCGGCGGCGATGGCGCCAGCCGACATGGACGGGTCCTTGCGCTCATCGAAGGGCTTGAGCGGGGTGAACACGATGCCGCTGTTCGGGCTGTTGGTGAAACCGTTGATGGACAGGCCCGGGAAGGCCACGGTGTTTTCCACACCCGGGTGCTTGGAGGCGATCTCGGACATGCGCTTGATCACCGCTTCGGTGCGGTCGAGGGTGGCGGCATCCGGCAGTTGCGCGAAGGCCACCAGGTACTGCTTGTCCTGTTGCGGCACGAAGCCGGCCGGGGTGCTGGAGAAGCCCAGGTAGCCGAGTCCCAGCAGGCCGGCATAGATGAACATGGCGATGCTGCTGCCCCGCAGGACGCGGCGCACGGTACGGACGTAGCCGCCGCCAGCGCGTTCGAACATGCGGTTGAACGGGTTGAACAACCAGCGGCCGAACAGCGTGTCGAGCACGCGGGAGAAGCGGTCCTTCGGTGCGTGGTGGTCCCTCAGCAGCACAGCGGCCAGGGCCGGCGACAGGGTCAGCGAGTTGAAGGCCGAGATCACCGTGGAAATGGCGATGGTCAGGGCGAACTGCTGGTAGAACTGCCCGGTGAGGCCAGAGATGAAGGCGGTGGGCACGAATACGGCGCATAGCACGAGGGCAGTGGCGATGATCGGGCCGGTCACTTCCTTCATGGCCTGGCGGGTGGCTTCCACCGGCGACTTGCCGAGTCCGATGTTCCGTTCGACGTTTTCCACGACGACGATCGCATCGTCCACCACGATGCCGATGGCCAGCACCAGGCCGAACAGCGACAGGGCATTGAGCGAGAAGCCGAACAGGTGCATCACCGCGAAGGTGCCGATCAGCGACACCGGCACGGCGGCCAGCGGGATGATCGAGGCGCGCCAGGTCTGCAGGAACAGGATCACCACCAGGACCACGAGCACGATGGCTTCGAGCAGGGTGTGAACCACCGCCTCGATGGAACCGCGCACGAAGATGGTCGGGTCATAGACGATTTCGTAGTCCATGCCCTGGGGGAAGCTCTGCTTCAGTTCGGCCATGCGCTCACGAACGGCGTCGGAGATTTCGATGGCGTTGGAGCCGGGACGCTGGAACACCGGAATCGCCACGGCCGGCTGATTGTTCAGCAGCGAGCGCAGGGCGTACTGGTTGGACCCCAGCTCGACGCGGGCGATGTCCTTCAGGCGAGTGATCTCGCCGTCGTCACCGGCCCGGATGATGATGTTCTCGAACTCTTCCTCGGTGACCAGGCGGCCCTGGGTGTTGATCGACAGCTGGAAGCTGTTGCCGGCATCGGACGGCGGCGCGCCGAGGGCACCTGCGGCGACCTGGCGGTTCTGCTCGCGAATGGCGTTGACCACATCGGTGGCGGTCAGGTTGCGCGAAGCCACCTTGTTCGGGTCGAGCCAGACACGCAGGGAGTAGTTGCCCATGCCGAACAGCTGTACGTCGCCCACGCCATCCAGCCGCGCCAGCTCGTCCTTGACGTTGAGCGCCGCGTAGTTGGACAGGTAGAGCATGTCGTAGCGGTTATCCGGTGAGGTCAGGTGCACCACCATGGTCAGGTCCGGAGAGGCCTTGTCCACGGTTACGCCAAGCCGCTGCACCTCAGTGGGCAGGGTGGGCATGGTGCGGGTCACGCGGTTCTGCACCTGCACCTGGGCGTTATCCAGGTCGGTGCCCAGGGCAAAGGTGATGGTCAGGGTCAGCTTGCCGTCGTTGGTCGCCTGGGAGGACATGTAGAGCATGCCTTCCACGCCGACGATGGCTTGCTCCAGCGGCGAGGCGACGGTTTCACCGATCACCTTGGGGTTGGCGCCGGGGAAGTTGGCGCGCACCACCACCGTCGGCGGTACCACTTCCGGGTATTCGCTGATAGGTAGCTGGAACAGCGAGATGGCGCCGCCGATCAGGATCAGCAGCGACAGCACGGCGGCGAAGATCGGCCGCAGGATGAAGAACTGGGAAAAATTCATGGCGTGCTACCTCAGCCGCGCGGGCCGACGGACGTTTTGGCGTTCTGCTCGGCCACTCGCGGAGCGTTGCTGCTATCCACGGATTGGCGCAGGCGGGCCAACTGTTCGAGGGTGGATTCGTCGGCCATGGGCACGGCTTGCGGTTCCACAGGTGCGCCGGGCATGGCGCGCTGCAGGCCGTTGACCACAATGGTCTCGCCCTTGACCAGGCCGTTGCGCACGATGCGCAGGCCTTCCAGCTTTGGCCCCAGTTCGATGGAGCGGTAGTTCACCTTGTTGTCTTCACCCAGCACCAGGACGAACTTCTTGCCCAGGTCGGTGCCGATGGCCTCGTCCTTGATCAGCGCGGCCGGGTAGGTCTCGCTGCCCACCAGCTTGATGCGGGCGTAAAGACCGGGGGTGAAGCGGCCGTCCTTGTTGTCGAACACGGCGCGGCCACGGATGGTGCCGGTGCGCGGATTGACCTGGTTGTCGAGGAAGTCCAACTGGCCCAGGTGCGGGTTGCCGGTTTCGCTGGACAGGCCCATGTACACGGGGCTGGCGGCGCGGGTGTCGGAGCCGGTCTTGCGGGCCAGTTCCACGTACTTGAGGAAGGCGCGCTCGTCGGCGTCGAAGTAGGCGTAGACCTTGTCGGTGGAGACCACCGAGGTCAGCAGCGACTGGCTGGCGTTGACCAGGTTGCCTTCGGTGATTTCGGCACGGCTGACGCGACCGTCGATGGGGGCGGTCACGCGGGTGAAGCTGAGGTTGAGCTTGGCGTTGTCCAGTTCGGCCTGGGTGGCGGCGACCGCGGCTTGGGCCTCGGTGGCAGCGCTGGCGCGAGCGTCGGCCAATTCGGCGGAGATGGCATTGCTCTGGCGCAGGCGCTCACCACGGCGGGCTTCGTTGGCGGCACGGTTCTGGTTGGCGCGGGCTTGCTGCAGCTGGGCCTCCAGGCGCTTGACCTCGGCCTCGAAGGGGCGCGGGTCGATCTGGAACAGCAGGTCGCCTTTCTTCACCAGGCTGCCTTCATCGAAAGCCACCCGGTCGATGTAGCCGGAGACGCGCGGGCGGATTTCCACGGACTCCGGAGCTTCCAGGCGACCGGTGAATTCGTCCCATTCGTTGAGGGGCTGTTCGATCACTTCGGCGACGCTGACCTTGGGGGCCGCTTGGTTGAGCGTGGCTTCCGGTGCCTTGCCGCAGGCTACCAGTACCACCGCCGCCGCGAGGGTAAGAGGGTAACGCCAGAGATTCTTCTGTATTGCTTCCATGGGACAGCTCCGCCAATTGGTTTTATGAATGGGCGGAGTCTGCGTGCGGATATTCGACCAGACGAATCGAACACCCTGAAGATGACTATTACTGGAAGTGATTGATCAGGGCGGGGTTATGGCGTTGTTGATGGTTTGGAATCTGTAGGGGCGATTTCAATCGCCAAGGGATGCGCAGCGTCCCCTGAGAGTCTGGTGGGCAGACCTTCGGCCTGCTTGGCGAATGAATTGGCGATGCCTGCATTGCGTGTTGCAGGCAGCTGCATTGCCCGTAGGAGCTGGCTCTTGGCCCGTTGGTAAATCTCTCGCAACAACAAACGCAGACATAGCGAATGAATTCGCCCCCCACATAAGAAGGGGCGTCGCCTGGCCGCTATTCCAGGCTGTCCGGGTCCCCGCAATACATTTGAATGCGTGAACGCAGCCAGCGCTCGGCGGGGTCGTTGTCCTGGGCGCCGCGCCAGGCCATGGACAGCTCGAACGACTGGACCGGCAGGGGTGGGTCTTCGGCACGCAGGCCACCGGCGGCGGTGAGGGCGGCGGCGGTGTAGTCCGGCACCATGGCCACCAGGTCGGTGCCCGCGAGCAGGGTGCCGAGGCCGTTGAACTGCGGCACCGCCAGCACGACCTTGCGCGTTTTGCCGACCTTGGCCAGCTCCTCATCCACGAAGCCTCCCAGGTCGCCGGCGAAGGACACCAGGGCATGGGGCCTGGCGGAGTAATCATCCAGGCTCAGCGCGCCGGGCACCGAGTCGGCGCGCAGGAGCTTGGGCCTGGAGCGCCGCAGGGTCTTGCGCTTGGCGTTGGCCGGCAGTTCCTCGGTGTAGGCGACGCCCACGGAGATTTCGCCGGAGGCCAGCAGGTTGGGCATCAATAGATAGTTGGTGCGTCGCACCACCAGCACCACGCCGGGGGCTTCGGCGCGCAGGCGGCGGAGCAGGGCGGGGAGCAGGGCGAACTCCACGTCGTCCGACAGGCCGATGCGGAACACGGCGCTGCTGGTGGCCGGATCGAAGTCGGCAGCACGGCTGACGGCCGTGGAGATGGAGTCCAGCGCCGGGGAGAGCAGGGCGAAGATCTCCATGGCCCGGGCCGAGGGTTCCATGCTGCGGCCAGTACGCACGAACAGCGGATCGTCGAACAGGGTCCGCAGGCGGGCCAGTGCCGCACTGATGGCCGGCTGACCGAGGAACAGCTTTTCTGCCGCGCGCGTCACGCTACGCTCGTGCATGAGCGTCTCGAACACGATAAGAAGGTTGAGGTCAACTCTTCGCAGGTCGTTCCGGTTCATGGAATCATCCGTAATTAATGTGTGAAAGGTGCAGTTCCCACGGCCGGTCGTCAAGGCTCACATCATCGCCGTTTATGACAACTATCAATGGCCGCGGGTGGTTTTGTAGATAAAGCCCGGATAGAGTCCGTGGCTATGAAGAGTCACAGGCGAGGTATGTGATGTCCCGCATGATCCGTTTTCACCAGTTCGGGGGCCCCGAGGTCCTTACGCTCGAAGAGTTGCCGACACCCGTTCCGGGCCCGGGCGAAGTCCTGGTGCGCACCCAGGCTCTGGGTGTGGGCTGGAGGGACGTGCTCTGGCGGCAGAACCTGGCGGCTGAGCAACCGGCCCAGTTACCTTCCGGTCTCGGTTCCGAGATGGCCGGTATCGTGGAAGCCGTGGGCGAAGGCGTCGATGACCTGAAGCCCGGCACCCCCGTGGCCAGCTTCCCGGCCAGTACGCCGAGCCAACATCCGGCCTGGGGTGACCTGGTGCTGATGCCGCGCAATGGCCTGGTGGCCTATCCCGACGTCCTGACGCCGGAGGAAGCCTGCATCCATTACACGCCGCTGCTGATGGCCTATTTCGCCCTGGTTGACCTGGGCGGCCTGAAGCCGGGTCAGCATGTGCTGGTCACCGAGGCCGGGCATTGCCTGGCGCCGCAGACGGTGCAGTTGGCCAAGGCGTTGGGTGCCAAGGTCATCGCATCGACCAGCTACCCGGAAAGCCGTGCCTTTATCAAAGGACTGGGTGCCGACAAGATCATCGTCACCGAAGAGCAGGACCTGGTCCTGGAGGCCGAGCGCTTCACCCAGGGCAAGGGCGTCGAGGTGGTTCTGGATCAGTGCGCCGGTCAGCAGATGAAGCTCCTGGGCGACGTGGCCGCGCAGCGCGGCAAGCTGGTTGTCTATGGCTGCAACGGCGGCAACGACACTGCGTTCCCGGCTTGCGCCGCGTTCAAGAAACATCTGCAGTTCTATCGGCATTGTGTACTCGACTTCACCGGTTCTCCGGAGCTGGGCATCGAGGCCAATGAGGCTTCGGTTCAGCGTGCGCTGGACCATATCAACCAGATGACCCGTGATCATCTGCTGAAGCCTCCGGTTGATCGCGTCTTCGCGTTCGAGGACTTCGTCGAGGCGAACCGTCACATGGAAACCTGCCCGGCAGGTGGGCGTGTCGTGATCAAGGTTGCCGACTGAGGAAGGCGGGGCGGGCCGTTGGGTCCGCCCCGAATCTGTCTTGTTGTGGAATGTTGGGCAGTGTGCCGCGCGAGGCGGCCGGGCTGATAGCCGAATCCTGCTGGATTATTGCCTGATCCTCCTGAACCGCTTCCGGGTGCGAGACTAGCCTGCACGCCATGGGTAGAGTTGGCCCATCTTCTCCGAGGGTCCAAACCATGAATGCACATACGCTCCTTGCCGCGCAGGAATCCGGGGCGGCTGCGCGCCAGCAGCAGGAGCTGGTGCAGTTCATTGAACGATTCACCGAACAGGACGGTGCGCAGGTTACGGCCATTCCCGGCCTGACCCTGTTCCGCACTGCGCAGCCCAGCGAACCCCTGCACTGCCTCTATGAGCCGGCTCTCGGCCTGGTGGTGCAAGGGCGCAAGAAGGTGCTGCTGGGCGAAGAAACCTACTACTACGGGCCGTCGCAGTTCCTGGTGGTGTCGGTGGACCTACCGGTGATCGGCCAGGTCATCGATGCCAGTCCTGAAGTGCCTTTTCTCAGTCTGCGCCTGGACCTCGATCCCAAGGAAATCAGTGCCCTGCTGATGGAGCTGCCATCTCCCGCTCCCTCTCCACAAGCCTGTCCACGCTGCCTGTCGGTGAGCGGCCTGGGTGATTCGCTGCAGGATGCGGTGCTGCGCCTGCTGCGTCTGCTGGATACCCCCGAAGACATTCCCGTGCTGGCGCCTCTGGTGCGCCGGGAAATCCTCTATCGCCTGCTGCGCGGCGAGCAATGCGCTCAACTGCGCCAGATTGCCAGCAGCGGCACCCAGGGCCATCGCATCGGCCGCGCCGTGAACTGGCTGCGGCAGAACTTCCATCAGCCATTGCAGATCGAACGCCTGGCCAGCGAGGTGAACATGAGCACCTCGGCCCTGCATCATCACTTCAAGGCGATGACGGCCATGAGCCCGCTGCAGTTCCAGAAGCAACTGCGCCTCCAGGAAGCCCGCCGGCTGATGCTGGTGGAGGCCCTGGACGCCGCCAGTGCCGGAGGCCGGGTGGGCTACGAGAGCCCGTCGCAATTCAGCCGCGAGTACAGCCGGCTGTTCGGTGCTCCGCCATTGCGGGACATCGCGCGCCTGCGCCAGTCGGCGTGAAGGTGCCCCGCAAGGGGCCCCCTGAACCATCATTACCCTGAATGCCCGTTCGGCGTTGCCGATCGGTTTCTCCCGAACCATCCAGACAGAGGTGGTAAGCCTGATGATTACCCTGAACCTGAACGGCAACGACGTTGAACTCGATGTGCCTGCGGACATGCCCTTGCTCTGGGCATTGCGCGACGTTGTAAACCTGACTGGCACCAAGTACGGCTGCGGCATGGCCCTGTGCGGTGCCTGTACCGTGCATATCGATGGCCAGGCGACCCGGTCCTGCGTCACCCCGGTTTCCGCGGTGGTGGGCAAGAAGGTCACCACCGTCGAAGCGGTCGCCGAAGACCCGGTAGGCAAGGCCGTGCAGACGGCCTGGCGCAAGCTCGACGTGGTGCAGTGCGGCTACTGCCAGTCTGGGCAGATCATGTCCGCCACGGCGCTGCTGCGCGGCAACCCGAAACCGAGCGATGCCGATATCGATGCGGCCATGAGCGGCAACATCTGCCGCTGCGCCACCTACGTGCGCATTCGCGCCGCCATCCATGAAGCGGCCGGCACCCTGGCCTGAGGAGAGTCGACATGGGCACGTTCGAAACCAATACCCGGGCCTCCAGCGGCATCCTCAATGTCAGCCGGCGTACCTTCCTCAAGGGCAGTGGCGGTCTCGCGCTGGGCATCGCCTTCGCGCCGCTGCTGCGAAGTGGCGAAGCCCTGGCTGCTGCAGCCGGGCCTTTCATGCCTAATGCCTTCGTCCGAATCGCGGATGACGGCAGCGTGACCGTCCTGGCCAAGCACGTGGAAATGGGGCAGGGCAGCTATACCGGCCTGGCTACCTTGCTGGCCGAGGAACTGGATGCCGATTGGAGCCAGGTGAGGGTCGAGGGCGCACCGGCCAACGCCACGCTCTACAACAATCTGGCGTTTGGTCCGATGCAGGGCACCGGTGGCAGCTCCGCCATCGCCAACTCCTACGAGCAGATGCGCAAGGCCGGTGCCAGCGCCCGCGCCATGCTGGTGGCGGCCGCCGCCGAACAGTGGAAGGTACCGGCGGCGGAAATTACCGTGAGCAAGGGGGTGGTCAGCCACGCCGCTTCGGGCAAGCAGGCGGGCTTCGGCGAACTGGCCGCGGCAGCGGCGCGCCAGCCAGTGCCGGCCGAGGTACAGCTCAAGTCGCCGAAGGATTTCACCCTGATCGGTCAGGAGCGTCTTTCCCGCAAGGACAGCGCCGACAAGACCGACGGCAGCGCCACCTTCACCCAGGACTTCAAGCTGCCCGGCATGCTGGTGGCGGTAGTCGCCTACCCGCCGCGCTTTGGCGGTGTGCCGAAATCGGTGGATGCGAGCAAGGCCAAGGCCGTGCCCGGTGTGGTGGAGGTCGTGGAGTTCACCGACACGCCCCATGGTCGCGCCGGCGTCGCGGTTCTGGCGAAGAACACCTGGGCGGCGCGCCAGGGCCGAGACGCCCTGGTGGTGGAGTGGGACGAAACAAAGGCATTCAAACTCGGCAGCGAGGCGATCTTCGCCCGCTATCGTGAGGCCGCCGGCAAGGAAGGCCGGATCGCCGGCAAGCAGGGCGATATCGCCACGGCCATGGCCCAGCCCGCCAGGCTGATCGAGGCCGACTTCGAGTTCCCCTATCTGGCCCATGCCGCCATGGAGCCGATGAACTGCCTGGTGAAGATATCCGCCGGCCAGTGCGATGTCTGGAACGGTGAGCAGTTCCAGACGGTGGATCAGTTGGCTATCGCCAAGTACCTGGGCATCCCGGTGGAGAAGGTCAGCCTGACCCAGCTCTACGCGGGTGGCAGTTTCGGTCGTCGTGCCAACCCGCAGTCGGACTACCTGCTGGAGGCGGTGGCCATCGCCAAGGCGGCCCGGGCCAAAGGTCAGGACGTACCGGTGAAACTGGTCTGGACCCGCGAGGATGATACCCACGGCGGCTACTTCCGCCCGGCCTACCTGCATCGCGCGCGCCTGGCGCTGGATGACGAGGGCAAGCTGCAGGGCTGGCACCAGCGCGTGGTGGGGCAGTCCATCCTCAAGGGCACGGCCTTCGAGGGGGCGATGGTGAAGGAAGGCATTGATCACACCTCGGTGGAGGGCGCGTCCAACCTGGCCTACGCGGTGCCCAACCTGCAGGTGGAATTGCATACGCCGGACGACATTGGCGTACCGGTGCAGTGGTGGCGCTCGGTGGGGCACACCCATACCGCCTATGCGGTTGAATCCCTGATCGACCAGGCCGCCACTACTGCCGGCAAGGACCCTTATGCATATCGCCACGAGCTGCTCGGCAAGAAACCACGCCATCTTGGGGCGCTGGAGCTGGTCGCGCAGAAAGCGGGCTGGAACCAGCCAATGCAGCCGGGCGCGGAAGGCGAGAAGCGCGGGCGTGGCATTGCCGTGCATGAGTCCTTCGGCTCCTTCGTCGCCCAGGTGGCGGAAGTGACGGTAAAGGCCGATGGCAGCTACAAGGTGGATCGTGTGGTCTGCGCTGTGGATTGTGGCGTGGCGATCAATCCGGACGTGATCAGGGCGCAGATGGAAGGCGGCATCGGCTACGGCCTGGCCGCCGCGCTGCATGGTGCGATCACCCTGAAGGATGGGGCGGTGGAGCAGTCGAACTTCCACGACTTCCAGGTGTTGCGGATCAACGAGATGCCGGTGGTGGAGGTGCACATCGTGCCGTCGGCGCAAGCGCCTACCGGTGTTGGCGAGCCCGGCGTTCCACCTATTGCCCCGGCCGTGGCCAATGCGCTTTACGCGGCAGTGGGGCAGCGCTTCTACAAGCTGCCGTTGCCAAGACAGGTGAAGCCGGCCTGATTCAGGCCGCCTGGGCGGCGCAGATCAGCTCACGCAGGGCTTTGCGCTCGGCCACCGGAGTGGGGGCCTTGCGCACGGCCAGGCTGCCGTCTTCCAGGCTCACCACGACTTCGGTCTCGAAGTGCAGGCGCAGGTCATCCAGGGTCACGTGGGTGACTTGATAGAGGTTGTCGCTGATACGAGGGTCGGCTGACATGGCATTGGTCTCGTTCCGGTTGGCCGCAGGGCCGATGGAGCGATAGTGACGCCCGGGCATCCAGCGCGGAATTGAAAGGAGGTGATGGTGAACATCATTCCTGTCGATGGCATGGCGTGGCCCCTATAGGGGCACCTTGAGTCAGGCTACGTAGCTGCAGAACCCTACAGAGGCTTCGACTTCGTGCTGTCCAGTCAGCCCTGCGGAACGAAGGCGGGGTCGGAAAGGTGCTCGACCAGCAAATCGTGGACCAGCCTTACCCGCGGCGATACGGGGCCTTGCTGGGGGCGGTAGATGAACATTTCCCAGGGCGCTGGCGCCTGGTCCTGAAGCACTGCCAGCAAGCGGCCGGCACGGATGTGCGAGTCGACCAGGTAGCTGGGTAGCTGGCCGAAGCCGATTCCGGCCAGTACAGCGTCCAGTTCGTTCTCCGGGTCGTCGGTGCAGAACGCTGCATTTGCCGGCTGGATCTGCCGACCCTCGGCGAACATCCAGGGCCAGACGCGTCCGGTGTTGCTGTCGATCAATGCGGTGGTTGGGGTCTGGTGCAGGGCGTCCACCGTCCCGGGTGTGCCCTGGCGTTGCAGCAGCTCCGGGGTCCCGACCACCCGCATGGGGATCTGCGCCACGGCCCGGGCGATATAGCGACGGTCACGAATGAAGCCGATGCGTACGCCGAGGTCGATCTGTTGTTCCACGGAGTCAGTGAGCTGGTCGGAGAGGCGCATGTCGAAGTGGATGCCTGGGTGTTCCCGGGCAATGTCCGCGAGTACGGGAAGCAGAAAACGTCGCCCGACCGAGCGCGGTGCGGCAATGCCTACGCGCCCGGCCAACGCCTCTTCGCGCTTGCCGCCATGCTCCTGGAACAACTGGTCCAGTCCGGCCAGGGCCTCGCGGGCCTGGCTGGCGAGGCGCTCGCCGAAGGCGGTGATCTGCACGTGACGGGTGCTGCGATGGAACAGCGGTTCACCGAACTGATCTTCCAGGTCCTTGATGGCGCGGGTCACGGTTTGCGGCGAAGCGCCGAGGCGGGTTGCGGCTTCGCGGAAGCTTGGGGTTTCGGCGGCAACACAGAGGATGCGTAGCAGTTCGATGCGATTGAACATGGTCAGTGTTCCATTAATTGGAATTGCTAAATCCTAACTATTCCATTTATTGACGGTAAAACCTTTCCGATACTGGCGCTCAGTCACCGGATTCATCCCGATTCCGGGCTTCCTGGGAGTGCCTTCATGAGCAACAACATCTCCAACAAGGTCGTGGTCATTACCGGTGCCAGCAGTGGGCTGGGCGAAGCTACCGCCCGGCACCTGGCGTCCCTGGGCGCCAAGGTCGTGCTCGGCGCGCGTCGGGTCGAGCGCCTGCAAAGCCTGGTGGCGGAGATCGAGGCGGCTGGCGGTGAGGCCTTGGCCATCGCCACCGATGTCACCTCTGCCAGCCAGGTGGCCGCCCTGATCGACGGCGCGGTGCAGCGCTTCGGCCGTGTCGATGTGCTGCTGAACAACGCCGGGCTGATGGCCATCGCGCCCATGGATGAAGTCAAGGTCGACGAGTGGTCGCGCATGTTCGACATCAATGTCATGGGTGTCCTCCACGGCGTAGCAGCAGCGCTGCCGCTGTTCCGCAAGCAGGGCAGCGGGCATTTCATCAATGTCGCGTCAGTCGCCGGCATCAAGGTGTTCAGCCCAGGTGGCACCGTCTATAGCGCCACCAAGTTCGCGGTGCGTGCCATCAGCGAGGGTCTGCGCCATGAGGTCGGTGGCGCCATCCGCACCACGGTGATTTCCCCCGGCGCAGTCGATTCCGAACTGAAGCACGGGAGCTCCCACCAGGAAAGCACCCAGACCCTGGGCGAGTTCTACAAGATGGCCATACCCGCCGACTCGGTGGCGCGGGCCATTGCCTATGCCATCGAACAACCGGCTGATGTGGACATCAGCGAAGTGGTGCTGCGTCCTACGGTGCAGGACTTCTGAACGCTGACGTAATGCAAGGCGGCCCTGGTGGCCGCCTTTTTCGTTCTGGCGATCTACTTGCTCAGTAGCACCGCCAGCTCGTCGGCTTCCTCGCACCAGTCGGAATCCTCCGTCAAGGCGTCACGCAGGAAGGCGGACTGAGCCTGGTTCCAGAATGGTGCATCAGGCAGGGCCTGGCCTACCGCGAGTCGATTGCCGGTGACGAAGCGTTCTATTCCGGCCTTGTCGGAGGGCAGGCCGAGCTGGTCGAAGAGGGCACTGAGGGAGTGATGGCTGGTGTCCATGTGCGAGGCCTCCGGTGGGGGTGGGCGATGGGGAAATGACCTCCATCGACTATAGACCCTGCGCCGGCCAGGACCGCTGGACGACAGCATGTCGGCCAAGGCTGGTGCCGGCTTGCGCTGCGGGCTGGCTTGGCTAGCCTCACAAAAAGCGCGGTTATCCAATCGCGAGCCACCTGCACAGGGGGCGAAATGGGCATCCAGTGCGAGCAAAAATACTCATTGCGGGACCCGGTGGAGGCCATGCTGCTGGTCGCGCCTGTCTGGACGCCGGTGCTCTTCATCTTCCTTGCCCAGTTGCTCCATGAGTTCTTCCAGATCTACTGGCTGTTCAATTCCAGCCTGAGCACCTTCGGCATGTTCCTGGTGCCGGCCGTTTCAGCGCTCCCCCTGATCCACGATTCGCCTCGTCCGCTGGTCATCAGGCTATTGATGGCGGGCGGCTACTACCTGGTTGGGTTAGCGGCGATCTTCCTGATGTCCTGGGGGATGCTGCTCTATACCGGCTATACCTGATCCGTCCGCGGAACCTGACGCGGGGCTGTGGATCAAAGGCCCCGGGTCCGCACATTCGGCGGATCGTCCCACTACGGAGCCTTTCATGTCGCCTTTGAAGAAACTCGCACTCATCGGACTCGTGGCCCTGCCGCTGGCTGGTTGCCTGAAAGAGGAGCCCATCGACCAGGCGGTGCTCTGCACCTACAGCACCGATGCCGAGGCCAAGCTGTGCAAGCCCGGGCAGATGTCCTGGTTCAAGGCGGGCAAGGCGATCAACCAGTCCCTGCCGTTGAGCGTGGCGGCGGCGTATTGCGACTTCAACTATCAGGTGATGTACAACGAGGCGGGAGTGATCTGCGTGTTCACCGACAAGCGCCTGAGCCTGGTGAAGTAGGGAGCGGCGCGGAGTCTGCACGTACCGAGCGGCGCCGGGCGGTCTGCCCGTATTTTTCAGCCCCAAATAGAAAGAAGGCGCCACATGTGGCGCCTTCTGCCTTTCGAGGATTTGCATACATCGTGATTGCCTGCCTTTGAACGGCTCCGGGATCAGCTGATGCGGTTGGCACCAGTGCGGTCAGCGCCGCCTTCAGCGACATCGAA
>NZ_KE384033.1:106995-149189 GCF_000423545.1 Metapseudomonas resinovorans DSM 21078
GCTACCCGCAGGGACTGGGAGCGGTCGGAACCGTTTTCAGCGATACGGTTAGCGCCGGTGCGGTCAGCACCACCTTCGGCTACGCGGTGGATGCTGGTGCGGTCGGAACCCCCTTCAGCGACAACGGAACCCTGGGGCAGGGCAAAAGCAGTGGCGGACAGGCTGGCGATGAACAGGCTGGCAAGGATTTGCTTTTTCATTTTCGGGCACCTCGGTGAGGGGGGTGGAATTCGTCTACGGGGCCCATGTTACTGATACGTTTTCGATCAAGAAGTGATCCTGCGTGATGGTTACCATCGACACCGATGATAGTTATTGGTGTCCTATTAAAAACAATGAGTTAGTGATTTTTTGAGAGGGCTATTGCGCAATGTGGAAAGGCTATTTCCTTGAATTGGCATAATCGATTTATTCGATCAATGTAGGCGATAGCGTCTCTCCATCGTTCCCGCTGTTGTGGTTTTTATCTTGCGGATAAAGCCGCGCAGCTTGCCGAGAGCGGCGTGCTAGAGCGCTTCCAAGACTGTTCGCGTTTTGCAAACACTGTTGTCGCCTGCCTTGGAATTGTTGGTTGCGGGTGCCGCTCGTAACGTTCACTCACCCACTACAACAACAAACGGTGAATGAGATGAGCACTGCCGCGTTCCGTACTGTCTTCGGCTCGCTCGACGACCATCGCATGGGGTCGATCGAGATCATCCAGGGCGAAGCCCGCCATTACGCTTTCTCCAATATCTTCGACGTCGCCAGCCGTTCCGCTCCCTATGAAAAGGTCGTGGTCGGCCTGAACCTCGGCTATGTCATCGAGACCCTGCGCGCCGAAGGCACCTCTCCCTGGTACACCGCCGCCCACGACGAGTTCGCCATCTCGGTGGACGGCGAGGTGCGGGTGGACTTCCTCAAGCTTGAAGAGCCACTTGCCGAAGGTGAGGGCACCCAGTTGGCCGGCGAGCAGCCCAAGGGCCGCCCGATGGGCTATGTCCTGCTCAAGCGCGGCCACCAGGCCCTGTTGCCGGCCGGCTGCGCCTATCGCTTCGAAAGTGCGCGCCCGAACGTGTTGTTGCTGCAGACCATCAAGGGACCGCTGTCGGTGGAGAAGTGGGCAGACATCTGCCTGAAGTGACAGCCCCGACCGACAACCAGAACAAGAGGACATCCACCATGGCCATGCTCGAAACCCTCGATACCTCCGCCAGCTTCGCCGCCGATGAAGTCGAAGCCAGCCTGCCTGATTCCGTTACCGGCTACCGCAGCTTCAAGCTGGGCGCCTTTACCCTGTCCCGTGACGAATACTTCGTGCGTATCCAGTGGCCAGCCAAAGGCCAGGAGCGCTCGCACCTGATTCCCGCCGACGCCTTCCTGCGCGCCACCATGCGCGATGTGGCCTGGGGCTTCTTCTACGGCTGGGTGAACTTCGACGAAGTGATCGGCACCCGTAACCACTACGGCAAGGTCGATCTCTATGCCGGCACCTTCAACGGCGTGCTGAGAACCGCTGGTGTGGATTACACCGAGCAGTTCGAGACGCCGAAGATCATGGCCACTTTCAAGGCCATCCTGCGTGACTGGACCAACGCCGGCTTCGACCCCTTCGCCGCGCCGGAGGAAACCGGCAGCGCCTTCGGTCGCAAGAACGGCGACAACATCGAAGCCATCGAGCGCTTCCGCGTGGCCACCCGGCGCATGCCGGGCCTTCCGGATGATTCGCCGTTGCGCAACGACCTGCCGGTGAACCGCCAGTTTGTCGATGTGCCCCAGGATGAGCCGGAGATCCACGTTGCCGAAGGCTTCGAGGGCGAACTGCATGCCTTCAACCTCTACAAATACCTGTCGCGCTCCGATGTGACCTGGAACCCCTCGGTCAGCTCGGTGTGCAAGGCCAGCCTGTTCTGCCCGACCACCGAGGAGTTCATCCTTCCGGTGTTCCACGGCAACGACCGCGTGGAGTGGTTCCTGCAACTCTCCGACGAAATCATCTGGGATGTGGCTGACAAGGACGACGGTGCGCCACGCGCGCGCATCACCATGCGTCCCGGCGATATCTGTGCCATGCCTGCGGACATCCGCCACCAGGGCTACTCCACCAAGCGCTCCATGCTGCTGGTGTGGGAGAACGCCACGCCAAACCTGCCGCAGCGCTACGAGAGCGGCGAGCTGAAGCCCTACCCGGTGGAGTTCTGATCCGTTCTGCTCCCTCTCCCTCTGGGAGGGGGAAGTACTTCACGTCATACACAGACGCCGCAGTTCGCCGCGGCGCCCGGAGAGCTTTTCCCATGCAAAACCAACTCTTCATCGACGGCCGTTTCGTACCGGCCCTGAAGGGCGGGACTATCGAGGTCCTGTCGCCCCACGACGGCTCGCTGATCACCCGGATCGCCGCCGCCGAAGCCGAGGACGTGGACCTGGCAGTGGCTGCCGCCAAGCGGGCTTTCCCGGCCTGGGCCGCGCTGTCCGGCGCCGAACGCGGCCGCCTGCTGCTGAAGCTGGCGGACAAGATCGAAGAACACCTTGAGGAACTGGCGCAGCTGGAGTCCCTGGATACCGGGCACCCGATCCGCGATTCCCGCAGTCTCGACGTACCGCGCACGGCTGCCTGCTTCCGTTACTTCGGTGGCATGGCCGACAAGATCGAGGGCGCGGTGATTCCGGTGGAAGCGGGCTTCCTCAACTATGTGCAGCGCAAACCCATCGGCGTGGTCGGCCAGATCGTGCCGTGGAACTTCCCGTTGATGTTCACCAGCTGGAAGATGGGTCCGGCCCTGGCCGCCGGCAACACGGTGGTGATCAAACCGTCGGAGATCACCCCGCTGTCCACCCTGCGCATCGCCGAGCTGATGAAGGAAGTTGGCTTCCCCGATGGCGTGGTCAACGTGGTGCCGGGCTACGGCCATACCGCCGGCCAGCGCCTGGCCGAGCATGAAGACGTGGGCAAGATCGCCTTCACCGGTTCCACCGCCACCGGTCGACGCATCGTCGAAGCCTCCCAGGGCAATCTCAAGCGGGTGCAACTGGAGCTGGGCGGGAAGGGCGCCAACATCGTCTTCGAGGATGCCAACCTGGAGGCCGCCGTGAATGGCGCCGCCTGGGCCATCTTCCACAACCAGGGCCAAGCCTGTATTGCCGGCTCGCGGCTGATCCTCCACGAGCGCATCGCCGACGAGTTCCTCGAGCGTTTCATCGGCCTGGCGCGTTCCATCCGCCTGGGCAGCCCGCTGGACCCGAATACCGAAATGGGTCCGCTGACCTCGGCCCAGCACCGTGATCGGGTGCTGGCCTACGTTGATATCGCACGTGCCCAGGGCGGGCGCGTCCTCAGCGGCGGCAAGGCGCCCAGTGATGCGGCATTGGCCGACGGCTACTACATCGAGCCCACCGTCGTCGAAGCCCAGCCGGATCATCGCGTGGCCCAGGAAGAGGTGTTCGGCCCCTTCGTCACCGTGCTGCGCTTCTCCTCCGACGAAGAAGCCCTGGCGATTGCCAATGGCACCCAGTACGGCCTTGGCAGCGGTCTCTGGACGCGTGATTTGCAGCGCGCCCACCGCATGGCGGCGAACATCCACGCCGGTATGTGCTGGATCAACTGCTACAAACGCGTCAGCCCCGGTAGCCCCTTCGGTGGCGTCGGCCAGTCCGGCTATGGCCGCGAGATGGGCTTCGAGGCCATCCACGACTACACCGAGGCCCGCTCGGTGTGGGTCAACGTGGACGCCAAGATCCCGCCCCATTTCAAGCGCTGAGGTCCACCATGAATCCCTTCATCTACCAAGGCCTGGCCTCTCGCGTGGTATTCGGCTGGGGCAAGCTGGAAACCCTGGCCGACGAACTGGACAAGCTCGGCGCCCGCCGCGCGCTGATTCTCACCACGCCGGAGCAGCGTCACCTGGGCGAGCGCGTGGCGGGCATCCTCGGCGAGCGTGCCGCCGGGGTCTACCCGCAGGCGGTGATGCATGTGCCGGTGGAAGTGGCCCGTGCCGCCCGTGAAGAGGCGGCCCGGCTTGGCGCCGACTGCTGCGTGGCCATCGGCGGCGGTTCCACCATTGGCCTGGGCAAGGCGATTGCCCTGGAATCCGGCCTGCCGATCCTCGCCGTGCCGACCACTTATGCGGGCTCGGAGATGACCCCCATCTATGGCATGACCGAGAACCGCCTGAAGAAGACCGGGCGCGACTTCCGCGTGCTGCCGAAAACGGTGGTCTACGACCCGCAACTCACCTTGAGCCTGCCGACGGCCATTTCCGCCTGCTCCGGCATGAACGCCATGGCCCACGCGGTGGAAGCCCTCTACGCCCAGGACGCCAACCCCATCATTACCCTGATGGCGGAGGAGTCCATCCGCGCCCTGGCCGAATCCCTGCCGGGCGTGGTGGCCAACCCGGAAGACGCCGAAGCCCGCAGCCGGGCGCTCTATGGCGCCTGGCTGGCCGGTATCTGCCTGGGCTCGGTGGGCATGGCCATCCACCACAAGCTCTGCCACACGTTGGGCGGCACCTTCAACCTGCCCCACGCCCAGGCCCATGCGGTGGTGCTGCCCCATGCCGCCCACTACAACCGCGAGGCCGCCGCCGAACCCTTGCGCCGCGCGGCCCGTGCCCTGGGCGGGAAAGAGGCGGGTGAGGTCGGGGCGCTGCTGTTCGCCCTGAATCAGAGGCTGGGCATTCCGGCGTCCCTCGCCGAGCTCGGCTTGCCCGAGGAGGGGCCAGCGGAAACGGCGGTGATCGCCTGTTCCAGTCCCTACTTCAACCCGCGCCCCTTCGAGCAGGACGCCATCGAAGCCATGCTTGTCCGCGCCTGGCAGGGCCTGCCTCCCGCGTGACGTTCTAATCCCTCTCCCTTCAGGGAGAGGGAACTTCCACGCCACTCGCCGTCACCGACCCAACGGGAACACAAGATGAACAACATCCCGCCTAACGAAGCGAAAATTTCTGCCCGGGCCGTTGCCGCCTTCGCCAACACGCCCAACCCGCGTCTGCGCCAGGTGGTGCAAAGCCTGGTTCGCCACCTCCATGCCTTCGCCAGCGAGGTGGAGCTGACCGAGGAGGAATGGCTGGAAGGTATCCGCTTCCTCACTGACACCGGCAAGCAGTGCGACGGCATCGTG
Organism: Metapseudomonas resinovorans DSM 21078; assembly: GCF_000423545.1. GTDB lineage: Bacteria > Pseudomonadota > Gammaproteobacteria > Pseudomonadales > Pseudomonadaceae > Metapseudomonas > Metapseudomonas resinovorans. Next base: position 112,094 of record NZ_KE384033.1, read on the forward strand.
CGCCAGGAATTCATCCTGCTGTCCGATGTGATCGGCCTGTCCATGCTGGTGGACGCCATCAACCACCGGGCCAGTGAAGCGGCGACCGAAACCACGGTATTCGGGCCGTTCTACATTGCGGGCATGCCCGAGCGCGGCCATGGCGAGAACATGGCCTTCACCCCGGGTGAACAGGCCCTGGTACTGGGACGTGTGCTCGACGCGGCGGGTGAGCCCATCGCGGGTGCCGTTCTGGATGTCTGGCAGACCGCCGAGAACGGCATGTACTCCGGGCAGGACCCGGATCAACCCCTGACCAACCTGCGCGGTCGCTACCGCACGGACGAGGAGGGGCGTTTTGCCATCCGCACCATCATCCCGGTGAGCTACCCCATTCCCACAGACGGCCCGGTGGGGCGCCTGCTCCAGGCCAGCGACCGCCATCCGTGGCGCCCGGCGCATCTGCATTTCATGGTCATGGCGCCCGGTCACCGCACCCTGGTCACCCACTTGTTCAACCATGACGACCCGTACCTGGAGTCGGATGTGGTGTTCGGCGTGAAGGATTCTCTGAAGGTGGTCTATCAGCCGTGCCAGGCGAACCATCCACTGGCGGCCCGCCATGACATTGATGGGGCCTTCCGACTGGCCAGCTACGACTTCGTGCTGGAGCGCGAAATAGCATGAGTCAGTACTTCGCCGTTTTCGCCACCGACAAGCCGGACCAGCTCGGCCTGCGCAACCAGGTGCGCCCGGCCCATCGGGAACACTTGCGCAACCCCTATCCGCACCGGGTGGTGGTGCGCCTCGGGGGCCCCACCCTGGACAACGGCAACGGCCGCATGAACGGCACCCTGCTGGTGGTGGAAGCCATGAGCCTGGCCGAGGTGCAGGCCTTTCTCGGTGATGATCCCTACGTACGCGCCGGGCTGTTCGAACACATCGAGATCCGCCCCTGGAACTGGGGTCTGGGCAATCCGGAGCTGCGGGGATGAACGCCCTCTGCACGTTGGACGCCATCACCGATGGTGGCGCCCTGGCGCTGAACACCGAACTGGACGGCCGCACCCAGGCGCTGGTGCTGGTCCGTCGCGGCGAGGATGTATGGGGTTATCGCAATCGCTGCCCGCATTTCTCGGTGCCGCTGGACTTCCGTCCCGGTGAGTTCAGCACCTACCGCAGCCAGGTGCTGATGTGTGCCCATCACAGCGCCCTGTTCCGCTTCGAAGACGGTCAGTGCATCGAAGGGCCCTGCGAAGGCAGCCGGCTGGACGCGGTGCCGGTGCGGGTAGTGGAGGGGAGGGTGATGCTCCTGCTGTAGGGGAGAATTCATTCGCCATGTCTGTGTAGGAGCTGGCTTGCCAGCGAAGCGGGACCATTCGCTGGCAAGCCAGCTCCTACGGGCAATGCAGTCAGTAGCCCGGATGAAATCCGGGGAAATTCCAATCGCCGCTCCCGGATTTCATCCGGGCTACGAACTGTATGGGCGAATTCATTCGCCAAGCCGGCCCGTGGCCTGCCCTGGGCGCCTGCGAGGGGCAGCTTCGCTACCCTTGGCGAATGATTTCGTCCCCACAAGGTGTGCGACCTGCAAATGCGTGCCTTAACAAATGCCAATGCCCAATTCCGCCTAACCTGCAATAAAGGCTCATCGCCCCCTATTGGCAGCAAGAGATGAACCTGTTCGAAGACATGCGGGTATTCGTGGTGGTGGTCGAGGCCGGTAGCTTTTCGGCAGCGGCGCAGCGGCTGAACATCGCCAAGTCGGTGGTCAGCCGGCGCATGAGCGCACTGGAGCGGCACCTGGAGTGCCGGTTGTTCAACCGCACGACCCGGCGCCTCAGCCTCACCGAAACCGGCCTGGATTATTTCGAGCGCACCCAGCGCATTCTTCGTGACCTGGTCGAGGCCGAAGAAGCCACCCGCAGCCTGCAAAGCGAACTGCGCGGGCGGTTGCGCCTGGCGGCGCCCATGTCTTTCGGCCTCAAGTACCTGTCGCCGGCGCTCAATGAGTTCATGCAGGCCCATCCGGGATTGGAGGTGGAGCTGGACCTGAACGACCGCTACGTGGACCTGGTCAACGAGGGGTACGACCTGACCCTGCGCATCGGCCGCCTGCCCGATTCCACCCTGGTAGCCCGCGAGCTGGGGCCTTGTCCCCATGCTGTCTGCGCCAGCCCCGGCTACCTTGCCGAACGCGGCACCCCCGAGGTGCCGGAGGACCTGCGCGAGCACCAGTGCCTGGGGTACAAGAACCGCGCCAACAGCAGCCAGTGGCAGTTCCTCATGGGGCGTGAGTGGCGTTCGGTGGCGGTGCGGCCGCGGCTGATCGCCAACAATGGCGAGGTGCTGGTGCAGGCTGCGGTGGATGGCCTCGGGCTGGTGTCGCTGCCGCGCTTCCTGCTGGAGGAAAACCTGGCCAAGGGCCGGCTGGTGGAGGTGCTGCAGGACTTTGCGTTGCCCAGTTCGCAGATCTACGCGGTCTGTCCCCCAGGGCGCCGTTTGCCGGCCAAGGTGCGGGCCTTCATCGACTTCCTCGTAGAACGCTTTTCTCGCTAGCCGCCGGGGACTAGGCTAGTGGCACTTTTCAGCAAACGGATAGTGCTATGTCCACCGAGATTCATGCCCAGTTCGCCGAAGCCCCCCTCACTGCCATCGAGGCCCGACTCGTCGGTAGCCTGATCGAGAAGCAGGCGACGACCCCCGAAGCCTACCCGTTGACCCTCAACGCCCTGGTGCTGGCCTGCAACCAGAAGACCAGCCGCGAACCGGTGATGAACGTCACCCCGGGCCAGGCCGGCCAGGCACTGCGCAACCTGGAGTCGCGTGGCCTGGTGAAGCTGGTGATGGGCAGTCGCGCCGACCGCTGGGAGCAGCGAACGGACAAGGCGCTGGAAATCGTACAGCCGCAGTTGATCCTGATCGGCCTGCTGCTGCTGCGTGGCCCGCAGACCCTGGGCGAACTGCTGACCCGCAGCAATCGCATGACCGACTTCGACGACACCGAAGACGTCCGCCATCAGCTCGAGCGCCTGATCGCGCGTGGGCTGGTGGTGCTGATGCCGCGCCAGGGTGGCCAGCGCGAGGATCGTTACATGCACCTGATGGGCGAGCCGGCGGATCTGGAGGCCCTGATGGAAGCGCGCGCCAGCCAGCCGGAGCGTGGTGAGTCCCGTGCTGCTGCCGATGCGCGCATCGAAGAACTGGAGGCCCGGGTCGCCGACCTGGAAGCCCGTCTGGCGCGTCTGGAAGACCGCGGCGAGTAAAGAACTGCGGGGCGCCGGCTGTCCGTCGATGTCGCCCCGACGATTTCCCTGCGTGACCCGACCTGCGATCCTGTCGCAACCGTGAAACACCGCCCCTGAGGTATCCATGAAGATCAGCTCGGACTTCGACAGCGGCAATATCGAAGTGATTGACGCCAGCAACCCGCAGCAGGTGCTACTGGCCATGCGCCCGGACCTGAAGAGCCACCACTTCCAGTGGTTCCACTTCAAGGTCGAGGACATGACCCCCGGCCAGCGCCACGGCTTCAGCCTGACCAATGCCGGGCAGTCCGCCTACAGCCACGCCTGGGCCGGCTACAACGCCGCCGCCTCCTACGACCAGGTCAACTGGTTCCGAGTCCCCAGCAGTTTCGACGACAAGGGCCTGCACTTCGCCCTGGAGCCCACCCACGAGCAGATCTGGTTTGCCTATTTCGAGCCTTACAGCCGTGCCCGTCACGACTGGCTGATCAGCGAAGCCCTGGACAAGGCCGGCGCCGAGGTCGTGGCTATCGGTACGAGCATCGAGGGTCGCGAGATCCCGCTGCTGCGCGTGAGCCGCAACCCGAATGCCCAGCGCAAGGTCTGGATCATCGCCCAGCAGCACCCCGGCGAGCACATGGCCGAGTGGTACATGGAGGGCGTGATCGAGCGCCTGTCGAAGCGCGGCGATGCCGAAGTGGACGCGTTGCTGGCCAAGGCCGACCTTTACCTGGTGCCGAACATGAACCCGGACGGCGCCTTCCGCGGTCACCTGCGTACCAACGCCGCCGGCAAGGACTTGAACCGCGCCTGGCAGTCGGCCGACGACACCGAGACGCCCGAGGTGTTCTTCGTCCAGCAGCAGATGCGCAAGGTAGGTGTAGACCTCTTCCTCGACATCCACGGCGACGAGGAAATCCCCCACGTGTTCACCGCCGGTTGCGAAGGCAACCCCGGCTATACGCCGCGCCTGGAAGCCCTGGAAAGCGAGTTCCGCCAGCGCCTGGTGGACATGGGGGCGGAGTTCCAGACGAAGTTCGGCTACCCCCGCGACGAGCCGGGCAAGGCCAACACCACCCTGGCCTGCAATGCGGTGGGCATGGCCTTTGACTGCCTGTCGTTCACCATCGAGATGCCATTCAAGGACCACGACGACAACCCGCACCCGCGCACGGCCTGGAACGGCGACCGTTCCAAGCGCCTGGGCAAGGACGTGCTGACGGTGATCGCGGCAATGGTGGACAAGCTGCGCTGAGCGCAGCGTAGCCCATCCTACAAAGGTGCCACCGCGCTTTTCGTAGGATGGGTAGAGGAACGACACCCATCAGCGTGGCCCGGCCGTGGCACTCAAACCCCGCATTCGTTCTGCAGGTTGGCCTGGGTGATGTTGCTGCCTTCCGGCACGCTGCGGGTCAGCCAGACGTTACCGCCGATGGTGGAACCCTTGCCGATGGTGATGCGGCCGAGGATGGTCGCGCCGGCATAGATCACCACATCGTCCTCGACGATCGGGTGACGCGGTTGCCCCTTCTGCAGATTGCCTTCCTCGTCCGATGGGAAGCGCTTGGCGCCCAGGGTTACCGCCTGGTAGATGCGGACACGCTCGCCGATGATCGCGGTCTCGCCGATGACGACGCCCGTGCCATGGTCGATGAAGAAGCTCTTGCCGATCTGTGCGCCGGGGTGAATGTCGATGCCGGTGGCCGAATGGGCGATCTCGGCGATCATCCGCGCCAGCAACGGCAGCCCGGCCTTGTAGAAGTAATGGGCCAGGCGATGGTGGATCACCGCATGCACGCCCGGATAGCAGATCAGCACTTCGTCGACGCTGCGCGCCGCCGGGTCGCCCTGGAAGGCGGCCAGCACGTCGGTATCCAGCAGCACCCGCAGCTTGGGCAGGGTGGCGGCGAATCCCTTGACGATCTCGATGGCCTGGCAGGCGATGTCATCGCCGCTGGCGCCATTTTGTCGTGCGGCGTAGGAGAGCTCGCGGCGCACTTCACCGGCCAGGGCATTGAGCGCGACGTCCAGGGTGTGGCCGACGTAGAAGTCCTCGCTTTCCTCACGCAGGTCTGCCGGGCCGAGGCGCATGGGGAAGAGGGCGCCGCCCAGGGCCTCGATGATATGCCCGACAGTGACGCGCGACGGCAGTTCGCGGCCGCCACGGTCCTGCAGGCGGCCATGCTGGCTGCGCCATTGGGCGCGGGCATCGCGCAGGTCGTTGACGATCTGGTCGAGCTGCCAGTTCACCGGCTGGCAGCCGGTGGCGACGTAGGGAAGTCTGTTCATTGGGGTACCTGTATGGCGCGGTCCGGATCGCTATAGCGTGCGGAGAATCACCTGTTTTCCGCAAGAGGTGATTTGCGGTAAACCTGTGCTCAGTCGGCTGGCACCAGGGGCTGGGCCTGCTGGCGCGGCGGTGCCGTGACAGTACAACCGATGGAGGCAAGGATGATGCAGAGGATCGCCAGCCACTGCAGCAGCGACAGGTGCTCGCCGAGGAAGATCAGCCCGGAGAGCGCGCCGAATGCCGGCTCGATGCTCATCAGGGTGCCGAACGTCTGCGCTGGCAGGCGGGTGAGGGCGATCATTTCCAGGGTGTAGGGGATGGCCGTGGAGAGCAGGGCGACGGCCAGGGCTACGGGCAACAGTTCCGGGCGCAGGAGGTCGGTGCCGGCGTGCACGATGCCGACCGGGGCGATGAAGAGGGCGGCCACCAGCACGCCCAGCGCGGCACCCTGCATGCCGTGGTCGCTGCCGGCCCGCGCACCGTAGAGGATGTACAGCGCCCAGCAGATGCCCGCACCCAGGGCGTAGGCCATGCCGGTCAGGTCCAGGTGGCCGCCGGTCTTGCCGAGCGGCAGCAGGAGCCAGAGACCCAGGGCCGCCAGGCCGATCCAGATGAAGTCGATGGCCCGCCGCGAAGCGAACAGCGCCACCGCCAGCGGCCCGGTGAATTCCAGCGCGACGGCGATGCCCAGCGGGATGGTGCGCAGGGACATGTAGAACAGCAGGTTCATGCCGCCCAGGGCCAGGCCGTACATGATCAGCGGTCGCAGGGACGCCTTGCTGATGCGCGCGCGCCACGGGCGCAGGATCAGCGCGAGGATGATGGCGGCAAACACCAGGCGCAGGGTGGTGGTGCCCTGGGCGCCGATGACCGGGAACAGGGTCTTGGCCAGGGAGGCGCCACTCTGGATGGAAGCCATGGCCACCATGAGGACGGAAACTGGCAGCAGGGTGGAGGCGAGGCGGCTCGACAGCGGGGGCATTTGGCGGAATCCGAAATGTAGAAGGGCTGGCGTCTTGATATGCTTATGTGCAACATAATGCGCAAAAGCCAGGGTATGAGCAATATGTTGCCCAAATCGGATGAACGTCCCAACGTCCTCGAACACGTCTCGGAAAACGTCCGCCGTCTGCGTCGCGCAGCAGGTCTGAGCCAGGAAGCCCTGGCCACGGCTGCAGGTGTCAGCCGGCGCATGCTGGTGGGCATCGAGGGTGGCGATGTGAATGTCAGCCTGGCCACCCTGGATCGCATCGCCGCGGCCCTTGGGGTGCTGTTCCCCGATCTGGTGCAGCAGCCGGATCGTCCCGACCGTTCCCGTATCAATGCCGTGGCCTGGGTGGGCAGCAAACCGGGCAGCCGCGCCACCCTGCTGGCCAGTTCGGCGACTCGCCATGAAGTCGAGCTCTGGAGCTGGTCACTGGCGCCGGGCGAGCGCTACACGGCTGAGCCGGATGCCGAAGGCTGGCGCGAGATGATCTTTGTGATCGAGGGCAGCCTCAGTGTGCTGCGCGGCGATGAAAAGCAGCGGGTCGAGGCCGGAGACTTCCTGGTGTTCGGCAGTGACCGACTTTACACCTATGCCAATGAAGGCGAGGTGGTGGTGCGTTTCGTTCGCAATGTGCTGACCTGAACCTCAGAGATAGCCGGAAGCCTCGTAGTGGGTGGACGGCGCTTTTTCGTCCGCCGTCCGGCGCGCGAGCGTTGATGGAGGAGGGCCGTTACGCCTGCTCGTCCTCATCCCCGGCGTCACCGCCGAAGGCATCCAGGCAGCGCAGTAGGTGCTCGCCGTCGGTTCCAGCCAGCTTCCAGCAGCCGGTCTCGGCGTCGAAACCTGCGCTCTGCACGGCAGCCTGGGTGAAGCGCCATTCGCGGCGGGTGCGACCGTCAATGCACTCGACCCGCAGCAGCTGGGCGTCGGGATCACCCGGCTGGCCGGCTTCCAGCGCGTCCAGCAGTGTGTCATCCAAGTCGAACTCCCAGGCGTGAAGGTCGTCGATTTCCAGCATGTCGGCGGCCAGTAGGGCATCCAGCAGGGTTGGGTGAGTCATGGGACGTGTATCCATCAATCGGTCGAGTGGCGCGGGATGATAAGCCAGGACGCCCGTCATTGCTCGGCCGAGCTTGCCAGGTACTGCTGGTTTTCATCGCGAATGCGCCGGCCTTCTTCATCGTAGAGGAAGGGCAGGAACATATAGCGGCGCCCGGCAGTGACCGGGGTGGCCTCATGCAGCAATGAGCAGGAGAACACCACGGCGCCGCCCGTTGGGGCGCTGTACAGGCTGCGGCCGAACTCCGGGAAGCGCAGGCAGCCACCTTCGTACTCGCCGCTGTTGAGGAACAGGGAGACGGCGAAGCGGCGGTGGGCGGTGCCCTTGGTGGTGTTGTCGCGATGGGGGCGGAAGTGGCCGCCTTCTTCGGCGTCGTAGCAGGCCACCAGGTAACGCTCCATGCGCGTGGCATGGAACTGGAACGCCTTGAGCAGTTCCGGCACCAGCCGTGTGGTGATGCGGTGGGCGCAGGTGTCGCGCAGTTTATCGTCGTCCAGGGAGCAGTCGCGGCGGCGCTTGTGGTCATGCTTGACCTCCTCCACCGTCTTGCCGTCACGCTCGATCATGTAGCCGGACTCGGTACCTCCATGCCGGTCGTAGTAGTCGATCAGCGCTTTGCACAGGCCCGGCTCGAAGATCCGTGGGATAACCAGCACCGGCGCCTGGGCCCGGGCGATACTCGCCGGGCGTATGGGGTCCTGGGCCTGGAGCAGGGCGAGGAGGGCGTCCACATGGCCTTCGCCACCGGGCCGGATGGGCAGCGCGGCGATTACCCGCAGGCGCGGGTCGAGCAGGTAAGTCATCTGGCGGATGGCGCCGTTTTCCCGTTGCACGCCATACAGGTTGCAGATGGTGCGGTCGAAGTCCCAGAAGAAGCGGATGCCGGGCAACAGGTCACGGATGCGCTGTTGCTCGCGATCACGCGGGTCGACCGTGACGCCGAAGAAGCTCGCCTGGTCGTCGTCGAAGCGCTCGCGGCGCGCCAGCAGGTCGGTGAGTACGCGCGCTGCCGTCGGGTCCGAGGATGACCCCAGGAAGCTGAGGGCGATATAGCGCCCGGCGACGGTATCGAAGGTGAAGCGTTCCCGGCTGGGGGTGCTGCTGGTGAACCAGGGCACCGCTTCGCCCGGGTCCACGGGGGAATTGCGCTGGGTCATGGTTGCCTCCATCTGCTTGAACTCAAGCTAGACCACCCGCATTCCGCGTGCCTTGCCCGCCGCCGGACGCGGCGTCGCAGGGTATGACCGGTGCTTTACTCGTTCCCGGGCGGCCAACCTATGCCGGGTTCAAGCGGAGAGGCTGGTTCTGACCGGGGCTTGCCGACGCCCGGGAGGCGGTCGGTTCCGGGCCACTCTGTAGGCTGGGCCGAGTGCAGCGAAGCCCAGCCTACAGATGCGCTGGTCTCAATAGTCGTTCTTGCACCCGGTTCCCCAGACCAGGTACTCGATCGTCTTCTCTTGCATCTGGCTGTCCTCATACGTCATGCGCGCCGGCCCGATACCGCAGAAGGTAGAGAGGTCGGTCATCTGCACCACCCGGGCGATATCCAGGTGCACCCCGTACTCGTACTGGGTAACGGGCTGCGTCGCCTGGTCGGTCGTGGCGGCCAGGGCGGCGGTGGAGGCAAGGCTGAGAGTCAGGGCGACGACAAGGGTTTTCATAGTGGATTCTCCTGCTGGAGAGGGGAGGTTGCGGGAAGTCCCGCGTCTACTGACCGTCAGGCATCGGGCGAATGCCGCTGCCGGTGGTCATGCTCGAGAGCACGCCATCCCTACGGATGAGCGCGTGATAGAGGGCCGCCGCCAGGTGCGCCAGGATGCTGATGAACAGCAGGTACGCCAGTACAGTGTGGGCCAGGCGCAGCGAGGCATAGAGCCGGGCGTCCTGCGGGGCGATGGGCGGCAGCAATACGGACTCGTGGAGCGCCACCGGGTAGCCCCCAGCGGACTGCATCGCCCAGCCCACCAGCGGCAGGGCGAGCATCAGGGCGTACAGCATCAGATGGGACAGCTTGGCGACTGCCCGTTGCCAGCCGGGCATGTCACCGGGCAGGGGCGGTGTGGGACTGGCCAGGCGCACGGCCAGACGGATCAGTACCAAGGCCAGCAAGGTCACGCCCAGGGGCTTGTGCAGGGCCACCAGGGTGCTGTGGCGCGGGGACAGGTCGTCCACCATGCTGACGCCGATGAAGAGCATGGCCAGCAGCAGGATCGCCATCAGCCAGTGAATGACCCGCAGCAACAGGCTGAAATGGGTGGGCGCAGTCATTGTTGGGCTCCTTGCTCGGCATGGGGCGCACCTTCGCGGGTGCGGCGGTTATAGGACACGGCGTAGGCGGCCGAGCGGGCGGCGAGGATGGGGTCGTCGGAGGTCTGGATGCCGTCCGGCAGCACCAGCGGGTCGAAGTTGATGTCGCGACAGGCGCCTGTGTCCTGGGGCTCGGCGCTTTCTACCACCAGGGTGCCGGCGTCCACCTGGCGGCGCTCGGCCGGCCACTGGCGGGTGGCGTCGTGGGTCGGGTCGCCGGGTTCGGCCAGCGTCAGTACGAGGTGCCAACGCAGCGGGCCCTGGGCCAATCGCTGTTGCAGATCATGACTGAGAAAGTCCGGATCATTGCCGGCCTCGCCCAAGGGGGCGAAGGGTGCCTCCGGCAGCACGGACCAGCGCACGTATTGGCCATTGCCGGCGGCATCCACCAGGCGGAAGGCGTTGATGCCGTTGTAGGCGACGTTGGCGAAGCTGTTGCTGGGTTTCGCGGCCTGCGCCCATTGGCGGAACGCGGCGCTTTCCGGGTGGGCGGCAAAGAAGGCCTGCATCCTCAAAGGGTCGGGCTTGCCGGTGGCCGGGTCAGGGCGCGAGGCCAGCACCTGCTCGTAGAACGCCTCCGGGGTGGCTACCGGCAGCACCGGTGGCGTGTTCATGCCGGTGCGCCACTGTTCACCGCCGGGCAGCTGGAACAGCAAGGCCATGCTGCGAGTGGGAACACCGGCATCCGGGGCATGGGGGTTGCTGCCGCCGATGGCCAGGCGGCCGATCACCGGCACCTTGCCAGGGGCGAAGACGCTGGCGCGGGACAGCTTCTCGGCCTGGCCGCTGCTCTCGAAATGGCCCGCAATGCAGATGCCCTTCGCGTGATTCTTGCGGTAGCCGGGGAACTTGCCTGCATTGGCCTCGAAGGCGTCGATGATCTGGTGCGGGGTGAGGCGCTCGCTACCGAGCCAGCCGGCGGCATAGCCAAAACCTGCAGCCAGGCCGCCGACGGCGACGCCGATCAGGGCCAGTCGGGCGGCCAGGTCGAACCCCTTGGGTGTTGCCTTGCTCATGCGATACTCCCGGGCCATATGCCCTTGTCCATGAGCCGGTGAGACGCGGCGCCCCAAGCTTTATTCCCGACGGGGAATAAAATCCTGCTTCGCACGTCTTCCTGTCGCACCCTTGGCAGAAGCGGCACACAACCTGACTATGAACATGATCGATGACGCGGAACTGCGGGAGTTGTTACAGCGGCTGCGGCGATTCGCGCTGTGGCTGACGCGCAATGCCAGCAGCGCCGATGACCTGGTCCAGGCGACCCTGGAACGGGCGCTGTCCCGCTGGAGCAGCAAAGGCGACGGCAACTTGCGCGCCTGGCTGTTCGCCATCCTCTACCGGCAGTTCCTCGATGGGCAGCGCAAGGCCCGTCGCCATGCGCGGCTACTGGAGTTCTTCGGTGGCCGCAGCGAGGAAGCCCCTTCCACCGAAGAGCTGGTGGTCAACCAGGCCACCCTGGAAGCTTTCGGCCGGCTGCCGGCGGAGCAACGTGCACTGCTGTTGCTGGTGAGTGTGGAAGGCCTTAGCTACAAGGAGGCCGCCGAAGCCCTCGGGATTCCCATCGGCACCGTGATGTCCAGGCTGTCCCGCGCACGCAAGGCGCTGCGCGAACTGGCCGAGGGCGAGATGTCCAACCCTCAGCTACGGGTACTCAAATGAACGCATTCCATCCCAGCGAAGACGACCTGCACGCTTATCTCGACGGTGAGCTGGACGCCGAGCAGTGCCAAGCGGTGGAGGCCTATCTGGCGGCCAATCCGGAAGCGGCCGCCCAAGTAGAGGCCTGGCGGCGCGACGCCCAATGGTTGCGTGCTGCGCTGGCGAATCCGGGCTTTGCCCCCAACCCGCGCCTAGAACCGGTAGCGATCCGCGCCTCGCTTCGCGCCCGCAAGCAGCGCCGCCTGGCCCTGGCAGCGTCCTTCGTGCTGGCGCTGGGCGCAGGAGGCCTGGGCGGCTGGCAGGCGCGGGACATGAGCCTGCTGGCGTCCAACCCACCCATGCAGGATGCCCTGCAGGCTCATCGGCTGTTCTCGACCAGCCCGGTGGTCGATATCCAGGCGCGTGTGCCGGGGGAGTTGCAGGCCTGGCTGGACCAGCGCTTCAGCCACGCGGCGCGGATTCCCGACCTCAGCCCCTATGGCTTCACCCCAGTAGGCGGCCGCTGGCTGGTGACCGAGCAGGGCGCCGCAGCCTTGCTCCTGTTCGAAGACGGCCAGGGGCAGCGGGTCAGCCTGTACCTGCGGGCGCCGGGCTCGTTGTATCCGAGCATGCAGAAGGGCCAGCGCCGTGATGGCGAGCTGGAGGCGCGGTACTGGTCGAGGGACGGCTACAACTACGCGCTGGTCAGCCGGGAAGGGGACCCGCGCGGGGAAGTGCTGGGACGGGCATTGTCATTCTGATAGGGAGGCCCCTCCCGGATTTCATCCGGGCTACGCCCCCGCAAGAATCGCCAGCTCAGATCCGTAGGATGGGTTGAGGCACGAAACCCATGCGGAGCATGGCTGATGGCTTCTCACTTGCTACTTTGGCAGCATCGCGGCTGTTCCAACCGTCTTCGGCCAGCCGGACTTTGAGGATGGCGGTCTCGCGGGTGAAGGGCGGAACTGGTGGGCGAACTTCGGACGTAGACATGGCGGTTGCTCCTGGCGGCAAAGGTGAATGGGGGATGGCGCTGCTCAGTTGGCCGATAAAACGCGATTCAGGCGAGTGGAGCGGTGGGCGGTCGTTCGCAATGCTCGCCACAAGCTCGAGAGGCGACCTGCCGATACATGCGTCGACTCTTCAACGAGACTGGCAGGGTGCTCAAGCGGGGCGACCAACTGCGGTAGCAGAAGGCTCGCCTCCCATTCCATTGCATCAGCGCCCCGCGACGAGATTGGCGAGTCGTCCCACGACAGGAGCTGGTCCATTTCCCAGCTACGGAAAGCTGTTCTGTTCATCTCGCAGCTCCTCGCTAAAGATCAAGGACCAGGGGAAGTGGGGTGCCCTCGGTTTGCGCTGGTACGGCGCAGCAGATCAGCACGTTGTCGCCGTCCGGCAACTGCGCCGGTGGATTGGTGTAATGCACGGAGCCACTGATCAGCCGGGCGGCGCAGGTTCCGCATGAGCCGCCACGACAACTGAACGCGGGCGTCAGGCCACGGCTTTCGGCCAGTTCCAGCAGGCTTCCGCTGTCGGGCTTCCAGCGCGCTTCGGTTGCAGATGCAGAGAAATACACCGGCACTGGCACTTCGGCCGCCGGTGGCTGAACCCATGTCGGTGGCTGTTCGGTTTCCGAGCGGCGCAGCGCAGAGGGGCCGAATGCCTCAGCATGGATGCGATGATCCGGGATGTTCACCCCACGCAGACCGTCGTACATGTCCTGAAGAAATCCGGCTGGGCCGCAGAGGTAGAAGTCATAGTCATCCAGTGGCAGTCGTGCCTTGACCTGGGCGAAGGCCAGGCGGCCTGCCAACTGGTAATCACGGTCGAGTAGCGCCTCGGTTCCGGGATTGCTCAAGGCACGATGGATATGCAGCAGCCCAGCCGAGCACTGCAACAACTCCGCCAGCTCCAGCTGAAACGGCAGGTCCTCCAGCGTTCTTGCGCTCTGGAACAGGTGGATCTTGCGTGTCCTCTGGTGTTGCTGGTTTTGCGCTACCAGCTCTCGGACCATCGAGATCATTGGGGTGATGCCAACGCCGGCACCGATCAACACCACCGGTCGTTCGTTTTCATCAACCAGGGTGAAGCTGCCCAACGGCACCCGCACCTCCAGCAGATCACCCACCTGCACGTGCTCGTGCAGGTGGCGCGAGGCCTTGCCCTGCAGTTTCACGCTGATGCGGATATGCCCATCGGAAGGCGCGCTAGAAACGCTGTAAGTCCTGACCAGAGCCTCTTCCTCTGCACCCATGATGCGCATCGGCAGGTGCTGACCTGCGACGAATGGCACTACGGCGCTGTCCTGTGGTTCAAGGTAGAACGAGCGGATATCCCTGCTTTCCTGCTGTACTCGCGCGACTCGCCATTGCTGCCATTGCCGGCGTTGTTCGTACTGCCGCACACGCTCGTCGGCTTCATCCCAAGTCCCGGTCGCCAGGCTGGTGGGGGCGTAGCCGTGAAACTGCCAGCGAATGGCCACGGCGGCCGGGCGAAGGACCACGTGCTCAACCTCGACGCTCCAAAGGCGCTCCGCGCCTTCGAAGGAATTGATCAAGGGACTGTCCAGCAGCAGCTCGCTGCGCCCGCTGAGTTGCAGCATGTCGCCGGTGGCAAAGTCGATGAAAAGCAATCCGGCGATCGGGTTGGTATGCAGGTTCCCCAGGGTGTTGAAGAACAGGTTGCCGGCGTAGTCGGGAATGGTCAGCCGGTTGCCTTCGACTTTCACGAAACCGGCACGTCCGCCTCGATGGGAGACGTCTACGGAGCGATTGTGGGCATCATGATCGACGTAGCTGGCGATGAAGAACGTATCGGCCGTGCGAATCAGGGCGCTGGTGTATTCGTCTAGCGCATTGAAATCTCGGCGCGGCGCCTTGCTGCTCGCTGACTTGGTGACGCGTGTATAGGAGCGCTCCTGAATGTACTTGGGGCAGTTACCGTAGGAGTGCTCGACCGAAACCTCGAGCCCCTCGGCCGAAGCCTGCTGGATCACGCCATTGATGCGATTGCGCCGACGCGTATGCAGCTCGATCCCGAGCATGCCGATCGCATTGCCTGCCTGCAGGCCAGAGGCGGCCGGGTCGCGCGGATCGGTTTGTACAGCCAATAGCAGGTGCTGCGGGTCAGCGGAAGTGACGAAGCCTTCTGGCCCTTCGAGCAGAGTGGCCCAGGGGCGACCGTCCGTATCTACAGCACCGACCACGATGAATGGCAACTGGTGATAGAACTCACGGTGTTGGTCAGGCATGTAGTTGCGGATGACCTTCTGCCCGATCACTTCCATCTGCTCGGAGGCATGGACAATTTCCTGAAGCGCTCGCTCGCCGGCGTGCCACGGTGATTTACGGTGCTTGGGCAGATGGTCCATGGCGGGCGCTCCTCGGGAGAGCTGCCGGGGCTCCGGCAGCATGGTGAGTATTCAGCTGGCTTGCAGACCTGCGGCGGTGCGCTGCATGGGAACGAAGCCTGGCAGTGCTTCGATACGTTGCAGCCAGGCACGCACATTCGGGTACGCCTCCAGCGATACATTGCCTTCCGGGGCGTGGGCGATGTAACTGTAGTTGGCCACATCGGCGATGCTGGTCTCGGTTCCCGCCAGGAATGGGCTGTCGCTGAGTTCGGCCTCCATTACCTTGAGCAGGGCATGGGCGCGGGCGATGACCTCGTCGGCATTGAATGCCGCACCGAATACCGTGATCAGCCTCGCGGCGGCCGGGCCATAGGCGACCTGGCCAGCAGCCACCGACAACCAGCGCTGGATGCGCGCCTCGGTGAGTGGGTCTTGTAGCTGCCAGCTACCGTTGCCGTATTTCTTTGCCAGGTAGACCAGGATCGCGTTGGAGTCACTGATCAGGGTGCCGTTGTCGTCTATCACGGGTACTTGGCCGAAGGCGTTGATAGCAAGGTAGTCGGCTGTTTTGTGGGCGCCGTTTGCCAGGTCGACAAACACCAGCTCGGTGGGCAGGTTCAGCAGCGAGAGGAACAGCTCGACGCGGTGGGAGTGGCCGGACAGCGGGTGGCGATACAGCTTGATGGCGTTTGGCATGGCGATGGCTCCGTTTGGGTCGTGGGACTCAACGCAGCTGCAAACCAGGTTGGCGGTTGTTGCGTTGGTGGAGCCATGCTGCGCCCATCGCTGGCGAAGCAGAACCACCACGCAGAGCAATCCATAATTTCGTTTTCCGAAATAAAACGTGATGGGAAGACTTTGTAGCCTCAGCCCATAAAGGCCGGATGGGCACGCAACAGGGGCGTAGCAAAGTCGATAAAGGTCCGCACTCGTGCCTCGGCGCGGCGGCCGTGGCGGTAGATCAACTGCGCCGGTGCTGGCGGACTGGCGAAGTCCGCAAGCACCGGCAGGAGTAACCCGCTAGCCAACTCATCATGGGCTTCGTAGCTCATGCAACGAACCAGGCCTACTCCCAGTGTCGCTGCACGAATGGCTGCACGCTGGGTCGTGCAGGTAAGTACTTGCGTGGGTTTCACCAGGCGGGTGGAGCGACCGCAAGGAAAACGCCAGTCCGTCTCATAGCCGGGAGACGAGCTAACCACTGCTCGATGAGTCTTGAGATCTTCAGGTGTCTCGGGACGCCCCCATGCGTGCAGGTAGTCGGGTGAGCCACAGACAATTGGCCTGACCATACCCAGTGAAGCAGCGAACTCGGATGAGTTGGGTAACTGGCCGACGACCAGCGCAATGTCGATGCCATCCTTGAGGAGATTGGGTGCTCCATGGCTGGTCTGGATCGTCAGGCAGACATCAGGGTAGGCGTCCAGATAGGACAGGACTATCGGTGTGAAGATCTGCAAATCCATCAGTAGCGGAACTGCAACCGTCAATTGGCCACCGGGTTGAGCATGCCGGCCGGCGGCAGAACGATCGGCAAGCTCGGTCTCTACCAGGATTTGCCGACAGCTTTGCGCGAACTGCTCGCCAGCCGGGCTCAGCGCCACACCGCGCGGACTGCGAAATAGCAAGGTGTTGTGCAGGCGCGCTTCCAAGGAGGCAATGGTACGCATGATGGTTGCTGGCGACAGTTCGAGATGCCGAGCTGCGGCGGCCAGGCTACCGGTCTGCACCACCGCTTCGAATGCCTGCATCTCGCGATATCGGCTCATTCCTATGCCACCGAAACGGTTTGCAGTGCCGGATCTGCAATGAGTCGAGCGGAGCAGTAGTCAACGAAAGTACGTACCTTCGCTGACACGCGTTTGTCGCCCTGATACAGCAAGTGCACCGGCAGTGCAGGTGTCTGATACGCCTCGAGCAGGATCTCCAGTTCGCCTTTAGCCACCGGCTCGGCCACCTGGTAAGACAGAACCCGTGTAAGGCCCCAGCCCATCCGTGCGGCATTGATAGATGCCTGGTTGGAGCTGACGATCAGGCGCGGTTTGGGATGCAAAGCGATCGTGCTTTCCCCCACCCTGAATTGCCAGTCGGTGAGCAAACTACTCGCCGATGACATCACCATCGGCAACCCCAACACATCACTTGGTTCCACGGGTCTGCCGACGCGATCAAGAAATGTCGGTGCAGCACATACGACTGTAGAGACCTGCCCGACCCTGACGGCCTGCAGGCCGGTGTCCGGCAGCTCACCTATGCGAATGGCGATGTCGATCCCCTCGTCGACCATGTTCACGAGGCGATCCACCAGCAGTGCATTTACAGTCACCTCCGGGTGCTCTGCCAGGTACTGTGTGATCAGAGGTATTAAATATTGCTCGCCGAACATAACCGGCGCAGTCACTGTCAGGTTGCCACGAGCGCGAACGCTGCTACCGGTCGCCAGCTCTTCGGCTTCCTCCAGGTCGAGCAGGATGCGCTTGCAGTCATCCACATAGCGCCGCCCCGCTTCAGTCAGGCGTACGCTCCTGGTGCTACGTGCGAGCAGCAGTGTTCCCAGACGATTTTCCAGACCAGCTATCACACGAGTTACGCTTGGCGGTGACATCCCTATCAACTTGGCGCCGCCGGCAAAACTCTCTGCTTCCGCGACGGCCAGCAGCACCTTCATTTCCTGAAACCTGTCCACAATCACCGCCAGATTGCTGAGTGGATTTAGCCGCTAACAGCGTAGCGCGGACGGTAGCCTAATAAAGTTTCTGAAGGTTAGTTTCGGCCGGTTACAGCCAATCTCCACCGGTAGCTTTGGGTCGGTTTTTGCCTTTTGCCTAACGGCAAGGAGTCGAACTCTGCTCGTCGCATCCAGTCCGGATGGGTAGAGGCACGAAACCCATGCGGACCATGGCTGATGGTTTCGCACGTTCTACCCGACGCTGTAGGGCCTCGAACGCAGCCGTTTCACCAACGGCTGCACCCGCCGCGCGAGCACAAATGGCGACACTCTGGAGGCGCGGTACTGGTCGAGGGGCGGCTACAACTACGCGCTGGTCAGCCGGGAAGGGGACCCACGCGGGGAAGTGCTGGGGCGGGCGTTGTCATTCTGATCGGGAGGCCCCTACCGGATTTCATCCGGGCTACGACTGCCCAGTAGCGACGGCTTCGGCCACCTTCGGGTGGCCTTTCTGCATTAGCGGGTAATACTTCTCTGCAAGGGTGGGCGTGTTGCTGATCGTGCGCGCCGCTGGGAGGTGTGAGGTGAAAAAGCTATCAATTGTGGGTGTCGGTATTGTGGGTGAGGCGGCGGCTCAGATCATCGCCCGGGAAGAGTTCTGTCGTGAGTTGACGTTGATTGATGTGCAGGGTGAGTTGGCAAAGGGCAAGGCGCTGGACGTCTGGCAGGCGGCAGTTGAGTCAGGTTCTGATACCCGCGTTTACGGCGGGTCCAATGCCGAATTGCTGCAGGATTCTGACCTGGTGGTGATTACAGCGGGTGTGCCCCGCAAGCCTGGTCAGTCGCGCCAGGATGTATTGAGTATCAATCTGCCAATTCTCGATAGCATCATGCGGGATATCAATCGTCATGCTCCGGCGGCGACGGTGTTGGTGGTGTCGAATCCGGTCGACGTGCTGACCTATCGGGCCTGGAGTCTCAGTGGGTTGGGGCGCGACAGGGTGTTCGGGCAGGCGGGGGTGCTGGATACAGCGCGCATGAAGTGTTTCATTGCCGAGGAGACAGGGTTTTCTGCTCGGGATATCACGGCGCTGGTGCTGGGCGGGCATGGCGATAGCATGGTGCCGCTGATGCGTTACTGTGCGGTCGGTTCAGTGCCGCTGTCTCACTTCCTGTCCAGTCAGCAGATAGAGCGGATTGTGGAGCGCACACGTCAGGGGGGCGGCGAGATTCTGGGTTTGAAGAAGCTGGGGAGCGCCTGCGATGCGCCGGGCGTGGCAATTGCACAGATGGTGGATGCTATCGCCAATGGGCGAAACCGCATTTTGCCGACGGTCGCGATTCTCGAGGGCGAGTACGGGCGTACAGATATTGCCATGGGGGTCCCCTGTGTGCTGGCAGCGGAGGGGGTTGTGCGGGTAATCGAGTTGCCTCTGGATGCGCAGGAGCAGGCGATGTTCGACCGCTCTGCAGATCAGGT
The DNA here is from genome assembly GCF_000423545.1 of Metapseudomonas resinovorans DSM 21078. GTDB lineage: Bacteria > Pseudomonadota > Gammaproteobacteria > Pseudomonadales > Pseudomonadaceae > Metapseudomonas > Metapseudomonas resinovorans. The sequence continues at coordinate 131,110 of NZ_KE384033.1, forward strand.
GGTGCGTGATATTGCTGAAATGAAAGCTTTGTGAGTGGGGGGTATTTGCGGGGGGTTGGGGCACAAGGGGGATCGTGTCCCGGGAGAGGCATACGACACAAGGTTGGATACACCCCCATGGCCAGCGCGGGTTAGCGGGTAACCCGGCAGGATGCACCAACCGCTGTCGCACGGTGTAGCTGCGACAGGACGTTCCCCGCCGTAATCACCGCTGTAGGCGACATTGGGCAGCGGCTCGCGGCCAGCGCCTCTGCGACCCAGGTATTGCAGGTATAAAACAGCGAATAGCTACCCTCGGCCTGGTAGAACCGGCTCTCTCCATACAGGCCAGGCCCGAGCACCGCCAAGGTGCCCGTCGCTGAGTGGGTGAAGGTCCCGGCCACGAACGCGAGCAGTCGCCGGTAGCCGTCCTCCGTCACCCGCACCTCGATGACCTCGCTTGCGGCAAAACGCCGCCTGGGGTCCCCGTCAATCTTGACCGCATGCAGCACGGTTGCCGTCGACCCGAACAAGGCTCGCAGGGCGAGGCTCATGGTGGCCTGTGGGGCTCGGTAAAAGTCCTCGTCACCCCAGCCGAACTCAACGAAGTCACCGTCGCCGAACTCTTCGGCCAGTGCGGGAAGTACCTGAAGTAGATCGGGGCGTGCAATTGCCAATCCGGTATGCAGGCCATGATTCACTACATAGACGGACCGCCAATCGCCACCCTCGTCCCTTGGCGGGTCCGACGCGGTAGCGCAGCCGAACAGCGTCAGCATCAGGGCCAGCACTACAAGGCGCATGCACAAGGGTTTGGAGGCTCGCTAACGAACGTGGAAGACCCCGGCAGGGGTGGGTGCTTATACAAGCATAGAAGCTGGCCCGCAGCATCAAGCAGGCAACCATGGGCAATCGCGGCAGGCAGAAATGGTCGATAGCTACCGGTGAGCGTGGACGTTCGGTTGAGCCATTCCACGCCCGGCGTATTGATCGAGCGCGGAGCCTGATTGCTCGCGTAGGGCGGATAACGCGCCATCGCTATCCGCCGTGGAGGGGCCGAACCCATTCCGGGTTATGCGCCCTGCGGTACTAGCGATGGTTGCGATAGCGTTCGGTCAAGGACTGCACGAGGGTGACGTAGGATTGCGTCTCGGCGTAGGGAGGCACCCCGTTGTACTCGACCACGGACGCTTCGCCGGCGTTGTAACCTGCCAACGCCAGCACCTGGTTGCCGTTGAAGCGCTTGAGCAGCCAGGCCAGGTAGCGCGTGCCGCCACGAATGTTCTGTCGCGCGTCGAACGGATCGTCTACGGCGAAGCGCTCGGCGGTGGCGGGCATCAACTGCATCAACCCCTGGGCGCCGGCTACGGAAATGGCGTTGGGGCGAAACGCCGATTCGGCATGTATCACTGCGCGGACCAGCGCCCTGTCGACACCGTAATGACCCGAAGCGGCTTCGATCTCCCGCCGATAGGAACGGGTGTCCAGGCGCAGTGAGGCGACCTTGAAATCCTTCGGCGCCATGCACAGATAGCAGCCCTTGATGTAATCGAGCTCAAGGACAGTGACCCGAGCGGAGATCCCGACGGGGCGCCGGCTCACATATTTACGAATACCCTTGTGGACGAAGGTGTACACCCGAATCCGCACCGCGCCTGAGTCGTCGCCCCGCGCAAGCCTTGGCGGGGCCTTTGCCTTGGCGTCGACAGCGGCGCCCGCCATGCCATCCAGGCGAGTGCAGCGGGCGCTGGCGATGGCTTGGCTGGTGTAGCTGATGGTTCCGTCCCTGGCTTGGCACTTGAACGTGGCGCTGGCGCACAGTGGAACGGCGAGCAAGGCCAGCTCGATGCAGCCAAGAAGGCTCTTGCGAGCCCATTGCCATGCTCTGGAACTCATTACATCGCTCCGCGCCGCAAGCGCCGATCGGCCGTGGGGGGCCTGGCCCGGGCAATCGGGAAACACCAACTGGGACTGTCGTCGCCGGCGGTAGCCCCACGCGCGCTTTGCGCACGCTCGCCGTGCTCCTGTTCCTGACAGGCCCCCCAGGATTTCCCAGGCGCTGCCTGTGCAGGGCCTATCCTGAATGACCCACTGTTTGTTCTGGTAGTTATAGCCCTTGTAACCGGCCTTGGAACCTGCCTTGACGTACGGGTTGCCGGCGCTCCCGTGTGGCGCAGGCCGGCTTGCCAGGGCCGAAAACAAAGGTCTGGAGCACGAAAAATCTGCCGCCTGGGCCGACGAACCTGGCCAAGACTGAATACAATTCATGTCCGAATACCCCAGGCCATGAACATGGCTGTATCGAACAAGGAACTCGCCTCCATGGCCTCCTCTGATAAACAGCAAAAACGCGCCCAGCGGGCCAAAGCCAAGGCCAAGCAGAACCGTTCGGGCAAGGCAAAACCCAAGGTCAATGTCGTACATCCGCTTCTGGCCAATCCGCTGGTCAACGAGCCTTTCGATGATGTCGAAATCGACCTGAGCACCTTCGACTTCAAAGACATTGAAGAGAACGGTTTCGACCCGGCGCTCTTCGACGATCTGTTCCAGGCGATGAACGTCGGCGAAGGCATCAGCCTACTGGCGATGTGCCTGGTGTTCCTGCAGTACCCGGTGCTGGAGCTGGTGGTCGCCGAGGAAGAGGAAGAGGCTGCCATCGACTTCATGATGGGCCTGCTGATCGTCTATCGCGGGATCTTCCACGATGAAGACGAAGACACGGCAGTGAGTTGGGTCGGCGGCGATGCCTTCCAGACGGCCTACAACGAAGCGTCGATGATCCTGCAGAAGAAGTACGCTCGCGGCACCTCAAGCGCCCGAGTTTAGCCGCGCGCCGAGCGGCTACTGGTGGCAAGCCGATTGGGCCTCGCTTCGCCCCGCGCCAACCTATGGGCGTGCGCGGGTGTTTCTTGCAGGCAAACAAAACCCGCCATAGAGGCGGGTCATTAAGCATCCAGTCCGTGGCGAAACCCATGCGGGGCTGGGTGATGGGTTACTCGGGCTCGCGGAACGCCGCCCGACCCATCCTAAGGGGGTGGGACGCCGAGTTACGCCTGCATCGCTGCGCCATGCACATCCATCGCCGCCTGGCGCAGGGCTTCGGAGCGGGTCGGGTGGGGGTGGCAGGTGAGGGCGATGTCTTCGGCCGAGGCGGAGAACTCCATGGCCACGCAATACTCGCCGATCATCTCGCTGACGCTCGGGCCGACCATGTGCACGCCCAGCACTTCGTCCGTGCGCTCGTCGGCCAGCACCTTCACGAAGCCTTCGGTCTCATGGTTGATCTTGGCCCGGCTGTTGGCGGTGAAGGGGAACTTGCCGACCCGGTAGGGGCGTCCTTCGGCCTTGAGCTGTTCTTCGCTCTTGCCGACGCTGGCCACTTCCGGGCGGGTGTAGATCACGTTCGGGATGAGGTTGTAGTTCACCTCGGCGGCTTGTCCGGCGATGCGCTCGATGCAGACGATGCCTTCGTCTTCGGCCTTGTGCGCGAGCATTGCGCCGGAGGTCACGTCGCCGATGACCCAGACGCCGGGGGCGGTCGTCTGGTGGCGTTCGTTGGCGAGCATGCCGCGCGAATCCGTGGCCAGGCCCACTGTCTCAAGGCCCAGCCCTTGGGTGTAGGGGCGGCGACCGATGGCCACGAGCACGTAGTCGGCCTTGAGGGTTTCCGCGAGTCCGCCGGCAGCCGGTTCGATGGAAAGCTCAACGCCGGTCTTGCTGGATTTGGCGGCGGTGACCTTGGAACTGAGTTTGAAGCTCATGCCTTGCTTGGTCAGGGCGCGCTGCAGGGTTTTGGCGGTCTCGTCATCCAGGCCCGGACAGATGCGGCCCAGATACTCGACCACTGTCACCTGGGCGCCCAGGCGGCGCCAGACCGAGCCCAGCTCCAGGCCGATCACCCCGGCGCCGATCACCACCAGGTGCTTGGGTACTTCCGGCAGGGATAGGGCGCCGGTGGAATCGAGAATGCGCTCGTTGTCGATGGTCACACCGGGCAGGGGCGTCGGCTCCGACCCTGTGGCGACGACGATATTGTGGGCTTCCAGGGTCTGCTGCTGGCCATCGGCGGCGGTCACCACGACCTTGCCCGCGCCGTCGATGCGGCCCCAGCCCTTGACCCACTCCACCTTGTTCTTGCGGAAGAGGAACTCGATGCCCTTGGTCAGCGCCGTCACGCTCTCGGCCTTCTGCTTCATCATCTGCGCCAGGTCCAGCTTGGGCTCGACCTGGATACCCAGGGTAGCGAATTCCTTGCCGGCTGCGGCCTCATAGAGCTCTGAGGCATGGAGCAAGGCCTTGGAAGGCATGCAGCCGACGTTGAGGCAGGTGCCGCCCAGGGTCTCCCGGCCTTCGACGCACGCCACTTTCATGCCCAGTTGCCCGGCCTTGATCGCCGCGTTGTAACCACCTGGACCGCCACCAATCACCACCACGTCGTATGCGCTCATGGGCTCTACCTGTCGAAAAGTCGTATGGGGAATGCAGAAGCCTAGTGGACAACCAGCAGCCTTCCAGCTAGGCAATAATCTGCTTGGATTACGCTTGTAATATTATTGGTGTCATATTTCCCGTCAAGAGCACGCTCGAAGGGGGCCGTTACCAGTCCAGGCTCAGGCGGCTCTCAAAGCAGCGGGGTTCGCCGCTGATGGGGTCGTTGAAGGCCAGGCTGCGGGCGAGCAATTTGAGGGGACGCTGGTAGTCGTCCGGCCCACCTTTGTCGGTCAGCTCCGGGTAGAAGCCATCGTTGCAGATGGGCGCACCGAGGGCCGCCAGATGCACCCGCAGCTGATGCTGCTTGCCGGTGATGGGGTAGAGGTCGTAGCGCCAGAATTCGCCGTTCTTGTCCAGCACGTCCAGACGAGTACGGGTGTTGGGTTCGCCCTCTACTTCCTGCATGCGGAAGAAGGGCTCGCTCTTGCCGAGGCGCGTTTCCCGCAGCAGTGGGAAGTCGAGGCTGGGCAGCGCGGGGGCTATCGCTTCGTAGCGCTTGTGGATTTCCCGATCGCGGAACAGGGCGTGATAGATGTTGCGGCTGGCCGGGTTGGCGGAGAACAGCACCAGGCCGGCGGTATGGCGGTCGATGCGGTGCAACGGCACCAGGTGGGGGTTGCCCAGGCGCCGGGTGAGACGTGCCTGCAAGGTTTCTTCGACGTACTCGCCCGCAGGCATCACCGGCAGGAAGTGGGGCTTGTCGGCCACCACTAGATGTTCGTCGATGTGCAGCACCGACTCCTCGAAGGGAATGGCCTTCTCGCCCTTCACCTCGCGGAAGTAGTGCACGCGCAGCGCCTCCTGATAGGGGTGCTCCGGGCTGAGTGGATTGCCCTCGGCGTCGGTCACCTTGCCGCCTGCCATGCGCTCTAGCCAGGTCTCGCGGGGAATGGCCGGGAAGCGCGCGCAGAGGCAGTCCAGCACCGTGCTCCAATCGCCCTGGGGCAGGTGGAGGGTGCTGGGGCGGATGCTCGGGATACGGGACATTGAGTGTTTCGGCAGGTTGCAGGGGCGGGGCATTAGGCCGCAGCCGACTGACCGGAGTCAAAGGCAGAGGATAGAATGCATCGGCCGTGCGCCCGCGGGCAGGAGCCCCGCCGCGATGGAAGCCCCGTTGCAGACGCACGCCAGGTTATTTTCAGAAGAGGACCGCTGTATGTACTTCAAACCGATTTCCCTCAGTCTTGCCCTTACCGGCCTGCTCCTGGCCGGCTGCAGCTCGACCGACAAACCCACTGCGCCCACTGCCGCCACCCCGGCCGCCGAGGTATCCACCAGCGCAGCCGCGCCGTCATTCTCCGGCACCTGCGATGCCGCCGCCGTAGCCACCCTGGTCGGCAAGACCGCCAACACTGCCCTGGTCGAACAGGCCAAGCGCCAATCCGGTGCTGAAACCGCGCGGATACTGCGCCCCCATGATGCCGTGACCATGGACTACAACTCTCGCCGCCTGAATATCGACGTGAGCGAAACCGACGTCGTCAAACAGTTCACCTGCGGCTGATCGGCCGTCAGAGCAACCTCAGCAGCACCACCCCTGCGGCGATGACCCCACACGCCAGCAGACGGATCGGCGGCAGCGGCTCCTTGAGCAGCAGCGCGCCGATCAGCAGGGCAAACAGCACACTGGTTTCCCGCAAGGCTGAAACCAGCCCGGCTCAAGACCTGCCAGAGCCACGCACAATAAAAATGGCCACGACGCAGTTGAGGGCCTAGGACTCCTGCTGCGGCGTGGCCATCGGGGCTCAAAAGCCCCTGAACTAAAGCTGTTTGAGCATTTCTTCCAGGTGCACGTAGTCCATATGGTGGGCAGCGGCGACGCTGCCGTTGGTGAGGCGTCCCTTGGCCACGTTCAGGCCATGGCGCAGGTGCAGGTCGTCTTCCAGCGCCTTGCGCGTGCCTTTCTGCGCCAGGGCGATGACGAAGGGCAGGGTGGCGTTGTTCAGCGCCAGGGTGGAGGTGCGCGCTACCGCACCGGGCATATTGGCCACGCAGTAATGCACCACGCCATCCACCACGTAGGTCGGTTCGGCATGGGTGGTGGCCCGGGAGGTTTCCGCACAGCCGCCCTGGTCGATGGCCACGTCCACCAGCACGGCGCCTTCCTGCATGCGTGCGACCATTTCGGCGGTCACCAGCTTGGGTGCCGCAGCGCCGGGAATCAGCACGCCACCGATCACCAGGTCGGCCGCCAAGACCTGGTCACGCACGGTGCCATGGGTGGAGTAGAGCGTGGTAATGCGGTTCCCATAGAAGGAATCCAGCCGGCGCAGGGCGTCCACGCTCCTGTCCAGCACGGTCACGTCAGCGCCCAGCCCAATGGCCATGGCCAAGGCGTGGGTGCCGACCACGCCGCCGCCGAGGATCACCACCTTTGCGGGTGCGACACCGGGCACGCCGCCCAGCAGCACTCCTCGGCCACCCTTGGCTTTCTCCAGGCAACTGGCGCCGGCCTGGATGGACATGCGCCCGGCCACTTCCGACATGGGCGCCAGCAGTGGCAGGCGGCCGTGGCTGTCGGTGACGGTCTCGTAGGCGATGCAGGTGGCCCCGGAGGCAATCAGTTCGTTGGTCTGGGGACGGTCAGGGGCCAGGTGCAGGTAAGTGAAGAGCGTCTGTTCGGGACGCAGGCGGGCGCGTTCCTGGGTCAGCGGCTCCTTGACCTTGACGATCAGTTCGGCCTGTTCGAAGACCTCTCCCGGGCTGCTGGCTACCTTGGCGCCGGCAGCCTGGTAGTCCTCGTCCGAAAAGCCGATGGCGACCCCGGCCTTGGCCTCCACCCAGACTTCATGCCCCAGGCGGGTCAACTCGGCTACGGATTGGGGGGTCAGGCCGACCCGGTATTCGTGGTTCTTGATCTCCTTCGGCACTCCGATACGCATGGCGATCTCCCAGGTTCTTGTTGTCCTTTCAACAAGTGTAGAAACCCACCCGTCGTGCCCTCGCCGAATAGTGGCGGGTTTTCAGGGAATCCCCCTGAAAAAGGCGGGTAAATCAGAGTGTCGCTGGAAGGCTGTCAGTCTTCCTGGTCCTTTTGCCTTCTTTTTTGCATACCGCCGAGCAACTCCACTGGCAGGGGGAAGACGATGGTTGTGGTCTTGTCGTTGGCGATGGAGCCCAGGGTCTGCATGTAGCGCAATTGCATGGCGCCAGGCTGGCGGCTGAGCATTTCCGCGGCCTGCATCAGTTTCTCCGAGGCCTGCAGCTCACCGGCTGCGTGGATCACCTTGGCTCGCCGTTCGCGTTCGGCCTCGGCTTGGCGTGCAATGGCGCGCACCATGGTTTCGTTGATGTCCACGTGTTTGATCTCGACGTTGGACACCTTGATGCCCCAGGCATCGGTCTGCGCGTCCAGGGCTTGCTGGATGTCGACGTTGAGCCGTTCGCGCTCGGCCAGCATCTCGTCCAGTTCATGCTTGCCGAGCACCGCGCGCAGCGTGGTCTGGGAGAGCTGGCTGGTGGCCATGAGGAAGTTCTCCACCTGGATGATGGCGCGCTGTGGGTCGAGCACACGGAAGTAGACCACCGCATTGACCTTCACCGAGACGTTGTCGCGGGAGATCACGTCCTGGGGCGGCACGTCCATGACCACGGTTCGCAGGTCGACCCGAACCATCTGCTGGATGGCCGGGATGATCAGAACCAGCCCCGGCCCCTTGACCTTCCAGAAACGCCCGAGTTGGAACACCACGCCTCGCTCGTACTCGCGCAGGACGCGGATGGCCGAGACCGCCAGCACGATCAGCAGGAACAGGAAGGTGGCAAAGCTCAGCGGAAAGGCCATGGTCAGTCTCCTTTGGGCGAACGTTCATCCGCCGTCACGTCCAGCAACAGTCCATTGCGCGCCAGCACGCGTACGCGCTGGCCGCTCGTCAGGGGGGCATCGCTGCGCACCTGCCAGCGCTCACCCTGCAATTGCACCCAGCCGCTGCGCGCGTCGTCCGTCACCAGGTCGAGCAGGGTGGCTTCGCTCCCTACCAGGCCTGCGTCGCCACTGACGAGCGCACGCCGGCGGGCGCGGACGGCCATGGCAATGATGGCGAAGATCACCAGCGAACTGGATAGCGCCACCGTGATGATCAACGAGAGGGGAATGCCAAAGCCCGGCACCTCGGTGTCGATCAGGATCACGGCGCCGACCACGAAGGCGGCGATGCCGCCGAAGCCGATGATGCCGAAGCTGGGCATGAAGGCTTCCGCCGCCATGAACAGGATGCCCAGCAGGATCAGCGCAACGCCGGCGAAGTTGACGGGTAACAGCTGCAGCGCGTAGAGGGCGAGGATCAGGCAGATGCCGCCGATCACGCCACCGACGCCACTGCCGGGGTTTGAGAATTCGAAGATCAGTCCGTAGACCCCGATCATCATCAGGATCAGCGCGACGCTGGGGTTGGTGATCACCGCCAGGATCTGCGCGCGCCAGTCCGGCTCGCGCTGGATCAGCGGCGCACCGTTGGTGGCCAGTGTGAGTTTCTGCCCGGCGATGTCGAGGGTCTTGCCGTCGAGCTGGCGGAGCAGGTCGTGGAGGTCATGGGCCACCAGGTCCACCACCTTCAGGCGCCGGGCATCGGCAGCGGAGAGGCTGACGGACTCGCGAACCGCCTTTTCGGCCCAATCCGCATTGCGTTCGCGCATCTGTGCCAGGCCGCGGATGTAGGCGGCCGCATCATTGACCTGCTTGCGGGTCAGGGTTTCCTCGTTGCTGCGTTGCGCGGCCTTCTCATCCTTCTGCTTCTCGTCCTTGTCGCCGCTGGGCTTGCCGCCTTCCGGCTGCCCCGGCATGCCACCGATCTGCACCGGCGTCGCCGCCCCGAGGTTGGTGCCCGGCGCCATGGCTGCGATATGGCTGGCGTAAAGAATGTAGGTGCCGGCGCTGGCAGCCCGTGCGCCGCTGGGTGCGACGAAGCTGGCCACCGGCACGGGGCTGGCGAGGATCGCCTTGATGATGCTGCGCATGGAGGTGTCGAGGCCACCGGGTGTATCGATCTGGATGACCACCAGTTGCGACTTGTCGGCCTCCGCGCGTTCGATGCCACGGGTCAGGTAGTCGGCGGTGGCCGGGCCGATCGGGCCGTCCACGGTCAGCACGGTGACGCTACCGGCGGCCAGCAGCGTACCGGGCAACAGCATGACCAGGCACAGGAGCCTGCGTAGCAGCCGGCGGATCATGGCGACCTCCCGCAATGCCGTTTTCACTTACAGCATAGTTGAGGCCATTTGTCGGGTATTTGCGGAGGGGATGGAGGAATGATGGGCGATGTCAGCCTTACGTGTTGCAGGCAGCTGCATTGCCCGTAGGAGCTGGCTTGCCAGCTCCTACAAGGCTCTTGGCCTCTCGCAACAGCTAACGCAGACATAGCGAATGAATTCGCCCCTACAGGCCCGGGACTGATTCGCCCTTACAAGGCCGCGCGGAAGAGCGGTTTGCACGCCTTGGCTATCTGCTCGACATGGCGGTGGTCGGTGCCGCAGCAGCCGCCCATGACGTTGATATGGGGCAGGCGCTGGCGCAGCTGGGCGTACTGCGCACCCAGTTCCTCGGGGTCGCCGCTGTCCAGGGCCGTGGCCTCGTTCAGTTCGGCGTGGCTCTTGCGCGAGGCATTGGCGCGCAGCCCGCGTATGCGTTGCACCCAGCGGCTGCCCGGTACCAGCACGTCCTCGAAGTGGTCAGGGTGGGCGCAGTTGACCATGTAATAGGCCGGATAAGAGGCGGTGGCGCTGTCCACCTGTTCGATGGCCTCTTTCAGCGGCTGGCCGGTGGGCAGCCTGCCGTCGGTTTCCACGGTGAAGGAGATGGCCACGGGTAGGCGCAGCTCGCGCGCGGCCAGGGCGACGCCCAAGGCTTCTTCCACGTAATTCATGGTGATGGCGGTGACCATGTCGGCAGCGGTTTCGGCGAAAACGCCGATCTGTTCGCTGTGGTACTGCTGGGCCTGGAACTCGTCCATGGCTTCATCGGCGATGTAGCCATCACCCCGCGGGCCAACGCAACCGGAGATCACCACAGGGGTGCGGCCACTTGCCACTTCATTGCGCAGCGCTTCCAGCAGGGCGATGGCCTGGCGGTTGGCCTCGGCCAGGCCTTGGGGTGTGAATCCGAGGCGAGTGGCCCAGTCGGGGTTGGCGCGCCACGTCGGGCTTTCCAGAATCAGGCCGGTGCCGTAGTGGCTGGCGATGGCGCAGTAGGCGCGGAAGTATTTGCGCAGGGCGTCCTGGCCATCGGGGTAGTTGAGCAACACGAAGGCGGCGAAGTCGGGGAGGGCAATGCCTTCGTGGAAAACCAGGGTCGTTTCGATGCCGCCATCAGTCAGGAAAAGTTCGCCCTCCAGTTGTGGAAGGGCGCCGCGATATTGGGCCATGGTGTTGACTCCGTGACCTGTGGACGTGGACGTCCGCAGTGGGCCTCATGGCGAAGGCGGGGCGGACAGCCGGATTGGCCTCGGGCTTGTTCCGCGGTTGAAGGTGTGGCCCGTAGGCACTACGCCGGGCGGGCTCTGGCGCCCGGTGGGTAAGAGGAAAGGCTAGCACCCGTGCGAGGCCTAGCTGCGGTGGGCTGATGGGTGGGGGCAGCGCAGCTGCCCCAATCGGACCGATGGGCAGGACTTCGTTCTGCTTGGCGAATGAATTCGCCCCTACGAAAACGATCGCGCCCACACGTCAGGGCGCGGTCGCGTCACTCGCTTCGTTGCGTTCATGGCGATACGCGCTCACCGCTTCGTAGACCGCCTTGCGCAGTCGGTTGATGCCGCCGATGGGGCGGTGTTCGGGCAGGCCATGCCAAGGGTTGAAGGACAGGTTGTCACAGGCGAGGTTCTGCTCGCGGCTGTCGAAGTCCTGGGCCGGGACCTTGATGGTGGCAACGGTCACGAAGGGCGAGATGGACTCGTCCCACTCCACGCTGGTGTCTTCGATCGGCATGTAGTGCTGGGCGTTCTGCTTCTGAACCTGGAGCGCGAAGCAGGCCGGCACCCGGTCCAGCGACAGTTGCTGGTAGAGGGCGTTGCGCAGGAAGTTGGGCAGCGCGGTGTTCTGTTCCGGCAGCTGGTAAGGCGGGCAGCTCTGCGGGTCGGGGATGACCCGGTACTTGATGTTCGCTTCGCCCAGCTTGTACGGCGAGATCGAGCTGTAGGTGGCACTGACCGGGCTGTCCGGTGCTGGAGCCAGGGTCTTGAGGGCAATGACCAAGTGGCGGATTTCCCAGCTGCGTGGGTCCCAGCTGGGGAAGAAGGCACCGACCTTCTCGCCATTGGCCTGGGCGTTGAAGTTCTGCCGGTACTGGGCCACGTCGCGCACGAAGAACACCGGATGGTTGAACATCACGAAGTCCTGTTCGTTGGCGTGCGTCGGGCTCTTCATCAGTTTCTCGCCAGGCACGTCGAGCAGCTTGATCGCCATGCCACGAGCGTCGCGCGCGCTGTCGAATTGCGGGTAGGCATTGCCGTTGGACAGGCGCATCCAGGCCTGCCAGGTCTTGCCTGGTTCGGCGAAGACGCCGGCGCGCAGGTCGCCATCGAGGTTCGGCAGTACGCTGACTTCCGCCTTCACGCAGCCATGGGCCTTGGCGTGGGCGTCGCGCAGTACACGGGTGTTGTCGCGGTGTTGTTCGACGATGCGCACGGCGTCGTCGATGATGGCGCGGGTCTGCGCGGCCTCATCGGCGGGAATGACCTCTTCGGTGGCGACCGGGCCGGAGAATTTCCAGCCGTAGTAAGCCTCACCCGCCAGCCAGCCGATGAGGCCGACGACCAGCACGAAGAGCAGGAGTTTGCCGAGTACTCGGCCGAGCCAGAGCCAGAAGCGCTTGAGCATGGGTGCTTGAGTCCTTTGTCTGCTGCAGTCGGGGCGTGGTCAGGAACCTGGTCCTAACCCGCGCAGTCCGGGCCGGGTGTCCAGGGCCTGGCTTCGACTGGTGTGAGTTGGCCTTCCAGTGCCGGGTTGCCCAGAACCTTGAGGTATTCGATCAGTGCCAGGCGCTCGTCCGGCGACAGGGCGCGGCCGATCACACCGTCCTTGCGGCAGCCATCGCGGAACTCATGCCCGTGGTTGCCGTTGCCCTTGATGGTGGTGTCCAGCAGGAAACTGCCGGGGAACGCCGAGGTCTGGAAGCCCACGAATTTCGGGTCGTACTCGAAGCTGCCGACATTGAACTGGCTGACCCGCTCGGTGATCGGCGAGAGCAGTTGGAACAGGGTCGGGACCGAGCCGTTGTGCAGGAACGGCGGCGTGGCCCAGATGCCGTCCAGCGGGCGCGCCTTGTAGCCGCGCTTTTCCTGCACGCCGATGGGCAGGCCGAAACCGTCCATGCGAGCGCGTTCGTCACCGGAGATGCCGGCTTGCTTGTAGGCCTGGTCTTCAACGAAGGCGGTGATGTAGGCCAGGCCCTTGGCACTGGAGATGTTGCTGAAATCCACCTGGTCCAGCTTGGCGCCGAACAGCTTGACGTCGAGCTTGGCCAGTTGCTCGTGGGTCCAGCCCAGTTTGCTGATGTCGAAGCGGTGGTCGGCGATGTTGTCGGCCGTGGTGGAGTCGGTGCCGATGATGTCGATGGGCACGATGCGCATGTGCCATTCCGGGTCGCGGCCGGGGGCCATGCGTTGCTCCGGCGGCACGACGTTAGGGGCGTGGCAGTAGGCGCAGTTCTCGACGAAGAGTGCGCGCCCCTGGCTTGCGCGAGCCAGGTCCACTTTGCCGAGGACGGCTTCCGGCCAGGTGGGCGGGGTGAGTTTCTTCAGGGTTTCTTCCAGGGTATGGAGGTCACGCACGCGCACGCTGGAGGCGTAGCGGTCGGCTTCCGGCACCTGTCCACCGTCCGGCTGGAACAGGTGCAGGCTGGCGCCTACGCCGAGGGCTTCGCCGATGTTGCGGGCCATGGGCTGCATGGCCGAACCGTTCCACTGCACCCAGTCGAACTTCCAGATATCCCAGAGGTGCGGGTAGCTCACCGGGGCGTCGGCGATCCGGTAGTTGTCCGGGCTGATGGCGTCGCCATAGACGCTGTTGGCGATGCGGCCGAAGGCGTCGGTGCGGCCGAAGCCTTCTTCGGTGGGGTAGAGGCCGCGATGGGTGTCGTTCCAGGCGGTACCGAGCAGGCGGTCGAGGACTTTCTTGAACTCGCTGCGCAGTTCCCTCTTGCCGTCGGGGTAGCGCTCGCCCAGCACAGTCTCGGCGAAGCGGTTGAACTTCAGCGGGTTGTAGTAGGTGAAGGCCATGCTCATGCCCAGTGCCTGGCCGAAGCTGCCACCGCGCAGGGTGGGGACGGTGGAGGCCAGGGAGTGCAGGGCGGCCCCGCCGTCGATACGCACCGCCTGGCCTTTGTAGCGCAGTTCTCCGGTGTGGCAGGCGGCGCAGCTGATGTCCAGGTACTGCGCGCCGGTCTTCTCGTCTTCGTGGCGAGCCATGCCCACCGGCAGGTTGCCAGGGTTCAGCGGCGTGGGTTTCTGCTGCGGGTCTATCAGGAAACCGAAGCGCGCCAGGTAGTCCGGATGGGCGAACTTGTCGCGGGAGAAGGGTAACTCGAGGGCGGTGAACCACGCGTAGCGCAGCCCCTTAACCGTCGTGCCCTGGGGGGTGTAGTAGTAGGTCTGGCGCTCCTGGTCGCTCCATTGGTCCAGGTAGTGCAGCTGGTTAGGTGCCTGGTAGGCCGGAAGATTGGGGTTGGCAATGTAGTAAAGGACAACCGCAAGGCCTGCGAGCAGGAGAAATAGCACCAGCCAAAGGACACGGCGGAGAGCGCGCATCAGATACTTCCTTGTAGCTTGCTGAAATTGCCTACGTTATGCCAATCGGTTGGGGTGTTGGCAAGGTGCTACTACGCAATAGCGCTAAGTCCCTCGCGGGTAGAGCACCACTGCCGCACGCTGCTTACCCTGACCGAAGTGGCTTATGCGCTCGAATTCCCGATGGGTGACCGGGACGTGCTGGCAGTCCTGTGGGCGTCGCTGCAAGCTGCGCTCGGCGTTGGGGTCGTGCAGGTAGATGAAATTGCGGTCGCAGTCGGTGACCAGGACCCAGTGGGGGGCGCGGCTGCGGCTGCGGCGATGGCCGTCTACCAGCACCAGGGGCTGGCCACCGGACGCCAGCAGTGGGCGCAGGTCCAGCTCTTCGCCCAGATGCTGCTCGATGTCGGTGTCCTTCAGGGCGCTGCAGAAATCGTCGTGTGCCTGGCGGATCACGTCGCGTTTGCCGGCGTCGCGTACCTCATCGAGAAACGGTGGTCCCTGGTCGCTCAGGTGCAGCCTGACCCGGTAACCGCGTCTCCAGGCCGCCAGCGCAAGGCCATGTGGGCTGCAGCCGCCGTGGCCGCCGGGCATGTGTACGCTGCTGGCTTCGCGCCAGAGGCGCAGCTCGTCCTGGTGGTTGCCGGGCACGACGCCGTCCAGGGCGCCCATGGCCATCAGCAGGCACGCGGGGCCGCAGGTGAACTCGGTGGTCTGGTGGTAGTACGGAACGTGGCGCTGCAAGGCTTGCGGATGCTGCACCACGCGCTTCTCCATGCGCAGGGCATCGCGGTGGCCGGGGAGGAAGTCCGTCAACAGCCCCAGGTTGCTGTAGCCATTGCGCTCGAACAGGGCTACGGGCTGGCGATCGTCCACGCACACCTCCAGTCGCAAGTAGGCACAGTCATGCTCACGGGCGGCGGTTTCGGCCGCTTCCAGCAGACGTTGACCGATGCCGTTGCCGCGTGCACGGGGGTCGGTGGCGATGGAGTGGAGGCGGGCCAGTGTGCTGCCCTGGCGAAACAGCACCAGGGCATAACCCAGGAGGGAGTGGCCGTCGCCCTCGACGACCGTGAGGTGGGCGTTGGCTTCCACCATCATCCAGCGGAACTGTTGCCGGCCGAGGCGGGCAACCTCGAAACAGCGACTCTCAAGCTCCACCAGCGCCGACAGGTCGTCGAGCGTGGCGGTACGCAGAAGCAGGTTCATGGCAGGCCCCGCAAGGCAGGGAAGGAGTCGCCCGAGTATTGGCCTTGATTGGAACGCTGTCGAGACGCTTCCGGGGTGTGGGGGCCAGACGAAAGCGCGAAGGGAAATTGCCCTTATAGAGAAACGTTCCAAAGACCGCCAAGGTTCTTGCTAGCGTTACAAATGGCCGTCACAACCTATTGTTTTTATTGATAAATCAATTTTTTGACGTCAAGGAATGTTCATCGTGGAATCTATCTCCTCCGCACCGCGACGTCTCATGTTGGTCGACCCTTGCGACCACTGCCGGCGGATCCTCCCGCACCTGGAAGAAGCCGGTTGGTCAGTCTCCAGCCAGAGCCTGGATGCGGCGCTTGCAGCGAGCTACGACATCGGTCTGCTGCGCTTGCGCGGCGGCCACCTGGAGCGTCCGGAAGGGGTCAAGCACCTGATTAGCCGCAGCGGTACGGAATGGATCGCCCTGGTCGATCCGTTGACCGAGCCGGTGTCGGGGCTGGACGAGTTCATCGGTGAGTGGTTCTTCGATGCCCTGACGCTGCCGGTGGACATGCCGCGCCTGCAGGGCCTGTTGGGGCGCGCCATCGGCATTGCCCGCTTGCGCGGCATCGGCAATCGCCGCGGCGACCAGCATGAGCTGCTGGGGCAGAGCCGGCCGCTGCGCGAGCTGCGCAAGCAACTGTCGCGCCTGGGGCCGAGCGAGAAGCCCGTGCTGATCCTGGGTGAAAGCGGCAGCGGCAAGGAATTGGTGGCGCGCACACTGCACCGGATGTCGCGACGGGTGGCCGGACCATTCGTCAGTTTCAAGTGCGGTGTGCTGCCGGAACCGGAAACCGCGAACCTGCTGTTCGGCCATCAGGGCAAGCTGGCTTCTGCCAATGGCGGCACCCTGTTCCTCGATGCCATTCATGAGCTGCCCCTGAGTCATCAGGAGCGACTCTTGACCTGCTTGCGCGCCAAGACCCTGCGCCATGCCGACGGCGAGGTGCTGACGCTGGATGTGCGGGTACTGGCCTCAACGCGGGAGGAACTGGGCGAGATGGTGGAGCAGGGGCGTTTCCATGCCGCGATGCGTCAGTGGCTGGAACAGAACCGCTTGCTGATCACGCCGCTACGCAAACGCCAGGGCGATATCGCCCTGCTGGCCGGATACTTCGCTGATCTTTACAGTCTGGAGGCCGGGCGCCGAGCCAGTCATTTCAGTGAGGAGGCCCTGGCCGCGATGTCTCGCCACCGGTGGCCCGGCAACGTACGCGAACTCGCCAGCCGGGTAAGGCGCGGCTATGCCTTGGCCGAGAGCGGACCGATCGAAGCGGATGACCTGGGGTTGCAGAGTGCCCCAGTGGACGGTGCCTTGCTGGGCACGCTGGAAGACTACAAGCGGCGGGCCGAGTACCAGGCGTTGTGCGACGCGCTGGCCCACTACAGCAGCAACCTCAGCCATGCGGCCAAGGTGCTGGGGGTATCGCGGCCGACGTTCTATCGGCTGCTGCATAAGCATCAGTTGCTGTAGCGCACTGCCGCGTTTACATGCCGTTGGCGAAGGCCGGGATGCTCATGTCGATGGCTTCGCGAACCGGCTTCAGCGCTTCGGCGTAGCGGGCGAGGATGTCCAGGTCGTAGTCCATGCGTGCGCGGATGCGCTGGTCGTCTTCACTCACCGGCTCGACGTCGTTCAGGACTTTCTCCACGCCACGAATGATCAGGTGCTCCGGCAGGTAGCAGAGGCGGCAGTTCTTGTAGCTGGAGGCGCGCAGCTCGCTGATCGGGTAGCCACCGCCAATGCCGGAGGAGACGCCAACCAGCAGGCCCGGCTTGTGCGCCAGTTCGGCTTTGCTGGCGTAGATGAAGAAGTTCTTGATGGCCGGGCAGGCCATGCCGTTCCACTCGGGGGCGATGACGACTACCGCGTCGGCGTCACGCAATTGCTGCTGGTATTCGCTCCAGGGACCGGTGTCTTCGGCCGGCCACAGGGGCAGCGGACCTTCGCCGAGGTCGATGATGCTGCAGGAGCTGGGGCTGGCCTTGTCGAGTTCGATCAGGCGCTGGCGGATGAAACGGGCGACCTTGCCCGATTGGCTGTTGGCGCGGCTGGAGCCGGCGATCAGGACGATGTTCAGCATCTGGGGGTTCCTTGTTTAGACCGCGGGCAGGCTAGCGGGCGGCGTACGAGCCGGCAAGGGAGTGGACGTCAGTCCGAGGTGCGGATGGTGCCAATGAAGGTCGGGGCGGGGGATATGTAGCTGGCTCGGGCTCTTGGGCAGACCTGCGGTCTGCTTGGCGAATGAATTCGCCCCCGCAGAGAAGCGGAACGGCGCTGGTGAGCGCCGGCGAGGCACGAACCATCCTGAAGCCCACACGGGCCTGACACCGGGCAGACGTGGTGGGGCAGCGACTACGCCCCTTCAGGAGGCTGAGTGGAATCGTTGCGCAGGGGGGGCGAGCGGCATGGATGCCGCGAGAGGCGTGTGGGGCCATGGATGGCCCCTCGCGCCGGGCCCCCGGAGCAACGATGGAGGGAGGGAACCCGACGAAGTCGGGCCGGATGGTGGGGCAAGCCCTTTTGGTTTCTTTTGGGGCGACTGCCAAAAGAGACTCGCCTGGGAAGGCGAAACCAGAAACATCCGCAGAACTCGGCAATCAACTTGGCGAAGGACGTTCTAGCAACACTTAACGCAGACATAGCCA
>NZ_AUIE01000021.1 GCF_000423545.1 Metapseudomonas resinovorans DSM 21078
CATGAATCGGAGGAACAGGCCTTGACACCGAGATCTTCATAGAAGGGGCGAATTCATTCGCCCCTACAAGGAAAAGCACGGCTCAGCGGGCGTTGAGCACCGACACCTGGGTGTTCAAGGTCCAGAAGTCGTAGAGCACGCCGATCAGGAAGAAACCGCCGGTGAGCAGGTAGAGGATGCCGCTGATCCACTTGCCCTGGTACATGCGGTGTACGCCGAAGATGCCGAGGAAAGTCAGCAGGATCCAGGCGACGTTGTAGTCGTACTGGCCGGCGTTGAAGCGCAGGCTAGCCTCGCGGTCCATGGACGGGATCAGGAACAGGTCGATGATCCAGCCGATGAAGAACAGGCCCAAGGTGAAGAACCAGATAGTCCCGGTCACCGGCTTGCCGTAGTAGAAGCGGTGGGAACCGAGGAATCCAAAAATCCAGAGCAGGTAGCCGATGGCCTTGCTGTGGGTGTCCTGACGGGTGTTCATGCTGCCTCCTGCAGGGTGTGAATGTGTCCGGGCACGAAGAAGCCCGCCGAGGCGGGCTTCTTCTTCGGGCGCGAGCTTAACGGAAGCGGCGACCCGGGTCTTCTTCCGAAACCTGCAGCGACAGGCCGTCGCTCATGTGCTGCAGGTGCTCGCCGTCAGTCTCCGAGCCCAGCTTGATCAGCAGGCGCAGGTCGTTCGCCGAATCGGCGTAGAGCAGGGCGTCCTCGTAGGTGATCTCGCCCTGGGAATAAAGGTGGAAAAGCGCCTGGTCGAAGGTCTGCATGCCGTGCTCGGTGGAGCGCTTCATCAGCCCCTTGAGTTCGTGCACCTCGCCCTTGCGGATCAGGTCGGCGGCCAGCGGGGTGTTCAGCAGCACTTCGATCACCGCACGGCGGCCCTTGCCATCCGGGGTCGGCACCAGTTGCTGGGCGACGATGGCCTTGAGGTTCAGCGACAGGTCCATCCACACCTGCTGCTGCCGGTCGGCGGGGAAGAAGTTGATGATGCGGTCCAGCGCCTGGTTGGCGTTGTTGGCGTGCAGGGTGGCCAGGCACAGGTGGCCGGTTTCCGCGAAGGCGATGGCGTGGTCCATGGTCTCGCGGGTCCGCACCTCACCGATCAGGATCACGTCGGGCGCCTGGCGCAGGGTGTTCTTCAGGGCTACCTCGAACGACTCGGTATCAATACCCACTTCGCGCTGCGTAACGATGCAGCTCTGGTGCTGGTGGATGAACTCGATCGGGTCTTCGATGGAAATGATGTGGCCGCTGCTGTTCTTGTTGCGGTGACCGATCATTGCCGCCAGGGAGGTGGACTTGCCGGTACCGGTGGCGCCGACGAACAGCACCAGGCCGCGCTTGGTCAGCGACAGCTTCTTGAGGATTTCCGGCAGCTTCAGCTCGTCGATGGTGGGAATGGTGGTCTCGATCCGGCGCAGCACCATGCCCACCAGGTTGCGCTGATAGAAGGCACTGACCCGGAAGCGGCCGATGCCCCGCGCGCTGATGGCGAAGTTGCACTCGTGGTTTTCGGCGAACTCACGGCGCTGCTGCTCGTTCATCACGCCGATCACGGTTTCCCGCGTCATTTCCGGCGACATCGGGTTCTTGGTCACCGGCATGATCTTGCCGTTGACCTTCATCGACGGCGGCACGCCTGCCGTGATGAAGAGGTCGGAACCGCCTTTTTCCACCATCAGGCGCAACAGTTTCTCGAATTCCATGACGTTCTCGCTGGCCGCTCAGGCGGATCAGAAATTTTCTGGGCTCTTGGCCTTTTCCCGTGCGCTCTCGCGGCTGACCAGCCCCTTGGCGACCAGCCCTTTGAGGCACATGTCGAGGGTCTGCATGCCGAGCGAGCCACCGGTCTGAATGGCGGAATACATTTGCGCCACCTTGTCTTCGCGAATCAGGTTACGGATGGCCGGGGTGCCGATCATGATCTCGTGAGCCGCCACCCGGCCGCCGCCGATCTTCTTCAGCAGGGTTTGGGAAATCACCGACTGCAGGGATTCGGAAAGCATGGAGCGGACCATGGACTTTTCCTCGGCGGGGAACACGTCGACCACCCGGTCGATGGTCTTGGCCGCGGAGGTGGTGTGCAGGGTGCCGAACACCAGGTGCCCGGTTTCCGCTGCGGTCAGCGCCAGGCGGATGGTTTCCAGGTCACGCATCTCGCCCACCAGGATGATGTCCGGGTCTTCACGCAGGGCCGAGCGCAAGGCTTCGTTGAAGCCGAGCGTATCGCGGTGCACTTCCCGCTGGTTGATCAGGCACTTCTTCGACTCGTGGACGAATTCGATCGGGTCTTCCACGGTGAGGATGTGGTGGTACTTGGTGCTGTTCAGGTAGTCGAGCATCGCCGCCAGGGTGGTGGACTTGCCCGAACCGGTCGGGCCGGTGACCAGCACCAGGCCACGGGGAACGTCGGAGATTTTCTTGAAGATCTCGCCCATACCCAGGTCTTCCATGCTCAGCACCTTGGAGGGAATGGTCCGGAACACGGCGCCGGCGCCACGGTTCTGGTTGAAGGCGTTGACCCGGAAACGCGCGACGCCAGGAACTTCGAAGGAGAAGTCGGTCTCGAGGAACTCCTCGAAATCCTTGCGCTGCTTGTCGTTCATGATGTCGTAGATCAGCGCGTGGACCTGCTTGTGGTCCAGGGCCGGCAGGTTGATCCGACGCACATCGCCATCGACGCGAATCATCGGTGGCAGGCCGGCCGAGAGATGCAGGTCCGAAGCGCCCTGCTTGGCGCTGAAGGCAAGCAGCTCAGTAATGTCCATTCGGTTCCCCAATTCGAAGCAAACGGTTTGCAGACCGCTGAATGATCACTGCGCCGGGCCCGCGGCTATCGAAGCCGACCAGCCTGGCCGTCGCTCGCTACATTTTTCAGCGGCAGTTAGAATGCCGCAGACCCCACTCAGGCCGGGCTGTAGAGCGCAGGTAATGTCCACGATAGCAGACAATATTGCAAAGGTTCGCGCGCGTATCCGTGAGGCGGCGCAAGCCTCTGGGCGAGAATTTTCGAGCATCGGCCTGCTGGCCGTGAGCAAGACCAAACCCGCTGCAGCCATCCGCGAGGCCTTTGCCGCTGGCGTGGCTGATTTCGGCGAGAACTACCTGCAGGAAGCCCTGACCAAGCAGACCGAGCTCACCGACCTGGCGCTGACCTGGCATTTCATCGGCCCTATCCAGTCGAACAAGACCAAATCCATTGCCGAACATTTCCACTGGGTGCACTCGGTGGATCGTTTGAAGATCGCTGAGCGCCTCTCCGCCCAGCGCCCGCCACACCTGGCGCCGCTGAACATCTGCCTGCAGGTGAACGTCAGCGGAGAAGCCAGCAAGTCCGGCTGCGCCCCTGAAGAGCTGCCGGCCCTGGCCGCTGCCGTGGCCGAACTGCCGAACCTGCGCCTGCGCGGCCTGATGGCCATCCCGGAGCCCACTGACGACCTGGCGCAGCAGCACGCCGCCTTCGCCCGCCTGCGTCAGTTGCAGGCCGCACTGAACCCCGCCCTGGACACCCTGTCCATGGGCATGAGCCATGACCTCGAAGCGGCCATCGCCGAAGGCGCCACCTGGGTGCGGATCGGCACCGCGCTGTTCGGCGCCCGCGACTATGGCCAGCCCTCGCATTCATAAGGAAGCATTCATGAGCACTCCCCGCATCGCATTCATCGGCGCCGGCAACATGGCCGCCAGCCTGATCGGCGGCCTGCGCGCCCAGGGCATTGCCGCCGACCACATCCGCGCCAGCGATCCAGGCGCCGAGCAGCGCGCGAAGGTTGCTGCCGAGCACGGCATCAAGGTCGTGGAAAGCAACGCCGAAGCCGTGCAGGACGCCGATGTGGTGGTCCTGGCAACCAAGCCGCAGGTCATGAAGACCGTCTGCCAGGCCCTGGCGCCGAGCCTCAAGGACGGCCAGTTGGTCGTTTCCATAGCCGCCGGCATCACCTGTGCCAGCCTGGCCGCCTGGCTCGGCGCCCGCCCGATCGTACGCTGCATGCCCAACACCCCGGCGCTACTGCGCCAGGGCGTCAGCGGCCTGTACGCCAACGCCGAGGTCAGCGCCGCCCAGCGCGAGCAGGCCGAGCAACTGCTGTCTGCCGTGGGCATCGCCCTCTGGCTGGAAGAAGAGAAGCTGATCGACGCGGTGACCGCCGTGTCCGGCAGCGGTCCGGCCTACTTCTTCCTGTTGATGGAGGCCATGACTGCCGCCGGCGAGAAACTGGGGCTGCCCCGCGCCACCGCCGAGCAGTTGACCCTGCAGACGGCCTTGGGCGCCGCGCACATGGCGGTTTCCAGCGACGTGGATGCTGCCGAGCTGCGTCGCCGCGTCACCTCGCCCAACGGCACCACCGAAGCGGCAATCAAGACTTTCCAGGCCGGCGGCTTCGAAGCCCTGGTGCAACAGGCCCTGAACGCCGCCGACCGGCGTTCGGCTGAACTGGCCGAACAACTCGGCCAATAAGGAGCTTTCGATGACCGGACTCAACACCGCAGCCATCTACGTGATCCAGACCCTCGGCAGCCTCTACCTGCTGATCGTCCTGCTGCGTTTCATCCTGCAACTGGTGCGCGCCGACTTCTACAACCCCCTGAGCCAGTTCGTGGTACGTGCCACCAAGCCGCTGCTCAACCCGCTGCGCAAGATCATCCCCGGCCTGGGCGGACTGGATCTCGCCTCCCTGGCGCTGGCCATCCTCGTCCAGCTGCTGCTGATGGTCATCACCCTGACCCTGATGGGCTACGGCGTCGGCGGCTACCTACTGCAGTTGCTGATCTGGTCGATCATCGGCGTCACCTCGCTGTTCCTGAAGGTGTTCTTCTTCGCCCTGATCATCAGCGTGATCCTGTCCTGGGTCGCCCCGGGCAGCTACAACCCCGGCGCCCAGTTGGTGAACCAGATCTGCGAGCCGTTGCTGATGCCGTTCCGCAAGCTGCTGCCGAACCTCGGCGGCCTGGATATTTCGCCGATCTTCGCCTTTATTGCGCTGAAGCTGCTGGACATGCTGGTGATCGGCAACCTGGCTACCATGACCGGCATGCCGCAGATTCTCAGCCCCTTCCTATGACCTGGTTCCGCTGGGCAGGCGAGGACCTGATCCTCGACTGCCATTTGCAGCCCAAGGCGAGCCGTGATGAGTTCGCCGGGCTGCACGGCGAGCGCCTGAAGATTCGCCTTACCGCCCCGCCGGTGGAGGGCAAGGCTAATGCCCAGTTGATGGCGTTCCTGGCGGACGCCTTCGGTGTCGCCAAGAGCCAGGTGAGCCTGGAAAGCGGCGAACTGAACCGCCAGAAGCGCGTGCGCATCCAGCGCCCGCGCACCCTTCCCGGTCTGCCCGGACTGACCGCTCGGCAACCCTGACCGACCTTAAGGCGGGCTTAGCGCGCCCGGCAATTGACGGCCAAAACCCAAGGCGCATAATGCCGAGCAATGACCCGCTGGCACTCTGCCTTTACCGCACGCCGGAGCAAGTCCCCGGACGGCGCCGTATGACCACCAGCATCGTCGACAACCGAATTCGAAGTTCGTCCATTCCCGTACGCAGGATGCGTGATCGCGAGGAGAGTCTGAATGAGCATGGAGCGTCTCAGTCAGCAAGTCGACGCCTACGTTGCCTGGAAACGTGAGCTGCTGCGGGAGATCACCCGTTACCGGAGCTGGCTGGAGCACAACCGGCTGAATTCCGACGCGCTCTCGGCCAAGCTGGAACGGGCACAGCGCCTGCTCCGCACCGATCACATCACCCTGGCCTTCGTCGGCGAGTTCTCCCGCGGCAAGACCGAGCTGATCAACAGCCTGTTCTTCTCCGAGTTCGGCCAGCGCATGCTGCCGTCCCAGGCCGGGCGCACCACCATGTGCCCCACCGAGCTGTTCTACGACCCCCGCTCCGAGCGCTCCTACATCCGCCTGCTGCCCATCGAATCGCGCACCGCCTCCGCCAGCGTGGCCCAGTTCAAGCGCGCACCGCGGCACTGGGTGAACATCCCGCTCGACCCGAGCGACCCGGACAACATGATCCAGGCCTTTGCCCAGGTGGCGCGGACCAAGCCAATGCCGGTCGAGCAGGCCATCCAGCTCGGTTTCCATCCGGACATGCTCGACCCCACCGGCCGCCCGGGCGAAGTGATGGTGCCGGCCTGGCGTCACGCCATGGTCAACTTCGACCACCCGCTGCTGCGCCAAGGCCTGCGCATCCTCGACACCCCCGGCCTGAACGCCCTCGGCAGCGAGCCCGAACTGACCCTGTCGATGCTGCCCAGCGCCCAAGCCATCATCTTCCTGCTCTCGGCCGATACCGGCGTCACCGCCAGCGACATGAGCGTCTGGAAGCAGCACATCCGTCAGCTGGACGAGGACACCCAGTCCCATCTCTTTGCCGTGCTGAACAAGATCGACGTGCTGTGGGATGACCTGGCCGGCGAGACCTTCGTGCAGAACGCCATTCGCCGCATCCAGGAATCGACCGCCCGGCAGCTCGGCATCCGCAGTGACGAAGTGCTGCCACTGTCGGCCAAGCAGGCGCTGCTGGCCAAGGTGCGCAAGGACAGTGAGCTGCTCGCCCGCAGCCAGATCAGCACCCTCGAAGAGCTGCTCTGCGACCGGATCGTCACGCAAAAGGAACGCCTGATCGAAGACCATGTGGCGCATCAGATGCTGACGTTGCTGCAGAACAACCTGCATGTGCTCAACCTGCGCCTGGAGAAGGTCCGCGAGCAGCAGGCGATGCTCGACAACCACCAGCAGGACAACGGCCAGATGCTGTTCGAGCTGACCGCACGCACCAAGGAAGACCATGCCCAGCACCATCGTCGCCTGCTCGGCCTGAAGACCAACCAGCGCCTGCTCAAGCGCCAGGGCGATGTCCTGCGCAACGCCGCACGCACGGAGCGCCTGGACGAGCACCTGGCACGCCTGCGCCGCGAACTCACCGGCAGCTGGACCACCGTTGGCATCAATCAGAGCATCCTGCACTTCTTCCGTTCGCTGGAGCATGACCTGCGCAGCCTGGAGCACGAGGCTGACATGGCCAACAAGATGGTCGCGGCCATCTACCGCCGGCACAACGAAGAGAACCCGCTGAACGGCGTCGATGCACCGCAGTTCAATGTCCAGCGCTACCTGCGCGAGATTGCCCAGCTACGCACCAAGGCCGATCAATTCCGTCTGCACCCGAAGACCCTGCTGACCGAACAACGCCAGCTCGGCAAGCGCTTCTTCGACACCCTGGTGCAGGAAGTCATCGGCATGCACCAGCGCCTGCGCCTGGAGGTCGCACAGTGGGCCAGCGACGCGCTGATGCCGTTGATGCAGCACACCCTGGAACACAAGCAGTTGCTGGAAACCCACATGCTGCGGCTCAAGGCCCTGGCCCAGGAAACCCAGCTCACTCGCCAGCGCGGCCAGCAGTTGGAACGCTATACCGAAGAGCTGGAGCAGCAGATCACCGAGGCCAACGAAATGCTGCGCACCTTCCGCCTCCCCTCACCCATGCGCCGTATGGGCAAGGTGGTCAATCTGCCGGTGGTGCCCCGCAAACAGCGTGGCAACGAGTCCGCCTGAACGCCCGCAGCGCCTGATTATTCAACGCTTTAGCCGCCGCCCCCTGCGCTTGCCGCAGGGGGCGGCGCTCTTTAGACTGGCGCCCTTCCCAGATTGAGAGCAGGGTCGCGATGCCCACCGCCATTCCCGCAGATTCCGTCGGCCTGGTCACCCCCCAGGTGCAACGCTTCAGCGACCCGCTGGCACTCGCCTGCGGCCGAAGCCTGGCCGACTACGAACTGGTCTTTGAAACCTACGGCGAACTGAACGCAGACCGCAGCAATGCGGTGCTGATCTGCCATGCGTTGTCCGGCCATCACCACGCCGCCGGTTACCACAGCATGGAAGACCGCAAGCCGGGGTGGTGGGACAGCTGCATCGGCCCGGGCAAGCCCATCGACACCCTGAAGTTCTTCGTCGTCAGCCTGAACAACCTCGGCGGTTGCAACGGTTCCACCGGGCCATCCAGCATCAACCCGGCGACCGGCACGCCCTTCGGCGCCGACTTCCCGGTGATGACGGTGGAAGACTGGGTCAACAGCCAAGCCCGCCTGGCCGACACCCTCGGCATCCAGCAATGGGCCGCCGTGGTAGGCGGCAGCCTCGGCGGCATGCAGGCCCTGCAGTGGACCATCAGCTACCCGGACCGCGTGCGCCACTGCCTGGCCATTGCCTCGGCCCCCAAGCTCTCGGCTCAGAACATCGCCTTCAACGAAGTGGCGCGCCAGGCCATCCTCACCGATCCGGACTTCCACGGCGGTCACTTCCAGGACCAGGGCGTGATCCCCAAGCGCGGCCTGATGCTGGCACGCATGGTCGGCCACATTACCTACCTGTCGGATGACGCCATGGGCGAGAAATTCGGCCGCGGCCTGAAGAGCGAGAAACTCAACTACGACTTCCACAGCGTGGAATTCCAGGTCGAAAGCTACCTGCGCTATCAGGGCGAAGAGTTCTCCGGACGCTTCGACGCCAACACCTACCTGCTGATGACCAAGGCGCTGGACTACTTCGACCCTGCCGCCGCCCATGACGGCGACCTCGCGCGCACCCTGGCCGGGGCCAAGGCGGACTTCTGCGTGATGTCTTTCACCACCGACTGGCGCTTCTCCCCGGCCCGTTCGCGAGAGATCGTCGACGCCCTGACCGCGGCAAGGAAGAACGTCTGCTACCTGGAAATCGACGCCCCGCAGGGCCACGATGCCTTCCTTATTCCGATTCCGCGTTACCTCCAGGCCTTCAGCAGCTACATGAACAGGATTGTGGTGTAACCCATGCGTGCCGACTTAGAAATCATCCAGGACTGGATTCCCGCCGGCAGCCGGGTGCTCGACCTCGGCTGCGGCCGGGGCGAACTGCTGGCCTGGCTGCGCGACAACAAACAGGTCACCGGCTACGGCCTGGAGATCGACCCGGAGAACATCGCCCACTGCATCGACCATGGCGTGAACGTGATCGAGCAGGACCTGGACAAGGGCCTGGGCAACTTCGCCAGCAACAGCTTCGATGTGGTGGTCATGACCCAGGCCCTGCAGGCCGTGCATTACCCCGACCGCATCCTCCAGGAGATGCTGCGGGTTGGCCGTGAGTGCATCATCACATTCCCCAACTTCGGCCACTGGCGCTGCCGCTGGTACCTGGCACGCTACGGACGCATGCCGGTGTCGGAGTTCCTGCCCTACACCTGGTACAACACGCCGAACATTCATTTCTGCACCTTCAAGGACTTCGAGGCACTGTGTCGCGAAATGCAGGTGAAGGTCCTCGACCGCCTGGCCGTGGACCACGCGCACCGGCACAATCTGCCCAGCCGCGTTTGGCCTAATCTGTTGGGTGAGATCGGTATCTATCGCGTCAGCGGTCCGGGTCTTGCGGACCACCGCGTCGCGGTCTGAATCAAAGGAGTCCTGCCATGCGTCGTCTAGCCCTGTTCCTTTTCGCCCTTTGTCTGGCCCTGCCGGCAGCTGCCGAGCGCAAGCAGACCTTTGGGGACCTGGACGTGCACTACAACGCGTTCAATTCCAGCTTCCTGCAGCCCGACATCGCCGCCGCGGCGGGTCTGACCCGCAGCAAGACCCAGGGCGTGGTCAACGTCGCCGTGCTCAAGTCCGGCAAGGCCAGCACCGCCCAGGTCAGCGGCCAGGTGAAGAACCTGCTTGGCCAGGTCACCGCGCTGAAGTTCAAGCAGGTCACCGAGGGCGAGGCCATCTACTACCTGGCGCAGTTCCCCTTCGACGAGCGTGAGATGCTGAACTTCACCCTCAATGTGCAACGCGGAGATGAGGCCCCCCACAGCTTCAGCTTCGACCAGGAATTTTTCCCCGACGAATGATGCCCTTCAAAGAACTGGTGCTGGCCAGCCACAACGCCGGCAAACTCAAGGAACTCCAGGCCATGCTCGGCGACAGCGTGAAGGTGCGCTCGATCGCCGAGTTCAGCGCTGTCGAACCCGAAGAAACCGGCCTGTCCTTCGTCGAGAACGCCATCCTCAAGGCCCGCAACGCGGCGCGGGTGTCCGGCCTGCCCGCGCTGGCCGACGACTCCGGCCTGGCGGTGGACTACCTCGGCGGCGCCCCAGGCATCTACTCGGCCCGCTATGCCGACGGCAAGGGTGACGCGGCAAATAACGCCAAGCTGCTGGACGTCCTGCGTGACGTGCCCGAGGCCGAGCGCGGCGCCCAGTTCATTTGCAGCCTGGCGCTGATGCGCCACGCGGAAGATCCGCTACCGATCCTCTGCGAGGGTATCTGGCGCGGCCGCATCCTGTTCGAGGCCCGCGGCGAACAGGGCTTCGGCTACGACCCGCTGTTCTGGGTCCCTGAAAGCGGGTGCTCCAGCGCCGAACTCTCTCCCATCGACAAAAACCAGCTCAGCCACCGCGCCCGCGCCATGGCCCTGCTCAAGCAACGGCTGGGAATATGAAAGCCAGCGTCGCGCACCCGGGGGCGGGAAGCCAGGCCATCGGCTTCCAGCTGCCTCCCCTGGCGCTCTACGTCCATATTCCCTGGTGCGTGCGCAAGTGTCCCTACTGCGACTTCAACTCCCACGCCGCCGGTTCCGAGCTGCCTGAGGAGGCCTACATCGACGCCTTGCTCGCCGACCTCGAGCAGGACCTCGGCCATGTCCATGGCCGCGAGCTGACCTCGATCTTCTTCGGCGGTGGCACCCCCAGCCTGTTCAGCGCCAACGCCATCGGCCGGCTGCTGGACGGCGTCGAGCAGCGGATACCCTTCGCCCGCGATATCGAGATCACCCTCGAAGCCAACCCCGGCACCTTCGAGCAGGCCAAGTTCGCCGCCTACCGCCAGCTCGGCATCAACCGCCTGTCCATCGGAGTGCAAAGCTTCCAGGAGGCCAAGCTCAAGGCCCTGGGACGCATCCACGATGGCGAGGAAGCCGTGCGCGCTGCCGACATGGCACGCAAGGCCGGCTTCGACAACTTCAACCTGGACCTGATGCACGGCCTGCCGGACCAGTCCCTGGAGGACGCCCTGGAAGACCTGCGCACGGCCATCGCCCAGGGGCCGACGCACCTGTCCTGGTACCAGCTGACCATGGAGCCGAACACGGTGTTCTGGAGCCAGCCGCCGGAACTGCCCGAGGACGACATCCTGTGGGACATCCAGGAAGCCGGTCAGGCGCTCCTGGCCGACCACGGCTACGCGCAGTACGAGGTATCCGCCTACGCCCGGGACGGCCTGCGCGCACGCCACAACCTCAACTATTGGTCCTTCGGCGACTTCCTCGGCATCGGCGCCGGTGCGCACGCCAAACTGAGCAGCCCGGAAGGCCGCATCATTCGCAGCTGGAAGACCCGCCTGCCGAAGGACTACCTGGACCCGGCCAAGCACTACCAGGCTGGTGAGCGCCACCTCGACCACAACGAACTGCCCTTCGAATTCCTCATGAACGTGCTGCGCCTCACGGACGGCGTGCCCGCGGAGTTGTTCACTCAACGCACCGGCATGCCACTGACCAGCCTGGCGGCGGCCCGTACCGAAGCCGAGGCACGCGGCCTGCTGCTGAAGGACCCGCAACGGCTGGTCGCCACTCACGAAGGCCAGCTGTTCCTGAACGATCTGCTGCAGCACTTTCTGCCTTGACGGGCAGCGTGCGGATTTGGAATCGTCTGCCCCCGAACCACTTCGCCAAGGACCCCCTGGATGGACGTCGTACTGGACCTGATCGCTACCTTGTCGCGCTGGAGCCGCGGCCACCTGCATGACATCGCGCTGGCCATCATGGCCACCGTTCTGGTGCTGTTCGGACCCTCGCTGAATGCCTGGGTGCAGCAACGCATCGGTAGCCTCAACTTCCTCTTCCGTACCCTGCTATTCGTGCTGCTCTGCGCGGTCGGCTACGGGCTGGCCATGATCTACCTCACACCCTGGCTGGCCCAAGGGTTGGGCTACTTCAACAACTACACCCTGGCGCCCGTCCTGCTACTAGTCTTCTTCGTGATTGGCGTGATCGCCGATCGCAACTGAGAACCCGTTTTACGACCTCGCGAGCTAGAGCCAGGCAAGGCGAAAACAGGCGAGGACGCGGAGTTTACGCGCTGTAAATGAGCATCCGAGCCTGTTTTTAACGCAGCAGGGCCGACGCACAGCAGGTCGTAAATGGGTTCTGAGGCCGGCGGCTCTCCCGGCGGCCCAACAAGGGAGCACCCCGATGAAGCCGATCAAGCACCTCTACCTGCACTTTCAGGACGGCCAGCGCCTGGCCCTGCGCTTTCCCCAGCAATCTGCCGACCCGGTGGAAGTCGCCCGCGGCCTGCGCCGCCAGCTGGAATCCCCTTTCCTCAGCATCGAAGTGGATGGCGACCTGCTGCTGATTCCCCGGGAGAGCATCAAGTACATGCAGATCAGCCCTGCGCCCCCTTCGCTGCCGGAAGCGACCCTGACAGGGGCCGAGCTGATCAACTGAGCTGGCATGGCGCCGCTCCGTAGGGCGGGCCACGATCTATCGGTCCACCACTCGCGCTCCACCGCGGCTCCGATGGTGGATGCAAAAGCGCCATCCACCCTACGAGTGCAGCGACCTTGCGGGAGCGAATTCATTCGCGATTGGACTCGCCCCCACCGCCCCGGCAAAACACCCGCCCATTAAAAAGCCGCCCCGAGGGGCGGCTGGGATGGCCAGGCAGGCCGGAATCAGTTGCCTTCGCGTCGCAGCGCCTGGGGCGTGAAGTCCCTCGGGCTGAGCGCGGCCTTGAAATCATACATGGGTTCGTTGTTGTCGAGACCATCGACGAAGTAACGATTGCCGACGAAATCGTAGATGGTTTCCAGCGTACTGCCGAACATGGGTACATCGTAGTAGCTGATCGGATGACTTTCCTGCAGGCCGCTGAGGCGACCGTCCTTGTCGTAGAGATCGACAGCGAGGATCTGCCAGCTGTCCTCATCCAGATAGAAGCGGCGCTTGGCATAGGGATGGCTGAAGCCCTTGCGCAAGGTCGCCTCCACCACCCAGACGCGGTGCTGCTCGTAGCGCAGCAGGTCGGGGTTCACGTAGCTGGCGCTGAGGATCTGCTCGTAGGCTATGCCCTTCTGGTGCACCGCGTAGCTGTTGTAGGGCACCAGCATTTCCTGCTTGCCCAGCAACTGCCACTCGTAACGGTCCGGCGCGCCGTTGTAGGCGTCCACCACATCCGCAGTGGCCAGGCCGTTGGTATCCGGCTGCAGGGTATCGTAGGCCAGCATCGGCAGGCGTCGCACCCGACGCTCGCCACGGTTGAAGCGCCAGGCCTTGCGGATCGACAACACCTGATCGAGGGTTTCCTGCACCACCAGGGCCGACCCGGACAGCTTGGCCGGTGCCACGACGCGGTACTTGTAGAAGAACAGGGTGTTCTCCAGGTTGCCCGGCGTCATGCCCTCGCGACCGTAGACGAAGTAGATATCCCGCTCCAGCTTCAGCAGGTTGTAGCTACCGTTGGCGAGGACCGCCGCCTGGTTGGTGGTGAAGTGAATCTGCTCGCCGCGATAGCGCAGGATGTGGTTCCAGATGGCCTCCAGGCCGTTGGCCGGGAGCGGGAAGGGAACACCTGCAGCCACGCCCTCCACGCCGTTGCCTCCGGCAATCAGCGTGCCGTTCTCGGCATTGAAGCGGGTCGCGTCGTAGATGCGCTGTGGAGCGGCGGCGCTGCGGTGGGTCGGAAAAACCCGTAGCCGGTAGTCCGGATGCGCCTGCAGCAGGGTCTTGTGGCCCGGTGTCAGGAGTTGTTCGTATTGGCCAAGGTTCTTGCCGTCGATGACAAAGCGCGGGGCTTCGCCGGCGTAGGGGTCGGGGTGGTGCATACCCGGCTGGTAGCCGGCCGGCGGGGTGGCGAGACCGCCGTCCCAGGCCGGGATGGTGCCGGCGGCATTGCCGGCGCGCTCGCCGCCCATGGGGGTGAGGTCCTGCCCGAGACGGGCGGCCTGGGTAACGTCGACCTTGGCCTGGGCCTGCAGGGCGCAGCCGGCCAGAAGCAGATATCCGAAAGTTTTCAACAACACAGCCTTCTCCTAACGACGTACTTGGCGCTACGTCGCTCTTATTCTTATGTCGCCCGCTCAGTGGCAGGCGTTGCTATCGTCGGATCAGGTGAGGTGCCGGGTCGACCCGGTCTAGTCAGGTGTACCGGTGCGCCGCTGGGCGGCGCCCGGTCAATCGATGCGCTGGAACTTGAGGTCCCAGACGCCGTGGCCGAGGCGTTCGCCGCGACGCTCGAACTTGGTCACCGGGCGCTCGTCCGGACGCGGGACGTAGCGACCGTCCGCAGCCAGGTTGCGAAAGCCCGGCGCGACGTTCATCACTTCCAGCATGTGTTCGGCGTAGTGCTCCCAATCAGTGGCCATGTGCAGCACACCGCCAACCTTGAGCTTCTGCCGCACCAGCTCTGCGAAAGCCGGTTGGACGATGCGTCGCTTGTGGTGACGGGACTTGTGCCAGGGGTCGGGGAAGAACAGCAGGACGCGGTCCAGACTGGCGTCAGCGACACAGTCGCGCAGCACTTCCAGGGCATCGCAGCTGTATACGCGGATATTGGTCAGGCCCTGGGTCATGGCACCGTTCAACAACGCGCCGACACCCGGACGGTGTACCTCAACGCCAATGAAGTCCTGCTCCGGCGCTGCAGCGGCCATCTCCAAGGTGGCGTGGCCCATGCCGAAACCGATCTCGAAGGTGCGCGGCGCCTTGCGGCCGAACAGGGCGTCGAAGTCCTGCGGGCCATCGGCCAGCTCCAGGCCAAACTTCGGCCAGCCCTGGTCGAGGCCACGTTGCTGGCCTTCGGTCATGCGCCCGGCACGCATCACGAAACTCTTGATGGTGCGGTGGTGGCGCGTTTCGTCGGCGGCGGCCGGCGAGCCCTGTTCTTCAATCATCGCGAAAACCTGTTAGCAAAACTTACAGAACCTGATCGATCTTGCGAGCTAGAGCCATGCAAGGCAAAAACAGGCGAGGAAGCGGAGTTTACAGCTGTAAATGAGCATTCCGAGCCTGTTTTTAACGCTGCAGGGCCGACGCGCAGCTGATCGCGGATTCTCAGCGGATCAGACCATCCAGCGGCGACGAGGCGCTGGCGTATAGCTTGCGGGGCATGCGTCCGGCCAGATAGGCGAGACGACCTGCGACGATGGCATGCTTCATGGCCTCGGCCATCATCACCGGGTTCTGTGCGTGGGCGATGGCGGTGTTCATCAACACGGCCTCGCAGCCCAGCTCCATGGCGATGGTGGCGTCGGAGGCAGTGCCCACACCGGCATCCACCAGCACCGGAACCTTGGCCTCTTCGAGGATAATGCGCAGGTTCCAGGGGTTGCAGATGCCCATGCCCGAGCCAATCAGGCCAGCCAGGGGCATCACGGCGATGCAACCCATCTCGGCCAGTTGGCGAGCGATGATGGGGTCATCGCTGGTGTAGACCATGACGTCGAACCCGTCCTTGACCAGCTCCTCGGCGGCCTTGAGGGTTTCGACGACATTGGGGAAGAGCGTTTTCTGGTCAGCCAGGACTTCCAACTTGACCAGGTTGTGGCCATCCAGCAGCTCGCGAGCCAGACGGCAGGTGCGTACGGCCTCTTCGGCGTTATAGCAACCGGCGGTGTTCGGCAGGATGGTGTACTTGTCCGGGGAAATCACGTCCAGCAGGTTCGGCTCGCCCGGGTTCTGGCCGATGTTGGTGCGGCGCACGGCGACCGTGACGATCTCGGCACCGGAAGCCTCGATGGCAACGCGAGTTTCCTCGAGGTCCTTGTACTTGCCCGTACCCACCAGGAGACGCGACTGATAGGTGCGGCCCGCGAGGGTAAAGGGCTTGTCGATCGGCGTTTGGCTCATGCTGGACTCCTGGCGGGCAGAGGAAAGTGCGCGAAGCGCGGAACGGATGCTGCAAATGGGGCGACCGGGCAGGCACATGGCCCGCGCGACTAGCCGCCGCCTATGGCGTGTACCACCTCGACGCGGTCGCCCTCACGCAGGGCGGTGCTGGCATGCTGGCTGCGCGGCACGATGTCGAGGTTAAGCTCGACCGCGACGCGGCGGCCGGCCAGATCCAGGCGGGCAATGAGGTCCGCGACGGTCTGGCCATCGGGCAGCTCGAAGGAATCGCCGTTCAACTGAATGCGCATGACGGATCAGTCACAACTGGAAAGGGGACGGCATTCTAGCCCGATCGCCGCGCGGGACCAAGGCAAATGGACGCCATTCGTCCCGAAATTTGACGCCACGGTCAAGTTACCGATTGGCGAGGTTCCAGGCGGCCAACCCCAAGCACAGCCAGCCGGCGAGGAAGGCCAGCCCGCCAAAGGGGGTAATGATGCCGAGCTTGCCGACGCCGGATAGGGTCAGCAGGTAGAGGCTGCCGGAGAACAACAGGATGCCGAGGGCGAAGAAGCCACCCGCCAGGCTCACCAGCCGACCGGGCGCATGCATCGCCAGCAGGGCGACACCGAACAGGGCCAGGGCGTGGATCAGTTGGTAATGCGTGCCGGTCTGGAACACCGCCAGGTACTCCGGAGTCAGCCTGTTTTTCAATCCGTGGGCGGCGAACGCGCCCAGGGCCACTCCGGTGAAACCGGCGAATGCGGACAGCAGCAGGAACAGGCGCGTCATGGAGACTCCAGACCAGGGACAGACGGCCGCTATAATGGCGCGCAACTTTCCCCGGGCCAAGTTAGATGTTCCACACCATTCGCCGCCGCCTTTTCAAATTGCTGCTCTGGTTCGCGGCGGCATCCGTGCTGCTGGTGATCCTGTTCCGCTGGTTGCCTCCGCCAGGCTCGATGCTGATGGTAGAACGCAAGATCGAGTCGTGGATCGACGGCAAACCCATCGACATCAAACGCGACTGGGTGTCCTGGGACGAGTTGCCGAACGACCTGAAAATCGCGGTGATCGCCGCTGAAGACCAGAAATTCGCCGAGCACTGGGGATTCGATATTCCGGCTATCCGCAAGGCCCTGGCGCACAACGAGCGCGGCGGGTCCGTCCGCGGCGCCAGCACCCTCAGCCAGCAGGTGGCGAAGAATCTGTTCCTCTGGTCCGGCCGCAATTGGGTCCGCAAGGGGCTGGAAGTCTGGTTCACCGGACTGATCGAACTGTTCTGGCCGAAGCACCGCATCCTTGAGGTCTATCTGAATAGCGTCGAATGGGGCAACGGCGTTTTCGGCGCAGAGGCTGCGGCACACCAGCACTTCGGGGTGCCCGCCAAGCGTCTGTCACGCCAGCAGGCGGCCCTGCTTGCAGCGGTGCTGCCCAACCCGCGCAAATGGAGCCCTTCGCGGCCAAGCGGGTATGTCGCCACTCGCGCCGGCTGGATTCGCCGACAGATGAACCAGTTGGGCGGCAGTAGCTACCTGGAGCAGCTCTGAGACCCGGGGCAACTCAGTTCTTCATTGCCTCACGCGGCACCAGGTGCAGCAGCTGCAGCTTGCCTTCGAGCAAGTGCACGCTCAGCCCCTGCTGGGGATAGACCCAGACTTCACCTTCGCCGGTGCGCAGGCGCAGCCGCGGCGGGCCGATACTGGCGGCCAGGCGCGCCGCCGAAACATCGGACATGGGTACCATATTCAGCACCGCCACGCGGTGCCCACTCAGTTGCCCCAGCATCTCGCCGCTCAGGGGCTGCTCTTCGGTACCCTTGCCCAAGGCCTTGGCCAGGCTGGCGTGCTCACTGTCACTGAGCTCCAGCTCTGCCTCTAGACGCCAGATCCCTTCCTCCCTCTCCTGTTCGGAGCGGTAGACCAGACGCGGTCCTTCTGCGCGTGGCTGCAACCAGAGCTCTCCCGACGCCAGCTCAGTCAGCCTTTCCAGGGTCAAGTCATCGTCGGCCAGGGGGACGATGACCGACTCCTGCCAGTCCACCAACCAGGGCAGCGGATCGGCCCGGTCGGACTGCTTGCTCATCCACAGCGCCAGGGAAAAGAACAGCACGGCGACCGCGGCGAGCAGCAGCCAGTGACTGGAACGCAGGGACGGCAGGGGCATGGCGATTTTCTCCAGACAGAAAAAAGCCGCACCAAGGTGCGGCTTTTTCGGGTTTCAACGTCACGCCTGAATGAAGCCCTTGAGCTTGTTCATGGCGTTCTTCTCCAACTGGCGAATACGCTCGGCGGATACGTTGTACTTGGCCGCCAGGTCGTGCAGCGTCGCCTTTTCCTCGGCCAGCCAGCGCTGGTAGAGAATGTCGCGACTGCGATCGTCCAGGCCATCCAGCGCCTCGTGCAGGTTGGCGGTGGAGCTGTCGCTCCAGTCGGCTTCCTCCAACTGGCGCGCCGGGTCGTAGCGGTGGTCTTCCAGGTAGTGCGCCGGCGAATGGAAGGCAGTGTCGTCGTCGGCATCCGCCGCCGGGTCGAACGCCATGTCCTGGCCGGTGAGACGGCTCTCCATCTCGCGCACTTCGTGTGGCTCGACACCAAGGGTGTTGGCCACCGCGTGGACTTCATCGTTGTTCAGCCAGGTCAGACGCTTCTTCTGGCTGCGCAGGTTGAAGAACAGCTTGCGCTGCGCCTTGGTGGTGGCGACCTTGACGATCCGCCAGTTGCGCAGGATGAACTCATGGATCTCGGCCTTGATCCAATGGACCGCGAACGACACCAGGCGCACACCCATTTCGGGGTTGAAGCGCTTGACGGCCTTCATCAGGCCTACGTTGCCTTCCTGGATCAGGTCGGCCTGAGCCAGGCCATAGCCGGAATAACTCTTGGCGATATGCACGACGAAGCGCAGGTGCGCCAACACCATTTGCCGTGCCGCTTCCAGATCTTGTTCGTAGAAGAGGCGTTCGGCCAGTTCGCGCTCCTGCTCGACAGACAACAGCGGGATGCCGTTGACCGCATGCACGTATGCCTCCAGGTTCGCGCCGGGGGCCAGGGCATAGACAGGTTGCAGGGAAGTGGTCATGCGAATCCTCCGATTCACTAAAGCTCGCGCAGTGTAGCACTGGCCTATATGACTGCAAGGGGGTGTAAAAGTTTCCTTACACCCCTCGCAAAAGCTGCGAAACGCGTCGCCTTCTAGCGCGGCGCCAGTTCGCTGAGATGACGGGCGACAGCCAGCCAGGCACCAATGTAACCCAGCAGCACGGCGCCCAGAAGCAGGGATAGACCATCGGCCAATGGCACGCCTGCCAGGGCGAAGTCGCTGCCGTACAGCCCGGCAAGACGCACCACGGCATCGTTCAACCAGTCCAGGCCGTAGGCCAGCACCAGCCAGGCCAGCAGGCCGGCGCCGGTGCCATAGAGCGCGCCCATATAGAGGAAGGGACGGCGCACATAGCTGTCGGTCCCGCCCACCAGCTTGATCACCTCGATCTCGGTACGGCGGTTCTCGATATGCAGACGAATGGTGTTACCGATCACCAGCAGCAGCGCCAGGATCAGCAGCACCGCCAGGCCGAAGACGAAACGCTCGCCCAGTTTGAGGATGGCCGACAGGCGCTCGACCCAAACCAGGTCCAGCTGCGCCTGCTCGATGCCGGGCAGTTCGGACAGGCGCTGGCGCAGGGCTTCCAGGCCGGCCTTGTCGACTTCCTTGGGCGTCACCAGGACCACGCCCGGCAGCGGGTTCTCCGGTAGTTCCTTGAGGGCTTCCCCCAGACCGGACTGCTGCTGCAGTTCCGCCAGGGCCTGCTCGCGGCTGATCCACTCGGCCTCGGCCACGTCAGGCATGCCGGCGATCTCATCGCGCAACTTCTGACCCTGGGACTCGCTGGCGTCGATCTTCATGAACAGGGAAATCTGCGCCGCTCGCTGCCAAGAGCCACCCAGGCGCTCGACGTTGCTAAGCAGCAGGGACAAGCCCATGGGCAGGCTAAGGGCGATGGCCATCACCAGGCAGGTGAAGAAGCTGCCGATGGGCTGACGCCCCAGACGACGCAGGCTGTCTACCAGGCTGGCCCGATGGCTTTCCAGCCAGGCGTGCAACAGGGTGCGGAAATCCGGACCTTCGTCACCCGTCTCCGGCGACTCGACATGCCGGGGCGAAGCCCCTACACGTTCGGCAGGCTTTGGCGGCGGCATCTGCTTGGCACTCATCAGACAGCCTCCCCGTCGCCGATCAGGCGGCCGCGTTGCAAGGTGAGCAGACGGTGGCGCATGCGCGCGATGAGCGCCAGGTCGTGACTGGCGATCAGCACTGTGGTGCCCAAACGATTGATGTCCTCGAACACGCCCATGATCTCGGCGGCCAGGCGCGGGTCCAGGTTGCCGGTGGGTTCGTCGGCCAGCAGCAGGGCCGGCCGGTGCACCACGGCGCGGGCGATACCGACGCGTTGCTGCTGACCGGTGGACAGGTCGGCCGGATAGAGCTCGGCCTTGTCCGCCAATGACACGCGCTCCAGCGCCACGCTGACCCGCTTGGCGATCTCCACCTTGGACAAACCGTGGATCTGCAGCGGCAGGGCGACGTTGTCGAACACGCTACGGTCGAAGAGCAATTGGTGGTTCTGAAAGACGACGCCGATCTGACGACGCAGGAAGGGAATCTGCGAGTTGGTGATGCTCGACAGGTCCTGGCCGGCCAGCAGCAGCTTGCCACTGGTGGGGCGCTCCATCGCCAGCAGCAGGCGCAGCAAGGTGCTCTTGCCGGCGCCGGAGTGGCCGGTAACGAAGAGGAACTCGCCGCGGCGGACGCGGAAGCTCAGTTCGTGCAGGCCAACATGGCCATTGGGGTAGCGTTTACCGACCTGCTCGAATCGAATCATGCGGACTCCCGCTCAGCGAAGAGGGCCTTCACGAAGGCGTCGGCTTCGAAGGTGCGCAGGTCGTCGATGCCTTCACCCACACCGATGTAGCGGATCGGCAGGCCGAATTGCTTGGCCAGGGCGAAGATCACCCCGCCCTTGGCGGTGCCGTCCAGTTTGGTCAGCGCCAGGCCGGACAGGTTGACCGCCTGGTGGAATTGCTTGGCCTGGTTGATGGCGTTCTGCCCAGTGCCGGCGTCCAGAACCAGCAGCACTTCGTGGGGAGCCGACTCGTCCAGCTTGCCGATCACGCGGCGCACCTTCTTCAGCTCTTCCATCAAGTTGTCCTTGGTGTGCAGACGGCCGGCGGTGTCGGCAAGCAGCACATCGACGCCCCGGGCCTTGGCGGCCTGCACGGCG
This sequence comes from Metapseudomonas resinovorans DSM 21078, assembly GCF_000423545.1. Classification (GTDB taxonomy): domain Bacteria; phylum Pseudomonadota; class Gammaproteobacteria; order Pseudomonadales; family Pseudomonadaceae; genus Metapseudomonas; species Metapseudomonas resinovorans. Next base: position 21,114 of record NZ_AUIE01000021.1, read on the forward strand.
TCGAAGATCACGGAAGCGGAATCGGCGCCGGTGTGCTGGGCGATCACGGCGATGTTGTTGCGCTCCCCCCACACTTGCAGCTGCTCCACTGCGGCGGCGCGGAAGGTGTCGCCGGCAGCCAGCATGACCTTCTTGCCTTCCAGTTGCAGTTTCTTGGCCAGCTTGCCGATGGTGGTGGTCTTGCCGACACCGTTCACGCCAACCACCAGGATCACGTAAGGCGTACGACCGCCTTCGATCTTCAGCGGCTGTTCGACCGGACGCAGCAGGGCAGCCAGTTCGTCCTGCAGCGCCTTGTAGAGGGCATCGGCATCGGCAAGCTGCTTGCGCGCGACCTTCTGGGTCAGGCTCTGGACGATGACACTGGTCGCTTCCACACCAACGTCGGCGGTCAGCAGGCGAGTTTCGATTTCATCCAGCAGATCGTCGTCGATGACCTTGCGCCCGAGGAACAGGCTGGCCATGCCTTCGCCGATGCTGGCGCTGGTCTTCGACAGGCCCTGCTTGAGGCGGGTGAAGAACCCGGCTTTGGCGGGCTCGGCCGGGACGGCAGGGGCAATTTCGGCAACCGGGACAGGTTCGCTGAGCGAAACCGGCTGGGCGGCTGCAGGTGCAGGTGCAGGTGCAGGTGCAGGTGCAGGTGCAGCAGGCTCGGCGACGACCGGGGATTCAACAACCACAGGCGCGGCGACAGGTGCGGGGGCGAAAGGCGGGGCCTCGGCCGCCACGGGCGTGGCTTCGGGCACAGGCACTTCGGCAATCACCGGAGCGGCCGCAGGCGCGGCAGCCGGGGTCGCCTCGGCCAGCGTGTCAGTGACCGGTCCGGGAGCTGAAACTGCTTCGGGCGCAGGCGTGGATGCGGCCGGCACCTCGGCCTCGACAGGAACCACCGGCTCCGCCGGAGTGGCGGGGACGGTTTCCTGGGGCTTCTTGCGCAGCCAGCCGAACAAGGATTTCTTTTCCCCGGCCTGGGCCGGAGCTTTCTTGTCGTCGTTGGAACCAAACATGAGTCGATTGCATCTCAAGGGAGCGACCGCGCTGGCTCTATGCCGGCCAGCTTCGCCGCCCCGGGAAAGGATGGGGTATCCTAGCACCTCTTCGCCCGCAGGCGGTACGACCGCCGGGGCCGTCCGACAGGTCAAGAACATCAATGAAAGCCATTGCCCGACAAGCCGCCGGCTTGCTGTATTGCGCCCTCTGCCTGCCTGCTCTGGCCCTCGCTGCAGACAACCAGCCCACCCACGAGTTCACCCTGGACAACGGCCTGAAAGTCGTCGTCCGTGAGGACCATCGTGCCCCCGTGGTGGTGTCCCAGCTCTGGTACAAAGTTGGCTCGAGTTACGAAACGCCCGGCCAGACCGGTCTCTCCCACGCCCTCGAGCACATGATGTTCAAGGGCAGCCGCAATCTCGGCCCCGGCGAAGCCTCACGCATACTCCGGGAGCTCGGCGCCGAGGAAAACGCCTTCACCAGCGACGACTACACCGCCTATTACCAGGTGCTCGCCCGTGACCGCCTGGGCGTCGCCTTCGAGCTGGAAGCCGATCGCCTCGCCAGCCTCAAGCTGCCGCCCGAGGAATTCACTCGGGAGATCGAGGTAATCAAGGAAGAACGCCGCCTGCGCACCGATGACAAGCCCACGGCCAAGGCCTTCGAGCGCTTCAAGGCGATGGCCTATCCGGCCAGCGGCTACCACATCCCCACCATCGGCTGGATGGCTGACCTCAACCGCATGAAGGTGGAGGAGCTGCGCCACTGGTACGAATCCTGGTACGCCCCGAACAACGCCACCCTGGTAGTGGTGGGCGACGTTACCCCAGACGAGGTCAAGGGCCTTGCCGAGCGCTATTTCGCCGGAATTCCCAAGCGCAAAGTGCCGCCCGCGAAGAAACCCCTGGAGCTGGCCGCCCCCGGCGAACGCCGCCTGACGTTGCACGTGCGCACGCAGCTGCCGAGCCTGCTGATGGGCTTCAACGTGCCCGGCCTGGCGACCGCCAAGGACGCTCGCCAGGTCCACGCCCTGCGCCTGATCTCCACCCTGCTCGACGGCGGCTACAGCGCACGACTGCCGAGCCGCCTGGAGCGCGGCGAAGAATTGGTCAGCGGCGCCTCCGCCTGGTACGACGGCTTCCCCCGCGGCGACAGCCTGTTCGTCATCAGTGCCACCCCCAACATGCAGAAGGGCAAGACCCTGGAGCAGACCGAGGCCGGCATCTGGCGCCAGCTGGAAGACCTGAAGAACACCCCGCCCAGCGCCGAGGAGCTCAAGCGCGTGCGCGCCCAGGCCATCGCCGGCCTGGTCTACCAGCGCGACTCCATCACCAGCCAGGCCACCACCATCGGCCAGCTGGAAACCGTCGGCCTGTCCTGGACGTTGATGGACCAGGACCTCGCCGCCCTGGAAGCCGTGACCCCCGCCGATATCCAGGCCGCTGCCAAGACTTACTTCACCCGCGACCGCCTGAGCGTCGCCCACATCCTGCCCGAGGAGGCCCACCATGAGTGAGCGCAACGGCCTGCGTTACGGCCTGCTCGGTCTGGCCCTGATCGTCCTGCTCGGCGTGCTCGGCGTCATCGCCAACCGCCCGGCCAGTACCGCCACCGCTGAAACCGCCACCCCGGCACCGGCTGAAGGCCTGCAATCACTGGCTGAGCTGGGTAACAAGGCGCCCGGCCGCCGCACGCTGGACATCCAGAGCTGGACGACTGCCGAAGGCGCCAAGGTGCTGTTCGTCGCCGCTCCCGAGTTGCCGATGTTCGACCTGCGCCTGACCTTTGCGGCCGGCAGCAGCCAGGACGGCGGCACTCCCGGATTGGCGACCCTGACTAATGCCATGCTCAACGAGGGCGTGGCCGGCAAGGATGTCACCGCCATCGCCGAAGGCTTCGAGAGCCTGGGCGCGGAGTTCGGCAACGGCGCCTACCGTGACATGGCCATTGCCAGCCTGCGCAGCCTCACCGCCGCCGAGCAACGCGCGCCTGCCCTGGCGCTGTTTACCCAGGTGATCGGTGCCCCGACCTTCCCTGAAGACTCCCTCGCGCGGATCAAGAATCAGATGCTCGCTGGCTTCGAATACCAGAAGCAGAACCCGGGCAAGCTCGCTGGCCTGGAACTCTTCAAGAAGCTCTACGGCCAACATCCCTACGCCCACTCCAGCGAAGGCAACGAGAAGTCCATCCCCGGCATCACCGTCGCCCAGATGCGCGACTTCCATCAAAAGGCCTACGCCGCCGGCAACCTGGTGATCGCCCTGGTCGGCGACCTGTCCCGCACTGACGCCGAAGCCATCGCCAACCAGGTATCCCGGGCCCTGCCCAAAGGCCCGGCCCTGGCCAGGCTGCCGGAGCCCGAAGCACCCAAGCCCGGTCTCAACCATATCGAGTTCCCCTCCAACCAGACCCATCTGATGCTGGCTCAGCTCGGCATCGACCGGAACGACCCGGACTACGCGGCGCTCTACCTGGGCAACCAGATCCTCGGCGGCGGCGGCTTCGGCACCCGGCTGATGGAAGAGATTCGCGAGAAGCGCGGCCTGACCTACGGCGTCAGCTCCGGCTTCACCGCCATGCAGGTGCGAGGCCCCTTCATGATCGGCCTGCAGACCCGCGCCGAAATGAGCCAGGGCACTCTCAAGCTGATCCAGGACATCGTCCGCCAGTACCTGGCCGACGGTCCCACCCAGAAGGAACTGGACGACGCCAAGCGCGAACTGGCCGGCAGCTTCCCGCTCTCCACCGCGAGCAACGCCGCCATCGTCGGCCAGTTGGGCGCCATCGGCTTCTACGACCTGCCGCTGACTTACCTGGAAGACTTCATGGCGAAGGTCCAGACGCTGGACGTCGCCCAGGTCAAGACCGCCATGGCCAAACACCTGAATCCCGACCAGTTCGTCATCGTCACCGCCGGTCCGACCGTCACCCAGAAGGACCTGCCGCCGCCCACCGACAAACCCGCCGAAATGCCCAGCGGCGTACCGGAGCACTAATGCGCAAGCCAAACGCCAAACCCGCCAGACCGTCCCACGGAGGCCAGGGCCAGCTCCGCATCATCGGCGGCGAATGGCGCTCGCGGCGCTTCGCCTTCCCCGACGGCCCCAGCCTGCGGCCCACTCCCGACCGGGTGCGCGAGACGCTGTTCAACTGGCTTGCGCCCCACGTGGAGGGCGCGCGCGTACTGGACCCCTTCGCCGGCAGCGGCGCGCTTTACCTGGAAGCCCTGTCGCGCGGCGCGGCAGAAGGGCTTGCGCTGGACCTCAACCCCGATTCCGTGGCTGCCCTGCGCGGTCACCTGAACGTACTGCGCTGCGACAGGGGCCAACTGCTGCAGAGCGATGCCCTGCGTTACCTGGACAACCAGGCACCCAGCGCCTTCGACCTGGTGTTCCTCGACCCCCCCTTCAACCAGGGCCTGCTGCAGCCGGTCTGCAACTTGCTGGAAAACCGTGGCTGGCTGACTCCCCGCGCCTGGGTCTATACCGAAAGTGAGAATCCACCCTCCACACTTGGCCTTCCAGGCAACTGGCGCCTGCACCGCGAAAAGAAAACCGGCCAGGTGTACTACGCCCTTTGGCAACGCGCAGACAGGGAAATCCCGCCCTCTGAGTAACGGCCGCGCCGATGAACTCGTTCCACACCCCAGTCACCAACCGCACCAGCTTCCAGCCCGCCTGGTGGTTGCCGGGTCCGCACCTGCAGACCCTCTGGTCGCCGTTCTGTCGCACGCCGCCCCACCTGGAGCGGCAACGCGAGCGCCTGTGGCTGGAGGACGGCGACTTCCTCGATCTGGACTGGTATGGCCCCCATGAAGCCGATGCACCTCTGGTGCTGGTCCTGCACGGGCTGACCGGCTCGTCCAACTCGCTCTACGTGCTCGGCCTGCAGCAGGAACTGGCCACCCGTGGCTGGGCCAGCGTAGCCATCAACTGGCGCGGCTGCTCGGGCGAGCCCAACCTGCTGCCCCGCGGTTACCACTCGGGTGTCAGCGAGGACCTGGCGACCACCGTCCGGCACCTGCGCGCCAGCCGACCGCTGGCACCGCTCTACGCCGTGGGCTACTCGCTGGGGGGCAACGTACTGCTCAAACACCTGGGGGAAACCGGCGACGACTGTGGCCTGCAAGGAGCGGTAGCAGTATCGGTGCCGTACCGCCTGGACCAGTGCGCCGACCGTATCGCCCTGGGTTTTTCGCGTGTCTACCAGGCGCATTTCATGCGCGAGATGGTGGCCTACGTGAAGAACAAGCAGCGCCTGTTCGCCCACCAGGGTCAGGCCGAGCATCTGTCCACCCTGGAACGCCTCGGCTCACTGGAGGGCATGCGCACCTTCTGGGACTTCGACGGCCGCATCACCGCGCCGCTGCACGGCTACAACGACGCCCACGACTACTACCGCCGCGCCTCCAGCCGCTTTTATCTGGGTGGTATCCGCATCCCCACGCTACTGATCCAATCCTCCGACGACCCCTTCGTCTTTCGCCACAGCCTGCCGGACGCCCACGAACTTTCGGCCACTACCCGCATGGAACTGCATGCGCGCGGCGGGCATGTGGGCTTCGTCGAAGGATCGCCGCAGAAACCCGCCTACTATCTGGAGCGACGGATTCCGGATTGGCTGGGGAGCTGCCGCTAGTTTGGAACAATCTGCTCCAGCGGCACGTACAGCTTCTCGTAGAGCGCCTTGACCGCTGGCTGCGCTTCAGGCGCGAGGTAGCCACCTTCCAACGCCAGCACCTGGTAGATGCCGCGGCGCAGCAGTTCCTGGCTGAGATCTGCGGAATCGCCCCGCGTCGTACAGAGGAAACGCACCCACGAGGTGACGATGATCCAGCTATTGAGAGTCAGGGCTTCGACCTGCGCGGGGTTCATCAACAGGATGCCGGCAGCGACGAACCCCCGGTAGATGGCCTGGGCGTGGTCCAGGCAGCGCTGGGCGAACAGGCGGTAGCGCGCGGCGAGCTCCGCATCCGACTCCAGCAAGTGTTCCAGGTCGCGGTGCAGGAAGCGGAAGTCCCACATGGCCGCCAACAGGGATTCCAGGTAGAAGGTCTTGTCCTCTACCGATACCTCGCGCCCTTCCGGAAGGCGAAGAAAGCTGTCCACCCGTGCTTCGTAGTGATCGAACAGCTCGGCGATGATCTCCTGCTTGTTGCGGAAGTGGTAATACAGGTTGCCCGGCGACATGCCCAGATGTGCGGCGATGTGGTTGGTGGTCACATTGCGCTCGCCCTGGGTGTTGAATAGCGCGAGGCTCTCCAGAACGATGCGGTCGCGAGTCTTGGGTCTTGGGGCCATCGGGTGAATCTTCCTGCAATCGGTGGGGCACGGCGTGCACCAAAGGTACACCGCCCAGGCGCTCGGAAACACCTGGTGTTACCCGCAGCCACCCCGCCCAGCTTTTCGTTGGGCTGCCGCCGGGCAGTCCGGCAGGCAAGCTATTTGACACTTTAGAGCAATTGCTCTAAAAACCAGCGACACTACAACAACAGAGCCGCTTCGTATCCGCCCCAGTGGATTCGAACGCTTCCGGAACCCCCGAGGAACCGCGCCATGGTCGCCGACATCGCCTACCTGCAACAGAGCCAGCAGCAGATCAGCCAGCTGGAAACCCTCTTCCAGCGCCAGCGCGAGGCATTCCGCGCGAACCCCATGCCCAGCGCAGACCAGCGAATCCAGTGGCTCAACGCCCTTCGTGATCTGCTGCTCGCCGAAAAACAGGCCCTGATCGACGCGATTTCTCAGGATTTCAGCAACCGCTCGGCCAACGAGACCCTGCTGGCCGAGATCATGCCCAGCCTCCATGGCATCCACTATGCCGCCAAGCGCCTGAAGAAGTGGATGAAGCCTTCCCGCCGCGGCGTCGGCCTGGCCTTCCAGCCAGCATCGGCCAAGGTGGTGTACCAGCCGCTTGGTGTGGTCGGCGTGATCGTGCCGTGGAACTACCCGCTGTACCTGGCCATCGGCCCGCTGGTGGGCGCTCTGGCAGCCGGCAACCGGGTGATGATCAAGATGAGCGAATCCACCCCGGCCACCTCCCAGTTGGTCAAGGACCTGCTGGCACGCATCTTCCCCGAGGACCTGGTGGCCGTGGCACTGGGCGAGGCCGAAGTGGGTGTGGCTTTCTCCCGACTGCCCTTCGACCACCTGCTGTTCACCGGTGCCACCAGCATCGGCAAGCATGTGATGCGCGCCGCCGCCGAGAACCTGACCCCGGTCACCCTGGAACTGGGCGGCAAGTCGCCAGCCATCGTCTCCGCCGATGTGCCCCTGGCCGATGCCGCGGAGCGAATCGCGTTCGGCAAGACCATGAACGCCGGCCAGACCTGCGTGGCACCGGACTACGTGCTGGTGCCGGAAGACCGGGTCGAGGGCTTCGTCGAGGCGTATCGCCAGGCGGTGCAGGGCTTCTACCCGCAGTTGAGCGACAACCCCGACTACACCGCCATCATCAACGAGCGCCAACTGGGCCGCCTCAAAGGCTACCTGAGCGACGCAGAAGCCAAGGGCGCGCGCCTGGTGCCGCTGTTCCCCGAATCCCAGGGCCGCCGCCTGCCCGCCACCCTGGTGCTGAACGCCACCGACGACATGAAGCTGATGCAAGAGGAAATTTTCGGCCCCTTGCTGCCGGTCGTCCCTTACCGCCGTATCGACGACGCCTTCGCCTATATCAACGACCGCCCGCGCCCACTGGCCCTCTACTACTTCGGCTACGGCAAGTCGGAGCAGCAGCGCGTGCTGCACGAGACCCACTCCGGCGGCGTGTGCCTGAACGACACCCTGCTGCACGTGGCCCAGGACGACATGCCCTTCGGCGGGGTCGGCCCCTCCGGCATGGGCCACTATCATGGCCATGAAGGCTTCCTGACCTTCAGCAAGGCCAAGGGCGTATTCATCAAGCAGCGCTTCAATGCCGCGAAAATGATTTACCCGCCTTACGGCAAGGCCATCCAGAAGCTGGTCTACAAACTCTTCGTCCGCTGAGCCGGGCTTTCGCAGGCAGATAACAAGAATGAGCGAAACCACCTTCGACGCGCCGGGCCTTTCCCGGCGCAACCTGCTCAAGGTCGGCCTGTTCGGCTCGGCCTTCCTCGCCACCGTAGGGGTCACCGCGAGCCTCACCGGCTGTTCGGCCAGCGTGCCGGCGGGCGGCTTCGCCGTGCTGCGTGACTCCGACCTGCCGTTCCTTCGCGCGCTGGTCCCGGTAATGCTCGAGGGCGCCGTGCCCGGCGAAAAGATGGCCCAGGCCGTGGACAGCACCTTGCAGAGCCTCGACTACGCCCTGCACCGTTTGTCGCCGGAAATGCTCAAACTGACCCAGCAGCTCTTCGACGTACTGGCCCTGCCGGTCACCCGCGGCCCATTGACCGGCGTCTGGGGCAGTTGGGAGAAAGCCAGCGCCCAGGACATTCGCGACTTCCTCACGCGCTGGGAAAACAGCTCCGTCGGCCTCCTGAAGATGGGCCACGCGTCCCTGCTGCAACTGGTGCTGATGGCCTGGTATGGCCGCCCGGAATCCTGGGTGCACTGCGGTTACCCAGGGCCACCCGCCATCTGATCCACACCATAACGACAAGAACTCGCCCGAGACCCTGACATGCCTGTACCCGATCTGTTCGCCGAGGGCCTGGCCCGTGGCTGGAAAACCCACAACGGCTCACGCCTGGAACAAGACCTGACCCTGGAAGCCGATGTCGCCATCGTCGGCAGCGGCGCCGGTGGCGGCACGACGGCGGAAATCCTCAGCGCAGCCGGTTTCAAGGTGCTGCTGATCGAGGAAGGCCCGCTGAAGACCAGCTCCGACTTCAAGATGCAGGAAGCCGAGGCCTACCCGAGCCTCTATCAGGAAGGCATCGGCCGCATGACCAAGGATGGCGCCATCACCATCCTCCAGGGCCGCGCAGTAGGCGGCACTACGCTCATCAACTGGACCTCCAGCTTCCGCACCCCGGAGCCCACGCTGGAGCACTGGGCCCGCGAGCACGGCGTGAAAGGCCTGTCAGTGGCCGAGATGGCCCCCTGGTTCGAGAACATGGAACAGCGCCTCGGCGTCGCGCCCTGGGCCATCCCGCCGAACCCGAACAACGATGTGATCCGCCTGGGCTGCGAGAAGCTCGGGCTGCACTGGAAAGTCATCCCACGCAACGTGCGCGGCTGCTGGAACCTCGGCTACTGTGGCATGGGCTGCCCGACCAACGCCAAGCAGTCGATGCTGGTCACCACCATTCCCGCCACCCTGGAAAAGGGCGGCGAGCTGCTTTATCTGGCCCGCGCCAACAAACTGCTGATCGAAGGCGACAAGGTCACCGGCATCGAGTGCCTCGGCCTGGACGACCGTTGCGTGGCGCCCAATGGCCGCAAGATCACGGTCAAGGCGCGCCATTACGTGCTGTCCGGTGGCGGCATCAACACCCCCGGCCTGCTCCTGCGCTCCAACGCGCCGGACCCGCACGGCCGCACCGGCAAGCGCACCTTCCTGCATGTGGTGAACTTCTCCGCCGCGCAGTTCGACCGGGTGATCAACCCCTTCTACGGCGCGCCACAGTCCATCTACTCCGATCACTTCCAGTGGGACGACGGCGCCACCGGGCGCATGTCCTACAAGCTGGAAGTGCCGCCGCTGCAGCCCGCGCTCACCACCACCCTGCTGGGAAGATTCGGCATCGACAACGCCCTGCGCATGGAGCAGCTGCCGCATACCAACGTGATGCTGGCGCTGATGCGCGACGGCTTCCACCCGCACAGCGCCGAGGGCTCGGTAGAGCTGCGCGGCGACGGCAGCCCGGTGCTCGACTACCGTATGACCGACTACACCTGGGACGGCATCCGCCGGGCCTACCACGTCATGGCCGAAATCCAGTTTGCAGCAGGCGCCCGCGCCGTGTTGCCGATGCACAACGACGCCGACTACGTGAAGACCCTGGACCAAGCACGCAACCAGATCGACGGCCTGTCGATGGAGCTCTACCGCGCACGCCTGGGTAGCGCCCACGTGATGGGCGGCTGCGCCATGGGCGAGGACCCGAAGCAGGCGGTCACCGACAGCCTGGGCCGGCACCATCAACTGGCCAACCTGTCGATCCACGACGGCTCGCTGTTCCCCACCAGCATCGGCGCCAACCCGCAGCTGTCGGTCTACGGCCTCACGGCCAAGCTGGCCAGCGCCCTGGCCGAGCGTCTGGGCAAGGCGTGAGATGCCTGCCGCGCGTCCCCGCATGCCAGCTAATCTTGGCCGCGGGGGCCCGCTGCGCTACCATCCGATTCCCTTTCGGTCCCCTGCCAGGACGTCGCGATGAACCGAGTGTTGTATCCGGGCACTTTCGACCCCATCACCAAGGGCCACGGCGATCTGATCGAACGCGCCTCGCGCCTGTTCGATACGGTGATCATCGCCGTAGCCGCGAGCCCGAAGAAGAATCCGCTGTTCAGCCTGGAGCAGCGCGTAGAACTGGCCCGCGAAGTCACCAAGCACCTGCCGAACGTCGAGGTGGTGGGCTTTTCCACCCTGCTGGCGCACTTCGTCAAGGAGCAGAATGCGAATGTCTTCCTCCGCGGCCTGCGCGCGGTCTCCGACTTCGAGTACGAGTTCCAGCTGGCCAACATGAACCGCCAACTGGCGCCGGACGTGGAGAGCATGTTCCTCACTCCGTCGGAACGGTACTCCTTCATTTCCTCCACCCTGGTGCGCGAAATAGCGGCCCTGGGCGGTGACATCAGCAAGTTCGTCCATCCGGCTGTCGCTGCGGCATTGGCCGAGCGTTTCAAGCGCTGATACTGAAGGCTCGCCAGCGCCGGTCCTGAACCATGGCGATCGGCGCGTGCGCCGATCACGGCAATCCGGCACAATTCCGCTATTTTCTGTTCAAGGCCGCCGCTGCCTGGCGACGGCAGGAGTTGTTCCCATGTCCCTCAAGATCACCGACGACTGCATCAACTGCGACGTCTGCGAGCCCGAGTGCCCGAACGGCGCGATTTCCCAGGGCGAAGAGATCTACGTGATCGATCCCAACCTGTGCACCGAATGCGTCGGCCACTACGACGAACCCCAATGCCAGCAAGTCTGCCCCGTCGACTGCATTCCCCTCGACGAAACCCATGTCGAAAGCAAGGATGAGCTGATGCAGAAATACCTGAAGCTCACCGGCAAGGCCTGACCCATGGGCCGCCCGGTACGCGGCGCCTACCGTGGCGCACTACTCGCGACGCTGCTGCTGCTCGCGAGCGCCCCGCAGGCCGCCGAGCCGGGCCGGGCGGCGGTAGCCACGCCCCATCCGTCGGCTACCGTGGCGGGCCTGGAAACCCTGGCCCAAGGCGGCAATGCCTTCGATGCTGCCGTGGCCATCAGCGCTGCGCTGGCGGTTGCCGAGCCCTACGGTTCGGGCCTGGGTGGCGGTGGCTTCTTCCTGCTCCGCCAAGGCGGAGACAAGCCCGTCTACCGCTTCCTCGACGCCCGTGAACGCGCGCCGCTGGCGGCCAATTCGCACCTTTACGTGCGCGACGGCAAGGTTGACCCGGCGCTGTCCCTGGACGGTCCCCTCGCCGCTGCCATCCCGGGCCTGCCAGCAGCCCTGGCGGATCTCGCCAGCCGCTACGGCCGCCTGCCGCTGACCGACAGCCTGACGCCGGCCATCCGTCTGGCCCGCGACGGTATTTCGGTGGATCGCATCTACCGCCAACGCGCCGCCTGGCGCCTGTCGTCGATGCGCGACGACCGCGAGACGGCGCGCCTGTTTCTCGATCACAAGGGTGAGATTCCGGAAGAGTTCAGCCTGCTGCGCCAGCCTGAATTGGCCAACACCCTGGAACGCATCGCCCGCTACGGCAAGGCCGGCTTCTACAGCGGGCCCACCGCCGAGAAACTGGTGCAGGGCGTGAAGGCCGCCGGCGGTATCTGGAGCCTGCGCGATCTCGCCGAGTACAAGACGGTGGAGCGCCAGCCGATCCGCTTCCGCCTCGCCGAAGGCCGCGAACTGATCAGCGCCCCGCCCCCTTCCGCCGGCGGCATCGCCCTTGCCCAGAGCCTGGGCATGCTGCAGGAGCTGCCATGGCGCAAGGCCGACCGCGTGCAACGCGCCCACTACGTGGTGGAAGCGCTGCGTCGCGCCTACCGCGACCGCGGCCTGCTGGGCGACCCGGATTTCGTCGCGATCCCCCAGGCCAGATTGCTCGACGCCAGCTACCTGAAGAAACTCGCCGCCGGCATCGATGCCCGCCGTGCCACCCCCAGCAGCAGCCTGCCACCGTCACCGCCCTGGCGCGAAGGCGACCACACCACCCACTTCGCCGTGATCGACAAGGACGGCAACGCCGTCGCCGCCACCCTGTCCATCAACCTGCCATTCGGCGCCGCCTTCACCGTGCCCGGCACCGGTGTGCTGCTGAACGACGAGATGGACGACTTCGCCGCCAACCCGACTGGTTCCAATGCCTACGGCCTTGCCGCCAGCCAGGCCAATGCCGTCGGCTCGGGCAAGCGCCCGCTGTCGTCCATGAGTCCTACGTTCATCGAGAGCGAAACGGAATTCGCCGCCTTCGGCACGCCCGGTGGCAGTCGGATTCCCAGCATGGTGCTGCTGTCGGTGCTGGAGTACCTCGACGGCCAGCCGGTAAGCCGCTGGCCGGCCGTGGCGCGCTACCACCACCAATACCTGCCGGACCAGATCGAGCACGAGCCAGGCGCCTTCAGCAGCAGCGAAAGCGCCGAACTGCGCGCCCGTGGCTACAGCCTGAAACCGCTTGAGCGCAACTATGGCAACCAGCAGGTACTGCTCTGGAACAAAGCCAAGGGCAACCTTGAAGCCGCCAGCGACCCCCGCGGCCTGGGCCTGTCCGAAACGCTTGAAATCGAGAAGATGAAGTAGGGGCGAATTCATTGGCTATGTCTGCATGACGTGTTGCAAGCACCTGCAAGGTTCTTGGCCCAATGGTACATCTCTCGCCACAGCTAACGCAGACATAGCGCATTCATTCGCCAAGGGCCGCGCAGCGGCCCCCTACATGCGGGTAGGGGTGCGCCGTGCGCACCCTATGGGCTACGACCGATTCCCCTCGAGCACGATCAGCGATTCGTCATCCTGTTCCAGCCGACGCAGCTCGCGGAACAGCAGTTGCCCCTCACCCAGCATCAAGACGTTACGCAGGCTCTGGAAGATGCGGCTGGCGTAGCCCAGGTCGTTCATCAGCGAGCTGGTCTGCAGGCCATCCAGATCGCCGTTGCGCACAGAATTGAACAGGCGCGTGCGGAAAGCGCCGTCGAAGGCTGCGGCTCTCCCATCCAGCCAGCCCAGGCGCTCGTTCCAGGCTTCCTCGGGCAAGTCGGAGCGGCCCAGCTCGCGCAGCTCGTGGAGCATCGCCAGCAGGTGGCGGCGCAGGTCCACGTAGGCATCCCGGATGGCTGACGGGTCCTGGTCCAGGTAGCGGCCGAGGTTCTTCTGCAGGTGCTTGGCATCCTTCACCGCATCCACCAGTTGCAGTGCCGCCAACTGGCAGCTGACCCAGAATTGCTGGTGTGCTTCGTCCAGCGGCAGATCGAGCCGGCCCATGAAACTCAGCAAATCGCCGTACACGCCCTTGATGTGCCGTTGATAGAGCGCTTCGGCATCCAGGTGGTAGCGTTCCGGCCGCGCCCGCAGCAGGCTCTCATCGACCTGCGCACGGGCCAACTGGTCCACCGGCAGGTAGAGCGCGTGGCAGATCACCTCCAGGCTCAGGCGACCCAGGTGGCGCAGTTCGCGCACCACCGCGCTGGCGGCAGCGTCCACCGAATCCAGCGCACGTTCATTGAGGTAGCGCGCCTGGGTGCGCGGCGGCTCTTCTGGACCGGCAGCCAGCTCGGTAATCAGCACCTGCGGTTCTTCGCGCTCCGGCAACCAGTGCACCAGCCAGCCGGCGAGGCGCTCCTGCAGCGGCCAGAACAGCAGCACGCCCATGGCATTGATCAAGCTATGGAACATCGCCAGTTGGATCAGCTCGTTCTCACCCAAGCTCGTCGCGTCGGCAATCCGATCGACCATCCAGCTCAACGGCCCGAGCAGGATGAACGCCAGCGTGCAGGTGACCACGTTGAAGGTTACGTGCGCCAGGGCCAGGCGCTGGCCACTGCGGTTGCCGCCAAGGGAGCCGACGAAGGCGGTGGTGACGCTGCTGCCGACATTGGAGCCGATGGCGATGGCGAAGCCCTGCGCCAAATCCAGCTGGCCGCCGGCCAGGGCAGCCAGGGTCAACATCAGGGTGGCGTGGCTGGACTGCAGTACCACCGTTATCAACAGGCCGATCAGGGCGAACAGCAAGCTGCCCACCAACCCGTCGGCCTGGTAGGCGCTGAGGTCGAGGCCATCTCCGAAGGCGGAAAAGCCTTCCTTGATCTGGTCGATGCCGAGAAAGATGAAGGCGACGCCCAGGACAATGCGCCCAGCCGCCTTGCTCTTTTCGCCCATGAAACCGCCAAGCACACCGAAGACCAGCAACGGCAGCGCAAGTGGACTAAGGCTGAGATTCTGCCCGGCCAGCGCCAGCAGCCAGATGCCGCTTGTAGCGCCCAGGTTCGCGCCAAACAGGATGGCAATGCCCCCGGCGAGCTGGATCAGCCCCGCACTGATGAACGCGATGGTGAGCAGCGACACCAGCGTGCTGGATTGCAACAGCAAGGTGCCGCAGATGCCGAACATCAGCCCCTTGAAGGAGGTGGCCGTACTGCGCGCCAACAGTTGCTCCAGCTTGCCGCCGGCCAACTGGCGCAAGCCTTCTTCGAGGCACTGCATACCGAACAGGAACAGCGCGAGGCCCGCGCAGAGTTCCAGCCAACCGGAGCTGAACCAGAAGCTCAAGGCCAGGCCGATGGCCGACAGGGCGAGCAGAACGATGCGGGAGTAGTGCTTCACGGGCGGTATTCCTTCACCAGACGAGGCCCAGCTATTACCCGATGCGGCGGCCGGCCGGCAACCCGCAGGAAGCCCGAAAACGCCGACGGCCCCGAAAAGGGGCCGTCTCGATGATGCCGGAGCGGGCGGTCAGTCAGCCTTGTAGCCACTGATGGTGCAGCCCAGGCAGCGCACGAAGGTTTCCTTTGCCGGCACCACCACCAGTTCATGGGCAGCCTCACCAACGTTCCCGCCCAGCGCGGAGAACGGCAGGCTGATGATGAACAGGCCGGTACCGATGATGGTGGCCCCCAGCAGCAGCGGTCGGGCGATGATCACGTCGCCGGCCATGCTGTAGCCGCTGGGCGCGTTGACGGTGTACATGGGGTCGCCGCTGGTATTTTCCTGCACCACTTCCGCATGAGCCGGCAGCGCCAGCAGGCCAGTGGTCAGCGCCAGGACAGCAGCGGATGTGCGGAACAGGTTCATGCGGGCGATCCTTCAGCTAGGGGTGTGCGGAAAACTATAACAGTGCATGGCGCATTGACGGCGTGACGGCCTTCAATCGCCATTGAAAGCGTAGTCGGGTTTTTTCGGCACGTACGGGCGATAGAAGGCCAGCAACTGGCGCAGATCGGCCTGTTCGTCGCCCGTGGGGTAGAACGGCTGGCCGAGCACTACCCGGCGGTTGGCGTAGTCCAGCGCAGCCGGAACTATAGGCACTCCGGCGCCGCAGGCGATGTGATAGAAGCCCATTTTCCAGCGATCGACCCGCTTGCGAGTGCCTTCCGGCGAGATCACCAGCATGAACTCGCGGTTCTCACGGAAACGCTCCACGGCCTGATCCACCATGTTCAGCTTGAGGTGACGGCGGATCGGCACGCCGCCCCAACGCTGCATCAATCCAGCGAAAGGCCAGCGGAAGATGGTGTGCTTGCCGAACCAGCGCGCGTTCAGCCGCAGCACGAACTTGACCGCGAGGAAGATCACGAAATCCCAGTTGGAGGTGTGGTGGGCGCCGATCACCACGAACTTGTCGAGTGGCGGCAGGCACCCTTCGATGCGCCACCCCATCAGGCGCAGCACGCCGTGGCCGATCGTTTCGGCAAAGGGATTGCGGGGCAGGTAGTTACCGTACATAGGACAGACTTCTTTCTTGTTCTAGGAATGCTCGACGCCGAGTCTGCCGACCCGGCGAGGGATTAGCGTTGGCAACGCGGGCAGTAGACGCTGCCACGCTGGCCCAGGCGGATTTCCCGCAGGGTCGAGCCACAGCGCTTGCAGAATTCGCCAGTGCGGCCGTAGACGAACAGTTCCTGCTGGAAGTAGCCCGGCTTGCCGTCGCCGCCGACGAAATCACGCAGCGTGGTGCCGCCGCACTCGATGGCCTGGGCGAGGATGCGTTTGATCTCCACGGCCAGCGTCAGGTAGCGCGCCCGCGAGATGGAGCCGGCCTCGCGACGCGGGTCGATGCCGGCGGCGAACAGCGCCTCGCTGGCGTAGATGTTGCCGACGCCCACCACCACTGCGTTGTCCATGATGAAAGGCTTCACCGCCATGCTGCGGCCACGGGACAGCTGGAACAGGCGCTCGCCGTCGAACAGATCGGTCAGGGGCTCCGGGCCCAGATGGCGCAGCAGCTCGTGGTTCAGCGGATCGTCGCTCCAGAGCAACGCGCCAAAGCGACGCGGATCGGTGTAGCGCAGCGCCATACCCGATTCCAGCTCGATATCCACATGCTCGTGCTTGGCCGCAGCCAGTCCGGCCTCCACCAGGCGAAGGCTGCCGGACATTCCCAGGTGGCTGATCAGGGTGCCGACCTCGGCCTCAAGCAGCAGGTACTTGGCACGGCGTTCCACATGCAGGATGCGCTGGCCCGACAGGCGCACATCCAGGTCCTCGGGAATCGGCCAGCGCAGTCGACGCTCACGAACGATCACCCGGCTGACGCGCTGGCCTTCGAGGAAGGGCGCGATGCCACGGCGGGTGGTTTCGACTTCAGGTAACTCAGGCATCGATATCTCGGTTCAGGCAGCGGGACGGCTCAGCTCGTCCCGAGCTCGCGGATGCTTTCCTTGAGGTTCTCGAAGTCGTACTCCGACAACCCCACGTAGTCCAGCACCTGGGAGCGGATGCTCATCCATTCGTAATCTTCGGCCTGATTGCCCAGCACCAGGTGCGACGCGCAGATGTGCTCGGCCATCTTGAGGATCGCCAGCAAGGTCTTGAGCGGCGCATCGCGGCCCGACTCGTCGGTGAAGATGGACAGCGCGTTGTGATGGTTGGCGATCGCCTCGCAGAGATGCTCCGGCAAACGCCAGGACCGCGCGGTGAAGTAGCCGACCACCGCATGGTTGGTGTTCAGCAGGCGATTCTCGGTGTCCACCACACGGCGCTCCGGACCTGCGCTGGCATAGGCCTCTTCCAGCACCATCATGTAGTCGGGGAAGCGCTTGAGCATCAGCGGGATGCCGCAGTTGTGGAACAGCCCCAGGGCATAGGCCTCGTCGGCGGACTGGTAGCCGATGCGCTTGGCCAGGGTCAGGCATGTCATGGCCACGTCCTGGGCGGTATCCCAGAAGCGGTTCAGCGTGACGATGGTCTCATCGGTCATCTCGCCCTTGATCGACTGCGCGTTGATCAGGTTGATCACGGTGTTGCAGCCGAGCAGGTTGACCGCTTGCTGGATCGAGGCGATGCGATTGGTCAGGCCGAAGAAGGGCGAATTGACGATCTTCAGCAACGCGCCCGACAGGCCAGGGTCCTGGCTGATGAGGCGGGCGATGGACTTGAGGTCCGGGGACGGCATGACCTGCTCCATTTGCAGGTCGACCATGATCTGCGGCTGCGGCGGCACACTGATGCCCTGCAGGACCTGACGGATCTGATCTGCGGAAAGTTCTTGAGCCATTGGGATGAGAGTGAAGGTTGACCGAGTCGACAGTCTACCCGGTTGCACCCGCCAGTTGCGCGGGATTTCCAGCGATTTTCCGACCATCGTGCCAAGTGCCCCGAAGCGCCGCCGGGCGGACCCCGGAGCACATGCGGGCTAGGGTATAATCCCCGCCTTTTTTCCGGAGAGCGACACATGTCCCTGCCCAGCCTGCGCCTCAAAGCCAACGCCGATCGACGCCTGCGCGCCGGCCACCTGTGGGTCTACAGCAACGAAGTGGACGTTGTCGCCACCCCGCTGAACCTCTTCCAGCCGGGCGATCAGGCCATCCTCGAAGCCGCCGGCGGCAAGCCGCTGGGCGTGGTCGCGCTCTCGCCGAACAACCTGATCTGCGCGCGCCTGGTGTCCCGCGATACCAAGCACACCCTGGACAAATCCCTGCTGGTGCACCGCATCAATGTCGCCCTGAGCCTGCGCGAGCGCCTCTTCGACAAACCCTTCTATCGCCTGGTCTATGGCGACTCCGACCTGCTGCCGGGCCTCGTGGTGGACCGCTTCGGCGATCACCTGGTGGTGCAGCTCGCCTCCGCCGCCATGGAGCGCAACAAGGACGCCGTACTCGACGCCCTGGTACAGGTGCTGAAACCCCGTGGCGTGCTCTGGAAGAACGATTCCAGTGCCCGTGAAGCCGAAGGCCTGGAGCGCTACGTCGACACCGCCTTCGGCGTAGTGCCGGAGTGGGTCGCCCTGGAAGAGAACGGCGTGAAGTTCGAGGCCCCGGTAATGGAAGGCCAGAAGACCGGCTGGTTCTACGACCACCGCATGAACCGCGCGCGCCTGGCCCCCTACGTCAAGGGCAAGCGTGTACTCGACCTGTTCAGCTACATCGGCGGCTGGGGCGTGCAGGCGGCGGCCTTCGGCGCTAGCGAAGTGTTCTGCGTCGACGCTTCCGGCTTCGCCCTCGATGGCGTGGAGCGCAATGCCACCCTCAACGGCGTGGCCGAGCAGGTCACCTGCGTGGAAGGCGACGTCTTCGAAGCCCTGAAGGAACTGAAAGCCGCCGAGGAGCGTTTCGACGTCGTGGTCGCCGACCCGCCGGCCTTCATCAAGCGCAAGAAAGACCTGAAGAACGGCGAGGCCGCCTACCGTCGCCTCAACGAGCAGGCCATGCGCCTCCTGAACAAGGACGGCATCCTGGTCAGCGCTTCCTGCTCCATGCACCTGCCGGAAGACGACCTGCAGAACATCCTCCTCAACAGCGCCCGCCACCTGGACCGCAACATCCAGCTGTTGGAGCGCGGCGGCCAGGGCCCCGATCACCCGGTGCACCCGGCCATTGCCGAAACCCGCTACATCAAGAGCCTGACCTGCCGCCTGCTGCCCAACAGCTAAGCACCTCTGCTCGGCACCGGGCCGGCCGCTGCGCCGGCCCGACCGCCAGCCTTTCCCTGCCGGCCGGGCCCGGCGTAGAATCGGGCGATTCCTCGCCAACCATCCTCCGGCGGGCCAGTGAGCCCCGGCCGAGCGAGCGGTGACCCCGCCCCGCCTTCCGGCCACCACCGACCGAATGGCCATCTGCCGTTTGCATCCGGTACGTTCCGCGCTCACGATGAGACTCTTACCGATACCTGATTAGCCGCAGGAAACCGTCATGCCCGATTACCGCTCGAAAACCTCCACCCACGGCCGCAACATGGCCGGCGCCCGTGCCCTGTGGCGCGCCACCGGGATGAAGGACGAGGACTTCAAGAAGCCGATCATCGCCATCTCCAACTCCTTCACCCAGTTCGTGCCCGGCCACGTGCACCTGAAGGACCTGGGCCAGTTGGTCGCCCGCGAGATCGAAAAACACGGCGGCGTGGCCAAGGAATTCAACACCATCGCCGTGGACGACGGCATCGCCATGGGCCATGACGGCATGCTCTATTCGCTGCCGAGCCGGGAGATCATCGCCGACTCCGTGGAATACATGGTCAACGCCCACTGCGCCGACGCCATCGTCTGCATCTCCAACTGCGACAAGATCACCCCCGGCATGCTGATGGCCGCCCTGCGCCTGAACATCCCGGTGGTCTTCGTCTCCGGCGGCCCGATGGAAGCCGGCAAGACCAAGCTGGCCAACCACGGCCTGGACCTGGTCGACGCCATGGTGGTGGCCGCCGACGACTCCTGCTCCGACGAGAAGGTCGCCGAGTACGAGCGCAGCGCCTGCCCCACCTGCGGCTCCTGCTCCGGCATGTTCACCGCCAACTCGATGAACTGCCTGACCGAGGCCCTCGGCCTGTCGCTGCCGGGCAACGGCTCCACCCTGGCCACCCACGCCGACCGCGAGCAGCTGTTCCTGCGCGCCGGCCGTCTGGCCGTCGAGCTGTGCCAGCGCTACTACGGCGAAGGCGACGACAGCGTGCTGCCGCGCAACATCGCCAACTTCAAGGCGTTCGAGAACGCCATGACCCTGGACATCGCCATGGGCGGTTCCACCAACACCATCCTGCACCTGCTGGCCGCCGCCCAGGAGGGCGAAGTCGCCTTCGACCTGCGCGACATCGATCGCCTGTCGCGCAAGGTGCCGCAGCTGTGCAAGGTGGCGCCGAACATCCAGAAGTACCACATGGAAGACGTGCACCGCGCCGGCGGCATCTTCTCCATCCTCGGCGAGCTGGCCCGTGGCGGCCTGCTGCACACCGACGTCGCCACTGTGCACAGCCCGAGCATGGCCGACGCCATCGCCCAGTGGGACATCACCCAGACCAAGGATGAAGCCGTCCATACCTTCTTCAAGGCAGGCCCGGCCGGCATCCCGACCCAGGTCGCCTTCAGCCAGTCCACCCGCTGGGACAGCCTGGACGACGACCGCGCCGAAGGCTGCATCCGCAGCGTCGAGCACGCCTACTCTCAGGAAGGCGGCCTGGCGGTGCTCTACGGCAACATCGCCCTCGACGGCTGTGTGGTGAAGACCGCCGGCGTGGATGAGTCCATCCATGTCTTCGAAGGCACCGCGAAGATCTTCGAAAGCCAGGACAGTGCCGTGAAAGGCATCCTCGCCGACGAAGTGAAGGCCGGCGACATCGTGATCATCCGCTACGAAGGCCCGAAAGGCGGCCCGGGCATGCAGGAAATGCTGTACCCGACCAGCTACCTGAAGTCCAAGGGCCTGGGCAAGCAGTGCGCCCTGCTCACCGACGGCCGCTTCTCCGGCGGCACCTCGGGCCTGTCCATCGGCCACGCCTCGCCGGAAGCCGCCGCAGGCGGTGCCATCGGCCTGGTGCAGGACGGCGACAAGGTGCTGATCGACATCCCCAACCGCAGCATCAACCTGCTGGTATCCGATGAAGAACTGGCGACTCGCCGCGCCGAGCAGGACAAGAAAGGCTGGAAACCTGCCGCCCCGCGCGCGCGCAAGGTGACCACCGCCCTCAAGGCTTACGCCCTGCTCGCCACCAGCGCCGACAAGGGCGCGGTGCGTGACAAGGCGATGCTCGACGACTGATCGTTCGCGACACACGGGAAGCCCGGCCTTGCGCCGGGCTTTCTGTTTTCCGTGGGGGGTGATTTGCCTATGGCCCCCTCGGATTCAGCCGGGCTACTGACGTGTAGGAGCGAGCTTGCTCGCGAAGGATCGTGCTCGGTCTGTTCGCTGGCGAATGTATTGGCCATGTCTGCGTTAGCCATTGCGAGAGATTTACCATCGGGCCAAGAACCTTGTAGGCCAATGCATCTGCTTGAAACACGTAATGCAGTCATAGCCAATGAACTCGCCCCCACCAGATCCAGCCTCCCTCACCCAACCTGACCACTCAGGTAGAATCGCGGCTTTTTTGCGGTCGATCGCCATGACTTCACTGGAAAAGCCCCCCGTCACCGAAGCTCGCAACGAGCTGCTCTACGGCCTGGAAGACAAGCCGCGCCCGCTGGCGGCCCTGCTGGCCGCGTTGCAACACCTGCTGGCCATCATCGTTCCCATCGTCACGCCCGGCCTGCTGATCTGCCAGGCGCTGGGCGTGTCGGCGCGGGATACCAACCTGATCGTCTCCATGTCCCTTGTGGTTTCCGGTATCGCCACCTTCGTCCAGTGCAAGCGCTTCGGTCCGTTCGGGGCCGGTTTGCTCATCGTCCAGGGCACCAGCTTCAATTTCGTTGGCCCGCTGATCGCCGGCGGCGCATTGATGGTCAAGCAAGGCACCCCGGTGGAAGCGGTGATGGCTGCCATCTTCGGTGTGGTGATGGCCGGGGCCTTCGTCGAGATGGGCATTTCCCGCGTGCTGCCCTTCGTCAAGCGGCTGATCAACCCGCTGGTGACCGGCATCGTGGTGCTGATGATCGGCCTGACCCTGATCAAGGTGGGCCTGATCAGCATGGGCGGTGGCTTCGGCGCCATGGCCAACGGCACCTTCGCCAATGGCGAGAACCTGCTGCTGTCCGGCACCGTGCTGGGGGTGATCCTGCTGCTCAACCGCATCCCGCTGGTGTGGATGCGCAGCTGCGCCATCGTCATCGCCCTGCTCGCAGGCTATGCCCTGGCCTCCTGGCTGGGTCGCCTGGACTTCAGCGGCCTGCATGACGCGCCGCTGGTGCAGGTCCCGGTGCCGTTGCACTTCGGCCTGGGCTTCTCCTGGTCGCTGTTCGTGCCGATGCTGGTGATCTACCTGGTGACCTCACTGGAAGCCATCGGTGACGTCACCGCCACCAGCAAGGTCTCGCGCCAGCCGGTGGAAGGCCCGCTGTGGATGCAGCGGATCAAGGGCGGCGTACTGGTGAACGGCGCCAATTCGCTACTGGCCGGCCTGTTCAACACCTTCCCCAGCTCGGTGTTCGCGCAGAACAACGGCGTGATTCAGCTGACCGGCATCGCCAGCCGCCACATCGGCCTGTGGATCGCCCTGATGCTGGTGCTGCTGGGCCTGTTCCCGGCGGTAGCCGGCGTACTCCAGGCCATTCCCGAGCCGGTGCTCGGCGGCGCCGCCATGGTGATGTTCGGTGCCGTGGCCGCCTCGGGCATCAACATCCTCGCCGGCATCACCCTGGACCGCCGCGCGCTGCTGATCATCGCCGTGTCCCTGGCCCTGGGGCTGGGCGTGTCCCAAGTGCCCGAGTTCCTTGCGCACATGCCCGCGGCGTTGCGCAACATCCTCGAGTCCGGCGTGGCCACGGGCGGCCTCTGTGCCCTGCTGCTGAACTGGTTCCTGCCGGATACCCCGGTGCAGTCCCGCTAAGTGGCAGAATGTGCCCTGTCTCCTGGCAGGGCCCACTTCATGACCTCTCTTCGCATCGGCCTGATCTCCGACACCCACGGCCTCCTCCGCCCCCAGGCCCTCGCGGCGCTAGCGGGCTGCGACCACATCCTCCACGCCGGTGACATCGGTAAACCCGAGATACTCGACACCCTCGCCCAACTGGCGCCGCTGACCGCCGTGCGCGGCAACAACGACCGCGCCGCCTGGGCGGATGCCATTCGTGAAGCGGAAGAGCTGCGCCTGGGGGACGTGGGCATCTACCTGGTGCACGACCAGGCGGACATCCCCGACGATCTCGCCGAACGCGGCTTCAAGGTCGTCGTCACCGGGCACTCCCACAAGCCACTGATCGTCGAGCGTGATGGACTGCTGCACATCAACCCCGGCAGTGCCGGGCCGCGACGCTTCAAGCTGCCGGTATCGGTGGGGTTTCTCCATATACAAGCGCGCGAGGTGAAAGCGGAGCTGTTGGCGCTCCTGCCCTGAGCGGCCGCATCGGCGCGCCGCCTCGCAAGGCCAGCCCGGTCCGTTGAAATCCGCTCCAAACTGCCTGACCATGCTCGCCGGACTCAGGCTTCAGGTTGCTCATGAACACCCCCATGCTGGACATCGACGCCCTACCACACTCCGGTCAGGCACTCCTTTATGCGCTGGCCACAGCCTTCGGCGGCAAAGGCAAGACCGCTCTGCTCAAACTGCTGCAGATGCGCAATGTGACGACTGCTGGCGGCTGGCCGATTTCCAGCGAACACATGCCGGACCTGCTGGACACCCTTGAGCAACTGGGCTGGATCTACCACGAAGAGCTTCCCCGGGGGCGTTTCAATAATCTGGCGCAAGAGCAGCGCAACCGCGTCCTGCTGCACCTCATGCAATCACCCCATGCGGCGAGCTGGCTGGCAACGCTGAAAGCAAGCCTGCCTAGCCGCGACACCTGGCAAGTTCCCAGCAAGAGCCAGGCACAACAGGAGCTCTGGCTGAACCTGCTCAGCGGGGATGCCAGTGCGATGCTGAATTCGTTTCAGCTGCTGTCCCGCCTGCTCCCCCTGAATCAACTACAGGCTATCCACCCCATGCACCAGCTGGGAGCGGATCATTGGGGCAAGCAGCTGTTCGACCGTCTTGATGGGTGGATCCGCGAGCTCCTGCTGGAAGACTACCTCGACCTCTGCAATGTCCATCTCGCGCCGACGCAACCTGCCTACGAATGGGGGCTGGAGGCGATCCAGCACCTGCAGGAGGAAGGTGAACTGCATCTGCAACTCCTGCTGCAGGCGCTCTGGCGCGGCGACTGGCAACGCATGGAAAGCCTGGGCGAGCATGGATACAGCCTGTTCCGCGAGGTCATCAGCAGCTTGCTGACCGGTAACGTCCAGCGCTCTCTGGAACTCATCAGGGAATGGCTGGCCGGCGTGCGGAAGCAGACCGGAAAGCGCAAGCTCGACCTGCCTCCTGTCCTCAACCACCTCTACTGCCTGGCCCTGATCGGCGCCTACGAGCCCGGACACAGGGTCGCGCTCAAGCAGACACTGGCAACGGGCGTGAAGAATAATTACGGCCGCGCCTACCCGATCCTCCAGGAACTCTTCGAACGGCTCCAGGGCAACTCGCACCGGAAGTCGACGCTCTTCATTCCCACGGAGCTCAACGGGTTTGACAGCCTGATGCTGGCCCTGGGGCTGTACTGGCTAGACGCACCCGAAGCACGCGCGCCCGCATGGCGCCAGCGTCTTGAGGACTATTGCAGGACGCTCGGTGACGCCGGCTATCTGTGGCTGGCCGCCGAGTTCGACGCGTTGCT
Source organism: Metapseudomonas resinovorans DSM 21078 (assembly GCF_000423545.1). Taxonomy (GTDB): domain Bacteria; phylum Pseudomonadota; class Gammaproteobacteria; order Pseudomonadales; family Pseudomonadaceae; genus Metapseudomonas; species Metapseudomonas resinovorans. The sequence goes on from NZ_AUIE01000021.1 coordinate 45,893, forward strand.
GGAAGCACAGTTCGGCCTGCCACGCACCCTTGGCCACGTGCACAAGGACGCGGCCCTTCGCCCCCTGCTGAAGCTCCATGAACGCCAGGAAGCCTGGCAGCAGGCGCTGCAGGCCCTGAGCCAACTCAAGCCCAGATCCGGCGACAAGGCTGCCCCGGCAAAAAGTGCGCGACTGGCCTGGTTCATCAACCTGGACCGCTACATGACTCGCGTCGAGCCACGAGAGCAAAAGCTCAGCGCCAAGGGCCAGTGGAGCAAAGGGCGGGTCGTCGCGTTGCAACGCCTGGCAGAGGAAGGCGATTCCATCGACTTTCTCAATGAGCAGGACCGCCAGGCCATCCGCAAGATCCAGGTCTCCGCAAACTACTACAGCGACCGCTACGAGCTGCCTACAGACCTGGCCCTGCCGGCACTGGTGGGCCATCCCGCGCTGTTCTGGATGGACAGGCCCGATGTCCGCCTCGAACTGGTGGCCGGACAACCCGGACTGCACCTGCAGGTCGAAGGCGAGTGCATTCAGCTGCGGCTTGCGCCTGAGAGCCTCGTCGCCAACAGCAACCTGGTGATCGAAAAGGAAACCCCGACCCGCGTGCTCGTCTACCCGATCAGCCCGGAGCTGAGGCAGATCGCCGCTATCGTCGGCGATGGCCTGAGCATGCCGCTATCGGCCAAAGCGCAGCTGATCGAGGCCATGGGCGCGATCGCCCCGTTGCTGCCAATCCATTCCGAGATCCCGGAACTGGCCGCTCACCTGGAGACGGTGCCTGCGGATGTGCGGCTGTACGCCCATCTGCTGCCGTTGGAAGCCGGACTGCGCCTGCAGCTGCTGGTGCGGCCACTGACCGAAGGCGGCTGGTTCCGCCCTGGTCAAGGGAGTCGCAACCTGCTCGGTGAACGCGACGGCAAGGCCGTGCAGGTCTGCCGCGACTTGCCGGCAGAACGCGAACTGCTGGAGCGTGTACTAGGCGCCTGCCCTGGGCTGGCCAGGGCCGAGAGCGATGGTCGGGAATGGCAACTGCAGCATCCCGAGGACGCCTTGCAGGTCCTCTGCGAGCTGCAGGCCCAGGACGACGAGTGGTTGCAGTGCGTGTGGCCGGAAGGTGAGCGCATGCGCATCAAGGCCCGCCCCGGCCTGAGCCAATTGCGCCTGGGCCTGAAGCAGCAAGGGGACTGGTTCATGCTGCAGGGCGGGATCACTCTGGATGATGGCAAGGTGCTGCAACTGCGGCAGTTGCTGGACCTGCTCAAGGCCTCGCCCGGGCGCTTCATCCGACTTGACGACCGCGACTGGCTGGCCTTGAGCGACAACCTGCGCAAGCACCTGGAAGACCTGGGGCAACTGGCCGAACGAGTCACCGACCGTGGCCTGCAACTCAGCACACTAAGCGCCCCCCTGCTGGAAACCCTGGCTAACGAGGCAGGCGCCTTCGAGGCCGACAAACGCTGGCAGGAACACCTGGAGCGCCTCGCTTCGATGCGCCGCCACCAGCCGCAGGTGCCGCAGACCCTGCGAGCCCAGCTGCGCGACTATCAGCAGGAAGGCTTCTACTGGCTATCCCGCTTGGCGCATTGGGGCGTCGGCGCCTGCCTGGCGGACGACATGGGCCTCGGCAAGACCATTCAGATCCTGGCGCTACTGCTTGAGCGGGCGGCGCAAGGCCCCCAACTGGTCGTCGCCCCTACCTCGGTGACCCTCAACTGGCGGGCGGAATGTACCCGCTTCGCTCCCACCCTCAGAGCACGCCTCTACCACGAGACGCGCAGCCTGGAAGACCTGGGCCCCATGGACCTGCTGATCGTCAGCTACGGCCTGCTGCAGCAGGATAGCGAAGCCTTCACCGCGCGCCGCTGGACCAGCGCGGTGCTCGATGAGGCACAGGCGATCAAGAACGCCCAGACCAAGCGCTCCCAGGCAGCCATGGCCCTGCAGGCGGATTTCCGCATGGTAGCCACCGGCACCCCGCTGGAAAACCATCTTGGCGAACTCTGGAACCTGTTCCGCTTCATCAACCCGGGCCTTCTCGGTAGCCAGGAAAGCTTCTCGGCGCGCTTCACCACCCCCATCGAACAAGGTGATGCAGCCGCACGCAGGGCCCTCAGGAACCTGATCCAACCCTTCATCCTGCGTCGCCTGAAGAGCCAGGTACTGGACGAGCTTCCACCCCGAACCGAGATCACCTACCGGGTGCCGCTCTCTACAGAAGAGGCGCACCTGTACGAGGCATTGCGCCAACAGGCCCTGGACAGCGTCAGCCAGCTCGACTCGAACGCCAGCCGCCCCCTGCAGGTACTCGCAGAGATCACCCGCCTGCGGCGCTTCTGCTGCCATCCCTCGCTATCAGTGCCCGGCAGCCCGCTACCGGGGAGCAAACTGCAAGCCTTCGCGGAAATCGCCGACGAGTTGCTGGAGAATGGTCACAAGGCACTGGTGTTCAGCCAATTCGTCGACCATCTGGAGATTGTTCGCGCCTGGCTCGAACAGAAAGGCATGCACTACCAGTACCTGGATGGCGCCACACCGGCCAAGGAGCGCCAGAAGCGCATCGACGCTTTCCAGGCTGGCAACGGCGACCTCTTCCTCATCAGCCTCAAGGCTGGTGGCAGTGGATTAAACCTGACGGCGGCCGACTATGTGATCCACCTCGACCCCTGGTGGAACCCGGCCGTCGAGGACCAGGCCAGCGACCGTGCCCACCGCATGGGCCAGCAGCGGCCGGTCACCATCTACCGCCTGGTGACCGAGAACACGATCGAAGAGCAGATCGTTGCCCTGCACCAGAAGAAGCGCGAGCTGGCGGACAGCTTGCTGGAGGGCGGTGAGCTGAGCGCCCGAATGGATGCAGACGCCTTGTTACGCTTGCTGCGCGGCGAGACGAACTGAGCCTGCCGGCAGCCTTGACTCAACGCCTCTCCCAGACCTCGAAGGCGTAGGCGGGCGTGTCGGTCGTCGCCTCGTGCTCGATGCTGGAAGCCAGGCGCCAGTCCTGCTGCGACACTTCAGGGAAGTGAGCATCGCCTTCCGGGGCCAGCTCCACGCGGGTCAGGTAGAGGCGATCGGCCTGGGCCAAGCCCTCGGCGTACAGCTGGGCGCCGCCGATCAGCATCAGCTCCTCGGCCTCTTCCTCGCGCGCCCAGGCGGCAGCGCGTTCGATTGCGGCCTCCAGGCTGGGGAAGACTTCCGCCCCCTCCAGCACCAGTCCGCTCTGGCGGCTGACCACCAGATTGAGCCGGCCAGGCAGCGGGCGACCGAGGGAGTCCCAGGTCTTGCGGCCCATGATGATCGGCTTGCCGAGGGTCATGGCCTTGAAGTGCTTGAGGTCCGCCGGCAGGTGCCAGGGCAGTTGGTTATCACGGCCGATCACGCGGTTCTGCGCGAGGGCGGCGATCAGGCAGAGGGGCAGGGTCTTGTTCATGGCGGCGAGGATACCGACTGCCGCCTGCGAGAGAAAGCCAACGGAGGATGGGCACCGGCCGCTACGCGAATGGGTATCACGGTTCCCATCCAGCCCCTCCGCCATCGCCATTCGTCGACAAGCACCAACCTGACCAAAAGGTCAGGAACATGATTTCCAGATTTCGCTGAAGTAGGCCGTAAAACTGAGGAGATAGACGAAAAAGGCTGCACGAAAAATTGTATACAAAGTACTAGTCAATAGGCTTAGTAATTGTCTACAGTTGCCAGCACAATAACAAAACCGAGAGCCCACCATGACAGTCCCATCCGCAAGTCCGTCTCCGGTGCAACGCCCGGAAGACGAAAACCTCGGCATTGGAGCCAACCTCGCCTACGGTCTGCAGCATGTGCTGACCATGTATGGCGGCATTGTCGCGGTACCCCTGATCATCGGCCAGGCTGCCGGGCTGTCGCCCGCAGACATCGGCCTATTGATCGCAGCCTCCCTGTTCGCCGGTGGCCTGGCCACCCTGCTACAAACCATCGGCCTCCCCTTCTTCGGCTGTCAGCTACCCCTGGTGCAAGGTGTGTCCTTCGCCGGCGTGGCGACCATGATCGCCATCATCGGCAGCAACGGCGCCGGCGGCATCCCCGCTGTCTTGGGCGCGGTGATCGCAGCCTCGCTGATCGGCCTGCTGATCACCCCGGTGTTCTCGCGGATCACCAAGTTCTTCCCGCCGCTGGTGACCGGCATCGTGATTACCACCATCGGCCTCACGCTGATGCCTGTCGCGGCACGCTGGGCGATGGGCGGCAATAGCCAGTCGCCGGAGTTCGGCAGCATGGCCAACGTCAGCCTGGCCGCCTTCACCCTCGCGACCGTGCTGCTGCTGAGCAAGCTGGGCAGCTCGAGCATCTCTCGCCTGTCGATCCTGCTGGCCATGGTCATCGGTACCGTGGTGGCCGTGTTCTTCGGCATGGCGGACTTCTCCAATGTGCTCGAAGGCCCGCTGGTCGCCCTGCCCACGCCGCTGCACTTCGGCATGCCGGAGTTCCATATCGCGGCAATCCTGTCGATGCTGATCGTGATCATCGTGACCCTGGTGGAAACCTCGGCCGACATCCTCGCCGTCGGCGAAATCATCGGTACCAAGGTCGACTCCAAGCGCCTGGGCAACGGCCTGCGCGCCGACATGATCTCCAGCTCCCTGGCGCCGCTGTTCGGCTCCTTCACCCAGAGCGCCTTCGCCCAGAACGTCGGCCTGGTGGCCGTGACCGGCGTGAAGAGTCGCTACGTCGTGGCCAGTGCGGGCCTGATCCTGGTCACCCTCGGCCTGCTGCCAGTGATGGGTCGCCTGATCGCCGCCGTGCCCACCTCGGTTCTGGGTGGCGCGGGCGTGGTGCTGTTCGGCACCGTGGCTGCCTCCGGTATCCGCACGCTGGCGCAGGTGGACTACCGCAACAACATGAACCTGATCATCGTCGCCACCTCGATCGGCTTCGGCATGATCCCGATCGCCGCGCCGACCTTCTACCACCACTTCCCGGCCTGGTTCGAAACCATCTTCCACTCCGGCATCAGCTCGGCCGCCATCATGGCCATCGCGCTGAACCTCATCTTCAACCACTTGAAGGCCGGCAACTCGGACCAGCAGTCGGTATTCGTCGCCGCCAGCGAGCGCACCCTGCGCTACCAGGACATCGCCGCCCTGCACGAGGGGGACTATTTCCGCGACGGCAAGCTGTATGACTGCGACGGCAACGAAGTCAAGGTAACCGGCCAGGATGATCACCACGACGCGCCACCCACACCGAGGGTGAAGGTCGCGGCCAGTTCCCACAGCCATTGACCAGAAAGGCCGGCGCCCAGCGCCGGCCTTTCTCTTGATGAAGGGGCAGCCCGCAGCGGCTATCCTCACGGCTCACCCTTGGCCAAGAGGCCCTTCGTGAGCGATACCAGCCCTACCTCCCTTTCCCGCCTCGACCAACTCTGGCTGACCGAGGCCATCCGCCTGCGTGAAGAACATGCCGGCCCACTCGAAGATGCCGAAGCCAATCGCCGCGCCAACGCCGCCGGCGGCGACCTGGGGCAACGCATCCAGGCCCGCGCCCTCTGGCTGGCCCAGCGCGACGGTCAGGCACAGGCCCTGCAGCATTGGCGCCAGGGCGCCCGGCTCGCAGTCCTGCTGCTGGTGGTGCTGGCGCTGGTCAGCGGCACCGGAGCGGCCTTTGCCGCCTTGGGTGACGGCCAACGCCCGGTCAACCTGTTCTGGGCCCTGGGCACCCTGCTCGGACTGCACGTACTGACGCTATTGGGCTGGGCCTTGTCTTTCGCCCTCGGCAGCAGCGCCAGCGCGCTTGGCCGGCTCTGGCTCTGGACGAGCGGCAAGCTGGCTCGCGACGCACAAGCCGCACACCTGGCCCCGGCCCTGCTCCTGCTGCTGCAGCGCCAGGGACTGACCCGCTGGGGCCTGGGCGCGCTGGTCCATGGCGCCTGGCTGCTGGCGCTGAGCAGCGCCCTGATGGTGCTGTTGCTGCTGCTTGCCACCCGCCGTTACGGTTTCGTCTGGGAAACCACCATCCTCGGCAGCGACACCTTCGTCTTCCTCACCCAGGCGCTGGGCGCCCTGCCCGGCCTGCTCGGCTTCAGCCTGCCGGATGCCGAAACCATCCGCACGAGCAGCAGCGTGGTCGGCGCGGAGCCTGCACGCCAGGCCTGGTCGGGCTGGCTGCTGGGCGTCACCTTCACCTACGGCCTGCTGCCACGCTTGCTGCTCGCGCTGTTCTGCCTGTGGCGCTGGACGCAGGGGCGCGCGCGCCTGAATCTGGATCTCGGCCTGCCCGGTTACAGCTTGCTGCGCGAGCGCCTGCAGCCGGCCAGCGAGCGCCTGGGCGTCTTTGATGCGGCGCCCGCCGAACTGATGGAACCTCAGGCGGGAAGCCTGAACGGCGAGAGCCAGGGCGCGCTGCTGGTGGCCATCGAACTGGATGACCGCCGCCCCTGGCCACCGGCCCTGCCCAAGGGTGTAGGCGATGCCGGCGTGCTGGACAGCCGTGAGCAACGCCAGCGTCTGCTGGACCAACTCAGCCGCTTCCCGCCGGAGCGCCTGGCGGTGGCCTGCGACCCGCGTCGGTCGCCGGACCGCGGCACCCTGGCACTGATTGGTGAACTGGCGCGCAGCGCCGCGCAAACCCGCGTCTGGCTGCTGCCCCCACCATCCGGCGAAGCCCTCGACAGCCAGCGCCTGGAGGACTGGCACCAGGCGCTCGATAGCCTGGCCCTGCCGCATGCCCAAGGGGCGCCGATGAACTGGCTGGAGACTGGCCATGACTAAGCCACTGAAGTTGGCCGTGGTCGGCCACACCAACGTGGGCAAGACCTCGCTGCTGCGCACGCTGCTGCGCGACCGCGCGTTTGGCGAGGTATCCCATCGCCCCAGCACCACGCGCCGTGTGGAAGGTGCGCGGCTGTCGGTGGAGGGCCAACCGCTGCTGGAACTCTACGACACCCCCGGCCTGGAAGACGCCATCGCCCTGCTGGACCACCTGGAGCGGTTGGAACGTCCTGGCGAGCGCCTGGATGGCCCCGCCCGACTCGCCCGCTTCCTCGATGGCAGCGAGGCGCGCCAACGCTTCGAACAGGAGGCCAAGGTGCTGCGGCAACTGATGGCCTCCGACGCCGGGCTCTATGTGATCGACGCCCGCGAGCCGGTGCTGGCCAAGTACCGCGATGAGCTGACGGTACTCGCCATGTGCGGTCGCCCCTTGCTACCCGTGCTGAACTTCGTCGCCGTCGAAGGCCACCGCGAAGCGGATTGGCGCGAGGCCCTGGCTCGCCTCGGCCTGCACGCCCTGGTGCGCTTCGACAGTGTGGCGCCGCCGCTGGATGGCGAGCAGCGGCTCTATGACAGTCTGGCCCTGCTGCTGGAGCGGGCCCGCCCGCAGCTGCAGCGACTGGTGGACGACCATCAGGCACAGCGTCGCCTGCGCCTGGAGGCCGGCAGCCGGCTGATCGCGGAGCTGCTGCTGGACGTAGCGGCCTGCCGGCGCAGCGTGCCGGCGCAGGACGCCGCCCTGCAGGCCGCCACCGAGGCCTTGCGCCAGCAGGTGCGCCAGCGCGAACAACGCTGCGTGGAAGCCCTGCTGCGGCTCTATGCCTTTGGCCAGGATGACGCCTCCGCCAGCGAACTGCCGCTGCTGGGAGGACGCTGGGGTGATGACCTGTTCAACCCGGAAACCCTCAAGCAGCTTGGCGTGCGCCTGGGCGGTGGCATGGCGGCTGGTGCGGCTGCCGGTGCGGGTGTCGACCTCCTGGTGGGCGGTCTCACGCTCGGTGCCGCGGCTGCGCTGGGCGCCCTGGCCGGTGGCGCCTGGCAGACCTTTGGCCACTACGGCGAACGCCTGTTGGGCAAGATCAAGGGACAGCGAGAGCTGACAGTGGACGACGCAATCCTGCGTCTCCTGGCCCTGCGTCAGCGCAAGCTTCTGGCAGCACTGGATGCCCGTGGGCACGCTGCGTTCGAGGCCGTGCGCATCGATACGCCAGAAGAGAAACAGTGGCGAGAAGGCAAGCTGCCAGCCGTGCTGGCCAAGGCTCGCGCCCATCCGGAATGGTCGTCGCTGAATCCTGGCGCGGAGTTGGAGCAGGCAGAGCGCCAGGGTTGGGTTGCCACCCTGGCGGAAGGTTTGCGGCCCTGAAATCGGGCCCGGCGGTCAGCGGCCGCCGGCCTCGATAAGGATGCGGTCGGCACTGCACTCGCTGCGGTCACGCGCGCGACGCTCGGCGAACTGGCCATCGACCACCCCGACCAGACTGTCAGCCGGCTTCAGCTCACGAGGCAGCGAGACGCGAACTTCCTGCAGGTACTTGCCGCTGCAGATAAGCAGGAAGTTGTTCTGTGCATCGCGGCTGCCGAAGTCCTTTTCCACGCGCTCGTAGAAGGCGCGCTTCGAAATGGCACCACCGATGTTGGTGACGATGTACTGGCCCGCCGCCGATTGGTCGAGCTGCCGCACCAGGTCCACCGCGCGGCGGAAGTAGGCGTCGTCGTCCATCTGGGTCTGGCAGATGCCGTGCTTGTCCCACTGGTAACGGCCGAAGCTGGTGCCGTAGCGGAAGTTCGGCATCCAGGGGCGGACGTAGGCCAGTGTGTCGCCGCTGAGCTTCATCTCTGGCCCGGCGCAGTGGCCGTAGTCCTTACCGCAAGACTGGCGATTGGGCCAGAGGCCATGCAGGGTCAGGTGGGAGATTTGCAGCTCACCGGAATCCAGGCCTTCGCACTCAGGCTTCTTGCCCTTGTAGCGGGCATGTTCACAAAAGCCCGGCTGCCAGGTGGCGGCCAACACGTAGCTGTCGTGCTGGTCCGGCACGTTGCAGGCGCCAGCGCTCTCTCCGGAGGCGGCAGACTTGCCCGTATTGAACGCAAGCCCCTCGGCCGAGCCGCAGTCGGCAGACACCCAGCGCAATGGCGTGTCACTGCCCGGAACGCGGATACGTAGCCAGTCGTACTCGCGCTTGTTCACCTCCACCACCTCGTAACGCTGGCCCGGCTGCACCTTGAGGTCGTCCGGGTTGGTCTGCTTGCGGATGGACTGGAAGGCTTCGCAATGCTGGCGGGCCACGAAGCTGCCCTGGGCAGGCTCGGCCCAGGCGGAAACGCTCGACCATACACCGACAAGGCCGGCGAGCAGTGCCGCAAAGGGGGCTTTCATGGAGACTCCTGACTGGAGATGCCGGGGCAAGGAGCACCCGGCACGGCGGATCAGACGGCGACCGGGGCCTTGATGTGCGGGTGCGACTGGTAGCCCACCAACTCGAAATCCTCGAACGTGAAGGCAAAAAGGTCTTTCACGGCCGGGTTGAGCTTCATCGTCGGCAGCGGCAGCGGCTCGCGGGTGAGCTGCAGGTCGGTCTGCTCGATGTGGTTGGCGTACAGGTGGCAGTCGCCACCGGTCCAGATGAACTCGCCGGGCTCCAGGTCGCACACCTGGGCCACCATCAGGGTCAGCAGCGCGTAGCTGGCGATGTTGAACGGCACCCCGAGGAAAATATCCGCGGAGCGCTGGTAGAGCTGGCAGCTCAACTTGCCGTTGGCCACGTAGAACTGGAACAGCGCGTGGCAGGGCGGCAGGGCCATCTCGTCCACCAGTGCCGGGTTCCAGGCAGAAACGATCAGCCGGCGCGAGTCCGGGCTTTTCTTGATCATTTCCACGACCTTGGCGATCTGATCGATGGACTCCCCGTTGGGCGCCGGCCAGGAGCGCCACTGGTAGCCATAGACCGGCCCCAGGTTGCCCTCTTCGTCGGCCCATTCATCCCAGATGGAGACGCCGTTGTCCTTCAGGTACTTGATGTTGGTGTCGCCCTGAAGGAACCACAGCAGCTCATGGATGATGGATTTGAGGTGGCACTTCTTGGTGGTCACCATAGGGAAACCATCGGCCAGATCGAAGCGCATCTGGTGGCCGAACACGCTGTAGGTGCCCGTGCCGGTGCGGTCGCTCTTGAAGGTGCCGGTCTCGCGCACGCGGCGCATCAGGTCAAGGTACTGTTTCATCAGACGACTCCTTGGGCAGCCTGGCGGCGGTGGGCCCAGACGATCATGGCAATGCCACCGAGGATCATGGGCAGGCAGAGGATCTGGCCCATGGTCAGCCAGCCAAAGGCCAGGTAACCGAGCTGGGCATCAGGTACGCGAACAAACTCCACCGTGAAACGGAAAATGCCGTAGAACAGCGCGAACATGCCGGAAACCGCCATGGTCGGCCGGGGTTTGCGCGAGTAGAACCAGAGGATGGCGAACAGCGCCACGCCTTCCAGGGCGAACTGGTAGAGCTGCGACGGATGGCGCGGCAACTGCGCCGGATCGGTAGGGAAGATCATCGCCCAGGGCAGGTCGGTGGCCTTGCCCCACAGCTCGGCGTTGATGAAGTTGCCTATGCGGCCGGCACCCAGGCCGATGGGCACCAGCGGCGCGATGAAGTCCATCAGCTGGAAGAAGCTCTTGTTGTTGCGCTTGCCGAACCAGAGGGTCGCCAGCATCACACCGATCAGACCACCGTGGAACGACATGCCGCCCTTCCAGACTTCGAAGATCAGCAGCGGGTTGGCGATGTAGGCCGACAGGTCGTAGAACAGCACATAGCCGAGGCGCCCACCGGCAATCACACCCAGGGCGACCCAGAACACCAGGTCGGAGAGCTTCTCCTTGGTCCAGGCGGGGTCGAAGGCCTTCAGCCGGCGCGAAGCCAGCCACCAGGCGCCACCGATGCCGATGAGGTACATCAGGCCATACCAGTGGATTTTCAGTGGACCGATAGCCAGGGCCACCGGGTCGATCTGGGGATAAGCCAGCATCACAGCTCCTTAGATCAGGAAGTTCAGGCCCACTGCCAGCAGCAGCAGGGCGAACAGGCGCTTCAGCAGGCGCGGCGACAGCCGATGGGCCAGACGCGCGCCGAAACGGGCGAAAAACATGCTGGTGACGGCAATGCCCACCAGCGCCGGAAGGTAGACGAAACCCAGGCTGTAAGGCGGCAGATTGGCGTTGTTCCAACCCAGCGCCATGAATGACAGCGCGCTCGCCGCAGCGATCGGCAAACCGCAGGCCGCGGAGGTGGCCACCGCCTGCTGGATGGGTACGCTGCGCCAGGTCAGGAAGGGAACGGTCAGCGACCCTCCACCTATGCCGAAGATGGCCGACGCCCATCCGATCACCAGGCCTGCCAGGGTCAGCCCAGGCTTGCCTGGGACATCTCGGCTGGCCTTGGGTTTCAGGTCAAGGCCCATCTGCATCGCTACAAGTATGGCGAAGATACCGATGATCTTCTGCAACATCGGCCCCTGGATGCCAGCTGCTGTCAGGGAACCCAGACCGGCGCCGAGCAGGATGCCGACCGCCATCCAGGCGAAGACCGGCCAACGCACCGCACCCTTGCGGTGATGCTCGCGCACCGAGTTGACCGAAGTGAAGATGATGGTGGCCAGGGAAGTGCCCACGGCCAGGTGAGTGAGGATGCCCGGGTCGAAGCCGTGAGCGGTGAAACTGAATACCAGCACCGGCACGATGATCATGCCGCCACCGACGCCGAACAGCCCGGCCAGCACCCCGGCACAGGCGCCAAGCACCAGGTAGAGCAGGAATTCCATGGACACCCCCGAAAACAAAGCGGCATGTTAACGGAAGGCTGTTTCACGCTCCACCTGGGGCGATGGATACCTGCCGAATGCTGCCGATAACACCCATGGAAAAGCGCGTTCAGCCGATGTAGCTTTCATACCGGCTGCTACACTCCGGCTCACAACAAGGAGAAGACTCCATGTGCCTGATCGTATTCGCATGGCGCCCCGGACACGAAGTCCCGCTGGTGCTCGCGGCAAACCGCGATGAATTCTACGCACGTCCCACCCTTCCCATGGCGAGATGGGAAGACGCGCCCGGCGTGATTGCCGGCCGCGACCTGGAAGCCGGAGGCACCTGGCTTGGCGCCGGGCCCAAAGGTCGCTTCGCCGCACTCACCAACATCCGCGACGCGCGCACGCCCCCGGTTGGCCGAACCCGTGGCGAGCTCTGCGTGCAGTACCTGCGCGGCAGCATGGGGCCGGGAGAGTTCCTCGAAGACGCCTGGCGCCGCGCCAACGACTACGCGGGCTTCAACCTGGTGATCGGGGACGACCGCGAACTCTGGTTCCTCAACCCACGCAGTGGTGGACCGATCAACCTCAAGGCCGGTGTCTATGGTGTTTCCAACGCAGACCTGGACACCCCTTGGCCGAAGGTCGAGCGCGGCAAGGCGGCCATCGCCGAATGCCTGGCGCCGCCGTCCACCGATGCCCTGCTGAACCTGCTGCACGACCCGGAAGTAGCGCCGGATCACATCCTGCCGGACACCGGCGTGGGCCTGAACACCGAGCGCATGCTTTCCAGCGTGTTCATCGCCACCCGCACCTACGGCACCCGCGCCAGCTCGGCGCTGATCGTCCGCGCCGACGGCAGTCGCGAGCTGATGGAACGCAGCTACGGTCCCTACGGTGCCAAGCTGGGGGATGTGAGGGTGGAATTGCAGGACTAGCCCCGGAACCCTGCGGGCCTCATTTCAATCGCGAAGGCATTCGCTGACAAGAAATGGCGCCTTGATTCCCGGAAAAACAAAGGCCACCCGAAGGTGGCCTTTGTGTTTTGCGGCGCTGGATCAGGCGGTCTGGGTAGACGCCGGTTTCCAGCTGGAGGACGAAGCTTCCTCGGCCATGGTTTCCATCGCCTGCTGGATCGCGCGCTTGCGACGCTCCTCGGCCTGACGGGTGAAGAACCAGGCGAAGAAGGTGAACAGCGAGACGGTCAGCAGGATCAGGCTGGCCACCGCGTTGATCTCCGGCTTCACGCCCAGACGCACAGCGGAGAAGACCTCCATCGGCAGGGTGGTGGAACCGGGGCCGGACACGAAGCTCGCCAGCACCAGGTCGTCCAGCGACAGGGCGAAGGACATCATGCCGCCCGCCGCCAGGGAGGGTGCGATCATCGGGATGGTGATCAGGATGAACACCTTCCACGGCCGCGCGCCCAGGTCCATGGCGGCTTCCTCGATGGACAGGTCCAGCTCGCGCAGACGCGCCGACACCACAATGGCCACATAGGCCGAGCAGAAGGTGGTGTGAGCGATCCAGATGGTGACGATGCCGCGCTCCTGGGGCCAACCGATCAGCTGCGCCATGGCCACGAAGAGCAGCAGCAGCGACAGACCGGTGATCACTTCAGGCATGACCAGCGGCGCAGTGACCATGCCGCCGAACAGGGTGCGGCCACGGAAACGCGGGATGCGGGTCAGCACGAAGGCAGCCAGGGTCCCCAGGGCCACAGCGGCGACTGCGGTGTAGAGGGCGATCTCCAGGGAACGACCCACCGAGTTCATCAGTTGGGTATTGTCCAGGAGGCCCACGTACCACTTCACCGACCAGCCGCCCCAGACCGTCACCAGCTTGGAAGCGTTGAAGGAGTAGATGACCAGGATGACCATCGGCAGGTAGATGAACAGCAAACCTGCCCACAGCATCAGCGTGGAGAAACTGAAGCGCTTCATACCTTGCCCTCCAGCTCTTTCGCCTGGTTACGGTTGAAGAGAATGATAGGTATCAGCAGGATCGCCAGCATCACCACTGCCAGGGCGGATGCCACCGGCCAGTCGCGGTTGTTGAAGAACTCCTGCCACAGCACCTTGCCGATCATCAGGGTCTCGGGGCCGCCGAGCAGTTCCGGGATCACGAACTCGCCCACCACCGGGATGAACACCAGCATCGAGCCGGCAATGATGCCGTTCTTCGACAGCGGCACGGTGATCTTCCAGAAGTTGTTGAAGTTGCTCGAACCCAGGTCCGAGGCAGCCTCCAACAGGCTTTGATCATGCTTCACCAGGTTGGCGTAGAGCGGCAGGATCATGAACGGCAGGTACGAATAGACGATGCCGATGTACACCGCCAGGTTGGTGTTGAGGATCTGCAGCGGTTCGTCGATCAGACCAATGCCCATCAGGAAGGCATTGAGCAGGCCGTTGTTGCTGAGGATGCCCATCCAGGCATAGACGCGGATCAGGATCGCAGTCCAGGTCGGCATCATGATCAGCAGCAGCAGCACGGTCTGGGCTTCCTTGCTGGCCCGGGCGATGGCATAGGCCATCGGGTAGCCGATCAGCAGGCAGATCAGGGTGCTGAAGAAGGCAATCTTCAGCGAGCCCATATAGGCCGCCAGATACAGCTCGTCCTCCTGGAGCATCAGGTAGTTGCCCAGATTGAGGATGAGCTGGATCTGGTTTTCCGCCCAGGTGTAGATCTCCGTGTACGGCGGGATCGCTACATCGGCTTCGGCGAAACTGATCTTCAGCACGATGGCGAAGGGCAGCAGGAAGAACAGGAACAGCCAGAAGAACGGTAGCCCGATGACGAGGTGTCGACCGGTCGGCAGCAGGTTTTTCAGTTTGGGGGTTTTCATGACCGCAGCACCACTCCGCTATCGTCTTCCCACCAGACGAACACTTCGTCATCCCAGGTCGGGCGGGCGCCGCGGCGCTCGGCGTTGGCCACGAAGGACTGGACGACCGTGCCGTTCGGCAGCTTGACGTAGAACACCGAGTGACCGCCCAGGTAGGCAATGTCATGGACCCGGCCGCGCGACCAGTTGTATTCGCAGGTCGGCTGCTCGGTGGTCACCAGCAGCTTTTCCGGGCGCAGCGCGTAGGTGATGCGCTTGTCCTGCACCGAGGTGGTTACACCATGGCCGACGAAGATCGGGCGCTCCAGTTGCGGGCAGGCGATCAGCGCATGGGCCTCGGCGTCTTCCACCACTTCGCCATCGAAGAGGTTGACGTTGCCGATGAACTCGCACACCAGGCGACTGATGGGCGTCTCATAGATATCCACAGGGCTGCCGATCTGCTCGATGCAACCCAGGTGCATGATGGCGATGCGCTGGGCCATGGTCATGGCCTCTTCCTGGTCGTGGGTCACCATCACACAGGTCACGCCCACGCGCTCGATGATCTCCACCAGCTCCAGCTGCATCTGCGAACGCAGCTTCTTGTCCAGGGCGCCCATGGGTTCGTCGAGCAGCAGCAGCTTCGGACGCTTGGCCAGCGAACGGGCCAGCGCCACACGCTGACGCTGGCCGCCGGACAGCTGGTGCGGTTTGCGCTTGGCGTACTGGGTCATCTGCACGAGTTTGAGCATCTCGTTGACGCGCTCGTCGATCTCGGAGCTCGAGAGCTTGTCCTGTTTAAGTCCGAAGGCGATGTTCTGCGCAACAGTCATATGCGGAAAGAGCGCATAGGACTGGAACATCATGTTGATCGGGCGCTCATAGGGTGGCATGTCGGTGATGTCCACGCCGTCGAGCATGATGCGCCCTTCGGTGGGTCGCTCGAAGCCTGCGAGCATACGCAACAGAGTTGATTTACCCGAACCGGAACCGCCGAGCAGGGCGAAGATCTCACCCTTCTTGATGTCCAGGGACACACTGTCCACGGCCACCGTCTCGTCGAACTTCTTGGTTACCCGGTCGATCTTTACCAGCACCTCTTTAGGCTGCTGGTTGCCCTCGAGGGCTTTCTTGTAGGCACCGGAGGCTATTGCCATTACCACACTCCCAGAAATTGCTGCCCGACCACCGCGGCCGGGCGCGCTTATACAGCATGGGCGTGAACCAGGCTTCCTGCCTGGCGCAGCCAGGGTTGACCCGACGGGCCCGCCACACTACGGGCACCGCCGGCCGTGTATCACTTGCCCGACTTGACCTTGGTCCAGCTGCGGGTCATCAGCCGCTGGACTTTCGGCGGCAGTTCCGCCGAAACGTAGAGCTTGTCCAGCACCGCTTGTGGCGGGTAGACGGACTCGTCGGTGCGTACTTCCTGATCCATGAACTCTCCAGCCTTGAGGTTGGGGTTCGCGTAGCCAACGTAGTCGCTGACCTTGGCGATCACCTCGGGCTTGAGCAGATAGTTGATGAAGGCGTGGGCTTCCTTGGCGTTCGCGGCATCGGCCGGGACGGCCAGCATGTCGAACCAGAGGTTGCCGCCTTCTTTCGGGATCGCGTAGGCAATCTCGATACCCTTGCCGGCTTCTTCGGCGCGAGCGGAGGCCTGGAAGATGTCACCGGAGAAACCGGCAGCGACGCAGATGTCGCCGTTGGCCAGATCGCCGATGTACTTGGAAGAGTGGAAATAGGTGACGTAGGGGCGTACCGCCATCAGCTTCTCCTCGGCCTTCTTGTAGTCGTCCGGGTTGGTGCTGTTGGGGTCCAGGCCCATGTAGTTGAGTACGGCTGGGATCATTTCGTCCGCCGAGTCGAGGAAGGCCACGCCGCACTGGCTGAGCTTCTTCATGTTCTCGGGTTCGAAGATCGCCGCCCAGGAATCGATGTGGTCGACGCCGAGCACAGCCTTGACCTTCTCGACGTTGTAGCCGATGCCGTTGGTGCCCCAGAGATAGGGAACAGCGTACTGGTTACCCGCGTCGTTACGCTCGAGCTGCTTGAGCAGGTTGGGGTCCAGGTTCTGCCAGTTGGGCAGTTGGCTGCGGTCGAGTTTCTGGAACGCGCCCGCCTTGATCTGTTTGCCGAGGAAGTGGTTGGACGGCACGACGACGTCGTAGCCGGTGCGGCCCGCCAGCAACTTACCTTCCAGGGTCTCGTTGGAATCGAATACGTCATACACCGGCTTGATGCCGGTTTCCTTCTGGAAATCCGCCAAGGTGGTCTCGCCGATGTAGTCCGACCAGTTGTAGATATGCACCGTCTGGTCCGCCTGGGCCTGTGACGCCAGGGTCAAGGTAGCGGCGGCAGTGATCATCATCTTGCGGATGGGAGATTGCACAGGTTCGTCCTCTTTTTGTGTCCGGCCGGTGCCGGAAGAAGCCCAGGTTCGTCCCGCAACCCAAGCCAGTGAACTTGCGGTCCGCGCACCGGCGGGGCTCCCCCGCCGGGCACGGCAGCCGTACTTACTTGCCCGACTTGATGGTGGTCCAGGCGCGGGTCATGGCGCGCTGCACCTTGGCCGGCAGGTCCGGGAAGGCATAGAGCTTGGCCATGGTTTCCGCACTCGGGTAAATGCCCGGGTCCTGGCGAATCGCCTCGTCGACCAGCGGGGTAGCAGCGGCGTTGCCGTTGGGGAACTGCACCTCGTTGGTGATCTCGGCCATGATTTCCGGCTTCATCAGGAAGTTCATGAACGCGTGGGCGGCTTCCGGATTCGCAGCGTCAGCTGGGATGGCGACCATGTCGAAGAAGGTACCTGCGCCCTCTTTCGGAATGTTATAGGCCACGGTCACACCAGCCTTGGCCTCTTCGGCGCGGGACTTGGCCTGGTACACGTCACCCGAGTAACCAACCGCCACGCAGAGGTTGCCGTTGGCCAGGTCGGAGATGTACTTGGAGGAGTGGAAGTAGGTCACGTACGGACGGATCTTCAGGAACAGCGCTTCGGCTTCCTTCAGCTCCTTGGCGTCCTGGCTGACCGGGCTGTAGCCGAGGTAGTGCAGGGCGATCGGCAGGATCTCGGTCGGCGAGTCGAGGAAGGACACGCCGCAAGACTTCAGCTTCTCGATGTTTTCCGGCTTGAACAGCAGGTCCCAGGAATTGACCGGGGCGTTGTCGCCCAGAGCGGCCTTGACCTTGTCCGGGTTGTAACCGATGCCGATGGAGCCCCACATGTAGGGGAAGGCGTACTGGTTGCCCGGGTCGGAGACTTCGACGGTCTTCAGCAGGTTGGGGTCCAGATTCTTCCAGTTCGGCAGCTTGGACTTGTCCAGCGGCTGATAGACCTTGGCCTTGATCTGCTTGGCCAGGAAGTTGTTGGACGGCACCACGATGTCGTAACCGGACTTGCCGGCCAGGAGCTTGGCTTCGAGGGTTTCGTTGGAATCGAAGACGTCGTAGACGACCTTGATACCGGTTTCCTTGGTGAACTTCTCGACGGTATCGGCTGCAATGTAGTCCGACCAGTTGTAGACGTGCAGCACCTTGTCGTCAGCCTGGGCCATACCGGCCACGGCACCCGCCAGGGTGATGGCGAGCAGGGTCTTGCCGAAGGTTTTGATCATGCGGGTAGCTCCATTTTTGTTGAAGTGTCCGAGTGGCGTCGTACCGAATACGCCACCACTCGGTGAGCCTGGCCAACGCACCAGCGAAGTCTGGCAAGGTAGAGGGCTTGCTTACAACAGGCGGCATCGCGAAATGCCACCACCAAGCCCACTTTTCTTAACCTTTGACTTCAGCCGCGGTGAGGTCCAGGCACTTGCGTGCCTTGGTCACCAGTTCGTCGACTTCGTCTTTGCTGATCACCAGCGGCGGCGAAATAATCATTGTGTCGCCCACCGCACGCATGATCAGGCCGTTACGGAAGCAGTGCTCGCGGCACAGCATCCCCACACCACCAGCGAAACGCTCACGGGTCTGCTTGTTCTTGACCAGTTCCAGGGCCGCCACCATGCCGACACCGCGCGCTTCGCCAACCAACGGGTGGTCAGCCAGCTCTTGCCAGCGTTGCTGCAAATACGGTGCCGTCTCGGCCTTGACCCTCTCGACAATCTTTTCTTCGCGCAGGATGCGGATGTTCTCCAGCGCCACCGCTGCCGCCACCGGGTGACCCGAGTAGGTGAAGCCGTGGTAGAACTCGCCGCCTTCGTTGAGCACTTCAACGATCTCATCACGCACGATCACACCCCCCATGGGGATGTAGCCCGAGGTCAGGCCCTTGGCGATCGGCATCAGGTCCGGGGCGTTACCGTAGTACTGGCTGCCAAACCATTCGCCGGTACGGCCGAAGCCGCAAATCACTTCGTCGGCGACAAAAAGGATGTCGTACTTGGCGAGGATCTCGCGGATCTTCGGCCAGTAGGTTTCCGGCGGGACGATCACGCCGCCCGCGCCCTGGATCGGCTCGGCGATGAAGGCCGCAACCTTATCCTCGCCAACTTCGAGAATCTTCTTCTCCAGCTGCTCGGCGGCCCAGACACCGAACTCGGCGGGCGCCATGTCACCGCCCTCGCCGTACCAGTAAGGCTGGTCGATGTGCTCGATGCCGGGAATCGGCAGGTCACCCTGACCGTGCAGGGCCTTCATCCCGCCCAGGCTGACACCGGCGACGGTGGAGCCGTGGTAGCCGTTCCAGCGACCGATGATGACTTTCTTCTGCGGCTGCCCCTTGGTCGCCCAGTAGTGGCGGACCATGCGCAGCACGGTGTCGTTGGCTTCCGAACCCGAGCCGGTGAAGAACACATGGTTCATGCCTTCCGGCGCGATCTCGGCAATCGCCTTGGAGAGTTCCACCGCCGGCGGGTGCGCGGTCTGGAAGAACAGGTTGTAGAAAGGCAGCTCTCGCATCTGCCGGGTCGCCGCCTGAACCAGCTCCTCGCGGCCGTAGCCGACGTTCACACACCAGAGACCGGCCATGCCATCGAGGATCTTGTTGCCTTCGCTGTCCCAGATGTACACACCTTCGGCCTTGGTGATGATCCTCGCACCCTTGGCGTTCAGCGCCTTGTAGTCGGTGAACGGCGGCAGGTGGTGGTCACGACCGAGCGCTTGCCATTCAAGGGTCTTGGGGTTGGTCACTTGGCTATTCATTTCTCTACCTCAGTAAACACGTATCAGGAGGGCCGGCCGAGGCGGCCGGCCTCCGTTCCGGATCAGACGGAGAGCAGCAGGAACTCGCGTTCCCAGGAGCTGATCACCCGCTTGAAGTTTTCATGCTCGGCACGCTTGACCGCCACATAGGCCGTCACGAACTTGCCGCCCAGGTATTTCTCGATATCCCGGCAGGACTCCATGCGCTCCAGCGCTGCCTCGAGGGTCAGCGGCAGGCGCAGGTTGCGGCGTTCATAGCCGCGACCCTTGACCGGAGCGCTGGGGTTCACACCCTCTACCATGCCGATGTAACCGCACAGCAAGCTGGCGGCGATGGCCAGGTAGGGGTTGGCGTCGGCCCCGGCCAGGCGGTTCTCCACGCGGCGGTTCTGCGGACCGGCATCCGGTACACGCAGGCCCACCGTGCGGTTCTCCTCGCCCCATTCCACGTTCACCGGCGCGGAGGTGTCCGGCAGGAAACGGCGGAAGGAGTTCACGTTCGGCGCGAACAGCGGCAGCACTTCGGGGATGTACTTTTGCAGGCCGCCGATGTGGTTCAGGAACAGCTCGCTCATGGAACCGTCATCGTTGGAGAAGATGTTCTTCCCGGTCTTGATGTCGATCACGCTCTGGTGCAGGTGCATGGCGCTGCCCGGCTCATCGGTGATCGGCTTGGCCATGAAGGTCGCCGCCACGTTGTGCTTGAGCGCGGCCTCGCGCATGGTGCGCTTGAACACCAGGATCTGGTCAGCCAGGTCCAGGGCGTCGCCGTGGCGGAAGTTGATCTCCATCTGCGCCGGACCTTCCTCGTGGATCAAGGTGTCGAGGTCCAGGTCCTGCGTCTCGCACCAGTCGTACATATCCTCGAACAGCGGGTCGAACTCGTTCGCCGCATCGATGGAGAAAGACTGGCGACCGGTTTCCGGGCGGCCCGAGCGACCCAGGGGGGCCTGCAGCGGGAAGTCCGGGTCGTCGCAACGCTTGGTCAGGTAGAACTCCATCTCCGGCGCGACGATGGGCTTCCAGCCCTTGTCGGCATAGAGCTTGAGCACGCGCTTGAGCAGGTTGCGCGGGGACAGCTCGATGGGGTTGCCCTGCTTGTCGAAGGTGTCGTGGATCACCATTGCGGTGGGCTCGATGGCCCAGGGCACCAGGTATACGGCGTTCTCGTCCGGGCGGCAGAACATATCGATGTCCGCCGGGTCGAGCAGCTCGTAATAGATGTCGTCCTCAACATAGTCGCCGGTCACGGTCTGCAGCAGTACGCTCTCGGGGAGACGCATGCCCTTCTCGTCCAGGAACTTGTTGGTCGGCGAGATCTTACCGCGAGCAATGCCGGTAAGATCGCTGATCATGCATTCAACTTCGGTGATTTTGCGTTCTTTCAGCCAGCTAGTCAGCTGGTCGAGCTTGGTAGTCATAAAGACCTCAGGGTTGAGAGCTTCGCTAGGAGGCATCTACAGGTTCGTGCCGTTCACGCTCATCGAGACACCGGCCGCGATCAGTACAGTCCGAACTGCGCGACACGGCAAATCGCCGGTTTCCTGAAGAGTTCTCCCGCTCAGCGTTGCCCCGCCTTCTCCCTGCAAGCCTCACCAAAGGCCTGGAAGATGGCGAGATAGTTCGGGTTGGTCCGCACTTGCCACTCGGGATGCCACTGCACCCCAAGGGCAAAGCTCTTGGCGCCTTCGACCGAAAAGGCCTCGACCAACCCATCGGGCGCCAGAGCCTCTACATGCAGGCCCGGCGCCAGACGTTCAACGCCCTGGCCATGAATGGAGTTGACTTGAATCTCGGACGGCAAGCCGATGCCGTCGAGCACGCCACCGGGCTGCACCCGCAGCAGGTGACGGGGAGCGTATTGCACCTCGAGCGGCTCGTCGGCCGGCTCGCGGTGGTCCATGAATCCTTCTACTTCATGCACGCGCTGGTGCAGGGTGCCGCCAAAGGCCACGTTCATTTCCTGGAAACCACGGCAAATGCCCAGAACGGGAATACCGGCGGCGATGGCCGCACGGACCAGAGGCAGAGTAGTGCGATCCCGGGCGGGATCATGACGGGTGCCGGGCTCGGAAGCGGGGCCGCTATAATGATGGGGCTCTACATTAGAAGGAGAGCCGGTAAAGAGAAGACCGTCCAGGCTGGCCAGCAGGCTCGCCTGGTCCATCAGTTCAGCCAGGGCCGGGATCACTAGCGGAACACCACCAGCTCCGACCGCCACCGCACGAACATACTTGTCACCCGCTATATGATAAGTCTGAGGACCGATCTCTCTGGTGCAAGCGGAGACGCCGATCAACGGCAGGCGAGACATGAGACACCCGTTTTATTTGTCTGTTATGGGTTGCGACCGAGCTTAGCGTTGTTCATTTTTTTACACAATAGGGCTGTAAAAAATTGAACACGCCCCGCTGAGCACCGCAGCCGGCAGGGCTCTGAGAGAGGTTCGGATGCCCCAGAACGCCCCAAAACTGGCCATCGAGCCCGTTTTTGGGGCAAAATAGGGCTCGCTTGACATCGAGGGGTGATTCGGATTGACTCACACCTTAGATAGAGCGTGATTGATATTTTTAACAATAAAGGTGTTGCATCATGTCGGTACCCCCGCGTGCCGTTCAGCTTCAAGAAGCGAACGAGTTCCTTAAGGAGCATCCTGAGGTCCAGTTCGTCGACCTGTTGATTGCAGATATGAATGGAGTGGTACGAGGCAAGCGAATCGAACGCGCCAGCCTGACCAAAGTCTACGAGAAAGGCATCAACCTCCCCGCTTCCATCTTCGCTCTCGATATCAACGGATCCACCGTCGAAAGCACCGGCCTCGGCCTGGACATCGGCGACGCAGACCGCATCTGCTATCCCATCCCCGACACCCTCAGCGACGAACCCTGGCAGAAGCGCCCGACCGCGCAGCTGCTTATGACCATGCATGAGGTCGAAGGCGAAGGCGAACCCTTCTTTGCCGACCCTCGCGAGGTCTTGCGTCGTGTGGTGGAGAAATTCGATGAGCTCGGCCTGACCATCTGCGCCGCGTTCGAACTGGAGTTCTACCTGATCGACCAGGAGAACATCAACGGCCGTCCGCAGCCGCCGCGTTCTCCCATCTCCGGCAAGCGTCCGCAGTCCACCCAGGTGTACCTGATCGACGACCTCGACGAATACGCCGACTGCCTGCAGGACATCCTCGAAGGCGCCAAGGTCCAGGGCATCCCGGCCGACGCGATCGTCAAGGAAAGCGCCCCGGCCCAGTTCGAAGTCAACCTGCATCACGTTGAAGACGCCCTGAAGGCCTGCGACTACGCCGTACTGCTCAAGCGTCTGATCAAGAACATCGCCTACGACCATGAAATGGATACCACCTTCATGGCCAAGCCCTACCCGGGCCAGGCGGGCAACGGCCTGCACGTGCATATCTCGCTGATCGACAAGAAGACCGGCAAGAACATCTTCACCGCCGATGATCCCGAGCAGAACGCCGCTTTGCGTCATGCGGTCGGCGGTGTGCTCGAGACCATGCCTGCATCCATGGGCTTCCTCTGCCCGAACGTGAACTCCTACCGCCGTTTCGGCGCGCAGTTCTACGTGCCGAACGCGCCGAGCTGGGGTTTGGACAACCGTACCGTAGCTGTTCGCGTGCCCACCGGTAGCGCAGATGCCGTGCGCATCGAACACCGCGTGGCCGGTGCCGACGCCAACCCTTACCTGATGATGTCGGCCATCCTCGCGGGCATTCACCACGGCCTGACCAACAAGGTCGAGCCGGGGGCGCCCATCGAAGGCAACTCCTACGAACAGCTGGAGCAAAGCCTGCCAAACAACCTGCGCGATGCCTTGCGCGAGCTGGACGACAGCGAAGTCCTGGCCAAGTACATCAGCCCGGACTACATCGACATCTTCGTCGCCTGTAAGGAAAGCGAGCTGGAGGAGTTCGAGCACTCCATCTCCGACCTCGAGTACAACTGGTACCTGCATACCGTGTAAGCGAGTCCACAACGCCGGCCCCAGGGCCGGCGTTGTCGTATCTGGACCCTTTGCAACATCCGGCGCAACGGACCCTTCCGGCCGCCTGCGTCTTGCAGCACCCGCAAGAAACAACAACAAACAAAACCTGCATGCTTTATCAGGGAGGACGTCATGCCCCGCTTGCTCGCCCCGCTGTTGCTCGCATTGCTCCCCGCACTGGCCCAGGCCGAAGACCTGATCCGTGTCTACAACTGGAACGACTACATTGCCCCGGAGGTGCTGGAAGAGTTCCAGAAAGAAACCGGCATCAAGGTCGAGTACCACACCTTCAGCAGCGCCGAAGAGCTGGACAACGCGCTGGCCAGCGGCGAACCGATCGACGTGGCAGTCCCCTCGCACAACGACCTGCCGCGACTGATCAAGGAAGGCCGCCTGCAACCCCTGGACTTCTCCCGACTGCCCAACCGCCAGCACCTGGACAAGCAACTGCTGAGCAAGCTGGCCGCCATGGACCCGAACAACCAGCATGCCGTGCCCTACCTCTGGGGTGCCGTTGGCCTGGCCGTGAACACGCCCCTGGCGGAGAAGGCCTTTGGCGGCCCGCTGCCCCAGAGCTGGAGCCTGCTGTTCGATGCCGAACAGAGTGCGCGCCTTGGCCAGTGCGGCATCAGCCTGCTGGACGCCCCCGACGAAACCCTCGCCGTGCTGTTCAACTACCAGGGCCGTAACTTCGCCCGCAGCGCGCCAAGCCGGCTCAAGCGCAGCGCCGAGGCACTCAATGGCCTGCGCCCGAACCTGCGCTACATCGACAGCGAGCGCTACATTGCTGATCTCAATGCCGGCAACCTCTGCGTCGCCATGGCCTGGGTCGGCGACGCCCTGAACGCCGCCGCGGCCGGCCAGCCGGTGACCTTCATGGTCCCGGACGAAGGCTCGGTGGTCTTCATCGACAATCTGGCGATCCCCACCAGCGCCAACCGCGCCGACCTCGCACACCGGTTCATCGACTTCATGCTGCGTCCGCAGGTGGCGGCAAAGGTCACCAGCGCCACCCTCTACCCGAGCGGTAACGCTGACGCCCGCCAGTACCTGGATGATTCCCTGCGCAACCAGCCCGGCCTGTACCCGGACAAGGACACCAAGCGTCGCCTGTTCCCGGTCGAGCCAGTGCCGGAGAAGCTCAGCGCCACCCGCGACGAAGTCTGGACGGCGTTTCGCGAAGGCCTATAGGGGCGAATTTATTCGCCAAGCAGGACGCAGTCCGGCCAGAAAATCCTCTCTCCCGCGGCCCTCTGCCGCACGCGGGAGAGGGGGCCATGCATCCGCTCTCTTGCTCCTGAACCACCGCCTGGCGTCCAATAGCGCCTCTTCGGAAAGGAGCCTCCCATGCCGCGTCCCGCCACCGCCCGCAAACCGCGCGCCAGCAGTCAGCTGCGCATCGCCGGGATTCTCGACGCCGCCCGCGCCCTGCTGGCCGAACAGGGCGTGGCCAACCTGTCGATCTACAGCGTTGCCGAGCGCGCAGAGATGCCGCCCTCCTCCGTCTACCACTTCTTCGCCAGCGTGCCGGCGATCCTCGAAGCGCTGACTGCCGACATCCACGCCGCCTTTCGCGCCTGCCTGCAGCAACCCATCGAGCACGACGGCCTGCGCCACTGGCACGACCTCTCGCGGCTGGTGGAAGAGCGCATGCTGTCGATCTACGCCGCCGACGCCGCTGCGCGTCAGCTGATCCTCGCCCAGCACGGCCTCACCGAAGTCACCCAGGCCGACCGCCAGCACGACATCGAACTGGGCCGACTGATGCACGCCCTCTTCGCGCGCCACTTCGAGTTGCCGGTGCTGCCGGATGACGTCGACGTCTTCGCCCTGGCCATGGAACTGGGCGACCGCGTCTACGCCCGCTCGGTGCAGCTGCACGGCGCAATCACCCCGCGCCTGGCTGAAGAAGGCATGCGCGTATTCGACGCCTACCTCGGTCTCTACTTGCCGCCCTACCTGCCCAAGCGCGCCCTTCCGCGGGACGACTGAATTCACGCAAAACCGATATTTATCCGCAAATAAATCAAGAATCAGCCTTTGATAGATAAATCTAGCTTTGAAAGCGGATTTTTATCGGATATAAAGTCGCCATCCGCACGGCGGCACACTCCGCCAGCACGGAAAAACCACCGATTGCCGATAGATATCCGGCAACCGGCCCTGATTCGTACTGACGAGGTGTTCCATGTCCCGCATCGTTACCGTCGCCGCCACCCAGATGGCCTGCTCCTGGAATCGCGCCGCGAATATCGCTAACGCCGAGAAACTGGTCCGCGCGGCTGCCGCCAAAGGCGCCCAGATCATCCTGATCCAGGAGCTCTTCGAGACCCCCTACTTCTGCCAGAAGCCGAACCCGGACTATCTGCAACTGGCCACCCCGACCGAGACCAACGAAGCCATCGCGCATTTCCAGAATGTCGCCAAGGAACTGCAGGTCGTGCTGCCCATCAGCTACTTCGAGCAGGCTGGCCGTGCACGCTTCAACAGCATCGCCATCATCGATGCCGACGGCAGCAACCTCGGCGTCTACCGCAAGAGCCACATCCCGGACGGCCCCGGCTACCACGAGAAGTACTACTTCAACCCGGGCGACACCGGTTTCAAAGTCTGGAACACCCGCTACGCCAAGATCGGCGTGGGCATCTGCTGGGACCAGTGGTTCCCGGAAGCGGCCCGCAGCATGGCCCTGCTGGGTGCCGAGATCCTCTTCTACCCGACCGCCATCGGCAGCGAGCCGCATGATGCGAACATCACCTCGCGTGATCACTGGCAGCGCGTGCAACAAGGCCATGCCGGCGCCAACCTGATGCCGCTGGTGGCGTCCAACCGCATCGGCAAGGAAGAGCAGGACGGCTACGACATCACCTTCTATGGCTCCTCCTTCATCGCCGACCAGTTCGGCGCCAAGGTCGAGGAACTCAACGAGACCGAAGAAGGCATCCTGGTGCACAGCTTCGACCTCGACAAACTGGAGCATGTGCGCAGCGCCTGGGGTGTGTTCCGCGACCGCCGCCCGAACCTATACTCCCCGATCAAGACCCTGGACGGCTCCCTCGAGTCGTAATGCCCGAATCCAGGGGCCAGCCCGATGGCGATGCACTGTTCGCCAGCGGGTTGGCCCCTGCTCCATTTCAGACGGTGAATTGTTGATGAACACACTGAGCAGCCTCCCCCGCGATGACGGCTTCCGCATGCCGGCCGAATGGGAACCCCATACCCGCACCTGGATGGTCTGGCCGGAACGCCCCGACAACTGGCGCCTCGGCGGAAAGCCCGCGCAAGCGGCCTTCACCGCCGTGGCCAAGGCCATCGCCCGCTTCGAGCCGGTGACCGTCTGCGTCTCCGCCACCCAGTACGAGAATGCCCGCGCACGCCTCGACGAACCGAACATCCGCGTGGTGGAAATCAGCACAGACGACGCCTGGGTCCGCGATACCGGCCCGACCTTCGTGGTCAACGACAACGGCGACGTGCGCGGCGTGGACTGGACCTTCAACGCCTGGGGCGGCTTCGACGGCGGCCTCTACTTCCCCTGGAACCGCGATGACCAGGTGGCCCGCAAGGTCCTCGAAATCGAAGGCTGCAAGCGTTACCGCACCGATGGCTTCGTGCTGGAAGGCGGCTCCATCCACGTGGATGGCGAAGGCACCCTGATCACCACCGAAGAGTGCCTGCTGAACAAGAACCGCAACCCGCACCTGACCCGCGACCTGATCGAAGCCGTGCTGCGCGAGCAACTGTCGATCGAGACTGTGATCTGGCTGCCGGACGGCCTGTACAACGACGAGACCGACGGCCATGTGGATAACTTCTGCTGCTACGTGCGCCCGGGCGAAGTCCTGCTGGCCTGGACCGATGACCCGCACGACCCGAACTTCCCGCGCTGCCAGGCGGCCATGAAGGTTCTGGAGCACGCCCGCGACGCCAAGGGCCGCCAGCTGGTAGTGCACAAGATGCCGATCCCCGGCCCGATCTACGCCACCGAGGAAGAATGCGCCGGTGTGGACCTGGTGGAAGGCACCCAGGAACGCGATCCGTCGATCCGCCTGGCTGGCTCCTACGTGAACTTCCTGATCGTCAACGGCGGCATCGTCGCGCCCAAGTTCGACGACGCGAAAGACGCCACGGCCGAAGCCATCTTGAAGCGCGTCTTCCCGCAGCACGAAGTGGTGATGGTGCCCGGCCGCGAGATCCTCCTCGGCGGCGGCAACATCCACTGCATCACCCAACAGCAACCGGCGCCGCAAAAGCGCTGAGCCAAGCTGGAATGAACGAACCCCCGCAGATGCGGGGGTTCGTTTTTTGTATCCGTAGGATGGGTAGAGCCTGCGAAACCCATCGAATGCTGGGCACGCCAGCATGGGTTTCGCTCCGCTCTACCCATCCTACGGAAGCACAGCCTGCATCACAGCTTCGCAATCGACACCTCGGTGGATTTCACGAAGGCAATCACCTCGGAGCCGATGCCCAGTTCCAGCTCGCGCACGGAGCGGGTGGTGATGACGGAAGTCACGATGCCGGCGGCGGTCTGCACGTCGATCTCCGAGAGCACCGGGCCTTCGATGATTTCCTTGATAGTGCCCTTGAACTGGTTGCGGACGTTGATGGCTTTGATGGTCATGGCGGTTATTCCTTTGCTCGGGGTATTGGGGTTTGGGTCAAAGTGCCCAACGCAATTGCGTGGGCAGGGGGGATATGGGTTCGGGTTCCGGCGGGGCCGGCGGTAGCGCCAGCACCCGGTCCAGCACTTCGGCTTCCAGCGCAGCGAGACGGGCCGAGCCACGGGCTCGCGGACGTTGCAGCTCAACCGGTAGATCCAGGCCGATTGCACCGTCCTCGATCAGGATCACCCGGTCGGCAACGGCCACCGCCTCACTCACGTCGTGGGTCACCAGCAGGACAGTGAAACCGTGTTGCTGCCAGAGGCGCTCGATCAACTGCTGCATCTCGATGCGGGTCAGGGCATCTAGGGCACCCAGGGGCTCGTCCAGCAGCAGCAGGCGCGGTTGGTGGATCAGGGCGCGGGCCAGGGCCACGCGCTGCTTCTGGCCACCGGAGAGCGCCGCCGGCCACTCATGCGCACGGTCGGCCAGCCCCACTGCGTCCAAGGCTTCGAGGGCGCGCGGACGCCAGTCGCCGGAAAGGCCCAGGCCGACGTTGTCGATCACCCGTTTCCAGGGCAATAGGCGCGCATCCTGGAACATCAGGCGAGTGTCCTCGCGGGCGTCTTCCAACGGCGCCGAGCCGGCCAGCAGCTCGCCACGGGAGGGCTTGTCCAACCCGGCCAACAGGCGCAGCAGGGTGCTCTTGCCGCACCCGCTGCGACCGACCACGGCAACGAACTGGCCGGCAGGAATCAGCAGGTCGATACCCTTGAGCACTTCACGCTCGCCAAAGGCCTTGCCGATACCGCGCAACGCCAGCGGAATGCCGCGCTTGAGGCGTTGTGGAACCTGGGCAGCGGTCATGCGGCACCTCCCTTGGCCTGGTAAGCCGGGTGCCAGCGCAACCAGACGCGCTCCAGGCCCCGAGCGGCGACGTCGGCCAGCTTGCCGAGCACCGCGTAGAGCAGGATCGCCAGAACCACCACATCGGTCTGCAGGAACTCGCGGGCGTTCATCGCCAGGTAGCCGATGCCGGAGCTGGCGGAAATCGTCTCGGCGACGATCAGCGTCAGCCACATGAAGCCAAGGGCGAAACGCACGCCCACCAGGATCGAGGGCAGCGCCCCGGGCAGGATCACCTGGCTGAACAGTGCGAAGCCGGACAACCCGTAACTGCGCGCCATTTCCACCAGCGCCGGGTCTACGTTGCGGATGCCGTGGTAGGTGTTGAGGTAAATGGGGAACAGGGTGCCGAGGGCAACCAGGAAAATCTTCGCCGATTCATCGATGCCGAACCACAGGATCACCAGTGGAATCAGCGCCAGGTGCGGCACGTTACGGATCATCTGCACCGAGCTGTCCAGTAGGCGCTCGCCCCACTTCGACAGGCCGGTAATGAAGCCCAGCAACAGGCCGAGGCCGCCGCCAATGGAGAAACCGATACCCGCACGCCAGCCGCTGATGGCCAGATGGGTCCAGATCTCGCCGCTGGACAGCAGGCTCCAGCCCGCCGCCAGCACCGCGCTTGGCGCTGGCAGGATGCGGGTGGAGAGCAGGCCGGTTGCCACTGCACCCTGCCAGATCGCCAGCAGCGCCACGGGCAAGGCCCAGGGCGCCAGGCGCAGGAGTATGGAATTGAATTTCATCCCCGCGCCCTCAGCTCTGCGATGCCAGCTTGGCTTCGGGCAGGGCCTCGTTGGCCACCATCTCGCCGAAGGGGCTGATGAAGCCCAGGCCGTCGTTGGTGCGCGGACGGGCGACATCCAGATGGGGGAACAGCAATTCCGCAACGCGATAGGACTCTTCCAGGTGCGGATAGCCGGAGAAGATGAAGGTGTCGATGCCGAGGTCGGCGTACTCCTTCACCCGCGCGGCCACGGTCGGGCCATCGCCCACCAGCGCCGTACCGGCACCACCGCGCACCAGGCCGACGCCGGCCCAGAGGTTGGGGCTGACTTCCAGCTTGTCGCGCCGGCCGTTGTGCAGGGCAGCCATGCGCTGTTGGCCTACCGAGTCGAAGCGGGCGAAGGCAGCCTGCGCCTTGGCGATGGTGGCATCGTCGAGGTTCTCGATCAGGCGGTCGGCAGCCGCCCAGGCAGCTTCGTTGGTTTCACGCACGATCACGTGCAGGCGGATGCCAAAACGCACCGTGCGACCCAGCTTGGCGGCCTTGGCGCGCACCTGTTCGATCTTCTCTTTCACCGCTGCCGGCGGCTCGCCCCAGGTCAGGTACAGCTCGACCTGCTCGGCGGCGAGGTCCTGGGCGGCCTCGGAGGAACCTCCGAAGTACAGCGGCGGACGCGGCTGTTGCAGTGGCGGGTAGAACAATTTGGCCCCCTTCACCTGGAGGTGCTTGCCGTCGTAATCGACGGTTTCGCCCTCCAGCACGCGGCGCCAGATGCGGGTGAACTCCACCGAGGCTTCGTAACGCTCGGCGTGGTTCAGGTGCAGGCCATCGGCGGCCAGTTCATCCGGGTCGCCACCGGTGACCAGGTTGAACAAGGCGCGGCCACCGGACAGGCGATCCAGGGTCGCCGCCTGGCGCGCGGCCACGGTCGGCGAAATGATTCCGGGGCGCAGGGCCACGAGGAATTTCAGGCGTTGGGTTACCGGGATCAGCGAAGCCGCCACCAGCCAGGAGTCCTCGCAGGAACGCCCGGTGGGGATCAGCACGCCGCCGAAGCCGAGACGGTCGGCTGCCTGGGCGATCTGTTGCAGGTAGCCGTGGTCGACGGCGCGGGCGCCCTCGGAGGTGCCGAGGTAGTGGCCGTCGCCGTGGGTCGGCAGGAACCAGAAGATGTTCAAGCTCATGGAGTGGTCTCCTTAAAGGTGTCCCCCTCTCCCTCCGGGAGAGGGGTTCAAGTCACTGCTGCGCGACCTTGGCCGGCGGCGTCCAGATCACGTCGGCGATGCTGAGTTTTTTCGGAATCAGCTTCAGCGCGGTGAAGGTGTCGGCGATCTTCTGCTGCGCAGTGACCACCTCCGGGCTCAGCGGCTGGGCACCGTAGCCCTGGCGCTTCACGGCGATGGAAGTGATGTCCTTTGGCAGGCCCAGCAGCGGCGCGACCTGTTCGGTGACCTTGTCCGGATCGGCCTTGGAGTCCTCGCCCACGGCGCGTACTTCCTCGATCAGGGTGTTGATCACCTGCGGGTGCTTCTGGGCATAGGTGCGAGTGGCCAGGTAGAACTGGTGGTTATCCACAAGCCCTTCGCCATTGCGCAGGGTGCGCGCCTCGAGCTGCTTCTCGGCGGCGGCCTGGAAGGGGTCCCAGATCACCCAGGCGTCCACGCTGCCGCGTTCGAAGGCGGCGCGGGCGTCGGCCGGGGGCAGGTAGACGGGCTGGATATCGCTGTACTTCAGACCGGCCTCCTCCAGCGCACGCACCAACAGGTAGTGCACGTTGGAACCCTTGTTCAGGGCGACCTTCTTGCCGGCCAGCGCCTTCACCGACTGGATGGACGACCCCTTGGGCACCAGGATCGCTTCGCTCTGCGGGGCCGGCGGCTCATAGGCCACGTAGAGCAGGTCGGCGCCTGCTGCCTGGGCGAATACCGGTGGGGTTTCGCCGGTCACGCCGAAGTCAATGGAGCCCACGTTGAGGCCCTCCAGCAGCTGCGGGCCGCCGGGGAACTCGGTCCATTTGACGTCGATGCCCTGTTCGGCCAGACGCTTCTCCAGCGTGCCCTTGGCCTTTAGCAGCACCAGGGTGCCGTATTTCTGGTAGCCGATTCGCAGGGTTTCGGCCTGTGCTTGAGTGATGGCGCCGAAAGCCAGGGCAGCCGCGAACAGGGCAGCCAGGCTCCGACGCAAAGTGATGGTGCGCATGGCGCTCTCCTCATGACTTTGCTTGTGATGTCGTTGCCTGCTGGCCCGTTGGCGGGTGAGTAAGGCGCGGGTTAAGTGCGCGCGAGGCGCCGGATGGATCAGCGGTTGGGTTGCGGCGTCAGGCGCAGGTAGGGCCGGACCGCCTTGTAGCCGCGCGGGAAGCGCTGGCGGATTTCGTCTTCATCCTTGAGCGAGGGCACGATCACCACGTCGTCACCGTCCTGCCAATTGGCTGGGGTGGCGACCTTGTGGTTGTCGGTCAGTTGCAGGGAGTCGATTACCCGCAGGATCTCGTTGAAGTTGCGCCCGGTGCTGGCCGGGTAGGTGATGATCAGGCGCACTTTCTTGTTCGGGTCGATGATGAACAGCGAGCGCACGGTGAGGGTGTCGTTGGCGTTCGGGTGGATCAGGTCGTAGAGGTCGGACACCTGGCGGTCGGCGTCGGCGATGATCGGGAAATTCACCAGGGTGCCCTGGGTGTCGTTGATGTCATCGATCCAGCGGTGATGGGAATCCACCGGGTCGACCGACAAGGCGATCGCCTTCACGCCACGGGCGGTGAATTCATCCTTGAGCTTGGCGGTGAATCCCAGTTCGGTGGTGCACACCGGCGTGAAGTCAGCGGGGTGCGAAAACAGCACGCCCCAACTACCGTCCAGCCATTCATGGAAGCGGATGCGGCCTTCGCTGGAGTCCTGTTCAAAGTCGGGGGCGATGTCGCCGAGGCGGATACTCATGGTGCGGCTCCTGTGTCTGGGTGTCGTTCCGTGGGGCCCACTATGCGTAGCTGCACTGCAAATTAAAAAGAATAAATAACGATTTATTTATGCGATTTAGAGATATAAAAATACAAACGTGAAGAAGCCGGGAAGGCCTCTGGAATGAGGTTCCCGGCGGTCTCATGGTGCTCACTGCGGGCCGTCGCCCTCACCCCAACCCTCTCCCGGAGGGAGAGGGGGCTGTCAGTGCCAGGAGGGCGAATTCATTCGCGATCGTAGGGTGGGCTTCAGCCCACCACCGGCCTTACAGCAACGTCAGGGTATAGCTCAGGATCAGGCGGTTCTCGTCCTGGTCACGGGCGGCATCACTGCGCAGCGCGGCGTTGCGCCAGGACACGCCCAGGCCTTTCAGCGGACCGCCCTGCAGCACGTAGTCGAGGCGAAAATCGCGCTCCCACTCGCCCTGGTCGCTGCCCTGGGTCTCGATGTTGCTGCCCTTCAGGTAGGTGCCCACCGCCTTCAGGCCCGGCACGCCGAGCTTGGCGAAGTCGTAGCCGTACTCGGCCACCCAGGTGCGCTCGCCGGCGCTGAGGAACTTGCCGATCTGGCGGTCGGTGATCAGGTAGGCGGTGGCGCCATCACCCTGGTTGAGGAAGGGGAAGGCGCTGTCGCCGGAGACCTGCTGGTAGCCCAGGCTGGCCGCGTGGCCACCGAGGGTGTAGGTGAACAGGGCGCTCCAGGTGCGGTTGTCGACTTCAAAGCGGTCCGGATCGTTGGCCGCCCAGTTGCCCGAGCTGCGGAAGCCTTCGCGGCGGCCGGCGACGCTGGCGTTCTTGCCGTCGGAGTCGCTGTAGAAGTAGCGCAGGTCGGACTTCAGCGCGCCCACCGGCAGCGCCCAGTTGTGGGTCAGGCCGAGAAAGTGCTGGTTATAGAAGTCTTCCAGGTTGCCGTAGTAGTACTGCGCGAGCAGGTTGTCGCTGACCTTGTAGTCGCCACCGGCGAAGTAGAACGTGTTGACGAACTGGCCGGTACGGGCGTTGTTCGCGCCGGCGATGGACAGGCCGCGGGCGTCGCTGGAGTTACGCCCCTTGGCGTGTTCCAGCTGGCCACCGACCAGGGTCAGGCCGGCGATCTCGCTGGAGGTCACCTGGCCACCCTCGAAGGTCTGCGGCAGCAGGCGACCGTCGTTGTAGGTCACCACCGGCAGCTTCGGCAGCAGCGTGCCGATGCGCGCTTCGGTCTTGGAGATACGCACCTTGCCGGTCACACCGAGGCTGCCGAAGTCGTCCTCGGCGCGACCGTCATTGTCGGTGGGAAACACGGTGCCGCCGTAGCTGGCGCTGGTCGGGTTGTAGTGGCGGCCCTTGCCGGAATCCAGCTTCACCCCCAACAGGCCGAGCGCGTCGACGCCCACGCCAACGGTGCCTTCGGTGTAGCCGGAGGCGTAGTTGAACAAGAAGCCCTGGCCCCACTCTTCCTGCTTGGAAGGTGCGTCGGCGAACTGGCGGTTGTCCGAGTTGATGTAGAAGTTGCGCAGGGCCAGGCTGGCCTTGCTGTCTTCGATGAAACCGCCAGCGGCGGCCTGCTGGGCCAGCACGCCGAGGGCGACGGCCAGGGCGAGGGACGACTTGTTCATGCTCGATGCTCCATTGCGATCTTGTAGGGGAGTGAGATGCCCGGAGCAGGAGCAGACGCGATGCGCCGCCGCGTGACCTTCGAAGCCACTGTCGTTTTCACAGGCTCCGGTGCATATGCGATGCGGCGGTCCGCTTTCGGCAGGCCGCCACTCTAGAAGGCGAATGCTAATTTCTAAAAAGAATTATTTTTTTGATAAAGATAACTTTTAGAAATAAGCAATTGTGCGCAGACCGCTCCTCTCCCCCGATTCGTCGGACCTAAGCTAATTCTAAAAAATTATTTATTTCTTATTTTTTAGATCAATTAGCTTGTCTCTACCGGACCACCGGACACCCAGAACGCAATACCCCCTGTCCCGTGGACCGGCCTCCTAGGCCGGCCCCAGCCCGTTGAGGAGCACCCCATGCTTTCGTCCCAGTTTCCCCGTCGCCTGCTGGCGGCCCTGACCCTTGGCGGCCTGGCCCTGAGCGCCCAGGCCGCGGATTTCACCGTCGCCTACCAGACCACCGTCGACCCGGCCAAGGTCGCCCAGGCCGATGGCGCCTATGAGAAGGCGAGCAAATCCAGCATTGACTGGCGCAAGTTCGACAGCGGCGCTGAAGTCATCACCGCCGTCGCCTCCGGTGACGTGCAAATCGGCTATGTCGGCTCCAGCCCGCTGGCCGCCGCCGCCACTCGCCAGCTGCCGATCCAGACATTCCTCATTGCCACCCAGATCGGCGACGCCGAAGCCCTGGTGGCGCGCAATGGCGCCGGTATCACCAAGCCCGAAGATCTGATCGGCAAGAAGATCGCCGTGCCCTTCGTTTCAACCGGCCACTACAGCCTGCTGGCCGCCCTCAAGCACTGGCAGATCGACCCCACCAAGGTCACCATCCTCAACCTCGCACCGCCAGCCATCGTCGCCGCCTGGCAGCGTGGCGACATCGATGCCACCTACGTCTGGGATCCGGCCCTGGGCGTTGCCAAGTCCAACGGCAAGGTGCTGATCAGCTCCGGTGAGCTGAGCAAGCTGGGCGCGCCCACCTTCGACGCCTGGATCGTGCGCAAGGACTTCGCCAAGAAGCATCCGGAAGTCGTCCGCGCCTTCGCCAAGGTGACCCTCGACGCCTACGCCGCCTACCGCAAGGACCCGAAAGCCTGGCTGGCCGACAAGGCCAACATCGACAAGCTGGTGAAACTGTCCGGCGCCAAGGCCGAGGACATCCCGCTGCTGCTGCAGGGCAACGTCTTCCCGCTCGCCGCCGACCAGGTAACCGCCCTCGGTGCACCGACCACCCAGGCCATCAGCGAGACCGCGCGCTTCCTCAAGGAGCAAGGCAAGGTCGACGCCGTGCTGCCTGACTACGCCCCGTACGTAAGCTCCAAGTACGTCCAGAACTGATTCACCCCGCCTGCCCGACACGTCGGGCAGGCCCTTTCGAGACCCTGCAGAAAATGGCCTTACTCCAGCTGGAGCGCATCAGCGCACAGTACCCAGGCGCGGCCGAGCCGGTACTGACCGACATTTCCTTCGACCTCGGCCCAGGCGAGCTACTGGTAGCCCTCGGCCCGTCCGGCAGCGGCAAGACCACCCTGCTCAATCTCATT
The DNA here is from genome assembly GCF_000423545.1 of Metapseudomonas resinovorans DSM 21078. GTDB lineage: Bacteria > Pseudomonadota > Gammaproteobacteria > Pseudomonadales > Pseudomonadaceae > Metapseudomonas > Metapseudomonas resinovorans. The sequence continues at coordinate 81,772 of NZ_AUIE01000021.1, forward strand.
GCCGGTTTTGTCAGCCCCAGCGCCGGTCGCATCAGCCTCGACGGCGTGCCCGTCAACGGCCCCAGCGCCGAACGCGGCGTGGTGTTCCAGGACGATGCCCCACTGCCCTGGCAGGACGTGCTCGGCAATGTCGCCTTCGGCCTCGAACTCGCCGGCGTTCCCCGTGCCGAGCGTGAGGCACGTGCCCGCGAAATGCTCGCCCTGGTGGACCTCGTCGGCTTCGACAAGCGCCGCATCTGGGAACTTTCCGGTGGACAGAAACAGCGCGTCGGGATCGCACGTGCCCTGGCCGCCGACCCGCGCGTGCTGCTGATGGACGAGCCCTTCGGCGCCCTCGATGCCTTCACCCGCGAACAGATGCAGGAGCTGTTGCTGCAAGTCTGGCGACGCGCGGCCAAACCCGTTTTCCTGATCACCCACGACATCGAGGAAGCGGTTTTCCTCGCCACCGAACTCATCCTGCTGTCGCCCAACCCGGGCCGCATCAGCGAACGCCTGCGCCTGGACTTCGGCCAGCGCTACGCCGCCGGGGAAAGTGCACGGGCGATCAAGTCCGATCCGCAGTTCATCGAGACGCGCGAACATGTACTCGCCCAGGTCTTCGCCGAACGCCAGAGGAGAAGCACATGAGTAGTCTCGACCTGACCCTGGCCAGCAAGACCGCCACGACTGTGAAACCACGCCAGCGCCGGCCCCTGAGCACCCTGTCCATCAGCCTGCTGACCCTCGGCAGCCTGCTGCTGGCCTGGTGGGCCGTGACCACCGCCGGCCTGATCGAACCCCTGTTCCTGCCCAGCCCGCAGGCCATCGCCCGCAAGGGTTGGGTGCTGCTGACCCAGGGCTACATGGACGCCAGCCTCTGGCAGCATCTGAGCGCGAGCCTGGGACGCATCGGCGCCGCGCTGCTGGCTGCGGTACTGACCGCCGTTCCGCTGGGTATCGCTATCGGTCGCAACCGCATTGCCCGTGGCATCTTCGACCCGCTGATCGAGTTCTATCGGCCCATTCCACCGCTGGCCTACCTGCCCCTGATCGTCATCTGGTGCGGCATCGGCGAGCTGTCCAAGGTGCTGCTGATCTTCCTCGCGATCTTCGCCCCCATCGCCATCGCCACCGCCACCGGCGTGCGCAATGTCGACCCGGCGCGGTTGCGTGCGGCGCAGTCGCTGGGTGCCAGCCAGGCCCAACTGATCCGCCATGTGATCCTGCCCAGTGCCCTGCCGGACATCCTCACCGGCGTGCGAATTGGCCTTGGCGTCGGCTGGTCCACCCTGGTGGCCGCCGAGCTGGTGGCCGCCACCCGTGGCCTGGGCTTCATGGTGCAGTCGGCGGCGCAGTTCCTGGTCACCGATGTGGTGATCCTCGGCATCCTCGTCATCGCCCTGATCGCCTTCGCCCTCGAACTCGGCCTGCGCGCCCTGCAACGCAAGCTCGTGCCCTGGCACGGGCAAAGCCACTGATCCCGCATTACCCCCTCTCCCTCCGGGAGAGGGTCGGGGTGAGGGGAATCCCCGCTCCGCGCTATCTGGAGATTCACTGCCATGACCCTGCATATCACCCCGCTCTCCCCCGCCCTCGGCGCCGTGGCCGAAGGCCTCGACCTCAGCAAGCCGCTCGACGCCTCGCAGCGCGTTGCAGTGGAGCAAGCTCTGCTCAACCACCAGGTACTGTTCTTCCGCGACCAGCCGCTGAACCCGCAGCAGCAGGCAGCCTTCGCCCGCAACTTCGGTGACCTGCACATCCACCCGATCTATCCGAACATTCCCGAGCAGCCGGAGGTGCTGGTACTCGACACCGCCGTCACCGACGTGCGCGACAACGCCCTCTGGCACACCGACGTGACCTTCCTGGAAACCCCGGCGCTCGGCGCGGTGCTCGCCGCCAAACAGCTCCCGCCCTACGGCGGTGACACCCTCTGGGCCAGCAGCAGCGCGGCCTATGACGCATTGTCGAAACCCATCCAGGAGCTACTGGATGGCTTGACCGCCACCCACGACCTGTCCCGTTCCTTTCCCGAGGAACGCTTCAGCCTCACAGCCGAAGAGCACGAGCGTCTGGAAGACGCCAAGCGCAAGTACCCGCCTCGCAGCCATCCGGTGGTGCGCGCCCATCCGGTCACCGGACGCAAGGGCTTGTTCGTCAACGAAGGCTTCACCACCCGCATCAACGAACTGTCGGCCACGGAAAGCGATGCACTGCTGCGCCTGCTCTTCGCCCATGCCACCCACCCGGCATTCACCATCCGCTGGCGCTGGCAGGCCAATGACGTGGCTTTCTGGGACAACCGCATCACCCAGCATTTCGCGGTCGACGACTACCGTCCGCAGCGTCGCGTGATGCACCGCGCAACGATCCTGGGGGACAAGCCGTTCTGAAAGTCCGCCCCCTCTCCCCCAAACCCCAACCCTTCAGGGAGAGGGGTTGGGGGTGAGGGCAGCGGTGCCCAACTCCCGCAAGTACCCCCAGGGATAGATCCCCCGCTCGTGCCCATCGCTGAACACCAGCTGCACGCCATAGCCCTGTAGCGCGATGCGCTCCAGGCGCACGCCTTCATCCACCAGCGCAATCGCCCCACGCAGCCGCGTCGCCTTGCACTGCGAGCAGGGACAGGCACCACGCAAGCGGGCATGACTGATCTCCCGCCGATCCCCATCTGCCCACTCCAGAAACAAACGTGCTTCGCTGCGCGAACTGCGCAGGGCACTGGGGGCGTCCATCAGGCCGCTCCCTGGAGTTGCGCCAGGGCAATGCGTACTGCCTTGCGCACTTCCGGATCACCATCGACCTCGGCCTGGCGCAGCGCCGTCAATGCGGCGGCGTCGCCCAGCTCGCCCAAGGCCAGCGCAGCCTCCTTGCGCAAGTTGGCGATGCCGTGGCCGAGCAGCACGGAAAGCTCTGCAAGAGCCTCGCGATAGCGCAGGCGACCGAGGGCACGCGCGGCGCGCAAACGCACTTGCCAGTAATCGTCTTCCAAGGCCCGCACCAGTGCCGCGCCAGCGTCTGCCAGGCCGACCTTGCCGAGGGTGGTGGCGGCCTCCTCGCGCACCTGCCAGGCGTTATCAGCCAAGGCAGCGTAAAGGGCTGGCAGTACCTCCCCGTCACTGGCCAGCCCCAAGGCACCGGTGGCAGCGCGGCGTACTTCGGTATCCGCGTCGTCACTGGCCAGGCGGGCCAGCGCTGGCAGCGCAGCTTCGTGTTTCAACCAGCCGAGGATGCCCACCGCCTCCCGGCGCACCGGCGCTTCGCCGTCGTGCAGCGCCAACAATGCAGGGCCGGCGGCCTCCTCCAGGCGCAGCTCACGTAGAGCACGCAGCGCACTGGCGCGGACAAAGGCATCGGCATGGGTCACCCACGGCAGAATCAGCCTCCCCGCCTCCAGGCTCTTCAGCTCACTGAGACTCTGGGCAGCGGCCAGGCGCACCGGCTCGGCACCATCGGCCAGGGCCGCGCAGAGTGCCTCGACGACGTCGGGTTCCTCCCAGGCCTCCAGCAGACGCGCAGCCTCGGCGCGCACCTCAGCAGCGTCATCCACGGCAAGGGCGTCGGTGAGCCAGGGTAGGCCCTCCGGGTCTGCCAGGTCGGCGAGTTCGATCAGGGCAATGCGGCGCACACCAGCGTCGTCATCGGCGAGGCGTGGCAGCAGTTCGAGGATGTCGGGGTTGTCGGTTTCACGGTTGGTCATAGGGCAACTCGCAGTGGCGGGTGATCGGTGGGCAGCCCCAGCGGCGTCAGGCGTGGCAGCTCGCGGCCGTCTTCATGGCGCAGCAGTTCCAGGCAATGGCGCTTGAGATGGGTGAAGCCGGGGGTGGTAAGGAGGCTGGCGCAGCGCGGACGCGGGAAGTCCAGGCGCAGGTCTTCGATGAAGCGTCCGGGGCGCGGGCTCATCACCAGGATGCGGTCGGCCAGGAACAAGGCTTCGTCGATGTCGTGGGTGACGAACACCACGGTGGTGCGGATGCGCGTCCAGATATCCAGCAGCAGTTCCTGCATGCGCGAGCGGGTCTGCGCATCCAGCGCGCCGAAGGGCTCGTCCATCAACAGCAGGCGCGGGCGGTTGATCAGCACGCGGGCAATCTCGGCACGCTGCTGCATGCCGCCGGAGAGCTGGTTGGGCCAGCGCCCGGCGAAATCCTCCAGGCCTACCAGGCGCAGGAATTCGGCGGCGCGGCGCTGCCGCTCGGCCTTGCCGATGCCTTGCATCTTCAGGCCGAAGGCGACGTTGTCGAGCACACTGCGCCAGGGCAAAAGCGTGTGGTGCTGGAACACCATGCCACGCTCGGGTGAAGGTCCCTCCACCGGCTGGCCATCCACCTCCAGGCTGCCGGCGCTGGGCTTCAGATGCCCGGCTAGGGCGCCGAGCAAGGTGGACTTGCCGCAGCCGGAAGGGCCCAGGATGCAGACGAACTCCCCCGGCGCGATGGCGAAGTCCAACGTCTGTACCGCCTCGAAGGCCTCGCGGCCCTGTCCCAAACGGATGGAGACGCCCCTGGCCTCGATGCGGCCTGGTTCCACTGCGCGCTCGAAGCTGCTCATCAGGCGTTCCTCCGCGCGCGGTACCAGGGTGTGGCGAGCGCGCCCAAGCGTTTGACCAGGGCACTGCTGCCCATGCCTAGCAAGCCGATCAGCAGCATGCCGACGACGATGTCGGCGTAGTTCTGCACCACGTAGGACTCCCAGGTGTAATAACCGACGCCGAACTGCCCGGAGATCATCTCGGCGGTGACCAGGCAGAACCACGACGTGCCCATGCCGATGGCGAGGCCAGTGACGATGCTCGGCGCCGCGCCGGGCAGGATCACCTCGCGCAGGATCGCCAGACGCCCAGCGCCAAGGCTGCGTGCCGAAGCGATCAGTCGGGGGTCGACGCCTTCGACGCCATGCACGGTGTTGAGCAGGATGGGGAACAGCGCACCGGTGAAGGTGATGAACACCATCGACAGCTCCGACGAGGGAAACATCAGGATGGCCAGGGGAATCCAGGCCACCGCAGGAATCGGCCGCAGCACCTCCAACGGCGGCAGCAGGCTGTCCTCGGCCCATCTCGAACGGCCGATGACCAGGCCCAGCAGGACGCCCAGCAAGGCCGCGGCCAGGTAACCGGCGAACACCCGTGAAAGGCTGTTGGTGAGGTGCGGCAACAGCTTGCTGGAGTGCACCAGCTGCCAGGCCGCATCGAGCACGGCGGCGGGCGTGGGCACGTAGGTGAAGGTGAACAGCCCGAGGTCCAGGCGCGCGTTGGCAGCCAGTTGCCAGAACAGCAGGCAGGCGGCCAATGAGGCGAGGCGCAGGGGCCAGCGGTACAGATTTGTCATGGATCGTCTCCTGCTCGTTTCCCTCTCCCCAACCCTATCCCTGAAGGGAGAGGGGGCGATCCGTGCACGGCGTAACCGGCGCGAGTCACCCCTCGCCCGCTTGCGGGAGAGGGGCTGGGGGAGAGGGCAAGGCGATCAGCGGCTGGCGACAGCCTGCTTCTGATTGGCGCTGACAAAATCGAGCGCCGTGCCGCCGTGTTGCTGGGCGTACAGCTCGGCCTGGGACTTGAGCAGGAAGGCGCTCAGCTCACCCTTGTCGTTGCGCACGAACCAGGCCTGGTTGGCCAGCAGCTTGATCCCGCTGTCGGCGGCCTGGGCATAGATGGCGCGGATGTCCTTGCCCTCCTGTTCCAGCTGCGCCAGGGCGGTCAGCGCAGCTTCCGGCGACGCGTAATGACGGACCTTGCCCTCACCGCGCACCCATATCTGCGCCAGGCGCTTGAAGTCGGTGATCGGCTTGCCGGTGGCCGCGTCGTTGGCCACCAGTGGCAGCTGCGCATAGTTCTTCAGCGCCTTGTCGTAGTCCTGCCCGGCCTGCTCGAAGGCGGCGCGGATGTACTGGTCGTCGATGAACTGGGCGGTATCCAGGCCCCGATCGGTCTTCTTCAGCAGTTTCAGGGTATCGATCGAGGTGGCCACCGCCTTGCGGTACTCGGGCTTCCAGGTCAGGTCGCGGGTCTGCAGGCCAAGGGGGCCGTGGAACAGGTAGTTCACCTCGGCCTCGATGCCGGTGACCTTCTCGATCAGCTCGCTGTACTTCTCAGGCGACTCGGCGATCAGGCGGTCGGCTTCCAGGCTGGCGCGTAGGTAGGCGGTGACGATCTCCGGGTACTTTTTCGCATAGGCCGCATCCACCAGTGCGCCGTGGAAGGTAGGCGCCTCGGCCTGGGAGCCGTCATAGATCTTCCTTGCGAAGCCGCGGTTGGGGAACAACTCGGCAAAGGGCACGAAGTCAGCGTGAGCCTCGATGCGGTTGCTGCGCAGCGCGGAGCCGGCGATCTCCGGTGGCTGGGCGATGATGCGCACGTCCTTCTCCGGGTCCCAGCCCTGGGCAGCAACAGCGCGCAGCAACATGCCGTGAGCAGTGGAGGCGAAGGGCACGGAAATGGTCTTGCCCTTGAGCTCGGCCAGCGACTGCACCGGAGAGGACGCCGGTACCACGATGCCGTTGCCGCTGCCAAGGGTGCTGCCCGAGAGCACGCTGATGAACAGGCTCCGCTTGCCCGCATCCAGATGGGCGACGCCGTTGAAGGAGCCGGGGAAGTCGGCCATGGCGCCAAAGTCCAGCTTGCCGGCGACCATCTCGTTGGTCAGCGGTGCGCCGCTGGTGAAGTTCTTCCACTCCACCTGGTAGTCGGCGTCCTTGTACTTGCCATCACGAGGCAGGTATTTCTCCAGCAGGCCCAGCTCGCGGATGAGCAGACCGCCGGTGGCGCAGTTGATGGTGGTGTCCTGGGTGCCGATGGCGATGCGGATGGTTTCCGCGGAGGCGGACAGGCTGGAGATGGCCAGCGCGAGGCCGGCGACGGTTGCACGAAGACGCATGGGTTTTTCCCCTCGAATCATGAGTGTTGGAATCGTCTCCGCCACGTGGTCGGGTGGTGGGAAACGAGGGGCTTTCAGGTGAGGCGTCCGGGGGTTGGCCGGATGGCGGATTGCATTTTTTGTAGGAGCCCGCTTGCTGGCGAAGCGCTTGCCTGCAGGTCCGTTGTTCGCCAGCAAGCTGGCTCCTAGAGGTTTCTCACACTCGGTCAGCGCAGCAGGTAAGGAATCTCCACCTTCACCGCGCCGGTCGGGCAGTCTTTCTCGCAGGGCATGCAGTACCAGCATTCGTCGAAGGCCATGTAGGCCTTCTGGGTGGCCGGGTTGATGGCCAAGAGGTCCATCGGGCAGACCTCGACACAGACCGTGCAGCCCTTCTCGGCGATGCACTTGTCTTCGTCGATGGTCACCGGCGCACTGCTGCGGAAGAAAATTTCCTGGGGTTGATGGGCCATTTCACGATTTCCTTGGAGCCTGGGGCTCTCGTTATGGGTCTTGTACGCTGGTCAACATAGGGTGGGCTGAAGCCCACCCTAAAACCTACGCTGCCGCTTCGGCCTTCACGCGCAGGCGGTCGTAGGCCTGCTGCTCTTGTGCATCCAGCGGGATCAGGTACGGCTCCACCGCTTTCTTGAAGCTCGTCATGTGGCCGTCCTCGCCCTTCTTCAGGTGGCAATGGCAGAACCAGTCGATGTCATTACGCTCGGGGTGGTCGACGCGGTGGTGGTACAGGCCCCAGCGGCTCTCGGCGCGGAACAACGAAGCGCGGGCGGCCATCTCGGCACAGTCACGGATAACCGCCACTTCCATGGCGCGCATCAGCTCGTGAGGGTTGCTGGCTTTCATCTGCGCCAGGTCCCGCTCGATCTCGGCGAAGCGCGTGAGGCCGATCTCCATCTTCTTCGTCACCTTGGGCGGCTGCAGGTAATCGTTGACCATGCGCCGCAGCTTGTACTCCACCTGGGCCGGCGGCAGACCATGTTCACGCTGCAGCGGCGCGAAGACCCGCGCCTGCTCGCGCTCCACCTGTCCCGGGTCGACTTCGGCGAAGTCGCGCCCGGCCACGTAGTCCGCCGCATTGACCCCGGCGAACCAGCCGTAGGTGAAGGCGCCGAGCATGTAGTTGTGCGGCACGGCAGCCATGTCGCCAGCTGCGTACAGCCCTTTCACCGAGGTTTCGGCATTCTCGTTGACCCACACACCCGAGGCCGAATGGCCGGAGCAGAAGCCGATCTCGGAGATGTGCATCTCGACCATCTGCGAGCGGTAGTCGGTGCCGCGGTTGGCGTGGAACTGCCCGCGACTGGGGCGCTCGTTGCTATGGAGGATCTCTTCGATGGTCTGGATGGTTTCTTCGGCCAGGTGATCAAGCTTGAGGAACACCGGGCCATTGCCGCCTTCGAGTTCCTGGTGGAACTCCCACATCATCTGGCCGCTCCAGTAGTCGCACTCGATGAAGCGCTCGCCCTTGCTGTTAGCGGTGTAACCACCCAGCGGGCCGGTGACGTACGCGCAGGCGGGGCCGTTGTAGTCCTTGATCAGCGGATTGATCTGGAAGCACTCCAGGTTCGCCAACTCCGCCCCGGCGTGATAGGCCATGGCGTAGCCGTCGCCGGCATTCGTGGGATTCTCGTAGGTGCCCATCAGGTAGCCGGAAGATGGCAGGCCAAGGCGGCCAGCGGCGCCGCAGGCAAGGATCACCGCCTTGGCGCGGATCACCCGGAATTCGCCACTGCGACAGTCGAAGCCCATCACCCCGCTCGCCGCACCCTCGCCATCCAGCAGCAGACGGGTGCAGACGATACGGTTGCTGATCTCCACCCGCGCACGCTTGAGCTGGCGGTAAAGCACCTTCTTGATGTCGTGCCCCTCGGGCATCGGCAGCACGTAGGCGCCCATGTGGTGGACCTTCTTCACTGCGTAGTCGCCGGTCTCGTCCTTCTCGAACTTCACCCCCCAGCGGTCGAGTTGCTGGATGGTTTCGAAACTGTGGGTGGCGTAGGCGTAGACGGCGGCCTGATTGACGATGCCATCGTTGGCGATAGTGATTTCCTTGGTGTACTGCTCGGGCGTCGCGTGGCCGGGGATGATGGCGTTGTTCAGCCCGTCCATGCCCATGCTGATGGCACCACTGCGCTTGACGTTGGCCTTGTCCAGCAGGAGCACACGCAGCTCGCGGTTCTTCTCCTTGGCCTTGATCGCGGCCATGGGGCCAGCGGTGCCGCCGCCGATGACGACGATGTCGTAGTCCTGCTCTCGCGTACTCATGCCTGGGATCCCTTCTGACGGTCGATGCGCAGGCGGTACTGGAAGGCATCGCCGCGGTAGTAGAGGTGTTCGAAATCCAGCGGGGTGCCGTCGGCAGCGTGGGTCAGGCGCTCGATACGCATGATCGGCGAACCTTCCTCCACCTCCAGCGCCTGGGTCAGGTCGCCGTCGGCCAGCACCGCGTCGATGGCGAGATCGGCATGGCCGAGGGGAATGCCGCAGTCGTTCTCGAGGATGAGGAAGATGTCGCGGGTGGCGAGGTCAGCCTTCTCCAGCTTTTCGCCCACCGCCTTCGGCAACCAGGTGATTTCCAGAGATACCGGCTCACGGTTGATCAGGCGCACGCGGCGGATCTCGGTTACAGGGCTGCCTTCCTCCAGCTGCAGGCGCGCCGCCACCAGCGGACTGGCTGGCACATGGCGGAAGCTGCGCAAGCGGTTGAGCACTTCGTAGCCCATCTGCGTCATGGACTCGGCCAGCCCCTGCAGGGTGCTGACGTTCTGGAAGGCCTTGGGCTTGGCCACGAAGGTGCCCTTGCCGTGGATCTTGAAGATCAGCCCTTCCTTCTGCAGGTCGCCTAGCGCCTGGCGCACGGTGATACGGCTGACGCCGAAGACCTTGCCCAGCTCGCTTTCCGAAGGCATGCGGCTGTGGGGCGGGTAGGTACCGTCGAGGATGCGCCCGCGCAGCAGCTCCTTGAGCTGGCTGTAGAGCGGTACCGGGGAGAGGGGAAGCAGTTCGGCCATGTCGTTGTTCGCTCGTGATCCTGACTTGTTATAACAAGTTGTGGCGAGAGAATAGCGGGCATAAGAACGATCAGCGAAATACTTTTATTGCATAAGGATAGAAGGCCGAGGGACGGTGCTCTTGCTGTTTTGTGGGGGCGAATTCATTCGCTATGCAGTCCGCAGGATTGCCCTGGCTGGTCGGGGACCGCTGCGCGGTCCTCAGCGAATGAATTCGCCCCCACAAGGAATCGTCCCTGCAAGTGCAGCAGAAAAAAGAACGCCGACGATAGTACAGACTCGTCGGCGTGAGGAGAGGCGCACTGGCCAGTGCGCCACCGTGGCTAGCAGGTGATCAGAAGGCGGGCACCACTGCGCCGGAGTACTTCTGCTCGATGAAGGCTTTCACTTCCGGGCTGGTCAGCGCGGAGGAGAGTTTTTTGATGGCGTCGCTGTCCTTGTTGTCCGGACGGGCTACCAGGTAGTTCACGTAGGGCGAGGTGCGGTCTTCCAGCACCAGCGCGTCCTTGGTCGGGTTCAGCTTGGCTTCCAGCGCGTAGTTGGTGTTGATCAGGGCCAGGTCGACCTGGTCGAGCACGCGCGGCAGCAGGGCCGACTCCAGTTCCTTGAACTTGAAGTTGTGCGGGTTCTCAGCGATGTCCTTCGGCGTGGCCAGGGCGTTCTTCGGGTCCTTCAGCTTTATCACACCCGCTTTCTGCAGCAGGATCAGGGCGCGGCCGCTGTTGCTGCCTTCATTGGGGAGGGCGATGGTGGCGCCGTCCGGCAGCTCTTTCAGAGATTTGTACTTGCTGGAGTAGCCGCCGAAGGGCTCGACGTGCACGCCCTTGACGATCACCAAGTGGGTGCCTTTGCCGCTGTTGAAGTTGTCCAGGTAAGGCTTGGTCTGGAAGTAGTTGGCGTCCAGGCGCTTCTGGTCCACCTGCACGTTAGGTTGCACGTAGTCGGTGAAGACCTTCACTTCCAGGTCCACGCCTTCCTTGGCCAGCTGAGGTTTGATCAGCTCAAGGATTTCGGCGTGCGGTACCGGGGTGGCGGCTACTACGAGCTTCTCGCCGGCATGGGCGAGGGTGGCGGAGAGGGCAGCGGCCAGGGCGGTCAACAGCAAGGTCTTCTTCATGGTGGTCCTTTTCGAATCTGCGGCTCCGGCTGGATCTTCAGCCACGAGCGGGTGTTGGGATGCCCGGTCTGGGTGCGCCGGGTTGAGGGCGACACTACGGAAATTCTTTATTCCAACAAAATACTAATTTCTTATTTTTATATTCAATAATCGAATTAAAAACATGCAGGATGTTAATGCCCACACCCTGACTGCCCGGTACGTTCATGTCGCCTCTGCGAATTGCCTGCGACGCCCCGGCTCACTAGAGTGGCAGCCTTCGCAACCGCCTATCGGAACCACGCCATGCTCGATGCAGCCCTCGCCCGCTTTTCCCGCCTGGAACTGGTTCCCTCGCCCACCCCGCTAGAGAAGCTTGCGCATCTGTCGCAGAAGCTCGGCCGCAGCGTCTATGTGAAGCGCGACGACATCACCCCCTTCGCTCTCGGCGGCAATAAGGTGCGCAAGCTGGAGTTCCTCGCCGCCGATGCCCTGGCCCAGGGTGCGGATACCCTGGTCACCGCCGGCGCCATCCAGTCCAACCACGTTCGCCAGACTGCCGCCCTCGCCGCGCGCCTCGGCCTCGGTTGTGTAGCACTGCTGGAAAACCCCATCGGCACCTCCGACAGCAACTACCTCGGCAACGGCAACCGCCTGCTGCTGGACCTGTTCGGCACCGAGTGCGAGCTGGTACCCAACCTGGACAACGCCGACGAACTCCTCGCCGCCACTGGCGAGCGCCTGCGCGCCGCCGGCAAGAAACCGTACCTGGTGCCCATCGGTGGCTCGAATGCGCTGGGTGCGCTGGGTTATGTGCGCGCCGGCCTGGAACTGGCCGAGCAGATCAAGGCCAGTGGCGAGCACTTCTCCGCCGTGGTCCTGGCTTCCGGCAGCGCCGGTACCCACGCGGGCCTCGCCCTGGCGCTGGAATACGCCCTGCCTGGCACTCGCGTGGTCGGCGTCACCGTCTCACGCCCGGACGCCACCCAGCGACCCAAGGTCGAAGGCCTGTTGCAACGCACCGCCGACCTGCTCGGCGTGCCGGTACCGGCCGGGCTCAAGGTGGAGTTGTGGGACCAGTACTTCTTCCCGCGCTATGGCGAACCGAACGCCGGCACCCTGGACGCGGTGCGCCAGGTCGCCAGCCTGGAAGGCCTGCTGCTGGACCCGGTGTACACCGGCAAGGCCTTCGCCGGTCTGCTGGATGGCATCGGCAAGGGCGCCTTCGATGGCGACGGCCCGGTACTGTTCCTGCACACCGGTGGCTCGCCGGCGCTGTTCGCCTATCATCCTGCGGGTACCCCGTGACACCTGCTTATTCTCTATTTGAAGCAATAGATAATTTTTAATTATTTTATTGCATATAACCAAATCCCTAGAGTTGCGACACCTTTAGCCACCTGCCCCGTGAGGCTCATATGACATTTGCAACCCTGCGTCGCCAGTTCATCCTCGGCAGCCTGAGCCTGGTGCTCGGCGCCAGCTTCGTCGGCACCAGTTCCGCCGCCGACCTGCTTCAGGACATTCAGCAGAAAGGCGCCATCAAGGTCGGCCTGGAAGGCACCTACCCGCCCTTCAACTACCAGGATGAGAGCGGCAAGCTGACCGGCTTCGAAGTGGAACTGGCCGAGGCCCTGGCCAAGGAGCTGGGCGTGAAGGCCGAGTTCCAGCCGACCAAATGGGACGGCATCCTCGCCGCGCTGGAGTCCAAGCGCCTGGACGTGGTGATCAACCAGGTGACCATCTCCGACGAGCGCAAGAAGAAGTACGACTTCTCCACCCCCTACACCGTCTCCGGCATCCAGGCGCTGGTGCGCAAGGGTACCGAAGGCAGCATCAAGACCGCCGCTGACCTGGCCGGCAAGAAAGTCGGCGTGGGCCTGGGTACCAACTACGAGCAATGGCTGAAGGAAAACGTCCCGCAGGCCGACATCCGTACCTACGACGACGACCCCACCAAATTCCAGGACCTGAACGTTGGCCGCATCGACGCCATCCTGGTGGATCGCCTGGCCGCCTTCGAAATGGTCGAGAAAACCGGTGGCAAGCTGGCCGTGACCGGCGAACCTTTCTCCCGTCAGGAAGCCGGTATCGCCCTACGCAAGGGCAACCCGGAATTGCTGGCGGCCATCGACAAGGCGCTGGCCAAGCTGAAGGCCGACGGCACCCTGAAAAAACTCTCCGAAAAATGGTTCAAGGCTGACGTGACCCAATGATCGAAACCAGCCTGCAACTTGCGCTGGATTCCGCGCCCTTCCTGCTGAAGGGCGCGGTGTTTACGGTGGTACTGAGCCTCGGCGGCATGTTCTTCGGACTGCTGCTGGGGTTCGTCCTCGCCCTGATGCGCCTCTACGGTTTCACCGCCCTGCAGTGGCTTTCGCGGATCTACGTGTCGTTCTTCCGCGGCACGCCGCTGCTGGTGCAGTTGTTCATGATCTATTACGGCCTGCCGCAGCTGGGTATCCAGCTCGATCCGCTGCCCGCGGCGTTGATCGGCTTCTCGCTGAACATGGCCGCCTACACCTCGGAAATCCTCCGCGCCGCCATCGCCTCGATCGACAAGGGCCAATGGGAAGCCGCCGCCAGCATCGGCATGAGCCGCACCCAGACGCTGGTCCGCGCCATCCTGCCGCAGGCTGCGCGCACCGCCCTGCCGCCGCTGGGCAACAGTTTCATCTCGCTGGTCAAGGACACCGCCCTGGCCGCCACCATCCAGGTGCCGGAACTGTTCCGCCAGGCGCAGCTGATCACCGCGCGCACCTTCGAGATCTTCACCATGTACCTGGCCGCCGCGCTGATCTACTGGGTGCTGGCCACCGTGCTGTCGCATTTCCAGAGTCGCCTCGAGGCGCGGGTCAACCAGCATGAGCAGGACAGCTGATGATCACCGTCCGTAACCTGACCAAATCCTTCAAAGGCCAGGAGGTGCTCAAGGGCATCGACCTGACCATCGAGCCGGGCGAAGTGGTGGCCATCATCGGCCCCAGCGGCTCGGGCAAGACCACCTTGCTGCGCTGCCTCAACCTGCTGGAAGTGCCCAGTGGCGGCCTCATCAAGGTGGGCGACATCGAGATCGACGCGAGCAAGCCGCTGAAGCAACAGCAAGGGTTGATCCGCAAGCTGCGCCAGCACGTCGGCTTTGTCTTCCAGAACTTCAACCTCTTCCCCCATCGCACCGCGCTGGAGAACGTCATCGAAGGTCCAGTGGTGGTGAAGAAGGAACCCCGCGAGCGCGCCGTCGAGAAGGCACGCAAGCTGCTGGAAAAGGTCGGCCTGGCAGGCAAGGAAGACGCCTATCCCAAGCGCCTCTCCGGCGGCCAGCAACAGCGCGTGGCCATCGCCCGTGCCCTGGCCATGGAGCCCGACGTGATTCTCTTCGACGAGCCCACCTCGGCGCTCGACCCGGAGCTGGTGGGCGAAGTGCTCGCCACCATTCGCGGCCTGGCCGAAGAGAACCGCACCATGGTCATCGTCACCCACGAAATGAGCTTCGCCCGCGACGTGGCCAACCGCGCGATCTTCATCGACAAGGGCGTGATCGTCGAACAAGGCGACGCCAAGGCCCTGTTCAGTGCACCGAAGGAAGAGCGCACCAAGCAGTTCCTGAGCAAGTTCCTGGGCGGCTGATCCGGCGGGTCCTGTGGGGGCGAATTCATTGGCTATGTCTGCACTACGTGTTGTAGGCAGCTGCATTGCCTGTAGGAGCTGGCTTGCCAGCGAATGGCGGCGTTTCGCTGGCAAGCCAGCTCCTACAAGGCTCTTGGCTCGATGGTAAATCTCTCGCAACAGCTAACGCAGACATAGCGAATTCATTCGCCAAGCAGGCCGCAGGCCGCAGGCCTGCCATTCGAGCATTCATGGGGGCAGCTGCGCTGCCCTTGGCGAATGAATTCGCCCCCACAGTGTCCATCTCCACCGGCGGCCCACACCCCACAAGCCCCCTGCAAGGAAATGCGCGTAGAATCCGCGCCCCTCGCAATACAGCCCCGCCACCGGAACACGCATGAACCCGAGCACCCTCCTCTCTCTGCCGCTGTTGGCCCTCGCCCTGGGCGGCTTCGTCGTCGGCAGCAGCGAATTCATCATCATGGGCCTGCTGCCCGAAGTGGCCAGCGACCTGCAGGTCAGTCTGTCCGACGCCGGCTTGCTGGTCAGCGCCTACGCCATGGGGGTGGTGATCGGTGCGCCATTGCTGGGCCCGCTGCTCGGCCGCCTGCCGCGCCGCCAGGCGCTGCTCTGGCTGATGGGTGCCTACGCCCTGGGTAACCTCGGCTGCGCCCTGGCGCCGAACTACGAGTGGCTGTTGGCGATGCGCATGTTCACCGCCTTCAGCCACGCCGGCTTCTTCGGCTGCGCCACCCTGCTCGCCGCCGAACTGGCCCCCCCGCATCGCCGCGCCTCGGCCATGGCCCTGGTGCTCAGCGGCCTGACCATCGCCAACGTGCTCGGTGTGCCGGCAGGCGCCTGGCTGGGCCAGGCCACCAGTTGGCGGGTGACCTTCATGGTGGTGGCGGCCCTCGGTTTCCTCACCCTGCTCGCCCAGGCCCTCTGGCTTCCCGCCACGCCCAAGCCCCAGGCCAATGCGGCCGGTGCCTGGGACGGCATCCTGCGGCGCCCGGTGCTGCATGCGCTGTTCGTCTGCAGCCTGTCGTCGGTGGCGCTGTTCGGCGTGTTCACCTACATCAGCCCGCTGCTGCGGGACGTCTCCGGCTTCTCCCCGGAGCACGCCAACTTCGCCCTGCTGCTGTTCGGCGTCGGCCTCACCGTGGGCAACCTGTTAGGTGGGCGCCTGGCCGACAAAGGCTTCCGCTACGCGCTGCCGATGGCCTTCGGGGTGAGCACGCTATGCCTGCTGGGCCTATACGTCTTTGCGCAGGTTCCAGCCCTGGCACTGGGCTGCCTGTTCCTCTGGGGCGTGGCCAGCTTTGCCATTTCCTCGCCCCTGCAACTGCTGCTGGTGGAACAGGCTGGCGAATCGGCGAGCCTGGCCGCCACCCTCAGCCACGCCGCGTTCAATCTGGGGAATGCCAGCGGCGCCTTCATCGGCGGCCTGTGGCTGAGCACCAGCATGGGCCTGTCCAGCCTGCCGCTGATGGGTGTGGGCGTGCTGGCCTTGACCATCCTCGTCTGCCTTCCGCTGCCGCGTTTGCGCGCGGTACGTGATCGGCTCAAGGAAAGCGGACAGATTCACTGACGAGCGCGCGGAGATCGATTCGGAAGCACTCCCCACGCGCTTATTCGCAATGGATCGCTCGCGCCGCACCGGGCGAACTAGCATTCGGCTTGGCTGATTCGCCGATATCAACGGAGCGCGCGAAATGACTGCCCACGAGACTGACCAAGACGCCATCCACCGCGTCGTGCGTGACTATGTCGAAGGCATGGTATTCGCCGATGAACACCGCCTGCGCCGGGCCTTTCACCCGCAGAGCCGCATCATCGGCCACTTCCAGGGTGAGCTCGAATGGCTCTCGGTAGACGACTTCACGGGCGCCATCCTCGACGCCGGCCCGGTGCTGGCTGAAGGCGAAACGCCCGTCTGGAAAATCGAGGCACTGGACATCACCGGCGACGCCGCCTCGGCGAAGGTAGTCGACGACTACGCCGACATGCGCTTCACCGACTTCCTCTCGCTGCTGAAGATCGGCGGTCGCTGGAGCATCATCAACAAGCTCTACTACCTGCACGAGTAGCGCCCGCCGCAACCTCTCATGGTGGACCGATGAAGCGTGGTCCATCCTACGAAAAGCTCAATCCGTGCATAGGGTGGATGTCGCTTTTCACATCCACCGATGGTGCTCTCCGATGTCCCGAATGATGCACCGGTGAAGCATGGCTACCCTGCCAGCACCTCGGCGAAAAGCTAGCGCAGGTGGTCGCGCTCTTCGTCGTTGGCCGCCAGCCGGCGCAGCTGGACGGCGAGCTGTGCGTAGCCCGGCAACGGTGGAAGGTTGAGGTGCTCGGGGAGAATCTCGGCGCCCTCGCTGACCAGCAGGGCGAAGTGCACGCTGTTCTCCAGCTCACGGGTATTGCCCGGCCAGGGGTAAGCTTCCAGCGCAGCCTGGGCGGCCGGGCTGATCAGCGGCAATGACAGGTCCAGGCGCTGTGCGTAGATGCCGAGGAAATACTCGGCCAACGGCAGGATATCGTCCGGCCGTTCGCGCAATGGCGGCAGCTCCACCCTTCCTTCGTCCAGGTACTGGTAGAGCCGCGCATTGAACTTGCCGACGCGCACCGCCTTGGCCAGGTCGATGCTGGTAGCGGCTACCAGACGCGCGTCCACCGGGGTCGGCTGGTGGGCGCCAACGCGGATCACCTCGCGGCTTTCCAGCGCCGCCAACAGCTTGGTCTGCAGAGGCAATGGCAGGTCGCCGATCTCATCCAGGTAAAGCGTTCCGCCATTGGCCGAACCGAACCAGCCGGCGCGGCTGCTGGCCGAGCCGCTGTGAGCGCCGGCCGTGTGACCGAAGAGCTCGGCCTCTGCGTAGGCCTTGCTGATGGCGCTGCAGCTCACCGCCACGAACAGGCCGGGACGGTCGCTGGAACGATGGATCTGCCGGGCCAGCAATTCCTTGCCGGTGCCGGTTTCGCCCTGGATCAGCACGGGCAGGGTGCTCGGCGCAAGCTGATCGACTTCCTCGCGCAACCGCCGCGATCGCTCGTCGACGAACACCAGCGCACGGGCGCGGATGCTGAGGGGGCTGCGGTCGGCATCGGCGAAGGTCAGCAGCGGTTGACCGGGTTTTTCCTTGCTCATGGCGAAATCTCCCGCCGGGCCCAGGCTGCGATGCAGCGGGCCCCGACGTATTGCTGAATTGGATTGGATCAGGCGCGTTTTCTGGACGATTGCTCGACGCGCGCTTGCAAGCGATAGAGATGGGCGAAGCCTTGTTCCCAACGGTGATGCCCGGATTTCACATTGATGTGCCCGGCGCCGGTGAGGATCGCGGCTTCCGAGCCCCAGTCACGGGCCATTTCCAGGGCTCGCGCGGGGCTGGCCGCATGGTCGTTGTCCGAACCCACCAGCA
Source organism: Metapseudomonas resinovorans DSM 21078 (assembly GCF_000423545.1). Lineage (GTDB taxonomy): Bacteria > Pseudomonadota > Gammaproteobacteria > Pseudomonadales > Pseudomonadaceae > Metapseudomonas > Metapseudomonas resinovorans. Next base: position 99,764 of record NZ_AUIE01000021.1, read on the forward strand.
GGCTGGGGAAGGGCAGCAGGTCACGCGGGATGGGCGCGAAGCCCTTGAGCGCGTCCGGGCAACCAGGGCGCTGCACGTCCGCCGGCGCGACCAGCAGGGCACCGCGCACGCGACGCAGCACATCCGGATCGGACTGCGCAGCCCAGTGCGCCACGGTCACGCAGCCCAGACTGTGGGCGATGAGGATCACCGGGGTACGCTCGGCATCGATGGCGCGCTCCAGCGCCGCCACCCAGGACGCACGGTCCGGGTTGTTCCAGTCGGCCTGCTCGACCCGGCTCGCATTGGGCAGGCTGCGTTGCCAGTGGCTTTGCCAATGCTCGTCTGGCGAGCCCTGCCATCCCGGCAGGATCAGGTAGCGAATGGCCTGGCTGCGCATGGCGAGCCCTCCTTGCTGAATTTCGATGCTGGGCAGTCTAGGTGCTCGCCATATATCTGTTAAGGAATAAGAATTTATTTGCTTATGCATTATTAGCTTATCCACTAAAGGTCGCCTCGGCGGCTCAGCGACGCCCCTGTAGGATGGGTTGAGTCATGCGATACCCATCCCACAAACGCGATGAAGGCAGCCGGGCGCCCATGCAGATCGACGAAGAACTGACCCTGAAGAAGCTGGAGACCTTTCTCGCCTTCATGCGCAGCGGCAACCTGTCGCGTGCGGCAGCGGAGCTGAACACCAGCAACGTCAGCGTACACCGCGCCATCCACTCGCTGGAAAGCGCCCTGCGCTGCCCGCTGTTCAAGCATGAAGGGCGCAACCTGACGCCGCTGGAGAGCGCCTACGTGCTGGAAGAAAAGGCCCAGAAGCTGATCCAGGACGCCGTCGAGATGGTCCGTCTGACCCGCGAGGCGGCCGGCTTCTCTGCCGAACGCTTCAAGCTCGGCGCGCTCTATTCGCTGACGGTGAAGACCGTGCCGCAGTTGGTCATGGGCCTGAAGCTGCGACGCAGCGAGCTGAACATCGACCTCACCCTGGGATCCAACGTCGACCTGCTCTACCGCCTGAAGAACATGGAACTGGACGCCATCCTGGTCTCCCTGGATGACAGCGTGAACGACCCGGATTGCGAGCAATTGCCGCTGTTCTCCGACGACATCTTCCTCGCCGTCCCGACCGATTCGCCCTTCGCCGACCAGGACGAAGTGGACCTGGCGGACCTCGCCGACTCCACCTTCATCACCCTGACCCAGGGTTTCGCCACCCACCGCGACGGCGCGCGGGTGTTCCAGCAGGCCGGCTTCGAGCCCAAGGTGGCGATGCAGGTGAACGACATCTTCACCCTGCTCAGCATGGTCAGTTCCGGGGTCGGCTACGCGCTGCTGCCCGGGCGCATCGCGGCGGTCTACGAGAACCGGGTGAAGCTGATCCGCCTGCAGGCGCGTTATCGCCTGCTGCAACACATCGGCGTGGTCTTCCTGAAAGCCCGCGAGCGCGACCCGAACCTGCTCGCGCTGATCGCCGAGTGCCGCATGTACAGCCTGCGCAACGAGGGCTGAAACGACAACGCCCCGGCACTGGCCAGGGCGTTGTCGGGCAGGCCGGGATCAGCCCGCGATGCCGCGCATGGCAAAGAACAGCAGTGACGGCCCGAGCAGACAGCCGAGCGCCGTGTAGAAGGCCGCGGTCAGGCAGCCATAGGGCACCAGCTTCGGATCGGTTGCGGCCAGGCCGCCCGCCACACCGCTGGAGGTGCCCATCAAGCCACCGAAGATGACCGCCGTGCGCGGGTTGTTCAGGCCGATCAGGGGCGCCACGAAGGGCGTCACCACCATCACCAGGATGGCCTTCACCAGGCCGGCGGCGATGGACAGCGCCATGACCTCGGAACTGGCGCCGATGGCCGCACCGGTCACCGGGCCGACGATGTAGGTGACTGCGCCAGCGCCAATGGTGGTCAGGCTCACCGCATCCGTGTAGCCGAAGGCCAGGGCCACGCCGACACCGGCAACGAACGAAGTGCCGATGCCGAAGAACAGCGACACCACGCCCGACACGCCGGCACGTTTGAGCTCCTCAATATTCACCCCGAACGCCGTGGCGACGATGGCGAAATCCCGCAGCATCGCACCGCCCAGCAGGCCAATGCCGGACAGCAACGGGATATCCACAAGGCCCTTCTGCCCGCCGGTCATCACGCCGCCGACATAGGACAGCACCAAGCCGAGGAAGATGGCGATGGCCGAGCCGTGCAGGCGGCCACGGGTGAGCTTGTCGGAGAGCCAGTAGGACAGCCACATGGTCACGCCGATCACGGCGAAACCGCTGATCAGGCCGTAACCGTTGATCACTTTCAGCATGGATTCGTACATGGCGGTCACCGCTGGGCAGGATTCAGGGATTCAGCGGCGACCGCCACCGGCTTCTTTTGCCCGAGACGATCGAGCACCGGGACCATGGCGAAGCCAAGCACCACCGCAGCGACGCCGGCGAGGATGGCCATGGGGCCGCCGGACAGCGCGCCAAGTACGTTCTGCTGGGCAGCCATGGCGACGACGATGGGGATGTAGATGGCGCTCCAGAACTCCACGCCCACTTCGGACTTGGCGCTCATGAGACCGCGCTTGTGCAGGTAGCTGCCGACGAAAATCAGCAGGAGCATGGCGATACCGACGCCGCCGACATTGGCCGGGACGCCCAGCAGTTTGCCCAGCAGTTCACCGATGAACAGGCCTGCCAGGGTGCACAGGGCCAGGAAGGCCACACCGTAGATGATCATTGTTGTTGTCCTCGCATTCGGGTCGAAGTTGCTTGTTCTTGTCCTTCGAAGTGCACGGCGGTTATCGGGTCCGGCTTACCTCCTCACGCAGCAAGGCGTCCAGCGTATCCAGACGGGCGCCCTGGAAGGCGATCACCGTACCTTGGTCGAAGACCCGCCGCGCCAGGCCGCTGAGCACGGTGCCGGGCGGCAGTTCGATATGCAGGCGCACGCCGCGCTCGTACGCGGTGCGCAGGGTGGCGTGCCAGTCGATGACACGGCACATGTTGAAAGCGAGGTCGTCGCGCAGGCGCTCCGGATCGAAGATCGGCCGCGCCGTGCTGCCGCTGAGGTAGCGGATCGCCGGGCGGCGCAGTTCTACCCCGGCAAAGGCGTCGGCCAGCTCGCGGGCGGGTTGTTCCAGCAGTTCGCAGTGAGACGGCACGCTCATCGCCAGACGCTTCGCCGCACCGGCGCCGAGCACCCGGGCACGCTCGGCGACGGCGGCCATGGCGGCATCGCTGCCGGCGATCACCAGCTGGTTGTCGGCATTGATATTGGCGAGGTAGACCGGCCCTGGCGCGTCAGCCAGCAGGCGCTCCACGGTGCCCTGATCGAGCCCGATGATGGCGGTCATGCCATAGCCCTGTGGATACGCCTGCTGCATCAGCTCGCCGCGCAGGGCCACCAGGCGCACGGCATCGGCGAAGTCCAGCGAACCGGCGATCACCGCTGCCGCATAGGCACCGATGGAGAGCCCGGCGACATAGTCCGGCGCCGGGCTGCGTTCGAGCAGCAAGCGCGCGCACGAAACACCGGCCACCAGCAGGCAGAGCTGCACGGCACGGGTGGATTGCAGCGCCTCGGCCGAATCCAGCGCCAGCACGTTTTCGCCCAGGGCAGCGCTGGCTTCCTCCAGGACGTCGGCGGTTTCCGCCGGCAGCTGGTGGAGCATGCCCACCTGCTGCGCGCCCTGGCCAGGAAAGGCGAACAGGCTGCTCACGCGGCATGCTCCAGAACGTGCCAGGGGTTATCCACAAGGCGGGCCCCTTCGACGCATTTCAGCAGCACGCGACGCGCCTCACCGGCCCATTCGCGCAAGGCCACTGCGCCATTGGGGGTTTCCAGTTGCAGGTCGATGCGACACGGCGCGTCGTCCAGCACTGCCAGCAGCGCGCGGGCGTGCTGGCGGTCGATGGCACATGGGGTACGCAGGATCAGATCGAGGTCGCTGGCCTCGTGCAGCACGGCAATACCGGTGGCGAGCTGGAAGCCGACGCTGCCGGTGGGACCCCAGGGCAAGCCGGTGGCGGCCAGTATCGGGGCAACGACTTCCAGCGCCCGCAGCGCCGGGAAATCGGCTACAGCACGAGGTCGCAGTTGTTCGGGGCTGAGCAGGCGCTGGATGGCATGGACGGGCATGACAGCAGCAAGGCGCTGGTCACGGCTGGTGCCACGGATGCCGACGGCAACCCAGCCGTCCGCACAAACAGCACGGCGCACCACCACAGGATGACCGGCTGCCAGGGCCTGATGTGCCCAGGCAGGGGCATCAGCGGGGAGCTGGTCCGATGTCATGCCCCAGAGCAGGTCGTGGGGTTTTGGAGTCTTGTTCATTCGTGGCTCCTTGAAGTTCGGCGGCTCGGGCCTCCCCCTCACCCCTCGCCCGCTTGCGGGAGAGGGGCTGGGGGTGAGGGGCTCTACCACTGCACCCTTAACATCTCCCTGACTCTCGAAGACGCCGCACGGTTCTCCGCACCCAGCCTTCCAGCCAGATCCGTGCTCGCACCGATGTCCTCGACTGCCCGCAGCAGGCACTCACGCACCCGGCCGATATCGGCTTCGTTCGGCTGCTCCGCATCGCCCACGGCAACCCGCTCCCACAGCAATCCGAGGGAGGCGTAGTTCTCCAGGTCATAGGCCATCGGCGGCACCTTGGCGGCCAGCACTTCCAGCTCCTCCACACTACGCAGGGTGATGCGTGCGGCGGCGGCCTTGCCCATGGCGTGGACCATCACCCCGCTGTCATCCAGGGCGATCAGGCGCTGGGCCTGGTAGCCGTGGGCGAGGAAGGCACCGGACATGGCCTTGCCCACCAGCAGGCCGATCACCGGGTGCCCGGCAAGGCGGGCGCGGGCGTATGCGTCCACCGCTCCCGCCAGTGCCTGGTGGATACCCAGGGCTTCCTCGCGGCGGCCATAGGCCTGGCTGGGAACATCCACCAGGGCCACGAGCACGCGCTTGGCGCCGTCTCGATCAGCCTCGATGGCCTCATCCACCGCCTTGGCCAGGCCCCAGCCTTCCAGCAGGCCGACCTCGCCATTGCGGGCGCGGGGAAACGGGTTGTGCGGGTCGGGCACAACGGCGATGAAGCGCGCGGCGCGATTGCCCAGCTCACCGTCGATCACCTTCACCGAAGACGGGAAGCCTTGCAGGGTTTCGCCGCCGGCAAGGCCTTGCAGCCAGTTCAGTCCACGGCTCATGTCCGGTCTCCTTGATAAAGGGCACGCACAGCGGCGGCGTCCAGTTGTTCGCACGCGTCGCCCAGTTGCGCCAGGCGTTCAAGGAACCAGGCATGTCGGCGGCTGCGCGGCAGGCCCTGTTCCGGTTGCACGAGCAACGCTTGCAGGGTTTCGCGGATGGCGTCGATGTCGTCGGCGACATAGGCGTCCACCAGGCCGCTGGCCATGCGCTGCTCGCCACCGGTGATGCTCCAGATGAAGGGACGGTCGCGGGAGTCATATTCGTCGATGCCCGCCTCCTGCTCGATCACCTGCGGGCCGTTGAGGCCCAGGCGCGCTTCGCGGGTGACGATCAGGTGGCTGCACAGGCCGGCGGCGATGGACATGCCGCCGAAGCAACCCACCGGCCCTGCAACCAGACCAATCACGGGCTGGTACTGGCGCAGCTCGACGATGGCCGCCTGGATTTCCGCAATGGCGGCGAGCCCCAGGTTGGCTTCCTGCAGGCGCACGCCGCCGGTCTCCAGTAGCAGCACGGCGCAGGTCGGAATGCCCTGACGGTTGTCTTGCGCCGCCAGTTCCAGCGCACCGGCGATCTTGGCACCGCCGACTTCGCCCATGCTGCCGCCTTGGAAGGCGCCTTCGATGGCGGCGACCAGCGCCGGCTGGCCATTGATGCTGCCCTTGGCCACCACCACGCCGTCGTCGGCCTGGGGCACGATGCCCTGCTGCGGCAGCCAGGGGGAAATGACCCGGTCGAAGGGGCCGATGAGTTCGCGGAAGCTTCCGGCATCCAGCAGCTCGCGGGCGCGCTGGCGGGCGCCAAGTTCGATGAAGCTGCGCGCTTCGAGCAGGCGTGCGATATCAGTCATGTGCGGGCTCCTTTTGAGAAGAAAGGGCCTCCAGCCCCTGTTCCAGGCGCAGGCGCACCACGCCGGGCGTGGCGCCGAAGTCGTGGATGTCGATGTTCAGGGCCGGCAGCGACTGGCCGTCGAAGAGGCGCTGGAACAACTGCTGCCAGCGCGGGCCGCTGCCATTCACCGAGGTCACCACCTGGATCGACAGGGTGCCGGCGCTGCCGGGTTCCAGCAGCACTTCGAGGTCGCCGGAGCCGACGCAGCCGACCAGGGCGCGGCCTCGTGCCGGCTGCCCGGCGGGGAATTGGAAGGATAGGGTTTCCATGGTCACAGGCTCCCGGCTTTATCGAGGAACAGGCAGGCGGCCAACAGGTCGGCGGCACCACCCGGCGAGGCGTTGAGTTGCAGCAGGCGGGCGTCCAGCGCGCGCAGTTGGCGGCGGCCGGCGAGGCTGGCACTGCCACCGGCGTCGAGCACGGCACGGGCGCCCTGCTGCATAGCGGCGAGACCTTCCAGGCCGGCGCGCCAGAGCACGCAGGTGTCAGCCAGGGTGGTCATGATCGCCAAGAGTGCATCGAGGCGGGCGTTCTGCTCACCGGCACCGGCGGCACGGCTGCGGGCCAGTTGCGGCAGGCCCTGTTCGATCACGGTGGGGAAGCCGAGTTGGGCTTCTTCCCGCGCACCACGGGCACCGTAGCGGCGGGCGACCTGGGCACCGTGGCTGTCGTTGAGCGGCGCGGCGCGGTCGTCGATCAGCGCGATGCGCGCAGCGCGCAGGGCGATGGCATGGGCGGCGCGGCTAGCGGGTTTCAGCGCCAGCGCCGCCACCAGCAGGCCCAGGGCCCAGATCGCGCCGCGATGAGTATTCACCCCGCCGGTGATGCTGAGCATCGCCGCTTCACCTTCGCGGCCAATCCGGCCAAGCGCTTCGCGCAGCGGCTGGCCGACTTCGCCATGCTCCAGCGCCGCCTCGGCCATCTGCTTGAAGCAGGGCCAGAGAGACAACGCAGAGGCATGCATCAGGCCCAGGTGCAGGTCGCTGTGGGCACCACTGCCACGGCGGTCAACCAGCGCCGGCTTGGGCGAGAGGTCGGCTTCGTCGATCAGGGCATCGACCGCCAGGTCCGCCAGCCAGTCGGCGAGCGGCAGGTCGGCGTTGCGTAGGACAAGTGCGCTCATCACCAACTCCTGAAGCGGGCTGGGGGGTTGTAAAGGCCGCCGGACCACTCCACCAGTTCGGCGATGCTTTTCGCCGCCAGCAGTTCCCGCGTGGCTTGTGTACGGCGGATGCCGAGGTCTTCCGGCAATGCAATCAGTCCCTCGCGGCGCATGCGCAAGGTGTCTTTCGGGTCGTGGCGCAGGCCGATGGTGGTGACACCGGCGACCGCCGCGATCATTGCGCGACGCTCTTCGAGGCTGCGCGCCTTGTAGAGGTAGGCGATGCCTTCCTCGGTGAGCAGGTGGGTGACGTCGTCGCCGTAGATCATCACAGGTGCCAGGGGCATGCCGGCCTTCTTCGCCACATCGACGGCATCCAGCGTCTCGACGAAGGTGGGTTTGCCGCCTTCCTGGAAGGTCTCGACCATCTGGACGACCAGCTTCTTGCCGCGCTCGAGCATCGTCACCGGCTCAGTCATGTCGAGCCAGGCGGGCGTGGCGTGACGACGGCCGCGCGGGTCATGGCCCATGTTCGGCGCGCCGCCGAAACCGGCCAGGCGGCCCCGGGTGACGGTGGAGGAATGACCATCGCCATCCACTTGCAAGGTGGCGCCGATGAACAGGTCGACCGCGTACTGCCCGGCCAGTTGGCACATCATCCGGTTGGAGCGCATGGAGCCGTCGCGGCCGGTGAAAAACACGTCCGGGCGCTGGGCGATGTAGTCCTCCATGCCCAGTTCGGTGCCGAAGCAGTGCACGCTTTCCACCCAGCCGGTCTCGATGGCGGGGATCAACGTCGGGTGCGGGTTGAGCGTCCAGTTGCGGCAGATCTTGCCCTTCAGGCCGAGGGATTCGCCGTAGGTGGGCAGGATCAGCTCGATGGCGGCGGTGTTGAAACCGATGCCGTGGTTGAGCGACTGGACCTTGTGCTTCTCGTAGATGCCACGGATCGCCATCATCGCCATCAGCACGTGCACCGGCTTGATATGACGCGGGTCGCGGGTGAACAGCGGCTCGATGTAGAAGGGCTTGTCGGCGACCACCACGAAGTCGACCCAGGACGCGGGAATGTCCACGCGCGGCAGGTCGCGCACGTCGTCCACCAACTCGTTGACCTGGACGATGACGATGCCGTCGCTGAAGGCGGTGGGCTCGACCAGGGCGGGGGTGTCTTCGGTGCTGGGGCCGGTGTAGATGTTGCCGTCGCGGTCGGCCATGAATCCGGCCACCAGGGCGACGTTGGGGATCAGGTCCACCAGCAGGCGCGAGTAGAGCTCGATGTAGGTATGGATGGCGCCCACTTCCAGCAGGCCGTCTTCCAGCAGCTGGCCGATGCGTAGGCTCTGCGGGCCAGCGAAGGAGAAATCGAGCTTGCGGGCGATGCCGCGTTCATAGAGATCAAGGTGCTCGGCGCGGCTGACGCTGGGCATGATCATGTGCAGGTCATGCAGGCGGCCGGGATCCGCCTTGGCCAGGGAGCGGGAAAGGAAATCCGCCTGCTTCTGGTTGTTGCCTTCGAGCACCACACGGTCGCCTGGGGCGATCAATGCTTCGAGGGCTTCGACGATCCGCTCACTGGGCAGCACGACGCCATCGGCGAGGTTGCGTACCTGGTCGAGACGGCGCTGCTTTTCTGTGCGCCGACGCGACCATTGCGGCGGGGGAGAGGGTCTTGTTGTCATGGTGGCTCCACGAGTTCCGCTGTCGTGGGGCCCACATTAGGAGCGCGACCGGTTGGTCATCAATCAAGCCCGCGAGGGGATCGTTACGGCGAAGTTAACGATCCGACATGGGCCTCGTCGGGTGGGTCACGCTTCACCGACCCACCAATCGGAGCCGGCCCGAACACCTGAGGGTGGAAGTGAAAAGCGCAGCGCGGTCAGAACTCCAGAGTGGTCGCTACCTGCACCTGGCGCGGATCGCCGATGGAGACGTTGAGGTTGTTCACCGCCGAACTGTAGTAGGTCTTGTCGAACAGGTTCTTCACGTTCAACTGCACCTTGAGACGATTCTCGCCCAGCGGTGTTTCGTAGCTGGCGAAGGCATCGGCCACGGTATAGGCGTCCAGGTCGAAGGTGTTCTCCGCATCCCCCGCGCGTTTGCCCACGTAGCGCGCGCCGACGCCGGCACGCAGCCGGTCGCCATCGAACAGCGGGCCGAAGTCATACACCGCCGACAGCGAGCCGGTGTGGCGGGCGACGTTCTGCAGGCGATTGCCTTCCAGCACCGGGTCCTGGGTCACTTCGGCATCGATGAGGGCGAAGCTGCCGATCAGACTGATCTCGTCGGTGAGCTGGCCGGTAAGGTCCAGCTCCAGCCCGCGCGAGCGCACCTCGCCGGCGGCAGTGGCATAGGCGATGCCGTCGATGCTCTGGATCACCAGCACGTTGGACTTGTCGATGTCGAACAGCGCCAGGGTGCCAGTCATGCGCCCCGGCAGGTCCAGCTTGGCGCCGATCTCCCAGCTCCTGCCCTCCTCCGGATCGAGGCCGTTGATGGAGGCATTGCCGGTGAGCGGGGCGATGGTGGAGTTGGGCTTGAAGGACTCGCTGTAGCCGCCGTAGAACGACAGCGAATCGCTCCACTTGTAGACCAGCCCGGCGCGCGGCACCCAGGTCTGGCCGTTGATATCGGTGTTTTTCACGAACGGGCGACCGCGTCCGGCAAGCTGGTCGTAGAGCTGGTAACGGGCGCCGGCGACGAATATCCAGCGATCGGTCAGATGCAGCGAATCCTGGATGAACGCCGACTGGGTTTCGATGCGGTCGGTCTGGTCGCTGTCGCTGGCGACCACGGTGGTGGGCACCGGTACCTGGCCGTAGACCGGCGCGTTGTAGTTCAGCCGCTGACGGGTGGTCTGGCGGATGAGGTCCTCGCGGAAGAACTTGCGGTACTCGTGGTCCACGCCCATCAGCAGGTCATGTTGCATGCCGCCAAGCTCGATCTTGCCGTCCAGGTCGAAGGTGGCGAAGTGCTCAGTGCTGACGGCGCCACGGGTGCCGTCGAGGCGACGGGTAACGGTGCCGTCGTTGTTCACCCGGGTCACCCGCGCCTGGTAGTCGTCGTAGGTGTCGCGGTTGTAGCTGTAGGCGAAATGGGCGTTCCAGTCGTCATTCAGGCGGTGCGCAACGTCGAAGATGGTCAGGTCCGAGCGGCCCTCGGTGATGTTGTAGGGCTCGTCCAGACGGCGCTCGGCAGGAATCGCCAGGGGCTTGCCGTTGACGAACACCGTGCCGCGGTCGAAGGGCACGCGGTACTCGCGATGCTCGTAGCTGAGATTGATCGTGGTGTCCTCGCCGAACCAGGCGAAGGACGGTGCGATGGTTTTCTCGCGGCTGTGGCCGAAGTTGCGCCAGTAGTCGGCATCGTCATAGTCGGCGATCAGGCGGTAGGCCAGGCCGGTTTCACCCAGCGGGCCGGTGACATCGAGCTGGCCACCACTGCCGTTCTTGCCGTCGCCATAGGTGGACGCACGGCCGGTGATGGCGTGGTAGGCCGTAAGCTGCGGTTTCTTGCTGATGACGTTGATCACCCCGCCCGGATCGAGAATGCCGTAGAGCATGGAGGCCGGCCCCTTGAGCACTTCGACGCGGTCGGCCGTGGCGGTGAGGTTGCGGCCCTGGATGGTGCGCATGCCGTCGCGCAGGATCGAGCCGTCGCGGTTGTCGCCGAAGCCACGCTTCATCACCGCATCCAGGGTGCTGCCGAGGGTGTTGGCCTGGGTGATGCCGCTGACGTTGAACAGGGCATCGTCGAGGTTATGCGGTTGCTGGTCTTCGAGCACCTGGCTGGGCACCACCGCAACGGCCTGGGGAATTTCCAGCAGCGGCGTCTCGGAACGCATGATCGAGGTCTCGGGCGGCGGCTGATAGCTGTCCACCCGGCTCAGGCGCGAGTCGATGTTCACCGCATCCAGTTTCAGGGCGCCATCGTTGCCGCCCGGTTCCAGGGTCAGGGTGCCGGCGCCCGCCTGGCGCCAGGTGAGACCGGAACCGGCAAGCAGCCGGCCAAGGGCTTCGTTCGCGCTCATACGGCCATTCACCGCCGGGGCAGTGAGCCCGTAGGGCGCATCGACGGTATAGACCACGCTGAGGCCGGTGACACGGCTGAAGGCATTCAGTGCCTGGGGCAGCGGCTGGGCGGGAATCGCGAAGTCGTAGGCCGTTGCGCTGGCCTGCGCCGAGGCCGCCTGGGCCACGCCCGCCGCCAGCGGCAGCAACGCCCCCGCCAGCAGCAGAGAGGCCATCCCCAGGCCCCTGAGCCCACCACCTTGCACCCGCGTTGTCCTGTACTTCATGAGGTCGTTCACCCTTGGCGTATTGGCTTCTTGTTTGCGAATAACTCGCATTACAAGCACTACACGGATGCCGCCATGAAGTACCTCAGTGACCACGCGAAAAAGTTTCGGGAAGCCCGGTTACACCTGTCGGGAGCGTTCATTCGCTGCTGGCCCCTATTGCCTTCCAGGGCCGGCTTGCAGCCTGCTTGGCGAATGAATCCGCCCCTACAAGGTTTCCCTGGAAGCAAAGGCCTCAGCGCAGGACCATCACCCGCCCCAGCAATTCATCCTGCTCGAACCCCACCACCGCTTGCAGCGAGGCGAGCACCGCCGCCGGATCGTTGCTGGGGAAACTGCCGCTGATGCGCCGGCTGGCCAGATCGCGGTCGAGCAGGAGAATGCGGCCGGGGTAGTAACGATCCAGCTCGACCAGCACTTCGCCCAAGGGCGTGCGGTAGAAGGTCAGGCGACCTTCGCGCCAGGACAACTGCGCCGGAGCGTCCACCGCCTCCACGGTACCGGCCCGGCCGTCCGTGAAGAGCACTTGCTGGCCGGCGCCCAACACCTGTTGCGCATCGCCGGGATGGGCGCGCACGCCGACGCGGCCCTGTTCCACCGTAACCCGCGCACCGGCCGGTCGCAGGCGCACTTCGAAACGGGTGCCGAGTACGCGTGCCTCGCCGCCGTTGGCCGTGACCACGAAGGGAACCTGCCCCGGCGTGACCCTGAAGAAAGCCGCCCCACGACGCAGTTCCACCTCGCGGACCTGGGCGCCGTAGTGGATGGCCACCGCGCTGTCGGCATCCAGGGTGAGCACCGAGCCATCGGCCAGGGTGACCTCACGCACCTCACCGGCGGCCGTTACGTGGTCGGCGCCGAGGTCGTCCAGCCGATCCAGGGGTTGCCAGCCCCCCGCCCAGACCACCAGCAACAGACTCGCGGCCATGGCCAGGGCGGCGCCCCAGCGGCCTGCGCGACGACGCGGCGGGGCGTCCATGCGCGCCAGCAACGCATCCAGTTGCTCGGCTTCGTCGACCGCCAGGCGCGAGGCGCCGGGCTGGGTCATCCGCCAGAGATCCTCGGCACGGGTATAAGCGTCGACATGCTCGGGCGCTGCGTAGAGCCACGCTTCGAACGCCTCGCGCAGGGCTGGCGCCGGCTGCCCCTGTAAACGTCCGAGCCAGAGCCAGGCGACCTGATCCAGGTCGGACTCGGGGCCGCCCTCGACGGCGCGCAATGGCGGTGGTTTGAGGCTCATGGCTTGGCGCTCCGGCTGCTGTGACGCGCCTGTGCGGCCTGGGTGAGGCTCGCCTTGCAGGCATCCAGGGCGCGCATCATATGTTTTTCCACCGCGCTCTGGGTCAGCTCCATGGCACGGGCGATCTCACCGTAGGTACGGCCATGAATGCGGTTGAGCAGGAAGATCTGCCGCGTCCGCTCCGGCAGCCCGCGCAGGGCCGCCTCGACATGGCGCAGCTCGCTGCCGGCTTGCAGGGCGGCCTCGGGCGAGGCGGGCTCGGCCAGGTGCTGCTCGGGCAACAGCGCGTTCTCGGCGCGGCTGCGCGAACCCTCGCTGCGCATATGGTCGATGGCCATATTGTGGGCGCTACGCAGCAGGTAACTGCCCAGGTCCTCCACCGGCGTATCAGGCCGACGCCAGAAGCGCAGGAACAGGTCCTGCACCAGGTCCGCAGCCGTGGCCCGGCACCCCACCTTGCGGCGGACTACCGCTTCCATCTGTTGCCGGCGGGCCAGGAAGGTCCGCAGGAAATCCTCGCGGCGCAGGAGCTCGCCGGACGCATAGGCGTCACTCGGCGGGGCATCGGCCGGGGAAGGACGTTCGGACATGGCGGCTGACGCGGAATCGGCTGAGGCTGGAAAGACAGAAAATGATAATGCTTATCAAATAGACTTGCATAGCGAAGTGACGGGCGTAGGGGTTCTGCTGGTTGGGTTTCGCCCTGCCCAACCAACAGGAGAACCGTGATGCGCCGGTTCAATCCGCCAAGACGATCTGGTTCTTCCCGCCGCGCTTGGCCTGGTACATGGCCGCATCGGCACGGGCGTAGAGGCTGTCGAGGTTGCCGTCGTCGCGAAGATTCGCCAGGCCCTGGCTGACGGTGACGCCAAAGCTCTTGCCGTCGACTGTGAAGCCCATCCGCTGCACTTCGCGCTGCAGGCGCTCGGCGATCTGCCACGCCAGCTCCGGCGGACAACCAGGCAGGACGGCGGCGAACTCCTCGCCGCCGATGCGACCGAACAGGTCGCCCCGGCGCAGGGTGTTGCTGCCGCACTGGGCGATGCGCTGGAGCACCTGGTCGCCGGTCTGGTGGCCGTGGGTGTCGTTGATCTTCTTGAAGTCATCGACGTCCAGCAGGATGAACGCCAGCGGGCTGCCGAACTGGATCGAGTGCTCGAACTCACGCTGGGCGCATTCGAAGAAGTGCCGGCGGTTGCTGCTTTTGGTCAGCACGTCGGTGGTGGCCAGGCGATGCAGTTCGCCTTCCAGCTGCTTCTTCTCGGTGATGTCTTCGGCGATACCGACGACTATGGTCGGCTGGCCTTCACCGCCGCCTTGGCTGACGAAGCATTTGTCGCTGAGCCAGCGCAGCTGGCCGTCGGCGCGAATGATGCGGTACTCGCGGGCCTCGATGGCGCCCTTCTCCAGCACCTCGGCAAAACTCTGCGCGGCGTACTCGAGGTCGTCCGGGTAGATGCAGTTGCGCCACTCGTTGTAGTCCGCCAACAGCAGGGCAGCGGAGCGGCCGAACATGCTCTCGTAGGCCGGGCTGACATAGATGATGCGCTGCGCCTCCCAGTCGAAGGCCCAGAGCACCGCATTCACACTGCCCAGGAGGCTGCTGTAGATGGCCTCGCGCTCACGCAGCCGCTCCACCTCGCCCCGGCTGTGCAACAGGGCAAGGGTGAGTTTTTCCAGTTCGCTTGGCGATTCGAGGGACGTTTCCATTCGGCCGCTACCTTCATAGGACCTGCCTTGGACAGATTAGGCAGGCAAAAGTGCGTCCGGCAATCCACCCGACGGTCAGGCATGACTGGCATGACGGAAGGCAGCGAACCGGTTGAGCAACCGGTGCAGGGCGAACACCGCCACCAGGGTGATGAACACCGCCACGCACACCGAACTCAGGCGATAGGCAATGGAATAGACCACGTCGTGCTGCGGCGTGAGGTACTGGCCGAAGACGATGGCCAAGGTGGTCAACGCGCCGAAGCCGATGCCCTGGGCGCCCTCCAGCACATGCAGTCGCGCGCAGCAGAAGGCCGCCGTCCAGTACATCAGGGTGACCAGCGGCAGCACGTCGTAGTGGCTGTAGAGCAGCAGTTGCAGCACCAGCCCGATGGCGCAGCCGAGCAAGGTGCCCAGGGCCCGGATGCGCCCGGCGAAGCGGATGCCGTTCCAATGCATGGGGAACAGCACCAGGATCGAGGCCACCTGGGCCGACAGCGAGTCCTGCAGGTCGAAGCTCTGGAACAGCATGAACGACAGGGTGGCGATGGTCGCTCCGAGCACCGCCTCGTGGCGCTGGCTGGGCAGGTCCTTGGCCGGCATCGGCCTGGGGGGTCGCGGCTCGGCGTCGGGGAAGAGGAAGAACATCAACCAGGCGATCAGCACCGTCAGGCCGGCGGCCACCAGGTTGCTCGTCACCAGGTCGTAGAGGTGCGTATCCGGATAGCTGGCGAAGTGCAGCTGGATGGAAAGGAACACGCTCCCCAGGGCGCCGAACATGAAAGACGAGCCCTGCGCCATCAGGCGGAAGCGCCAGAAGAAAGCGAGGAACGCCAGCGGCACCATCAGTTGCGGGCGGTCGCCGAACAAGCCGTAGATCACCAGCACCTCGATGCTCACCACCACCGCCTGGAGCAGGAACTGGCGGACGACGTGGGCATTGATGCTCGGCGTGAGGCCGAGCAGGAGCATGGGATAGACGCAGAAGAACGAACCATTGTCCCAGCCCATCAGCTTGCAGATGAACAGCCCGAGGGTTCCGCCACCGGCCAGGCGCAGGCACTGGCGCAGGTCGTTCTCGGTCAGCGCGGTCCGGCGACTCATCAGTACACGTAATGCAGGAGGCTGATGACGGCGATCTGCAGACGGCCGAACAGGTCCGCCAGGCGCGAGTCGCGCGGGTAGAGCTGGACCGTGGCCTTGGCGCCGCTGGGCAGGTTGTAGGGCAGCGCCTCGATCAGGCTAACGTGCAGGCGCTGGCGCTGGGCATCGCGCACCCAGCGGTCGGAAACAGCGGGGGCGGCCAGGTCACCGTTGGCGTCGAGCTGACCTTCCTTCACGCCGGCGTCGATGGCACTGACCTTAGCCGCGAAGATGTGCCCGGGCAGGGCGTCGAACACCACCGAGGCGCCGTCCTCCATACGCACGTAGCGCAGGGCCTTCTCGCGGAAGTCCGCGCTGATGTCCGCGTCATCCGCGACCAGTGCCGCCACCGGGTTGCCGGCGTGCAGGAAGGCGCCGGGGGAGAGCTGCAGGTTGCTCAGGGTCCCCGCGCGTTCGGCACGCACTTCGCTGTACGCCAGTTGCAGACGGGCCTGGTCCAGGGCATTGCGCGCCTGGCGCAGGCGCAGGTTGTCGTCGCCGCTGGCGCCGCGCTGGGCCGCCAGTTCCCGAATGCGTGCAGCGGCGGCGGCCAGCTTGGCCTGGGCGGCCTGCCGCTGGGCTTCGGTCTGTTCATAGAGCTGGCGCGACACGTGCTGGCTCTGCACCAGGCGGCCGAGGCGCGCCGTCTCACGCTGCAACTCGCTGGCCGAGGCCTGGGCGGCAACCTGCTCGGCACGGGCGGCGGCGATGGCGGCGTCGAGTTGAAGGTTGTCCTGTTCGGCCTGTTCCAGCGCCAGCTCGGCGGAGCGCACGGCGAGTCGAAAGGGTTCCGGGTCGAGGCGGAACAGCAACTGGCCGGCCGCGACGTGCTGGTTGTTGGTGACGGCGACGTCCAGCACCTGGCCGTCCACGCGAGGAGCGATTCGCAGCACCGGGCGGGTCAGTTGCGCCTGCGGTGTGATGGGCATCCACAGGTCCGCCGCAAGGAAATAGGCGAACAGCAGGACGAACAGGACGATGGCCGCCTGAACCCGACGGGCGAAGCTTTGATCCGGAGTCATGCGTACCTCGAAGGGACCCGCGGAGCACGCGGGTGGGAATGACGGGAACGGCAAGACCTCGGCCATTGCCGCTTAGGGGTACGAAGTATATTTATCGAGGAATCGTGGATAATCTCGCGATTGCGAGAAGCAGCCTTACACGGGGAGTAACAATGGACACGCTCCACAGCATGCGGGTTTTCGTGCGGGTGATAGACACCGGCAGCTTCACCGCCGCCGCACAGGCCATGGACCTGTCCACCGCCCAGGTGTCGCGCCTGGTGTCGGAGCTGGAGCAGCAGCTCCAGGCCCGCCTGTTGCACCGCACCACCCGCCGCCTGGCACTGACTGAAGTGGGCGAGCGCTACCTGCAGCGCTGCCGGCAGATCCTCGGCGAAGTAGACGAAGCTGCTGCCGAAGCCCGTGGTGCGCATCTCAAGCCGCATGGGCGACTGCGCGTACACACCATGACCGGCCTCGGCCTGCAGCACCTCACCGCCCTGGTGGCGCGCTACAGCGAGCGCTATCCCGAGGTGGTGGTGGAGCTGACCCTGTCGCAGCGCACCCCCGACCTGCTGGAAGACGGTCATGACGTGATCATCACCTTCGCCCGAGAGCTGCCCGACTCGCAGATGGTGGCCCAGGTGCTGGGGCCGATGTTCAGCGTGCTCTGCGCCGCCCCTGACTACCTGAAGAAGCACGGCGTGCCCATCGGGCCGGCGGACCTGCAGCATCACCGCTACCTGCGCCTGCTGGACCCGCTCTATGAGGACAGCTGGGTCTTCAATGGCGAACAGGGCGAATTCAACGTGCTGCCCGCCGAAAGCTTCCAGGTGAATGTGGCCGAATCCCTGGCCAAGGCCGCCCAGGCCGGCATGGGCGTATGCCTGCTGCCTTCCTTTGTCGCCTGCCCGCACGTGCGCGAGGGCAAGCTGCTGCGGCTGCTGCCGGAGTACCGCCTGCGCGAGCGCAGTATCTATGCGATCTACCCGTCGCGGCGCTTCCTCGATGCCAAGATCAAGACCTGGGTGGAATTCCTCAAGGCCGAACTGCCGCCGCTGCTGGCCCAGGACGAGGCGCTGCTCGAAGACCCGAAGCAATGGGCAATCAACTCGAAATTGTTGCGTCGCGAGAAATAGTCATTCACTGAAAGCGCTATTTTTCGCCTGTCATGACCTCCCTAAGATGGCGCCATGTTTCGCAAGAAACCATCAAAGAGGTTCAAGATATGCAACGTAACCTGATTTTTACTGCCGTTTTCGCCGTATTTCCCCTGTTTTTCTCGCAGCTGACCCTGGCCGAAGAATCCAACGCCTTTGTTGCACGTAATGCAGCGCTGGCCGAGCAGCGCGCCGACGCCGCCCAGCAGCAGGCCATCGCCAAGCAAGGCGCCGAGCAGCAGAAGCAGTCCGACGTCCACCAGGACAGCTGATCCCTGCCCCTCCCCGCTCTTCACCTCCTGACGTTGTTGCGTGACAGCTCCTATATCAACGTCCTGTTCAGGCCGCTCACGATGAGCGGCCTTTTTTTGCCTGCGGGAAATGCCGTGCGGGTGGGGTGCCTCGCGGAGCAGCTGCGCTGCCCTTGGCGATGTATCCACAAAAAGCCAGAAAGCAAAAAGGCCGGCATGTCTGCCGGCCTTTTCGTTGGTGCTGTCCCGTGTCAGGCGGTGGCCGGACGCAGGGAGTAGGTCTTCAGCTGTTCGGCGAAGTCACGCAGGGACTGGATGCCGCTGGCTTCGGCCTCATGCACCCACTGCTTCATGGCTTCGAGCATGTCGTGGCCGTTGGCACTGGTCTTGACCCAGATCTGCTGCAGCGCCAGGCGCTTCTCGTAGATCACCTTCAGGGCCTGGCTCTGCTCCAGCATGGCGGCGATACGCGCCTGGTGGCCTTCGTCGAGCAGGCTGGTCTCGCGGGAGAGCAGGCGCTTGGCGCGGCGGAACGAGTGGCGAACCGATGCGTCGGCCTTGGCCAGCTCCTGCTTCACCAGCGGGCCGATCACCAACTTGCGGTACTGGGCCATGATCTGGAAGCGGTTGTTGAGGATGGCCATGGCGGTATCCATGTCCAGGTTGCCCTTGCCTTCGACGCGATGGGCAATGGGGGCGACGCGCTGCACCTTGGCCATGCCCAGCAGGCTGAACAGCTTGATCCAGGCCCAGCCCATGTCGAACTCCCACTTCTTCACCGAGAGCTTCGCGGAGTTCGGGTAGGTGTGGTGGTTGTTGTGCAGCTCTTCGCCACCGATGAGGATGCCCCAGGGCACAAGGTTGGTGGCGGCATCGCGGCATTCGAAGTTGCGGTAGCCGATGGCATGGCCCAGGCCGTTGATGACGCCGGCGGCCCAGACGGGAATCCACATCATCTGGATGGCCCAGATGGTGATGCCGCCCGCGCCGAATAGCGCCAGGTCGATCAGCGCCATCAGGGTCACGCCACCAATGGGGTAGCGGCTGTAGACGTTGCGCTCGATCCAGTCATCCGGGCAGTTCTTGCCGTAGATGCGCAGGGTTTCTTCGTTCTTGGCCTCTTCCTGGTAAAGCTCGGCGCCCTTGCGCAGGACGGTCCAGACGCCCTTGACCACCGGGCTGTGGGGGTCGTCGGCGGTTTCGCACTTGGCGTGGTGCTTGCGGTGGATGGCGGTCCACTCGCGGGTGTTCATGGCCGTGGTCAGCCACAGCCAGAAACGGAAGAAGTGCTTGAGCGCAGGATGCAGCTCCAGCGAGCGGTGCGCGGAGTAGCGGTGCAGATAGACGGTGACGCTGACGATGGTGATATGGGTCATCACCAGGGTGACCGCCACCAGTTGCCACAGCGACAGGTCGAGAAAACCGTTGTACCACATGGATGGAGTTGCCTCGGGTGAAGTGATCGGGGCTTGTAGCGCTAGCTACGCTCGGATTATCACAAAGCCCCCGGAGAAAACCATCCCGTCTTTTAGATAGAAGCCCCCCGGTCGTCGGTTGCCCCTATAATGCGCATCCTCACGTTTTGCCCAAGCCAGGAAGGCCGCGCCCATGCGTTCCAAGTTCAGCGCCCTCAGACTGGTGCTGCCCTACTTCATTCTTGCCAGCCTCTGGGTACTGTTCAGCGACCGTGTACTGGTCGGCCTGGTGGGCGACCGCGCGCTACTGAACGAGTTGCAGACCGCCAAGGGCCTGTTCTTCGTCCTGGTCACCAGCCTTCTGCTGTTCGGCCTGGCGTGCATGCACCTGCGCAGCCTGAAGGGCTACCTGGACGCCCGCCGCGCCCACGAAAGCAGCCTGCGCCAGGCCGCCGCGGTGTTCGACAGCACCCAGGAAGGCGTGCTGGTCACCGATGCCGATAGCCGCATCGTGCACGTCAATCGCGCCTTCGCCCGCATCACCGGCTTCGAGGAGGCCGAGGTGCTGGGCAAGAACCCGCGGATCTTCAGCTCCGGCCGCCACGAGCCGGCCTTCTACAAGGCCATGTGGCACGCCCTGGAGAACCGCAGGGAATGGAGCGGCGAAGTGTGGAACCGGCGCAAGAACGGCGAGATCTACCCGCTCTGGCAGAACCTGCGCGCCATCCATGACGAGGAAGGCCGGTTGACCCATTACGTGGCGGTGTTCTCCGACATCAGCGCGATCAAGCGTTCCCAGCACGAACTGGACTTCCTCGCCCACCACGACCCGCTGACCAGCCTGGCCAACCGCCTGCTGTTCACCGAACGCGTCGAGCAGGTGCTGGAGCGTGCCCGCCGCGAACAACAGCGTGGTGCCGTCCTCCTGCTGGACCTGGACCATTTCAAGCACATCAACGAAAGCCTCGGCCATTCCCAGGGCGACCTGCTGCTGAAGATGGTCGGCGTACGCCTGCAGGGCCTGCTGGAAGGCGGCATGACCCTGGCTCGCCTCGGTGGCGACGAATTCGGCCTGCTCTGGGACAACTGCCCCCAGGCCGACCAGACGGCGGCCCTGGCCGAGCGCATCCGCAGCGAGCTGGCGACCCCGTTCCGCCTGGGTGGCCAGGACATTTTCATCAGCACCAGCCTGGGCATAAGCCTGTTTCCGAACGACGACTCCACTGTCGAGCAAGTGATGCGCAATGCGGACTCGGCACTGTTCAAGGCCAAGAGTGCGGGGCGCGATTCCTATGCGTTCTACAGCCAGGAGCTGACCGAGCAGGCGCGCCAGCGTGTCGAGCTGGTCAGCGCCTTGCGCCGGGCACTGGAGCACGACCAGTTGCGCGTGCACTACCAGCCCATCCGGCGCCTGGCCGACAACCACCTGATCGGCTTCGAAGCCCTGGTGCGCTGGGAACATCCCCAGCGCGGCCTGGTGCCACCGGGTGAGTTCCTGCCGATTGCCGAAGAAAGCGGACTGATCGGCCACATCGATGCCTGGGTGCTGGAACAGGCCTGCCGGCAGATGCAGCAGTGGCGGGTCCAGGGCCATGAGCTGACCTTCATTGCCGTCAACCTGTCATGCCGCCTGTTCCGCCGCACCGAGCTGTATGACGATGTGGCTCGCGTGCTATCCGCCACCGGCCTGGAGCCGAAGTATCTGGAGCTGGAAATTACCGAAGGCGCTGTGATGGAGGCCCCGGAAACCGCCGAGGCCCTGCTATCGCGCCTGCGCGACCTCGGCGTGCGGCTGGCCATCGATGACTTCGGCACCGGCTACTCCTCGCTCCAGCGCCTCAAGCGCCTGCCGGTGCACAAATTGAAGATCGACCAGAGCTTCATTCGTGGCCTGCCGGCCGACCCGAATGACATCGCCATCGCCCGCGCCGTTACCGCCCTGGGGCACAGCCTGGGCCTCAGCGTGCTGGCCGAGGGGATCGAGGAAGATGCCCAGGCCGACTTCCTTCGCGAGCTGGGTTGCGACTACGGCCAGGGCTACCTGTTCAGCCGCCCGCTGCCGGTGGAAGAGGTCGAGCGGCGCTGGCCGAATGCCTGATAGCCCTTGCAGGGCCACTGCACGCATGGCCCTCACCGCGCCTGGCGAGCCGGGTGCATCTCACACAGACCAATACTTTTGGTTATATAAAAATTCTTAAACAGTATTTTTAAGAATAAACCAGCCCTGCCTAATATTCGCTCCACGCCACGCGGAACCCCTTCCCCGTCCATCGCCGCGGGCCCCATTTCAAGGAGCACGACCATGAGCGCATCCCTTCGTAGCGTGGAAGGCCAGGACGAAGCCAGCATCTTGCGCGAAATCCAGAGTGCCCTGCTTGGCCTGCGTTTCGGCTCGGTGGAGATCACCGTGCACAACGGCCAGGTGGTCCAGATCGAGCGCAAGGAAAAATTCCGCCTGCAGCAACCAACCCCACGCAACAGCTGATCCACCGAACTCTTCCGAGCCCTGCGCAGCAGGCTCGAGGCCCGACCGGACAGCCGGAGGGCGTATCGACGAAAAACCAGCCAACACAAAAATCCAGTTCCAGGAGCTTGATAATGTCGATTCGCCGTTTCGCCCTCGCCGCCCTCGCCAGCGCCTTGATCGCCGGCCCGGCCGCCGCCGCCACCGAACTGCTCAACGTGTCCTACGACCCGACCCGTGAGCTCTACCAGGAATACAACGCTGCCTTTGCCAAGCACTGGAAGGCCGAAGGCGGCGAGGATGTGAAGGTGCAGCAATCCCACGGTGGCTCCGGCAAGCAGGCCCGCGCCGTGATCGACGGCCTGAAGGCCGACGTGGTGACCCTGGCGCTGGCCGGCGACATCGACGAGCTGCAAAAACTCGGCAAGCTGGTCCCGGAAAACTGGCAGGCCCGTCTGCCGGACAACAGCACCCCCTACACCTCGACCATCGTGTTCCTGGTCCGCAAGGGCAACCCCAAGGGCATCAAGGACTGGGGCGACCTGACCAAAGAGGGCGTGGAAGTCATCACCCCGAACCCGAAGACTTCCGGCGGCGCCCGCTGGAACTTCCTCGCCGCCTGGGCCTGGGCCAAAAAGCAGTACGGCAGTGACGCCAAGGCCCAGGAATACGTGAAGGCGCTGTACCAGCACGTACCGGTGCTGGATACCGGCGCCCGTGGCTCGACCATCACCTTCGTCAACAACCAGATCGGCGACGTGCTGCTGGCCTGGGAGAACGAAGCCTTCCTGGCCCTGAAGGAACAGGGTGGCGAGAACTTCGAAATTGTCGCACCGAGTCTGTCGATCCTCGCCGAGCCGCCGGTATCGGTCGTGGACAAGAACGTCGACAAGAAGGGCACCCGCAAGGTCGCCGAAGCCTACCTGCAGTACCTGTACAGCGAGGAAGGCCAGCGCATCGCGGCAAAGAACTTCTACCGGCCGCGTAACGAGAAGGTCGCGGCCGAGTTCGCCAGGCAGTTCCCGAAGCTGGACCTCGTGACCGTGGACAAGGACTTCAACGGCTGGAAGGAAGCGCAACCGAAGTTCTTCAACGACGGCGGCATCTTCGACCAGATCTACCAGGCGCAATAACGTTGATGGGTTTCGCAAGCTCTACCCATCCTACGAGACCAGTTCCGTAGGATCGGTAGAGCGGAGCGAAACCCATCGCGAGAGTTCCAGGGAAGGAGCGAAAACCAGGCCTGATCCACGGATCGGGCCTGTTTGCCGGATACGGCTCGACAGGGCCGGCTCCGGAAAACCAAGCGTTCCAACGCAGAGTAAGGACAGAACATGTCGCGACGCATTTCACCGGTCATACCCGGCTTCGGGCTGACCCTGGGATACACCCTGGTGTACCTCAGCCTGCTGGTCCTGATTCCCCTCGGTGCCCTGTTCCTCAAGACCACCGAGCTGACCTGGCTTCAGTTCTGGACCATCATCAGCGCCCCTCGCGTGCTCGCCGCCCTCAAGCTCAGCTTCGGCACCGCGCTGGCCGCCGCCGTGATCAACGGCCTCATCGGCACCCTGCTGGCCTGGGTGCTGGTGCGTTACGACTTCTTCGGCCGCAAGGTCATCGACGCCATGGTCGACCTGCCCTTCGCCCTGCCGACCGCGGTCGCCGGTATCGCCCTCACCGCGCTCTACGCACCGGCCGGCCTGGTGGGCCAGTTCGCTACCGACCTCGGTTTCAAGATCGCCTACACCCCGCTTGGCATCACCCTGGCGCTGACCTTCGTCACCCTGCCCTTCGTGGTGCGCACGGTGCAGCCGGTGCTGGCGGACATCCCCCGCGAAGTGGAGGAAGCCGCCGCGTGCCTGGGCGCCAAGCCGTTGCAGACTTTCCGCCATGTGCTGCTGCCGGCCCTGCACCCCGCCTGGCTGACCGGTTTCGCGCTGGCCTTCGCCCGCGGCGTGGGCGAGTACGGCTCGGTGATCTTCATCGCCGGCAACATGCCGATGAAGACCGAGATCCTGCCGCTGCTGATCATGGTCAAGCTGGACCAGTACGACTACACCGGCGCCACCGCCATCGGCGTGCTGATGCTGGTCGTCGCCTTCGTCCTGCTGCTGCTGATCAACCTGCTGCAGCGCCGTATCGAGACCCCTTGAGGAGAAGGCCATGAGCACCGCAAGCCTGACCGCCGCGTCCTCCGCCAATGCTGCCCGCCGGGGCAGCGCCTGGGGTCGTCGCATCCTGATATCCAGCGCCTGGCTGGCCTTCGCCTTGTTCCTGCTGCTGCCGCTGCTGGTGGTGCTGAGCGAAGCGCTGAAGCAAGGCCTGGGCACCTTCTTCACCGCCATCTTCGAGCCGGACGCCCTCTCCGCGCTGAAGCTGACCCTGATCGCCGTGGCCATCTCGGTGCCACTCAACCTGGTGTTCGGCGTGGCCGCCGCCTGGTGCGTGAGCAAGTACGAGTTTCGCGGCAAGAGCCTGCTGGTGACACTGATCGACCTGCCGTTCTCGGTGTCGCCAGTGATCGCCGGCCTGATCTACGTGCTGCTGTTCGGTGCCCAGGGTTACTTCGGCGAGTGGCTGCAGGACCGCGACATCCAGATCGTCTTCGCCGTCCCCGGCATCGTCCTGGCCACCCTTTTTGTGACCGTCCCCTTCGTCGCCCGCGAGCTGATCCCGCTGATGCAGGAACAAGGCACCCAGGAGGAAGAAGCCGCTCGCCTGCTGGGCGCCAACGGCTGGCAGATGTTCTGGCACGTGACCTTGCCGAACATCAAATGGGGCCTGATCTACGGCGTGGTGCTCTGCACCGCGCGGGCGATGGGCGAGTTCGGCGCGGTGTCGGTGGTTTCCGGACACATCCGCGGCGTCACCAACACCCTGCCGCTGCACGTCGAGATTCTCTACAACGAGTACAACCACGTCGCCGCCTTCAGCGTCGCCAGCCTGTTGCTGGCCTTGGCGCTAGGCATCCTGCTGCTCAAGCAGTGGAGCGAGTCGCGTCTGTCCCGTCTCAAGTCGAATGCTGATGAGGAGTAACCACCGTGAGCATTGAAATCCGCAACGTCAGCAAGAACTTCAACGCCTTCAAGGCCCTCGACGTGATCAACCTGGATATCCACAGCGGCGAGCTGGTGGCGCTGCTCGGGCCCTCTGGCTGCGGCAAGACCACCCTGCTGCGGATCATCGCCGGCCTGGAAACCCCGGACGCGGGCAGCATCGTGTTCCACGGCGAGGACGTCTCCCAGCACGACGTGCGCGATCGCAACGTCGGCTTCGTGTTCCAGCACTACGCACTGTTCCGTCACATGACGGTATTCGACAACGTCGCCTTCGGCCTGCGCATGAAGCCCAAGCGCGAGCGTCCGAGCGAGTCGGCCATCAAGGCCAAGGTCCACGAGCTGCTGAACATGGTGCAGCTGGACTGGCTCGCCGACCGCTACCCGGAGCAGCTCTCCGGTGGCCAGCGCCAGCGCATCGCCCTGGCCCGCGCCCTGGCGGTGGAACCGAAGATCCTGCTGCTGGACGAGCCCTTCGGCGCCCTCGACGCCAAGGTGCGCAAGGAGCTGCGCCGCTGGCTGGCGCGCCTGCACGAGGAGATCAACCTGACCTCCGTGTTCGTCACCCACGACCAGGAAGAAGCCATGGAAGTGGCCGACCGCATCGTGGTGATGAACAAAGGTGTGATCGAACAGATCGGCTCGCCCGGCGAGGTCTACGAGAACCCGGCCAGTGACTTCGTCTACCACTTCCTCGGCGACTCCAATCGCCTGCACCTGGGCGACGACCAGCATCTGCTGTTCCGCCCCCACGAAGTGTCACTGTCGCGCTCCGATGTGGACGAACACCGCGCCGCCGAAGTCCGTGACATCCGCCCCTTGGGCGCCATTACCCGGGTAACCCTGAAGGTGGACGGCCAGGATGAGCTGATCGAGGCCGAAGTGGTGAAAGACCACGACAGCCTCGTAGGCCTGGTGCGCGGCGAAACGCTGTTCTTCAAGCCCAAGGCCTGGCAGAAGGCGGCGGGGTTCTGAACCTGGCCGCCTGACCGCAGGTTGGGCTGAGCGCCGCGCAAAGCCCAACGCAGCGCTGCCCTTCACGCAGTCACACTCGGGCAACGGCGCAAGCCGAAGAACTCCAGCTCCGCGAGCACGGCCACCGCCACCGCCTGGCCGATCACGAAGACCTTGCCCAGCAGGGTCGGCTCCACCCAACCGAGGGCGAGCAGCGAGAGGCTGTCGATCACCCACACCGCATTGATCGCCAGCACCGCCCAGATCCAGCCGCGCCGCACGGTTGTGCGATTGGCCAGCCAGCCGAGGACGAGCGCGAAGGGCAGCAGGCCGATACCCGCGCCCAGCAGCAGCGAACGCGGCAGGCCCAGCAGTTCTTCCAGCGGTCCGGCGGCCAGCGCGAGCAGCAGGCCCATGGCGCCGCTGGCCAGGGCATCGGCTTGCAGGGCACGGCGCAGCAGCGGGGACATGTCGAGATGAGTCATGGTGGTTCTCCTGTCGATGGGGCGCCGACCTGGCGCTTGGCGACAGATTTCCGCGAAACCTGCAGCGGGTCGATTACCTGCCAGGTAATGGCCGAGCTTCCCTCCCTGGACTATCGTCGGTGCCATGAATACATCTGCCCACCCCGTCGGCGCCCTGTTGCGCCAATGGCGCCAGCGGCGCCGCCTCAGCCAGCTCGACCTCGCCTGCGACGCGGAGATTTCCACGCGTCACCTGAGCTTCGTCGAGACCGGCCGCGCCCACCCCAGCCGCGAGATGCTGCTGCACCTGGCCGAGCAACTGGAGATTCCCCTGCGCGAGCGCAACCGCCTGCTGACTGCGGCCGGCTATGCACCACTGTTCCCTCAGCGCGCGCTCGACGACCCAGCCCTGGCGGGTGCCCGTCAGGCGATCGATCAATTGCTCAAGGCCCACGAGCCCAATCCGGCGCTGGCGGTGGACCGCCACTGGAACCTGCTGGCGGCCAACGGTTCCGTTGCGCCCCTGCTCTCGGGCGTGGCACCTGAACTGCTGGCGCCACCACTCAACGTGCTGCGCGTCTCGCTTCATCCACAAGGCCTGGCACCGCACATCGTCAACCTCGGCCAATGGCGCGCGCATCTGCTGGAGCGCCTGCAGCGGGATATCGAGGTCAGTGGCGACCGCGAACTGCAGGCCCTGCTCGATGAACTCGCGGGCTATCCCGCCCCGCCTCCGCCAGCCGGCTTGCCCAGCGATGCCGTGCTCGTGCCGCTGCAACTGCGAACGCCGTTGGGCGTCATCAGCTTCATCAGCACCATCACGGTGTTCGGCACCCCGGTGGACGTCACCCTCGCCGAGTTGGGGCTGGAGACCCTGTTTCCCGCCGACCCGTCCAGCGCGGCGCTGCTGCGCAAACTGCTGGACGGCGCCTGAAAACATCGATCGCCCCACAGCAAATCACTCTTTCGGGTAATAGCCTCCAGGCCACGACACAGTAGGCTGTGCCGGCACCTCCAACGACTCCTCAGAACAACAAGAACAGGAGCACCCGCCATGATCCGCAAGGTTCTGCTGTACCCGCTGTTGGGCCTTCTCCTAGGCCTCGCCCTGCCTGCACCCGCAACCGAGCTGGCACCGCTGGAACTCGCGCAGGTGCACGCCTGCCGCGCCACCAGCAGCCTGCTGCTGTTCCGCGGCGAAGGCTTCCAGGACGCTCACTCGACCCGCATGCGCGACGACCTCAAGGCACTGGACGCCGCCTTCCAGCGCATCGCCGAGCCGAGCGAGGACCTGCGCAAGACCCGTGACTCACTTGTTACCCAACTCGATCGGGGCGTTTCCTTCGGCCACAAGGAAGAGGACGTGCCCTGGCGCTATCCCCAGGAACTGGCCAAGGCCCTGCGCGATTTCCTGATCGCCGCCCGCATCCAGGCTGGCGCCGCCGGGGTCGAGGATCTGCCGGCCAAGGTGGAATACCTGAACGTGCAGTACCTGAGCCGGGCCTACATCGGCACCTTCGAAATCGCCCGCGAGAACGGCGACACCTACATCGGTCAGGACGAGCGTCTGCTATTGCCGGACATCGACCAGGAACTGGCACCCCTGGATGACAAGGCCGACCCGGCTGTGGCCAAGCTGAAGACCCGCTGGAGCTTCCTGAAGGCGGCATTGAGCGATATGAACAGCCAGAGCAGCGCCCTGGTCAGCGCCTCCGGCCGGCCCTACGCGCCGATGGTGGTGGACCGTCATGCGCGGTCGATGAGCAGGCAGTTGCTGGCGCTGGGCGCCCTGCCCCCCGCTCCCTGATTGGTGGCACCAACCCTGTAGGGGCGAACTCATCCGCTATGCCTACGTTAACTGTTGCGAGAGATTTACCGTCGGGCCAAGAGCTTTGTAGGAGCTGGCTTGCCGGCGAAGCGGGGCCATTCGCTGGCAAGCCAGCTCCTACGGGCAATGCAGCTGCCTACAACATGTAATTCTGCCGTTGTGGGAGCGACCTCAGTCGCGAAGATCAGCGAAGTGCAAGTCATGGGCAATACCGCGCGGCGGGCAATACCCTCACCCCGACCCCCTCCCAGAGGGAGAGGGCGCAATCCGTGCAGGTCGAATGGTGAGTGCCGGGAAACCATTGCTCAAACCGCCGCTTTCTTCTCGCGAATGCAGGTCGGCCCCGCGCGCTCTTCCACGGCGTGCTCGACTTCCTTGCGCAGCCCCAGCAGGAAGCCCAGTTCGGCCACCACGAACAGCGGCCCGATGATCAGGCCCGTCAGGTCATCGACGAACGCCGGTTTGCGCCCTTCGTAGTAATGGCCGATGAACTGGATCACCCAGCCCACCACGAACATCCCCAGCCCGGCGCCAAGCCAGGCGGCAGTGCCCTGCACCGCGAGGGCGGCGCCTATCCACAGGCTGAGCGCGAGCAGCGCAGCCATCACCAGGCCGTAGCGCAGGTCGAGGCGGAAGTAGTAGAGCGCCGACACCAGGCTGACCCCGGCCGCCGGCGACAACCAGAGGCCGAAGGCTTCGGTACCCGGGCGCGACAGCAACACGGCGACGGCGACCACGATCAGCGGAATTCCGACGAAGTGGGTGGCGATGTTGCGGCGGTCACGGTGGTACTCGGCGTACTGGCCAAGTTGGTCGATGAGGGTTTTCATTATTGTGTCCTCGGGTTGGCAGGCAGTTGCGTCGATAATGGCGCCACGCCCCAGGCAACCTCTGTCAGCTAGCCGACAAAGCCCATGACCCCATTCAAGCACCACCGCGATCTCCTGCTCACCGGCCAATGGTTCAGCCAGTTACCGGCACGCCTGCAGGACGACCTTCTGACCATGGCCCAGCTGCGCCGGCTGGAGCCTGGCCAACGGCTGTTCCGTCGTGGCGACCCACCCTGCGGGCTCTATGCCGTGCTAGATGGCGCGATCCGGGTCGGCAGCATCAGCGAGAGCGGCAAGGAGGCCTTGCTGGTGCTGGTGGAGCCACCGCACTGGTTCGGCGAAATCTCCCTGTTCGACGGCCAGCCGCGCACCCATGACGCCTTCGCCGAAGGCCCCGTGACCCTGTTCAACCTGCCCCAGGCACCGTTGCTGGCACTCTTGCAACGACGGCCGGAGCACTGGCGCGATTTCGCCTTGCTGATGAGTCAGAAGCTGCGCCTGGCCTTCATCGCCCTGGAAGAGATGAGCCTGCTGCCGGCGCCCCAGCGCCTGGCGCGACGGTTGCTGATGATCGCCGAGGGCTATGGCGCAGGCACAAGCCAGCGGCGGGTCATTCACCTGGCCCAGGAGCAGTTGGCAATGATGTTGGCGATCTCCCGACAGACCACCAACCAGATCCTCAAGGAACTGGAAGCCCAAGGGGCCCTGCGCCTGAACTACGGGGAAATCGAGATCCTCGATCCAGAGCTGCTGCGCCACGCAGCCCAGAAACCCTAGGTCGGCAGTGAATTCTGTAGGGTGGGCTTCAGCCCACCGGCAGGGACCAATGGTGGGCTGAAGCCCACCCTACCAGTTCAGCGCAACAGGCTGTCCCGGTACTGGCTGGGGCTCTGTCCGGTCCAGCGCTTGAAGGCGCGGCTGAAGCTGCTGGTATCGGCGAAACCGAGCAGGTAGGCGACCTCGCTGATGGAACAGCGTGGGTCACGCATGTGCGACAGGGCCAGCGCCTGGCGGGTATCGCCCAGCAGTTGCTCGTAGCTGCAGCCCTCATCGGCCAGGTGTCGCTGCAGGCTGCGCAAGCTGAGGTGCAAGGTTTGTGCGATGCGCTCGGCGGAGGGTTCGCCGTTGGGTAGCTGAGCCTCCAGGCAAGCGCGCACCCTGCGCGACCAGGTGGGCTGCTGCAGCTGCTCCAGGGTGCGCTTGAGCACCGCTTCGTTGTGTTCGGCCAGCTCGGGGTTGGCGTCGTCCAGCAGTCGCTCGAAATCTTCCACTGCGAACTCCAGCCGATTCTCATCGGCGCCGAACACCAGCGGCGCGCGGAAGACGTCGTGCCACGGCTGCGGGTCCGCGGGCTCGGGGCGGCGCAGGTACACGGCCAGCGGCGCGTAGTCACGACCGATACGGTTGCGGCAGGTGCGGACATAGATGGCGACGAAGGCGTCCACCGCTTCCGGTGCGGGCTCGATACCGTCGGCGCGCACCCGCAGACGGAACAGGTAACGTTCGCCCTGGCGACTGAGGTCCAGCTCCAGGGCGTCGCTGACCACCTGGTGGTAACGCACGATGCGCTCGAAGACTTCCCGCAGGCTGGCGCTGGCCACCAGGGCATAGCCCAGGGCGTGGAAGGTGGTGGGGCTGACGTAGGTGGATATCTTCAAGCCCAGGGCCGGGTCGCCGCTGGCTGCTACCGCCAGCTCCCAGAGCCGGGTGGTGGCCGAAAGCGGGTAACGCGCATTGGGGTCGTCCATCAGCGCCGGGTCGAGTTGGGCCTGGCGGCACAGGTCGGCGCTGTCGAGCCCAAGCGCATCCAGCTGCTTGCGCAGGGCACGGGTCCAGCTGGCGAGGGTGGTGGGTTCGCTCATGCAGGTTGGCGTATCCGGTCAACAGGTTGGCGTGCTCGGTCGGGCGCGGCGACGGCCCGGAACGGCACAGTAGAACCATCTCCAACAAGAGGATGGAAGCATGTCCACCACGCCTGCAAGCCCCCGCACGCTGAATGACCAGCAGCGATCAGCGCATATTCGTGAAGTGGTGATGGCCCGCGGCAACGCGCTGCGCCAGCGCTACCCCGTGTTGAAACATCAGGACGCCATCGGCGCCGGCATTCTCGCCTTCGCCCTGGCCGGCATGGTCGGTTCCGCCCTGCTCTACCTGAACGAGCAGATCGCCTGGTGGGCCTGCCTGCTGCTCAATGCCTTCTTCGCGTCGCTGA
This sequence comes from Metapseudomonas resinovorans DSM 21078, assembly GCF_000423545.1. GTDB lineage: Bacteria > Pseudomonadota > Gammaproteobacteria > Pseudomonadales > Pseudomonadaceae > Metapseudomonas > Metapseudomonas resinovorans. Next base: position 130,962 of record NZ_AUIE01000021.1, read on the forward strand.
CCCACGAGCTGGAGCACGACCTGATCCACAGCATGTACTTCCGCAAGCGCAAGATGCCGCACAACCTGATGATGGCGCTGGTCTGGCTGGCGCGGCCGAGCACCATCAATCCCTGGATTCGCCGTCACCTGCACCTCAACCACCACAAGGTGTCCGGCACCGAGACCGACATGGAGGAGCGCGCCATCACCAACGGCGAACCCTGGGGCCTGGCGCGCCTGCTGATGGTGGGCGACAACGTGATGTCCTCGCTGATCCGCATGCTGCGAGCCAAGACCTGGGCGCACAAGCGCAGCATCCTCTGGCGCACCCTGAAGGTCTACGCGCCGCTGGCGCTGCTGAACTGGGGCACCTGGTACGTCTTCCTCGGCTTCCACGCCATCGACACCCTGGCCTGGGCCCTGAATGCGCCCATCGCCTGGTCGGCTGGAACCCTGGAAGCGATGCACCTCGTCAACATCGCAGTCGTGGTGCTGGTAGGCCCGAATGTGCTGCGCACCTTCTGCCTGCACTTCGTCAGCTCCAACATGCACTACTACGGCGATGTCGAACTGGGCAACGTGATCCAGCAGACCCAGGTGCTCAACCCCTGGTGGATGTGGCCGCTGCAGGCGTTCTGCTTCAACTTCGGCAGCACCCATGCCATCCACCACTTCGTGGTCAAGGAGCCCTTCTACATCCGCCAGATGACCGCGCCAGTGGCGCATAAGGTGATGCGCGAGATGGGCGTTCGCTTCAACGACTTCGGCACCTTCGCCCGCGCCAACCGCTGGAATCCGAAGGAGCAGGCGGCCACGCAACCGGCCCAACCCACCCTTGGTTAGGGCACCGGCGACCCAGCACCGCGCCTATGATAGCGACAACGCGCGCCTCCGGGCGCGTGCCTTCCCCGAGCACAGCTGCAAGCATGAGGTAGCGGCATGAAAACCTGGATTTGTGTGGTCTGCGGCCTGATCTACGACGAGACCAAGGGCTGGCCCGACGAGGGCATCCCGGCCGGCACCCCCTGGGCCGACGTGCCGGATGACTGGATCTGCCCGGATTGTGGCGTCGGCAAGAACGACTTCGATATGCAGGAAATCTGAGCACGACGCGATTCAGGGCTCTCTCGTAGGATGGGTTGAGCGGAGCGAAACCCATCGCCGGATTGATGGGTTTCGCAGGCTCAACCCATCCTACATAGGTCATAACCGCAGGCTCAGCCGCGCCGTCAGCCCATTGTCCCGCGCGTCTTCGGCGTAGGTGCCGTTGTAGAACAGCCCTACATAGGCCTGGTCGGTGAACTGGTAGTCCAGCCCCATATCCAGGCGGAAAGCGTCCCGGGTCAGTGCCACGGCGGCACCACTCTCGTCTTCCAACCGACTGTCACTGAACGCATGACGCCAGCCCGAGCTGATGCGTGCAGTCAGGCGCCGGCCCGATTCAAGCTCGATACGCGTGGTGCCTCGCAGGCCGAAGGTGCTGTAGCCGATCTCGTCGCGCTGGCTGTCGATGGCGGCTTGTGAATCACTGTCCAGCCGCACATAGGCCAGCTCGCTGAAGCCCTCGGCGCTGAAGTCGCGGAAATCCAGGGAGTAGCTGAGCTCGCCGAATACCTGACCACTGTTCGCATCGGCGGCGCGCCGGTCACCATCATGACCACTCCAGGCCGCCCCCAGCTTTACGCCGATCTGGTTGTAGACCTTGGTGCCGGCATAGGCACCCAGATGCAGGCTGTGGATATCCGCGTCCGCGCCCTGCACCTCCACCGACGTTGCCGAGTAGCCGCCCATTCCACCGACCAGCCAATTGCCCAGCTTGCGTTCGCTACCCAGCAGCAGCCCACCGACATCACGCTCCCGGCGCGGTGCGCGGTGGTCGGCGTCTACCGAACCATGGCTGCCGAAGGCGCGCGCCCAGGCGGGTGATTGCCCCTCCTCCAGCGGCGGTTCGCGGAAGGAGAAACGAATCTGCTGGATGCGCTCGGACGCGGCGTCGCGCACGAAGTGGCTGTCCTCCAGCAGGCTGGCGCGGCTGGCGGCAGCGAGGGAGTCGCCTAGGGCCGGTGCGGCCAGCAGCAAGGCGCACAGTCCGGCGAGGGTGGCGAGCGGCGATTGATCCTGACCCATGACGGGCATCTCCAGACGGGCGTGTGGATAACTCTAGCGCCATGCTGGGCAATTCAAATTCCCGAATCCACTCTCGACTTTCTGATTTGCCGGGAAATCGCCGCGCTGGCGCAATGGCCACCTGCATACAGACGGAGCCCCACCATGCGCCAGTCCCTCTCTCCAGGCTTCAACGCCCACGCCTCGATGCTGCTCTGGGCACTGTTGGTGGCGCTCTCGTTCTTTGCCGCCGCCGAGGTGAACCCCGCACTCGACGCCCTGCCGTTGACCGCACTGCGCCTGCTGCTCTCGGGCGGCCTGTTCCTGCCCTTTCTGCTGTTGCGCCGCCCCGGACTTCCCAACGGGCGCGCGCTGTTGGCCCACGTGGTGCTGGGCGGGCTGCTGGCGCTCTATTTCGGCAGCCTGTTCGAGGCACTGAAACACACCAAGGCACTGGACACCGCGCTGCTCTATGTCAGCGTGCCGCTGCTGACGCTTGGGAGTGAGCGGATGCTGCTGGGCAAGCCGGTGCTGCAACGACTGTGGCCAACCCTCGTCGCCGCCCTCGGCGCGCTGGCACTGCTCGGGCTCGATAACGCCCACTTCGACGCCTACGCCTATGGCCTCTACGGCATCGGCTGCCTGGCCATGGCCATTTATGGCCCACTCAGCCAGCGCCTCAAACCCTGGCTCGGTACTGAGCGCAGCGCCGCCTCCCTGGCCTGCGGCAACCTACTGGCCGGCGGCCTGCTGCTGGCCCTGACGGCGACCCTGGGCCAGCGCTGGGAGGGGCTGCAAGGCATTGCCCTGCGCGACATCGGCTGGCTGCTCTACCTGGCCTTGACCGCTACCCTGGCCACCTTCTGGCTGCTGCACCGGGCCATCCACTGGCTGCCCCCGGCCACGGTGATCGCCTACAGCTACCTCAGCGGCCTGTTCGCCCTGCTGCTGCAGAGCTTCTGGCTGCACCGGGCACCCGCGCCGCTGGCCTGGGCCGGCGCTGTGCTGATCGTCCTCGGCATGCTCTGGCTGGCGCGCCTGAGCCCGGCGCGCACGGCGACAGCCTGAGTGGCTTGCCATGTCGATCGGGGCAGGTTCTGATGGCGCTCCCGCTCAAAGGATCCCCGCCATGCTGCTCGCCAATGGACTGCGCAAGATCGATATCCAGGACTTGCTGGTCTTCCTCGAAATCTACGAGCGCCAGCACTTGGGCGACGTGGCGGAGGCGCTGAATCTCAGTGCCTCCAGCGTCAGCTACAGCCTGAAGAAGCTACGCGGCGCCCTGGACGACGAACTGTTCATCGCCACCCGCAGCGGCATGCGCCCCACCCGCAAGGCGATGGCCATGCGCCCCCACACCCGCAGCATGATCGAGCTGATGAACGCCTGCTTCAGCGAAGCCAGCGCCTTCGACCCGTGCCAGGCGCCGCGTACCTTCCGCCTTTGCGCACCGGAGTATTTCGAGCTGCTGATCCTGCCGCCATTGCTGCGCCGGTTGAGCGAGGCGGGATACCCCATCAGCCTGGAGGTCCTACGCCTTGGCCGGGAGATCCCCGTCGATGCGCTGGTACAGGGCGAACTGGACCTGGCCCTGGGCTTCGGCCCGCACCAGCACCGCGCCCACCCCGGCCTGGTCAGCCTGGCCTTGCTGAAGGACGACCTGCTCTGTGTCCGCGCCGCCGGTAGCGCGGCGGTGGATGACCTGGATGCGTTCTGCGCACGGCGCCAGGTGTTCCCCACACCCTGGGACTCGGAGCGCAACATGATCGATGGCTGGCTGCAGCAGCAGGGCCGCTCCCGACAAATCGCCGCACGGACCAACAACTACCTGGCCGCCTTGCAACTGATTCCGGCCAGCGAGCTGTTGCTGGTGCTACCCGCTCGGGTCCACGCGCTGCTGGGCGATGCTCGCACCACCACCAGCCCGCTGCCTGACCTGCCGAGCTTTTCCCTGGAGATGCTCTGGGCCCAGCCCTTCGACCAGGACCCGGCGAACATCTGGTTGCGGGAGCAGATTCTCAGCGTCTGCGCCGAGCAGTCACTTCTCTAGCAGGTCATCCAGCGTCCGGCCGAGAAAGCCGCGGCTGGCGTCCAGGACTTCGGCCTGGGTTTCTTCGCGGGCCAGCATGCGCGCGACCACCAGGGCGCCAACGCACTGGGAAATCATCGCCCAGGCCAGCTCGCCGTCTTCGAGAATTTCCGCCCAGGCACGCTGCAATTGCAGCATCCAGTGCTCGGCCTCCTCACGCACGGAAAGATCGGCGCGGGCGATTTCCGCGCCGAGCGTCGGGATGGCACAGCCCGAGTCGGGGTTCTGCAGATGGGCCATGCTCAGGTAGCGATCGAGGCAGCGCTCCAGCTTGTCGCGGCAGAATCCTTCGCCACGGGCGACATGGCCGATCAGGCTCTGGGATAGCTCGCGCTGGACGATGGCGGTGAAGAGGTCGTTCTTCGACGGGAAGTGGCTGTAGAAGGCACCACCGGTCAGGCCGATGGCCTTCATCAGGCCGTCGACGCCGGTGGTGGAGAAGCCGCCGCGCTTGGCGATGGCACCGCTGCTTTCCAGCAACTTCTGCCGGGTTTCTTCCTTGTGGGTGGCTGAGTAACGCACGACGACCTCCGGTGGACTGGCTTGACGCGTTGGCGAGCATAGCATAACGTCCGTTCAGCTAACGATCGTTCAGTAAAGGTGGACAGCATGGCTAGCGATACCGAGAACAAGAAAGTCGTACTGGTAATTGGTGCCGGCGATGCCACGGGTGGTGCCATCGCCCGGCGCTTTGCCCGCGAGGGTTATGTCGCCTGCGTGACCCGGCGCAGCGCTGACAAGTTGCAGCCGCTGGTGGACGCCATCCGCGCCGAAGGTGGCGAGGCCCACGGTTTTGCCTCTGATGCACGCAAGGAAGAGGAAGTCGCCGAGTTGGTGGAAACCATCGAGCGTGACATCGGCCCGATCGAAGCTTTTGTCTTCAACATCGGCGCCAACGTGCCCTGCAGCATCCTCGAGGAAACCGCGCGCAAGTACTTCAAGATCTGGGAGATGGCCTGCTTCTCCGGCTTCCTCACCAGCCAGGCAGTCGCCCGGCGCATGGTCACCCGCGAGCGCGGCACCATCCTCTTCACCGGCGCCACTGCCGGCCTGCGCGGCGCCGCCGGGTTCGCGGCCTTCGCCGGGGCCAAGCACGGCATCCGCGCCCTGGCCCAGAGCATGGCCCGCGAGCTCGGCCCGCGGAACATCCACGTCGCCCACGTGGTGGTGGACGGTGCCATCGATACCGATTTCATCCGCGACAACTTTCCCGAGCGCTACGCGCTGAAGGACCAGGACGGCATCCTCGATCCCGACCACATCGCCGAGAACTATTGGTACCTGCACAGCCAACCGCGGGATGCCTGGACGTTCGAGCTTGATCTGCGGCCATGGATGGAGCGTTGGTGACCCCGCAGGCGCGAGCTTGCTCGCGAAATGCCCCCGCACGGCCTCGTTCGCGAGCGAGCTCGCTCCTACCTGGCCTTAGCCGATAACCAACGACGAGAACGCACCTCATGACCAAAACCGTCGAATTCTTCTTCGACCTCGGCAGCCCGGCCAGCTACCTGGCCTGGACCCAGTTGCCGGGCATCTGCGCCCGTCATGGCGCCGAACTGCGCTATCGCCCCATGCTGCTGGGCGGCGTGTTCCAGGCGACCGGCAACGCCTCGCCCGCCGCCGTTCCCGCCAAGGCGCGGCACACCATGATCGACATGCAGCGCTTCGCCCGTCGCTATGGCGTGCCGATGCACTTCAACCCCTTCTTCCCCATCAACACGCTGACGCTGATGCGCGCCGCCATTGGCGTGCAAATGCGCCAGCCGGAGCGCTTCGAGGCCTATCTGGATGCCATGTTCCGCGCCCTCTGGCAGGACAAGCGCAACCTCGGCGACCCCGCCGTGCTGGGCGCGACTCTCCAGGCCGCCGGCTTCGACCCGGAGGCGCTGCTGGCCCTGGTGGGCGATCAGGAAGTGAAGGACGCGTTGAAGGCAGCGACCGAAGAAGCGGTGAAGCGCGGCGTATTCGGTGCGCCGACCTGCTTCGTCGGCGAGGAAATGTTCTTCGGCCAGGATCGGCTGGACTTCGTCGAGGAAGCGCTGGCCTAGCTCGACGAAGTCAGCTTCGGCAACGACGCCAGCAGCGCGGCGTCGAGGCCGAGCATGTGCGCCGCCTTGTGCCTCGCCAGGCGGCTGGCGTCCTCGCCCTTTGGATATCCGCCATGCGAGGCCTCGGCATCCAGCTCCGCTGCAGCTTCCCCGGTAGCACCGGGAGGGCTCGTAAGACTGACGAGCCTTTGCGCAGGCTAGTCAATGACCGTGCCGTAGGCCATTAGCCTCATCAGGGCAGAAGGCGTTGCGGCAGCCGCTTCAGCACGGCGGGGTCGAGTCGCAACAGCCTCGCGGCCCGTTCATCCAGAAGCAGTGCGAGATCCTCTCCGCTCGGCAGACGTAGCAACGCGGCGCAGAGGTTGAGCACCAGGGCTTCGCGGGAGAACACGCCAGCGCCGAGCCCGTGGAACGCAGCCACCAGTTCACGCAGGCCAAAGGGCAGCCGCCAACGGATTCGCAAGGCGGAACCAAAGCCCGCCGAGCGGCGTTTCATCACATCGTGCAGCTCTTCATTGCTCAGGCTGCCGCCGGCATCCTGCCAGTCCTGCAGGCTGCGCAGCAGGGCCAGTTCGCCCATGTTGTGCAACAGCCCGGCGGTGTAGCAGAGCTCGGCATCCAGCTCCAGCTCGCTGGCCAGCCAGTAGCCCAGCTCGGCGCTGCGCTGGGCGGCCTGCCAGACCAGTTCGGCCAGCTCCGCCAGGCGCGGGTCGTGCAGCCGCGCATTGCGCTCCAGGGCCATGCCCAGCACCAGGTTGAGTACACGGGTAACGCCCAGGCGCTGCATGGCCTGACCCAGCGTCTGGCAGGGCATGCCGAGGTGCTGTGCCGCGCTGTTGGCAGCAGCGATCAACCGCGCAGTGATCTGCGGGTCGCGGGAGAAGATTTCGTCGAGGTCGCGCAGGTCGACCTGATCGGCCTGCAGGCACTGGCTGACGGTTTCGCGCACGTCGTCCAGTAGGGGCGCGCCCTGGCCTTCCTCGCGGACGCTGTCGAGGTACTCCTTCAGACTGTTCACCAGCAACGCAGGTGCCTTTCGCGCCGCAGCGGCATCACCGGCCGGCAGCAGGCTGCTGAGGCGCTTGCGCAGCTTGGCGGCGTTGAAGGGCTTGCCGAGGTAGGCGGAGGGCGCCAGCGGCCGCACGGCGCGCACGCTGGCAGCATCCACGCGGGCGCTGATCAGTACGAAAGGCAGCGCCGGGGTACGCGGGTGGCGGCGCAACTGGCGCAGCAGTTCTACGCCGTCGATCCCAGCCAGTTCGCCATCGGCAATCACCAGCTCCGGCAGGCGCCGCTTGCAGCGCGCCAGGGCCTCGCGACCATCGGCCACCTGCACCACCTTGGCATCGCCACGGATATCAAGGACGAGCTGGGCGAGCAAATCCGACGTCCAGGGGTCGGCCTCGGCAATCAGGATTTCCGGAACCTGGGCGGCGGTGGGCATGGATACCTCGAGTGGCGGGTGGGTCATCCGTGACGAACCATGCAGAGCCGGGAATCGGCAGAAGCGCAGGACGGATTCGTCGTATGAATCGAAGCCGGGAAGTCTAAACCGGGGCCTGGGCGGCGGATAGTGGTGTAGACCAAGGTCGAGCTGCAGCCCGTGCCACTCTCTATCATCCAGGCAAAAAGAGACCCGCCGGAGCGGGTCTCTTTTCACTAGCTGAGCAATCAGGCCAGTTCGTCGAAGCACTCAGCGACAATGGCCAGGCCCTTGTCGAGTTGCGCGTCGGGAATGGTGACCGGCATCAGGAAGCGGATGACGTTGTAGTAGGTACCGCACGACAGCAGGATCAGGCCTTTCTCACGAGCACGGGCAACAATCTTGCCGACCAGTTCGGCAGCCGGCTTGCTTTCGTCGCCGCCTTCGAACAGCTCGATGGCGATCATCGAACCCAGGCCACGGACGTCGCCGATGACCTTGTGCTTGGCCTGGATTTCACGCAGGCCAGCCTTCAGGCGCTCGCCTACAGCCTGGCTGCGCTCCAGCAGTTTCTCTTCGTCGAACACCTTCAGCACGGCCAGGGCCGCGGCGCAGGCGATCGGGCTGCCAGCGTAGGTGCCGCCCAGGCCGCCGGGAGCGATGCTGTCCATGACTTCGGCCTTGCCGCACACGCCGGAAATCGGGAAGCCGCCGCCAACGGATTTGGCGAAGGTGGTCAGATCAGGCACAACGCCCAGTTGCTCGGTGGCGAAGAAGGTGCCAGTACGGCCAGCGCCGGTCTGTACTTCGTCGGCGATCAGCAGGATGCCGTGCTGGTCGCACAGGGCGCGCAGGCGCTGCATGAAGGCCTTGGAGTTGACGTAGAAACCACCTTCGCCCTGGACCGGCTCGATGATGATGGCGGCGATGTCCTGGGGCTGGGCGTCGTTCTTGAAGATGCGCTCGATGCTGGCGATGGAATCGTCTTCGCTGACACCGTGCAGTTCGCACGGAGCCAGGGCACGGAACACGCCGCCCGGCATCAGGCCCATGCCAGCGGAGTACGGGACCACCTTGCCGGTCAGGGACAGGGTCATCATGGTGCGGCCGTGGTAGGCGCCGGTGAAGGCGATCACGCCAGCGCGGCCGGTGGCGGCTCGGGCGATCTTCACGGCGTTTTCGACGGCTTCGGAGCCGGAAGTCACCAGCAGGGTCTTCTTGGCGAAGTCACCCGGTACGCGCTTGGCGATCTCTTCGCAGAGCTCGATGTAGGGCTCGTAGGCCAGCACCTGGAAGCAGGTGTGGGTCAGCTTGGTCAGTTGCTCCTGAACGGCCGCGATCACTTTCGGGTGCAGGTGGCCGGTGTTCAGTACGGCGATACCGCCGGCGAAGTCGATGTACTCGCGACCGTCGACGTCCCAGACGGTGGCGTTCTCGGCGCGCTCGGCGACGATCGGGTGGATCTGGCTGACACCGCGGGCAACGGCAGCGGCACGGCGTTTCAGCAGGGATTCGTTCTTGCTCATAAGTTCCTCACGGCCGCTCATCGGGCGGCGCAGTCTCAAGGATAAATGCCCCCGGTAGGGGCCAGCGCAGCATTCGATGATCGACTGCGCGGGCTTGCCGGAGGCTCGTTCGCTTTAGGGTGAAGCTGGGGCGCCGCGCGCTCTTTCGCGCCTTGCCCCGTCTTTGGATCAGATACCGCCGAGGCAGAGATACTTGATCTCCAGGTAGTCCTCGATGCCGTATTTGGAACCTTCGCGACCCAGGCCAGAAGCCTTCACGCCGCCGAAGGGCGCCACTTCGTTGGAGATCAGGCCGGTGTTGATACCCACCATGCCGTACTCCAGCGCCTCGGCCACGCGGAACACGCGGCCCAGGTCACGGGCGTAGAAATAGGAAGCCAGGCCGAACTCGGTGTCGTTCGCCATGGCGATGACGTCGGCTTCATCTTTGAAGCGGAACAGCGGAGCCAGCGGACCGAAGGTTTCTTCCTTGGCCACGGCTGCGCTCGATGGTACGTCGACCAGGATGGTCGGCTCGAAGAAGGTGCCGCCCAGGCTGTGCGGCTTGCCGCCGGCCAGGACTTTGGCGCCTTTGGAAACGGCGTCCTGGATGTGCTCCTGGACCTTGGCCACGGCTTTCTCGTCGATCAGCGGGCCAGTGGTGGTGCCATCTTCCAGGCCATTACCGATTTTCAGCTTGGCCACGGCGGCCTTCAGCTTCTCGGCGAAGGCGTCATAGATACCGTCCTGCACGTACAGGCGGTTGGCGCAGACGCAGGTCTGGCCGTTGTTGCGGTACTTGGAGATCAGCGCGCCTTCAACGGCGGCGTCCAGGTCGGCGTCATCGAAGACGATGAACGGAGCGTTGCCGCCCAGCTCCAGGGACACTTTCTTGATGTCCTTGGCGCATTCGGCCATAAGCTGGCGACCGATTTCGGTGGAGCCGGTGAAGGACAGCTTGCGCACGATCGGGTTGCTGGTCAGCTCACCGCCCACTTCGCCGGCGCTGCCGGTGACCACGCTCAGCACGCCTTTCGGGATGCCCGCGCGCTCGGCCAGCTCGACCAGGGCCAGTGCGGAGAACGGAGTCTGGGAAGCGGGCTTGATCACCATGGTGCAACCGGCGGCCAGGGCCGGGCCGGCTTTGCGGGTGATCATCGCGGCGGGGAAGTTCCACGGGGTGATGGCGGCGGTCACACCGATCGGCTGCTTGATCACGATCAGGCGCTTGTCGGGCTGGTGGCCGGGGATCACGTCGCCGTAGACGCGTTTGGCTTCTTCAGCGAACCACTCGATGAAAGACGCGGCGTAGGCGATCTCGCCCTTGGCTTCGGCCAGCGGCTTGCCCTGCTCGATGGTCATCAGGCGGCCCAGGTCGTCCTGGTTCTCCATCAGCAGCTCGAACCAGCGACGCATCTTGTTCGCGCGTTCTTTGGCAGTAAGCGCACGCCAGGCCGGCAGAGCACGCTCGGCAGCCTCGATGGCGCGGCGGGTCTCGGCGGTGCCCATCTTCGGCACGGTGCCGATGATTTCGCCAGTGGCCGGGTTGTTGACCTTGATGGTCTGGCCGCTGTCGGCGTCCAGCCAGGTGCCGTCGATGTAGGCTTGCTGGCGGAACAGCTTGGCGTCTTTCAATTGCATCTCTGTCTCCTTCACACCGGCACTTCACGGGTGCCGGGGCAAGTTGTTGTTCTTCAGCCAATACGGGATTGGCCAGGACGGAGTGATTGGAACGGCCCGGCTTATGGAAAGGCGAGGGGGCGTTTGAAATCTCAAACGGAATCCTAGGGCGCTGAAAACCCAAGGGCAATAGCCCGTTCGATAAAATCAACAAAAAGTCGGTGCTGTTTGTCGAAATCCTGATCAAAGATGACCAGATGCAGGACCATCGTTCAACATTGCGAACAAGCTGCTACTGCATGGACGCCAGGCATCTAGATGAGTATCATGGCGCCCCCATACGCATCCGTAGCTCAGCTGGATAGAGTACTGCCCTCCGAAGGCAGGGGTCGTGGGTTCGAATCCCGCCGGATGCGCCAGAAATGAAAAGGCCCCAGGAGAAATCCTGGGGCCTTTGTTTTTGAGCTGCGTAAAGATCGAGACACCTTGCGGTGCCTCGGTCCAGGTTCTAGCGAGCCGATTACTGGCACAGCGGTAGAACCTTCGGCATCGCCACGTGGAGCCCATCAATCCTTGACCCTGGTGCGGGGTCGACACTCATGGACACGGGCTGTGCCCCACTACAAACCTTGCTCATTTTCTCCCAAAGGCTAATTGATGCTCGCGGGTAGCAGCAGCATTGAAATGTGGCTAAAGGCGCGATTCTTCGTAAGCGCTCCACAAACCCCACCTTCATTTGAACTGTCCGCTTGCGGATGCTGGGCTCCCGTTTTCCCAGTGGAGCCCCGTCATGATGCGTCCGGACGCCAAGGTCAAAGCCGTCTACCTCTATCCGAAGCCCGTCGACTTCCGGAAATCCATTGATGGTCTGGCGGCCCTGGTGGAGCTGGATATCAAGGTGGCCGTGTTCGACCCCGTGTTGTTTGTCTTCCTCAACAAGACCCGCAACCGGGTGAAGATCCTCTATTGGGAACGCAATGGCTTCTGCCTGTGGTTCAAGCGCCTGCAGGCTGAGCGCTTCAAGACCAAGCCCAATGCTGATGAGCCCATCGTGTTG
>NZ_AUIE01000022.1 GCF_000423545.1 Metapseudomonas resinovorans DSM 21078
CCCTGGCGCAGCGACAGGCCCCGGTCGCCCAGGTAACCATTGATCACCGCCAGAATCCCAGCCGCCAACTCGTGCTTCTCCAGCAGGCGACGGAAGTTGAGGATGGTGGTTTCGTCCGGGATACGCTCCAAGCTCAGCCCGGCAAACTGGCGCAGGATCGTGGTCTCGTACAGCGCCTCCTCCATCGCTGGATCGCTGTAGCCGAACCAGTTTTGCATCAGATACACGCGCAGCATGGCCATCAACGGATAGGCCGGACGACCGCCTTCACCCTTCGGGTAGTGCGGCTCGATCAGGGCAACCAAGCCCTTCCACGGCACCACCTGATCCATCTCGATCAGGAACAGTTCCTTGCGGGTCTGCTTGCGCTTGCCGGCGTACTCGGCGTCGGCGAAGGTCATCTGTTTCATCGGGAAACTCGAGCAACGGGATCGGCGTATTTCACCAGAAACAGGAAGTCTTCTTCAGGATTTCCCTAAACGATTGAAATAGTATGAATGCCGATGCCTTCAACTCTTTAACAATCCAGTTTTCATTGCACAATAAATAGCTTCAGCACGCGATGAAACATTCAGCTTTCTTCGAATGCGAGAAAAATGAAAATTAACATTTGCCTCCGAGCACCCCAAAATCTTAGATATCTCCCAAGAGGTCTTCCCTTGAGCTCCCCAGTGCAGAATCTCCAACTCTCGCTTTGTAAGGCGTATACGAGCATCACATAAGCAACACTCGAAAAATCTCAAAGCCCCCCCAGAGCAAAATCACGAAGCATAGAAGCCGAGGAGAATGATTCCACCAAATTAGAGCGCGCCTTATCTAAAGAAAGGCACAGCACACCCACTTCGCCCCTGGCGCCACGAAGTGGAAGAACTATCCCCCATTCCAAGCCCACAACCTTTACTAGTTCAAAAAACTCGCGATCGTAACGAAGATACTCTTTCCGCCCCCACGAAGACATGGGAACGTTCGAATCACACACCAACTCAATCAACGAATCTACGCACTTATCCTTATCCTCATTCAGTCTTGACCACTCATCTTCGAAATTTACATATACCTTATTCCTTCCCCCGCCCGGCCTTTCAGCCTTTATCTTAAATATAAACTTCAAAAATCCCAACTCAACAGATATCCGATTCATCCTAACAAGCCATTCAGATTCACTTTCCGAGTCCGAAAGCTGCTTAAAGTCATCCATTGACAACACAGAAACCCCCTCGAAAGAAGAAAACCATTAGACGTCAAACTATCTACAGTCGACTACTCAACACCTTAACCATCCCTAACAAAAACAGTCTAAAGCTCCTATCAGAAGTTTCCTACTTAACCAAAAAACTTCACCTACAGCACTCAATGGCAACAGCTATCAAATCTAATAGTTATCATCGCAGGAGGGCAAAAAAAATTGATCACCCCCAAAAAAACAAATAAAAAACACCTGTCGACCAAAATCGACAAAACCAATAACTGAGGAAACAAAAATGATCAAGACAATTTATGAAAGCAAGCAACTGGCCAATTGGACTGCCATCTCTACGCCTACTAAAGGCTAAGTAATAGAACCTAGGAGGCCTCGCGCCTCCTAGATTCTCAAGCACTTCAAGAATGAACACTCATGAACATAAACCCAAACATCTTCATATATTTCGACAATCAAAATATAGTTCTCTGGGACTACCTTAACCACAGGCAGTTCCATATAGACATGGCGCATCTTGAAAAAATAATTGAATATCTCACCACACAAATAGACCCGGACGACTCAATACAAACCAACAACCTAATACAGAACGATGTAATTTCAAAGGAGCCATACTCCAAAAACAAATGGTCATGGGACATTCTCGCCAGAATATTCCACACAGGGACAAGCAATTTAAGCTTCGATATCACACCAAAGAACAGAAAAGAATGGGCGGATGTATATCTAAAAAGTTGCAAGCTGACCTTATCCAAGCCCTCCCCGAAGCTTAGATTCGAAGAGGAAGATCTTTCCAATCCAATTCACGTCCCCTATCCCTCCCAAGAAAGCATCGAACTACATGAAGCTTTCACTTCACGAAAGACTGTCAGAGAGTTCGAAGACAGGGGACTAGAAAAACTCAAGCTTGGAACAATCCTTTATTACGGACTTGGCTATCTCCGCGAACGAGAAGCCTCCTTAGATGAACACATACCGTCAGATATGCGACACAGAAGAAGTAGCCCGTCTGGAGGGGGGCTAAACAGCATAGAGGGATACTTGTACATCAGAAATGTGGATGGCATAGACCCCAGAATTTATTACTACAACCCTCTCAACCATACATTACACAAACTGGGTACCACCCCTCCTAGCCTAGGAGACTTAATGTCAGGCCAACATTTCATAGACAATATTGCATTTGGGGTATTTCTAACATGTAGATTTGATCGCATGTGGTGGAAGTACTATCACTCGCGAGCATACAGGGTTGCGCTGATGGAGGCGGGGCACATATCCCAGTCCTTGCAATTGCTCGCCACAAACGAGGGCCTTCAGACTTGGATTTCTGGTGCGTTTTCTGACGATCTTGTTTCCAAGGCAATAGATCTAAGAAATGAATTTGAAAACCCACTCCTTTTCGTAGGAGCCGGATATAGCCAAGGAAATACGTTCAGCAAAGAACTCGACGAACTACTAAACAACCATCAGGACAAAAGAAATGGACTTAAAGAGCAATACTGACACCCATCAAATTGAGAAATCCATTTCAGAATCGCTTCTAAACTGGGATAAGGCCTCATCGGTACGCACCAAACAGAACACTTACGACCTCAGCCATCCGGAGACCTATCTTAACGAAGAAAAATTCTGGTTCATTCCAAACGCGCTCCCTTGCATTCAGAAACCAGAATTCAAAGCTCTAGGAGAAAACGCAGGTAACACGCTGCTGGCGCGATATTTGGTGTTTTTCCTAGATTACACTTCCGCACTTGAAACAGAAATTGTTAATAGATCAATTAAAACAATTAGCACAGACTCGCTGAACCTCGATCTAAATGGCGACATTAAATTGACAGCACTGCGACTTTATGCAGATGAGGCATACCACGCTGTAATATCCACCGAGGTAGCCAATCAAGTCAGCAGCATCCATGGAATCCAGTCCAGAGCCGCCGCAAACGACAAAATACGTAGAGCGATAACTCTAACTGATGAGGCCTCTGAAAGTCATATGGAACTTGCATGGTTCCTTATGGGGTTCGTATCCGAGACTGTAATCACAAAAGAATATTTAGAATTCACAAAGAACACCATTTACAAACCTGTATTCCAAATGATGCGCGACCACTTGGAAGACGAATTCAAGCATGTATCTTTCTTTTCAAGAATGTTCTCATTAGTCTGGAGCAAGGCTGACGAAGCAGATAGAAAGTTTATACGCAACTTCACACCAAAAATCATAAAAGAGTTTTTCAAACCGCACGACTCCTGGCTTCACAAAAATCTCATAGATCTTGGAGTAAGCACAGTTACAGCATCTAGTATTTCAGACGACCTCAACAGCGAGAGAACACATATCGCCAGAACAAAAGCAGGATGCACAACAACTATTCTTGCGATGCGAAAGGCTGGATTTTTTAACGACCCTAGGAATTCCCTACACTTCATCAAGGAGGAAGTAATCGATGGATAACCCTAATCACACCCCCTTGACATACAGCCTTCAAAAATCAGCGTCAGTAGCTTTCCTTATCAGTATCGTCTTGCTTAGCGCATTCCCATTAGACGTAATACTTCCCTCCTTCCCATCGATAGCTAATAGTTTCAATGTAGCACCAGAAAATGCCATAACTACCATCACGGCTTTTGCATTGGGCTTCTCGTTATCTCAAATTTTCGCTGGACCTTTCTCGGACATCTACGGAAGAAAGATAGTACTTATTATAGGACTCGCAATTTCTTCAGTCTCCAGCATAGCTTGCACGCTCACTGAAGATTTTCACTTACTACTATTTTCAAGATTTATCCAGGGAATAGGCTGTGGCAGCTTCGTGCTTGCGCAAGCAATAGTTCAAGATACATTTTCAGACTCTGAGCGACTAAAGATAAGAACCTTATTGGTAACTGCAAGCGGCGTTTTCATCTCCTTATCCCCCTTGGCCGGCATATTCATACAGGAGCACTTAGACTGGAAAGGAAGCTTCTACATATTCTCGTGGCTGGCAATTTTAGTCTCCGCCTGCTCCGCGTTTATCTACATGAAAACGGTACCAGGAAAGACCCCTTGCAGCCCTTTAAAGCATTTCACCGAAGCTTATATAAAGATATTTTCAAACACAAAATTTACATCCTCCTGGCTAATTTCAGCACTTGCATTTTCCTGCCATTTTAGCTTTGTAGCCCTCTCTCCAATAATCTTCAATGAAGTCCTAACCGAGAACCCTATAAATTTTGGCTTTATACTCTTATTTTACGGATTCTCATATTTGGTCGCCGGCATTCTGGCCACACGGATATTCAAAAGGTCTTCCTTAGAAAAGCAGATAACATGTGGAATAACCTTGATTCTCCTATCTGGGATAACCATGGCAATTTCCCATACCGTATTTCCGGCCCTATCAATCACTCTCATCTGCATGATCACGTGCACTATAGGGACAACATTTGTCAGACCTGCTGCTGCATCTCGCGCAATGGACATTTTTCACGATCTTTCTGGAACCGCATCAGCCGCCGGGAGCACGTTAATGTTCATAACAGCCGGACTGATAAGTTTTTTGGTCTCTCAAACAAACTTTGACAAGGAATTCGCACTGTCGACAGCAATCATTTTGGCCGCGATCATTAGCACCTTGCTGAACATAAAAGCAAAGGAATAGAAATGATCTTAGACATAGAGAAGATGACAGCATTAGTATTTTCAGAGTACAAAAATATCGCAATAAAACTGCACGCCATTGAGCAGTCAGAAGCGCAAGACCAGTCAAAAGAGTCATCAGAGGCCAGCGCACTCTCGGCTTTCAATAGACTGTTGCCAGATGGCATAAACACGAAAGATCATTTTTTCTACTCAATAAAAATTCACACAACCAAATCAATCGCTGGTTACATATGGACATATCACCACGAGACAGCCACTGGAATGGAGGCTTATTTATACGACATATTGATATTAGAAGAATACAAGAGAATGGGAATCGGAAAGAAATCCCTTGGCCAAATATTAGAAAATCTCAAACTTGCAGGATTTCGCAGGGTAGTACTTCATGCCTTTTCAAGAAACCAAGCTGCGATAAACCTCTATCGAAGCCTTGGATTTAGGGAAACCAGTATCTACATGGCTAAGAATCTAAAATAAACGCCAACTTATCGCGTATTCCTGAACTTCAGTTTCAAAGGCGGTAGCGCCATGCGCCGGGTGTAGATCCATGCGCCCAGCACCAGCACACTTTCGCCTATGGAGAGCAGTCGCGTCGCAAGCGGGATTTCGGTTTCGAGTCCGCTGCCGAGCAGTATCAGATCCAGCCCAAGCAAGTCGGTCATGAAGAGCAGGCCGGCGAGATATACCATCGCCGTAAGCAGAAGCCACAGACCTTTCATCCGGCGTCTTGTCGGGGCGCGTTGCCCTTCGGGTGTTTCCATCACAGCCTCGCTTCCTTGCATGCGCGAATACCGGCCAATAGCCGCTTGCCACACCACGGCATTCCGCCGTAATGCTCGGGTTAGAATGCCGCCCCGTTTTCCGTGAACTCCCGCCATGAACCACGACGCCATCGCCACCCTCGAACAGCAACTGATCGCCGCCCTGGAGCATCTGCCGGACGAGATCCGTCGCATCTTCCATGGCCGTGGACGGCGGTGGGCGGGATTGGAGCAAGTGACGGTCGACTGGCTGCAGGGCGTGGTGCTGGTGTCGTTGTTCCGCGAGGTGGGTGAAGACGAACTCGCTGTGCTGCGGGCCATGTTGCTGCGCCTCACGGAATCGCCAGCGTGGCAGCGCAGTGGCGCTTGCACGCTGCTGTTGCAGCATCGCTACCTGCTGGAAAGCACGGTCGAGTTGCTCTGGGGCGAGGCGGTAGAAGAATGCGCGGTCAGCGAAGGCGGCCTGCGCTTCAAGCTGGACCTGGGGAAGAAGCAGAACAACGGTCTGTTCCTCGACATGCGCTACGGCCGCGACTGGGTTCGGGCCAATGCTCAGGGCAAGCGGGTGCTGAACCTCTTCGCTTACACCTGCGGCTTCTCGGTGGCGGGCATCGAGGGCGGTGCGGAGCATGTGGTGAACCTGGATATGGCCAGCTCGGCCTTGAGCCGGGGGCGGGACAATCACCGACTGAATGGCCATGACCTCAGCCGCGTGAGTTTCCTTGGTCATGAGCTGTTCAAGTCCTGGGGCAAGGTGAAGAAGCTCGGTCCCTATGACCTGGTGATCATCGACCCGCCGTCCTTCCAGAAAGGCAGCTTCGCCCTGACCCGCGACTACCAGAAGATCCTGCGCCGCCTGCCGGAGTTGCTGACCGAGAACGGGGTGGTGCTGGCTTGCGTGAATGATCCGGGGATTGGCCCGGAGTTCCTCATTCAGGGGATGGCGGCGGAAGCGCCGGAACTGCGGTTTGTGGAGCGGCTGGAGAATCCGCCGGAGTTCGAGGATATTGATGCGGATGCGGGGTTGAAGGCGTTGGTGTTTCAGCGGGGGTAATTGCTGGGGCCAAGCGGGGCTCCGCCTCCCTCTCCCCCGGCCCCCGCTCTGCGCCCCGGCCTGATCGCTTCGCGCTCCGGCGTTCATCGGCACCGGAAGCAATGCTTCCGAGAGCGTGCCTCTTCACCCCTGAAGAAGAGAGGGGTGACTCACGCCGGCATGGCCCTGCCCAAGACACACGCCCTGTAGGGTTGAATTCATTCGCGAAGCAGGACGCAGTCCTGCCATGACACGTGGCCCAATACCGAATGGGGGCTTCGCAGCCCTCACCCCAACCCTCTCCCGGAGGGAGAGGGGCTGTCCGTGCCACGGAACGTGCAACCTGTAGGGACGGCAGGCCGCAGGCCTGCCCACGTGAACAGGCGCTAGAACGGCACCGTCAGCTTCAGCCAATAGGCATCGCCTTCCGCGCGGTTGCGCACCTGCATCTCCTGCTCCCATTTGGCGGTGAGGAACCAGCCGTCCTTGTTGCTGTACATGATCGATGGGCCGATTGAGAAGGCACGGCCCTTGTTGTCGTCGATGCGCTCGCCGTCCTGGCGGTCGTCGGTGGTCTGGCGGTAGTAGTAGCCGCCCACGCCCAGTACCCAGCCGTTGCCCAGGCCCCAGCCAACGGCATAGTCGAAGTGGAATTCCTGGCCGGAGCGGTAGTCGGTGGCCGGGTTTTCCTGGTTGAAGTCATACATCAGCTTGATGCTGGCGTTGAGTCCGGCGGGGTCGACATAGGAGATCGCCCACACCGGTTCGACGGTCCAGTAGTTACGCCCGATGTTGGCAAGATCGCCACGGTCGTATTCGCCCGAGGGTGCGATGAAGTCGAGGGCGAAGATGCTGTGCAATTTGTCGCTGTGATGAAAGCCCAAGGCCGGGCCGAAGATGATGTCCCCCAGCCCTTTCTTGCTCTGGGACTGGCCGTTCACTTCAACCTTGAGGTCGACGAAGGGGAACAACGCGGCGAAGGCCAGGTTGCCGCCGAACAGCTGCTGCTCGCTCACCCAGATCAGGCGCGGCGCGATGACGTTGGCGCGCACGCGGAAGTCCACCGGCAGGCTGCGGCCATCGTTGCCGCGCAGGGTGTCGGCTTCGTAATGAGTGGAGAACACCTGCCCGTAAAAGCCCGGTGGCGGCATGGCGCCGGACATGTAGTTCTCGGCACCCACGGGGTAGGTGGAGCCGCCGCCTTCGGTGGCATAGGCGACATGGCCGAGGGTGGCGAGGATGCAGCAGGACAGGACACGCAGTTTGGCGCTCATCAGCAATACCTTGTTGTTTTTATGGGCGTGAGCCGCCGTCCGTACGCGCGGCACGGAGCGGCGGATGAAGCGGGTCAGATGCGCTTGAACAGGGCTGAGCGGGTGCTCTCGCCGGCACCATCGGCGGCGGTCAGGAAGCGCTCCATGAAGATGTCGCGTTCGAACAACCGCCCCTGCATCAGCGCCGTGATGGCAGCGTCGATCATCGGCGGCGGCCCGCAGAGGTAGGCCTTGTTGCCGGTGAAGCGACCGTCGAAGTGCTTCTTTGCCGCGTCATGCACGTAGCCGCGAAAGCCGGTCCACTCAGTGTCTTCCGCCGCCTGACTGAGAGACGGCACGTAGGTGAAGTTCTCGTGCTCTTCGGCCAGTCGCTCGAAGAGCTCACGGTTGTAGAGTTCGGCACGGGTGCGAGCGCCCTGGAACAGGGTCATGCGCCGCGTGTCCCCCTGCTCCAGCAGGTCGAGGATCATCGATTGCGGGCTGGACAGCCCCGAGCCGCCGGCGATGAAGATCAGGTCGCCGGCC
The DNA here is from genome assembly GCF_000423545.1 of Metapseudomonas resinovorans DSM 21078. GTDB lineage: Bacteria > Pseudomonadota > Gammaproteobacteria > Pseudomonadales > Pseudomonadaceae > Metapseudomonas > Metapseudomonas resinovorans. The sequence continues at coordinate 8,441 of NZ_AUIE01000022.1, forward strand.
TGGGAGCCGCGCACGAAGAACTGGCCATAGGGGCCGGAGAGTTCGAGCGCATCGCCCACCTTCAGGCCGTCATGGATGAAACCCGTCGCCTGACCGCCCTCGACAAGGCGCACGTGCAACTCCACCTCGTCGGCACGGCTCGGTGGGTTGGCCAGGGAGAAGGCACGGGTGCCTTCGATGCCGGGTATCTGCAGGTTGATGTACTGCCCGGCCTGGAAGTCCATCGGCCGATCCAGTTTCAGGCGCAGCCCCTTGATGGTGGGCGAGAGGTCGTCCAGGGCGACCACCGTCGCCTGGAAGTCCTGCACGGCGTGGCCGGCGAAATCCGGGTCGACATCGATGTCGGCCTCGATCACCAGGTCGCTCTGCGGGATGGCGCAGCAGGCCAGCACCTTGCCCTCGTCGCGCTCCATGTCCATGAGGGCGAAGGGCGAGGCGGCGCCGACGTCAACCTCCCCTTCCAGCACCTGCAGCTTGCAGGTGGCGCAGGTGCCGTGGCCGCAGGCGAAGGGTAGCCAGACGCCCTGGCGCAGCGCCGCCTGGAGGATGGTCTGGCCCTCCTCCACTTCGATCTGTTCGCCGGTGGGTTCGATGGTGACCTGGTAACTCATGGCGACCTCCTCAGTTGAAGCTGCCGTTGAGGCCATCCAGGCCAGGGGTGGAAAGGTGCAGCAGGCTCTTGTGGCCGATGCCGTTGCTGGCCAGCCCCGCCGTCAGGTCGGGCTGGAAGTCGGCATCGTCCAGGCGCCAGAGGGCCTTCTTGAAATCCACTTTCGCGGCATCGGGGTGCGGTGCGATGGCTGGCTTGACCACATTCTCGATGAAGTCACCGAAGGGCATTTCCGGTGGCAACGGCAGGGTGAATGGGGCGCAGAACATCAGGTGGCGTTCCCAGCAGAGGTACACCAGTTGCAGGCCGTTGAAGTTTTCCTGGCGGTCCAGGGATTGCGCCTCGTAGGCGCCGATGGCAGTCACGGGCATGACACTGTCCTTCTTGTAATGAGGTGGAAGGCGGGCGCGTGGCGCCCGCCACAGGAGTCAGCCGGCCCTGGAGAGGTCGGCGGGCTTGTCGCCCTGCCACTCGCGCCAGCGCTGGTGCTCGGGTGAGTCCTGGTAGTCGAAGTTGTCCTGGCCAAAGGCGATGTTGTAGTAGTCGCGCACGACCGCCTCGACGTCGGCGCCACCGCAGTTGCCCTGGAGAATCTGGTGCACAGGCAGCCAGGCCTGGACGTACTTGTCCGGCTCGTACTGGAAGATGTCGCAGCAGCCGTCGGAGCAGAAATGGAAGCGCTCGCCGCCATGTTCCGTACTGCGGTGGCTGAGGGTGGTGTCCGCGTCCGGCTCGGTGAAGCCCAGCGGGATCTGGCAGACCTGGCAGAGCATCGGCAAGGTGTTGTTGTAGAAGCGCTCGCCACGGGCCTGCATCTCGCGCCAGCGCTCGTAACGCGGGCGGTAGATACGGTCGAAGGTGTCCGGGTACTTGGCCGAGAGCCAGTCCAGTTCTTCGTCCGTGGGTATCCAGGTGTGGAAGTTGGTGGCCTGGCTGTACTGGTAAAAGATCGACCAGGCCTGGTGGCTGATGTGTTCCTTGCCGATGGTGGTCTGCTCGACGTACTTGGGCGGACGGATGCCGTAGCGCTCCAGGTCCTTGAACAGCGCGCCGCCGGCTTGCTCGTAGTACACCTCCCAGGCCTCGGCCCAGGACATGACTTTGTTCGGCAGCATGTAGTCCATCATCATCCCCACCAGCGTCAGCAGGCGGTAACCGCGCCAGAACCACTTGTCGATCCAGCGCTGGATGATCGGCACGTTGTCTTCGTGCTGCTCCAGCAGGAACTTGATCACCTCCAGGCCGAGCGTCATGTGCCGGGCCTCGTCGGACTGTGCCGAGAAGCCGAAGGTGACGGTGGCCATGTCGCCGTTGTAGGCGGCACCGGACATGAAGGGCACGAACAGCAGGTTGGTCAGCACGTACTCGAAGCTGAAGGAGATCGCCGTGAGGAACTCGAACGGCCCGGCGGTCCGCGCGTCTTCGAAGAAGGACTTGGGCACCGAGAGGAACCACACCCGGTCGTGCATGTGGGCGAAGTCATGCAGGCCGTTGAAGTGCTTGTTGTAGTGACTCATGGCGTGGATCTGGGTCTGCACATGGCGCAGCTCGTCGATCGCCTGCATCTGGCAGGCGACCCGTGCGCCGGCGCCGCCGAAGTGCCGGCCGACACGGGCAAACCCCTGGTAGGCCTGGTACTCCAGCGGTGTCACACCACTGAGGAAGAGTTTCAGCGCGTTGACGTAGCGCGCGTCGGAGAGGTTGGTGTGGCCGTTGTTCTGGGAGAAGGCATCGAAGATGGCGTAGAGCTTCTTCTCCTTCTCGGCCTGGTATTTCCAGTAGGCGTCCATGGTCAGGCGGAAGGGGTCCTCCCACTTGTCCCAATCTGTGATCTTGATGCCCTCGAAGCGCTCATAGGGGTAGATATCGTCCTTGCTCTGGTAGCTCGGCTCCCAGGCCAGGTCGCGGGTCAGGCAGCGGTACTTGTCTTTCTGGTTCAGGCGTTTGGCGGCCATGGTGGCTCTCCCGATTCTTGTCGTTATGCGCGGGTTCAGTTCCAGTGCAGGGCAAAGCGGTCTTCGTCTTCCTCGACGTTGCCGCCGAGGGTGATGACGTCGATGAGCATTTCCTGCACGTCCCATTCGCGACCGAGCTTTTCCTCGACTGTGGCGCGGTGGATTTCCAGGCGCCCTTCGGCCTGGATGCGGATCATGGCCGGCTGATGCTGGATCTCGGCGTGGGGGTTGTCCTGGACGATGGCTTCGACGATGTAGCGGGCGTTGTCGTTGTCCTGGAAGGCGATGTAGACGAGGGAAGTCATTGCGCGGCTCCTGCAAGGCCGAGTTTCTTCAGGCGGGCGGCGAACTCGCCGGCCACGGTGTCGAGGGCGGCGGCGCCGGGACCGATTTCGGCCAGCGGCGCCAGGGCTTCCAGGGCACGGGCCTGCCACTGGGTGACCCAGCCGTCGACGAGCTGACGGTTTTCAGCGTTTTCGCTAGCGACGGTTTTCACCAGGGCATCGACCCAGCGCTGGGTCTCAGCGAACCAGAGGCGCATGAACTCGGTGAGCATGCCCACCTGGCCGGCCCCCTGGGCGCAGAGTTGCTCGTCGAACTTGTGGAACATGAGCGGGTAGAGCAGGCCATCGCTGACCAGGTTCTGTGCCAGGGTCAGCTCGAACCAGTCGCGTACCACCAGCGTGTCTTCGACATAGCGGCGCAGACCCTGCCAGGCCGGATCTTCCAGCCACTGGCGCTTGGCCTCGGCGAGCAGGTCGGTGCCGCCGTCATCGAGCATCAGGCCGATGCGCGACAGGTACTGGGCAATGCCCAGGCGGTCCATGGCGTGGAACATGTGCAGCTGGGTCAGGCTGGTACCGAAGCCGTCGGCGGCGATACCGCTGTTGTTCATGTTCGCGCCCAGCTCGGCGTGGCGCAGGGGCAGCAGCAGGCGGGTGATCTGTTCGCGGCTGGCGGCATCCAGCCCGGCCAGCAGGTTGCGCTTCTCGCAGAAGGCGTAGTCGTGCTCGGCGTTCTCCTGCATCTTGGCGCGGGTCTGCACGTAGGCGCCGTAGTAGAACTGGCGCGGGTCGCTGACGCTGTACCAGTCGGCCATGCGCACGGCGGTGCGGGTGGGGTCGTTGAGCAACTTGTCCGGCTGCCAGAGCGGGCGGTAATGGAAGTTGGTGGCCGCCTCGATGTCGAAACTGGCTTCCTGGTAGCGGCTGGCAGGCTTGTCGCCGAAGCGTCGGCGGGTATGGCTGAAGGTCTGGCGGATCGGCTCGGCCGTTGCCGTCTTGATTTCGATGCTCATGCAGGGCGTCCTGTACTTGTTGTTGTGGGGAGTCGACGCGTCGCGGTCCGGCCGTCAGGCGGGCTGGCCACGACTTTCGCCGTAGCGCCACTTCTCCATGTCGGCATCGATGGCTTCGGCCATCGCCGCATCCATGTGTTGAACCCGGTTCTGCTCGCAGAAGCTGGCGAAGGCCGCGCGGGGCAGGACCAGTTCGACGAAGAGGTCCGGATAGCCGATGGCGAAATCGAACTCGACGAAGGTGGCGTCAGGCTCGCTGCGCACCCGGACGTAACGCGGCAGTTGATCGAAGCTGGTCTGTGGCTGGCTCATGCAAGTCGGCTCCATGGGCGGGTTGCCAGGGACAGAGCAACGCCTGTGCCAGCACTCGCATGGGCAGCCAATTCTCTTTTCAAGACGTTGTTTTAATTGGGCTTTCCGTCCCAATGAGGCAAAAGCAACGGGCGCTAAAGGTCGTTGTCAGGCCGGTGGCTTTTCACCATTTGCTCAACATTCGAGAACGCTTTGAGCAAATCGCCAATCAGCAGCGGCGATTGACTTTTCACCGGCTTTCAGGCCGCTTAGAAAAAAGAGAGCGGTCCTTCCTTGCGTCTTCCGGCCGCCCGGTCGAACCCTTGCAACCGTCTGCCTGAACGGTGGTTCGCCTACCTCCCCGTACAAGAACAATCTGGGGTGCAACACGATGAAAGTTGACTACAAGGCGTCGGAGCACAGCCCGACCCTGAAGGACCTGACCGATCAGGTCCACTTCCTCGGTAACGAGGGCAAGATCTGGCTCAACGAGCAGCGCATGCTTCTGCTCCAGGCCTCGGCCATGGGTTCTTTCCGTCGCGAATTGATCGAGATGCTCGGCGTCGAGCGCGCCAAGGGGCTGTTCCTGCGCCTGGGTTACCAGTCCGGCCTGAAGGATGCCGAACTGGCGCGCAAACTGCGTCCGGATGCCGACGCCGTGGAGATGTTTCTCACCGGTCCGCAGCTGCATTCGCTCAAGGGCATGGTCAAGGTCCATCCACTGGAGATGAACATCGACATCGAGAATGGCCAGTTCTACGCCGACCTCGAATGGCAGAACTCCTACGAGGTGGAAAACTGCCAGGCTGAAGGGCTGCACGCCGACCAGCCGGTGTGCTGGACCCTGCTCGGGTATGCCATCAGCTATTCGTCCTTCTTCCTCGGTCGCCAGGTGCTCTACAAGGAGGTCAGTTGCCGCGGCTGTGGCGACTCGCGCTGCCGCATCATCGGCAAACCCGTGGAGGAATGGGAGGACGCCGAGGAGTTCCTCCGTTACTTCCAGAGCGACCCCATCATCGACGAACTCCAGGCCCTGCAAGTGCAGGTGGCGAACATGCGCCAGCGCCTGCAGCACGACGCTGGACAGTTTTACGGCATTGGCCAGGCGCCGCTCTACCGCAAGGCCTGCACCCTGATCGACAAAGCCGCACCGGGCAAGGCCTCGGTGCTGCTACTGGGTGAGACCGGGGTGGGCAAGGAGGTCATGGCGCGCAGCCTGCACCTGCGCAGCGAGCGGGCTGGCGGGCCTTTCGTGGCACTGAACTGCGCGGCCATTCCACCGGACCTGATCGAAGCCGAGCTGTTCGGCGTGGAGCGCGGCGCCTACACCGGCGCCCAGCAGTCGCGCATGGGCCGCTTCGAGCGCGCCAACGGTGGCACGCTGTTCCTCGACGAAGTGGTGGAGCTCACGCCCCGCGCCCAGGCCAGCCTGCTGCGGGTGCTGCAGGAAGAAGAACTGGAGCGGGTCGGCGACTCGCAGACCCGCAAAGTGGACGTCCGAGTGGTGGCCGCCACCCATGAAGACCTTGCCCAGGCGGTAAAGGCGGGGCGCTTTCGCGCCGACCTTTACTACCGGCTCAACGTCTACCCGGTGTTCATCCCCTCGCTACGGGAACGCAGGGAAGACATTCCACTGCTGGTGGAGCATTTCCTGTCGCGCCTTCACGCCAGTTACGGCAAGACCACCCTCGGGCTTTCCGACCGCGCACTGGAAGCCTGCCTGCGCTACGACTGGCCGGGCAACATCCGCGAGCTGGAGAACCTGATCGAGCGTGGCGTGATCATTACCGACGCCAACCAGAGCATCAGCGCCGACGCGCTGTTCCCGCATCTCTCGCATGAGGCCGACAGCATCGGCCTGTCCAGTGAAGGCGAGCTGGTGGCCCGCACGGCCAGCGTCGAGCCCGACTGGGTGGAGCGCCTGATCGACAGCGGCCTCAGCCTGGATGCGGTGGAAGAAGCGCTGATGCAGGGGGCGATGAAGCGTACCCAGCAAAACGTCTCGGAAGCCGCACGCCTGCTGGGCATGACCCGCCCCGCCCTGGCCTACCGGTTGAAAAAGCTGCCAGCGGAAGATGCCGCCGGCCGGCACTGAGGCAACCACCCGGGCTTTTCCATGGCAAAGCCCGGGGCTTCCACTAGAGTTCCAGCATTGCCCGATGTTCGCTCCGCCCAAGGAGGGCTCCATGCGTCTGACCTGTGTTGCTGTCTCTCTGCTTCTGCTCGCCGGCTGCTCGTCCTATCGAACCGACCCGACGCAAATCACGCACGTACCCGCCGACCGTCTGCTGGCGTTTCAGGAGCCGGTGGAAGGCGGCGGCCAGATCGTGGTCAACCGCGACATGGGGGGGCTGGGTAGCGGCTGCTACATCGCCGTGCACGTGGACCGTCAGTTGGCGGCACGCATCGGCATCGGGGAGGTTGCGAGCTTCCAGGTGCCGCCGGGAGACCGCATCGTCGGTATCGGCATCGACGAGACGGACGACACCCTCTGCTCCATGGGCCGCCTGCGCCGCGAAAAGGCTGCGCATGTGGAGCCCGGCCAGAGCGAACAATTCCGTATCGTCAGTGATAACCGCGAAGGTTTTGCCCTGTTGGTGGACGATCCGAAGGCACAATGAAAGAGGCCGGAACCAGGTACTGCTGAGCCCGGTTCCGGCCTGACGCTAACGTGTGGTTCTTTGCCTTGTCGCCTTTCGCTGATACTGCCTGGAAAGGCCTGTGGAGTGGGCTTCCCTTCGCTTTACCGCCCCCGCCCCATACGAGTTGATGAAAGCATACTGCTACTGGCGAACGACGCGTTCCCATTCGGGCGGCGATTCGGCTCACTGGTCGGCATGCCATTGGGCTGTCTACCGTTCGCGGGGTCTTTGCGACCGTCCATTCCCGAAGGTAACCTGCGGGCTTTTGCGCGCCCGACCATGAGCCTCCATGACGTTTTCCTGCTGCTGCTCGCCGGCTTCGCCGCCGGGGGCATGAACGCCCTTGCTGGCGGCGGCACCTTCTTCTCCTTCCCCGCCCTGCTAGCCACCGGGCTGCCGCCGGTAACCGCCAACGCCACCAACGCGGTAGCCCTGTGGCCGGCCAGCCTGGCTGCCAGTTGGGCTGCACGCGATCAACTGCGTCCGTTGGGGCGCTACGTGGTCCCGCTGGTGCTGCTGTCCCTGCTGGGAGGCCTGGGCGGCGGTTTGCTGTTACTTGCGGGTGGCGACGAAACCTTTCGCCGCCTGATCCCCTGGCTGCTGCTTGCGGCCACCCTGCTGTTCGCGGCCAGTCCCTGGCTGAGCAAGCTGGTCAATCGCCAACAGCAAGCCGGTGGACTGCCGGCTCATGGACTGGGCAGCAACCTGAGCCATACGCTGGTCGCCATCTACGGCGGTTACTTCGGTGCCGGCATGGGCATCCTGCAACTGGCAGCCCTCTCCATCGAAGGCCATCCCCTGCTGCGGGCCAATGCCCTGAAGAACCTGCTGTCGAGCACCATCTACAGCGTGGCTGTGGTCACCTTCGTCGTAGCCGGCCGGGTGAGCTGGAGTGAACTGGCGGTGCTTCTCGCGGCAGCCAGCTGCGGCGGCTATGCAGGCGGTGCGCTGGCCAGGCGCTTGCCGAGTCGCTGGCTGCGGTGGCTGGTGATCGCGGTGGGGACGGGGATGACGGTCTACTACTTCGTCACGACCTGAGACCGGTAAAGATGGGTTGCCAATTGTTGTAGCGGCCCCGTCTGAAACCTTCCTTACACAGCGACCATCCGCCCCCTTCATTTGCCCACGGGTGGCGGCTCTGCTAGTGTCGCGACCGATTTGACCTCCGCGAGACAGCATCATGGCCCGCAAGAAAGCCTCCCCCGATTTCGAACAGTCCCTCGCCGATCTGCAGTCCCTGGTGGAACGCCTGGAGAGTGGTGAACTGTCGCTGGAGGACTCCCTCAGCGCCTTCGAGCAGGGCATCCGCCTGACCCGTGAGTGCCAGGCCGCGCTGAATCAGGCCGAGCAGAAAGTGCAGATCCTGCTGGAACGCGACGGCCAGCTGGAAGAGGCGCCCTTCGACGCGGACGAGCAGGCATGATTTCCAGCTACCAGGCGCGCTGCCAGCAACGGGTGGATGCGGCCCTCGACGCGTTGTTCATCGCACCGCTCGCGCCGCTTGAACGCCTCTACCAGGCCATGCGCTACAGCGTGGTGAACGGTGGCAAGCGGGTTCGCCCATTGCTGGTCTACGCCGCCTGTGAAGCCTTGGGCGGAGATGTGGCCCGTGCCGATGGCGCCGCCTGCGCCGTGGAGTTGATCCACGCCTATTCGCTGGTCCATGACGACCTGCCGGCCATGGACGATGACGACCTGCGTCGCGGCCAGCCCACCACCCATATCGCCTTCGACGAAGCCAGTGCCATCCTCGCCGGCGACGCCCTGCAGGCGCTGGCCTTCGAGGTGCTGGCCGATGCCCAGCGCAACCCCCACGATGCCGAAACCCGCCTGGCGATGATCGCCAGCCTTGGCCACGCAGCGGGCCCCGCCGGGATGGTCGGCGGCCAGGCCATCGACCTCGGCTCGGTGGGCATCAGGCTCGATCAGACCGCGCTGGAAACCATGCACCGGCACAAGACGGGCGCCCTGATCGAAGCCAGCGTGCGCCTCGGCGCCCTGGCCAGCGGTCGTGCCGACCCGGCCGCCCTGGCCGCACTGCGGATCTACGCCCGCGCCATCGGCCTGGCCTTCCAGGTGCAGGACGATATCCTGGACGTGGAGAGCGATACCGCAACCCTGGGCAAGACCCAGGGCAAGGACCAGGCCCACGACAAACCCACCTACCCCTCCCTGCTCGGCCTGGACGAAGCCAAGGCCTACGCGCTGAAACTGCGCGATCAGGCCCTGCTCGCCATCGCCAACCTCGGGGAATCGGCCGAACCGCTGCGCGCCCTGGCCCGCTATATCGTCGAACGGCGTAGCTGACCGCACCGGGCCTGTGCCGATTTCGTCACGCGCCCGGCAGAAATCCCTCAAGCCGCCAACACACCCGCAGCGCCACCCTTGCCAGGACTATTCCACAGCAGGGGCTGGCGTCCATGAAGAGCATCCGCGTCATCGATTCGCACACCGGCGGCGAACCCACCCGCCTGGTAATCGAGGGTTTCCCGAGCCTTGGCGAGGGCAGCATGGCCGAACGCCGACGCCTCCTCGCCGAGCGTTTCGACGCCTGGCGTGCCGCCGCCGTACTCGAGCCGCGCGGCAGTGACGTGCTGGTGGGCGCCCTGCTCTGCGAGCCGCAAGACCCGCAAGCCTGTGCCGGAGTCATCTTTTTCAACAACACCGGTTACCTCGGCATGTGTGGCCACGGGACCATCGGCCTGATTGCATCGCTGGCCCACCTGGGACGCATCCAGCCCGGCGTTCACCGCATCGAAACACCGGTCGGCACGGTGGAGGCGACGCTTCATGAGGATCGCTCGGTCAGCGTGCGCAACGTGCCGGCCTACCGCTACCGCAAGGACGTTCGCCTGGAGGTGCCGGGCCTCGGCCAGGTCGTCGGTGACATCGCCTGGGGCGGCAACTGGTTCTTCCTGATCGGCGATCACGGCCAGCGGGTAGCCGGCGACAACCTCGACGCCCTCACCGCCTACACCCGCGCGGTGAAGCAGGCCCTGGAGGACCAGGGAGTACGCGGCGAAGACGGTGGCGAAATCGACCATATCGAGCTGTTCGCCGAAGACGCCAATGCCGACAGCCGCAATTTCGTGCTCTGCCCCGGCGCAGCCTACGACCGCTCCCCATGCGGTACCGGCACCAGCGCCAAACTGGCCTGCCTGGCGGCGGACGGCAAGCTGGCCGCCGGCGAAGCCTGGTACCAGGCGAGCGTCATCGGCAGCCAGTTCGAGGGGCGCTTCGAGTGGCTGGAAGGCGGCCGGATCGTGCCGACCATTCGCGGCCGTGCCCATCTGAGCGCGGAAGCCACGCTGCTGCTGGAAGAGGACGATCCCTTCGCCTGGGGCATCCGCCTGTGACAGCGGATGCCATCGTCATAGGCGCCGGCATCATCGGCAGCGCCTGCGCCCATGAGCTGGCCCAACGCGGCCTGGAGGTGCTGGTCCTGGACAGCGGCCAGGGTGGCGCCACCGCTGCCGGCATGGGCCACCTGGTGGCCATGGACGACAGCCCGGCGGAACTGGCGCTGTGCAACTACTCCCTGGGCATCTGGCGGCAGTGGGCGCCTCAGCTCGACGACGCCTGCGCCTACCGCAACTGCGGCACGCTATGGCTGGCCGCCAACGAAGGGGAGATGCACGAAGCGGAACGCAAGGCCGCCACCCTCCACGCGCAGGGCATCGCCTGCGAGTTACTGGGCGCAAGCCGGCTCCAGGCGATAGAGCCGCTGCTGCAGCCAGGCCTCAAGGGTGCCTTGCGCGTCATCGGCGACGGCATTGTCTACGCACCGAACAGCGCCCAGTGGCTGCTCCGCCGGGGTGGCAGCGCCATCACCCGCGAGCGCGCCCGCGTCCGCGCCATCAATGGCACCCGGGTACAACTCGACGACGGTCGCCGCCTGGATGCCGGTGCGGTGATTCTGGCCAACGGCATCCAGGCGCCCGCGCTGTGCCCGGGCCTGCCAATAGAGCCAAAGAAGGGCCACCTGCTGATAACCGACCGCTACCCCGGCCAGATCCATCACCAACTGGTGGAGCTGGGATACGCCAGCAGCGCCCATGCCAGCAGCGGGACCTCAGTGGCCTTCAATGCGCAGCCGCGGCCGACCGGCCAGATTCTGCTGGGCTCGTCGCGCCAGTTCGACACGCTCGACCCACGAATCGAAGGCCCGGTCCTGGGCCGCATGCTGGCCCGAGCGCGGACGTACTTGCCCGGGTTGGGCGATCTCAACGCCATTCGCTGCTGGACCGGCTTTCGCGCCGCCACCCCGGATGGCCTTCCGATTATCGGCCAGCACCCCGACCAGCCTGGCCTCTGGCTCGCCGTCGGGCATGAAGGGCTGGGCGTCACCACCGCGCCAGGTACGGCACGGCTCCTGGCGGCCAAGCTGTTCGGGGAAAGCCTGCCGATTTCCGGCGCTGCCTACAGTCCAGGGCGCTTTTCCAGCGCCCACGCAACAGGAGCAGAAGGATGATCGAACTCAGCCTGGATGGCCGCGCCCTGATCGTGGCGGCGGGCACCACCGTGGCTGCCGCGCTCGCCCGATGCGGCGATGGCTGTAGCCGCACCTCGGTCAACGGCATGCGTCGCGCGCCCTTTTGCGGCATGGGCATCTGCCAGGAATGCCGGGTGACCATCGACGGCCGGCGCCGCCTGGCCTGCCAGACCCTGTGCCAGCCGGGCATGCAGGTGGAGACACAAGCATGAAGGTCGACCTGCTGATCATCGGCGCCGGCCCTGCCGGCATGGCCGCAGCCCTGGCAGCCGCCCCCAGTGGCGCGCGCATCGCGATCATCGATGACAACCCTGCCCCCGGCGGCCAGATATGGCGGGACGGACCCCAGGCGCATCTGCCCGAGAAGGCCCGCCGACTGCGCGAGGTACTGACGGAAGGACACGACATCCAGGTGTTCAGCGGCACCCGTGTGGTTGCCACGGCCGGCGCCGGGCGACTGTTGCTGGAAGATGCCGAGCGCGGATGGACGCTGGCCTACGACACACTCATTCTCTGCACCGGTGCTCGCGAACAGTTGCTGCCGTTTCCGGGCTGGACCCTCCCCGGCGTCACCGGTGCCGGTGGCCTGCAAGCGCTGATCAAGGGCGGCCTGCCGGTAGCGGGAGAGCGCATCGTCATTGCCGGCAGCGGGCCGCTGCTGCTGGCCAGTGCGGCGACCGCCCGTCGCGCGGGCGCCACGGTGCTACGCATAGCCGAGCAGGCATCACTGGCAGCCATGGCAGGGTTCTCCGCCCGACTGCTGCGCTGGCCGGGCAAGGTCATGCAAGCGGTCGGCCTGCTGGACGCGGGCTATCGGACGTCCAGCCATGTGCTCGCCGCCCTGGGGCGCGACCGCCTCGAGGCGGTGCGGCTGCAACAGGGCGAGAAGGTGGTGGAAGTCCCTTGCGATCGCCTCGCCTGCGGTTTCGGCCTGATCCCCAATACCCAACTTGGCGAGCTGCTCGGCTGCCGCCTGGAGCAACAGGCCATCGCCGTGGACGAGTGGCAGGCGTGCAGTCTGGAGCACCATTTCGCCGCCGGCGAATGCACCGGTTTCGGTGGCAGCGAACTGGCCCTGGTCGAAGGGGCCATCGCCGGTCACGCCGCCGTCGGCAGGCAAGACCTGGCCCGCGCACTCTGGCCCAGGCGGCGCCATTGGCAAGGCTTTGCCGACGCGCTGGCGCACAGCTTCACGCTCGCCCCGGCGCTCAAGACGCTGGCGCAGCCGGATACCCTGGTCTGCCGCTGCGAAGACGTGCCCTTCGCCGAACTGGCCAACTGCCGCGACTGGACCGACGCCAAGCTGCACAGCCGCTGCGGCATGGGTGCCTGCCAGGGCCGTGTGTGTGGCGCTGCCGGCCAGTTCCTGTTCGGCTGGACGCCACCCGCTCCGCGTCCGCCATTGACGCCAGCGCGAATCGAAACACTGGCCTGCCTGGAACATGAAGATGCCTGACCTTGTAGGATGGCGACATCGACGGAGGCACATCGCGTCATGAAGCTCGAACACCTTCCCACTGCCCGCAACCTACCCACGCTGCTCGACTGCATGGAGCAGATCGCCCCGCTGCTGGATGCCATGCCCGATGTGGTGTTCTTCATCAAGGACCCGCAGGCGCGCTATGTACTGGTCAACCAGACCCTGGCCCGACGCTGCGGCCTCAAGAGCAAGGAAGCCCTGCTCGGGCGCACGGCCGAAGATGTGTTTCCAACCCGCTTCGGGCCGCATTACACCGAACAGGACCGCCGCGTCCTGGAGCAGGGCGAGCCGCTCAGCGACCAGTTGGAACTGCACCTCTATCCCGGCCGGCAACCCGGCTGGTGCCTGACCCACAAGCTGGCCCTGCGCGACGCGCAACAACAGGTGATCGGCATGGCGGGTATTTCCTACGACCTGCAAGCCCCGCAATCCAGCCACCCCGCCTATCAGCGGCTGGCGGCGGTGGACGCTCACATTCGTGAGCATTACGCCGCCCCCCTCAGCCTGGAGCAGTTGACCGTCATTGCGGGGCTCTCGGTCGCCCAGCTCGAACGCCTGTGCAAGCGTATCTTCCAGCTCACCCCGCGCCAGATGATCCACAAAGCGCGCCTCAGCGCCGCCACCCAACTGCTCGCCAGCGACCTGCCCATCACTGAGATTGCCCTCAGCTGCGGTTACACCGACCACAGCGCTTTCAGCCGCCAGTTCAGGGCCCTCACCGGCCTGTCTCCCAGCCAGTACCGCGACACCTGCCGCGACTGATTCGCCCCCCCCTAGGTTCCTCTCGCCACCGGCATGGCCGCCCAGCGCGCCGTGCCGGTTCGTGCTCGTCCGCGAAAACCTCCGTTGTGCTGATTTCGTCATCGCCCCAACGGAAAACCATCAAGCGGCAAACGGCCTTCAAAGGCGACGCTTGAGCTGTCGAATCGACTTCAGGAGTCCAGCCGCAAAACGCCGTACCGGGAGAAAGCGACACCCTTTCCAACCACCCGTAGCACTTACATCCATGACTTTCGAGGCCCACGATGAAGAATAAAAAAGCCCTTGTCCTGACACTCAGCGCTGCACTTGGCTCGACCCTGGCGCTCAGTGCCCAGGCCGACAAACTCGACGACATCATCGAATCCGGAAAGCTGCGCTGTGCGGTCACGCTCGACTTTCCACCCATGGGTTTCCGCGACCAGAACAACGCCCCGGCAGGCTTCGACGTCGACTATTGCAGGGACCTCGCGAAAACCCTGGGCGTGGAAGCCGAAGTGGTCGAAACCCCCTTCCCCGACCGCATTCCCGCGCTGGTTTCCGGCCGCGCCGACGTCATCGTCGCCTCGACCTCCGACACCCTGGAACGGGCCAAGACCGTCGGCCTGACCATTCCCTACTTCGCCTTCCAGATGGTGGTGCTGACCCGTGAAAACGCCAGCATCAAGGGCTACGACGACCTCAAAGGACGCTCCGTTGGCGGGCCTGCAGGCACCTATGAAGCCATCGCCCTGGAGAAAGACGTCAAGCAGTGGGGTGACGCCAAGGGCGCCTTCCATGCCTACCAGTCCCTCGCCGACGCCGTGCTCGCCCTGAGCCAGGGCCAGATCGACGCCACCACCGTGACCTCCACCGTCGCCTCCTCGCTGATCAAGTCCGGCAAGTACCAGGGCCTGACCATCGCCGGCACCGCACCGTACGACATCGACTACGTCTCCCTGGGCGCCAAGCGCAGCGAGTACGGCCTGCTCAACTACCTCAACTTGTTCGTCAACCACCAGGTGCGGTCCGGCCGCTACCAGGAACTCTTCACCCAATGGGTCGGCGGCGATGCTCCGGTGCTGACCGCCAGCGGCGTTTACCGCTGACAGGTACCTGAAAAGCGCTAGGAACCGCCCGGGGGCCAAGCCTCCGGCGCGGTTCCAGAGAGGAGTTTCGGATGTTCGACTACACCTTCCACTGGCGATCCGCCTTCCTCGCCCTACCGGAAATGCTCGGTGGTGCGCTGGTCACCCTGGAGATCGCCGTCGTGTCGATGCTGCTCGGTACGGCGATCGCCATCGGCCTTGCCCTTGGCCAGCAGTCCGGCAACCGCACGGTCAAGGCGGTCGCCATGGCCTGGGTCTCCATTGCGCGCAACACCCCGGCGCTGTTCCAGGTTTACATGCTGTATTTCGGGCTGGGCGCCTTCGGCCTGCACATGGGGTCCTGGACGGCGTTGCTGGCGGGCATCACCTTCAACAACGCCGGCTACCTGGCCGAGACCTTCCGTGGCGGGCTCAACGCCGTGCCCCAGACGCAAATGCGTGCGGCCCGATCGCTGGGCATGGGCGCTTTCCAGGCCTATCGCCTGGTGGTGATTCCGCAGCTCTTGCGCGTGGTGTTCTACCCGCTGACCAACCAGATGGTCTGGGCGCTGCTGATGACCTCGCTGGGCGTGGTGGTGGGCATGACCAGCGACCTCACCGGAGTGACCCAGGCGCTGAACGTGAAGACCTTCCGCACCTTCGAGTACTTCGCCCTGGCGGCCGTCCTCTACTTCGTCCTCGCCAAGCTGATCGTCCTCGGGGCGCGGCTGATGGCCTGGCGCCTGTTCCGCTACTGAGGAGCCCGGCATGTATACCTCGAGCTTTACCTGGAACGACATGCAGTTCCTTCTCCAGGGTGCCTGGACGACCCTGACGCTGACCGCCTGGGCCATGCTCATCGGCACGCTGCTGGGCATCCTCTGTGGCCTGGTCCGTGCCCTGCTGCCGCGCGCCAGCCTGCCACTGGCCTGGGTGCTGGATGTGTTCCGCAGCGTGCCGCTGCTGATCCAGTTCGTCCTGTTCAATGCCTTCAAGACCATCATCGGGCTGGACTGGTCCGCCTTCACCGTGGCCTGCGTGGTGCTTGGCACTTACGCCACCGCCTACTGCGCGGAGATCGTCCGGGGCGGCGTCCTGGCGGTGCCGCAGTCCACCCGTCGCGCGGCCCGCTCACTGGGCATGAGCCATACCCAGGACCTGCTGCACATCGTTCTGCCCATGGCCACGCGCGTCGCCTTCCCCGGCTGGATCAACCTGACACTGGCAGTCATGAAGGACACCTCGCTGGTGCTCTGGATCGGCATCGTCGAGTTGCTGCGCGCCTCGCAGACCATCGTCACCCGGCTGCAGGAGCCGCTGTTCGTGCTCGGCATCGCCGGCCTCATCTACTTCGTCATGAGCCTGGTAATCGCCCGACTGGGCGCCCAGATGGAAAAAAGGTGGCAGGAAAATGATTGAGATCGACAACGTGCACAAATCCTTCGGCGCGCTCGATGTGGTCAAGGGTGTCAGCCTGACCGTGAACAAGGGCGAGGTGGTTTCGATCATCGGCGGCTCCGGTTCCGGCAAGTCGACCCTGCTGATGTGCATCAACGGCCTGGAGCCGATCCAGGGTGGGCAGATCCGTGTCGACGGCACGGAGGTCCACGCACCGGGCACCGACCTGAACAAGCTGCGGCAGAAGATCGGCATCGTTTTCCAGCAGTGGAACGCCTTCCCTCACCTGACCGTCCTGGAGAACGTGATGCTGGCCCCGCGCAAGGTGCTCGGGAAAAGCCGCGAGGAGGCCGAGGAAGTCGCCGTGCGCCAGCTCACCCACGTGGGCCTCGGCGACAAGCTCAAGGTCTTCCCCAACAAGCTCTCCGGCGGCCAGCAGCAGCGGATGGCGATTGCCCGCGCGTTGGCCATGTCGCCGGACTACATGCTGTTCGACGAGGCCACCTCGGCGCTGGACCCGCAACTGGTCGGCGAAGTGCTGGACACCATGCGCATGCTCGCCGCCGAAGGCATGACCATGGTGCTGGTGACCCACGAAATCCGTTTCGCCCGCGATGTATCGGACCGCGTGGCGTTCTTCCGCAACGGACGCATCCATGAGATCGGTCCACCGGAACAGGTGATCGGCGCACCGCAGCTTCCCGAAACCGCAGACTTCCTGAAATCGGTGAACTGATATGCGTACCTCGAAGCTCATTCATGTAGTCAGCTGCCACGCCGAAGGCGAAGTGGGCGACGTGATCGTTGGCGGTGTCGCGCCGCCACCGGGCGCAACCCTGTGGGAGCAGTCACGCTGGATCGCCAGCGATGGAACCCTGCGCAACTTCGTCCTCAACGAACCACGCGGCGGCGTGTTCCGCCACGTCAACCTGCTGGTGCCGGCCAAGGACCCACGGGCGCAGATGGCCTGGATCATCATGGAACCGGCGGACACTCCGCCCATGTCCGGCTCCAACTCGCTGTGCGTCTCCACCGTGTTGCTGGACAGCGGCATCCTGCCGATGACGGAACCGCAGACCCGATTGGTGCTGGAGGCCCCGGGCGGGCTGATCGAAGTCACCGCCGACTGCCGCGATGGCAAGGCCGAGCGGGTGACGGTACGCAACGTGCCCGCCTTCGCCGACAGGCTGGATGCCTGGATCGAAGTGGACGGCATCGGCTCGCTGCAGGTGGATACCGCCTATGGCGGCGACAGTTTCGTCATCGCCGATGCGAGGCGACTGGGCTTTTCCCTGACGGCCGACGAGGCCGCCGACCTGGCGGCCACCGGCTTGAAAATCACTCGCGCGGCGAATGAGCAGTTGGGCTTTGTCCACCCGCTCAACCCGGACTGGGACCACATCTCCTTCTGCCAGATCGCCGCGCCTGTCGATCGCCAGCAGGGCGTTGTGGGCGCAGCCAACGCCGTGGTGATCCGCCCGGGCAAGATCGACCGCTCGCCCTGTGGCACCGGTTGCTCGGCACGCATGGCGGTGCTCCACGCCAAGGGCCAGCTGGAACTGGGCGAAGCCTTCATCGGCCGCTCCATCATCGGCTCGCAATTCCATTGCCGGATCGAAGCGCTGACCGATGTCGCCGGCCGCGTGGCGATCATTCCCAGCATCAGCGGCCGCGCCTGGATCACTGGTACTCACCAACACATGCTCGACCCCGACGATCCCTGGCCAGGCGGCTATCGGCTGTCCGATACCTGGCCCACGGAGCCGGAGGGTAGTGCCATGAGCTGATAGCGCACCCGCCCCGACAACCCGAGCGAACCCGGTACGCCCACACAACCAGTCTCCTAGAGCGGGACTGCCGGGCAGGTTTCGCCCACTCATAGCCCCAAGATGGAGTTACCCCATGAGCAAGAGCGTCAACTGGAGCGGTGTTTTCCCCGCCGTCACCACCCAATTCAACAGCGATTTCTCGGTGAACCTGGAGGAAACCCACAAGGTCATTTCCAACCTGGTGCGCGACGGCGTATCCGGGCTGGTGGTGTGCGGCAGCGTCGGCGAAAACACCTCGCTGACCATCGAGGAGAAGATGGCCGTCACCGAGGTCGCCAAGGATGCCTCCGGCGGCCGCGTGCCGGTGATCTGCGGGATTGCCGAATTCACCAGCGCCGGGGCCTGCAAGGTCGCCCAAGCGGTGGAGCGGGTCGGCGTCGACGGCATCATGGTGATGCCGGCGCTGGTCTACTCCTCCAAGCCCCATGAAACCGCCGAGCACTTCCGTACCGTGGCCAAGAGCACCGACCTGCCGGTGATGGTCTACAACAACCCACCCATCTACAAGAACGACGTCACCCCGGACATCCTCATCTCCCTGGCCGACTGCGAGAACGTCGTCTGCTTCAAGGACAGCTCCGGCGACACCCGCCGCTTCATCGACGTACGCAATGAAGTGGGCGACCGCTTCATCCTCTTCGCCGGCCTGGATGACGTGGTGCTGGAAAGCATCGCGGTCGGGGCCCAGGGCTGGATCTCCGGCATGTCCAACGTGTTCCCCCAGGAAGGCGAAACCATCTTCCGCCTGGCCAAGGCCGGCCGCTTCGCCGAAGCCATGCCCATCTACGAATGGCTGATGCCGATCCTCCACCTCGACGCCCGCCCGGACCTGGTTCAGTGCATCAAGCTCTGCGAAGAGATCGCCGGCCGCGGCAGCGCGCTGACCCGACCGCCGCGCCTGGCCCTGCAGGGTGAGGACCGCCGCCACGTCGAGGCGATCATGGCCAAGGCGATGGCCAATCGGCCGCACCTGCCGGACGTCGGCCTCTAAGCCACCCGCTGGCGGCCCCTGCCAGGGCCGTCAGCCTGGTAGCCCGGATGCCATCCGGGAAAGCGATCCACAGGTAGAACCCGGATTTCATCCGGGCTACGGACCACCTCCGGGATACGAATGACCATGACATCGCAATCCGGCTTCAACTACATCGGCGGCACCCGCAGCGGCGCGGGCGAGGTGCTGTTGCACAGTGTCGACGCGACGACGGGCGAGGCGCTGCCCGGCGCCTTTCGCCAGGCCACCGCTGCCGAGGTGGACACCGCCGCACGCGCCGCTGAGTCGGCCTATCCGATTTACCGGCAGCTCTCGGCCCTGCGCCGCGCCGAGTTTCTCGACGCCATCGCCGCTGAGCTGGACGCGCTGGGCGAGGACTTCATTGCCACCGTCTGCCGTGAAACCGCGCTGCCGGCCGCTCGCATCCAGGGCGAGCGCGGCCGCACCAGTGGCCAGCTACGACTATTCGCCCAGGTACTGCTCCGGGGCGATTTCCACGGGGCACGCATCGATCGCGCGCAACCCCAGCGCCAGCCGCTGCCGCGTCCGGACCTGCGCCAGTGCCAGCTGGGTATCGGCCCTGTGGCGGTATTCGGCGCCAGCAACTTCCCATTGGCCTTCTCCACCGCCGGCGGCGATACCGCTGCGGCCCTCGCCGCCGGCTGCCCGGTGGTGTTCAAGGCTCATAGCGGCCACATGGCCACCTCCGAATGGGTGGCCGACGCCATCCTCCGCGCGGCAGCGAAGTCCGGCATGCCGGCCGGGGTATTCAACCTGATCTTCGGCGGCGGTGTGGGCGAGTGGCTGGTCAAGCATCCGGCAATCCAGGCGGTGGGCTTCACCGGCTCGCTGAAAGGCGGTCGTGCCCTCTGCGACCTGGCTGCCGCACGGCCGCAGCCGATTCCGGTGTTCGCCGAGATGAGCAGCATCAATCCGGTGATCCTGCTGCCCGAGGCGCTGAAGTGCCGGGGCGCGCAAGTGGCCGACGAGCTGGCAGCCTCGGTAGTGCTCGGCTGCGGGCAGTTCTGCACCAACCCCGGCTTGGTCATCGGGCTCCGCTCGCCGCAATTCAGCGCTTTCGTCGAAAGGCTCGCCGAGCGCATGGCCGACCTGGCACCGCAAACCATGCTCAACACCGGCACCCTGAAAAGCTATACGCAGGGCCTGGCTCGACTACACGCCCACTCCGGCATCCGCCACCTGGCGGGGCAGCCGCAGCAGGGTAATCAGGCCTGGCCGCAGCTGTTCCAGGCCGATGTCAGCCGGCTACTGGACGGCGACGAACTGCTGCAGGAAGAGATCTTCGGCCCGACTACCGTACTGGTGGAGGTGGCCGACTTGGCGCAACTGGAGCAGGCCCTCGCCGCACTGCAGGGCCAACTCACCGCCACCCTGATCGCCGAGCCGAGCGACCAGGAGACAGCCGCACGGCTGGTGCCGCTGCTGGAACGCAAGGCCGGGCGTCTGCTGCTCAACGGTTACCCAACCGGGGTGGAGGTCTGTGACGCCATGGTCCACGGCGGCCCCTACCCAGCCACTTCGGACGCCCGTGGAACCTCCGTCGGCAGCCTGGCGATCACCCGCTTCCTGCGCCCGGTGTGCTACCAGAACTATCCCGATGCGCTGTTGCCGGATGTACTCAAGAACGCCAACCCGCTGGGCATCGCCCGCCTGGTGGACGGCATGACCACGCGGGAGGCCCTGGGCTAAGGGTGTCGGCAAGCCCCAGGGAGTCCCGATTCGCCCCGGCTTCGGCCGGGGCTTTTTTTGCAGCATCGGGAAGGGGGAGACGCGACCGGGATACCGAGAGCAGCGCGTACCCCGGAGGTGATACCCGCCTCCGGGAACAGCGAAATCAGGCTAAGCCTCCAAGCGCCTGGATCTCCTCGTACAACGGCCGAGGGATGCTGACGCCTTCCACCGCGCTGCGCGCCCGTGCCTCGTAGCGGCGCTGCGACGGCAGGCGCGCGCCCTGCGCCAGGATGCCGTCGAATATCGCCTCGGCCCGCTGCAGGTGCAGCTCGGCTTCAGCGCCGAGCAAGCGCTGCGGATCGATGGCGATGATCAGTTCACCGCCATAGGGCGACGACCGGGTGCCCTCATCGAAGGCCAGGGATTCGGCGCTGGTGAGGTCGCCGATCATGGGGCCGGCGATCAGCTCGACCATGGCCGCCAGGGCCGATCCCTTGTGACCGCCAAAGGTCAGCATGGCGCCGTTCAGTGCGGTCAGCGGGTCGGTGGTGGGCTGGCCATCCTGATCGATGCCCCAGCCTGGCGGGATCGGCTTGCCGGCGCGGCGGTGCAGGTCGATCTCGCCACGGGCGGCGGCGCTGGTGGCGAAGTCGAAGATGAAAGGCGGCTTGCCCGGACGCGGCCAGCCGAAGGCGATGGGGTTGGTGCCGAACAGCGGACGGGTGCCGCCGGCCGGCGCAACCCAGGCATGGCTGGGCGTAAAGGCCAACGCAACCAGGCCCGCTTCGGTAAGGGGCTCGACTTCTGGCCAGAGGGCGGAAAAGTGAACGCAACGGTTGATAGCCAGAAGGGCAATGCCCTGGCTGCGAGCCTTCTCCACCAGCAATGGCATTCCCGCATGGAAGGCACACTGGGCGAAGGCGCCGTGGGCATCGACCCGCACTAAGGCCGGCGCGCTGTCGAAGACCTCGGGTTCGGCATCGGGGGAGACCTTGCCCGCGCGCAGTGTGCTGATGCAACCCGGCAGACGGTACACCCCGTGGGAGGTGCAGCCGTCCCGCTCGCCGGCAACGATGGTGGCTGACACCGCCTGCACATGGGCTTCGCTGAAGCCGTGCCGGCGCAGTACCGTATCCACCAGTTGGCGGACTTCTTCCAGGGTCATTCGGATCATGGGGACATCTCCTCTATAGCGAATCGCTACAGTGGCCTGTATGCCCCACGCCCGCTTGGCGCTATTCCCCCGTTCCGATGCTTAATTCAGCACAGCGCACCTCAAGCGGCGTTACCGGCCAATGACTCGGGGACCGGCTCACGCTGAACGGCCAGGAGGCCGAGACGTATGAGCAGCCACGGCATCGCCGCCGCCACGAACAGGCCCATGACCAGCCCGCGCAGCCCTTGCCAGAGTTGCGGGTCCAGCGGCCACGCTGCGCCTGCCAGCTTCAGCACCTTCTGCAACAGGATGAACATCCCCGCACCAATGACGGCGGCCAGCAGGCGGCGCCAGGTCGCGACCTCGGCGGAAAACACCAGTTGGCGATAGCCGAACAGCACGCCGAGCATCAGCCCCGCCAGCAGGGGTACGTAGCTCGGTGCCACGCCCGGCCAGGTCAGCCAGGCTGCCAGGAACGCCAACAGGATCAACCCCAGATGCCAGAGTCCGTGGGCCTCGCGCCACCAGCTCCAGTGCCGCACCTGGGCGAATAGCAGCAGCGTGGCGATGCCCAGCAGCGAGCCGCCCACCACGTCTTCCACATCGTGGGCGCCGAGGTAGAGACGGCTGAAGATGATCCCCGTGACCACTACGCCGCTGACTACCCAGGCCCAGGCGCGGCGCAGCTCGAAGGCCAGCCAGAACCAGATGACCACGGCTATCTGCGCATGCCCGCTGGGCAGGCCGAAGGTGTCGCCGACCTCGTGGTCCATGCGCAGGGCGATGTCCGGGCGCGGGTCCTGCCAGTAGTCCTTGAGCCAGGCATTGAGCAGCGCCGTAACGGCCACCAGCACCAGCAGGCGCAGGAATACGCCACGGTTCCAGGCCCAGTACCCCAGCGGCAGGAAGAAGAGGATGAACTTCTCGTAGCCCAACAGGGTGAAGAAGCGCATCACCGGCGTTACTAGATCGCTGCGCAGGGGCAGCACCCAGTCCAGGCTGTGCAGCAGCTCGTTCATGGACGGTCCTTGTGGAAGAGATGAGGGCGCCACAGATACTGCAGCGTGCGGGGCGGCGACAAGGGCCGATTCGGACAATCCATGTCACCGGATCATCAACGGCCCTGAGTGGCGGGTATTCGTCACGACACAGTTGGCTGTGGCGAACGACCCACGCTGCCTAATATCTCTGGATCCCACGCCCAGGACCCTCGCCGTGAACACTGCCATCCAGTCCCTGCTGATCGCCAACCGTGGCGAGATTGCCATCCGCATCGCCCGCGCCGCCGCCGAACTGGGGATTCGCAGCGTCGCGGTGTACGCCGAGGACGACGACCTGTCCCTGCACCGGCGCAAGGCCGACCTCGCGGTCCCCCTGAAGGGCCGAGGTGCCGCGGCCTATCTGGACGCTGCGCAACTGGTCGAGATCGCTCGCCAGCACGGCTGCGACGCGGTGCATCCCGGTTACGGATTTCTCAGCGAGAACGCCGACTTCGCGCGGCGGTGCGAGGCGGCTGGCGTTCGCTTCGTCGGCCCTTCAGCCGAGGCCTTGGCGCTGTTCGGTGACAAGGCCCGCGCCCGTGAACTGGCGGCCCGCTGCGGCCTGCCGCTGGCAGCGGGCAGCAACCAGGCCACCACCCTCGAGGAAGCCCGAGCCCTGCTGGAAAGTGGCCCCATCATGCTCAAGGCACTGGCCGGTGGGGGCGGGCGCGGCATGCGTGCGGTACGCGACGTGGTCGAACTGGAGCAGGCCTTCGAGCGCTGCCAGTCCGAGGCCCGCACAGCATTCGGCAACGGCGAGCTGTACGTCGAGCGGTTGATCGAGAACGCCCGCCACATCGAGGTCCAGGTACTGGGCGACGGCGAGCGGGTGAGCCACCTCTGGGAACGCGATTGCAGCCTGCAGCGGCGCCACCAAAAAGTGATCGAGATCGCCCCGGCACCCGACCTGAACGCAAACCTGCGCCAGCGCATCCTGGACGCTGCGCTGACCCTGGCAGCCGCCGTTGCCTATCGCGGCATCGGCACCTTCGAGTTTCTGGTGGACGGCGAACGCGGCGACTTCGTGTTCATGGAAGCCAACCCGCGCGTGCAAGTGGAGCATTGCATCACCGAAGCGGTCACCGGCATCGATCTCGTCCAGACGCAACTGCGCCTCGCCGCCGGCGCCCGCCTGGCCGACCTGGGCCTGGCGGAGCCCGTGCCTGCGCGCGGATTCGCCGTGCAGTTGCGGATCAACCTGGAAAGCATGCAGAGCGACGGCAGCGCCCGCCCCGCCGGCGGCCTGATCAGCGCCTACGAACCGCCCAGTGGTCCGGGTATTCGCGTCGACGGCTACGGCTATGCCGGCTACCCCACCAGTCCGAGCTACGACTCGCTGCTGGCCAAGCTGATCGTCCAGGGTGATGACCTTCCCATGGCCCTGCGCCGCGCCTATCGCGCGCTCTGCGAGTTCCGCCTGGAAGGCGTGGCGAGCAACATCCACTTCCTGCAGAACCTGCTGCGCCGCCCGGAACTGGCAGGTGGCGTGGACACCCGCTTCATCGAGCGAGAGATTGGCCAACTCCTGACGCCGCAGCAGGAAGCCCACCCTCACCTGTTCATCAGCGCTGCGAGTAACGCAGGCGGCAACCCTGGCGACCAGATCGAGGCACCGGCCGGGTGCGTGCCGCTGAATGCCCCCAGCCAGGGCGTGCTGGTCAGCCTGGACGTGCAGGTCGGCGATGCTGTCGCCGCCGGCCAGCCGGTGGCCGTGCTGGAAGCGATGAAAATGGAGTTCGTGGTCAAGGCGACCCAAGGCGGTATCGTCCGCGCGTTGGCTGTGACGCCCGGTGGCAGCCTGTTCGAAGGCGCGCCGCTGCTATTCCTGGAACCGGCCGAGGTGAACGGCGACACCGCACAATCGGAAGAAAGCCATGACCTCGAGCATATCCGCGCCGACCTCGCCGAGGTGCTCGAACGCCACGCCATCACCCGCGATGAGCGCCGCCCGCAGGCAGTGGCCAAGCGCCGCAAGACCGGCCAGCGCACCACCCGCGAGAACCTCGATGCGCTGCTGGATGACGGCAGCTTCATCGAATACGGCGCCTTGGCCCTGGCCGCCCAGCGCCGGCGTCGTTCGCTGGAAGAGCTGATCGAGCAGAGCCCGGCCGATGGACTGGTGGCCGGCATCGGCACCGTAAATGCCGGGCAGTTCGGCAGCGACGCAGCACGCTGCATGACCATCGCCTACGACTACACCGTGTTCGCCGGCACCCAGGGGGTGATGAACCACAAGAAGACCGACCGCATGCTGGGGCTCGCAGAGCAGTGGCGACTGCCGCTGGTGCTCTTTGCCGAGGGGGGCGGTGGGCGACCGGGCGACTCGGATTTCGTCGGCGTGGCCGGGCTGGACTGTCACACCTTTGTCGGCATGGCGAGGCTGTCCGGGCTGGTGCCGCTGGTGGGGGTGGTTTCCGGTCGTTGCTTCGCCGGCAACGCCGCGCTGCTCGGCTGCTGCGACGTGATCATCGCGACGAAGAACGCCAGTATCGGCATGGCCGGTCCGGCGATGATCGAAGGCGGCGGCCTGGGCAGTTTCGCCCCGGAGGAGGTCGGCCCCACTAGCGTCCAGGGCCCCAACGGCGTGATCGACGTGCTGGTGGACGATGAAACCGAGGCGGTGCGGGTGGCGCAGAAATACCTGTCCTACTTCCAGGGCGGCCTCGCCGATTGGCAGTGCGCCGACCAGCGCCTGCTGCGTCACGCCATCCCGGAGAACCGCCTGCGGGTTTACGACATCCGCGCGCTGATCGAAACCATTGCCGACCAGGACTCGGTGCTGGAGCTGCGCCGTCAGTTCGCACCGGGGCTGATCACCGCTTTCATTCGCATCGAAGGCAAGGCCTTCGGCCTGCTGGCCAACAACCCCATGCACCTGGGCGGCGCCATCGACGCCCAGGCCGGCGACAAGGCTGCGCGTTTCATGCAGCTCTGCGATGCCTTCGACATCCCCATGCTCTCGCTCTGCGATACCCCCGGTTTCATGGTGGGGCCGGAGTCGGAAAAGCAGGCCACGGTGCGCCATGTCTCGCGGATGTTCGTCGCCGCAGCCAGCCTCGCGGTTCCCTTCTTCACCGTGGTGCTGCGCAAGGGCTACGGCCTGGGCGCCCAGGCCATGGCGGCGGGCAGCTTCCATTCGCCGCTGTTCACCATCGCCTGGCCCAGCGGCGAATTCGGCGCCATGGGCCTGGAGGGCGCGGTGCGCCTGGGCTATGCCAAGGAGCTGGCTGCCGTGGACGACCCAGCCGAGCGACAGAAGCTATTCGACAAAATGGTGGCCAAGGCCTACCAGAACGGTAAGGCGATCAACATGGCGAGCTTCCTCGAGATCGACGCCGTGATCGATCCAGAAGAAACCCGCGCCTGGTTGCTACGAGGCCTGACCGCTGCGGGTCGACCGGCCAGGCGCGACGGCAAGAAACGTCCCTTCGTCGATACCTGGTAAGCCACCGGAGCCTGTCATGCCCCCTCTCGAACACCGCCTGCTGCAGGTCAACGGCATCACCCTGAGCCTCTACATGGCCGGCCCGAGCGATGGCCGTCCCGTCTGGCTGCTGCATGGGTTTCCCGAGTGCTGGTACTCCTGGCGCCAGCAGATCGGACCGCTGGTCGCATCCGGCTACCGCGTCCTGGTGCCGGAAATGCGCGGCTACGGTCAGAGCAGCGCCCCCGAGGCCGTCGAGGACTATGCCTTGCTGACCCTCTGCGCCGACATCCAGGCCGCCATGGACAGCCTTGGGCAGGAAGACGCCTGCGTGGTCGGCCATGACTGGGGCGCCCCCGTGGCCTGGCACCTGGCCCTGCTTGAGCCGCAGCGCATTCGTGCCGTGGGCGCGCTTTCGGTGCCCTTCGGCGGTCGCCCGAAGCGGCCGGCCATCGAAATCATGCGCGAGGCCAACGCCGGGCGCTTCAACTACATCCTCTACTTCCAGGAACCGGGGGTGGCCGAAGCCGAACTGGACGCCGACCTGGACCGCAGCCTGCGCCTGCTGCTCAGTGACCTGGGCGACGCCCTGCTGCGCGACAAACCCGCCGATGCCCGCCTGCTGGACGGCCTCGACGCGTCACCGGCGCTGCCCGGCTGGTGCGACGCCGACGAGTTCGCCTTCTACCAGCGCACCCTGGCCGAACACGGCTTCCGTGGGCCACTGAACTGGTACCGCAACTTCACCCGCAACTGGCAGCAGACCGAGCACCTCGCAGGCCGGCAGGTCGAGCAACCCACGCTGTTCATGGTCGGCGACCATGACCCGGTGGCCCGGCTGGAGGCCTATACGCTCAAGCGCATGGCCGATCTGGTGCCACGCCTGGAACAGCATCGGTTGCCCGATTGCGGCCACTGGCTGCAGAACGAGCGACCGGCCGCGGTGAATGAGCGGTTGCTGGATTTCCTGGCGCGGCATTACCCGGCGTAATCAATCACACAAGGTGCTACGAACTGACTGACAGCACGTTTGGGCACTGACGAGTGCATCAGGTAAACTTGCCCATCTTTTTTACCTATAACGATTCGCCTGATGCCCACGACGTTCCACGAGATCCCCCGCGAACGCCCCGTCACGCCCCTGCTCGACCGCGCGGCGACGCCGGATCAACTGCGCCGGCTTGGCGAGGCGGAGCTGGAAACCCTGGCCGACGAACTGCGCCAGTACCTGCTCTATACCGTCGGCAAGACCGGCGGTCACTTCGGTGCCGGCCTGGGTGTGGTGGAGCTGACCATCGCCCTGCACTACGTCTACGACACACCCGACGACCGGCTGGTCTGGGACGTGGGCCACCAGGCTTATCCGCACAAGATCCTCACCGGGCGCCGCGAGCAGATGGGCACCCTGCGCCAGAAGGACGGTATCGCCGCCTTCCCGCGGCGCGTGGAAAGCGAGTACGACACCTTCGGCGTCGGTCACTCCAGCACCTCCATCAGCGCCGCCCTGGGCATGGCCATCGCCGCCCGCATGCAGGGTTCAAACCGCAAGTCGATCGCCGTGATAGGCGACGGCGCGCTGACCGCCGGCATGGCCTTCGAGGCGCTCAACCACGCGTCGGACGTGCAGGCCGACATGCTGGTGATCCTCAACGACAACGACATGTCGATCTCGCACAATGTCGGCGGCCTGTCGAACTACCTGGCGAAGATCCTCTCCAGCCGCACCTACGCCAGCATGCGCGAAGGCAGCAAGAAGGTGCTTTCGCGCCTGCCCGGCGCCTGGGAAATCGCGCGTCGCACCGAGGAATATGCCAAGGGCATGCTGGTTCCCGGCACGCTGTTCGAGGAGCTGGGCTGGAATTACATCGGCCCCATCGACGGCCACGACCTGCCCACCCTGGTCGCCACCCTGCGCAACATGCGCGACCTCAAGGGCCCGCAGTTCCTCCATGTGGTGACCAAGAAGGGCAAGGGTTTCGCCCCGGCGGAAGTCGATCCCATCGGCTACCACGCGATCACCAAACTGGAGCCGATCAAGGCCCCGGCCGCGCCGAAGAAACCGTCCGGCCCGAAATACTCCAGCGTGTTCGGCCAGTGGCTGTGCGACATGGCCGGGCAGGACCCGCGCCTAGTGGGCATCACCCCGGCGATGAAGGAAGGCTCCGACCTGGTGGCCTTCAGCGAGCGCTTCCCGGATCGTTACTTCGACGTGGCCATCGCCGAGCAGCACGCTGTGACCCTGGCGGCCGGCATGGCCTGCGACGGCGCCAAGCCGGTGGTGGCCATCTATTCCACCTTCCTCCAGCGCGGCTACGACCAACTGATCCACGACGTGGCCGTGCAGAACCTCGACGTGCTGTTCGCCATCGACCGCGCCGGCCTGGTGGGCGAAGACGGCCCGACCCACGCCGGCAGCTTCGATCTCTCCTACCTGCGCTGCATCCCCGGCATGCTGGTGATGACCCCTAGCGACGAGAACGAGCTGCGCCTGTTGCTGACTACCGGCTACCACTTCGAAGGCCCGGCCGCCGTGCGCTACCCGCGCGGCAGCGGTCCGAACGCCGCGATCGACCCGACCCTGGCGCCGGTGGAAATCGGCAAGGGCGTGGTACGTCGCACGGGTTCGAAAGTGGCGATGCTGGTATTCGGCGTGCAACTGGCCGAAGCCCTGCAAGTGGCGGAGAACCTGGACGCCACCGTGGTCGACATGCGCTTCGTCAAACCCCTGGACGAGGCGCTGGTCCGCGAGCTGGCCGGCAGCCATGAGCTGCTGGTGACCATCGAAGAAAACAGCGTGATGGGTGGTGCTGGCGCCGCCGTCAGCGAGTTCCTCGCCCGCGAGAACCTGGTCAAGCCCGTGCTGCACCTGGGCCTGCCGGATTACTACGTCGAACACGCCAAGCCGGCGGAAATGCTCGCCGAGTGCGGGCTGGACGCGGCGGGTATCGAGGCATCGGTGCGCAAGCGGCTGGCGCTGCTGGGCGTCTGAGCCCCCACTGCATGGGTTTCGCTTCGTTCTACCCATCCTACAAAGGCAGCCACCCAATGGCGCACCCGTAGGATGGGTTGAGGTACGAAACCCATCATCTCCCTCTGTATCTACCTTGCAGTCTCCAGCAGGCGGCAAAGCTTCTCGGTCGCACCCAGCATCTGGAAACTCGGCCGCTCCAGCCCCCGGTCCGGCACTGGCCAGACTTGCTTGCTCTTCACCGCCGCCAATTGCGGCCAGGACGCCCAGGCGCTGGCCTGGCCCGGCTCGCTCACCAGGATCACCGTCGGATTGCGCTGCAGCACGGCCTCGACGCCCACCTGTGGCGCCGGCAGCGGGAGGTCGGCGAAGACGTTCCGCGCACCGCAGACCTTCAGGGCATCGCTGACGATCTGCTTGCCGCCGAGGGTGTAGAGCGGCGTGTCCCACACCTGGTAGAAGACCCTCAGCGGGGCCTCACGGTGATAGCGCTGGCGCAATTCCGCCAGGCCTGTTTCGAAGCGCGCGGCCAACTGGCGGCCCTGGTCGGCCCGACCGATTCGCTCGCCGATCTCGATGAACGAGTGCGCCAATTGCTCCAGATTCCGGGGCTCTACGACCAACTGGGGAATCGAGAGCCTTTTCAGCTGTTCGCGCCCAGCGGCGCCGACGCTGTCGGGCCACAGCAACACCAGGTCAGGCTTGAGGCTGAGCAGGCTTTCCGCCTGCAGTTGGCCGTATCGGCCCACCGATGGCAGACCCGCAAGGGCCGCTGGACGATCACCGCCGTCGAGCACGCCCACCAGCAGGTCGCCGGCGCCGAGGTCGAGCATGGTTTCCGTGAGGGAAGGCGCCAGGCTGACCACCCGCAGCTGTGCCGTGGCGGGTAGGGCCAGGCACAACAGCAGGAAGGTGAGCAGTCGGCGCATCAGCCGAGCTGGCGGGGAATTCGGTAGAGGTAGAGCAGCACCAGGCTGCTCAGGGCGAGGAGGATCAGCGCCACTGCATTGAGGCCGACCAGCACCGCCAGGGCGGCGATCCAGGCTGGCAAGCCGGCGGCAAGGAACGCCTTGCCACGACGGCGAGCCAGCTCTTGCCAGGCGCCCGGCTCTTCGGCACGGCCAAGAGCAGCTTCGGTCGCAACCAGCGCGCGTTTGTACGCGGAAAACAGCGGCAGGCTGAGGAACATGGACGCTAGCGCTGCAATGAACAGCGGCATCTGCAGCACCGGCAGCACCGGTTCGCCGTCACCGAACAGGTAACTCATGATGAGCAGCGGCACCAGGGTGTAGCCCAGCTGGCGCCACCAGGCCAGGGCCAGCCGGCGACGGACGTCCTTGCGGGTCACGACTCGGCTTCCGCCTGATGCAGGTTGCCGAGCATGTGCCCGAGCTTGCCGGCCTTGGTAGCCAGGTACTTGCGGTTGTGCTTGTTCAGCCCGGTCTGCAGCGGTACGCGCTCGGCCACGTTGAGGCCGTAGCTCTCCAGCGCCTTGACCTTGCGTGGGTTGTTGGTCATCAGCTTGATGGCGCAGACGCCCAGGTGCTCCAGCATCGGCTGGCACATCGCATAATCCCGCTGATCGGCACCGAAGCCCAGGCGTTCGTTGGCCTCAACGGTATCAGCGCCGCCGTCTTGCAGTTCATAGGCGCGGATCTTGTTCAGCAGGCCGATGCCACGACCTTCCTGACGCAGGTACAGCAGCACGCCGCAGCCGGCTTCGGCGATGGCACTCAGGGCCGCTTCGAGCTGGAAGCCGCAATCGCAACGCAAGCTGAACAGGGCGTCACCGGTGAGGCACTCGGAATGCAGGCGGCCCAGGACGGGTTCGCCGCTGGCCACATCGCCCAAGGTCAGAGCAACGTGTTCCTTACCACTGGCCTCATCGAGAAAGCCGTGCATGGTGAACACGCCGAAAGGAGTGGGCAGTTGGGAGGCGGCGACAAAAACGACAGACACCGGAGAACTCCTGGAAATTGGCAAGGCCGGCATTGTAACAGCAGCACTAACCGGCAGGTCAGATTGAATAGTTGGGGATAAGTATCGAATGGCTCGAAGGAAGCGCCCTTAGAATTTCGACTCCAGCAGAAGAACGCCCTGCTCTTCGCGCCAGCGCACGCGGTTGAGGAAACTCATGCCCAGCAGCACTTCCACCGGCGCCTCGCCCTCGATCACCGCACCTTCCACGCCCAGCACTTCGAGGCTGCCGACCTTGATGCTGTCGAACTTCACCCGCCAGGCATTGACCGTACCGCCGGCGGTGCTGGCCTTCATCGGCAGCCCCTTCACCCGGTAGTCGATACCCAGGCGACGGGCCTGGCTCTCGTTCATGGCGACGCTGGTGGCGCCAGTGTCCACCAGGAACTGCACCGGATGACCCTCGATGGAGCCCGCCACCTGATAATGCCCATTGTTGCCACGGGCGACGCTCAGCTGGGCCTTTTGCGGCGCGGCCGGAGTGCCGGGCGCGGCGGAGCTGCCGGCCTGGTTGTATTCGCGGGAAAGGCCGTAGCTGCGCTCGACGCCGTCGACGCGCAGCACAGCTCCCTTGCTGTCGGCACTGATTACCTGAACGCCACCCGGGCCCGTTTGCCCCACTTTCACCAGCTTGCGCTGGCCGTCGACGTTGAGTACCGCTGCTCCGGGGAAGAGGCCGACCACTTGCACCTGGGTAGCGGCCGCGAGTAGCGGAGCGAACGCCAGCAGGAAGGCGACGAATCGCAAGTCAGGGCGCGACATGGGGTTTCTCCAGTTCCTTGTCGAAGGAGTAAGGCTGCTTCCAGCGTTTGAACAACGGTTTCAGCTCGCCGCTGGCGACCAGGGCGCTCATGCGTCGGTCGAAGACATCCGCCAGATGACGGCCGCGCGCTGTGTTGGCGAAGCCCAGGTAGAGCGGCAGGCGCACCAGCGGGGTAATCCGAAAGCGGCCGCGGTCGGTAGCGCTTTCCAGCACATCGTCCACCTCGGTGCGGGCATCGATGTAGAAGTCCACATGACCCTGTTCAAGCATCGAGAGGATGCCGCTGCGCCGCTGGATCTCCTTGAAGTGCTTCAGGTTCGGCAGGTAGTCCTGGTAGTCGTAGCCACGAATCCAGGCCAGGCGGTACTGCCCGAGGGTGGCCAAGGTGGGGACCGGAGTGGATTTCAGCGAGAGCGCGCTGACCTGGTCGGCGTCGTAGTGCCAGCGCGGGTACCAGGCGTCCTTGACCTCGTTGCGGTAGGAACCGACCCAGGCATCCGCCTCGCCGCGCTGCACCAGGCCGATGGAGCGGGTATAGGGCATGGAGCGGATCTTCAGTTGGATGCCTTCGGGTTCATAGACCCGGCGCAGGATGTCCCAGCCGAGCCCGGTGCCGTTGGCCTCGGTGTGCTCGGGCCAGACTTCGCTGGCGAGATGGATTTCGTTGGCCGGGAACGGCTCGGCCCAGGCTGCGGGCAGCAACAGGCAACCGATCAGGACCTTCAGTATCCAACTCCGCATCACACTGCCCTCCACCCACCCATCCCCGCCGCAGGTCCTACCAAGACTAGGCCAGACCCCAGATGATGAGCTGCATCGCCAGCCAGGCGAAGACCCCGGCCAGCACATCGTCGAGCATGATCCCCACGCCACCGTGGACATGGCGGTCGATCCAGCGGATTGGCCAGGGTTTGAGGATGTCCATCACACGGAACACCAGGAAACCCAGCAGTAACCATTGCCAGCCCTCGGGCACCAGCCAGAGGGTGACCCACATGCCGACCATCTCGTCCCAGACGATGCCTTCATGGTCATGCACGCGCAGATCGTGGGCCACCTTGCCGCACAGCCAGAAGCCGAACAGCATGGTCAGCCCCAGCATCAGCCAGTAACCCCAGTCCGGCAGCATCTGCCAGAGCGGAATGAAGGGTAGCGCTACCAGCGACCCCCAGGTGCCCGGGGCCTTGGGCAAGGTACCCGAGCCAAAGCCGAAGGCGATGAAATGCCAGGGGTTGCTCCATACCGAATGAGGGATGGGTTGCGGCGTGGCCGATTCGCGATCAGTCACCTTGACTCCCGAAATGTTGATAACCCAGTGCCGGCGGCTTTACTTCGACGCCGGCGGCGTCCAGCAGGTGCACGCCCTGCCCGGCGTCCACCCGGCCGATCACGGCCACGTCCGGCCAGTCCGCCTGGACGGCGTCCAGCTCGCTGGCAGGCAGGGTAAAGGCCAGGCGGTAATCATCGCCACCGGCTAGCGCACAGTTGAGGGCGAATTCCCTGGAAAAGAGTCCTTCCAGGGCCGAAGACAGCGGTAGCCGCGAAGCTTCGATCAGCAGCGCTACGCCCGAGGCGGTAGCGATATGACCGCAATCGGCAAGCAGACCGTCGGAGATATCCAGCGCCGCCGTGGCCCGGCCGCGCAGCGCCTGGCCCAGGGCCAGTTGCGGTTGCGGCGCCCAGTAGCGCTGCAGCAGGTAGTCCGCCTGCACGCCGCTGTCCTGCCGCTCGCCCAGCACCAGCGGTAGAGCGCCTGCACCATCGCCCAGGCTGCCCCCCACGCACAGCAGGTCGCCGGGACGCGCACCGGCGCGGGTCAGGGCCAAGCCAGCGGGCAGACGACCGAACACGGTCAGGGTCAGGCTCAGCGGACCACGGGTGGTATCGCCGCCCACCAGGCCGATCCCGCAGCCGCTCGCCATGGCGCATAGACCACGGGCGAACCCCTCCAGCCAGTCGGCTCGGGCGTCGGGCAGGGTCAGGGCGAGGGTGAACGCGACGGGCGTGGCGCCCATGGCCGCCAGGTCGCTGGCGGAAACCGCCAAGGCGCGCTGGCCAAGAAGGAAGGGGTCGGCGCCTTGCGGGAAATGCACGCCGGCCACCAGGGTATCGGTGGAAATCGCCAGCTGCTCACCAGGCGGCAGTTGCAGCAGCGCACAGTCGTCGCCGATGCCAAGGGCAATACCTTCGCCTCCGGCCGCGCAAGCGGCAGAGGCGAAGAAACGGCGGATCAGCTCGAACTCACCCACGCGACGGCTGCAATCAGCGCTTGCCGCCGCGGACTTCGGCGGCGCGCAGGCGCGGCGCCAGCTTGTCCAGCACGCCGTTGACGAACTTGTGCCCGTCGGTGGCGCCGAACACCTTGGCCAGCTCGATACCTTCGTTGATCACCACGCGGTACGGCACATCCACGCGGTTCATCAGCTCGTAGGTGGACAGGCGCAGGATCGCCAGCTCAACCGGGTCCACTTCCTCGAGGGCACGGTCCAGGCAGGGCAGGAAGGCCGCATCGATCTCGGTCTTCTGGCGCGGTACGCCGTGGAGAATCTCGTGGAAATAGGCGCCGTCTACCGTGCTGAAATCGTTGTCGACGCGGAACTGCGCCTCGATTTCGTTGAGCGGCTGACCCGCGATGTGCCAGGAGTAGAGCGCCTGCATCGCCAGGCTGCGGGCCTGGCGACGGGCTGCGATCTTGCCTTTCGGTGCCTTGGGCGCCGAACCGTCTGCGTTGCTCACTTGGCCTCCAGGGCAGCCAGCAGGCTGACCATTTCCAGGGCGGACAGAGCGGCTTCAGCACCCTTGTTGCCGGCCTTGGTGCCGGAGCGTTCGATAGCCTGCTCGATGGAGTCGACGGTCAGCACGCCGAAGGCGACCGGCACGCCGAATTCCATGGAAACCTGGGCCAGGCCCTTGGTGCATTCGCCGGCGACGTATTCGAAGTGCGGGGTGCCGCCACGAATGACCGCGCCGAGGGCGATGATGGCGGAGTACTCGCCTTGCTGGGCGACCTTCTGGGCCACCAGCGGGATCTCGAATGCACCGGGCGCGCGAATGAGGGTGATGTCGTCTTCGCTGACGCCATGGCGTACCAGCGCGTCTACGGCGCCGCTCACCAGGCTTTCCACGACGAAGCTGTTGAAACGGCCGACCACCAGGGCATAGCGGCCTTTGGGGGCGATGAAGGTACCTTCGATGGTCTTCAGGGACATGGGCGAGTTCTCGTCAATTAAAGAGCGAGGGCCCCGGCCTTGATGGCCAGAGCCCTACGGGTCATTCAGCGGGCAGGTATTCTACAACTTCCAGGTCGAAGCCGGATATCGCGTTGAACTTCATCGGCGAGCTCATCAGGCGCATCTTGCGCACCCCGAGGTCGCGGAGAATCTGCGAGCCGGCACCCACGGTGCTGTAGGTGGTCGGGTTGGTGACCTTGGTTTCGGCGCCCATTTGGCGCTCGAGGTGGGCCAGCAACTGCGGACCGGTGAGCGGGGTGCCGAGCAGCAGCACGACGCCGCTGCCAGCGGCAGCCACTTCCTTCATCGCGGCGCGCAGGCTCCAGCGGCCCGCCTGGTTGACCATGAACAGATCGCGCAGCGGGTCCATGTTGTGCACCCGCACCAGGGTCGGCTCTTCCGGGCAGATCTTGCCCAGGGTCAGGGCCATGTGCACGTCGCCTTCCACGGAGTCGCGGTAGGTCACCAGGTTGAAATGGCCCAGCTCGCTGTCCAGCGGCTGCTCGGCGATGCGCTCGACGGTGCGCTCGTGGATCAGGCGGTAGTGAATGAGGTCAGCGATGGTGCCGATCTTGATACCGTGCTCGGCGGCGAAGGCCTCGAGTTCGGGGCGACGGGACATGGTGCCGTCGTCGTTCATGATTTCGCAGATCACGCCGCTCGGCTCGAAGCCAGCCATGCGCGACAGGTCACAGGCCGCTTCGGTGTGGCCGGCACGCGCCAGCACGCCGCCCGGCTGGGCCATGAGCGGGAAGATGTGACCGGGGCTGACGATGTCGTCGGCCTTGGCACCCTTGGCGGCCGCCACCTGCACGGTGCGCGCACGGTCGGCGGCGGAGATGCCGGTGGTGACACCTTCGGCGGCCTCGATGGAGACGGTGAACTTGGTGCCGAAGCCGGAACCGTTGCGCGGCGCCATCAGCGGCAGCTTCAGCAGCTCGCAGCGCTCACGGGTCATCGGCATGCAGATCAGGCCACGGGCGAAGCGGGCCATGAAGTTGATGTGTTCGGCCTGCACGCACTCGGAGGCCATGATCAGGTCGCCTTCGTTCTCGCGATCCTCGTCATCCATGAGGATGACCATCTTGCCCTGGCGGATGTCTTCGATCAGTTCGTCGATGCTGTTGAGAGCCATGGGCCCTCCTTATGAATTCAGTGTTTGAGGTAGCCGTGTTCGGCGAGGAAGCTTTCGGTCAGGCCGGAGGACTGGGGCTCGGCGGCCTTGTCGCCCAGCAGCAGGCGTTCCAGGTAGCGGGCCAGCAGGTCGACCTCCAGGTTGACGCGGCGCCCCGGTCGGTAGTCGACCATGATGGTCTCGGCCAGGGTGTGCGGGACGATGGTCAGCTCGAACTCCGCGCCGTTCACCGAATTCACCGTCAGGCTGGTGCCGTCGACGGTGATCGAACCCTTGAGGGCAATGTATTTGGCCAGGTCGCGCGGTGCGCGGATGCGGAATTGCACGGCGCGGGCGTTGTCTTCCCGCGCCACGACTTCGCCGATACCGTCGACATGGCCGCTGACCAGGTGGCCACCGAGGCGGCTGGTGGGGGTCAGGGCCTTCTCCAGGTTGACCGGGCTGCCGGGTTTCAGGTCGTCGAAGGCGGTGCGGGCCAGGGTCTCGCGGCTGACATCGGCCCAGAAGCCGTTGCCCGGCAGTTCCACGGCGGTGAGGCAGACACCGTTGACCGCGATACTGTCACCGAGCTTCACGTCACCGAGATCCAGCTTGCCGGTTTCCACCAGGACGCGGACGTCGCCGCCCTTGGGCGTGATCGCACGGACGGTGCCGATGGCTTCGATTATGCCGGTGAACATGGGACCTCCAGAACTTGCAGCAGGCCGGTGAAAACCGGCGAAAGACGCATTATAGGCGCCCGCCCCTCACCCGCGTGCGGACGATCCGCCGGCGCCGGAAGGATATGGGCTGTTGCATGTGACATCGATGGAACTCCTGTTTCGTGAAAAACAGGGCGTATCGGATCGAAAGGGATCTGGCGGGCGCAGGCACGAACGTACCCCAGCCCAGGCAGGCTATCCCGTTCTCTCTTCATCCGGACTATTACCGTCGGCCCCGGAATCACACCGGGTCTGCTGACCCTGCCAGTGGCAGGCGCTCGCGGGCTATGCACATTCAGCGCAATTACCGCCGGTGGGGACTTGCACCCCGCCCTGAGAACGTTTCAGCCAGTCAATGAAACTGGCTGGCAGGCGTTTTATCACAGTCGTGGCGAACTTGCATCGGCTGTCGTGGGCATGCTGGCGCGTGCGAAATCAGGCAGCGGGACGGGGAACCGCGATGACTCGCCAGTCGTCACCCACGGCGCGCATTTCGACGATCTTCAGCTCTTGGGCTTCGGCCATCCGCGCCAACGGCCAGTCCAGCAACGGGCGGGCGCTGGAGCCGAGGAACTTGGCGGCGATGAAAATCTGGTACTCATCCACCAGCCCGGCACGGGCAAAGGCCCCAGCCAAGCGCGGACCGGCCTCTACCAGGACTTCGTTGACGCCACGGTCGGCCAGCTCTTGCAGCAACCGGCGCAGGTCGACATGGCCATCGGCGCCGGGCATGGCCAGCAGTTCGTGGCCAGGACTGACTTCGCGGACATCGCCGGCGGTGGCCACCAGCGCCGGACCCGCCTGGAAAAAGGGCGCCGACAGCGGCACCCGCAAACGTCCGTCCACCAGCACCCGCAGCGGCGGGCGACTGACGGCCAGGGCAGTGAGTTCAGGGTCGAGGCCCAACTCTTCGGCACGCACGGTAAGACGCGCGGCGTCGGTGAGCACGGTATCGGCTCCGGTCAGCACCACACTGGCGCTGGCGCGCAGGCGCTGCACGGCCGAACGGGCTTCCGGGCCGGTGATCCACTGGCTTTCGCCGCTGGCCATGGCGGTGCGGCCGTCCAGGCTCATGGCGAGCTTCACCCGCACGAACGGCAGGCCCTGTTCCATGCGCTTGATGAAGCCGGTGTTCAATGCCCGCGCTTCGGCCTCAAGCACGCCACTGCTGACCGCAATGCCGGCATCCGCCAGGCGTTTCAAGCCACGGCCGGCGACCTGGGGATTGGGGTCCTGCATGGCCGCCACCACGCGCCCCACTCCGGCAGCTACCAGCGCATCGGCGCAGGGCGGCGTGCGGCCGTGGTGACTGCAGGGTTCGAGGGTGACATAGGCGGTCGCGCCGCGGGCCAGCTCACCGGCCTGGCGCAAGGCGTGGACTTCGGCGTGGGGTTCGCCGGCACGGACGTGCCAGCCTTCGCCGACGATCTGGCCATCGCGAACGATGACGCAGCCGACGCGCGGATTGGGGTGGGTGGAGTAGATACCTTTGCGCGCCAGCTCCAGGGCGCGGGCCATATAGGCCTGATCGTTACCGGCCATCACTCTTTCGACGGCTCGCGGGCCAGGCGCTCGATTTCCTCGCGGAACTCGTTGAGGTCCTGGAAGCGGCGATAGACCGAGGCGAAGCGGATATAGGCAACTTCGTCGAGTTTCTGCAGTTCAAGCATCACCAGCTCACCCAGCACCCGCGACTTCACCTCGCGTTCGCCGGTGGCGCGCAGTTTGTGCTTGATATGGGCGATGGCTGCCTCAAGACGCTCTACGCTTACTGGACGCTTTTCCAGCGCGCGCTGCATGCCAGCTCGCAGCTTGTCTTCGTCGAAAGGCTGGCGGCTGCCGTCCTGTTTGATCAGGCGGGGCATCACCAGTTCGGCAGTCTCGAAGGTAGTGAAACGCTCCTCACAGTTCAGGCACTCGCGGCGACGGCGCACCTGGTCGCCCTCGGCTACCAGCCGTGAATCAATGACCTTGGTGTCGTGTGCGCCGCAAAAGGGACAGTGCATGGCGTTCGTGGGGGCATCGGTAGAAAAGGGGGTCCATGGTAGCGCATCCCCGGGGCAAGACAAGCCGACGGCTTTGCGATATAAGGCCCGCGCATTCAGATCAGGAAGCCCAGATGCGTCCACTCCTTCCCTTGCTCCTGGCCACCCTGCTAGCGGCATGTGCCAGTGAAAAACCCGCCCCGGAACTGCCCACCCCGGCGCCGCAGCCCAAGGTGGAGGCCACGCCTGCCCACATGCGCGAACTCAGCGGTGTGTTACAGGCGCCGCCCGCCGGCAGCGAGGTGGAACTGGCGCTGATGTCGATCGATTCCCGCGACCGCCCGCAACGCCTGCTCGGCAGCCTGGTGTTGAATGGCAATGGCGGCCCCCTGCCCTTCCGCCTGCTGTTCAACCCGGGGTCCTTTCCCCGCGGTGAGCGCGTGGAGCTGCGCGGCCGCGTCAGCCTGTCCGGACAGTTGATCCTCAAGATGCAGCCGCGCCTCATCCTGCAGCCTGAAAGCCAATCCCTCGGCCCTCTGCAGATGGTGCCGGTACCATGAACGCCCCGGAATCGCTACAGCAGGCGCTGACCCAACTGCTGGGCGACGCCAGCCTCAGTGCGGAAACCCTGCCCGGCACCGATCTCAAGCTCTGGCTCATCGACGCCAACAACATGGACCGCGCCTTCAGCCCCGAAGAGACCCGGCGCATCCTCGAAGAACCGCCTTACTGGTGCTTCTGCTGGGCCAGCGGCCTGGCCCTGGCACGCTGGCTGGCCGAGAAGCCCGAGTGGGTAGCCGGCAAGCGCGTGCTGGACTTCGGCGCAGGCTCCGGCGTTGCCGCCATTGCCGCCGCCAAGGCCGGCGCCGCCGAAGTGGTCGCCTGCGACCTCGACCCACTGGCCCTGGAAGCCTGTCGCGCCAACGCCTCCCTTAACGGAGTAGAGCTGAGCTACTCGGCGGATTTCTTTCAGGAAGAAGACCGCTTCGACCTGATCATCGTCGCCGACGTGCTCTACGACCGCGCCAACCTGCCCCTGCTCGACCACTTCCTCACGCGCGGCCGCCAGGCTCTGGTGGCCGACTCACGGGTCCGCGACTTCCAGCACCCGCTCTACACGCGCCTCGCCATTCTGGACGCCTGCACCTGGCCGGACCTGGCCGAGCCGGCGGAATTCCGCAATGTGAGCCTGTATCACGCGATTCGGTAAGGCAGAGCACCTTGGCGGGGGAGACGTCGTGGGGGCGAATTCATTCGCCAAGGAGCGCACAGCGCTCCCTCGTATCGCTCCGGCTGGGTATGAGATCGTCCCGACCTGGCTCGGAGTCGGGGCACCCCTGCGGGGTGCTTGGCGAATAAATTCGCCCCCACAGGTGAAGCAGGCCGTGCCATCTGCAAGCTCCG
This sequence comes from Metapseudomonas resinovorans DSM 21078, assembly GCF_000423545.1. Classification (GTDB taxonomy): domain Bacteria; phylum Pseudomonadota; class Gammaproteobacteria; order Pseudomonadales; family Pseudomonadaceae; genus Metapseudomonas; species Metapseudomonas resinovorans. The sequence continues at coordinate 48,727 of NZ_AUIE01000022.1, forward strand.
AGCTCGTGCAGGCATATTCATCCCCCGCCGCCGGCCTTATGATTCGCCCATCCTTTCGCGCTTTCGAGAGCCCAGATGAGCGACATTCCCTACATCTTCGATACCACCGGCGCCGACTTCGACCAGGCGGTGATCCAGAACTCCTTCCACAAGCCCGTGCTGGTGGATTTCTGGGCCGACTGGTGCGCCCCCTGCAAAGCGCTGATGCCGCTTCTCGCGCAGATCGCCGAGTCTTACCAGGGCGAACTGCTGCTGGCCAAGGTCAATTGCGATATCGAGCAGGACATCGTCATGCGCTTCGGCATCCGCAGCCTGCCGACCGTGGTGCTGTTCAAGGACGGCCAGCCGGTGGACGGCTTCGCCGGCGCGCAGCCGGAATCAGCCATCCGCGCCATGCTCGAACCCCACGTACAGATGCCGGCTACGCCCCAGGGCAATCTGCTGGACGCCGCCCAGGCCGCGTTCAATGAAGGCCGCATCAGCGAAGCCGAGAACCTGCTGAAGCAGTTGCTGACCGACGACAACACCAACGCCGCCGGCCTGATCCTCTATGCCCGCTGCCTCGCCGAGCGCGGCGAACTGGGCGAAGCGGAAACCGTGCTCAACGCGGTGAAGAGCGACGAGCACAAGCAGGCCCTCGCCGGCGCCCGTGCCCAGCTGACCTTCCTCCGCCAGGCCGCCTACCTGCCGGAAGTGGCCGACCTGAAATCACGCCTGGCACAGGATGCCGGCGACGACGAGGCGGTCTACCAATTGGCGATCCAGCAACTCTCCCGCCAGCAGTACGAGCCGGCGCTGGACAGCCTGCTCAAGCTCTTCGTGCGCAACCGCAGCTATTGCGAAGGTTTGCCCCACAAGACCTTGCTGCAGGTGTTCGACCTGCTGGGCAACGACCACCCGCTGGTCACTACCTACCGCCGCAAGCTCTACAACGCGATTTACTGATCAAGCATCCGTAGGTTGGCGCAGAGCGCAGCGAAGCCCAACGAGCAGAGTTCGACTCTGCTCGCTGCGCTTCGTGAAACTCGGCCCAACCTGCAAGGGCAGCTCGGCGCATCGACTGCTCACCCCTTCCAGATATAAAGGGGTGCATCCTTCCCTGCTTCCATATCTACCTGGTCACAGTGGCGCAGGCGCACCAGCAGGCGCTTGCCCGCCGCCACGCCGCCGGCCAGCGCTTCCAGTTCCGCCAACAGGCGCGGCCCCTCCATCTGCCCGGCCTCGCGCAGAAGTTGCTGGGCGGTATCCCAAAGGGCGTCATTGTGCTGGCCGCTCGAAGCCTTCGCCGCCATCGGAGCCTGGGCCATCACGTCGGGCGACAGGCGGCTGGCCAACTGGTCCCAGTCTTTGGCATCCATTTCCACCGTCAGGTCCACCGGCCAGTTGCCGATCTGTCCGCGTATGCGCAGCATGTCCAACTCCTCCAGAAACGAATACGCAATGCTCCCACGGCGCTGGCGGGCTGCCTACATTTGTTATAACGTAACGAGAAATTTCCCATCCCGGAGACCCTCCATGCGCCGCCTGCTGCTTGCCCTGCCCTTTGCCTTGCTGCCCCTGGCCGTCGCCCAGGCCCAGCCCCATGAACACGAGCATGACCACGAGCAAGGCAGCCTCAGCGCCCACGAGCACGGCGTGGCGCAATTGAACGCCGCGCTGGACGGCAAGACTCTGGAGCTGGAGCTGGAAAGCCCTGCGATGAACCTGGTCGGCTTCGAGCACGCAGCCAAGAGCGACGCGGACAAGGCCAAGGTCGCCGCCGCCCGTGCCGAACTGGACAAGCCCCTGGAGCTCTTCGCCCTCCCCGCAGCGGCCGGTTGCAAGGTCGCATCCAAGGAACTGGAAAGCCCGCTGTTCGGTGATGATCACGATCACGACGACCACGCCAAGGGCCATGACCAGGAACACAGCGAAATCCACGCCCACTATCGGTTCGACTGCGCAAGCCCCGAGCAGTTGAAGTCGCTCGACCTGGCAGAGCTGTTCAAGCGCTTCCCCGCGACCGAGAAAATTCAGGTACAACTGATCGGCCCGAACGGCCAGCAAGGCGCGGAACTCTCCAGGTCCAGCACCAGCCTGAGCTTCTAACTTCTCCTGAACCGACCGGGGCAACCCGGTCGTTTTCCCATGAGCCAGACACTGATCGAACTCCAGGGGCTGGGCTTTGCCTGGCCCGGCCACCCGGAACTGCTGGATATTCCCGAGTTCCGCCTGCAACGGGGTGAAAGCCTCTTCCTCAAGGGCCCCAGCGGCAGCGGCAAGACCACCTTGCTCGGCCTGCTCGGTGGCGTGCAGAAGCCCGGCCGCGGCAGCATCCGCTTGCTCGGCCAGGATTTGGCGAAGCTTTCCGCGAGCGCCCGCGACCACTTTCGCGTGGACCACACCGGCTATATCTTCCAGCAGTTCAACCTGTTGCCCTTCCTCTCGGTGCGGGAGAACGTCGAACTGCCCTGCCGCTTCTCGCGCCTGCGCGCCGAGCGTGCCCGTCAGCGCCACGGCAGCGTCGATTCAGCCGCCGCCACCCTGCTGCGTCACCTCGGTCTAAAGGAGGAGTTGCTGCAACGCCGCGCCGACGCCCTCTCCATCGGCCAGCAACAACGCGTAGCCGCCGCCCGTGCCCTGATCGGCCAACCGGAACTGGTGATCGCCGACGAACCCACCTCGGCCCTGGACGCGGACGCCCGCGAAGCTTTTCTCAAGCTGCTGTTCGCCGAATGCGCTGGAGCGGGCGCCAGCCTGTTGTTTGTCAGCCATGACCAGAGCCTGGCGCCGCTGTTCGATCGCAGCCTGTCGCTGGCGGACCTGAACCACGCCGCGCGCATCGAGGAGAACTGAGATGTATCTGCTGCGCCTGGCCCTGGCCAGTCTCGCCAACCGTCGTTTCACGGCACTGCTGACGGTCTTCGCCATCGCCCTTTCGGTCTGCCTGTTGCTGGCCGTGGAGCGCGTGCGCACTGAAGCCCGCGCCAGCTTTGCCAGCACCATCAGCGGCACCGACCTGATCGTCGGTGCCCGCTCCGGCTCGGTGAACCTGCTGCTCTATTCCGTGTTCCGCATCGGCAACGCCACCAACAACATCCGCTGGGACAGTTTCGAAGCCATCAGCCAGGACAAACGGGTGAAGTGGGCCATCCCCATCTCCCTCGGCGACTCCCACCGCGGCTACCGGGTGATGGGTACCAGCGCCGCCTACTTCGAGCATTACCAATATGGGCGTGGCCGGCCGCTTCAGTTGGCCGAGGGCAAGCCCTTCGCCGATATGTTCGACGTGGTGCTCGGCGCCGAGGTGGCCGACGCCCTGCGTTACAAACTGGGAGACAAGTTGGTACTCGCCCATGGCGTCAGCACCGTCAGCCTGGTGCAACATGACGACAAGCCCTTCACCGTGGTTGGCATCCTTGCCCGCACCGGCACTCCGGTTGATCGCACCCTGCACATTTCCCTGGCGGGCATGGAAGCGCTGCATGTGGACTGGCAAAACGGCGTACCCGCGCGCGGCGCCGGCAAGGTCAACGCCAATCAGGCGCGAGCCATGGACCTGCAGCCCAAGGCCATCACCGCCTTCATGCTTGGCCTGAACAGCAAGATCGCCACCTTCGCCCTGCAACGACAGATCAACGAATACCGTGGCGAGCCGCTGCTGGCGATCCTGCCCGGCGTGGCCCTGCAGGAGCTCTGGAGCCTGATGGGTACAGCGGAGAAGGCGCTCTTCGTCGTCTCGCTGTTCGTCGTGCTCACCGGCCTGATCGGCATGCTCACCGCCATCCTCACCAGCCTCAACGAGCGCCGCCGGGAAATGGCCATCCTGCGCTCGGTGGGTGCGCGGCCCTGGCACATCGGCAGCCTGCTGGTGCTGGAAGCCTTCTCCCTGGCCATGGCCGGCGCGGTACTGGGCGTGGGCCTGCTTTATCTCGGCATCGGCCTCAGCCAAGGCTACGTGCAGGCCAACTATGGCCTCTACCTTCCACTCGCTCTTCCAAACCCCTATGAGTGGACGCTGCTCGGCGCTATTCTGGCCGCCGCCCTGTTGATGGGCGTGGTGCCAGCCTGGCGTGCCTATCGGCAGTCGCTGGCCGACGGTCTGTCCATTCGCCTGTGAGAGTTCCATGACGCGCATCCTGCTGGCCCTGTTGCTGACCCTTTCTTCCCCGCTCTGGGCCGGCGAGGCGCGCGAACTCACCTGGGCCGAGATGATCCCCGAAGGCGCTCCGCCGCCCGCGCCGCCAGCGCCCATCCACGATCTCTCGCAACTGTCCGATGCCCTCAGCGCCGAGGCCGGCCCTGCCGCCAGCCAGCAATCGCCGGCGGCCCCGGTGGTCAAGGAGCTGGACGGTCAGGACGTGAAGCTGCCGGGCTACATCGTGCCGCTGGATGTGACCGAGGAAGGCCGCGTCACCGAGTTCCTCCTGGTGCCTTACTTCGGCGCCTGCATCCATGTGCCGCCGCCGCCGTCGAACCAGATCGTCCATGTGACGAGCGAACTCGGTGTGCTGATGGACGCGCTTTACCAGCCCTTCTGGATCGAAGGCCCGTTGCAAGTGAAGGCCAGCAGCAGCGAGCTGGCCGAAGCCGGCTACCAGATGGATGCGAGCAAGATCTACCCGTACGAATCCCCCAGCAACTGACCTCCAATGCATGAAGGCCCGGTCAAGCCGGGCCTTTTCGTATCGACCCTCGGTGACATTGCTCTGGATCAAGATACGAAGCTTGCTAATTACTGAAACTGGCTCCAGCCAAACACACTTAGAACCAACTGGAGCCTTCCATGCGCAAGCATCTTCTCACCGCCTCCCTGCTCGCCCTCGCCATCGCGTCGCCCCTGGCCCAGGCCCACAAGGCCGGCGATGTGATCATTCGCGCCGGCGCCGCCACCGTAAGCCCGAACGAAGACAGCTCCGCCCTGTCGATCGCCGGGGGCAAGGTCGGTGGCACCAAAGCCACCCTGGACAGCGACACCCAACTGGGCCTGACCGGCACCTACATGCTCACCGACCATGTCGGCCTGGAACTGCTTGCTGCTACCCCGTTCCAGCATGAAGTAGGCGTGAAGGGCCTTGGTGCGCTGGATGGCAAGCTGGCCGACATCAAGCAGCTGCCGCCGACCCTGAGCCTCCAGTACTACCCGATGGCCCCTGGCTCCGCCTTCCAGCCCTATGTCGGCGCCGGTATCAACTACACCCTGTTCTTCGACGAAAGCCTGACCGGCCAGCGCAAGGGCCAGGGCTTCAGCAACCTGGACCTGGACGACTCCTGGGGCCTGGCTGCACAGGTCGGCATGGACTACATGCTGACTGACAACATCCTGCTGAACGCCGCCGTCTGGTACATCGATATCGACACCCAGGCCACAACCGACCTGGCCGGTGTGGGCAAGGTCAAAGTCGACGTGGACGTCGACCCGTGGGTCTACATGGTGGGTGTCGGCTACAAGTTCTAAGCCACTCCCCTGGCAACCGCCCAGTAAAAAGGCGCCTTCGGGCGCCTTTCATGTGTTGGCGAAGTACAGGGACAGGTGGGATCAGCGCCCCAACAGCCGCGCTACGCCCAGCTTGAGCGGGGTGGGTTGCGGGAAGTCATAGCGCAACAGCAGGCGGGCAGTGTTGGCCCGCGAATGACGGATATCCCCGGCGCGCGATTCGGCGTGGGTCACCGGCGGCAAGCCACCCAGTACGTCGCCGATAGCGGCCAGCAGTTGCTTGAGACTGGTGGCCTGATTGAGACCCACGTTTACCGGCCCGACTTCAAGCCACTCCGCTTCCAGGGCCTGCACCAGCACCTGCACCAGATCGCCGACATAGACAAAGTCGCGGGTCTGCTCGCCATCGCCGAACACGGTGATCGGCAGCCCGGCCAGCGCGCGCTCGGTGAAGATGCTGATCACCCCGGAATAGGGTGAGGATGGGTCCTGGCGCGGACCGAAGATATTGAAGAAGCGGAATACCGCCGGTTCCAGCCCGTGCTGGCGGCGATAGAAATCCAGGTACTGCTCGCTGGCCAACTTGTCCACCGCGTAGGGTGTCAACGGCGCCTTGGGCGTGTCCTCATCAATCGCAGTGCCTTCGCCGTTCTGGCCATAGACCGCTGCGCTGGACGCGAAGATCACCCGCTTGACGCCGTGCTCGCGCATGGCCTCGCAGACATTCAGGGTGCCAATGAAATTGCTCTGGTGGGTCGCCACCGGATCGTCCACCGAGGCCTGCACCGACGCCACCGCCGCCAGATGCGCCACTGCCTTGCAGCCAGCCATGGCGCGAGTCAACAGGGCCGCGTCGGCCACATCGCCCTCGATCAGCTCCAGCTTTGGGTTGTCCAGTGCCAGGTTGGAACGTCTGCCGGTGGAGAGGTTGTCCAGCACGCGCACGGCATGGCCCTTGGCGAGCAGCGCATCGGCCAGGTGCGAGCCGATGAATCCGGCGCCGCCGGTGATGAGGATGGGGGAATCAGCCATGGCGGTAGTAGCGGTCCAGCAGGGTCGGCAGCGCAGCACGCCAGGCGCGCGGCTTGATGCCGAAGGTATGGAGGATTTTCTTGCAGGCCAGCACTGCGTTCTGCGGCTCGTCCGCCGCATCGGGACGGGCGGCGTGGGCTTGGGGCGTGATGTCCTGCACCGTCAGCGGATGCAGGCTGCGGGCCTCGCTGAGCAGGGCCTGGCCCAGTGCGAGGGGCGTGGTCGCTTCGTGGCCACCGTAGTGATAGGTGCCCCAGAGCGGCGCGGCGCAGTCCAGCTGTTTGATCACGGCCAGCAACACCCGCGCAGCATCGTCAACCGGGGTGGGGTTACCGCGGCGGTCGTCGGCCAGGCAAATTTCTTCGGCCCGCTCTGCACGACTGAGGAAACGCCCCAGGGAACCCTCGCGGCTGTCGTCCAGCAACCAGCCGAAACGCAGCAGCACGTGTTTGGGGCAGACGGCACGGACACTCTGTTCCATACGCCAGATCGCCTGACCGCGCTCGCTGAGCGGGACGGTTTCATCCTTCTCGCTGTAGGCCGTGGCGCGGGAGCCGTCGAATACCCGGTAGCTGGAGGGCTGCAGCAGGACGATGCTGTGGTGCTGGCAGAGTTCGGCCAGACGTTCCACGCCTCGCTCCTGGGCGGCCAGGCGGAGGCCACTGACTTCGTCGGCCTGGAACCAGTCGAAGTAGTAGGCGAGGTTGACCACGGCGTCAGGCCGGGTGTCATCGAGCAGCTGGGTCAGGCTGGCGGCGTCCCAACCCTGTTCGGGCGGGCGCGGAGCGAGAAAACCTATGTCTTCCTCGGCACCCTGGCGAATCAGCGCCTGTCCGAGTGAATTGCCGCCACCCAACAGCATCAAGCGCATTCGCATAGAGAAAAAGGTCGCTTAAAGCCGGTTAGAGAGAGTGCGCGGGCCAATTGCCCGCCGCATAAGAGCCGCATTCTGCGGGTTTCACCGGCGTACGTCACTAGCCGCGTGGCGGCTACGCCTTGCCGGGTCGGTAGAGATGAGCGTGATCGGCCCGATAAAGGGAGGAATCGGCAAAGCCTTCGGCGGCCAGCACCTCGCCCACCAGGATCAGCGCCGTGCGGCGGAAATCCCGTGCCGTGACCTTGGGCAGGATGTCCCCCAGGGTGCCGGTGACCTGCTCCTGGTCCGGCCAGCTGGCGCGATGGATCACGGCAATGGGGCAGTCGGCGCCGTAGTGCGGCAGCAGTTCTTCGATTATTTTCGCCAGTTGGCTCACGCCCAGGTGAATGGCCATGGTCGCGCGGTGACGGGCCAGATCGCCTAGTTCTTCCCCTTCAGGCATGCGCGTCTTGCTGGCGTAACGGGTGAGGATCAGGGTCTGGGAAACCTCCGGCAGAGTCAGCTCGCAACCCAGCAGCGCGGCGCACGCGGCAGTCGCCGTTACCCCCGGCACCACTTCGAAGGGGATGTCCCGTTCGCGCAGGTGGCGAATCTGCTCGCCGATGGCGCCGTAGAGCGATGGATCACCCGAATGCACCCGCGCCACGTCCTGGCCCCTGGCATGGGCTTCGACCAGCAGCGTGACGATCTCATCCAGATGCAGTTCAGCGGTGTTTACCACCAACTCCGCGCGGTGCCCGGCCAGCACGGCCTCGGGCACCAGCGAACCGGCGTAGAGAATCACCGGACAGGCGCGGATCAGGCGCTGGCCCTTCACGGTAATGAGTTCTGGATCGCCGGGGCCGGCGCCGATGAAATAGACCGTCATGGCCGTCAAGCCTCGTGCAGGATGCAGGCCAGGGCGCAAGTAGCACCGGCGCTGCGACGTTTGTCGATGAGCAGGGCGGCGCGACCGCCGAACAGGACTTCGATCTGGACCAGGGCGGCGGCCTCCGCCACGCCCGCACTGCCGGCGACCTCCCGGACACGCTCGGAGGGCTGGCTCAGGCGCATGTCCTCCGCAACAAGGATATCCGCAGGCAGGAAATACAGCGGCAGCCGCAACCGCTCGGCCAGGGCGATCAGCCCCGGCTCCGCGGCCTTCGCCTCACTGCTGGCCAGCGCGGCCAGATCATCGAGTGAAGCGCCGGCTTCGGCAAGGCACTGCATCAGCAGGCCTTGCAATTCGTCCGTCGGGCAGCCGCGTCGGCAGCCCAGCCCAGCGACCAGCTTCAAGCAGACGGCGACGCGTGACGCTGGTACAGCCAGGCCGCGGCCCAGCCCAGCACGGCCCAGAACGCCGCATTGGTGATCAGGGAAGCAGCGATGAACTCATGTTCCAGCGCTTCCGGCGCCAGGCTGGAGTGGGCTTCGGGCTGCGGCGCACCTACGACATGAGGGATCACCAGCAGTACGACGCCCAGCACGCGCAGAGCCCAATGGCGGCCGAAGGCAATGAGCGCCAGCCCCACGGCAGTGGAAGCGGCAGTGCCGACCCACCAGGTCTGACGATGGGCCAGATCAGCGGCGGCGGTGCCCGGCAGTTCCGGCGGCAAGCCAAGGGACGGTGCCAGGGCGAACGTGGCGAAACCACTCAGGCCCCAGAGCAGGCCCTGCCAGGCACGGGTCGGGCCACGCAGGCTGAACAGTCCGGCAAGAATCAAGGCGAAACCTACTGCGACCACCAGGTTGCTGCCACCCGTGGAGAGGGTGCGCTGCCAACCATCTTCCGGCGCCCAGGCTTCGGCGCTGTGTTCGTGGGTATGGGCCACGGCAGCTCCACCATGCTCATGGTCGTGCTCAACCTGAGCGACAGGTTCGGCGTTTTCATAGGTTTCCGCCTGGAGAATCAGCGGGGTGACCCACAGGCTCTGCAACAGGGTCAGCACCAGGGCTGCGATCAGACCAGCGAAACCGGCGGTCTGGGCGATGCGCTTGATCATCCGGGAATCACTCAATGGCAGGGGAAGGCGGCACTGTGGCGAGTGTCGTGAGCGGCGTTGTGCACGGCCTCGATATGCGAGAAGCCGGCGAAATACACCAGGGACAGGCCGATCAGGCTGGCACCGATGGCCAGCAGCAGGCGTTGGGCCAGGGTCGAGGAAGAAGCGGCGGAATGGGACAAGGTGCGGCTGGACATGGAGATTCCCTCTGCGTTGCTAACGATACCGGCAGAGGAACGCGCGCGAGGGAAGCGGGCGCAGGAGCACCCCGATTTCCGGCTTGCGCCCGCCCACCGCGGGTTGCCAAAAAGCTGATCAGGCCGGTCTCCGGGCTCACGACGCCAGCCTGTGGCTGGACGGGCATGCCTTCCCATGCCGTGTCGGCACAGTGGCGTACTTAACCCTACGATCGCTTACCGTTGCGGGGGCAGCGTCGGACTAGTCCGAAAATGGACGCACCGACTTCCCGTTTCACCTCGCGTACGGCGACGCAAGGCACCTGAAAAAACCGTGCTAGGACATCACGAGTCCGACCAAGCGTCAACTGCCGTGATTGACCGTCGCCCAGGCGCTGCGTAGCCTTCGCCCTTTCGAGGTTCTCCGGCTGTACGCCGGAGCTAAGAGGGAACGTGGTCAAGGCCACGGCTGCCCCCGCAACTGTGAACGCCCCCAGGCCTTTCGAAACGCCACTGCGCAAGCGGGAAGGCGAAGGTGCCGCGCCAAGCGCAGGGTCGTGAGCCAGGAGACCTGCCTCGACGACATTCCAGACAACCGGGCGGGGTGATCCGGTGGCGAATCCGTTGCGCGGGGCGAGCCCCGCTGCGTTCGTCATGCCCGCCGACCGACCACGCAGAGGCGCGCATGAAAACCCTGGCCAAACTCCCCGTCACCATCGTCACCGGCTTCCTCGGCTCCGGTAAGACCACCCTCCTGCGCCACATGCTGGACAACGCTGAAGGCCGCCGTATCGCGGTGATCGTCAACGAGTTCGGCGAGCTGGGCATCGACGGCGAGATCCTCAAGCAGTGCTCTATCGGCTGCACCGAAGAAGAGGCCGTTGGCCGCGTCTTCGAGCTGGCCAACGGCTGCCTGTGCTGCACCGTGCAGGAAGAGTTCTTCCCGGTCATGCGCGAATTGGTAGCGCGCCGTGGCGACCTTGACCAGATCCTCATCGAAACCTCCGGCCTCGCCCTGCCCAAGCCGCTGGTACAAGCCTTCCAGTGGCCGGAGATCCGCAATGCCTGCACCGTCGACGCCGTCATCACCGTGGTCGACAGCCCGGCCGTGGCCGCTGGCACCTTCGCCGCCCACCCCGAGCAGGTGGACGAGCAGCGCAAGCAGGACCCGAACCTCGACCATGAATCCCCCCTGCACGAACTGTTCGAAGACCAGTTGGCCAGCGCCGACCTGGTGATCCTCAACAAGGCCGACCTGCTCGACGCCGAGGCCCTGGCCGCCGTGCGCGCCGAGGTGGCCGAGGAACTGCCACCTGCGGTGAAGATCGTCGAAGCCAGCGCCGGCAAGCTGCCGCTCAGCGTGCTGCTGGGCCTGAACGCCGAGGCGGAACTGCACATCGACAGCCGCCCCACCCACCATGACCACGAAGGTCATGAAGACCACGACCACGACGAGTTCGACTCCTTCCACGTCGACCTGCCGGAAGTGGAAGAAGCCGCCCTGATCAAAGCCCTCGGCCAACTGGTGGAGCGCCACGACATCCTGCGCATCAAGGGCTTCGCCGCCATCCCCGGCAAACCCATGCGCCTGCTGATCCAGGGCGTCGGCAAGCGTTTCGACAAGCACTTCGACCGCAAGTGGCTGACCGACGAAACCCGCAGCACCCGCCTGGTGGTGATCGGTCAGGAACTGGATCAGGCAGTGATTGCCAACGAGCTGCGCACGGCTCTCGTATGAAACGCATTCAAATCCCCTCTCCCAGAGGGAGAGGGGAGTAAATGCACCTCCTGCGCACCCAACCCGGCGGCTTCGTCCCGGACGACGGCATCGCCCACCTGGCCCAGACACCCGCCGAACTGGTGATCCTCTGCAGCGGCGACTCGCACCTGGCGCTGCTGGCCGAGGCCGCCCGCGAATTGCCCGACGACTACCCGAGCCTGCGCCTGGCCAACCCCATGCAGTTGCAGAACCACGCCTCGGTGGACCTCTACGTCGACGAGGTGCTGCAGCATGCCAAGGTCATCCTGATCTCCGTTCATGGCGGCGTGGGTTACTGGCGCTACGGCATCGAGCAACTGGTGGCCCTGGCCGAACGGGGAGCGAAGCTGATCCTGGTGCCGGGCGACGACCGTCCCGACCCGGAGCTGGCCAGCCTGTGCACGGTCCCCGCGGAAGACGCCGAGCGCCTCTGGCAGTACTTGCGCCAGGGCGGCCTCGACAACGCCCGGCAGTTGTTCAACTGCCTGGCCAACCGCTGGTTCGACCGTGATTGCCCCTGGAACGAGCCTCAGGCCCTGCCCCGTGTCGCCCTCTACCACCCGCGCTTACGCCCGGCGCGGCTGGAAGACTGGCAGGCCGACTGGCGCTCCGATCAGCCGGTCGCCGCGCTTCTTTTCTATCGCACCCACTTGCAGGCCGCGAACACGGCCTTTATCGACGCTTTCTGCGAGCGCCTCGCCGCCCAGGGGCTGAATCCCCTGCCCATCGCCGTCGCCAGCCTCAAGGAAGCGGAGTGCCTGGCGGCTGTGGAAAACTGGCTGGACGCCGCAGGTGCAGGGCTGATCATCAACACCACCGGCTTTGCCCAGTCGAACCCGGACGCCCCCAGCCTGCGCCCGTTCCGCCGCGACATTCCGGTGCTGCAGGCCATCTGTTCGCTGGACAACGAACCGCTCTGGCGTGACAACCCGCAGGGCCTGGGTCCGCGCGACCTGGCCATGCACATCGCGCTGCCGGAACTGGACGGCCGCATCATCACCCGCCCCATCAGCTTCAAGGGCCTGGCCTGGCGCAGCGAGCGCAGCCAGAGCGACGTGGTCTGCTACCTGCCGCAGCGGGAACGCATGGACTTCGTCGCCGAACTGGGACGACGCTGGTGCGCGCTTTCGCGCAAGGCCAATGCCGACAAGCGCGTGGCGCTGATCCTCGCCAACTACCCTACCCGCGACGGCCGTATCGGCAACGGCGTGGGCCTGGATACCCCGGCCGCCGCGCTGAACATCCTTCGCTCCCTGGAAGCCGAAGGCTATCCATTGGCCGGCCTGCCGGAGAGTGGCACCGCGCTTATCCACAGCCTGCTCGGCGGTGTCAGCAACGACCTGGACAGCCTCGATGCGCGCCCCTGCGCCCAGAGCCTGGCCCTTTCCGACTACCTCGCCTGCTTCGCCCGCCTGCCAGAGGCCAACCAGCGCGCGGTCATCGAGCGCTGGGGGGAGCCGCAGCAGGACCCGATGTTCCGCAGCGGCCGCATGATGGTGGCCGGCCTGCGCTTCGGCCTCGTTTTCGTCGGCATCCAGCCGGCGCGCGGTTACCAGCTCGACCCAGCGGCCATCTACCACGATGCCGACCTGGTGCCGCCCCACGGCTACCTCGCTTTCTACTTCTGGTTGCGCGACGTGTTCGCCGCCGATGCGCTGATCCACGTCGGCAAGCACGGCAACCTGGAATGGCTGCCGGGCAAGGGCGTCGGCCTGTCCGCCGAATGCTGGCCGGACGCGGCGATGGGTCCGCTGCCGAACATCTACCCGTTCATCGTCAACGACCCCGGCGAAGGCGCGCAGGCCAAGCGCCGCGCCCAGGCGGTGATCATCGATCACCTGATGCCACCGCTGACCCGCGCCGAGAATTACGGCCCGCTGCGCGACCTCGAGCGCCTGGCCGACGAGTACTACGACGCCTCCTTGCTCGACCCGCGCCGCGCCGTGCAGCTGCGCGGAGAAATCCTCGAACTGGTGAAGGCAACGGCCCTGGATCGCGAACTGAACCTGGTCATCAGCGACGACCCGGAGAGCTGGTTGCCGCAGCTGGACGCCTACCTCTGCGACCTCAAGGAATCGCAGATCCGCGACGGCCTCCACGTGTTTGGCGAATCTCCCGCAGGACGCTTGCGCGACGACACGCTGCTGTCCCTGGTGCGCATCCCTCGTGGCGACGGCAAGGGCGCCAACGCCAGCCTGCTGCGCGCCCTGGCCAACGACCTGCAACTGGGCCGCGACCCGCTCGACCTCAATTGGGCCGAACCCTGGGAAGGCCCTCGCCCGGCATGGCTGGACGCAGTCAGCAATGAGCCCTGGCGCAGCAATGGCGACACACGCGAACGTCTGGAGCTGCTGGCCCTGGGCCTGATCCAGACCACTGACTTCGGCTCCATTGGCCCGGCCAGCGATGCGGTTATCCACAACCTGCGCGCCGTCATCGCCCCCACCCTGGACGCCTGTGGCGATGCCGAGATCGGCGGCGTCCTGGCGGCGCTGGAAGGTCGCTTCGTCCCGCCCGGCCCCAGTGGCGCCCCCAGTCGCGGACGTCTCGACGTGCTACCCACTGGGCGCAATTTCTTCACCGTCGATGTGCGCAACCTGCCCACGCCCACGGCCTGGCGACTGGGTTTCCAGTCCGCCAGCCTGCTGCTGGAACGCCACCTGCAGGACCACGGCGACCACCTGCGCCAGCTCGGCATTTCCGTCTGGGGCACCGCCACCATGCGCACCGGGGGTGATGACATCGCCCAGGCGCTGGCATTGATGGGCGTACGCCCGGTGTGGCAGGCCGGCAGCCAGCGGGTCGAAGACTTCGAGATCCTGCCGCTATCCCTGCTCGACCGCCCTCGGGTGGACGTGACCTTGCGCGTGTCGGGCTTCTTCCGCGATGCCTTCGCCAACCTCATCCGCCTGTTCGACGCGGCCGTGCAGGCCGTGGCCGAACTGGATGAGCCGGAGGATATGAACCCGTTGGCGGCGCGGGTGAAAACGGAAAGCGAACGCCTCACCGACGAGGGCCTGCCCGCCGAGGATGCGCGCCTACAAGCCGGTTGGCGCGTGTTCGGTGCCCAACCCGGCGCCTATGGCGCAGGGGTGCAGGGCGCTATCGAGGAACGCCAGTGGCAGGACCGCGCCGAGCTGGCCGAGGTCTACCTCAACTGGGGCGGCTACGCCTACGGCGCCCAGGATGCCGGCACCCCGGCGCGGGAGCGCTTCGCCCAGCGGCTGCGGCGGCTGCAAGCCGTGCTGCAGAACCAGGACAACCGCGAGCACGACATCCTCGACTCCAACGATTACTACCAGTTCCAGGGCGGCATGCTCGCCGCCGCTGAAACCCTGCGTGGCGAGAAAGTGGCCAGCTACCACGGCGACCATAGCCAGCCGGACCTGCCGCGTATCCGCTCGCTGAAAGAAGAACTGGCTCGCGTGGTCCGCTCCCGTGCCGCCAACCCGAAGTGGATCGCCGGCATGAAGCGCCACGGCTACAAGGGCGCCTTCGAACTGGCGGCGACGGTGGATTACCTCTTCGCCTTCGACGCCACCAGCGAACTGATCGACGACCACCAGTACCAACTGCTGGCCGACGCCTACCTGCTGGACGCGGACACCCGCGAATTCATTCGCCAGCACAACCCCGAAGCCCTGCGCGACATCGCCGAGCGGCTGGTGGAAGCGCAGCAGCGCGGGCTCTGGGAGAACCCGGGGGAATACCGCGAGGCAATCGAGAACCTGCTGCTGGATAGCGAGGAGCAGTGAGAGAAGCAGGGAGGATTCCCTGAGAGTCCGAGCCGGTGGCCAATGCCCTCACCCCAACCCTCTCCCGGAGGGAGAGGGAGCAGTCGGCGCCAGTCAGGCTCGTGAGTCCCCCCTCTCCTGTTGGGAGAGGGGCCGGGGGTGAGGGAAGCTCTGGTCCACTCAGAGTCCGGAAGCTCACCCGCGCAAACGCACTGCTGCCTCCCGCAGGATCGCCTCCGTCCCTGCCCAGCCCAGGCAGCCGTCGGTGATTGAAACCCCGTAGCGCAAATCGCAGGACAGCGACTGCGCGCCATCGAATAGGTGGCTCTCGATCATCACCCCGCGCAGGGCGTCCTGGCCGGCCAGGCGTTGGTCGATCACGTCCTGCAACACGGCCGGCTGGCGCAGCGGGTCCTTGCCGCTGTTGGCATGGCTGCAATCGACCAGGATGCGCGGCGCGATGCCGAGTTTCTCCAGGCCGGCACGGGCGGCCTGCACGCTGGCCGCGTCATGGTTGGGCCCCTGGTGACCACCACGCAGCACCAGATGGGTATCCGCGTTGCCGGCGGTCTGCACCAGCGCCGGACGCCCCAGTTCATCAATGCCGAAATGCTGGTGGGCATGGGCGGCCGAGCGCATGGCGTCGGTGGCGATACCGAGGCTGCCATCGGTTCCGTTCTTGAAGCCCACGGGCAGGTCCAGGCCGCTGACCATCTCGCGGTGGATCTGCGACTCGCTGGTGCGCGCGCCGATAGCGGCCCAGCTCAGCAGGTCGTCCAGGTAGCCGGCGACCAGCGGTTGCAGCAGCTCAGTCGCGACCGGCAGGCCCAGCTCGGCCATCTCCAGCATCAGTCGGCGGCTCAGGGTCAGGCCTTCCGCCATGTCGCCACTGCCGTCCAGGTGCGGATCGTAGACCAGGCCCTTCCAGCCCACGGTGGTACGCGGCTTCTCGACGTAGGCGCGCATCACCAGCAGCAACTGGTCGCTGACTTCTGGCGCCAGGGCGGACAGGCGGCGGGCGTAGTCGAGGGCGGAATCCGCATCGTGGATGGAGCAGGGGCCTACCACCACCAGCAGGCGCGAATCTTCGCCATCCAGCACGGCTCGCACTGCCTCGCGCTGGGCGTTGATCTGGCGGGCAATGGCATGGCTCAGCGGCAGGCGCTGGCGCAGTTCGGCGGGGGTGGGCAGTGGTTGGGTGCTGCGCGACGTAGGCAGGGCAGTCTCCAGCGCCATGGCGTGGAGTGGCTGTACAGCGGTGGGCAGAACGGAAACGGAAGAATTCATGACTGGCATCCTCAGCCGGCGCGGCTCGATCCGCGCGCGGCGCTATCTGGGTGTTCGATTCAACGGTGTCTGGGCTGTAATGGAGCGGCTAAATCGCCAGTCGGAGTTGCGGTAATAGGTCTGGTAGGTGCGGTAGCTGATCATGGTGCGATCCTCGGATTTCATGTGTTTGGCCTTGTGGGCCGGAAAACAAAAACCCCCGGTCGGGTTGCCGACCGGGGGTTTCGTGGAGCTTTGGCGGCGACCCTGCTGGAGTGGGCCGCCTGATGGGTATCAGGTCAGCCCGTGGCTAAACCAATACCCATAGAAATAGCTGGCCGCAGCGGCCACACGCTCACCTGCCACGGCGCGAGCCGGGGAAGCGATGAGCGAAGTGGAAGCGACGTGCGGCATGACAATCTCCAAAGCGAATGCTGGCTAACCTACTGCATCGCCACGCGCCGTTCAATCACTGATTTCTATCGGCGCGTTCGGGCTTTCGCTAACATGCCCGCCATGCGTTTCCAGGAACCCGCCATGTCCGACCTTCCCCACTTTCCCCTGAGCGCAGTCGTCGGTTCCGATGAACTGAAACTGGCGCTCTACCTCGCCGCCATCGACCCCGCCATCGGTGGCGTGCTGATCGAGGGCCCGCGTGGCATGGCCAAGTCCACCCTGGCCCGTGGCATCGCCGACCTGCTACCGGAAGCCCTCTTCGTCACCCTGCCCCTGGGTGCCAGCGAGGAACGCATCGTCGGCACCCTGGACCTGGATGCGGCGCTCGGCGAAGGCCGCGCACAGTTCTCCCCCGGCGTGCTGGCCAAGGCCCACGGCGGCGTGCTCTATGTGGATGAAGTGAACCTGCTGCCCGACCACCTGGTGGACCTGCTGCTGGATGTGGCCGCCAGTGGTGTGAACCAGGTAGAACGCGACGGCATTTCCCACCGTCACCCCGCGCGCTTCGTGCTGATCGGCACCATGAACCCCGAGGAAGGCGAACTGCGCCCGCAACTGCTGGACCGCTTCGGTCTGAAGGTGCTGCAGAACGGTCAGCCGCAGCCTGCCGAGCGCGCCGAGATCGTCCGCCGTCGCCTGGCCTTCGACGCCGATCCGCAAGGCTTCATCGCCCAATGGAATGGCGCGCAACAGGCCCTGGCCCAGCGCTGCCAGGACGCCCGCGCCCGTCTGGCGGCCATTCCGCTGGACGATGCCGCCCTGGATGAAATCGCCCAACGCTGCTTCGCCGCCGGCGTCGACGGCCTGCGCGCCGATCTCGTCTGGCTGCGTGCCGCCCGCGCCCACGCCGCCTGGCGCGGCTCCGATCGCATCGAGGCTGCGGACATCGACGCCGTCGAGCACTTCGCCCTTGCCCACCGTCGCACCCACACCCCGCCGCCCACCGCACAGCCTCCGCAGTCGCCGCCCGCCCAGTCGCATACGCAGGCGTCCGGTGGCGAAGGCCAGTGGGGAGAACTGCCCGCACAAGCCGTCCCCATGGGAGAACGGCGCGACCTGCCGCGCTGGCCAAAAAAGCCCTGAGCATCCGCCCGCGCACGGTCACAGGGGCGGGTGCCCGGCCCAGACCCGGCACTCTCGGCAACGGTCGCAGCGGCGCTCGCCGCGCAGGAATAGAGGGCGCCATCCAATGGCTGCCGACCCTGCTGCGCGGCCGCCCGCGCAAGTCGGTCGATCTCGTCCGCGCGCCACGCAGCCAGCGCCCCGATGAGCTCTGGCTGGTGATCGTCGACGCCTCCGCTTCCACCCGCCGCCATGGTGCGTTGTCCCAGGCCAAGGGGCTGCTGGCCGGACTCTTCGAAAATGCCTACCGCCAGCGCGCCCGCCTCGCCGTGCTCCACGCCACCGGCCGCCAACCGCAGTGGCTCTGGCAAGGCAGCAAGGCCTCTCCCGCCCTGCACCATTGGCTCGCCGAACTCGGCGCCGGTGGCGGCACGCCGCTGATCGAGGCCTTGCAGCAATCCGCCCACTGGCTGGCGCGGCGACAACGGCAGAAGCCGGCCGAGGCGCAGCGGATGCTGGTCCTCACCGATGGCCGTTTGAAGGAGTGGCCGACGCTTGATCCGCTCAGTTGCCCGACCTTGCTGGTGGATATCGAAGGCGGGGCGATCCGGCTCGGGCGGGCGAAACAGCTGGCGCAGGAGCTAGGGGCGGAGTACCGGGTCATTTCCGAGCTCTAGCGCGCCCTCCCCCCCGGCCCCTCTCCCAGAGGCAGAGGGGAGACAAACCTCACGCCCGCCGTCGCAGCAGTACCGCAAAGAACAGTCCGCCAATCGCCGCCGTGGCGATGCCGATCGGCAAGTCCTGCGGCGCCAGCAAGGTTCGCGCGGCGACATCGACCCAGACCAGGAACACCGCCCCCAGCAGCGCGCACACCGGCAACAGGCGCCGGTGCTCGGCGCCCACCAGGCGCCGGGCCAGGTGCGGCAGCATCAGCCCGACGAAGCCGATGGCGCCGCTCAGGGAGACCAGCACGCCGGTCAGCAGGGAAGTGCAGAGGAACACCAGCAGGCGCAGGCGACGCGGGTCCTGCCCCAGGCTCACGGCGCTCTGTTCGCCGGCCATCAACGCGTTGAGCCCACGCCCCAGGCTGAGCAGGATCAGCAACGACAGGCCCACGCAGATACCCGGCAACCAGAGCAGCTCCCAGCGCGCCAGCCCCAGCCCGCCAAGCATCCAGAACACCACGGAGGTCGCTGCGTGAGGGTCGCCGAGAAACAGCAGCAGATTGGCCAGCGCCATCATCAGGAACGACACCGCCACCCCGGCCAGCAGCAGCCGATCGCTGGCCAGGCGCCCCTGGCGACTGGCGATGGCCAGCACCAGCAGCATGCTCAGCAGCGAACCGACGAAGGCCGCCAGAGGCAGGCTGTAGCGACCGAGCACCTCGCCCAGGGCGAGCACCATCACCACCGCGCCCAGCGCCGCGCCGGAGCTGACACCCAACAGGTGCGGGTCGGCCAGCGGGTTGCGGGTAGCCGCCTGCAGCGCGCAACCGGCCAGCGCCAACCCGGCGCCCACCAGCGCACCGAGCACTACCCGCGGCGCACGGATCAGCCAGACGATGCTGTCCTGCCCCGCCGTCCAGCTCGACGCCTCCGGCATCAGGCCGAACACGCGCTGCGAGACGATGCCCAACACCTGTTCCGGCGCCAGACTCACCGCACCAAAGGCCAGGGAAGCGACGCAGGAGACCAGCAGCACCGCCAGCAGACCGAGCACCAGCAGGCGATAGCCGCTGGCGCTGCGTACCGGGTTCATGGCCACAACCCGGGATGCAGGGCCGCCGCCAGGGTTTCGATGGCCGTGACGTTATCCACACTGGGCGTGACCTGCAGGTAGGGCAGCACCACGAAGCGCTTCTCGCGGATCGCACGCACCTGCTGCAGTGCCGGGTGGCTGAGGAGGAATTCGCGCTTCTGCTCGGCACTGACCACGCCGTAGTCGACGATCAGGATCACCTCCGGGTCGCGCTCCACCACCGTTTCCCAGTTCACCCGCGACCAGCTCGAAGCCAGATCGTCCATCAGGTTGCGTCCACCGGCCGCCTCGATCAGCGCCTGCGGCATGGCCAGGCGACCCGCCGTGAAGGGTCGGTCCTCACCGCTGTCATAGAGGAATACGCCCGGCGCCCGCGCGTCTTTCGGCACGCTCTGGCGCACCCGTTCCACCCGGCCACGCAGGTCGCTCACCAGCGCGTCGGCGCGCGGCTCCACATCGAAGATGCGCCCCAGGTTGAGCAGGTCGGCGTAGAGATCCTCGAGACGCGCGGCGTCACGCGGCATCACGTGGGCACAGGACTCGGTCAGCTCGTACACCGGAATGCCCAGCGGCGCGAGCGTGGCCGGCGTGACCTCGCCCCCCACGTGCATGCCGTAGTTCCAGCCGGCGAAGAACAGGTCGGCACCGGCATTCAGCAGGTTTTCCACCGAGGAGTAGCGAGGTGCCAGCTCGGGCAGGCCGGTGAGCTGCTCGCGAAACTCATCGTCCAGGGTTTTCCAGCCGCTGATGCCGCTGTAGCCCGCCATGTTCGGGCGCAGGCCGAGGGCGAGCAGCATGCCGGTCAGGTTGACGTCCTGGCTGACGGCGCGCTGCGGCGCACGCTCGAAACGCACGTCGCGCTGGCAACTGGTGACGGTGACCGGGTAGTGCCCGGCCTGGGTGAGTGTGGCGACGAACAGCAGACTCGCGCCCAGGGACATGAGAAATGGCTTCATCGGGTGATCCAGGTAATCCGTGGGTGACCGGCAACGGGATGGAGGTCCACCAGCGCCTCGGTGCCGAACACCTGCAGCAGCAGGGCTTCAGTCAGCACCTCGGCCGGTGTGCCGCTGGCCACCAGGCGGCCGCCGTCGAGCACATGGAGGCGGTCGCAGAAGGCGGCGGCCAGGTTGAGGTCGTGGAAGCTGGCGAGAACACCCAGCCCCAGGCTGCGGAGCTGGCGCAGCAGGTCCAGTTGGTAGCGCGGGTCCAGGTGGTTGGTCGGCTCGTCGAGGATCAGGACCTGGGGTTGCTGCACCAGGGCGCGGGCCAACAGCACGCGCTGCTTCTCGCCGCCGGACAGGTTTTCGAAGGGCTGGATGCGACGCTCCACCAACCCCACACGCGCCAGCGCCTCATCCACCAGGCGCTGGTCTTCTTCGCTGTCACCGTCCAGCAACCCCTTGTGCGGCATGCGTCCCATGGCGACCACCTCTGCCACGCTGAGGCCGAAGTCCTGGGGAAACTCCTGCAGGACCACGGCGATGCGCTGGGCGCTCCAGCGTGGTGATTGCCGCCAGAGGTTGGCGCCCTCCAGCTCGACGCGGCCCTGCTGGGGGCGATGGAAGCGATAGGCGCAACGCAGCAGGCTGGTCTTGCCGCTGCCGTTGGGGCCGATGAGCCCGACGAATTCGCCCTCCCCCACCACCAGCTCGATGCCTTCCAGCAAGGACTGGCCCGGGCTCGGAGCCCAGGCCAGGTCGTGCAGCGAAAGGCGCGCCATCAGAACGTGATGTCCGTGGTGACGAAGAACGAGCGCGGCTCGCCGAGGAACCACTGCTGGCCGCTGTTGGTCTGGCTCACCGCGTACTGGCGGTCGAACAGGTTGTTCAGCTCCAGGCCCAGGGTCAGCTGGGGCGTGGCGCGCCAGCTCAGGTTGGCGTCTGCCACTGTGTAGCCGGGCACCTCAACCTGGTTGGCGGTGTCGGCGTAGCGGTCATCCACGTAGCGCAGGCCGGCGCCCGCGCGAACATTGCCGGGCAGCGCCTTGTTCACCCAAAGGTTGGCGGTGCGACGCGGCACGTCCACCGGGCGATTGCCGGCGCGGGAAACGCCGCCCTGATAGAACTCGTCGTATTCGGCGCGTACCACCGAGGCGTTGGCCGACACCTGCCAGCCTCGGGCCAGGCTCAGCTCCAGGCTGGCTTCGATGCCGTCGGCGGATTGCTGGCCGATCGGCTCGGCGACACGGGTCACCGGGTCGGTGGTCAGCAGCTTCTCTTTGACGATGTGGTAGCCGGCCACCGTCCACTGCCCGCGCCCTTCCCAGAACTGCTGCTTGAAGCCGAGCTCGGTCTGACGGGCCTCGGTGAGGTCCATCTGCTGTTGGGTCGGGTTGAGGCTGATGAGGTTGTTCACCCCATCCTTGCTGGTGCCGTACTGGCCGTAGAGCGAGGCATTCGGCGTCAGTGCGTAGACCAGGCCCGCGCGCCAGTTGCCGCCGGAAAGGCTGCGGTCGCTGCGGGTGCCGGCGCGCAGATCGTCACGGTCGATGTGCACCTGGTCGCGGCGCGCACCGGTGATCAGGGACCAGCGCTCGCTGAGCTGCAGCTGATTCTCGGCGAACAGGGCGAAGGTGCGGGTCTGGCTGCGCGAGTGCGGGCGGTACTCGGAGGCGCTCTGGTAATAGCCAGGCGCCGGGTTCCAGGGGTCGATGTAGTCGCCGCCGATATCGTTGTAGGGCGAGTTGTTGGTCAGGTCGAAGCGGATGCGGTTGACCTCCGTGCCCACCAGGGTGCGGCTGGCCAGACCCAACAGCGAATGATCGAAGGTGAAGGTCTGGCGATCGCCGATCTGCTGCTGATGGTGCTTGATGCGCAGGTAGTCGCTGCGCAGCATGTCCTCGCGGCTGTCGTCCCAGGTGTAGGCCTCGGCATTGCGCCAGTAGCGCCGCGACTTCAGGTAGTAGAGCTGGTTGCTGGCGCTGACCTGGTCGGAGAGGGTCCAGTCGGTGGACAGGCGGGTCCACTGGTCGTTGTAGTGCTGCTCGGCATTGCGCAGGTTGTAGTTCTTCTCCCGCGGGCTCTCGCGGTAGCGGTCGTTGATCAGCGGGGTGCCGAAGTAGCTGCCGGGCTCCAGGTCGCCCTGGTCATGGGCCAGGGTAAAGGCCAGGTCGTCGCTGGCCTGCCAGCGCAGGGCGGCACCCAAGCTCAGGCTCCGGGCATCGCCCCGGTCCACCCAGCCCTGGGTCGCCTGGCGGTTGACGGTGGCGCGGTAGCTCAGGCTGTCGCTGAGGGAGCCGCCGCTGTCCAGGGCGAACTGGCTGCGATCGTAGGAGCCGTAGCCCAGGCGCACCTGATTGCGGATTTCGCCCTCGAAGGGCGTCTTCGACAGGTAGTTGATCACCGCCCCGGTAGCGCCTTCGCCATAGAGACTGGAGGCCGGACCGCGCAACACCTCGATGCCCTCCAGTTGCCAGGGATCGGTGGGGAACGTGGTGGTGCCCATGCCGGTGTAGAGGCGGATGCCGTCGAACAGTTGCATCACCGAGGCATGCCCGGTGAAGCCCCGCGCCGAGAGGCCGGTGCCGCCGTCGCCGGGGGTGCCGATGAAGCTGAGGCCGGGGGTGCGGGTCACGGCGTCCTGGGCGCTGCGGGCATTGCGCTCGCGCAGGGTGTCGCCGCTGAGGGAGGTGGTGCTGGCCGGGGTTTCCAACGCGGAGAGGCCGAGCCGCGAAGCGGTTGACTGGGGCTTATGCAGATCGGTTTCGGCAGGTTCCAGGACCTGGCCATCGACCTGGGTGGCCGCCAGGCTCAGGGCCGGGGATTCAGCGAAGGCTGAGAATGTCGCCAGCAGGCCGGCGAGGACGAGCAGGGATGAAGACTGGGGATAGCGCGCCATGGGAATTCCAATTCAGGGTGCAAGGCACGGCAATCCCGATGGAACGCGCAAAAGCAGACGCGGGCGCGCAGGCACCCACGGTCAGCGTCAACGCCCGCCCACCGCGGGTTGCCAAACGAATGCCTCAGGCCGGTCTCCGGGCTTGTGAGGGTCATGAAAACCTCGCCTTCCCATGCTGTGCAGCACAGTGGCCTGTTGAGGGTTTCGCTCACTTACCGTTGCGGGGGCAGCGCCGGACTGGTTCCTCTCGGAACGCACCGGCTTCCCGTTTCACCTCACGCGCGGCGGCGTGAGACACCTGAAGCGGCGCGGATAGGAACATTCGTGGGTGGGGGAGTCAAGCTCAGCGCCGGCGGGAAACCCGCAATAATCCCGGTGCGCAAACTGGATAGTCGGGCGGCTCCCAGCCTCCTGGGGCGCAATGGAGTCATTCGTTCAGAACATCTGAAGGTGATCGCTGAACACGCCGAACTCAGCAATGTGAGGTTGCAGGCGGCAACGTTCCATGACCCTTACCGGGCTCGCCGGGGCGCTTCCCGGCGCCCTACGTCTTAATCAACAAATCCGGCACCTGGCGCTCTTCCACGATCCGCTCCTGCACCCAGCGCAGGACCTCTTCCTCGTCACGCATCCGATACCACTCCCCGTCGGGATAGAGGCTGGCGGTGGGGCCGAGGTCGCAGGGGAACTGGCACTGGGTACGGGTGATGTGCACGCCGCCTTCACACTCCAGCTTGCCCGTGGCCTTGAGGGTTTCGCGCAGCTTCTTCCACAACGGCAACGCACCACGGCGGGTGCAGCGGGGGCCGTTGCACAGCAGCAGGCGGCGGGCATGGGGCGGAATGCAGGACCAGGCGTGGCTGGCGGGAATCGCCGGCACACTCGCGCACTCCAGGTGCAGTTCGGCACGCCCGGCCAGTGCACAAGCGGCACCGGCCGGATCGCTGTCGAACTGGCCGAGGAGGCTGGCGACGAAGAGGTGCTCCGGAGCGTCCAGAGCCGCCAGCTCGCTGCGCAGCCAGTCCAGATGCTGGGCGGACGATTGCGGGTCGAGGTCGATCACCAGCAATGGGCGGGGACTGGCCTGCACCGTCTGCCAGAGCCCGTCATGACCGGCTGAGGTGTCGACGATATCGGCCAGCGCCTCCTCGCCACGCAGGGCGATGAGCTGGCGACGGAAGAGTTCGGCGAAAGAGCCTTCGGCAAGGTCCGGCCCGGCGAACAGCACGCGGGCGTAAGGTGTTGCGGTCATGGGGTGTCCAGATGGATGGCGAGGGCCTGCCAGAGGCCTTCGACGGAATCGAATTCACGGGCCACGGGCGGCAGCTCCGGGCGCTTGAGGATCAGTATCGGCAGCCCCAGCTCGCGGGCCACTTGCAGCTTGGGTTCGGTGGACTGGCTGCCGCTGTTCTTGCTGATCAGCACGTCGCTGTGCAGCCGCGCGAACAACTCACGCTCGCCGTCCAGATCGAAGGGGCCACGGGCGCCGATCACCTCAAAGCGTTCACCCGCCGGCTGCCCCTGCAGGCAGCGCACGGTCCAGTGCTGCTGCGGCGGGATCTCGTGCAGGTGCTCCAAAGGTTCGCGGCCGAGGGTGAAGAAGGGGCGACGGAAACGCTTCAGGGCTTCGATCAGCTCGGCCCAATCGGCCACCTCTTGCCAGTCGTCATCCGGGCTTGCCTGCCAACCGGCGCGACGCAAGGCCCAGCAGGAAATGCCCGCCTGTTCGGCCGCCGTCGCGGCGTTCCGGCTCATCTGTGCGGCGTAGGGATGGGTGGCATCGACCAGCAGATCGATGCCCTCCTCCGCGATGAAATG
Organism: Metapseudomonas resinovorans DSM 21078; assembly: GCF_000423545.1. Lineage (GTDB taxonomy): Bacteria > Pseudomonadota > Gammaproteobacteria > Pseudomonadales > Pseudomonadaceae > Metapseudomonas > Metapseudomonas resinovorans. The sequence goes on from NZ_AUIE01000022.1 coordinate 73,903, forward strand.
CGCCAGTCCCTCGGCGCCGCCATAGCCCCCCACGCGTACCTGGCAGGCCAGGTCATCCGGCACCTTGCCAAGGCCCTTGAGGCTGTAGACATGTTCGGGGCCGAGGCGGCGCGCCAGCGCCAGGGCTTCGCTGACGCCGCCCAGCAGGAGGATGCGTTTCATCGTTGCTCCACAGCCTCGCCGACGATATTGCCCTGGCGATCGATGGCGAAGACTTCCAGCGCCACGCTGGCCGGCACCGTCTTGCGGGCGAAGGCCAGGGCGTGGGCGCAGACCATATTGCCCAGGGGAATGCCGGCGTCATGGGCCATGACCAGCGCCAGCTGGCTGGTATTGGCACCGCGCATGGCCGCCTGCAATTCGGCGCTTGCGCCCAGTTCGGCAGCCCACTGCGCCAACAGCGGCAGGTCGATGCTGGAGTTGCGGCTATGCAGGTCCATATGGCCGGCGGCGAGTTTGCTGATCTTGCCGAAGCCGCCGCACAGGCTGAGTTTTTCCACGGGTGCCTTGCGCAGGTGCTTGAGCACGGCACCGGCAAAGTCGCCCATCTCGATCAGCGCGGTGTCGTCCATGTGGTAGCGACGGCGCATGGCGTCTTCGCTGGCGTTGCCGGTGCAGGCCGCCAAGTGGGTGAAGCCGTTGGCGCGAGCGACATCGATGCCCTGATGGATCGATGCGATATAGGCCGAACAGGAGAACGGTCGGACGATTCCGGTGGTGCCCAGGATGGAAAGGCCGCCGAGAATGCCGAGGCGCGGGTTCATGGTTTTCAGCGCCAGCGCCTCGCCGCCCTCGACGCAGATCGTCACCTCGAAGCCGCCGGCAAACCCGTGGTCGCCAGCGAGTCGAATGAGGTGCTCAATCATCATCTGCCGGGGTACCGGATTGATCGCCGGCTCGCCCACGGCCAGCGTCAAGCCGGGTTTGGTGACGGTGCCTACGCCGGGGCCGGCATGGAAACGCACACCCGGCGCGGTAGCCAGGCGCACCTGGGCGTAGATCAGCGCGCCATGGGTCACGTCCGGGTCGTCGCCAGCGTCCTTCAGGGTGCCTGCCTCGGCGCCGCCCTCGATCAAGCGACAGAACTCCAGGCGCATCAGCACCTGCTGGCCCTTGGGCAGGACGATCTCCACCGCATCCGCCGCCACGCCGCCCAAGAGCAGGCGCGCCGCGGCCAGACTGGTGGCCGTGGCGCAGCTGCCAGTGGTGTAGCCACTGCGCAGGGGAGCGGGTTGTTCGGGGGTTTCGTCACGCATGGAGAATGGCGGGTCCGCTCAAGGGTTTTACCTAGGGATCACTTGGTCACTTCAAGCAAGGTAATCGGCAACGCCGAACGCCAGGTATCGAAGCCGCCCAGCGGCTGTGCCTGGGCGACGGCGATGCGGGTGAGTTCGCCGCCGTGCAGCTCGCGAAAAGCTACCAGCATGGCTTCGCTCTGCAGGGTCACGGCGTTGGCGACCAGGCGACCGCCGGGCTTGAGCTGGTTCCAGCAAGCGTCCAGCACACCGGGCTCGGTGACGCCGCCGCCGATGAAAATGGCATCCGGCGCGGGCAAGCCCTCCAGCGCCACCGGGGCCTGACCGGCGACCAGTTGCAGACCGGGCACGCCAAGGGCATCGCGGTTGTGGCGGATATGTGCCTGGCGGCCTTCGTTGGCTTCGATGGCAATGGCACGACAACCCGGGTGTGCGCGCATCCACTCGATGCCGATGGAGCCACAACCGGCGCCTACATCCCAGAGCAGCTCGCCAGGACGTGGCGCCAGCCGCGCCAGGGTGACGGCGCGGACATCACGCTTGGTGAGCTGGCCGTCGTGGCGGTAGGCGTCGTCGGGCAGGCCGGTGGTCAGCGGCAGCGAGCGAGTGCCTTCGTCGGGGTGCACTTCGACCGCCAGCAGATTGAGCGCGGCAGCCTCGGTGAGGGACCAGTCGCTGGCGATGCCGTCGATGCGTCGTTCACGTTCGCCCCCCAGGTGCTCCAGCACGCTGAGCCGACTCGGGCCGAAACCACGCTCGGCCAACAACGCGGCGATGGCCGCCGGGCTGCTGCCGTCATTGCTCAGCACCAGCAGGCGGGCGCCATCGTGAAGGTGAGCATTCAACGCAGCCAGGGGACGGGCGACGACCGAGAGCAAGGTCACGTCCTGCAGCGGCCAGCCCAGCCGCGCGGCGGCCAGCGAATAGGACGATGGCGCCGGGATCACCCGCATCTCCTCCGCAGCCACCTGCCGCGCCAGGCTGGCACCGACACCGAACAGCATGGGGTCGCCGCTGGCCAGCACGCAGACCGGAGTGCCGCGCTTTTCCAGCACCGGAGCCAGGGAAAAGGGGCTGGGCCAGGGGCTACGACGCGCGCGGATGCAGCGCGGCAGGAGGTCGAGCTGGCGCGGGCCACCGACTACTTCGGCGGCGCCCAGCAGGGCGTGGCGCGCGGCCTTGCCGAGGCCCGCGTAGCCGTCTTCGCCAATTCCCACCACGGTCAGCCAGGGCTGCATCTATTGTCCTCGAGTACGAAACTGCATGGGCCGTTCAGCTCCCGACAGGCAGCCTTTTCATAGGTCCGGGCAAAGCGGGCATAATAGCGCCCTTCATCGGTCGCTGGCGCTCACCTGACGAGCCCCAGCCTAAGAGGGAACACGGTCGAGCCGTGGCTGCCCCCGCAACTGTAAGCAGCGAGTCCATGCATTTCAGGCCACTGAACCCCGTTCGGGAAGGCCGCAATGGATGATGACCTGCCAGCCAGGAGACCTGCCGGTGGGACCAGTCGCGTGTGTACGCATCGAGCGGGGTGTATCGATGCAACGTTGTCCCTGACTCAGGGGCCCGGGTCGCCGCGACGCCAACCATGGTGACCTGAGTGAAGCACGCCCGGCCCACATCGCTATCCATCCGCCCCTCGGCCTGCCCGGGGCTGCTGCGTATCGTCCAGGCGAAGGACGGCGGCATCTGCCGGATCAAGCTGCCCTGCGGGCGCCTGAGCTCGGTTCAGGCCCGCGCCATCGCAACGGCCGCGAGTGCCTACGCCGGGGGGGTGATCGAGGCCACCAACCGTTCCAATCTGCAGATTCGTGGTGTGAAGCCCGGCGCCGAGCAGGCGCTGATCGACGCCCTCCTGGCCGCCGGCCTGGGCGCTGGTTCCCCTGGCGCCGACGATGTGCGCAATCTGATGGTCAGCCCGCTGGCCGGGCTCGACGCGACAGCCCTTGTGGATAGCTCGCCGCTAGCCAGGCAAATCCTCGCCCTGCTGCAGGACAAGGCGCACTTCCATGCCCTCTCGCCCAAGTTCGCCCTGTTGCTGGATGGCGGCGAATCCATGGCGATGCTGGAGCATCCCCACGATCTCTGGCTGTCGGCCATGGGTAAAGGTGACCACGCGCTATTCGCCTTCGGGCTGGCCGGCTGCCCACCACGAGCCGCCGACGACGCTCCCGCCCTGGCCGCCGTGCCGCGCGATCAGGTTCCAGCGCTGGTGGAAGCCCTGCTGGAACTGTTCCTCGAACTGGCCAGGCCCGAGCAGACGCGCATGCGCCACCTGCTTGCCGAACACCCGGAGGGCGACCTGTTGTTGCGCCTGCAACAGCGGCTGGACGTACCGTTGCTGCCGGTCGGTAACTGGCACCGCCCTGCCCCGCAACCCTTCGCCCACCTGGGGATACGCGACGGCCACCATGTCGGCGGTGCGCCGGCGCTGGGTCGCCTGGATTCAACACAGCTCGCCGCCCTCGCCGATCTCGCCGATGGACAGGGCGACGGCAACCTGCGCCTGACGCCCTGGCAATCGGTGCTGCTGCCCAATGCCCGGGATGCCGAATTCGTCCTGAACGCCATGCGCCACCTCGGCCTCGCCACGGAAGCGAGCGAGCCCCTGGCGCGACTGATCGCCTGCACCGGTTCGGCCGGCTGCGCCAAGGGCCTGGCCAATACCAAGGCCGACGCCCTGCTTCTGGCGCCGCTGCTGCCACCTGGCGCACTGGTGCACCTCAGCGGCTGCACGCGCTCCTGCGCCGCCGCCCATGTGGCGCCCTTCACCCTGCTGGCCAAGGCCCCGGGCCGCTATGACCTCTATCAGCGCGGCGGCGATGGCTTTGGCCAACTGCTGGCGCGCGACATCAGCCTTCAGGAGGCCGGCAAACGCCTGGCCTCCCCTCCTGACACCTGGAGTTCCACCCCATGATCGAGTACATCCGCGATGGTCAGGAGATCTATCGCAACTCCTTTTCCATCATCCGCGCCGAAGCCAACCTCGCCGGAATCCCCGCCGACCTGGAAAAGCTCGCAGTGCGGGTAATCCACGCCTGCGGCATGGTCGACGTGGTGGAAGACCTGCGCTTCTCCCCGGGTGCCGGAGCGGCCGGGCGCGCGGCCATTGCCAATGGCGCACCGATCCTCTGCGATGCGCGCATGGTGGCCGAGGGCATCACCCGCGCCCGCCTGCCGGCGGACAACCCGGTCATCTGCACCCTCAATGACCCCGGCGTGCCGGAGCTGGCGCGCGAACGGGGCAACACCCGCTCGGCAGTGGCGCTTGAGCACTGGCGCGAACACCTGGAAGGCAGCGTGGTGGTGATCGGCAATGCCCCCACCGCACTCTTCTACCTGCTGGAGATGCTCGACGCGGGCGCACCGAAACCGGCGCTGATCCTCGGCTTCCCGGTGGGCTTCGTCGGCGCGGCGGAGTCCAAGGAGATGCTCGCCGCCGACAGCCGTGGCGTGCCCTATGTGATCGTGCGCGGCCGTCGCGGTGGCAGCGCCATGGCGGCAGCGGCGGTCAACGCCCTGGCCACGGAGGTGGAATGATGAGGGGCAAAGGACGGCTGATCGGCCTCGGAGTAGGCCCCGGCGACCCGGAACTGATCACCCTCAAGGCGCTGCGCCTGCTGCAATCGGCGCCGGTGGTGGGCTACTTCGTGGCCAAGGCAAAGGCCAGCCAGGGCCAGGGCGGCAACGCCTTCGGCATCATCGAGCAGCACCTGACCGACACCCAGCAGCGCATGCCGCTGGTCTATCCGGTGACCACCGAAAAACTGGAGCCGCCGCTGTCCTACGAGACGGTGATCAGCGACTTCTACGACACCGCCGCCGAGCAGGTAGCCCAGCACCTGGACGCCGGCCGCGACGTGGCGGTGATCTGCGAGGGCGACCCCTTCTTCTACGGCTCCTACATGTACCTGCACGACCGCCTGGCCGAGCGCTACGAGGTGGAAGTGGTGCCTGGCGTCTGTTCCATGCTGGGCAGCGCGGCGGTGCTCGGCCTGCCCCTGGTGTACCGCAACCAGAGCCTCTCGGTGCTCTCCGGCGTACTGCCGGAAGATGAATTGAAGGTCCGCCTGCGCGATGCCGAAGCCGCCGTAGTGATGAAGCTCGGGCGCAACTTCGACAAGGTGCGCCGCGTCCTCCAGGACCTCGGCATCGCCAGCCGCGCCCATTACGTAGAGCGCGCCACCATGGCCAACCAGCGCATCGTGCCGCTGGATGAGGTGGACCCCATGGCGTCGCCCTATTTCTCGATGATCGTCATCCCCGGTCAGAAGTGGAGAGGTTGATGGAGCAGCACAACGCCCCGGCCATCGTCCTGCTCGGCAACGGCGGCCTGCCAACGGCTCGGCGCATCCAGGCGCTTTATCCACAGGCGCGCGTGCTTGGCCTGAATGGGCGCGTCGAAGGCGCGGACGAAGGCTATGCCGAGTTCGGCGACACCCTGCGCGGGCTGTACAGCAGCGATACGCCGATCATTGCCCTGTGCGCCGCCGGCATCGTCATCCGCACCCTGGCGCCACTGCTGGCGAGCAAGGGCGCCGAGCCGCCGGTACTGGCTGTCGCCGAAGACGGCAGTGCGGTGGTGCCGCTGCTCGGCGGGCTGGGCGGGGTCAACCGCATGGCGCGGGAAATCGCCGCCATGCTGGACGTGGCGCCGGCCATCACCACCAGTGGCGAGTTGCGTTTCGGCACCTGCCTGCTGGACCCACCAGCGGGCTACGCCCTGGCCGACATCGAACAGGGCAAGCGCTTCGTCTCCGACCTGCTGGGCGGCGAAGCCGTGCGCGTGCAGGGCGATGCGCCGTGGCTCGATGAGGTCCGCCTGCCCCTGGCGGACGAGGCGCAACGGGTTATCCACATCACCGCCGAAGCACGTCCGGCCGAGCGCCACGAACTGCTGATCCACCCTCGCGTGGCGGTCGCGCGAATCGATGGCGAGGCGAATGCCGATATCGTGCGCCAGGCCCTGGCGGATGCCGGTCTGGCGGCGCTGTCCCTGGCCTGCCTGTTGGCAGAGCGCGAGCGCATGACTGACCCCGTATTGGCAGCGACCGCCACCGAGCTAGACGTGCCACTGCGCTTTATTACCGAAGAAACCGCCCTGCCGCCCCTGCACCAGCAAGGCGATGGCATTCGCCTCTATCGGGCTGATGAGCCGCTCGACCCGGCCCTGATCGGCCAACCGCGCGGGCGCCTGACCGTGGTCGGCCTTGGCCCCGGCGCCGCCGAGTTCATGGTGCCGGCCGCTCGCCAGGCGCTGGACGAGGCCGAAGACCTGTTGGGCTACGAGACTTACATCCGCATGGCCGGCCCGTTGCGACCCGATCAGGTGGCGCACTGCACCGACAACCGCGAAGAACTGCAGCGGGCCCGCCACGCCTTCGAGCTGGCAGCCAGCGGCCGCCGCGTGGTGGTGGTGTCCTCCGGTGACCCGGGCGTCTTCGCCATGGCCGCCGCCGTGCTGGAGGCCCTGGACGAATCCCGCGATCCGCAGTGGTTACAGGTCGAGTTGCAGGTGTTCCCCGGCGTTTCCGCCGCCCTGGCCACCGCTGCCAAGGCCGGTGCGCCCCTAGGCCATGACTTCTGCCTGATCTCCCTATCGGACAACCTCAAGCCCTGGGAGGTGATCGAGCACCGCCTCGACCACGCCGCCGCCGCCGACCTGGCCATGGCCTTCTACAACCCCATCTCCAGGGCCCGCCCCTGGCAACTGGGCCGCGCGCTGGAGATCGTCGCCCGACATCGCCGGCCGGAAACGGTGGTGGTACTGGGTCGCGACATCGGTCGCCCGGCCGAAAAGCTCACCCTCACCAGCCTCGGCGAGCTGACCCCGGAGCAGGTGGACATGCGCACCCTGGTAATCATCGGCTCGTCGCTGACCCGGCGCGTGCCGAAGGGCAATGGCGAGGATTGGGTCTACACGCCGCGCTGGTATCGCTGAGCGGCTGCGTAATCTCCCCGCGAAACCCATCAACGCCACCCGATGGGTTTCGCTGCGCTCTACGCCATCCTACGAACAGCCACTCGGCGCGCCCACGTAGGATGGGTCGTGCGGCGTTCCGCGAGCCTGCGAAACCCATCAGCGATTCCCCCCGCGAACCATTCCGGCAATGGTGCCGCCCCGGCACACGGCGCAGTTGCAAAAGCCTCGGCAGACGATGAAAATGCGATTAATTTTCATTTGTTATCGCATCTCGCGGCGGCCCCATGCCCTCTCCCCACATCACCCTCCAGGCGCTGTACAGCGAGCATCACGGCTGGCTGAAGAACTGGCTGCGCAGCAAGCTGGGCAATGCCGCCGATGCGGCGGACCTGGCCCAGGACACCTTCCTGCGCCTGCTGGGCAAGGGTGACAGCCTGGAGCTGCGCACGCCGCGCGCGTTCCTGCGCACCGTGGCGCGCGGCCTGGTGATCGACCACTGGCGCCGCGAAGAGCTGGAGCGCGCCTACCTGGAAGCCCTGGCACAGATCCCCGAGGCCGAAGCGCCCTCGCCTGAGGCGCGCGAGCTGATCCTCGAACTGCTGGAACGCATTGCGCTGATGCTCGACCGCCTCAAACCCAAGGCACGCACCGCCTTCCTGCTGGCCCAGTGCGAAGGCCTGACCCACAAGGAAGTCGCTGCGCGGATGGGTATTTCCCTGCGCTCGGTGGAGCGCTATGTGGCCGACGCCCTCTACCACTGCTACCTCCTGCGATTTGAAGAATGAACACCCACAGCCGGACCGTCGGCCCCAACGAACAGGTGGTGCGCCAGGCCATCCACTGGATGTTGCGTCTGCGCGACAGCGGCGATGCGGAACTGCAGCGAGCCTGCGAGCACTGGCGCGGGCAGGACGCCGACCACGAACTGGCCTGGCAACGGGTGCAACAGCTTGACCGCGAACTGGGCGTGGCAATGCCCGGTACCGGCTTGGTACTGGACAACGCCCGCGCAGGGCTGCGCCGCCGTCAGGCGCTGAAGCTGCTGTCCGGGGCGGCAGTCGGGGGCGCCGCCCTCTGGCTGACCCGCGACATCACGCCCTGGGAACGCCTCACCGCCGATCTGGCCACCGCCACCGGCGAGCGCCGTGGCCTGGCATTGGCCGACGGCAGCCTACTGCAACTGAACACCGATTCGGCTGTGGATATCCGCTTCGACTCGCAGCAACGGCTGGTCGAACTGCGGCGCGGTGAAATCCTCGTCAGCAGTGCCATCCAGGCCACGCCACTGCAGGTAGTCACCGCCCATGGCCTGGTGGAAGCCCAGGCCGCGCGCTTCGTGCTGCGCCAGGGCAAGGCCGCCTCACGCCTCAGCGTGCTGCAGGGCAGCGTGGCGCTGAACCCCTCCAACGGCCTGTCGAAGCAGGTCGTCGAGGCCGGCCAGAGCGTCGACCTGACCCGGGAAGGCATCCGCCCGGTGCAACAACTGGACTTCGAGGCCGGGGCCTGGGTCGACGGGCTGATCGTCACCCGCGACATGCGCCTTGCAGACCTCCTCGCCGAAGTCTCGCGCTATCGCCATGGCCGCCTGGCTTGCGCCGACAGCATCCGTGACCTGCGCCTCTCCGGCGTGTTCCGCCTGGACGACACCGACAAACTGCTGAGCCTGCTGCCACGCACCCTGCCGGTACATCTGCACTACCGCACCCGCTGGTGGGTGACGGTGGAGGCCAGGGCCTGAGCGTTCTGGCGAAGAACACACTGTGCAGGAGCTGCTTGCAACACGTGATGCAGACAGAACCGATTCATTCGCCATGAGGCCGACGGCCTTCCCGTCGAGGTTCCTTGGGGGGCAGCTGCGCCGCCCTTGGCGATTGAAATCGCCTCTACAGGTTTGACCTTCGAATTTTTTTGGCGGGTTTTTCCGCCTGGCCCGGCATGGGGAATGAATCCCATTAACCTTTGCCGCCTCCACGGATGTTTTCATGACCGCACCTCGCGCTTCCCACCTTGCCCTCGCCATTCGAGGCGCCTTGCTCTCCGCTGCCCTGGCTACCCCGCTGCTACCTGCTGGCGCCATCGCCGAGGAAGCGACCGTCGTCGCCAGCCGCAGCTACGCCATCCCCGCCGGCGCCCTCGACGAAGCGCTGAACCGCTTCGCCCGCGAAGCCGGCATCAACCTGTCCGCCACCCCGGCGCAAACCCGCGGCCTCAGCACCCAGGGCCTGAATGGTGCCTACTCGGCGCAAGCCGGCCTGGCGCGCCTGCTCGACGGCACCTCGCTGCAGGCGGAGAACCTCGGCGGCGGCAGTTTCGTGCTGCGCGACGTGCCGGCCGGCAGCGCACTGGAAGTGCCCAGCACCCAGGTGTTTGCCCTGGGCAATGCGCTGGGCAGCGAGGACGGTTACCTGGCCACCCACAGCCAGATCGCCACCAAGACCAGTAAATCGCTGATGGAAACCTCGCAGAGCGTTTCGGTGATCACGCGCGAGCAGATCGACGACCAGGGTTCGAAAACCGTCCAGCAATCCATGCGCTACACCCCCGGCATCTTCACCGGCCAGGTGGGCGCCTCGAACCGTTATGACTACGTGGTGATGCGCGGCTTCGCCGACAACAGCGTCGACAACATCTACCTCGACGGCCTGAAGACCATGGGCGACAGCGGCACCTTCAGCTCGATGCAGGTGGACCCGTACTTCCTGGAACGCATCGACGTACTCAAGGGACCGTCCTCGGTACTTTACGGCCGCAGCCTACCGGGCGGCCTGGTGGCGCTGACCAGCAAGAAGCCGCTCTATGAGGACTACCACCAGGTGCAGGCCACCGTCGGCAACATGAACCAGAAGGGCGTGGGCTTCGACTTCAGCGGCCCGCTGGATGACGAGAAGCGCATCGCCTACCGCCTGGTGGGGCTGGGCAAGGGCAATGACACCCAGTTCGACCACGCCAAGGAAGAGCGCTACGCCATCGCCCCGACCCTGGCCATCGACTTCAGCGAAGACACCACCCTGACCCTGCAAGGCTATCTGCAGCACGACCCGAACGGCGGTTACCACAGCGGAGTGCCGGCCGATGGCAGCCTGTACCAGCACAACGGCCGCCGCATCGACCGCGAGTTCTTCGACGGCGAACCGGGCCTGGACGACTTCGACCGCACCCAACGCATGTTCGGCTATCAGCTGGAACACCGTTTCAACGACGTCTGGACCGCCCGCCAGAACTTCCGCTACCTCTCCTCCGACGTCGATCTGTCCCAGGTCTACGGCTACCAGTGGACCGCGCAGGACAGCAACGAACTGAACCGCTACTTCTCCGGCGCCAGCGAGGCGCTCGAGGCGTACATCATCGACAACATGGTCCAGGCCGAATTCGACACCGGTGCAGCCCGCCACACCCTGCTGACCGGCCTCGACTACCAGCGCCGCAAAACCAAGGTGGACTGGACATCCGGCGTCTCGACGCCGCTCAACGCCTTCGACCCGGTGTACGGCAACGAGACCCTGACGTTCCTCACCGAAGACAACCACACCCGTCGCCTGGAACAGACCGGCCTGTACCTGCAGGACCTGATCGACCTCGACCAGTGGCGCTTCTCGCTGGGCATGCGCCAGGACTGGGTGGACGTCTCCGACGAAAACCGCACGGCCGGCACCAAGAGCGACGAGCAGTGGAGCAAGTTCACCGGCCGCGCCGGCGTGCTCTACCTCTTCGACAACGGCATCGCGCCCTACATCAGCTACTCCGAGTCGTTCAACCCGAACGCCTACTCGGACGCGGCCGGCAAGGCGCTGGAGCCCACCGAAGGCAAGCAGTGGGAAGCGGGTCTGAAGTTCCAGCCCGAAGGCAGCGCCAGCATGTACACCGCCTCGGTGTTCCATATCACCCAGCAGAACGTCGCTTCCAAGCTGCCGCAGGACAACTTCTACACCTCGGTGGGTGAGGTGCGCTCCAAGGGCATCGAGCTGGAAGCCCACACCCAGGTCACCGAGAACTTCAAGGTCCTGGCCAACTACACCTACACCGACATCACCTACGCCAAGGCGCTGGACGGCAACCAGGGCAACACCCCGAACCAGGCGCCCGAGCACATGGCCTCCATCTGGGGTGACTACCACTTCAACGCCGGCACGCTCGACGGCCTGCGCACCGGCCTCGGCGTGCGCTACGTCGGCAAGACCTGGGCGGACAAGGAAAACACCCTGCACGTACCCTCCTACACCCTGGTGGATGCCCTTATCGGCTACGACCTGGGCAAGCTGGGCATGAAGGGCCTGGACCTCAGCCTGAACGCCAACAACCTGCTGGACGAAGACTACGTGGCGTCCTGCTACAGCCTCGACTTCTGCTACTTCGGCGAGAAACGCAACGTGACCGCCACCCTCAGCTACCAGTTCTGACAGCGTGACAGGAAGCCGGGCCGATCTATCGGCCCGGCCTATCGCGTCGTTATCGTACAACCCCGCAAATACCACTTTTCCCCTTCCGCCCTTATCCATTGGACTAAAGCCGTATTCGCGTTGACAACGGCAAAGCCAGATGTTGATAATCCGGCCAATGTTGTACGACAACGTATGACAAAAATAACAACAAGACTTCATACAGGGCTCGACCATGACCCTTCACGCCCCAGGCTTCACCACGCCATGCAGTGCCGGCCCCCCCTCGCCGGACCATCCCCCATTCCCTGATTCGCGCCATGACAGCATCCAGCGGATTCGCCGACGGCTAGCCGCGGCTGATGGCTGGCCACCCGGCCAGATAGCGCCCTGAGTCCAGGGCTTCACGATGCCCCCGCCATGTCGATGTGCGCTTGCCGCGCGCAGGGGGCCGGCTCAACCCAAAAAAACCCGGAGCACAACAACAATGATCCTCCGCACCGCCCTCCACTCCACCGTCGTAGCGGCCGGCAGCCTTGCCTGCGGCCTCGCCTTGCTGCCCGCCAGCGTCCAGGCCGCCGGCTTCGCCGAAGACGCCAAGGTCGGCCTGAACCTGCGCAACTTCTACATCAACCGCAACTTCGTGAACCCGACCTACCCTCAGGGCAAGGCCGAGGAATGGACCCAGAGTTTCATCCTCGATGCCAAGTCCGGCTTCACCGAAGGACCGGTGGGCTTTGGCGTCGACATGCTCGGCCTGCTCTCGGTCAAGCTCGATGGCGGCAAGGGCACCCGCGGAACCCAACTGCTGCCGGTGCATGACGACGGCCGCCCCGCCGACGACTTCGGCCGCCTGGCCATGGCCGGCAAGATGCGCGTCTCCAAGACCGAGTTGAAGGTCGGCGAGTGGATGCCGGTGCTGCCGATCCTGCGTTCCGACGACGGCCGCTCCCTGCCCCAGACCTTCCAGGGCGGCCAGGTGACTTCCCAGGAAATCGACGGCCTGACGCTGTATGGCGGCCAGTTCCGCCAGAACAGCCCGCGCAACGACGCGAGCCTGGACGATATGTCCATGAACGGCCGCGCGGCCTTCACTTCGGATCGTTTCAACTTCGCTGGCGGCGAATACGCCTTCAACGAGAAGCGCACCCTGGTTGGCCTGTGGTACGCCGAACTGGAAGACATCTACGAGCAGCAGTACCTGCAAGTGATGCACAGCCAGCCTGTCGGTGACTGGACCCTGGGCGCCAACCTTGGCTACTTCAACGGCAAGGAGAACGGCAGCGCCCTGGCCGGTGACCTCGACAACCGCACCTGGTCGGCCCTGCTGTCGGCCAAGTACGGCGGCAGCACCTTCTATGTCGGCCTGCAGAAAGTCAGCGGCGACGATGCCTGGATGCGCGTCAACGGCACCAGCGGCGGCACCCTGGCCAACGACAGCTACAACTCCAGCTACGACAACGCCAAGGAAGAGTCCTGGCAGGTACGCCACGACTACAACTTCGCCGCCGTCGGCGTTCCCGGCCTGACCCTGATGAACCGCTACATCAGCGGCGACAACGTGCATGTGGGCAGCGTGACCGACGGCAAGGAATGGGGTCGTGAGACCGAACTCGGCTACACCGTGCAAAGTGGCGCCCTCAAGGCGCTCAACGTGAAGTGGCGCAACGCGAGCATTCGCCGCGACTTCAGCAACAACGAGTTCGACGAGAACCGTCTGATCATCAACTATCCGTTGTCGATCCTCTGATGCGCCAACCGGGGTGGGGAAGGCTCCCTTCATCCCGGCTTTCCTCAAGGCACCTTCGGGTGCCTTTTTTGTCCCTGCGTCCTGACCCCGTTGGTGACGATGCGTTGGCCTGTAGGGTCGAATTCATTGGCTGTGTCTGCGTTAGCTGTTGCGAGAGATTGACCATCGGGCCAAGAGCCTTGTAGGAGCTGGCTTGCCAGCGAAACGCGGCCATTCGCTGGCAAGCCAGCTCCTACGGGCAATGCAGCTGCCTACAACACGTCATGCAGACATAGCCAATTCATTCGCCATGCGGACCGCAGGTTGGCGCCCGGCCCATCCTGCGAGCTGCTCTGAGCGCGGACTGCCCTCACCCCTCTCCCAAAGGTAGAGGGGACCGTCCGCGCACACGAAAAAAATCGGCGCACTCGTGGTGCGCCGTCACTGCGAATCTGCAGCTCAATTTCGTGGGAGGAAACGGCGTCCGGCTTGTGGCCGGGGCCGCATAGTGGGGCCGCCCGACGCGACCACCGCTATGGGGAGCGGGCGAGTTCAGACCACCGGGGTCAGCACCTCGCCCTTGTCGAGGAATGCCCGCAGGTTGGCGAACACCAGTTCTTCCATCTGCAAGCGGGTATCACGGGTGCCGCTGCCGACATGCGGCGCCAGCACCACGTTGTCCAGTGCGAAGAGTGCCTCGGGCACATGGGGCTCGGACTCGAACACATCCAGCCCGGCACCGCCCAGACGGCCTTCGGCCAGAGCGGCAACAAGCGCCGGCTCGTCCACCACCGAACCCCGGGCAACGTTGATGAGGATGCCCTCCGGCCCCAGGGCCTCCAGCACCGCGGCAGAGATCAGGTGATGTGTGGCAGTGCCCCCGGGGCAGGTCAGCACCAGGAAGTCCGCCCAGCGGGCCAGCGCCAGCAGGTCCGGCTCGAAACCGTAGGGGGCGTCTGCGTCCGGTCGACGGTTGTGGTAGCGCACCAGCATGTCGAAGCCCTCCGCGCGGCGCGCGACATCCTTGCCGATGCGGCCGAGGCCGACGATGCCCAACCGCTTGCCGCTGACCTTGCGCGCCAGGGGGAAGTTGCCAGCCGGCCAAAGACCGGCACGCACGAAACGATCCGCCGCGCTGATGTGCCGCGCGCAGTCGATCAGCAAGCCCATGGCCAGGTCGGCCACGCAGCCGTTGAGCACGTCCGGCGTGGAGCTGACCTGGATGCCACGCTGGCGCGCCGCATCGATGGCGATGGCGTCGTAGCCGACACCGAAACTGCAGATGGCGCGCACATTGGGCAGGCGCTCGAGCATGGCGGCGGAGCAGCCGAAGCGCGCCGAGGTGACCACCACCTCGAACGCGGTGCCGTGCGCATCGAGAAAGGCCAAGGCATCGTCCTGCTGCCACAGCGGCACGGCGTCATGCTCATTGGCCAGGCGCTGGTTGAAGCGCTCGGTCAGCGGGCCGACGTGGAGGATCTTGGGTTCCATCCGGAATCTCCGATACGACGCCGGTAACTCAGGTCACCGGCGCGGGGTTGAACAGGGTCAGGTCGTTGTGCAGCCGGTGCTTCTCCGCCCAGGTGTGCTCACGACCGCTGGCCACGTCCAGGTAGTAGCGGAACAACTCCCAGCCCATTTCTTCCAGGGTGACACGCCCAGAAGTAATACGACCTGCATCGACGTCGATCAGGTCGGGCCAGCGCTCGGCCAGTTGGGTGCGCGTGGAGACCTTGATCACCGGCACCATGGACAGGCCGTAGGGGGTGCCACGGCCGGTGGTGAACACGTGCAGGTTCATGCCGGCGGCCAGTTGCAGGGTGCCGCAGACGAAGTCGCTGGCCGGGGTCGCGCAATACTGCAGGCCCTTGCCGCGCACGCGCTCGCCCGGAGCGACGACGCCGGCGATGGCGCTGTTGCCGGATTTGGCGATGGAGCCCATGGCCTTTTCGACGATGTTGTTCAGGCCGCCCTTCTTGTTGCCGGGCGTGGTATTGGCGCTGCGGTCGGCCATGCCTCGGGCGAGGTAGCGGTCGTACCAATCCATCTCCCGCACCAGCGCCTGGGCCACTTCGGGGGTCGCCGCACGCGGGGTGAGCAGGTGGATGCCGTCGCGCACTTCGGTGTTTTCCGAAAACATCACGGTGGCACCGGCGCGCACCAGCAGGTCAGCGGCCACGCCCAGGGCCGGGTTGGCGGTGACGCCGGAGAAGGCATCGCTGCCGCCACACTGCATGCCCAGCACCAGCTCGGACGCGGGGCAGGTTTCCCGGCGGCGCTGGTCGAGGACCTTCAGGCGGTCCTCGATCATGCCCATGATCTGCTCGACCATGCCGGCAAAACCGCTGGCCGAATCCTGCAGGCGGAACAGCCAGACTTCCTCGTCCTGGCCGGCGGTGAGTTCGTCGCCCGGCATCAGTTGCTCGGCCTGCAGCTTCTCGCAGCCAAGGCCGATGACCAGCGCCTGGCCGCCAAGGTTGGGGTTGCGCGCAATGTTGTGCAGGGTGCGGATCGGGATCACCGCATCCGGTGCATTGATCGCCACGCCGCAGCCATAGCTGTGGGTCAGTGCGACCACATCATCGACATTGGGGTACTTCGGCAGGACTTCCTTGCGCACGCGGTCGACGCAGTGGTCGAGCACCCCGGTGACGCACTGCACGGTGGTGGTGACGCCGAGGATATTGCGGGTACCGACACTGCCGTCCGGGTTGCGGAAGCCTTCGAAGGTGTAGCCGGAAAGCTCCGCCATGGGCGGCGGCACGGCGGTGGCCATGGGCAGGTTTTCCAGCCCCGGCGCTTCGGGAATGCTCAGCAGTTCCTCGCGTACCCAACTGCCACGGGGAATGGGCTTCAAGGCATGGCCGATCACGGTGCCGTAGCGCAGCACGGCGCCGCCAGCAGGAATGTCCACCAGGGTGACCTTGTGGCTCTGGGGAATGGCTTCACGGGTGACCAGGCCATCGGGAAACTGGCCGCCCTCCGCCACGCCCTGCTCGTTGATCACGATGGCGACGTTGTCGTCCGGGTGCAGGCGCACATGGCGGGGCGAGTCCTGGTGTTGGATCAACTGCATGGCTGACTCCGTTGTTCTGAGTTCAGGCATCGACGGTGGGCTGAAGCCCACCCTACGGCACTGACTGCGTTGTTGTTCTGTTGTCCATACGTCTGACCGGCGCACGGGTGGACATGAAGGGCGATGTCCACCCTACGAGTCTGCTTCAACGCACCAGGCAGGGGCGCTTGTTGTTGAAGGTCCAGTTCGGCACGAGGTACTGCATGGCGATGGCGTCGTCACGCGCGCCCAGTCCCTTGGACTTGTACAGCGCGTGGGCCTTGGCCAGTTCGTACATATCCAGTTCGACACCCAGGCCCGGCTTCTGCGGCACCGCGACCTTGCCGCCCTTGATGCGCAGCGGCTCCCTGGTCAGGCGCTGGCCGTCCTGCCAGATCCAGTGGGTGTCGATGGCGGTGATCTTGCCCGGCGCCGCCGCGGCGACGTGGGTGAACATCGCCAGGGAAATGTCGAAGTGGTTATTGGAGTGCGAGCCCCAGGTCAGGCCCCAGTCGTTGCACATCTGCGCGACGCGCACCGAGCCCTGCATGGTCCAGAAGTGCGGGTCGGCCAGGGGGATATCCACAGACTGCAGGGAAATGGCGTGGCCCATCTGGCGCCAGTCGGTGGCGATCATGTTGGTGGCGGTGGGCAGGCCGGTGGCGCGGCGGAACTCGGTCATCACCTCGCGGCCGGAGTAGCCGTTCTCGGCGCCGCAGGGGTCTTCTGCGTAGGCCAGCACAGGGTGCTGGTCGCGGCACAGCCTGATGGCGTCCTTCAGGGACCAGGCCCCGTTGGGGTCGAGGGTGATGCGCGCCTCGGGGAAGCGCTCGGCCAGTGCGGTGACCGCCTCGATTTCCGCTTCGCCGCGCAGGACGCCGCCCTTGAGTTTGAAGTCGTTGAAGCCATAGCGGGCATGTGCCGCCTCGGCCAGGCGCACGACCGCTTCCGGGGTCAGCGCCTCCTCGTTGCGCAGGCGGAACCAGGCATCATCGGCGTCCGCTTCGCTGCGGTAGTCGAGCTCGGTCTTGTTGCGGTCGCCGACATAGAACAGGTAGCCGAGCATCTCCACTTCGTCGCGCTGCTGGCCTTCGCCGAGCAGGGCGGCCACCGGCACTTCCAGGTGCTGGCCGAGCAGGTCGAGCAAGGCAGCCTCCAGGGCAGTGCCGGCATGGATGGCGATGCGCAGGTCGAAGGTCTGCAGGCCGCGGCCACCGGAGTCACGGTCGGCAAAGGCCTGGCGCACCTGGTTGAGGAGCCGCTGGTAGTTGCCGATGGACTGGCCCACCAGCAACGCGCGGGCGTCTTCCAGGGTCTGGCGAATGGCTTCGCCGCCGGGCACCTCGCCTACGCCTACATGGCCGGCGTTGTCCTTGAGGATCACCACGTTGCGGGTGAAGTACGGAGCGTGGGCGCCGCTGAGGTTGAGCAGCATGCTGTCCTGACCGGCCACCGGCACGACGGTGAGCTCGGTGATGCGCGGGGTGCTGCTGGGCAGTTGGTGCTGAGTCATCTTGCTGTCCTTCTCGGGTTAACGGGCCGGGCTGGCGGCGGTTGTCTCGGTAGCGGTCGCCGTGGCGCCGGCTTCAGGCTTTTCGCCCTTGAGTTCGACACGCTTGATCTCGCCGACGATGAACAGGTAGCTGAACGCGGCGAGGAAGGCGTTGATGCCGACGAACACCAGGGCCCACTTGAAGGAGCCGGTGGCGGCGATGATGTAGCCGATGACGATCGGGGTGGTGATCGACGACAGGTTGCCGCAGGTGTTGAAGATGCCACCGGACAGGCCGGCGATCTGCCTGGGCGCGGTATCCGACATCACCGCCCAGCCGAGGGCACCGATGCCCTTGCCGAAGAAGGCCACGGCCATGAAGCCCACCACCATCCAGTCGGCGTCCACGTAGTTGCAGAGGATCATGGTCATGGACAGCAGCATGCCGCCAACGATCGGCGTCTTGCGCGCCACGCTGAGGGAATGGCCACGGCGCAGCAGCCAGTCGGAGATCACCCCGCCGAGCACGCCACCAATGAATCCGCAGATGGCCGGCAGGGAGGCGATGATGCCCGCCTTGAGGATGGTCATGCCGCGCTCCTGCACCAGGTACACCGGGAACCAGGTGAGGAAGAAGTAGGTGAGCGCGTTGATGCAGAACTGGCCCAGGTAGATGCCGGCCATCATGCGGTTACTGACCAGTTGCCTGATGTGCTCCCATTTCGGCCCGTTGCCCGGCAACTTGCGGTTCTGGTCCATGTCCACCAGGGCGCCGTTGGCGGCGATGTGGTCGATCTCCGCCTGGTTGGCCAGCGGGTGTTCCTTGGGGTTGTAGATGAACTTCAGCCAGACCCCGGAGAACAGGATGCCGATCACCCCCATGACGATGAACACGTGTTCCCAGCCGAAGCTGTGGACGATCCAGCCCATCAGCGGGGCGAAGAGCACCGTGGCGAAGTACTGGGCGGAGTTGAACACGGCAGATGCCGTACCGCGCTCGGCAGTGGGGAACCAGGCGGCGACGATGCGCGCGTTGCCGGGGAAAGACGGCGCCTCGGCAAAGCCAACCAAAAAGCGCAGCATGAACAGGGTCACCACCGACCAGGCCACCGGCACTGTGTCGACGAAGCCCTGCAACAGGGTGAACACCGACCAGGTGAAGATGCTGAAGGCGTAGACGCGCTTGGAGCCGAAGCGGTCCAGCAGCCAGCCGCCAGGAATCTGGCCGAGCACATAGGCCCAACCGAAAGCGGAAAATATGTAGCCGAGCATGACGGCATCGATGCCGAGCTCCTTCTGCATCGCGGAGCCGGCGATGGAGATGGTGGCGCGGTCGGCATAGTTGATCGTGGTCACCAGGAACAGCATGAGCAGGATCAGGTAACGCACACGGGTTTGCTTCATCACTTCGCCCATGGTTCTTCTCTCTGAATTGTTCTTGTCGAAGAGCTCGCGCGGATTTGGCGCGCGAGTGTCGTGTTGCATTCCGCAGGGAGCGGACGGGGTCAGAACCTCGGCTTCCTGATTTTCCAGGCCGGGTCGTATTTGCGCATCTGCCGCGCGTCGTCGCGACTTCGGATATCGATGGAGAGGTACTGTTCGTGGAGTTTGGCCAGTTGATCCTGATCCAGTTCCACGCCTAGGCCCGGTGCTCGGGTGAGGCGTACGCAGCCGTCCTGGATCGGCAGCTTGCCGCCCTTGATGACCTCCTCGTCCTCTTCCTGCCACGGGTAATGCGTATCGCAGGCGTAGGTAAGGTTGGGCACCGAGGCCGCCACGTGGGCCATGGCCATCAGGCTGATGCCCAGGTGCGAGTTGGAGTGCATCGACAGGCCGAGGCCGAAGGTGTCGCACATCCGCGCCAGCGCCTGGGTATCGCGCAGGCCGCCCCAATAGTGGTGGTCGGCAAGAACGATCTGCACGCTGTTCAGCGCGACGCTACGACGGAACTCGTCGAAGTCGGTGACCACCATGTTGGTGGCCAGCGGCAGGCCGGTGCGCTCGTGCAGTTCGGCCATGCCGTCGAGGCCGGGGGTCGGGTCTTCGTAGTACTGCAGGTCATCGCCCAGTAGCTCGGCCATGCGCAGCGCCGTTTCCAGCGACCAGTTGCCGTTGGGGTCGATGCGCAGCGGGTGGTCGGGGAAGGCCTTCTTCAGCGCCTTGATGCAGGCGACTTCGTGCTCGGGCTCCAGTGCCCCAGCCTTCAGCTTGATGCTCTTGAAGCCGTGGGCTTCGATCATCCGCGCGGCCTGGGCGACGATCTGCTCCTCGCTGAGGGCTTCGCCCCAGGAATCCGGCGCGTAAGGCGCGTCGATGTGCTTGGCGTACTTGAAGAAGAGGTAGGCGCTGAAGGGCACTTCAGTGCGAATGGCGCCGCCCAGCAGGTCCACCAGGGGCATGTTCAGCGAGCGGGCTTGCACGTCGAGGAAGGCGACCTCGAACGCGGAATAGGCGTTGGCCACCTGCTTGCTGGGGTGGGAGCCAGGTGCCAGTTCCGCACCGGCTTCGGCCGGCCCGAGGCGGGCGACGGTCTGGATGACGCGGGCACGCAGGCCGTTCAGGTCGAACGCGTCCAGCCCGACCAGGCTGTCCTGCATGGCCTGCAGCACGGCCAGCACCGGTGCATCGCCATAGCTTTCGCCAAGGCCGATGTAACCGTTGTCGCTTTCCACTTCGATGATCGAGCGCAGCGCGAAAGGTTCGTGGATACCGCTGGCGTTCAGCAGCGGCGCATCGCGGAAGGCGATGGGGGTGACTCTGACTCGTTTGATCTTCACGAGCGATTCCTACCTGTGCTTGTTGTTGTACCGGTAGTCCCTGTTGAGGCTCGGGGGCAGGACCTGCCCCCGAGTCGTCCTGCTGCGTCGGATCAACCCCCGATGTAGGTGGTCTTCACCGTGGTGTAGAACTCCTGGGCGTAGCGACCCTGTTCGCGCGGGCCGTAGGATGAGCCTTTGCGACCACCGAACGGCACGTGGTAATCCACCCCGGCAGTGGGCAGGTTGACCATGACCATTCCGGCCTGGGCGTGGCGCTTGAAGTGGTTGGCGTACTTCAGCGAGGTGGTGGCGATACCGGCGGACAGGCCGAACTCGGTATCGTTGGCCAGCGCCAACGCCTCATCAAAGCTGGCCACGCGGATGACGTTGGCCACCGGACCGAAGATTTCCTCTCGGCTGATGCGCATGCCCGCCTCGCTGTCGGCGAACAGCGCAGGCGCCATGAAGTAGCCGTCGGTGTCGCAGCTCACCCGCTCGCCACCGGCCACCAGGCGCGCGCCTTCGTCGCGGCCGATGTCGATGTAGCGCAGGTCCTGCTCCAGCTGGGCCTGGGACACCACCGGGCCGATATCGATGCCGCTGAGGAGCGCATGGCCGACGCGAATCGAGCGCATGCGTTCAGCCATGGCTTCGACGAAACGGTCGTGGATCCCGGCGGTGACGATCAAGCGGCTGCTGGCGGTGCAGCGCTGGCCGGTGGAGTAGAAAGCACTCTGCACGGCGAGCTCGACGGCGGTCTTGAGGTCGGCGTCATCGAGGATCACCTGCGGATTCTTGCCCCCCATCTCCAACTGCACCTTGGCGCCACGGGCGACGCAGGCGGCGGCGATATTGCGGCCGACGCCGACGGAACCGGTAAAGCTGATGCCGTCGACGCGCGCGTCATTGACCATGGCTTCGCCGACCACGCGGCCACTGCCCATCACCAGGTTGAACACGCCGGCGGGGAAGCCTGCGCGGGAGATGATTTCCGCCAGCGCCCAGGCACTGCCGGGCACCAGGTCGGCGGGCTTGAACACCACGCAGTTGCCGTAGGCCAGCGCCGGGGCGATCTTCCAGGCCGGAATGGCGATGGGGAAGTTCCAGGGCGTGATCAGGCCGATCACGCCCAGGGGTTCGCGGGTGACTTCCACCGATACACCGGGCCGTACCGAGGGCACCACTTCGCCGGACAGGCGCAGGCACTCGCCGGCGAAGAACTTGAAGATATTGCCGGCGCGGCTGACCTCGCCGATGGCTTCGGGCAGGGTCTTGCCCTCTTCCCGCGCCAGCAGGGTGCCCAACTCCTCGCGGCGGGCGAGGATCTCGCTGCCCACCTTGTCGAGCGCATCGGCGCGCGCCTGGATACCGGAAACGGACCAGGCCGGGAACGCCGCGCGGGCGGCTTCGATGGCCTGGGCCACCTGGGCGGCGTCGGCCTGGGCGTATTCGCCCAGGCAGTCGGAGAGGTCGGAGGGGTTGATGTTGCGCGAGTAGCCGTTGCCAGCCACCCACTCCCCACCTATGTAGTTATCGAAGCGTTTGTCAGTCACGAGCCTTCTCCTGGTTGCGGATCACTGCGCGCCCTGGGCGTCGATCAGCGCGGCGAGACGCTCGTACTCGTCCGGCAGCAAGTCGGTCAGCGGTGCGCGGACCGGGCCGGCGTCATAACCGGCGATTCGCGCGCCGGCCTTGACGATGCTGACGGCATAGCCCGCGCGGCGGTTGCGGATTTCCAGGTAGGGCAGGAAGAAGTCGTCGATCAGCTTGCCGACGGTTTCGTGGTCGTCGCGAGCGATGGCGTTGTAGAAGTCCATCGCGGTCTTCGGGATGAAGTTGAACACCGCAGAGGAATACACCGGCACGCCAAGTGCCTTGTAGGCGGCGGCATAGACTTCGGCGGTGGGCAGGCCGCCCAGGTAGCTGAAGCGATCGCCGAGGCGACGGCGGATGGCGACCATCAGTTCGATGTCGCCCAGGCCGTCCTTGTAGCCGATCAGGTTCGGGCAGCGCTCGGCCAGTTGCTCCAGCAGCGCCGGGGTCAGGCGGCAGACGTTGCGGTTGTAGACCACCACGCCGATGTTCACCGATTTGCAGACCTGCTCGACATGAGCGGCCACGCCTTCCTGGCTGGCTTCGGTCAGGTAGTGCGGCAGCAGCAGCAGGCCTTTGGCGCCGAGGCGCTCGGCTTCCTGGGCGTACTGGATCGCCTGACGGGTGGGACCGCCGACGCCGGCGAGGATCGGGACGCTGCCGGCGCAGGTGTCGACGGCAGTCTTGATGACGGCGGAGTACTCGTCCGGCGCCAGGGAGAAGAATTCACCGGTACCGCCCGCGGCGAAGAGCGCCGAAGCACCGTAAGGCGCCAGCCATTCCAGGCGACGGGCATAGGTGTCGGCGCGGAAGTTGCCGGCAGCGTCGAAGTCCGTAACGGGGAAGGACAGCAGGCCGGAGGAGAGGATGGACTTGAGTTCTTGTGGATTCATTATTCGAGCACCCTGCGAAGCGGTTTGAGTTGAGCCGGCAATCCGGCTTGAGAGATACGTTATCGTACAACTCAAAAGATTGCCAACCCCACTCATCCCTCCGTTCGCTCTTCGCCCGCTTTCGACCAACGGTAGCCAACTGCCTCTGGACAAATGCTATCGACCCACAACCGCCATTCCAGAGCCATCGCACCAAAACAGGGCTTCATCAGATGACAATGCTGGCGGACTGCAGACCGCGCCAAGCCGTCCTCTTTCCACGCAATTTTCCACCTATGTCGCGTTGACAACGCCAAGAAGCCCTGTTGATAATTCGGACAAGTCATACGACAACATATGACAACCCTTCTAATAACAACAACGGAAAGGCCAGAGACATGACCCCTTCCCAATCCGCATCACCATGCCTCAAGCGCATCCTGCTCACCGGTGCCGCCGGCGGCCTCGGCAAAGTCCTGCGCGAGAACGTCCGCCCCTTCGCCGAAGTGCTGCGACTGTCCGACATCGCACCGATGGCACCCGCCACGGGGCCTCATGAAGAAGTGATTCCCTGCGACCTCGCCGATAAATCGGCGGTAGATGCCCTGGTGCAAGGCGTCGACGCCATCCTGCACTTCGGTGGCGTGTCGGTGGAGCGACCCTTCGAGGAAATCCTCGAGGCCAATATCCGCGGGGTGTTCCATATCTATGAAGCCGCGCGCCGCCATGGCGTGAAGCGTGTGATCTTCGCCAGCTCCAACCATGTGATCGGCTTCTACCGCCAGGACGAACACATCGACGCCGCCTGTGCTCGCCGCCCGGACGGCTATTACGGCCTGTCCAAGTCCTATGGCGAGGACGTTGCGAGCTTCTACTTCGATCGCTACGGCATCGAGACGGTGAGCATCCGCATCGGCTCCTCGTTCCCCGAGCCGCAGAACCGCCGGATGATGTCCACCTGGCTGAGCTATCGCGATCTCACCCAACTGATCGGCAAGGCACTGTTCACCCCCAACGTCGGCCACACCGTGGTCTACGGCATGTCCGACAACAAGGACGTGTGGTGGAACAACCATCTCGCCAGCCATCTCGATTACAGCCCCCAGGACAGTTCCGAGCCCTTCCGCGCCAAAGTCGAAGCGCAGCCAGCGCCGGCTGCGAACGACCCGGTAGCGGTCTACCAGGGTGGAGCCTTCGTCGCCGCCGGGCCATTCGAATGACCGACACCTGCTCCTGACACGCACGGCCAACAAGAACAAGAGATCCACGCCATGCAAGCCGAACTGATTCTGGATGCCCGAAACGGCACGGGTGAAAGCCCCGTGTGGCACCCGCAGGAACAGGCCCTCTACTGGGTCGACATTCCGGCGCGCCGACTGCACTGCTGGAGCGCCCGGGACGGCGCCAGCCGCAGCTGGCAGGCCGACGAAATGATCGCGTGCATCGCCCGGCGCAGCGACGCCCTGGGCGGTGGCTGGATCGCCGGTATGCAGAGCGGACTGTTCCACCTGCTGCCCGACGCCAATGGCGGCATTCGGAGTGAGCGCCTGACCCGCGTGGAACATGCTCGGCCGCAAATGCGCTTCAACGACGGCCGCTGCGACCGCCAGGGGCGCTTCTGGGCCGGCACCATGTTGCTCGACATGAGCGCCGGTGCCCGGGTCGGCGCGCTCTACCGCTTCGATGGCGAAGCGGGACCGCTGCAGGTGCGCCTGGATGACTTCATCGTGCCCAATGGCCTGGCCTTCAGCCCGGATGGCACCCGTATGTACCTCTCCGACTCGCACCCGCAGGTGCAGACCATCTGGGCCTTCGACTACGACATCGACACGGGCACGCCCTATAACCGCCGCGTGTTCGTCGACATGCACGAATTCCCTGGCCGACCCGACGGTGCAGCCGTGGACGAGGACGGCTGCTACTGGATCTGCGGCAACGATGCCGGCCTGGTGCACCGCTTCACGTCCGATGGCCGCCTTGACCGCTCCCTTGCCGTACCAGTGAAGAAGCCGGCGATGTGCGCCTTTGGCGGCCCGGGCCTCGACACCTTGTTCGTCACCTCCATCCGTCCGGGCGGCGTCGAGCTCTCGGACCAGCCCCTGGCCGGTGGCGTATTCGCCTTGCGGCCCGGGGTGAAAGGCCTGGAGGAACCGCTGTTCCGGGGCTGAGCCCCAATCGCTGTACCGAAGTTCGCTGGATCGAAACCAAACAAAAACAAGACCGGAGTTTCATCATGAACCTGAAACGCAAGCTGCTCCTCGCCGCCCTGCCCTTCGCCTTCAGCCTGGCCGGGCCGGCACACGCCCTCGATATCAAGTTCGCCGAGATCCACCCGGCCGGGTATCCGACCGTGGTTGCCGAACAGCACCTGGGCAAGAAGCTGGAAGAAGCCAGCAACGGTGAAATCACCTTCAAGATGTTCGCCGGCGGCGTGCTCGGCTCCGAGAAGGAAGTGGTCGAGCAACTCCAGATCGGTGCCATCCAGATGGCCCGCGTCAGCCTCGGCATCGTCGGCCCGGTCGTACCGGACGTGAACGTCTTCAACATGCCCTTCGTGTTCCGCGATCAGGCGCACATGCGCAAGATCATCGACGGCGAGATCGGCCAGGAGATCCTCGACAAGATCACCCACTCCGAATTCAACCTGGTGGCCCTGGCCTGGATGGATGGCGGCACCCGCAACCTCTACACCAAGGAGCCGGTGCGCAGCATCCAGGACCTGCAAGGCAAGAAGATCCGCGTGATGGGTAACCCGCTGTTCATCGAGATGATGAACGCCATGGGTGGCAACGGTATCGCCATGGATACCGGCGAGATTTTCAGCGCCCTGCAGACCGGCGTCATCGATGGTGCCGAGAACAACCCGCCGACCATGCTGGAACACAACCACTTCCAGAACGCCAAGTACTACACCCTCACCGGCCACCTGATCCTCCCCGAGCCGGTGGTGATGTCCAAGACCACCTGGGAAAAGCTCACCCCCGAGCAGCAGGCCCTGGTGAAGAAGGTGGCCCGCGAAGCGCAGATGGAAGAGCGCGCGCTGTGGGACGCCAAGTCCGCCGCCAGCGAAGAAAAGCTCAAGGCCGCAGGCGTGGAGTTCATCGCCATCGACAAGAAGCCCTTCTTTGACGCAACCGCCCCGGTTCGGGAGAAGTACGGCGCGCAATACGCTGACCTGATGAAGCGCATCGCCGAAGTCCAGTAACGCCGACTCAACACTCTGAATAACGTCGCGGTGGGCGCCAGCGCTCCGCCGCGATGTCGGTGACGCACCATGAAAGACACCCTGTTGCGCTTCAACGACGGCCTTTACATGACCTGTATCTGGGTCGCTGGCCTGGCCGTCGCCACCATGTCGCTGATCATCCCCTGGGGCATCTTCGCCCGTTACGTGCTGGGCACGGGCTCGAGCTGGCCCGAGCCGGTCGCCATCCTGCTGATGGTGGTCTTCACCTTCGTCGGCGCCGCCGCCAGCTACAGGGCCGGCGCGCACATGGCGGTGAGCATGGTCACAGACCGCCTCCCGCCACACGTGAAGCCGCTCGTCTCGGTACTGGTGCAGGTGCTGATGGCGCTGATCTGCCTGTTCATGACCGTCTGGGGCACAAAGCTTTGCCTCACCACCTGGAACCAGTTTGTCGCCGCCCTCCCGGACCTGCGGGTAGGCATGACCTACGCCCCCATTCCCATTGGCGGCGTGCTGACCCTGATTTTCGTTCTCGAGAAGCTCCTGCTGG
This sequence comes from Metapseudomonas resinovorans DSM 21078, assembly GCF_000423545.1. Taxonomy (GTDB): domain Bacteria; phylum Pseudomonadota; class Gammaproteobacteria; order Pseudomonadales; family Pseudomonadaceae; genus Metapseudomonas; species Metapseudomonas resinovorans. The sequence goes on from NZ_AUIE01000022.1 coordinate 100,695, forward strand.
GCGACCAGAGCCACCGCCGCGTGGTGCAGTTCGACCTGGTGGAAGAAAACGAAGGAGCCGCGTAAATGGATGCGTTCATCCTCCTGGGCAGTTTCATCCTGCTCATCCTCCTCGGCATGCCGGTGGCCTATGCCTTGGGCCTGTCCGCCCTGATCGGCGCCTGGTGGATCGACATCCCGCTGCAGGCGATGATGATTCAGGTCGCCGGCGGCGTTAACAAATTCTCCCTGCTGGCAATTCCCTTCTTCGTGCTGGCCGGCGCCATCATGGCCGAGGGCGGCATGTCACGGCGCCTGGTGGCCTTCGCCGGGGTGCTGGTGGGCTTCGTGCGCGGCGGCCTGTCGCTGGTCAACATCATGGCCTCGACCTTCTTCGGCGCCATCTCCGGCTCTTCGGTCGCCGACACCGCCTCGGTGGGCTCGGTGCTGATCCCGGAAATGGAACGCAAGGGCTACCCGCGTGAGTTCTCCACGGCAGTGACGGTAAGCGGCTCGGTGCAAGCCCTGCTGACGCCGCCCAGCCACAACTCGGTGCTCTACTCGCTCGCTGCCGGCGGCACCGTCTCCATCGGCGCGCTGTTCATGGCCGGGGTGATGCCGGGCCTGCTGCTCTCCGCGGTGATGATGGTGCTGTGCCTGATCTTCGCGAAGAAACGCAACTACCCCAAAGGCGAGGTCATCCCGCTGCGCCAGGCGCTGAAGATCGCAGGTGAAGCCCTCTGGGGCCTGATGGCAATGGTGATCATCCTTGGCGGCATTCTCTCCGGGGTGTTCACCGCTACCGAGTCGGCGGCCATCGCGGTGGTCTGGTCGTTCTTCGTGACCATGTTCATCTACCGCGACTACAAATGGCGCGACCTGCCCAAGCTGATGCACCGCACGGTGCGGACCATCTCCATCGTGATGATCCTCATCGCCTTCGCCGCCAGCTTCGGCTACATCATGACGCTGATGCAGATCCCCGCGAAGATCACCACGCTGTTCCTGACCCTGTCGGATAACCGCTACGTGATCCTCATGTGCATCAACGCCATGCTGCTGCTGCTGGGCACGGTAATGGACATGGCGCCGCTGATCCTCATCCTCACCCCGATCCTGATGCCGGTGATCACCGACATCGGCGTCGACCCGGTGCACTTCGGCATGATCATGCTGGTGAACCTGGGCATCGGCCTGATCACTCCGCCAGTGGGTGCGGTACTCTTCGTCGGCTCGGCCATCGGCAAGGTCAGCATCGAGAGCACGGTGAAGGCGCTGCTGCCTTTCTACGCGGCGCTGTTCCTGGTACTGATTGCGGTGACCTACATTCCCGCCATTTCCCTCTGGCTGCCGAGCGTCGTGCTCTGATCCACCCCGGCGGGCCGCGACCGCGGCCCGCCCTTCCTCCTCCAGAAGAACGGCCCTGCGTCGTCCGGAGACTCAACCACACGGACCGTTGCCATGCCTGCCGCCACACCCACCTTGTTCCCACGGCACATTGCCGTCCTGCTCCTGGCCTTTCTGGCCTGCGCCTTCGCGGGCAATCACATCGCCGCCCGCATCGCCTTCGACGACGACACCGGATTGCTGCTGGCGATTCTCTGCCGCTCAGGCGTGGCCATGCTGGTGCTGACCGGCATCGTCCTGTGGCAGCGCCAGCCCCTCGGCCTGCCGGCCGGAACCCGTCGCTGGCAATTGCTGCTGGGACTGCTGATCGCGACCCAGAGCCTGTGCCTTTACTCGGCAGTGGCACGCATCCCGGTGGCCCTGGCGCTGCTGGTGGGCAACACCTTCCCGATCGTCCTGGCCCTGCTCACCTGGGCTCTCGGCGGCGGCGCGCCGACGCGGCGCAACGCATCGCTGATGGGGCTGATCCTGCTCGGCCTGGTCTTCGCCCTCGACGTTCCGGCGCGCCTGGGCGCAGCCGAAGGCGCCGGTGCGCAATGGACGCTGGGGGTGACGTTGGCCTTTTGCGCGGCTTGTGCCTTTGCCTGTGCGCTGTGGATAACCGACCACAAGCTGGCCGCCCTGCGCGGTCCGGTACGCAGCATGCTGACGCTGATGATCGTGTTCTGCAGCATGGCCGTGGCCGGCTTGAGCGGGCTGGTACCGGGCGGGATGACAACACCCGCCAGCGGAACGGGCTGGACCGCGCTCGGCATCCTGGTACTGCTCTACGGCAGCGCATTCTCGGTGCTGTTCGTCAGCGTGCCGCGCCTGAACATGCCGCAGAACGCACCGGTGATGAACGTCGAGCCCATCGCCACGCTGCTGTTCGGCTGGGTGCTGCTGGATCAGGTACTGAGCGGGATGCAGCTGCTCGGCGGCGCCATAGTCGTCACCGGTATCGTGCTGCTGACCTATCGGAAGGCTGCCTGAGCGCCATGCACGCCCAGGCGGATGGTTCAGGCTTCCTGCTGTTCCCGCTCAGCCTCTTCATGGGCCTGGCGCAGCCGTTCGCGGCTGTTGGTCAGGTGCAGGCGCATGGCCGCACGGGCCGCTTCGGCGTCCTGGCGGGCGATGGCTTCGTAGATTTCTTCGTGTTCGCGGCTCAGCCGGGCCAGGTAGTGCTGCTGATCATCGTGGGCGATGCGCGCCGAATTGAGCCGGGTCCGCGGAATGATGCTGGTACCCAGGTGGGTCATGATGTCGGTGAAGTAGCGGTTGCCAGTGGCCAGGGCGATCTGCAGGTGGAACTGGAAGTCCGAGGCCACTGCATCGGTGCGATGGGCGGCTTTGTGGAAGGTGTCCAGCGCCTCGCGCATGGCGGCCAACTGCTCTGCCGAACGCCGCTGGGCGGCAAGGCCGGCGGATTCGACCTCAAGACTGATGCGCAGCTCGAGGATGGCCACTACATCACGCAGGGTGACGATGGTCGCCGGATCGATACGAAAACCCATGGGGCTCGGCGTATCCAGCACGAAGGTGCCGATGCCGTGACGGGTCTCCACCAGGCCTGCCGCCTGCAAGCGCGAGATGGCCTCCCGCACCACCGTGCGGCTGACGCCCTGGGCCTCCATGATGGCCGACTCGGTGGGCAGCTTTTCACCCCGCTTGATCACACCGTCCTGGATCTGCTGGGAGAGTTCGCTCACCAACTCCTGGGCCAGGCTGCGGTGCTTGCGGCGCGGGCGCTGCTGGGCGCTTGGGTTGTCCATGTCGACTCTCGATCTCGGCGGAAACTGATTGCCCATCATAGCCCAGCAGGTTGTACGATGACACTCATCTGCAGCGACGCCCGGACCTTTCCACTCAGTCCTACATCCCGGTAAGCAGATGATGACCATCCCCCTGCTCACACTCGAAGACCGCCTCACCCGACTGACACTGGCTCCAGAGCTGGGTGGCGCCATCGCCAACTGGCAGTTGTTGGAGAATGGCCAGCCATTGCTGCGTCCTGCCGACGCCCACGCCCTGGCCGCCGGCACACCTCGGCGCCTGGGTTGCTACCCGCTGGCGCCCTGGTCCAACCGTATCGGCAGTCGCGGCTTTGCCCTGCCGGGCGGCTGGCTGGCCCTGGAACCGAATACGGCCACCGATCCCTACCCGATCCATGGCAGCGCCTGGCAGCAGCCCTGGACCCTGCTGGAGCAGCGCGACGGATGGATTCGTCTGGGACTGGAGAGCCGGCAACCCTTCGCCTACCGGGCCGAGCAGCTGTTCCGCCTGGACGAAGGATGCCTGGAGATCCGGCTGCAGGTCGTCCACCTCGACGACCGCCCCACCTGGCATGGATTGGGCCTGCACCCCTACTTTCCGCGCACGGCAGGCACAGGATTGCAGGCACGGGCAGAGTCGGCCTGGCTATGCGGCGACGACAAGCTGCCCACGGCGCAGGTCGCCCTGCCGCACCAATGGAACTTCGCAACCGCTGCAGCACTGCCGGATACGCCTGTGGACAACGGCTTCAGCGACTGGCCAGGGCAATGCAGCATCCTCCAGCCAGACCTCGGCTACCGGTTGGACTGCAGCGCCAGCGGCTGCGAGACCTTCTTGCTGTTCTGCCCGCAGGGACAAGACTTCTTCTGCTTCGAACCGGTGACCCATCCGGTCAACGCCCACCACCTGGAAGGCCGGCCGGGGCTGCGCCTGCTGGCTGCCGGTGAATCGCTTGCGATCACCTGGCGCATGGCGGTCAGTCCGTACACGGGCGCCTGAAACGAAAAAGGCGCAGCCCGGGGGCTGCGCCTTTGTCTGTTCGCTTACGCGATTCGACTAGAACGGTAATGCATACCTTGCAGTAACAAGAGCCAGCGAGTGAGTGAGTGAGACAGCTCTAGATAGCGCCATGGCGATAGCCAGCCATTCTACGCGCAATAAAACGTAAAATATTTAGTAAATTTTAAGGCGAGTTTCCAACGAGTTGCCTCAAAAACTTTACAACCTGCCCGCCCTGCTGCAATTGAGGCCCTGCGATCAAAAACCTAAGGCTTTCCTGCTGAGGAGTCTCTGGACAGAGCACAGAGGAGGCCGTAGCGTTTGAGGCAAGCGGGCCAATGATGAGCCTGTTCTCTTACAATTGATACACCTGCGTTCGCCTGCCTTCACGTGGACGAACAGGGGTGCCGCTAGGGCAAAAAAAGGGACTTGTGATGGGTGAGTGGTCTAAAAAGCTTGGTGAGCATGGTGAGGATATTGTTGAAGCTCTCATGGATCTAATAGGTTGGAAATCCCCCTTGAAGGGCACCGACTTAGATTGTGTTAAACCGACAATCCATGGCTCATCTGATAAACCTAGGCGCACTCACGGCGTCGACTTCATTTTCTCCTGCATATCTCCGCTAGAAGACAATGTATTAAAACATCTGCTGATATCTTCAAAATTCAAAGCGGATCCGTATCCCCCATCCCCAACGAGTATCTTCAAAGATCACTTCATAGATATAGCTATGGCCCTAGAGTGCTTCAAGCGGTCTAGCATGAGAAGGCAAATCAACTCTGGATACCAGCAAGTAAGTTCAGACTCAATTTCCGGCGTCCTTTTTTGGTTAAGCGGCACCGACGACACAAATGCAGACATCGTCCAAAAAGTAGCCAACGCCAGAGGACTGGACGATTTCGCTTACGGCACGATATATGTAATCGACAACTATCGCGCAAGCTTTCTATTCGACAGCATAAGCCATGTCAACGGAAAGTACGGAACCAACAACGTAAAGTTTGTTTACCCTTCCACGGGGAAAAACATCAGCGCAACTAGCAGAATTACGACCGGAAAAGTTCTTCCGCCCGAATTCATAAATAGCGGAATAATTCCATTCTACGCGAACGTATCAGGCCAGAAAACTCTAATAATCTGTTGCCAAGACACCTTTAACGAGGACGCCTTTAGGCGACTCATAGGGTTCTCCATCACCATTGCACTAGAATTTCCAGACAAGATATCGCTTGCCTTCCCAGACTACGACTTTGTCAAGCACAAAGAGATTGTTGACATTACAAAGCTTACTTTGGCCGACAAAGAATTTGCCAGCATAGTAGAAGTTTCCTCCTACCAAAAGGACTTTAGAGGAATAGCAGAATGACAGCCCAGCAAGTAGACTCAATTCTGCCCCAAGGGGAAGCACTTCGCACATACCTTTCCCAACCATACATTGGCAAAGGGGACTTAAAAAATATCCTAAGAAATCGTGGAGTCTTCCTTTCCGAGCAGGAAAAAGAGCAAAGCATCCCAGCACTTACCTTGACTTTGATCAGGCCCAGCGAATTTACTGAACTGCAACTGGCCTACACCTCAAAAGAAGACAATCCAAAGATCACAACCCAAACAATAAAGTGGCAAGGGAATTCATCTCTAATTGATAGCATCCCTGATGAAATCAACATAAACAAGATACTCGACCTGGATTTCGAGAACTTCAAGGTATTGGGCGCGCCAAATTTCTATCCAATAAACGGAAATCTAGACGCAATAAGAATGGACTTTACAGTCGAACGTCTAGATCGCTCAAAAAGCTGGGCTGAAGACCGTAAGAACTTCAAAGCATCAATAGAGATCAAGAAGAGCCATTCCCAAGATGAACTGATAATCATCAGCACACATACTGCGCCAGAAACAAAAACAACCAACAAGGCCATTTCGAAGCACCTAATTAGCCACTTCAAGTCAAAAAATCAAATTGACGAAAATGAAAAAATTCGACCAATACGGTTTGGGGATTTCACCAATGAAAACAGATTCATATATCTCCTAGGCCTAACCAAAGACAGCCGACTGGTAACCCTTTCATTTGTTGAAATTGTCGATATTGGCTTGGCACCTGACGTAGATAGAACCCTACCTTCTGACCTTGAATGGATGAAGGAGCGCATAAAAAGCCTAGACCTTAAGGGAATTAGCCTGGAAGAATCTGAGTTCTTATCGAACCCAGCATATCGTCCGTGCCTCTACCTACACCGCCTAGATGCTAAATTCCGCTTTAGCACATCTGCCCTTGATGGCGAGTGCGTAATTTCACTTGGATTCCCTGAGTTCTCTGCCGGGCAAAATAAAGATAGCGAAATTGAATTGAGAATCAAGAGTATTACATTCGACACCATCCAAAGAGGAATGGACAAGAATGATGCAAAAGAAACAATTCTGAGAGAGCTTGAATTTGAAAAAATTGAAACCTTTAAAAAGCTTTCAATAAACACCTAGAAAGCCTTACATACAGAGCAAGAACCAGCACTGTTAAACCATGCGCCTTCAGCAATCGCCTCGCGAAAGATAACCGAGGCGATTGATTTAGCATATACTGCATTACAGCCAGAACTACCAACAACCCCATCATTCATCAAAGAACCACATGGACATATAGTGCGGCTCGACATCATTCTCTGCACACCACAAATCAAACCTCTCAATCTCTGACGCAACAAATCCTGCCCCATTATCAGCCGTTAAGACATATGTAACGCCATGCACTGGCCTAACATAATCACCATCCAGCATAAATTCACGAGTCCGTACCAAATTATCCACAACCGTCTTCAGCGCCACGCCATGTTTCTCTTGAAGGTAGATCTCCATTCCATTATCAAGAGGTAAGTATCCAGACTTAAACGCCATAATATTTATAGCTGAAATCTCTGCTTCCCCCAGTTTCGCTGGCTCCCAGCAGAGGTTGTCGTCACGCTTGAGATCTCTTTCTTTCGGCTCATATGGCCGGAGCAACCACCCTCCCTCTTCCACCGCCTTCGCGATTAACAGGGGTTCTGCGTTATCTATGTACAGACCATCATCCCACGGCATCTTGAGATTAAAATAAATAGAAATCTTTGACCAAATAAGTTCCAGTATGAGCTTAGCCGAGTTATAGCGAGTAGAGACGACCGGCACCCACTCACCGAACTCCCCGACCCCCAAGAACGGAATACCGTTAGCTTTAACAAGGCAGAACTGATTGGAGGTCACCAGAGCGGGAATGCCAGGAATCCCAACACCCTCGCCACCCTTATTTTTATTCTCATCTAGAAAATCTATAAACGCCGTTCTAAGCCCGTATTCTGTTTTATACCCCTCATACCCATGAATTATTGCCATTGGAGCCAATGACTCTTGTACAAGGCAGTAAAACAAAACGCCGTCAGTTACTGAAAGACTATTTATGTCGCGATACCTTTCCGGCGCTGCTCTCCCTGTAATCTGTGCAAAACGCATCCTGGCAACAGTGATATCTGGCTCATACCCCTCACTCACCAATCTTTCTTCAAAGCTATCCGCAAATTTTCGTCGAATCTTAGCCAAATGCCCAATGGCATCAGCATAATCAGCCTTCTTTAGATTTTTCTTTACTTCAAATACACAAAGCACCTTATTAACATCGTAAATATACTGCTGAGTTCGACCATACTGTTGCCCATCGCCGTGAACAAGCATGCAGTCGATCTGTTCCGGCAACATCTCACCAGTTACGGAGATAAATCCGGAAACCACCCTTAGATCCAATCCCTTTGGAATGGCGTAATCCTGAAATATCCCTTGTTTGGTAATTTCTTCGTAAGCACTACCTAGAGTTGGCATGTGCGGCATATTCACACCAGACAGCTTCTCGACTTCCACCGCAATGAAACGCTCAAGCAATTCTGACGCTTTTTTAATCATCAAAAGCCCCTCACATTAAAAGCTTATATAAGTCAAACAGGATATTTTTGACAATATGGACGGAGCGATTAGAAAGCATCCTCGTGTCAATACAGAATTGAACAAACTCTAGCCCCGATGCGCACCCCAGAAGCCCACAAGAGCGATGATTCATGGTACCAAGCCTCTTCGCTAGGCTTGACCTATCACGTACCCTCAAGCATCGAATGGAGAGCGACCTGCCGGGCAAAGGCCTTGGGTGGGAATGCAATCGCCTCCCTGACAGCTGCTGCGTCACCAACCAAGATGACCTGTACTTGTGCCCTGGTCACTGCGGTGTAGATGAAGGTGCGGTCAAGTACCCGCGACTTCCTGACCAGTACGATCACACGCGGGAACTGCGACCCCTGGCTCTTGTGCACGGTGATCGCATAGGCGTGCTGCATGACGTCCACATCCGACTCCAAGACGTACTGAGCCACGCCCTCGTAGATCGCCATACCCAACGCCTGCCGGTAGACCGGCTTCTCCTCAGTGCCAACGTCGACCTTGACCGGGTTGTCAAACACCTCGGTCAACCGCCCCAGGCAGCCATTCTGCAAGTTCCGCCCCCAATCGTTGGCGGTGTACAGCAGCAGATCCCCCTCGCAGAAGCCGGTGAACTCCAGCTCGCCTGTCTCGGGATTGATGGCCTTCAGCGGCTTCGCATCGCCCACGTACTTCGCGTGGCAGATGTTGTTGATCGCGTCGATACCGGCGAAAGCACACACCCTGGTGGCGCAGAGGATCTGAGTGTTCTCTCGGCTCTGTTCGTAGAGCCGCAGCACGGTAGGAATGATCTGCTCATCCGAGCACGACAAGAAGGCAACATCGGCGGTTTCGCTCGAGCTGAAAGCAGGCCAAGCACCCTGCCGGATGGCCAGAGCCGCAGCGGGAATCCCCGAGTCGCGCGCCTGGCGCTTCACTTCCGTGAGCCTGGTGGTCGGAATCCCCTCGAGCTCGCACAACACGTGCAGCACGAGCCCTGCTCCAATCGGCGGCAGCTGGTAGGGGTCACCGACCAGAATGAAGTGAGCACCCAGCGGCAGCTTCTGCACCAGGCGGTAAAAGGTCACCAGATCGAGCATCGATGCTTCATCAATGACGATGACCGGCGACTCGCCTATTTCGTCTTCACTTGCATGGCGAAGAAAGCCAGCAATAGTCGTTGCTTCCTCGTGGGTTGCTTCGACCATGCGTGCGGTGGCCCGACCAGAGAGCGCCATCTGGAAACGTGGCCTCCCCAGCGTGTCGAGCGCTTTGTACAGCGCCTTCAACACGGTGGTTTTACCGACGCCGGCACCGCCCGTGATGATGCTGAAGCGGTGCTCGAAGGAGGTTTTAACGGCCGCCCTCTGGGCATCGTTCAGCGCGAATGCCGGAGTCCCCAGGTGTTGCCTCTCCGCCTGCTCAAAAGCAGCAATGACAGCATCCACGTCAGTAGGGAAGAGCCGCTGCTGCCGCACGGGATTGACCAGCAGCGACCGGATGAAATCGGCGCACTGCCGCTCCATGATGTAAGTGCCGGGAGCATGGAGCATCAGGTCGCCAGTGGCTGTTTCACGAGCGATGAACTGCCCCTTCTCCTTGCCCTGCATCAGGGCCTTCACCATCGCCGAGCTCGGGGCGGCGTGCGGCTTCAGCAGCTTGCTGACCGTTTCGTGCAGGTCATTCAGCGTGGCGCAGGTATGGCCTCTCTCGGAGACGCGATACAAGGCCTCTTCCAGGGCAGCGGCCAGGCGGCGCGGATCTTCGAGCTCAATGGCGAAGCGCTCGCGAGCGATTGCGTCAACCTGCCGCCAACTCCCAGAGAAGCTCAGCAGCCGGTAGGGGTCGCTCAGCAGGGCATCCACCGTGCGCCGTTGGTGAAACTTGATCGCCTTGCGGGCCAAGTCGAGGGGAATGCCCTTGTCTTGCACGAAACGGAGAGTCCTCGCATCGCCGTTCTCCGCCCAGCAAGCAAAAAGCCCCTGCCGGATCTCATCGGACGGGACGATCTCGCGGATGGCATCGTGATCAGCCTGATCCAACACCTCGTATAGGCGTTCACCCAGGGCGTCCCATAGCTTGGTGGCCTTGACCTCACGAATGCGCGGCACATTGTCCGCCATCCATTGAATGACCTGACTGCCGCTCGGACGAACCTGCCGGATGTCCTGCACATGGAGCTGGGTTTCCGTTACGGCATATCCGCCATGCTCACGACGAGCCGTGGAGGCCTCGCCGCAGACTTCGAAGATGCCGCCCACGGCGACCGTCGACGGGCTGGCGATGTTGGCGGGAACGTGAATGACAATGGCGCTTGCCCGGTCGTTGAGGCCCGACTCGACATTCACCCGGTGCCCAAACGCAATGCACCCCTTGCGGTTCGCCGTACGAATTCGCGTAACCCTGACACTCAGGCTGAGCAGTACCGGCGTCGGAGCATTCATCGCGGCATCCGCCCCGTCTCGTCCACGAACTGGGCCAGCAGCTTGTAACGCTCCAGCATTGCCTTGGCCTTGGTCAACTCAGCACGCAGCGCGGCGTTCTCTTGCTCCAGACTATTCAGCCGCTGGGCATCCTGGCGGCGCTGTTTCGCCTCCTTGTCCCTGACCGCCAGCGGCTCGGCAGGAGGCTCATCGCCAGTGGAAGCAGGCGGCAGCACGCCCCGCCTCCGAAGCGCCTCTTCAAGCGCCTCCAGGGCGGCCCTGATGGCCGGGTTCTGAACGAGCGCGCTCTTGCCAAAACCACACTCGGCCGCAATCTCCGAACGCTTCAAGCGCCCGCGATGCACGTACTCCCGGAAGTCATCGTCCAACTTGGAGGATGACCAGGCCATGAATGCGGCGACGTTTTCTTCAGCCACCTGCTGCCCATTTGCCATTTAGCCGCCCTTCTCTGCTGAGTCACGATCAACCTTAGGCAGAGGCGCATCCAGCACCGCCTGGGAAAGTCCACGTTTTTGAGCGTTGTACTGCCACCGGATGAAGCGCTCCAGCAGGCGGTCATTCTCAGCCTTCAAGCGCTGGTTCTCGCTTTCCAGGCGATGAATACGCTGCTCAGCAATAGCCAGGCTTTCCGGGCGCTTCGTTGGTTTGAAGCCCGTTTTCTGCTGAGTCTTCTTATCGCCAAACGCGCTCTTGATTCGGGGATGCGCATTGAGCGTCTGCCGGGTCGGCCTTGTACCAATCAGGCCTTCGGCTTCGTCGCACAAGGCATCCCAGGTGAGCTTGCCATTCCAGCCGTCGATGAGACCTATAAGAAGCTCGATGTCCTTTGCCGTCAGATGCTTGGCCACGACTAGAACGCCCCCAGCAGAGCCCGGAGCTCATCAATATCGGGCTCTGGCGAAGGAAGCCTGAGGGAGGTCTGACGGGCAGCAAGCTCTCGCTTCAACGGGCTGTATTCCTGATCATGGCTGAGACGGATGGCCGTTCCGTCCGGGAGGTCTGGCGACTCAAGTACCTGGATCAACTGATCCAGCCTCTCCAGGGTCTTGATCTGATGCTGGCTCCAGCGGTCAGCACCATAGGTTCCTGAGGTATCTGCCGCCTTGGCCTTCTCAAGCTGCATCTGGGTCAGCCTCCGCTGCTGCTTGAGGCGATCAAGCTTGGTCGCATCGCCCTTCACGCAAATCTGCTCGGTGCAATTCAAGCAATCCCGATGCTTCTGGCAGGGCAGCATCGAGTAATCGTGCACGCAGAACCCATACTCAGTGACATGAGCGATGCCTTCCCCAACAGCCGCCAGATCCGCATAGGTAACGGGGGCGTTGGATTGGATCTTTTCGAGCACCCCACCAACACCGGCACTCCTGGCCAGTTCGACGTACTCGTCGTCACTCATGTGGTTGTATACGGCGTTCTGGTGAATGTTGGCCCGGCCCGACCACTTGGCGATATCGAGCTGCCCTAACGCGCCACGCTGTGCCACGGTATTCAGGAAATGACGCACCTGGTGAGAGGTCATCGAAATTTCACTGCCGTCTGGGTTCTTGTAACCGTGGCGTTTCCAGATGCTGCTCTCCTTACCATCAATGCAGTTAATGTCAGTGGTAAATGTGCCGTTACCGGGCACCCACAACTTGATAGGGCTGGGGTTGAAATTCGACACAAACTCATGAGCCCTGAAACAGCACAGTGCCTCCGAGTATTTGATATTGCGCTCCCGGTTCTTCCAAGGCCATCCGCCAGGAAGCCGGCTATGACAGTACTCATTTAGAAAATCCAGCGTCAGTGACTCGCCTTTCCTCTTCAACGCCAGATAAGGCTTATATTTCGCAAAATACTGATCTAGCATCCGACGGCCTGAATTAATTCCAAGCGCCATGCAAGCCTGTTCAACAGTCAATGGGTAGTCATCTGGGACATTGGGGCAGTTTTCATGGCGATAAAACTTGTCGGGGTGGTCTTCATACCATTTCGCCAACTCCCTCCCAGCAGCGGACAGTTCAGTCAACCGGCGCACAGCTTCAGTGGCGACATCCTTGAATATGGTAGGAAGCCACTTAATATCCGACCCATACCCTTTGCCAGCATAAAACCGCAACCCCAGTCTTTCGACACCCTCGCCATCTGTATCGGGATGCAAGCAATTCACCGGAAGGTCTTGAACTTCCGTAATACGGGATGGCGCGCACATCAACAGCGCAAATATGGACGTGGTGAAGCGATCCCGAGCAACCACCAGGTCGTTGGCAAACATTTCCGCCATAGCTTCCAGCCAGTGATCCTCTGGAAGTTTCTCTGCCCGCCTTCTTTTGCCTTCGGCATCTGTCCTGTCCATCTCTTTTGGTTTAGAGATCGGATTTCGCCAGGTAATCTGGTCAGGAACGATTCGACTTTCATTGAGGAATTCCACAAGCTTCACCAGGCTCATGCCAGCCTGATAGCCAGCAGCCTCGTATTCCCGCGCAACCTCACCCGCCACGTCCATGACGAGAAGATCTACCTGCGTGATATCTGCTTTGCCTTTGACGGTCAGCAATGCTTTTTCGATGCAGCGGAGCGCCTTGAATTCATTCTTGCTCTTCGTGGGGTTGTGGCCTTGCTGGTAGCGAACATATGCCTTCGCGAAAGGGACTATGTCAGCGTTCAGCAGGTGATCAGTCGTGTAGCCCCTCGCGGGAGCCCCTTTGACCGTGAAGTTACCGACCTTGGGCCAGGTATTGGCATGCCAATCCAAGTCCGCCCCGAACACGGTCAGGCGGTCGCGACACATCGCAATGAAATCCGCCAGATTCTTCTGGCATTCACGGTGATGCCTGGGGGTGAACAGCAGTATGTCAGCCATGCACCATCTCTCCCTTGGCCTCTTTGCAGCGGTTGATTACATCGCTCACCGCCAGGATCAACCGGTCGTTGGTCGAGGCAATCTTCAGATCGCCGCAGTTGTCGCGAACCCGATCCCGCTCCTCAATCAAGCGATCCAAGACCTCTTCATGAGGGCCATCGAGCCATGGCTGGAAGTGGGCGCAGGTGTAGCAGGCGATGGGGGCCAATGCACCGCAGAAGCCGTAGCTGCCGCAGGTGCCTACGTTGGCCCGGCCATTCGAAATCCGGCTGCTCGGGTCATCGCCTCGGCGTGCATCACGCTCTGAAGCGACAAGTACGCCGCGAAACGCCTGAGCCAACGGAGCGAGTTGCAAGGCAACGGCCTTATCAATGCGCTCGACGATCTCAGGGATGTTTCTGACGTATACCCCTACGTTCTGGGTATCGGAGTGATCCAGCGCCTCAGCAATGACCAATTCTCCTCGCCCTTCGCGGGCTAGGTTCGTGCCGAGCGTGTAGCGGAAGCGATTAGGGTTGAGGGCAATAGGCGCCCCGGTGCGCTCGCTGATGACGGCAATCGTCTTGGCCACTCGCACCGTCGCCCCATACACTCCACTGGTGGGAATATGCAGTCGGTCGCTGCCCAGCAGCGCTTCCACATCGGAGTCGACCTCGAGAGAGTGCGATACGGGGAACAAGGGCAGTTCGTCCTGCACCTTCTTAGGCAGAGGGCGGCCTGCCTGCTCGGAAAAGACCTTCTTCACAGCCTCAGCTTGCTGCTGCAACAACAACCAAAGATCCTCAACAATCGCGAAGCGATTGAAGGCGGAGCGCCAAGGCGTATTCCGCTGCTTGGCCCTGGGAAAACTGATCCAATAGGCCCCTGGCTCAGTGGAAATCAGGTCTTTGATTTTGAGCGCCGCGATCTGTCCTGGGCGCCGTCCCGTCATGGCCAATATCATCGACAGGCACGTTTCCTCCATGGAGAGGCGCTTCTCGGTGAAGGCATCGATCACCGCAGCGATAACTCCCTGAAGCTCAATATCGGTGAGTGGCCCATCCTCGGGACACATCGACTGGACAGCGAAGCCCTTCTCATTCCCCTTGAGAACCCACTTATCCAGCAGGGCCATAACCTCATCGGAGATACCTGGGTATCCGAGCCGCGACCATTGACGGATCGCCCCGCGCAAGACCCCCATGTACCACTCAGTTTTCTTGTTCAGCGATGATCGATAGGAAATCAACGAGGCGACGGAAAACAGCTCGGAGTCCTGCATCTGCTCACAGTAATGCAAAATGCGATTAAAAATGTTCCTTGCATGCGATGGCGCACCCGTTCTTGAGTAAAACTCCAACACCCTTCGAACAGAATAATCTCTGCCAAGCAAATACTTCGAAAGTGAGCCAACCGGGAAAGCAATATCCTTGCTCAACTCCCATCGCTCGCTGTTGAAATGCACCAGATAGCCTTCCCTGGAGTAAAAGCGGTCAACTACAGCGGCCTGAAGCGCATGCTTATTCATCCATCACCTCATCGCTGGTTTTTTTCAGGTGCTTGTTTTGAAGGGACAGCACAGCTTCTGCGGCCTTTTGTTTGGTGTGTCGCCGGTTGTAGATTCGCGCCGTGCCGGATGTTTCTTCCCATCCCATCAGATACGAACGGACTTTTTCCTCAGTGGCAGTCGACATCTCTGTAGAGTCGCTGTGCAAAGAAAACGCGTAATTCCAGTGGTGCCGCAGGGCATGTGCATGAACGCCGGAGTCTTCGATGATGGTGGCGACGCTCAACATCCACTTCTGAAAGGCTGGGATAGATAGTGGGCGGCCTTGGGTGGGGCCTTCCTTGTGGGTAACGAACAAGTACCCATGCTTCTTCGCCCCCGGCAGTTTGTTCCGGTAACGAAGCACATACTCGTGGATACGGGCAATGAGTTCCGCAACAAGAGGAATGGTTCGTTGTCGGGTTTTGGCGACAGGCTGTTGTGCCCGCACATCTCCCTTCGAGTCGGGACGCCTCACCACCCTCAGCGTGTTTTTAGCGAAATCGATGTCATTGACCTTCAGGTTCAGCAGTTCCCCCCGGCGAAGCCCGGTCAGGCGAAGAATCATGAACATCAATGCATTGCGCACCTGTACCGCATGGCCCTTAGCCGGATTGCGATCAGAGCCTGGCTTGAGAGCCTGCTCCACCGCCTCCACAACGGCTTCGTCCAGATACCGCTCGTCCCTGTCCGATTCCGATTTGTTCGGCTTGCCCGGACGATTAGCCCGAATCGCCGCGACCATCAACTTGATATCCCTATCACCCCGACTGGCTGGGTATAGCCGCTTGGCCAGGAATCCCACGTAGTCAGCCACGACTGTCAGCCGGAAATAGTGGCTACTGGTGCCAACCGTCTTCGGCCGTCGGGAAATCGGGACAACCTTCTTGTCTCGATTCGCGGGAGAGAGGGCCAGCTGCAAGAAGTCGCTCAGATCCCTCACACGCTCCTCCCCAAGCAGCTCGCCCTGCGAAAAGAGCGATTCCAGGCTAATGCCAACGTCAGCTTCCCAGGCGAACAAAACCTTGATCGCGTTCAGCGCATTGAAAATCGAATTGGCTGCCAAGCCACGCTGCCGCAGATTCCAGGTGGCGTAGAGAGTGGGGTAGTACAGTGGCATACCGGACGCATCGACCAGCACCGAAATCCGCTCGCCGTCGCTGCCCGAGAACCGGCGTATCGATATGTCCATCGCACCCCCATACTTTACGTTTTTACATGGTGTGCACCAAAACAAATTCCGTCAAGTGATTTTTTACACTTCCAAAAACGCGAAAACCCCGCAAGGCGGGGTTCTCCGAGGAAAACTTTACAGTTTTCGCTAAGGTAACCGCTAGAACGGGATGTCGTCGTCGAAGCTGTCGTAGTCCGGCGCCGGCTGGGCAGCGGGCTGCGGAGCCGAGCGCTGCTGCGGGGCGGACTGCTGCGGCTCGCGCTGCGGGCGCGGAGCACGCGGGGCATCACCTTCGCTGCCGGGACGGCCGCCGAGCAACTGCATCTGGCCGTTGATGTCGACCACGATCTCGGTGGTGTAACGCTTCACGCCGTCCTTTTCCCACTCGCGGGTGCGCAGGGAACCTTCGACGTAGACTTGCGAGCCCTTGCGCAGGTACTCACCGGCGATCTCGGCGAGACGGCCGAAGAACACCACGCGGTGCCACTCGGTACGTTCCTGCTGCTGGCCGGTCTGCTTGTCCTTCCAGGACTCGCTGGTGGCCAGGGTGACGTTGGTCACCGCGTTGCCGTTGGGCAGGTAGCGGGTTTCCGGATCACCACCGACGTTACCAACCAGAATGACTTTGTTAACCCCACGGGCCATGACGTTCTCCTAGGCTTCAGCACGTTCCGGGGCCGATTCGATCAGGCGCTCCAGGGACGTGCGGTCCAGTTTTTCAGAATCCACTTTGATGTAAATGGCCGCCTCTTCGGCCACCACGACGGCATCTGCCACTCCGGGCAGAGCCAGCAAACGCGCAACCAGCCCGGTATCGGCCACGGCCGCTGCACTGAGCGGCAGGCGCAGGCTGGTCACGTACGGAGGTTCACGCATAGTAACAGCAATGGCCAGCCAAATCGCACAGACCACCGCACAGCCGACGAACACCGTCGACAGCCCGCCATGCTGGAACAACCAGCCACCGAGGATGCCGCCGATCGCCGCGCCGAGGAACTGGCTGGTCGAATAGACGCCCATCGCGGTGCCCTTGCCGCCGGCCGGAGCGACCTTGCTGATCAGCGACGGCAGCGAGGCTTCCAGCAGGTTGAAGGCGGTGAAGAAGACGATGGCGCCGAAGACCAGGGCGCGCAGGCTGTTACCGAACTGCCAGAAGAACAGCTCGCAGGCGCAGAGCACGGCGACCGCACCGACCAGGACCTTCTTCATCTGGCGCTTTTTCTCGCCGTAGATGATGAAAGGCACCATGCCGAAGAAGCCTACAAGTAACGCAGTGAGGTAGACCCACCAGTGTTCGTCCCTGGGCAGCCCGGCCTTTTCAACCAGCGCCAGCGGCAGGGCAACGAAGCTGGCCATGAGGATGGCATGCAGGGCGAGGATGCCGAAGTCAAGGCGCAGCAGGTCAGGATGCTTCAGGGTGGGCAGCAAGGCCTGGCTCGCCACGCCGGATTCGCGGTGCTGCAACGGGTGCGTTGCACGCGGAACCATGGTGGCAATAATCACGATCCCGAATAGCGCCATGATGGCCGTGGCCCAGAACAGCCCGGACAGGCCGAAAGCGCGTGTCAGCAGCGGCCCGACCACCATGGCAACGGCGAAGGACACGCCGATGCTCATGCCGATCATGGCCATGGCTTTGGTGCGGTGCTGTTCGCGGGTGAGGTCGGAGAGAAGGGCCATGACCGCCGCGGAGATGGCGCCAGCCCCCTGCAGTACACGTCCGGCGATCACGCCCCAGATGGAGTCGGCATTGGCTGCCACGACGGCGCCGGCGGCGAAGATCAGCAGACCGATATAGATCACCGGCAGGCGACCGATACGGTCGGAAATAACACCGAAGGGTATCTGCAGCACAGCCTGGGTCAGGCCGTAGGCACCGATGGCGAGGCCGATCAGGGCCGGAGTGGCGCCGGCGAGGTCCTGACCGTAGGTGGCCAGCACCGGCAATACCATGAACATGCCGAGCATGCGGAAGGCGAATACCAGGGCCAGGCCGCTGGCCGCGCGCGTTTCGCTGCCGCTCATACGTTCAGAGTGGGAATCGTGCATAGGTGCCTCAGGGAAAAACGATCGGGGCTCGCGTCATGCGCCCCTGCCCGGCTGCCGCCGGAGCCCGAAAAATGCCGCGCATTCTAGCAGTCCCCGCGGATTGCTACACGCTTGTGACGCTTTGCCGCGCTCCCTTGGCGGGTCGTATAATCGGCGGTTTCCGACCGCCAAGTGAGGCCGTTGTGGACAAGATCCTGATCCGTGGGGCACGTACCCACAACCTGAAGAACGTCGACCTCACCCTGCCCCGCGACAAGCTGATCGTAATTACCGGCCTGTCCGGCTCCGGCAAGTCGTCGCTGGCTTTCGACACGCTCTATGCCGAAGGCCAGCGCCGCTATGTGGAGTCCCTGTCGGCTTACGCCCGGCAGTTCCTGTCGATGATGGAAAAGCCCGATGTAGACACCATCGAAGGTCTCTCGCCGGCCATCTCCATCGAACAGAAATCCACCTCCCACAACCCCCGCTCCACCGTCGGAACCATTACCGAGATCTACGACTACCTGCGCCTGCTCTATGCCCGCGTCGGTACGCCACGCTGCCCGGACCACGACGTGCCGCTGGAAGCCCAGACCGTCAGCCAGATGGTCGACCAGGTCCTGGCCCTGCCCGAAGGCCGCAAGCTGATGCTGCTGGCACCGGTGATCCGCGAGCGCAAGGGCGAGCACCTGGCGGTGTTCGAAGAGCTGCGCGCCCAGGGCTTTGTCCGTGCACGGGTGAACGGCCGACTCTATGAGCTGGATGAGCTACCCAAGCTGGACAAGCAGAAGAAGCACTCCATCGATGTGGTGGTGGACCGCTTCAAGGTCCGTGAAGACCTGCAGCAACGCCTGGCGGAATCCTTCGAGACGGCCATCAACCTGGCGGACGGCATCGCCCTGGTGGCGCCCATGGATGACGAAGTAGGCGATGAGATCATTTTCTCCGCGCGCTTCGCCTGCCCCCACTGCGGGCACTCGATCAGCGAGCTGGAGCCCAAGCTGTTCTCCTTCAACAACCCGGCCGGCGCCTGCCCTACCTGCGACGGCCTCGGGGTGAAGCAGTTCTTCGACGCCAAGCGCCTGGTCAACGGCGAGCTGACCCTCGCCGAAGGCGCCATTCGCGGCTGGGACCGTCGCAACGTCTACTACTTCCAGATGCTCGGCTCCCTGGCCTCGCACTATGGGTTCAGCCTGGAGAAGCCCTTCGACGAACTCTCCGCCGAACACCAGAAAGCGATCCTCTTCGGCAGCGGCCGCGAGGATGTGGAATTCCGCTACCTCAATGACCGTGGCGACATCGTCAAGCGTTCCCATCCCTTCGAGGGGATAATCCCCAACCTGGAGCGCCGCTACCGCGAAACCGAATCGGCCACCGTGCGCGAAGAGCTGGCAAAGTTTCTCAGCACCCAGCCCTGCCCCGACTGCCGCGGTACCCGCCTGCGCCGCGAGGCGCGCCATGTGTGGGTTGGCGACAAAACCCTGCCGGCGGTTACCGGTCTGCCAGTGGGCGATGCCGCGGACTACTTCGGCGGATTGAGCCTGACCGGTCGGCGCGGCGAGATCGCCGAGAAGATCCTCAAGGAGATCCGCGAGCGCCTGCAATTCCTGGTCAACGTCGGCCTCGACTACCTGACCCTGGACCGTAGCGCCGACACCCTCTCAGGCGGTGAAGCCCAGCGTATCCGCCTGGCCAGCCAGATCGGCGCCGGCCTGGTGGGGGTGATGTACATCCTCGACGAACCTTCCATCGGCCTTCACCAACGGGACAACGAGCGCCTGCTGGCCACCCTCACCCACCTGCGCAACCTGGGCAACACGGTGATCGTGGTCGAACACGACGAGGACGCCATCCGCCTGGCCGACTATGTGGTAGACATTGGCCCGGGAGCCGGCGTACACGGCGGACAGATCGTCGCCGAAGGCACGCCGGACGAAGTGATGGCGCACCCGAATTCGCTCACAGGCAAGTACCTGTCCGGCCGGGTGAAGATCGAAGTGCCCGCCAACAGGACCCCGCGGGACAAGAAGAAGTCCCTCAAGCTGAAGGGCGCCAGCGGCAACAATCTGCAGCAGGTGAATCTGGAGATCCCTGTGGGTCTGCTGACCTGCGTCACCGGTGTATCCGGCTCGGGCAAGTCGACGCTGATCAACAACACCCTGTTCCCCATCACCGCCACCGCGCTGAATGGCGCTACCTCGCTGGAAGCCTCGTCCCACGAGAGCTTCGACGGCTTGCAGCACCTGGACAAGGTGGTGGACATCGATCAGAGCCCCATTGGTCGTACCCCGCGCTCCAACCCAGCGACCTACACCGGACTGTTCACACCGATCCGTGAGCTGTTTGCCGGCGTACCGGAGTCGCGCTCCCGCGGCTATGGCCCGGGACGCTTCTCCTTCAACGTCAAGGGCGGCCGCTGCGAAGCCTGCCAGGGCGACGGCGTGATCAAGGTGGAGATGCACTTCCTGCCAGACATCTACGTCCCCTGCGACGTCTGCAAGGGCAAGCGTTACAACCGCGAAACCCTGGAGATCCGCTACAAGGGCAAGAGCATCCACGAAGTGCTGGAGATGACCATCGAAGAGGCCCGCGAGTTCTTCGACGCGGTTCCCGCCATCGCCCGCAAACTGCAGACCCTGATGGACGTGGGCCTGTCCTACATCCGCCTGGGGCAGTCGGCAACGACCCTCTCGGGCGGCGAGGCGCAACGGGTGAAGCTGTCCCGCGAGCTCTCCAAGCGTGACACCGGCAAGACGCTGTACATCCTCGACGAGCCCACCACGGGTCTCCACTTCGCGGATATCCAGCAGTTGCTGGACGTACTGCACCGCCTGCGCGATCACGGCAACACGGTGGTGGTCATCGAGCACAATCTGGACGTAATCAAGACTGCGGACTGGCTAGTGGACCTGGGCCCGGAAGGTGGCTCCAAGGGTGGCCAGATTATTGCCACCGGTACGCCAGAGGAAGTCGCGGAAATGCCCCAATCGCACACCGGGCGGTTCCTCAAGCCTCTTCTGGAGCGCGATCGCGCCTGATCCCGATGACGCACAAGAGAAAAGGCCGGGCATTGCTGCCCGGCCTTTTCTTTTTTGGGAAGCTGCGAGTTACCGGGCAGCTTCCAGCGCAGCACGGACACCGTTGCCGTAGTCCGGGTGCACCTTGTCGAAGTGCGCTAACTGACGGTCAATGATGAACTGCGGAACCCCAACCATGGACCCGGCGATGTTGCCGTACAGCCGCTGCTTCTGGCCTTCGTCGAACAGCAGGAACAGTGCGCGGGGCTGGCTGTAGTCGTCATTGCCTTCGCGATGGTCATAGCGATCGGCATCGCCGTCGATAGCCAGCGGCGGCTCGGCGTAAAACGCCGACTCGGCTGGACCACCGAAGGAGTTCGGCTCGTAGTAGGCATCCGGACTTGGATTGTTGGCGAAGAAGCACATCGCGCCGTCCTTGTGATAGTGGTGCACCGGGCACTTCGGCGCGTTCACCGGGAGCGCCTCATAGTGAGTGCCCAAGCGGTAGCGGTGTGCGTCGGGATAGCTGAATACACGGGCCTGGAGCATCTTATCCGGCGAGTGCCCGATGCCGGGGACCAGGTTCGACGGCGAAAACGCAGCCTGCTCGACCTCAGCGAAGTAGTTATCCGGATTGCGGTTCAACTCCAGGGTACCGACTTCGATCAACGGGAACTCACCGTGCGGCCAGACCTTGGTCAGGTCGAAGGGGTTGTAGCGGGTGTGGCGCGCCTGTTCCTCGGTCATGACCTGAACGCAGAAGCGCCATTCCGGGAATTCGCCGTTCTCAATGCTGTAGAACAGATCTTCCTGGGTGGTTTCGCGGCTGCGGCCGACCACCTCCATGGCCTCTGCGTTAGTCCAGTGCTTGTGGCCCTGGAGGGTCTTGAAGTGAAACTTGACCCAGAAGCGCTCGTTGGCGGCATTGACGAAGCTGTAGGCATGCGAGCCGTAGCCATTGATGTGGCGCACATCGCTTGGCAGACCACGATCGGACATCAGCATGGTCACCTGGTGCAAGCTCTCCGGCGACAGCGACCAGAAATCCCAAGCCGCGGTGTTGGAGCGCAGGTTGGTCTTCGGATGACGCTTCTGGGTATGGATGAAATCGGGGAACTTCAGCGGGTCGCGGACAAAGAACACGGGCGTGTTGTTACCCACAACGTCCCAGTTACCTTGCTCGGTATAAAACTTCAGGGCGAAACCTCGCACGTCGCGCTCGGCGTCGGCAGCGCCAAGCTCACCGGCAACGGTCGAAAAGCGCGCGAGCACTTGGGTTTTCTTTCCAACCTCGGAGAAAACCGAAGCCTTGCTGTACCGGGTGATGTCGTTGGTGATGGTCAGTGTGCCGTAGGCGCCCCAGCCCTTGGCGTGAACGACACGCTCCGGAATGCGCTCACGGTTCTGGTGAGCCAGCTTCTCGATCAGGTGGTAGTCCTGCAGTAACAGGGGGCCGCGCGAACCGGCGCTGAGGGAATTCTGATTGTCTCCAACCGGGTTGCCGGCAGTCGTAGTAAGGGTGGGCTTCTGGCTCATGTTGCATCTCCATCTTGGGCTCTTCTGATTCCGGGCCAACCGGATAAGAAGGAGTATCGATTTAGCCAGACGAAGCATCCAATTTATTAAAAACAGAGATTTGATAGAAATTACCTAATTATTCAGGCATAAAAAAACCGGGCACTAGGCCCGGTTTTTCATACAACGACCGACTTACTCGGCAGCAGCTTCGACTTCACCAGCGACCGGACGGTCAACCAGTTCGACGTAAGCCATGGGAGCATTGTCGCCAGCGCGGAAGCCGCACTTGAGGATGCGCAGGTAGCCGCCCTGACGGTTGGCGTAGCGCTTGCCCAGATCGTTGAACAGTTTGCCAACAATAGCTTTCGAACGAGTACGGTCGAAAGCCAGACGACGGTTGGCAACGCTGTCTTCCTTGGCCAGGGTGATCAGCGGCTCGGCAACGCGGCGCAGTTCCTTGGCTTTGGGCAGGGTGGTTTTGATCAGTTCGTGCTCGAACAGCGACACCGCCATGTTCTGGAACATGGCCTTGCGGTGTGCGCTGGTGCGGCTGAGGTGACGGCCACTTTTACGATGACGCATGGTTCAATTCCTTACCAAACTTCTACGTTCGGTGATTACGACGATCAGGCAGTCGCCTTGTCGTCCTTCTTGAGACTTGCCGGCGGCCAGTTGTCGAGGCGCATGCCGAGGGACAGACCACGGGAGGCCAGGACGTCCTTGATCTCGGTCAGGGACTTCTTGCCCAGGTTCGGAGTCTTCAACAGCTCTACTTCGGTGCGCTGAATCAGGTCGCCGATGTAGTAGATGTTCTCCGCCTTCAGGCAGTTGGCCGAACGTACGGTCAGCTCGAGGTCATCAACCGGACGAAGCAGGATCGGATCGATCTCGTCTTCCTGCTCGACCACTACCGGCTCGCTGTCGCCCTTGAGGTCGACGAACGCAGCCAGTTGGTGTTGCAGGATGGTCGCGGCACGACGGATGGCCTCTTCAGGGTCCAGGGTGCCGTTGGTTTCCAGATCGATGACCAGCTTGTCCAGGTTGGTGCGCTGCTCCACACGGGCGTTTTCAACCACGTAGGCAACACGGCGGACGGGGCTGAACGAGGCGTCGAGCTGCAGACGACCAATGCTGCGGCTCTCGTCTTCGTCGCTCTGGCGCGCGTCGGCAGGCTCATAGCCACGACCGCGAGACACCTTGAGCTTCATGTTCAGGACGCCGTTATCCGCCAGGTTCGCGATCACGTGGTCGCCGTTGACGATTTCGACATCATGATCCAGCTGAATATCGGCAGCAGTGACCACGCCCGAGCCTTTCTTCGAAAGGTTCAGCGTTACTTCGTCGCGGCCGTGCAGCTTGATAGCCAGACCTTTGAGGTTCAGAAGGATCTCGATGACATCTTCCTGAACACCCTCGATGGCGCTGTACTCATGGAGTACGCCGTCGATTTCGGCCTCGACTACTGCACAGCCAGGCATGGAGGACAACAGGATGCGACGCAGCGCGTTGCCCAGGGTATGGCCGAAACCACGCTCGAGAGGCTCGAGCGTGATCTTGGCGCGGGTCGGACTGACCACCTGCACATCAATGTGGCGGGGGGTCAGGAACTCATTTACCGAACTCTGCATGGATGCACCTATTTTCTAGCCCTTACTTGGAGTAGAGCTCGACAATCAGGTTTTCGTTGATGTCGGCGGACAGATCGCTGCGAGCCGGCACGCTCTTGAACACACCGGACTTCTTCTCTGCGTCGACCTCAACCCACTCCACACGGCCGCGCTGGCCGCACAGTTCGAGGGCTTGGACGATACGCAGTTGGTTCTTCGACTTCTCGCGAACGGCAACCACGTCACCAGCTTTGACCTGGTAGGACGGAACGTTCACGGTCTGACCGTTTACGCTGATGGCCTTGTGGGAAACCAGCTGACGGGACTCGGAACGAGTAGCGCCGAAGCCCATGCGATACACGACGTTGTCCAGGCGGCACTCGAGGAGTTGCAGCAGGTTTTCGCCGGTAGCGCCTTTACGGGCAGCAGCTTCTTTGTAGTAGTTACCGAACTGACGCTCCAGAACACCGTAGATACGGCGCACTTTCTGCTTTTCACGCAGCTGGGTGCCGTAGTCGGACAGACGACCACGACGGGCGCCATGCTGACCGGGAGCGGATTCGATGTTGCACTTGGATTCGAGCGCGCGAGCACCACTCTTCAGGAAGAGGTCGGTACCTTCACGACGGGACAGTTTGCACTTGGGACCAATGTAACGAGCCATTTCTCACTGTCTCCTATTACACGCGACGCTTCTTCGGCGGACGGCACCCGTTATGCGGGATAGGCGTCACGTCGGTGATGCTGGCGATCTTGTAGCCGCAGGCGTTCAGAGCACGCACAGCGGATTCGCGACCCGGACCCGGGCCCTTGACGTTCACGTCGAGGTTCTTCAGGCCGTATTCCAGAGCAGCTTGACCAGCGCGCTCAGCTGCAACCTGCGCAGCGAACGGGGTGCTCTTACGGGAACCGCGGAAACCGGAACCACCGGAGGTAGCCCAGGACAGAGCGTTACCTTGACGGTCGGTAATGGTCACGATGGTGTTGTTGAAAGAAGCGTGGATATGGGCGATCCCATCCACCACTGTCTTTTTGACTTTTTTACGAGGACGAGCAGCAGGCTTAGCCATGACTTAATTCCTGTCGATTCGCGGGCGCAATTACTTGCGGATCGGCTTACGCGGGCCCTTACGGGTACGCGCGTTGGTCTTGGTGCGCTGGCCATGAACAGGCAGACCGCGACGATGACGCAGACCGCGGTAGCAGCCCAGGTCCATCAGACGCTTGATGTTCATGTTGATTTCGCGACGCAGATCACCTTCAGTGGTGAGCTTCGCGACTTCGCCACGCAGCTGTTCGATCTGCTCGTCAGAGAGATCCTTGATCTTTGCCGCCGGGTTAACGCCGGTGACAGCGCAGATGTTCTGCGCAGTGGTGCGACCAACACCGTAGATGTAGGTCAGCGAGATAACAGTGTGCTTGTTATCTGGAATGTTGACGCCTGCAATACGGGCCATTCAGTGAAACTCCAGTTGACAGCTACCTACGCCCCGGAAGCCAAGAAAAGGGCGCGAGATATTAGCGCTGTAAAAACAAATAATCAACCCGGCAGCGCACTAGCTGCCGGGCTCATAACGCGTGAATCACACTCAGCCTTGGCGCTGCTTGTGACGCGGTTCCGCGCTGCAGATCACGCGAACGATACCGTCGCGACGGATGATCTTGCAGTTGCGGCACAGCTTTTTCACCGATGCACGAACTTTCATCAGTAACTCCTAGAACCTTACGGAACCGGATCAGCGGAGCATTCCGCTGCCGTAGCCCTTCAGGTTGGCTTTCTTCATCAGGGATTCGTACTGGTGCGAAACGAGGTGGGATTGTACTTGGGCCATAAAGTCCATCACAACCACAACAACGATCAGCAACGAGGTCCCGCCAAGGTAGAACGGTACATTAGCTGCAACCACCAGGAACTGGGGCAGCAGGCAAACGGCCGTCATGTACAGAGCACCGAACATGGTCAAGCGGGTCAGTACGCCATCGATATAGCGCGCCGACTGCTCGCCCGGACGGATGCCCGGAATAAAGGCACCGGACTTCTTCAGGTTCTCCGCCACGTCTTTCGGGTTGAACATCAGCGCTGTATAGAAGAAGCAGAAGAATATGATCCCTGCACTAAACAGCAAAATGTTCAACGGCTGACCAGGAGCGATCGCCTGCGAGAGGTCCTGCAGCCAGCCCATGCTTTCAGACTGACCGAACCAGGCTCCCAGCGAGGCCGGGAACAGCAGGATGCTGCTAGCGAAGATAGCCGGAATGACGCCGGCCATGTTCACCTTCAGCGGCAGGTGGCTGGTCTGCGCAGCGAAGACCTTGCGGCCTTGCTGGCGCTTCGCGTAGTGCACCGCAATGCGACGCTGGCCACGCTCAATGAACACCACGAAACCGATGATCGCCACTGCCAGCAAACCGATCGCAACCAGGGCAAAAATGTTGATATCACCCTGACGTGCAGACTCGAAAGACTGCCCGACTGCGCTCGGAAGACCGGCCACGATGCCAGCAAAAATCAGCATCGAGATACCGTTGCCAACACCGCGCTCAGTGATCTGCTCGCCAAGCCACATCATGAACATCGCACCAGCCACGAAGGTGGTGACAGCCACGAAGTGGAAGCCGAAATCAGTCGAAAAAGCGACGCCCTGACTGGCCAGGCCAACGGACATGCCGATGGCCTGGACCAACGCCAGGACTACAGTGCCGTAGCGGGTGTACTGGCTGATCTTGCGACGGCCAGCTTCACCTTCCTTCTTCAACTGCTCCAGCTGCGGACTGATCGCGGTCATGAGCTGCATGATGATCGACGCCGAGATGTACGGCATGATCCCCAGTGCAAAAATACTCATGCGCTCCAGCGCGCCGCCGGAAAACATGTTGAACAGGCTAAGAATGGTCCCCTCGTTCTGCCGGAACAGCTCGGCCAGCCGGTCAGGGTTGATGCCGGGCACTGGAATGTGCGCGCCGATCCGGTAGACGATGATCGCCAGGAACAGGAAACGCAGTCGAGCCCAGAGCTCGGACAACCCGCCATTGCTGAGCGCGGAGAGAGCACCTTGCTTAGCCATTTAGTCCTCGAACTTACCGCCAGCTGCTTCGATAGCCGCACGCGCACCTTTGGTGGCGGCGATACCTTTCAGGGTGACCGCGCGAGTAACGTCGCCGGACAGCATGACTTTCACACGCTGTACGTTCTGGTTAATCACGTTGGCATCCTTCAGCGACTGCAGAGTGATGACATCGCCTTCGACCTTGGCCAGCTCGGAAGTACGCACTTCTGCGCGATCCATGGCTTTCAGGGAAACGAAGCCAAACTTCGGCAGACGACGGTGCAGCGGCTGCTGACCGCCTTCAAAGCCCGGAGCAATGGTGCCACCGGAGCGAGAGGTCTGACCTTTGTGACCGCGGCCACCAGTCTTACCCAAACCGCTACCGATGCCACGGCCCGGACGGTGCTTTTCGCGACGGGCACCCGGCGCGGAACGCAGATCGTTCAGTTTCATGGATTAACCCTCGACACGCAGAAGGTAGTAAGCCTTGTTGATCATGCCGCGATTCTCAGGAGTGTCCTGAACTTCTACGGTGTGACCAATGCGACGCAGGCCGAGACCCTTGACGCAAGCCTTGTGGTTAGCCAGACGGCCGTTAACGCTCTTGATCAGCGTCACTTTGACAGTTGCCATGATTAGAGAATCTCCTCGACGCTCTTACCACGCTTGGCCGCAACGGACTCAGGGGACTGCATGTTCTTCAGACCCTTGAAGGTGGCGTAAACCACGTTCACCGGATTGGTGGAGCCGTAGCACTTGGCCAGAACGTTCTGCACACCGGCCACTTCCAGAACAGCACGCATGGCGCCGCCGGCGATGATACCGGTACCTTCGGAAGCCGGCTGCATGAACACCTTGGAGGCGCCATGGGCGGACTTGATCGGGTACTGCAGGGTGGTGCCGTTCAGATCAACCTGGATCATGTTGCGGCGAGCAGCTTCCATCGCTTTCTGGATGGCGGCCGGCACTTCGCGGGATTTGCCGCGACCGAAGCCAACACGACCTTTGCCGTCACCGACCACGGTCAGCGCGGTGAAGGTGAAGATGCGACCACCCTTTACGGTCTTGGCAACGCGGTTAACTTGAACCAGCTTCTCGATGTAGCCTTCGTCGCGCTTTTGCTCGTTATTTGCCATAACTTAGAACTCCAGCCCGCCTTCACGAGCAGCATCAGCCAGCGCCTTGACGCGGCCGTGGTACTTGAAGCCAGAACGATCGAATGCCACCTGAGTGACGCCAGCGGCTTTCGCGCGCTCGGCAACCAGCTGACCAACCTTCTTGGCCGCGTCGACGTTGCCAGTGGCGCCGTCACGCAGTTCTTTGTCCAGGGTCGAGGCGCTGGCCAGGACCGTGGCGCCGTCGGCCGAAATGACCTGGGCGTAGATGTGCTGGGAAGAGCGGTACACGCAAAGGCGTACGGCAACCAGCTCGCGCATTTTCAGGCGTGCCTTGCGAGCGCGACGCAGACGAGTTTCTTTCTTTTCGCTCATTTGCTATGCCCTACTTCTTCTTAGCTTCTTTACGACGGACGACTTCGTCGGCGTAACGTACACCTTTGCCCTTGTAAGGCTCCGGCGGACGGAAGTCGCGGATCTCAGCGGCCACTTGACCGACCAGCTGCTTGTCGATGCCCTTGATCAGGATATCGGTCTGGCTGGGGGTTTCAGCGGTAATGCCTTGCGGCAGCTCGTAGTCCACCGGATGCGAGAAGCCGAGAGCCAGGGACAGCGTTTGACCTTTGGCCTGAGCTTTGTAACCAACGCCGACCAGCTGGAGCTTGCGCTCGAAGCCTTGACTGACGCCGATCACCATGTTGTTAACCAACGCACGGGTGGTGCCGGCCATGGCGCGATTCTGCTGGTCACCGTTGCGAGCAGCGAAACGCAGCTCACCGGATTCCTCCAGGACTTCCACAGACGGATGAACTTTCAGTTCGAGAGCGCCCTTGGCACCCTTCACCGAGAGCTGCTGACCGGCGATCTTGACTTCAACGCCAGCGGGCAGCTTGACGGGGTTCTTAGCAACGCGAGACATGCTTTCAACCCCCCTTAGAACACAGTGCAAAGCACTTCGCCACCAACACCAGCAGCGCGAGCAGCACGATCAGTCATCACACCCTTGTTGGTGGAAACGATCGATACGCCCAGGCCGCCACGTACTTTCGGCAGCTGATCGACGGACTTGTACTGGCGCAGGCCAGGACGACTTACGCGCTTCAGCTCTTCAATGACCGGACGGCCTTCGAAGTACTTCAGCTCGATGGACAGCAACGGCTTGAGGTCGCTGCTGACTTGGTATCCCGTGATGTAACCTTCGCTCTTCAGAACGTTGGCCACTGCCACCTTCAGCTTGGAGGACGGCATGCTTACGACAGACTTTTCAGCCATCTGGGCATTACGGATACGAGTTAGCATGTCCGCTAACGGGTCCTGCATACTCATGGGCTAGATGCTCCTGATACAAAAAGTAATAGCCTTTCGGCTAGAGTCCACACGCGAACACTGGACGGACTGATGCCAGGCTCGGGCGAGCCGGACATTCTAGAGACACTCCAGAAACGAATCAAGCCCCAAAAGGGGCTTGATTCTAATGACCTGGCTTTGGCCGACCTAAGTCGACCTAACCGACGATCATTACCAGCTGGCTTTCACCAGACCGGGTACATCACCGCGCATAGCAGCTTCACGCAGCTTGTTACGGCCGAGGCCGAACTTGCGGTAAACGCCGTGCGGACGACCGGTGATGCGGCAGCGGTTACGCAGGCGCGAGGCGCTGGCGTCACGAGGCTGCTTCTGCAGCGCTACCTGGGCTTCCCAACGAGCTTCCGGAGTGGAGTTCGGGTTGGCAATGGTAGCTTTCAGCTCAGCGCGCTTCTTGGCGTACTTAGCAACCGTCTGCTGACGCTTCAGCTCGCGGTTTTTCATGCTCTGTTTGGCCATATTCCTACTCCAATCAGTTGCGGAACGGGAAGTTGAAGGCGCGCAGCAGGGCACGACCTTCTTCATCCGTACGGGCGGTGGTGGTCAGGGTGATGTCCAGACCGCGCAGCGCATCGATTTTGTCGTAATCGATTTCCGGGAAGATGATCTGCTCTTTCACACCCATGCTGTAGTTGCCACGACCGTCGAAGGACTTGGCATTCAGGCCGCGGAAGTCACGCACGCGCGGCAGGGAGATGGACAGCAGACGGTCCAGGAACTCGTACATGCGATCGCGGCGAAGGGTGACCTTGACGCCGATCGGCCAACCTTCACGAACCTTGAAGCCTGCAATGGACTTGCGAGCGTAGGTCACGACGGCTTTCTGGCCGGTGATCTTTTCCAGGTCAGCTACAGCGTTCTCGATGATTTTCTTGTCACCGATGGCTTCGCCCAGACCCATGTTCAGAGTGATCTTGGTGATGCGCGGAATTTCCATCACGTTCGCAAGCTGAAGTTGTTCCTTCAGCTTCGGCGCGATTTCTTTCCGGTAAATCTCTTTCAGTCGTGCCATGGTTATCTACCTAGCAGTTCTCAAGCATCAACCGGTTTTTGGGTCGACTTGAAGACACGAATTTTCTTACCGTCTTCAACCTTGAAACCAACGCGATCAGCCTTGTTGGTTTCGCCATTGAAGATGGCCACGTTGGAGAGGTGCAGCGGCGCCTCTCGCTCGACGATACCGCCCTGGACACCGGCCATGGGATTGGGCTTGGTGTGGCGCTTGATCAGGTTTACACCGCTGACCAGCACACGGCTGTCGGCGAGAACCTTCAGCACCTTGCCACGCTTGCCCTTGTCCTTGCCGGCGATGACGATGATCTCGTCGTCACGACGAATCTTTTGCATGACGGCTTCTCCTTACAGCACTTCGGGGGCGAGCGAGACGATCTTCATGAACTTCTCGGAACGCAGTTCACGGGTCACGGGCCCGAAGATACGGGTGCCGATCGGCTCCTGCTTGTTGTTCAGCAGGACGGCGGCGTTGCCGTCGAAGCGGATGATCGAGCCGTCAGGGCGACGAACGCCATGCTTGGTACGAACCACAACAGCGGTCATTACCTGGCCTTTCTTCACCTTGCCACGCGGAATCGCTTCCTTCACGGTCACTTTGATGATGTCGCCGATGCCGGCATAGCGACGGTGCGAACCACCAAGGACCTTGATGCACATAACGCGACGAGCACCGCTGTTGTCAGCGACGTCGAGCATGGATTGAGTCTGAATCATATCTTTCTCCGACCCTTAGTCCTTAGACTTCCACGGCACGTTCGACGACTTCCACCAGGGCCCAGGACTTGGTCTTGGCCAGCGGACGGGTCTCACGAATGGTGACCTTGTCGCCGATGCGGCACTGGTTGGTTTCGTCGTGGGCGTGCAGCTTGGTCGAACGCTTCACGTATTTACCGTAGATCGGGTGCTTTACGCGGCGCTCGATCAGAACGGTGATGGTCTTGTCCATCTTGTCGCTGACGACGCGGCCGGTCAGCGTACGGACGGTTTTCTGAGCTTCAGCCATGATTACTTACCTGCTTGCTGGTTGAGCACAGTTTTCACGCGAGCGATGTCGCGCTTCACTTGCGAGAGCAGGTGAGACTGCCCCAACTGGCCAGTTGCTTTCTGCATGCGCAGATTGAACTGGTCGCGCAGCAGGCCGAGCAGTTGCTCGTTCAGCTGCTGTACGGATTTTTCACGAAGTTCATTCGCTTTCATCACATCACCGTCCGCTTAACAAAGGAGGTGGCGAGCGGCAGCTTTGCAGCGGCCAGGGCGAATGCCTCACGCGCCAGCTCTTCGGAAACACCCTCGATCTCGTACAGGACCTTGCCCGGTTGAATCTGGGCTACCCAGTACTCGACGCCACCCTTACCTTTACCCATACGAACTTCGAGGGGCTTCTTGGTAACGGGTTTATCCGGGAACACACGGATCCAGATCTTGCCGCCACGCTTCACGTGACGGGTGAGGGCACGACGTGCAGCCTCGATCTGGCGGGCAGTGAGACGACCACGGCCAGTAGCCTTCAGCGCGAACTCGCCGAAGCTGACCTTGCTACCGCGCTGAGCCAGACCACGGTTGTGGCCGGTCATCTGCTTGCGGAACTTCGTACGCTTTGGTTGCAGCATTTGGCGTACCCCTTACTTAGCAGCTTTTTTACGAGGAGCGGGCGCTACCGGCTTCAGCTCTTCCTGGCGGCCACCAATGACCTCACCCTTGAAGATCCAAACCTTCACACCGATCACACCGTAGGTGGTGTGCGCTTCATAGGTTGCGTAGTCGATATCGGCGCG
The DNA here is from genome assembly GCF_000423545.1 of Metapseudomonas resinovorans DSM 21078. Taxonomy (GTDB): domain Bacteria; phylum Pseudomonadota; class Gammaproteobacteria; order Pseudomonadales; family Pseudomonadaceae; genus Metapseudomonas; species Metapseudomonas resinovorans. The sequence goes on from NZ_AUIE01000022.1 coordinate 133,236, forward strand.
CAGGGTGTGCAGGGGCACACGACCTTCGCGATACCACTCGGTACGGGCGATTTCAGCACCACCGAGACGACCACTCACCTGAATCTTGATGCCCTTGGCACCAATACGCATGGCGTTCTGTACAGCGCGCTTCATGGCGCGACGGAACATCACACGACGCTCCAGCTGCTGAGCTACGCTCTGCGCAACCAGCATACCGTCGAGCTCCGGCTTGCGGATCTCTTCGATGTTGATGTGCACAGGCACACCCATTTGCTTGGTCAGGTCCTGACGCAGCTTCTCAACATCTTCACCTTTCTTGCCGATCACGATGCCGGGACGAGCGGTGTGGATGGTGATGCGTGCGGTTTGAGCCGGACGATGAATATCGATACGGCTTACGGACGCGCTTTTTAGTTTGTCTTGGAGGTACTCGCGCACCTTCAGGTCGGCAAACAGATAATCGGCATAAGTGCGTTTATCTGCATACCAAACGGAGGTGTGCTCCTTGACGATACCCAGGCGAATGCCAGTGGGATGTACTTTCTGACCCATCTGATCGACTCCGTTACTTGTCCGCAACCTTGACAGTGATATGGCAAGACCGCTTGACGATGCGATCAGCACGGCCTTTGGCACGCGGCATGATGCGCTTCAGCGAACGCCCTTCGTTGACGAAAACGGTGGAAACCTTCAGGTCATCCACGTCTGCGCCTTCGTTGTGCTCAGCGTTGGCCACGGCCGACTCCAGCACTTTCTTCATGATTTCAGCGGCTTTCTTGCTGCTGAAAGTCAACAGGTTGAGCGCTTCGCCCACCTTCTTCCCGCGGATCTGGTCGGCGACCAAGCGGGCTTTCTGGGCGGAGATTCGAGCGCCCGACAGCTTAGCGGCTACTTCCATCGTTCCTTACCCCTTAACGCTTGGCTTTCTTGTCTGCAGCATGACCGCGATAGGTGCGGGTAGCAGCGAACTCGCCGAGTTTGTGGCCGACCATGTCCTCGTTCACGAGAACCGGGACGTGTTGACGACCGTTATGAACAGCAATGGTCAGGCCGACCATTTGCGGCAGTACGATGGAGCGACGCGACCAGGTTTTCACCGGCTTGCGATCGTTCTTTTCCACCGCCACTTCGATCTTCTTCAGTAGGTGAAGATCGATAAAAGGACCTTTTTTCAGAGAACGCGGCACTGTCGTATCCTCAGTTATTTACGGCGACGGACGATCATGTTGTCGGTGCGCTTGTTCGCGCGGGTCTTCGCACCCTTGGTCGGGAAGCCCCACGGAGACACCGGATGACGGCCACCAGAGGTACGACCTTCACCACCACCATGCGGGTGGTCTACCGGGTTCATCGCCACGCCGCGAACGGTCGGACGAACACCACGCCAGCGTTTGGCACCAGCTTTACCCAGCGAACGCAGGCTGTGCTCGGAGTTCGAGACTTCGCCCAGGGTCGCACGGCACTCAGCCAGGACTTTACGCATTTCGCCGGAGCGAAGACGCAGGGTTACGTAGGCGCCTTCACGAGCAACCAGCTGAACGGAAGCACCAGCGGAACGGGCGATTTGCGCGCCTTTACCGGGCTTGAGTTCGATACCGTGAACGGTGCTACCAACCGGAATGTTGCGCAGCGGCAGGGTGTTACCGGCCTTGATCGGTGCATTGACGCCCGAGATCAGCTGGTCGCCAGCACTCACACCTTTCGGTGCGATGATGTAGCGACGCTCGCCATCGGCGTACTTCAGCAGAGCGATGTGAGCAGTACGGTTCGGATCGTATTCAATACGCTCAACGGTGGCAGGAATGCCATCCTTGTTGCGACGGAAGTCGACCAGACGGTAGTGCTGCTTGTGACCACCACCAATATGGCGAGTGGTGATGCGGCCATTGTTGTTACGACCACCGGACTTCGATTTTTTCTCGACCAGCGGTGCGTAGGGAGCGCCTTTGTGCAGCTCCTGGTTGACCACCTTGACCACGAAACGGCGGCCAGCGGAGGTCGGCTTGCATTTAACGATTGCCATGATGCACCCCTTTACTCAGCGCTGCTGGCGAAATCGAGATCTTGGCCCGGCTGAAGAGCGATGTACGCCTTCTTCCAGTCGTTACGCTTGCCCAGACCACGAACGGTACGCTTGGTCTTGCCCTTCACATTGAGGGTGGTGACGCGAGCGACTTTCACGCTGAACAGGCTTTCAACGGCCTTCTTGATTTCCAGCTTGGTTGCATCGGTGGCAACCTTGAAAACGAACTGGCCCTTGCTGTCTGCCAGCATGGTGGCCTTCTCGGAGACGTGCGGGCCAACCAGCACCTTGAATACGCGTTCCTGGTTCATGCCAGCAGCTCCTCGAATTTCTTCACGGCGGACACGGTGACAAGCACCTTGTCGTAGGCGATCAGGCTGACCGGGTCGGAACCCTGAACGTCACGAACATCAACGTGCGGCAGGTTGCGAGCGGCCAGGTACAGATTCTGATCAACGGCTTCGGAAACGATCAGCACGTCGGTCAGACCCAGACCATTCAGCTTGCCCAGCAGAGCCTTGGTTTTCGGCGCCTCAACAGCAAAGTCCTCAACCACGATCAGACGGTCCTGACGAACCAGCTCAGCAAGGATGGAGCGCATAGCTGCGCGATACATCTTCTTGTTGAGCTTCTGGGAGTGATCCTGAGGCTTGGCAGCAAAGGTAGTACCACCGGAGCGCCAGATGGGGCTGCGAATGGTGCCAGCACGAGCACGACCGGTGCCCTTCTGACGCCACGGCTTTTTGCCACCACCGGAAACTTCGGAACGGGTCTTCTGCGCGCGAGTACCCTGACGGCCACCGGCCATGTAGGCAACAACAGCCTGGTGAACCAGGGTTTCGTTGAACTCACCGCCAAAAGTACGCTCGGAGACTTCGATAGCCTGAGCGCCATTTACATTCAGTTGCATCTCAGCTTCCCCTCTTAACCGCGAGCCTTGGCTGCCGGACGCACAACCACATCACCGCCGGTAGCGCCAGGAACGGCACCCTTAACCAGCAGCAGATTGCGTTCTGCATCGACACGCACAACTTCCAGGGACTGAACAGTCACACGCTCGGCACCGAGGTGACCGGACATCTTCTTGCCCTTGAAGACACGACCAGGAGTCTGGCACTGGCCAATAGAACCCGGGGCGCGGTGGGAAACGGAGTTACCGTGGGTATTGTCTTGACCACGGAAATTCCAGCGCTTGATGGTACCGGCGTAGCCTTTACCCTTGGACTGACCGGTAACGTCTACCAGCTGGCCAGCCTGGAAAAGCTCGGCAGTCAGTTGATCGCCAGCCTGGTACTCACCTTCTTCAAGGCGGAATTCCCAGACACCGCGACCAGCAGCTACGCTCGCCTTGGCGAAGTGACCGGCTTGCGCCTTGGTCACACGAGAGGCACGACGCTCACCGACAGTCACCTGTACGGCGCGATAGCCATCGCTCTCTTCGGATTTGAACTGGGTCACACGATTCGGCTCGATCTCAATGACCGTAACCGGAATGGAGACACCTTCTTCGGTGAAAATGCGGGTCATGCCGCACTTACGACCGACTACACCAATAGTCATGTTGTAAACCTCATGAGTGTACGGGGCTTTCACCCGCTATGGCCGCCCATTTCAGAGCGTTACACGACTAAAACCCGAGGGTTATTAGCCGAGGCTGATCTGCACTTCCACGCCTGCCGCAAGGTCGAGCTTCATCAGCGCATCGACGGTTTTATCCGTCGGCTGGACGATGTCCAGAACACGCTTGTGGGTACGAATTTCGTACTGATCACGCGCGTCTTTGTTGACGTGCGGGGAGATCAGAACGGTGTACCGCTCTTTGCGAGTAGGCAGAGGAATAGGACCACGCACCTGAGCACCAGTACGTTTCGCGGTTTCCACGATTTCCTGGGTGGATTGATCGATCAGGCGATGGTCAAAAGCCTTCAACCGAATACGGATTTGTTGGTTTTGCATTTTGACCTCAGACTCTATCTCTGCTATCCCCAACGGACGGACTACGCCCGTTAAAAGGAGGCGTGATTGTACGGATGCGCCGGGAGGGTGTCAACTTTTGACCAACCAAAAGAAAAGGGCCCCGAGGGGCCCTTCCTTTTGAGGCGAGATCGTCGATTACTCGATGATCTTGGCAACCACGCCAGCGCCTACAGTACGACCACCTTCGCGGATTGCGAAGCGCAGGCCGTCTTCCATGGCGATCGGAGCGATCAGGGTGACAACCATCTTGATGTTGTCGCCCGGCATTACCATCTCTACGCCTTCCGGCAGTTCGCAGTTACCGGTCACGTCTGTGGTACGGAAGTAGAACTGCGGACGGTAGCCCTTGAAGAACGGGGTGTGACGACCACCTTCTTCTTTGGACAGCACGTACACTTCGCACTCGAACTTGGTGTGCGGCTTGATGGTGCCCGG
>NZ_AUIE01000023.1 GCF_000423545.1 Metapseudomonas resinovorans DSM 21078
ACGCCGAAGAATTTGAATAGTACCGACCCACGCGGCTGGCCGGAGCGGCCCGGTGCTGGAAAGGGCAAGCAGGTGCTGGGCGCCGACCTGCCACGCTTGCTCTACGTGCGCTGGCAGTCGCTGGCCGAGCCGCAAACCTAAGAGGTTTACATCGTGATTCCCGAGGCCACCCGGCTGGCGATGGTGAAGCCTGAGAGAGGCTATTGTGCGGCCAGAGGCCAGTGGCGCGAGGATTATCGCGACATGCTGTCGATCGGCCTGGCGCCGGGTGGTATTGCCAGGGTCTGGCTTATGGGGGCCTGCCTGTCTGCTATCGACGTCGCACGGGTGCAGGGCACTGTGGTAAAGGCAGGTCCCTATGACGGGACATCAGAAGGACGACATAGACCTTTGTCTGCTACATCCAGGGCCTATATCGAGAAGCATGGGATTCACTATGACTCGTGGTAGAGCCTGCTCAAGACAAGGACGTGTCATGAAACAGTTGATTGTCTGGATCACACTCTTATTGATTTCGGGTAGCGCCAATGCTGCTCGCAGCGAGCAAGTTTCGAAGTTGGTGGGGTTCTACTCGCTGCGTGGAGTGATTTCGATTGCAAGCCGTCACAAATACCGCTGACTAGGCTCGGCACTCGGCAGTTGCCAGCACGACCCGGACCACCACGCGTGCCATGGGTGTCCGGGCCGGTTTTCCTCTTGGTGCTCAGCGTCCGCCGGCACCGCTGCGCGAGCGCTCGGAGTTCTCCACCAGTACGGCCTCGGCCAACCCGTTGAGGCGTTGCCACAGGGCGGGGGAAACCTCCATGCCGTTCTCCAGGGCCTGCTCACCGGCCAGGGCGAACTCCGCCGGGGAGACGCGTCGGTCGTACTGGACTGGGGTGGGCTCGGTCAGGCGCTGCGGGTCGCTCGGGATACCAAGCGTCAGGCTCAGTGATTGCCGTTGCGCCAGGGGCGCGTCAGCTGCGAGTTGGTACGTCTGGTAGGTCGGGTTTGCATCGCCGGCGTCGATCCACGCCACATGCCGCTGGACTGGCCCGTGGCCGTTATCCCAGGAGGCCTGTGCCCACAGGCCCTGCCGCGCGCACGCTGTCAGCAGTCCAAGGACGAACTTGCGGTTGTGGCAGTGAAGGAAGTCGACGCGCACCAGTCCCTGCTCCAGGGCCTGGACGCTGGCCAGTTCCAGTAGCGCCGGCAAGCAGTTGAGGGCGCTGCGGCCATGACACTCGACGGTGAGCGTGGCCGGCCCTTCGGCGATGAGTTCGGCCATTGGACGTTCGCGGTCGGCTACCAGGTCCAGCGCCCGCTCCAGTTCGCCCAGGCCATCTTCGCCGTGCAGGTGCAGCCAGCCCACCAGGGCCGCTGCGTCTTCGTAGGTGCCCAGGGCATAGCCCATGCCCTCGAACACGCGCTTGAGCAGGGCCTTGAGTTCATTGGCGGAAATCAGCATCAAGCGTTCTCCTGGGTAGGGGCGAGCGGCAGGAACCAGTCATCGTCGAAGGGCTGGCCGATGTCCTCCAGCAGGGGCGCGCCCTGGAACATGGTGTTGCGCACCCACAGGCGCGAACGCGGGTCGAACTTGCTCACCCCGAAGAACGACAGCTTGCAGCGCAGCAGGTGCATGGGCAGCACGTCACGGTCCAGCAGGTTGGCGCGGATCTCGCCGTAGTGGGTGCGGGCCATGGTCTGGATACGGCGGACGATGCCGCGTTGCTCCGGATGACGGAGCAGGAAATGGGCGACCTTGTGGGCGGGGTTTTGCGCCAGGTACTCGGAGAGGCGTTGGTGGCACTGCTGCACCAGGTAGCCGATGCCGAGGGGCATCTGCTTGTCCCGACCGTCATCGAGGCTGCAACTGCCGAGTCGCGGCTCCTGCTTTTCTTCGGAGCGGTACCAGAAGGTTTCCTGGGCACCCTCCGCGCTGAAGTCGATTGCCAGGGCCCAGTCGTAACTTGTCTCGATCAGTTCTTTCAGCCGGCTGGCGGACATTTCCGGGTTCAGTTCCAGTTGCTCGGGCAGGGCGAGACGGTCTTCCAGTTCGTCTACCAGCTCCGGGTGCAGTTCCAGGAGGATGCAGTTGATCAGCTCCTGCCCTTGCAGGCTGGCGCGCTTGTGGGCCCAGTCCTGCAGGGACTGCCAGGCCTGCAGCGGTTGCAGGTCGAGCCCGGCGCGCAGGGCCAGCAGGTCAGCCAGGACGCGCTGGTTGTGGCCGGTCTGCCATTCGTCTTCGGTAAAGGTTTGCTCGAGATGGCGGATGGCACGTTCAAGCAGTTGTGGCAGGCGGGCCAGTTGCGCGGCCGTTGGGGCGCCGGCAAGGATGCGCGCTAGCGCCAGTTCGCGCATTTCGATCCAGCGGCTGATCAGTTGCGGGTGGTTGATCAGGTAGGGCGCCATGCCAAGGCCGGTGGAATTGCCGATGCCGAAGTAGCGCTTGAGGGCCGGGGCGAAGGGCACGGCGGTTTCCGGTGAGCGGCGCCGGGCAATGTGTTCGGCCTGTTGCAGGCTGAAGTTGCGCAGCATGAAACAGGTGAACATTTCGGCGGCAAACGGGCGGGCGAAATCCGGGTGCTTGCGGCTGACTTTTTCCCAGTCGGCCATGCCCAGCTTGCCGCTGCCATAGACGGCGGTGGTGCGGTAGAGGTAGCCGACCCGGGCGATCTGCGCCACATCGGGCTGGCGCCCCTGGCTCAGGGCCTCCACCACGCTGTCGAAGTTGCGCACGCTGCGGTTGGCGCGGGACAGCACCATCACCTTGGCGTCGAGCCGGCCCGCTTCCTGCAGCGGCACGTTCTGGCGCAGGTAGTCGACATAGGCCTCGTCCACCTCGCCTTCGCAGAGCGCCATGGTCAGGTCCCATTCGCTGGCGATGACCCGGTCGTTGCGCTTTTCCGGCGCCAGGTACTGGGAGAAGAGTACGAAGCTGAACAGGTCGCCGCGGGTACGGATGCGGTAGATGACTGTGCCGTAGCCATCGGCATCCAGCTCGAAGCGCGGCGCCTCGATCTGCCATTGCTCGCGCATGATCCGGCGGACCAGGCTGCGCATGAAGCTCAGGCGGCTCTGGTGCAGGCTGCCGAGCCGCTCCAGGTCCATGACCAGGTGGGCAGGGCGCATGTACGGAGTCGCGGCCTCGGGCAGGCCGGATTCCACGATCGAAGGGGTGCTCATTCTGGGGCCCTCAACTGGCGTTCACCGCGCACCGTTGCCTGCTGGCTTTCGGGCGGCGGCTTGTTATTGATCTGCCGCCGATGGTGGGACAGCAGGCCCCGCGGAGCAATTCAGATCGCCCTATCGTTTGATAAGGAAGCCTTATTCAAATGGCTTCGTCGATCAGTCGGGTTATTGCCATTCCTCCGGGTCCAGTTCGTTGTCGCGCAGGATGAACTCGAACAGGGCCTGGGCGGCCACCGGCAGGGAACGGTTGGCCTGGCGCACGATGCCGATGTCGCGGGTCACCAGCGGGTCAGCCAGGGGAATGAAGCGCAACTGGCCGGGCTCGGCCGGGAAGGCGAAGCGGGGCAGGGTGGTGATGCCCATGCCGGCCTCGATCATGGCCAGCAAGGAAATCATGTTGGAAATATAGAACTGCGAGTCGCTGACCAGCTCCTCGGCGCGGGTGCCGGCCAGCAGGCGCGAGGTGCCGTTGGCGATCAGGCGCTCTCCGCGCAGTTGCTGCCAGCCGAGCTGCGCTTCGCCGGCCAGCGGGTGGTTCTGGTGGCAGACCACGCCGATGCTGTCTTCCCAGATGGGAATGAAGCGGATGTCGCTCTCCGCTTCCCATAGGCTGGAGATGCCGAAGTCCACCTGCTGGTTCTCCACCATGTTCAGCACCGCCTCGGAGTTATCGTCGAACAGGCTGACGTGCAGGTCGGTGGCATCACCAATGAAGCGCGTGAGGATATCCGGCAGCAGGCGGCTGGCGATGGAGGGCACTGAGGCGATGCGCAGGTGCCCGGACTTGTACTGGGCGATCAGGCTCATGTCGCGCACCACGCGGTCGTGGTGCTCGATCAGCTCCTTGGCATAGGCCAGGAACTGCACGCCGAAGGGGGTCAGCTCGGGCTTGGTGACCCGCGCATTGCGCTTCTCGAACACGGCCTGGCCCAGCTTGCCCTCCAGGTCGCGGATGGACAGCGAAATCGCCGGCTGGGTGCGGTGCGCCCGTTCAGCCGCGGCGTGGAAGCCCTGCAGCTCGGCGACCCAGACGAAATGGCGCAACTGCACGATCTTCAGGTCCGGCAGCATGGTAAGTTTTCCTTATCAATCAATATTCACAACTAATTTTAGTTTATCTGAGACGGCACCTACCATGCGCTCAAAGCGAGAACGGAGGTGCACATGCCCAGCAAGATCTTCAACAACTACATCGGTGGCGCCTGGGTCGAAGGTGCCGCGAGTGTTGCCAACCGCAGCCCGGCCAACGTCGACGACGTGATAGGCCACTACACCCAGGCCGATGCCGCTCAGGTGGATCAGGCGCTTGCCGCCGCCACAGCCGGCCAGGCCATCTGGGCCCGCAGTGGCCTGGAGGAGCGCTACCAGGTGCTCATGGCCATCGGCAACGAACTTATCGCCCGCAAGTCGGAACTCGGCGAGCAACTGTCGCGGGAAGAGGGCAAGACCTTGGCCGAAGGTGTCGGCGAGGTCTACCGCTCCGGGCAGTTCTTCCACTACTACGCTGCCGAAGTCCTGCGGCAGATGGGCGAGACGGCCGATTCGGTGCGCCCCGGCGTGGAGATCGAAGTCCGTCGCGAGCCGGTCGGCGTAGTCGCCATCATCACCCCCTGGAACTTCCCGATGGCCACCGCCGCCTGGAAGATCGCCCCGGCCCTGGCCTTCGGCAACGCCGTGGTGTTCAAACCGGCCAATGCCGTGCCGGCGAGCGCCTGGGCGCTGACCGAGATCATTTCCCGGCAGGCCCTTCCGGTGGGCACCTTCAACCTGGTGATGGGCAGCGGTGCCGAAGTCGGCGAGCGCCTGATCCACTCCAGCGGCATCAATGCCCTGAGCTTCACCGGCTCGGTTGAAACCGGCCGCCGGGTCGCCGCCGCAACGGCCGCCAACTTCGTCCGTTGCCAACTGGAAATGGGCAGCAAGAACGCCCTGGTGGTGCTCGACGACGCGGACCTGGCGCTGGCGGTGGAGTGCGCGGTGAACGGCGCCTTCTTCGGCACCGGCCAGAAGTGCACGGCGTCGTCCCGCCTGATCGTCACCGAGGGCATTCACGACCGCTTCGTCGAGGCGCTGATCGAGCGAATCAAACAGCTCAAGGTCGGCCATCCGCTGCACGAGGGCGTGCAGATCGGCCCGGTGATCGACGAACGTCAGCTGACGCAGAACCTGCGTTACATCGAAGACGCCAAGGCCGAAGGCGCGCGCCTGGTCTGCGGCGGCGAGCGCATTGCCGAGGAGCACGAGGGCTTCTACATGCGCCCGGCGCTCTTCGTCGACACCCGCAACGACATGCGTATCAACCGCGACGAGGTATTCGGGCCCATCGCTTGCGTCATCAAGGCGAAGGACTACGAAGAGGCCCTGGCCATCCTCAACGACACGCGCTTCGGCCTGACCGCCGGGATCATGACCCAGTCGCTGAAATACGCCAGCGACTTCAAGCGCCGGGCCAATACCGGCTGCGTGATGGTCAACCTGCCCACCGCCGGCACCGACTATCACGTGCCTTTCGGTGGCCGCAAGGATTCCAGTTTCGGCCCGCGCGAGCAGGGGCAATACGCCCGCGACTTCTACACGGTGGTCAAGACCGTCTACGTGCGTCCCTGAGGGAGAGAGCGCCATGCAAGAGCTTCTGATGATCGACGGCCTGCAGTACTCCAACTGGAGCCCTGAGCTGTTCCGGCAGATGCAGGAAGGTGGCCTGAGCGCCGTCCACGCCACCATCGCCTACCACGAAACCGCCCGCGAGACGCTGTCGCGCATCGGCGAATGGAACCGCCGCTTCGAGGCCTTTCCCGAGCTGATCCGCCCCGTGCGCCAGGCCTCGGACATCCGCCTGGCACAGCAGGAAGGACGGGTGGGAATCTTCTTCGGCTTCCAGAACTGCTCGCCCATCGAGGACGACATCGACCTGGTGGAAGTCTTCCGCCAGCTCGGCGTCTTCATCATGCAACTGACCTACAACAACCAGAGCCTGCTGGCGTCCGGCTGCTACGAGCGCGAGGACAATGGCATCAGCCGCTTCGGCCGCCAGGTGATCGAAGAGATGAACCGCGTCGGCATGCTCATCGACATGTCCCACAGCGCCGAGCGCAGCACCCTGGAAGCCATTGAGCTGTCGAGCCGGCCGGTGATCATCTCCCACGCCAACCCCACCAGCTTCCATGCAGCCAAGCGCAACAAGTCCGATGCGGTGCTGCGTGGTATCGCCGAGTCCGGTGGGCTGCTCGGTTTCAGCACCTATCCCTTCCACTTGCGCGGCGGTTCGGCCTGCCGGCTCGACGAGTTCTGCGACATGGTCGCGCGCACCGCCGATCTGATGGGCATCGACCACATCGGCATCGGTACCGACCTCTGCCAGCAGCAGCCGTTGCAAGTGCTGGAGTGGATGCGCAATGGCCGTTGGAGCAAGGCCAAGGACTACGGCGAAGGCTCGGCGGACAACGCCGATTGGCCGGCCCCGTTGCACTGGTTCCGTGACAGCCGCGACTTCCCCGTCATCGCCCAGGGCCTGCGCCAACGCGGCTTCGCCGAGGACGAGGTGCGCAAAATCATGGGCCTGAACTGGCTGAACCTGCTGGAACGCGGCACCGCGCCGCAGAACTGATCTACCCACCCCGTGAGGACGCCATGAACAAAAACAAGAACAGAGCCTCGTCCAACTCCCGCCGTGGAGCTGGCCTGTGCCCACCCGCACACCACCATCACCCGCTGCCTCCAGGGGGCGCGCGCGACATGCGCCCCTTGCGTTGACGAAACGACCCTCGTCGTTTCGAACCCCTGGTCATTCGCCCCGCGCGTGCCGCATGCCGGCGGGGCCTAAGCTACAACCTGGAGGCATCATGAAAGTGTTCCCGACCCAGACCATAGGCAGCACGCCGATGAAGCACCCGGCACTGCAAGGCATCGACTGGCCGCTGTTCGTCATCAGCGGTGGCTTCCTGCTCAGTTTCCTGGTGGCGGCGCTGGTGGACATCGACGCCGTCTCGGCGCTGGTCAACACGCTGTTCGCCTGGTCGACGAAAGTCTTCGGACTCTACTGGCAGGTGCTGATGCTGGCGACCTTCCTGGTCAGCCTGGGCATCTGCTTCAGCAAGTGCGGCCGGGTGCGCCTGGGTGGCGTCGACCGGAAGCCGGAAACCAGCACCTTCAACTGGATCGCTGTGATCATGTGTGCACTGCTGGCCGGTGGCGGCGCCTTCTGGGCGGCTGCCGAACCGCTGATGCACTTCGCCAGTCCGCCGCCGCTGTTCGCCGGTGTGCAGCCGAACACCGAGCAGGCCGGCCACTTGGCCCTGGCCCAGTCCTTCGTGCACTGGGGCTTCCTCGCCTGGGCGGTGCTCGGCAGCCTGCTGGCGATCGTGCTGATGCACCTGCACTACGACAAGGGCCTACCGCTGGCGCCTCGCACGCTGCTGTATCCGCTGCTGGGCGAGCGCGCACTCAAGGGACCCATCGGCAACCTCGCCGATGCCGCCTCGATCATCGCGGTCGTCGCCGGCACCATCGGCCCGATCGGCTTCCTCGGCCTGCAGATCAGCAATGCACTGCAAGCCGTCTGGGGCCTGCCCAATGACCTGCTGACCCAGTCCATCACCATCATCCTGGTGACGGCCATGTACACCACCTCCTGCCTGGTGGGCCTGAACGGCATCCGTTTCGTCAGCGAGATCAACGTCTGGCTGATGATCGGCCTGGCACTGTTCATGATCGTGGCCGGCCCGACCCTGTTCATCCTTTCGGGCTTCCCCGTGGCGTTCGGCATTCAACTGGAAAACTTCCTGCCGATGACCCTGTACCGCGCCGATCCGAAGTGGCTCGACTGGTGGACCGTGTTCTACTGGGGCTGGTTCATCGGCTATGCACCCATGATGGGCCTGTACGTGGCCAAGATTTCCCGGGGCCGCAGCATTCGCCAGATCATCATGACCCTGTCGGTCATCGCGCCGCTGGTCACCATGTTCTGGTTCACCGTGGTCGGCGGCACCGGCATCGGCCTGGAGCTGCAAAACCCCGGCACCGTCACCGCCCACGGCACCCAGCCCGAGGCCATGTTGCTGGGCGTGACCCAGAGCCTCCCGCTGGCGGGGCTGGTGTCGGCGCTGTTCCTGTTCCTCAGCTTCATCTCGGTGGCCACCAACGGCGATGCCATGGCCTACACCGTGGCCATGGCGATGTCTGGCAACGACTCGCCGAAGAAGTGGCTGCGCGCCTTCTGGTGCATCGGCATGGGGCTGGCTGCGGTGGTGCTGATCACCATCGGCTCGGGCGGGGTCACGGCGTTGCAGTCCTTCATCGTCATCACCGCCGTGCCGGTGTCCCTGCTGATCCTCCCCGCGCTCTGGAACGCCCCACAGATCGCCCGCCGCCTGGCGCGCGAGCAGCAGGTCTAGTCCCTTGGGAGGGCTTGTCCCTCCCTTTTTTCTTCCCCCTGGAGAGTTCAATGAAACAGGCAGTCAGCACCCGTTTGTACCCGTCCAAGGCCCCGCTGGAGTGGGCCGTGATCGGTAACGGGACCTTGTACACGGCGCAGATCCCCATCGATGTCGAAGGGCGTGTGGTGGAAGGGGGCATCGAGGCGCAGGCGCGGCAGACCCTGGACAACCTCAAGCACACCCTGGATTGCGCCGGGCTGGGCCTGGACGCGGTGACCCAGGTGCTCATCTACGTCACTGACCGCAGCTACCTGGCCACGGTGAATGCGGTCTACGCCGAATACTTCGCCGCCCCCTACCCGAACCGCGCTGCCGTGGTCGTGGCGGGCCTTGCTCGCGAGGAGATGCTGGTGGAACTGGTGGTTTACGCGGCGGCCTGATCGGGCCCCGTCCTGGCCCTTGCCGGCGATCCCGGAAGGGCCGGTCTATCGCTCGCGGGCGCAAGGAAGACCCGGTGAAACTGCATGAACACCACCCGATAGGCGATTGATTGGGTAATGCCGTGCGGTTCAAGCTCGTCACGAAGCCAGCCATGGCGATGAGGCGAGGCCGATAGCCACTCGTTGCAACGGTGTGGCTGCTATTTTCACAAGCAGCGGAAATGGCTGGCACAGCTTCAATGGGCACCCGGCGAGGTTCGTTGCCAGCATCCCGACGGCTAGATAGCAGAGGAGACGCAGCATGGACCGATTCACAGGCGGTTGCCTTTGTGGCGCCGTCCGGATTGTGGCCTCGGGGCTCCCCTACCGGGTCGGCCTTTGTCACTGCCTCGACTGTCGCAAACATCATGGCGCCCTGTTTCACGCATCTGCCGTGTTCCCGCAGGACGCGGTGACGATCGATGGCGAAACACGCGACTACGCCGGGCGGTATTTCTGTCCTCGCTGCGGCTCGTCCGTTTTCGCCCGCACCGCAGACGAGATCGAAGTGAACCTGGGCACCCTGGATGCCCCCGACCAACTAAGGCCAACCTATGAAAGCTGGACCGTCCGTCGCGAGTCCTGGTTGCCGCCGTTCCCTCTCACGAGGCACTACGACCGCGATCGTGACCCCACGAGTCGCTTCGAGGAGTAGGTGGCACGAACGCCGCAAACGCCGTTGCAAGGTGACCGGGACGTATGCCCTGATCGAGCCATCGGAGCCGATGTTCGAGGACGCCGCCTTCGAGTAGGGGATGCGTCGCGAAGGGCAATTGCAGAGACGGTTGCGGCACTGCCTGACAGCCCGGACTGTGCGAAGCTGTTTGCGCTGCTGTTCGATGCAGCCTTGTCGGGTGGTGCCTGAGCGCCTGTGAGTCGAGAGATGAGAACGTCATTCGAGAGCGTGTTGAAGAGCAAGAACCTGGCACATCTGGATAGGGCCAGCCGTGCCGGGTTGACGACGTCGGTCCGCCGCGTGTCCTTCGTCCTGCGCGAGCATTTTTCGATGATGGCGTTTACCGGCGCGGTAGACGCCCTGGTTACCGCCAACCTGATGAGTTCGACGCCCGTGTTCGAGGTGCAGGTGGTCGGGGGTGAGAGCAACCTGGTGTTGAGCGACCTCGGGATTGCCATTGCCGCCGATTGCCCCCTGTCGGAGCTGGACGAAAAACACCAGGACATCATCGTGGTGTGTGGCGGTTTCCGTGTCCGCCTCGAGAGCGACCCCCTGCTGCGGGCGAAACTGCGCCACGCTGACGCCGCGGGTTCAGTGCTTGGAGGGCTCTGGAATGGCTGTTACTTCCTTGCCGAGGCGGGGCTGCTGGATGGCCATGACTGCGCATTCCACCCTGACGGGCGGGCAATGATGGCCGAACTCTTTCCCAAGGTGAGGGTGACCACCCATTCCCACGTACTCGACCGCAAGCGGATCAGTTGCGCCGGCGCGAACAGCTCGTTGGGCATGATGCTGGAGGTGGTCGGGCACAGCGCTGGTCAGGAGCTGCTGAATGCTGTGGAGGAGGTGCTGGGCTGCGACAAGATGCGGGAAGTCGTCGATGTGTCCGTGGTGTCGATCGACTTCGACCCGACCCTGCCGCGAACCCTCAAGCTCGCGTTGGAGCTGATGCACAGCAATATCGAAGACCCCATAGAGATCGACGAAATCGCCCGGCATGCGGGCATCTCCAGGCGACACCTGGAGCGCCTCTTCCGTCGCTACGTCAAGGCAACTCCGCCGCGGTACTACCTGGAGTTGCGCCTTACTCACGCACGCCAGTTGTTGCAGCACACCAACAAATCCCTCATTGAAATAGCGGTCGCCAGTGGATTCGCCACGCTCCCGCATTTTCATCGCTGCTTCCGCGAAAAATTCGATATAGCCCCCGGGCAGTTTCGCAGCCGCACTCAGTTCAAAGTCGGATAAGCAAAACGCCGGTTGCTCGCTGAGGGATGGGCTTGTACCGCGCCCATCCCGCCAGCTCCCTATCTAGCCGCGTTGCAGCGGTGGGGTTCGCGGTGGAATCAATCGCCTGGTCCCCGTCGACTCGAACGCCGAAGCGAAACCAAGCAGCGCCGAGTCATCGTACGCACGACCGGCGAACGTCAGCCCAACGGGCATGCCGATGTCCGGCATCACGCCCATCGGCACGGTTACCGTGGGGACGCCCAGGTGCCGGATGGCCAGATTGCCATTGGCGACCCAGACACCGTTACTCCAGGCGATATCCGCAGACTCGGGATTCACATCGGCATCCGCCGGGCCCACGTCGGCCACCGTCGGGAACAGCACAGCGTCGAGCCCCAGGCGATCCATCCAGTCTTCGAGGTCGATGCGGCGGGTCTGCTCCAGTCCGCGCAGGCCATCGGGCAACGTGGGAATCTGGTCCCACTGCTTGATGCCGCGCTGGGCCATTCGCACGTATTCGTCCATGCCTGCGGCCAGGTCGCCTTCGCGGTTTGGCAGCGTGCCCGGATCGTGCGGGAAGATCTTCGGACCGTCGACGTCGGCAAGACGGTTCAGCTTGGGATCGCCGTTGGCCCTCAGGAAATCATCGAAGCCCCAGGCCGACAGGTCCCACAGTTCGTCATGGAGGAATTCCTTGGATACCAGGCCGCGGTTGAACACGGTCGGTGCGCCCGGCCGGTCGCCCTCGCAGTTGGACACCAGCGGGAAGTCGACCTCGACCACTTCGGCGCCGGCGGCTTCCAGGGCCTTGCGCGCCTCTTCCCAGAGCGCGATCACCGACGGGCGAGTGTTGATGCGTTGCCCGGTCGGGCCACCAATGCCCGGCGCTTCGCTGGTGCCGGCATCCGGGTCCTTGTTGATGAACATGCGCGGCACGCCGAAACGCTTGCCCGCCAGGGCTTCGGCCTGCTTGGCCAGCTCCAGGTAGGACGCGGGGCGTACCGAATCAACGCTTGGGATCGGCACCCAGGGCTGCAGGCGCCACAGGTCGCCACGCGTGTCCGGGTCCTCCGCCACTACGACGTCCAGTACCTCGAGCAGGTCGGCCATGGTTCTGGCGTAGGGCACGACGACATCCATCGTCGGCGTCAGCGGCCAGTTGCCGCGCACCGAGATCACCCCGCGCGAAGGCGTATAGGCGCACAGGCCATTGTTCGATGCAGGCCCGCGTCCGCTCGACCAGGTTTCTTCAGCAACGCCGAATGCCGCAAAACTGGCCGCGGTTGCGGTGCCCGCACCATTGGACGAACCCGACGCGAAGGGCGCGGTGAGGTAGTTCGCGTTGTAAGGGCTTTCCGCGCGGCCATAGACCCCGCGCTGCATGCCGCCGTTCGCCATGGGCGGCATATTGGTCTTGCCCAGGCAGATCGCTCCCGCAGCGCGAAGTCGTTCGATGGTGAACGCATCGCGATAGGCGATCAGGTCCTTGAATGCCGGACTGCCGGAGGCCGCAGTCAGTCCCTTCACCAGGTAGCTGTCTTTGGCGGTGTAGGGGATGCCATCAAGCGGCCCCAGCGTTTCGCCCCGGGCCCGGCGGGCGTCGGACGCCTCGGCTTCCTTCAGCGCATCGGGGTTGCGAACCACCACCGCGTTGAGGGCCGTGGGTGTGTCGGGGCCATCATAGGCATCGATCCTGGCGAGATAGGCCTGGACCAGCTCAACCGCAGTCGTCCGACCGGATTCGAGCGCGGCACGCAGTTCGGCAATTGAAACCTCGGTTACCTCGATCATGCTGTCACCACCGACGGCTGGTGGGACCTGTGGTGACTTCCATCACGCGGCATCTCGGGTTCAGGGGCATCAATCCGCTCAAAATCGGCTTTCATATCGGTCCTCGTTTCGCTGCATTACGCGACAGGGGCTGGACTCACAATCCAGGCTAGCAAAGTTCTAGTGGGCACTATTTTGCACCAACAGGGGGCGGAGTACTCGGTGTAGAGGTTTACCCACTGTGTCGCTTCCGGCCGAAGACGCAAGTCAATTCCACCTCGCGGGTACGTTCTCAACACAACAGCAGAGGTGCGAACGTGCGGGCAACCACAATCCGCATGCGAGGCAAAATACTCAGTTCATTTTGTTCCGCTGGCGCACCTAAACCCAAGGCGGCCCGTTAAAATGACGAACTTATAAAAAAGGAATGGATGGGTGCGTCAAACCGTGAAAATCCAACCGCTTCCGCCGCTTAACAGCCTGCTTGCCTTTGAATCCGCTGCGCGTCACCTGAGCTTTACGATCGCAGCCAAAGAGCTGAACGTCACACAGGGCGCGATCAGCCGTCAGGTTCGTCTGCTCGAAGAGTATCTTGGCAAGGCGTTGTTCACCCGAACGACGCGCAGCATGAGCCTGACTCCAACCGGGAGTCAGTACTACGAAACGGTGCGTGAATGCATGCTGCACCTGGCCCGTTCGACCGGCGAGATTCGTCAATGGCGAGGCGATCAGCAGGTAACCGTTGCTACCAGTACGGCTATGGCATCGCTCTGGCTACTGCCCAAGGTCGCGGAATTCCAGAGCCAGCACGAAGACATCGACCTGCGCATCATTGCTCATGACCATGTGAAGGACTATTCCAGGCTCGATAGCGACCTGGCGCTCTACTACTGCGGTACGCCTCCCAAAGGAATGGAGGTCACTCCGCTGTTTTCGGAAGAGATTTTCCTCGTATGCAGCCCGGGTTATCTGGAGAAGCACCCGCAACTGCGATCCGTTGATGGGCTCTCGTCCTGTACCTGGCTATGGCTCGAAGATTCGCAGCGGGACTGGATTGGGTGGCCGGAATGGTTCAAGCGTCTGGGGTATGAGCTTCTGACCCCGAAACACCGGGTCAATATCAACAGCTACAGCATGCTTATCCAGTCGGCGATCAGTGGACAAGGTGTCGCTCTGGCGTGGGGCAACCTGGTGGATGAACCGCTAAGCACGGGCGCTTTGGTCAGGCCGAATGACGTCATCCTTCAGACAGATGCTAAGTTCTGCTTGCTTGAATCTCCGAGCGAACGCGGCCCACGTCAAAGTGTGCGGTTATTTCGGGATTGGCTGATGGCTTTGCCATCAGTGCGGGGTGAGTGAAGCCCAGAACGACCGAAGCCGGCAGCTTGTGGCTGTCGGCTTCGATGCTTTCAGGTGGCTCTATCCAGCCAGTGTCAGCCGGCCTTTTGCGCAGTCAAACCGAGATCAAGGGCCCCGCCCGGCACTGGTCCGCCAATATGCGAGACACCCTCCCGGGAAAACTCCTGCGTGGGATTGCGGCTGCCAGGGGGTAACTCAGGCAGCACGCCAGCCATCTCCTGACGCAGGCTGCGTAGCAGGGTGTAGCTGAGTAGCAGGATGAATGCAGCAATTGGCAGGCCCGCGGCGATGCTGGCCATCTGAATGGCCTTGAGCCCACCGGCCAGTAGCAAGCCGGTAGCGATGGCGCCTTCCATGACGCACCAAAGCAGTCGGATGCTTTGAGGTGGATTGGCGCTGCCCAGCGAATTCAGTGTGCATAGCACCTGGGTGCCGGAGTCGGCAGAGGTGATGAAGTAGGTTGCCAGCAGGATGCACACCAGAATGCTGAGGGACTTGCCAATCATGCCGCCGTCGATTTTCTCCAGCAGGGTGAACATGGCCGCTGTGGTTTCTTCCTTGGTGGCCAGGAGTACCGTTCCGCCCTCGAACTTTGCTTGCTCGCCTTGAAGCTCACCGCTCGCCACGCGTTGTTCATGAAGTTGGCGATCGGCCTGCTCGCTCTTCAAGGCAGCGCCGCCGAAGACCGACATCCAGACGATGGTGACCAGGGTGGGAACCACCAAGGCGCCAGCGATCAGCTCGCGAATGGTGCGACCCTTGGAGATTCGAGCGATGAAAAGACCCACGAATGGACCCCAGGTCATCCACCACGGCCAGTAGAAGGCGGTCCACCAGTTCTGCCAGCCGCTATCTTTCTGGGCATCGCTCCAGAAGCTCAGGCCCACGATGTTCTGGGCATAGTCACCGGTGCTCTCGAGCATCAGGTTGAGGATGTAGCGGGTGGGACCCAGCAAAAGGACCAGCGCGACAAGAACGACGGAAAGCAGCATGTTCCATTCAGACAGGCGCTTCATCCCCCGGGAGACACCGGCCATGACCGACAGGGTGGTCACCATGCTGATCAGCACGATCAGGGTTATCTGCACACCCAGGCTGATAGGCAGGTCGAACACCTGGCTGAGCCCTGTGTTCATTTGCACCACACCCAGGCCGAGGGACTGCGAAACGCCGAACGCGGTGATGACCACGGCGAGTATGTCCACCACATGGCCGATTGGCCCGTAGATGCGGTCACCGATCAGCGGGTAGAGGATGGACCGCATGGTCAGCGGCAGCCCCTTTCGATAGGCGAAGTAGGCGAGCCCAAGGCCGACAACCGTGAATATTGCCCACGGGTGCAGGCCCCAATGGAAGAGGGTGATACGCATCGACGTGGTGGCGGCTTCATCGGTCAATCCCGTCGCGAACGGATTGCCGGCGTAATGCCACATGGGTTCGGCGACAGACCAGAAGATCAGGCCGATTCCCATCCCGCCACTGAACAGCATGGCAATCCAGGACCCGAAGCTGAATTCGGGCGCGTCTTCATCGCGTCCCAGCTTGATCTGGCCGTAGCGGCTGAACATCAGGTAGATCAGCAGCCCAAGCACGCCACTGACCAACGCCAGGTAGAACCATTTGAAGTTCTGCAGGATGAAGTCGGAAGTGGACTGGAAGACAGCGCTCGCACTCTCGGCAAAGAGGGCGCAAAAAAGCACGAAGGTAATGACGGCGACCAATGAAGTGACCGTCACGGTGGGATTGAGGCCCTTTAACAGGCCTGATTCTGCACGCATTGTTATCCCCTCTTGTTCTTGTTCAAGGGTTTGAGGATTTGACTGAGTTGGGCTGGCGAATCCATCGCCAATGGGTCAGGCGTACCCATCGATCACCATGGGCTTTTGGGCCACGGGCGTGCCGACAAAATGGGTCAACGTAGAACTTGCGACAACTCATTTCTCATCATCAATTCATTACCAAAGCGCATTAATTCGTTGGCGCTAAAGCTCAATGAGAGTGGATTTCGAACAGCGATCTGGTTCGCAGTAAACAGAAAATAATTAATGATTAAAACTAATAAATAACGCTGAATAAAATCGTTTGTCGGCGTTTCTCTCTCTGTCGAAACTCGGCGCCAAGCACCAGGCCGAGCTAGCCGTGCAAACCGTCCTTGCGAACAGAACAAGAGAGAGAAAAACAATGACTGCATCCCAGATCATCCCTACCCATGCCCTGGAAACCGTCCTGGCTCCCATCCATGAAGCTCATGGACTGACGAACGAATTTTATACCGACCACCGTTATTTCGAGCTGGAGCGCGACCAGGTGCTCGGCCGCAACTGGGCCTGCATTGGCTTCGCGAGCGATCTGCCGAAGAACAGCTATGTCAAACCAGTGGACTTCATGGGCCTGCCGCTGCTGCTGATGCGCAACCGCGAAGGCCTGGTTCAGGTATTTCACAACGTCTGCAGCCATCGCGGCGTGAAGTTGGTACAGGAGGCCGGCGAGGTTCAGGGCGTGATTCGTTGCCCCTATCACTCCTGGACATACGACCTGAACGGTGGCTTGAAGGGAACGCCGCATGTGGGCGGCATCAATCAGCACAAGGACGACCGTTTCGCCTGCGAGAAACATGGTTTGAAGGCTCTGCGCAGTACGATCTGGATGGATATGGTCTTCATCAATCTGTCTGGCGATGCTCCCGTCCTGGAAGAGCAACTCGCGCCGCTGACCGAGCGCTGGACGCAGTTCCTCGGTGCTGATGGCATGGGGCTGATGCGACGCGAAGCCAACAGCGGCGCCATGAGCATCGAGGTCAACTGCAACTGGAAGCTGGCGGTAGAGAACTACTGCGAGGCCTATCACCTGCCGTGGGTACACCCGAGCCTGAACAGCTATTCCCGTCTCGAAGATCACTACAACATCATGTTCGATCAGTTCGCCGGCCAGGGTAGCCACGCCTACAACCTCTCCGATGTTGCTGGCACGCACCTGCCGATCTTCCCGTCCTGGCCCAAGGATCGCCTGCGCACCGCCGAGTACGTGGCCTTCTTCCCCAACGTCCTGCTGGGCATCCAGGCCGACCATGCCTTCGCGATGATGCTGGAGCCGATTGCACCGGGTAAGACCGTCGAGCACCTGCGTCTCTTCTATGTAGGCGACGAGGCACTGGATGGCCATTTCGAAGCGGCGCGCAATGCCGTCATGCAGTCCTGGCGTGTGGTGTTCGCCGAAGACATCGCATCGGTAGAGGGCATGCAGAAAGGTCGAAACTCCCCCGGCTACAACGGTGGCGCGTTCTCGCCGGAGATGGACCTGCCGACCCACTACTTCCACAAGTGGGCTGCGCGCCAGCTGCTTGATTGCGCACAGAACGCCTGAGGTGGCCGCCATGCATTCGATCGCCTCACATTGGCTGAACTTCATCGACGGTCAGTGGACCGACAATGAGCAGCGCATCACCGTGAACAATCCCGGGACGACCGGACGGGTGGCCACTGTCGCCCAAGCGAGTATTGGCGACGCGGAGCGCGCTATCCAGGCAGCGCGTCGCTGTGCGGACAGCGGCGAGCTGACCCGCGCGCGACCTGCCCAGCGAGTTGCCTGGCTGCTGGAAATCGCCGCACAGATCCGCGCAGTGACCGAGGAAGGCGCCTGGGTGCTTTGCCAGGAGAACGGCAAGAGCCTGCGTGATGCCCGCGACGAGTTCGTCGAGGCGGCGCGCTATTTCGAGTACTACGCCGGCATGGCGGACAAGATCGAGGGGACGTCGATTCCTCTCGGCAACGGCTACATGGACTTCACTGTCTACGATCCGATGGGTGTGTCGCTGCAGATCGTGCCGTGGAACTTCCCGGTTTCCATTTGTGCCCGGTCGCTGGCACCGGCCTTGGCTGCAGGCAACGCGGTCGTGATCAAGTCGCCGGAACTTTCCCCATTGGGGCTCTGCGTCCTGCTACAAGCCATTGATCGTGCCGGGCTTCCGCGTGGCGCGGTCAACCTCATCTGCGGCCGCGGCCGGGAAGTGGGGGCCTACATGGCCGGGCATGGCGATGTCGACCAGATCGTCTTCACCGGTTCTGTCCCCACGGGCCAGAGCATTCTGCGTGTGGCGGCAGAGCACGCCATTCCCAGCGTCATGGAGCTGGGTGGCAAGTCCGCTGCGCTGGTGTTCCCCGATGCTGATCGCGAGCAACTGCTCGCCAGCGTCAAGAGCGGCATCTTTTTCAACGCAGGCCAGGTTTGCTCGGCCATGTCGCGGCTGCTCGTACACCGCTCCGTGTACGACGAGGTAGTCACCGAGGTGACTGCCATGGCCGAAGGGTTGAGCGTCGGACTCGGCCAGGACAATCCAGATCTGACGCCGGTGATTTCCGCCGGCCAGCTCGAAGGCATCGAGGCCATGTGCCGACGTGCCGTGGAACAGGGCGCAGTGCTCGCAACCGGCGGCGAGGCAATCAGCGGAATGCGCGGGCACTACATGGCGCCTACGGTTTTCCGCGACGTTACCCCGGATATGGAAATTGCCCGTGACGAGGTGTTCGGGCCGGTACTTGCGGTAATTCCCTTCGATACCGAGGAGGAGGCCATCGCCATTGCCAATGGCACCGAGTTCGGATTGGTCGCCGGCGTCTTCACCCAGGATCTCAACCGGGCCTTGCGTTGTGCACGTCGCCTGCGTGCCGGACAGGTATTCATCAATGAGTGGTATGCCGGCGGGATCGAGACGCCATTCGGCGGAGTAGGGCTTTCCGGCTTCGGCCGGGAGAAAGGCCAGGAGGCCCTCTACAGCTACGTGCGGACCAAAAACCTGGCCTTGCGCATCAAGGGCGAATGAAGGGGGATGCGGCGATGAAAAAATGGCTCTGCATTATCTGTGGCCTGATCTATGACGAGGCCCAGGGCTGGCCGGACGACGGCATTGCCCCCGGTACCCGCTGGGAGGACGTCCCCGAGGACTGGCTCTGCCCCGACTGCAAAGTGGGCAAGTCCGACTTCGAAATGATCGAAATCAGCGAGCCCGTGACTGCGGTGGCGACCCCACCGGCCGTGGTGAAGCCCCTTGCCGCAGTTATTCCAGCCCAGCCGGTGGTCATCATTGGCAGCGGGCATGCCGGTTACGGCCTGGCCCAGGAACTGCGCAAGGCCAACCCGCAACTGGATATTCGTGTGCTCACCCAGGAAACCGGGCACATCTACTCCAAGCCGGCGCTGTCCATCGCCTTGGCGCAAGGGCGCAGCGCCGAGGCGCTGGCGACGGAAAGCCCCTTGGCGCTGGAGCGGCGACTGGGCATCCGTATCTACACCCACTGCCGGGTCGAGCGAATCGATACCCAGGCGCGCCGTTTGCACACCAGTCTCGGCGAAATGGAGTATGGACAGCTCGTGCTGGCCAGCGGGGCCTCGCCGGTGCGGTTGCCTATAGAGGGCCGTGCCGAGGCGCTGCTGAGCGTCAACAACCTCCAGGACTATCGGGAGTTCCGTGAACGGCTGGCGGGCGTGCGTCGTGTCGCGATCCTCGGCGATGGGCTCATCGGCTGCGAGTTCGCCAATGACCTGGCGAGCAGCGGTTACCAGGTGCGCGTGATTGGCCTGGGTGCCTGGCCGATGGAGCGCTTGTTACCGGAATCCGCCGGGCTGCAATTGCAGGAAGCGTTGTCCGCCCTCGGTGTGCAATGGAATTTGCGCACGACCTTGCAGCGCATCGAGCAGGGGGCCGATGGCTATCAGCTATCCCTGGCCGACGGCCAGCGCTTCGAGGCGGACCTCGTGCTGTCCGCCGTCGGCTTGCGGCCCAACCTGGAGCTGGCGCTTGAGGCAGGCCTGGCGTGCGGGCGTGGCATCAAGGTCGACGAACATCTGCAAACCTCGCAGCCGGGCGTCTATGCGCTGGGTGACTGCATTGAGATCAACGGGCAGCTGTTGCCCTATCTCGCACCGATCAACGAAGGCATACGCGCCCTGGCCAAGACCCTGCTGGGACAGCCGAGCCTTGTCAGCTACCCACTGGCGCCAGTGACGGTGAAGACGCCGGCGGCACCGCTTTGCCTGCTGCCGCCACCTGTCGAATGCGAGGGACAGTGGCGCTGCGAAGTAACTGCGGACGGACTGAGTGCAGCCTTCCATGACGCGGCCGGTGCCATGCGCGGCTTCGTCCTTCTCGGACGGCAGGCGCAGTCGAAACGTAATACCTGGCTGCAGAGCTGCCAGGACATCCAACAGAACGTGGCCTGAGGGCCTGACCATGAACAGTATTGTCAACCTGCCCAATGATGACCGCAGCTGTGGGTGGTATGCCGCGCTGCCCGAGCCTCTTCCCTGCACGCGCCTGGTTGGCGAGCAGAAGGCCGACTATGTAGTGATCGGCGCGGGCTTCGCAGGGCTCTCGGCGGCGCGACGCCTGGCTGAGCACCTGCCGCAAGCCCGCATCCTGCTCGTCGACGCCCAGCGCATCGGGTACGGCGCGTCAGGCCGCAACTCCGGTTTCGTCATCGATTTGCCGCACAAGTTCGCCCTGGAGCATCCGGACCCGCAGCATAAGCAGCGTCTACTGGGGCTCAATCGGGCGGCTATCGATCAGCTGCAATCGCTGATTGGCCAACACCGCATCGAATGCCAGTGGTCCCATGCCGGCAAGTATCAGGGCGCTGTAGGCGAGCGTGGATTGGCGTACCTCGATCATTTCGAGAAGTTGATGGCCGACCTCGGCGAACCCTATCGACGGGTTGAGCGAGAGGAGCTTTCGGCTGTACTCGGCACCAGCTATTACAGTCGCGCCATCTTCACACCGGGCTGCTACCTGATGCAGCCGGCGGCACTGGTGCGCGGGCTGGGCGCTTCCTTGCCAGAGAACGTCGAGATTCTCGAAGAGTCGCCCATCCAGCGTTTGGAGCAGGATGCCCAGGGACGTTGGGTCTTGCATGGCAGCCAGGGGATCATCCGCACGCCACGGCTATTGCTGGGCACCAGCATCTTCACCCAAGAGTTCGGTTACTTGCGTAATCGCCTGCTTCCCGTGATGACCTTTGCCAGTTGGACTCGTCCGCTGGAGAGCGCCGAGCTGGAAGCCATCGGCGCGTCCCTCGACTGGGGCCTGACGCCAGCCGACCATGCAGGCACCACGGTGCGAATGACCCAGGATGGTCGCCTCATCATTCGCAATACCTACAAGCACGTGCCGCGATATGGCCGCAGTGTCGACGAGAAGACGCGCTTTCAAATTCGCGACGACCATCGAAAAGCGTTTCTCGCCCGCTACCCGCAACTTGCCCATGTTCCCTTCACCCATACCTGGGGAGGAACCTATGCGATATCGCGCAACTTCACCAACTTCTTCGGCCAATTGAGCGAGGGCGTTTACGCCACAGCGTGCGACAACGGGGTCGGCGCAGCCTGGGGCACCATCTCCGGGGCGCTGCTGGCGGACAGGGTCGTAGGTGCCGACTCCAGTCAGCTGCGCGATATCCAGGCAGTGACGGGCATGCCTTCGCTCAATCCGCCGGAGCCGTTCCTTGGCCTGGGGGTCAAGACACGCATTCGCTGGGCGGCCTGGAACAGCAGGAGCGAGATATGACGACTGCTCCAGGTGGTAAAGGGCCGGTACTTCTTGTCGATCACCGGGACCTGACCTTCACCCATCGCGGCGGGCCTCCTGGAGGCGCCAGTGTGGCCCGGGCACTCAGCAACGAGGTATCTCCAAATCTTGGGATCGGCTTTGCCCGCTGGGAGGGCGCGGAGGTTGCCTGGACCTTGCTGTATGACGAAGTGATTTTCGTCATCGAAGGCTGTTTCGAGCTCAAGGCCAACGGCGAACTCTATCGGGTGGAGCCCGGCCAGCTCCTCTGGATTCCGGAAGGGACCGAGCTCATCTATGGCGGCCATGCGCTGTTCGGCTATGTCGTGCACCCCGGTGACTGGAAGCAGCGCCACGGGCTTGCCTGATTTCCCACCACAACTCATCCAGGGCTCAACGTGTTCGCACTCACCAAGGCGTTCGGAACGATTTACGCTGCAGCGCTACTGATGCAGCTGGGCTCAAGCTTGCTGATGACCTATCTGGCCTTGCGCCTGAACGCTGCGGGGGTGGCTGAACTCTGGGGCGGCGCCCTGATGGCCGCCAATGCGCTGGGCATGGTGATTGGAGGCCGAATCGGTTACTGGCTGATTGGCCTCGTTTCCCATCCCCGCGCCTTTGTGGTGAGCGCGGGTGTGATCGTCATGGCGGTGCTCAGCCACCAATTGAGTGATTGGCTGCCACTTTGGCTTGCGCTGAGGTTCATCGTGGGGGCTGCGATGATGTGTCAGCTGATGGTCATCGAGAGCTGGTTGAACGATTGCGCACCGGTCGACCGCCGAGGCGGTGCCCTGTCGATCTACATGGT
The DNA here is from genome assembly GCF_000423545.1 of Metapseudomonas resinovorans DSM 21078. GTDB lineage: Bacteria > Pseudomonadota > Gammaproteobacteria > Pseudomonadales > Pseudomonadaceae > Metapseudomonas > Metapseudomonas resinovorans. Next base: position 22,424 of record NZ_AUIE01000023.1, read on the forward strand.
GGCCAGTTACGTCGGCATGATGCTCGGACAACTGCTGCTCAGCCTCGGCAATGGGCTCGATGCGGCAGCCTTGACCGGTGTGTCCATCGCTTTCGCCATTGGCGTGGTGCCCATGGTCATGCACCGGGGAATGCAGCCCAGCGCCATCAGTCAGGTGCGGGTGCAACCCATGCTTTATCTGCGCCGCTTGCCCCAGGCGTTGGGCACCATTCTCGCGTCGGGACTGCTGAACGGTTGCCTCTACGGCTTGACGCCGATCTTTGCGGCGCATCTGGGATTCACACCAGCGCAGGTTGGCCAGTTCATGGCCGCCAGCATCGCAGCGGGACTGTTAGCCCAGCTTCCGCTTGGGAAACTGTCGGACCGCTATTCCCGTGTCACCTTGATCCGACTGACCGCCGCCTTGCTCTCCATCGCCTATCTGCCATTGGCCTTTCTGGATGCCCCAGGGCTGGGCTGGGTGATGTTTGCCGGTGCTGTCGTAGGCTTCCTGCAGTTCAGTCTGTATCCGCTTGGCGTGGCCCTTGCCAATGACAATCTCGAAACAGAGCTGCGTGTTTCCGTAGCAGGCGTGCTGTTGATGACGTTCGGCATCGGCGCGACCATCGGCCCACTGGTTGCAGGAGCGCTCATGGACCATATCGGCCCTCAAGCGCTCTATTTCTTTTGCATCGGTGTAACAGCACTCGTTGTCTGCCTGCTCAGAGAGAGGCAGAAGCTCTCTGCTGCGCAGGTTCAGCTACGCGACTCAGGAGCTGCCAGCTAGGTGGCTTCTATCGGCTGCCGTGAACCTCGGGTTTGGGAAGGCATGCAAACCCGTTCAAGAACGGCAGCCTGAGTTCGCCCCGGTCCAGAAGGCGATTGAGCCAAGGGCGTTCCTGTCGCTACCCATGGTTCGGGCCGTTGGCCTGGTGCGTGTCGTGGAGAATGACCGAAGCCCGCAGTTTGTTGCCGCCGAACAGGCTCATGCGCTGAAATTCTGCATGGCTCACCGGCAGATGCTGGCAGTCGAGGGCCTGGCGATGACGGCTGTGGTCGATGTCCGGGTCATGCAGGTAGATGAAATCCTCGTCGCAGCCGGTGACCAGCACCCAATGGGGTGCCTTGGCGCGGGTCAGGCGGTAGTTGCTGATCAGCACCAGGGGCTGGCCGCCCTCGGCCAACAGGCGTGGGATGTCGAGCTGACTGCTGCGCACCTGTTGCACATCGCTGTGCTGGAGTTCATTGCAGAACTCTTCATGGACCAGGCGCATCACGTCCTTCTTGTTCTCGCTGCGTACGCCGCTGAGGAACAGTGGCCCGTCAACGCTGACCTGCAAGCTCACGCGAAAGCCCCGCCGCCAGGCGGCCAGGGCGAGCCCCTGCGGGCTGCAGCCACCGTGCCCCGAGGTCATGAACACGGTGGTGGCTTCCCGCCAGAGCTGCACCTCTTCGCGCCTTGCCAGCGCTCGTCCGGGCTGCAGGGCGGCCATGGCCATCAGCAGGCAGGCCGGGCCACAGGTGAAGTCGGTGGTCTGCTGGTAATAGGGCACCTGGCGCGCTGCGCTGGCCGGTCGCTGGATGATGCGCTTCTCGAAGCGCAGTGCGTCTGCGTGGTCTTCGTAGTAGTCGTTGATCAGGGCGAAGCGCCGATACCCAACCCCTTCGTAGAGTCTGATGGCCGCCGGGTTGTCCGGGCGCACTTCAAGCCGCAGATAGGCGCAGTCGTGCTCGCGGGCGTTTTGCTCTGCCTCCGCCAACAGACGTTTGCCCAGTCCCTGGCCGCGGGCGTCGGGCGCAATGGCGATGGAGTAGAGCCGGGCCAGTGAAGTGCCGCGGTGGAACAGCAGCAGTGCGTACCCCATCAACCGGCCTTGGCTCTGGGCGACGATCAGGCTGGCGTGGGCTCGGCTGATCATCCACTGGAAGCTGCGGGGCGACAGCCGATCATGCTCGAAACACTGGTTCTCCAGGCCCAACAAGGACGGGAGGTCATCGGGTCTGGCATTGCGAAATATAAAGTCCATGGGGATCGCCGTAAAACTTTCGTAATGGAACGAGACTTTTAAGAAGGTCCGTGCTTAATAGTTAGGCACTTGTTCTTCAACGGGTCACAGAGAGATGGCATCGGCACAGGTTGATTTGCGCGGAGTATTGAGCAAAAGTCCGGCTCCGGCAATAGACGGTAAAGCATATATTGCGAATGATGAAAAGAGTTCTAGTCAGTTGGTGATTATTGTCGAGCGCAAAGAAGACTGGGCGAAATACTTTCCGAGCGAAGATGTACTGACCGCTCAGGAATACCTAGAGCAGCCGCGCGAGAATGAGTCCGGAAAACGCGTCCAGGTCATCAATTTGTGCCGTAACTACAAGTACCTGGGGCATGGTTACTATTGTTCGCTGCTGGCTGAAGCGCGAGGTCACAAGGTGATTCCGTCGGTCAGGACAATCAGTGAACTTACCCGGAAGTCGCTCTATGGCCTGGCGCTTGATGATCTTGAAAAGACGCTTGAAAAGGCGCTGGTCAAACACCCGTATGCAAGTACCGAAGGGTTTACATTAAGTCTTTACTTTGGTCGGACGGATATGGAGCCTTTGCAGGATATTGCCCGTCAGTTGTTCGAGGTATTTCCCTGTCCGATATTGCTGGTCGAATTCCGCAAGGCCGATGGCTGGCAGATTTCCGGAATAAAGTCCGGTGCCTTGCACAAATTGCGTGAGGATCAGGAAGATCAGTTTGCCAACGCGCTGGATGGTTTCAGCCGCAAGATCTGGCGCGTACCGCGTTCCAGGCGCCTGGCGCGTTATGACCTGGCCGTCCTGCACGACCCTGACGAGCCGTTGCCGCCTTCGAATGCCAAGGCCCTGGACAGTTTCATTCGCGTTGGCCGGAACATGGGCATCGATGTCGAACTGATCGAGAAGAAGGACTACTCGCGCCTTGCCGAATACGACGCGCTGCTGATTCGCGAGACCACCAGCGTGGACAACCACACCTACCGCTTCGCCAAGAAGGCCGAAAGCGAAGGGTTGGTCGTGATGGATGACCCGACTTCGATCCTGCGCTGTACCAACAAGGTCTACCTGACCGACCTGTTGCGCAGCAATAAACTGGCGATGCCGGCCAGCGAAATCCTCTACAAGGACAACCCCCTGGAACTGGAACAGGTGGGCGACCGCCTGGGCTTCCCGCTGGTGCTGAAGATTCCCGACGGCTGCTTCTCACGCGGGGTCATCAAGGTGGAAAACCAGGAACAACTGCTCAGGGCGACGGCGCAGTTGTTCGAGCACTCGGTGCTGCTGCTGGCCCAGGAGTTCCTCTACACCGACTACGACTGGCGCATCGGCATTCTGAATCGCAAGCCGATCTTCGCTTGCCAGTACTTCATGTCGAAGGGGCACTGGCAGATTTTCAACCACAAGGCCGAAGGTGCCGAGGTCAACGGCGAATGCCGGACCATGGCGGTACACGAGGCGCCTCGCGCTGTGGTGGACCTGGCTGTGAAAACCGCCAACCTGATCGGTGATGGCCTGTATGGCGTTGACCTCAAGCAGGCGGACGACCGGGTGGTGGTGATCGAAGTGAACGACAACCCCAATCTCGACGCCGGCATCGAGGATGCCTACCTGCAGGACGACCTCTATTCGCTGGTGCTGGAGGAGTTCGTCCGCCGCCTGGAACTGAAGCGCCGGGGACAGACCTGGTAGAGCACGTTGGCCCGGATCAGGGGAGTCCCAATGATCAAAAGCTTCCAACTCGCCCAAGGGGCGTTGCATCCCAGCGAAGACCAGGACAGCCAGATGCTGCTCTTCGTCAATCCGGACACCGCCGAGCGCGACCTGCTGCGAAGCAGGTTCCACCTTGATGAGCATGCCCTGGCCTCGGCGCTGGACCCCGACGAGGTGTCGCGCATCGAGTTCCACCCAGACAGCCTGTTCCTGATCTGGAAACGCCCGGAGAACTACTCCGGTGGCGACAGTTTCTCCTTCGAGGTGTCGTCGTTCGGCCTGTTGCTCAACGCCGAGCGCCTGGTAGTGATCGCTCCGGACGACTCGCAGATGCGAGGCCTCGGTGTCCGCCACGATCTGCACACGCCGCTGGATGTGCTGCTGGACATGCTGCTGCACAACATCCACCACTACCTGGGTCACCTCAAGGTGATCAAGATGGTCGCCCGCGAGCTGCAGCAGCGCTTTAACAGCTCGATGCAGAACCACCATCTCGTGCAGATGTTCAACCTCAGCGAGAGCCTGATCTATTACATCAACGCCATCCACAGCAACGGCACGGTGCTCTCGCGCCTGCGCAACCACGCCGAGAAGCACCACTTCGGCGCGGAAGTGGTGGCGCTGATCGATGACCTGATCATCGAGAACACCCAGTGTTACAAGCAGGCGGAAATCTACTCGACGGTGTTCGCCGGGCTGATGGATGCCCGCGGCAACCTGGCCAACAACACCATGAACGAAATGCTGCGCAAGCTGACCCACATCAACGTGGTGTTCCTGCCCCTGAACCTGATTGCCAGCATCGGCGGCATGTCCGAGTTCAGCATGATGACCACCGGTGTGCCCTGGTGGCTGGCGTATCCGGCCCTGGTGCTGGCAATGCTGCTGCTGGGCGGCGTGATGGTGCTGTTCCTGCAGCGAATGGCCCGAGATTTCCGCGCGGCTCGCCCTAGGCCTTCAGGGGAGGTTGGCTCGCAGGGGCGTAGGCGAGGAAGGCTTTTCACCTGGGTCTTCTCGTGAGGCCAGGGTCATTGGCGTGCGCGGTTATCCGCCCGCGGATTCACCTGGATCATTCGGCGCAGGATGTCGGCCGAGTCTTGACTGGAGTGTGTGATGAGCAGCACTGAGGCTGGCTTGCTGGTGGTTTCCCTGATTCTTCTGTTTGCGGTGGTGAGCTTCTATCTGGACTTCGTGAGAAAGAAGGACAAGTCCAGCTGACGTTACCGCTTCCCGTCAGGCACCGCCCCAAGGGTGCCAGGTTCAGCCAAGCAGCCTGCTGTAGCAGTCCGTCACTGCGCCGTAGCATTCGCAGGCAGCCGCCTCTAGCCCGGTGCGATCGAGGATGGTGATTTCACCGCGGGTGTAGTGAATGAGGTGTTTCTGCTGCAACGCCCCCGCCGCCACGGTGATGCCGCTGCGGCGTACCCCGAGCATGTCGGCAAGAAGCTCATGGGTGAGGTGGAAATGATCGGCCTGCGCGCGGTCCTGGGTCATCAGCAACCAGCGAGCCAGTCGTGGCTGGATCTGATGGAAATGCGTGCAGGCGGCCGTTTGCGCCAACTGTGCCATCAAGACGAAGAGGTAGCGGTTCATTCGGCGCTGCAGAGCAGGGCACTCGCCCAGCTCGCGTGCAAACTGCGGGGCCGTAATTCGCCAGGCGATACCGGCGCCTTGCACCACCGCTCGGTTCGGCGCCTTGCGAACGCCCAGCAGGAGCGTTACGCCCAGCATGCCCTCGCTGCCGATCAGCCCCATCTCCAGGGGGCGATGGGCGTCCAGCTTCGCTATCAGCGAGATGAACCCGGTAAGCGGGAAGTAAGCGTGACTGTAGGGCTGATCTGCCTCGCAAAGCGTGCGGCCGAAGTCCAGGTTTACCGATTCGCAACGGTTCAGGATCCGGTCACGTTCCCGCCCCGGGATGCCGCTGAGCAGTCGGTTGGTCACCATGGCCGCCTCCTTTTGCCTTGCAGCTCACGGACGTCGTGGGGTTGAGCGGGAAGTCTGCTGACTGCGCGCATGCTGCACTCTGGCGCCTAGCGCTGGCGGTGGTCTGTTCGGTAGGGCACGCAAGCCGGACTGATTGCAGTCGAGGCCGCCGTCAGGTCGCGTGCCTCGTGGGGGTGGTCAGCGGCTTGTCATGAGTGCGTTGCCGTACAGACCGCTCCGTGACTTCGGCCGCAACCTGCATGGAAGCGGGTCTGCGCCGGGCCGAGTAAGGAGATTGAACATGTTCGAAGCTATCGTGATCGTCTTGTTGGTTGTGTGGGCGCTGGGCGTGCTCACATCGTTCTACATCGGGGGGCTCATCCACATTCTCCTGTTCCTGGCGATCGCGCTGGTCATGTTCCGGCCCAAGCTGGTGCGGCGCGATTGACGGAGTCTGTCTGAGTCAACTGTTGCTGGAACGTCCCGAGCGAAACCGATTGCCGAGTTTTTTCCCAGAAAAAACCCGCACGAGCGGGCTGTGGAAACGTGGCCTCGGCAGCTATGAGTCAGCCATAAGGTCCACCACGGCCGCGCTGATGAAACCGGCGTAGGCCTGTAAGGTTGGCAGGTGACGGCAGGGCAGCGGCGAGGTACCTCTCGCGCTGCCTTGATCGATCCACATCACCAGGTCCATCTGTCTGTGCGGGGTTGGGATTATGCCGCCCCGGACCGATGCCCCGGGCTGGTGTTGGTCAGCATTCCGGTGAGCTGAATACGGGCGCGTCGCGTGCGTCGAAGCTCAGGATTTTGTTCAGAGCACGCTCTGCGGCGGTGCGCGCTTCGGAGAGTCGGGAAAAGTTGGCCCGGTCATAGACGAGATGAAAGCTCGCTTCGGTATCCGGGCTGTGCGGTTTGACAGCAACGAATGCCAGGGCGTGGTCGCCGTTCATGCGTGCTTCGCTCCATGCAACGTGCGCGGGGAAGTTTCGTTTCATGTTGACCTCGGCCCGATCGTGAGGTGGGTAGACGTCCACTATCTACCTTCTGGCCGGCAATTACTTGCCTTTGTCGGTAAACCGGACCAGGGGTTATCCCTTGTCGGCTGCACCGCGAAGCGACGGTGAACGCATTTGGAATAACAGGGTGCGGCCAGGCGTCCGGTCGGCTGGTACGAAGCAGGAAAGCCTCCACCGGACACCCTGCGTCCGGTGGCTCACCCAGGGGTCATCCTGTTGTCCTATCGTTACAAGGACGAGGCCCTTTCAGGTGCTCGATTCATGGGTGACCTCTATGCCGCGCACGCCTTCGCCATTGCAGAATCACCTGCTCGCCGCATTGCCGGAAGAGGTTCAGCAACGCCTGATCCCGCAGCTCGAACTGGTACCCCTGCCGCTCGGCAAGGTCTTGTATGAGTCGGGTGACACCTTGCGGCATGTGTATTTCCCCACGGACTCGATCGTTTCCCTGCTCTATGTGATGGAAAACGGTTCCTCGGCGGAAATCTCGGTGGTCGGCAATGAAGGTCTGATTGGCCTGGCGGTGTTCATGGGGGGTGAAAGCACACCGAGCCGAGCCATCGTGCAGAGCGCCGGCCACGCCTACCGGCTGCAAGGGCAGCGTTTGAAAACCGAGGTCAATCGCCACGGGGAGCTGCTGCTCCTGATGCTGCGCTACACCCAGGCATTGATTACCCAGATGGCACAAACGGCGGTCTGCAACCGGCACCATTCGATCGACCAGCAGTTGTGCCGCTGGTTGCTGTTGTCGCTGGATCGCCTGCCGAGCAACCACCTGACGATGACCCAGGAATTGATCGCGAACATGCTTGGTGTGCGCCGCGAAGGCGTCACGGATGCCGCGGGCAAGCTGCAGAAGCTTGGTGTGATCGAGTACAGCCGCGGGCACATCACGGTACTCGACCGTCCCAGGCTCGAGGCACTGAGCTGCGAGTGCTATGCCGTGGTGAAGAAAGAAACCGACCGCCTGCTGCCCTATGCAACTGAGGGGCGGCCTGCAGATCAGATGATCCGGCAGGAATTCTGATGGTTGCGATTGTCGGCCTTGACCAGCCGGGTGACGCTTTGCAGGCTGATCAGGTCCTCGCCGCGGGCGAGGAAGTCCTCATAGCGCATCAGGCTGGCGGTCGACACCGGCACGTTGATCACGGTGAGTGTATCGTCTGGCACGCTTTCGCGTCGGGTGATCCGGATGATGTTGCCGGAGCCTCTCGCCACGACGAAGTACGCGGTAATCATGCTCATCTCCTTTACCAGGCTGGCCTTTGGCTGGAGTTTGCTGTCAGAGGGTGCGGCTTCTCTCGAAAAAGCTGATCACTTGCTTCTCGGCTTCTTCATGCGTCATCTGGTAGCGCTCCTGGATCAGGTTGGCCAGCTTCTGGGTATCGCCTTCGGAGCCAATCAACTCGGCCACTGTCAGTTCATCCCAGACGACCCTGGCGGTACCCACCAGCTCTCGCCATTTGCCCTTGATGATGTCTGCAAGAACCCTGCTCATTGTCTGGCCTCGATCATTGGATGGCGGGACTCGCGAACGGGCGAGCGCTCATCGCAATCATCATCTCAGGAGCAGGGTGTTCGGTCGGTGCGCCATCGCGCATAGCGCTGTTGAGTTGCGCAGATGCGGGCTGTAGCCGGGAAGGCCGCCGAGCGCTGGGGATCAGCGCCCGGGAGCCTCGACAGGAGTGATGTCGGTGAGTTCGTCATCACCACGTGGGGTGATGGAACAGCCGAAGGACTGAGGGGGCTGGTTCTCCTGCGGCAAGCGCTGTTCGCCTGGAACTCTGCCCTCGGCTTGTCGTTCCGGCATCAGCGCGCAGCGGTTCTTGATGATGGCGTCGACCCTGTCGAGGAAGTGGTAGAGGGCGTGTGTTCGTTGTTTACGCGCGAGGCTATCAAGTTCCTGCGCAGCGGCATCGACGGTATCAGGGGTTTGGCTATCGGCTTCGGCGGTCATGTCAGCTCCTCACAGGCGCAATGGCGTGCTGCAAACATGCTCTCAGGCTGGCTGCGCGCAGTCGGTGCGCTAGGGCACTTAGCCCTCTGTGGGCTGGCGCACCGAGAGGACTCGCCGGACCTGCAATGATTGATGCGAGCGACTGCAATCCTGCAGCGCATTCGTCCCTGAGGTCGTCATGCACACCTACATTGATCCCAACCTGCCTCGAAAACCCGGCAAACGTCATTCCAGAGGCCCGCTTCCCCTGAAAACGCCTGGCGAGCTGCTGTTGCGCAGTGCCGAGGAAGCGAACGAGGCGGCACGCGTGCCGCAGAGCGATGAAACGCCACCCCATCAGGGTCCCAAGGCTTGAACCTTGTGCCCTACAGGGCATGAGTGCGTTAGCGTACCGACGCCGGCTCCGCGCTCTGCAATGCTCATTGAACTGGCCCGCAGTAGTCCGGGCTTTAGCGAGAGCACCATGAGCATTTCAAGCTGTAGCGACAAATCGATCAGGGTCCAGACACTCCCGGACCCCGCAAAATCCCCCGAACGCGCACCGCGCTTGCCGACCTTTTCCAGGGCGGAACTCTATTCGTTCCCGGACCCGGAAGAGGTCGCCGATGCACCCCCGACCGTCCGGCCCCCACGCAAGAAGACGCCTCCGGCAAAAGCAGCGATGCTGTGATTGCGCACATGCACGCCGGGTCCGCCCGGGTCTGAGCAAGCAGGCTGCAAGTCAGTCACTGGGCAGGGGCGGTACGATCGCCCAGCTGTCTCGTTCTCAGTCTGAAAACAGCTCGAACATCAACTGTCTTAGCCAGCGATTGGCGGAGTCCCGGTGGTACTTCGCATGCCAGAACAGGTTGATGTCGATCTCCGGTAGCTGCACCGGGTGGGGCAGGGCGATTAGGCCGAAGGGTTCGATGCAGGATTCGGCAAAGCGCTCGGGCACGGTGGCGAGCAGGTCGGTGCGCTGGAGGATATGGCCGACGGCGACGAAGTGAGGGACCTCGAGACGGATGTCTCGCTCGATCCCAATGCGGGCCATGTGGGTATCCACCTCGCCATGCCCAGTCGTGGCCGCGACCACGCGCACATGGCCGTAGGCGCAGAAGTGTTCCAGGGTCAGCGGTTGGCGATTGACCGGATGGTCCTTGCGGCACATGCACACGTAGCGATGGTGGAACAGTCGGCGCGTGAAGAAGCCTGCTTGAAGGTTGGGTAGCAACCCCACGGCGAGATCGACGGTGCCGTTCTGCAGCGCCTCGATCAGAGTCACCGAGGTGTTGCGCACGGTGCTGATACGGCATTTCGGTGCCAGGCGGGCGAGGGCGTCCATCAGGCGCGGGGTGAAATAGATTTCTCCGATGTCGGTCATGGCAATGGTGAACGTACGCTCGCAGGTCAGCGGGTCAAAGCTGTCCTGCCGGCTCAGCGCCTCGCGCAGGGTATGTATTGCCAGTGACACCGGCTCGGCCAGTTGCGCCGCGTAGGGAGTAGGCTCCATGCCCTGGTAGGTACGGACGAAGAGATCGTCTTGCAAGGTGGTACGCAGGCGCTTGAGTGCGTTGCTGACGGCCGGCTGGGTCAGTCCCAGGTTGTCAGCGGCTGTCGAGACGCGTCGGTCGATCAGCAACTGGTTGAAAACCACCAGCAGGTTCAGGTCCAGGTCACGCAGGTCCATGGGGCGTCTCGCGGTGCGGGAGAGTCGAGAGGAATATTCACAGTCGTAATAGTCTGTATGCAGGTTGGTGCATTTATCAATATTCCCAGGTTCGCCATGATGGTTCCACTCCAACAACAACACCATCACGGGTACGAACATGAGCAAGAAGCCTGCCTTGCGCGTCGGAATCATCGGCGGCGGTATCTCCGGCGTCGCCCTGGCACTGGATCTGTGCCGCCACTCCCATCTCGACGTTCAACTGTTCGAGTCCGCTCCGGCCTTCGGTGAAGTGGGCGCGGGCGTTTCCTTCGGCGCCAACGCTGTCCGGGCCATCGCCGGCCTGGGATTGGCCGAGCCTTACGGGCAGGTTGCCGACCGCACCCCGGAACCCTGGCAGGACGTGTGGTTCGAGTGGCGCCGCAGCAGCGATGCCGGCTACATCGGCGCCAGCGTGGCCCAGGGTGTGGGGCAGTCTTCGGTACACCGTGCGGACTTCCTTGATGTGCTCGCGAGCCGGCTGCCCGAGGGGGTGGCCCGGTTCAACAAGCGCGCTGTCCGCGTGGAGCAGCAGGGCCAGGAGGCCCGCGTGCAGTTCACCGACGGCAGTGAATACCGGGGTGACCTGCTGATCGCCGCCGACGGCATCAAGTCCGCCATTCGCAGCCATGTGCTGGACGGCATTGGCGCCGCGCCGGCCGCGCCGCGTTTCAGCGGCACCTGCGCCTACCGTGGCCTGATCGACAGCCTGCGCCTGCGTGAGGCCTATCGCGCCGCCGGTGTCGATGAGCATCTGGTGGACGTGCCGCAGATGTACCTCGGCCTCGACGGCCACATCCTGACCTTCCCGGTGAAGCAGGGCCGCATCATCAATGTGGTGGCCTTCGTTTCCGACCGCAGCAATCCCACGCCAACCTGGCCCCAGGATGCCCCCTGGGTACGCGAGGCCAGCCAGCGCGAGATGCTCGAAGCCTTCTCAGGCTGGGGCGATGCTGCACGCATCCTGCTGGAATGCATCCCCGCGCCGACGCACTGGGCGCTGCACGACCTGGCCGAACTGCCCGGCTACGTGCATCGCCGCGTGGCGCTGATTGGCGATGCGGCTCACGCCATGCTGCCGCACCAGGGCGCCGGGGCCGGGCAGGGCCTGGAAGACGCCTACTTCCTGGCTCGCTTGCTGGGCGACCCGCAAGTGAGCCAGGGCAACCTCGGCGAGTTGCTGGCGGCCTACGACGCCTTGCGCCGTCCTCGCGCCTGCCGCGTACAGCGCACTTCCTGGGAAGCGGGCGAGCTGTACGAGCTGCGCGACCCGGCTATCGGGGACAACGAGCATTCCCTGGGCGCTACCCTCGCCAGCCGCTTCGACTGGCTGTGGAACCATGACCTGGTTGCCGACGTGGCCGAAGCCCGTGCACGCCTGGGTTGGGCGACGCTGAGCAACTGCGCCTGATTTCGCCGCGTTTCACCGGGGTCGGCCTCGATGCTGGCCCCGGCTCTATAACAACGACAAGAAGAGCCATGCCATGCGTACGATCGACGTTTCCGCCCTGCTCGACGGGGCCCGCTTCAATGCCTTCCATGCACGCGTACTGTTCTGGTGTGCGTTGATCATCATCTTCGACGGCTATGACCTGGTCATCTACGGCGTGGTGTTGCCCGCACTGATGCAGACCTGGAACCTGACCGCGCTCCAGGCGGGGATGCTCGGTAGCTGTGCGCTGGTGGGAATGATGTTTGGCGCGTTGTTCTTCGGCCCGCTGTCCGACCGCATCGGACGGCGCAAAACGATCATGACCTGCGTGATCCTGTTCAGCGGCTTCACCGTGATCAACGGCTTTGCGCGCACGCCGGAAGAGTTCGCGATCTGTCGCTTCATTGCCGGGCTCGGCATCGGTGGGGTCATGCCCAACGTAGTGGCGCTGATGAACGAATACGCCCCCAGGAAAATTCGCAGCACCCTGGTCGCCATCATGTTCAGCGGCTACTCGGTGGGCGGCATGCTGTCCGCAGGGCTGGGCATGCTGCTGATGCCCAGCTGGGGCTGGCCGTCGGTTTTCTTCATTGCCGTGGTCCCGCTCGTGGTGTTGCCGCTGCTGGTGCGCCAGTTGCCGGAATCGCTCAACTTCCTGGTGCGCCAGGGGCAGTTCGATCGTGCCCAGGCCCTGCTGGCACAGGCCGTGCCCGAGTACCGTCCGAACGCCGGTGACCAGCTCATCCCGGCCAAGGGACAGGCCGGTAAGGTGGCCATCTCCCAGCTCTTTCACGACGGACGTTCGCTGAACACGCTAATGCTCTGGGCGGCCTTCTTCTGCTGCCTGTTGATGGTATACGCGCTGAGTTCCTGGCTACCCAAGTTGATGAACTCCGCCGGTTACGGGCTCAACTCCAGCCTGGCGTTCCTGCTGGTGCTGAATTTCGGTGCCATCTTCGGGGCCATTGGTGGCGGTTGGCTGGGTGACCGCATCGGCTTGGGTCGTGTGCTGTTCGCTTTCTTCACCCTCGGCGCGCTGTCGCTCAGCCTGCTTGCGCTGAAATCGCCGCTGCCGGTGCTGTACCTGCTGATCGGCGTGGCCGGCGCCTGCACCATCGGTACGCAGATTCTCGCCAACGCCTGCGCCGTGCAGTTCTACCCGGCGCACATCCGCTCCACCGGCCTAGGCTGGGCCATGGGAATTGGTCGCATTGGCGCGATCATCGGCCCGCTGCTTGGTGGCGCGCTACACGCGGCGCAGTTGCCGATCCAGGCGAGCTTCCTGGCTTTTGCACTGCCCGGCCTGATCGGTGCTGCGGCCATCCTGGTGTTCCTCTGGCACCGTCCGGGCCAGACCGGCTGCGTGGCTGAAAAGCCGCTCGAGTCAACGCCCACCTGATCAATCCCGAATCACAGCGTCCACCCCTGAACCGGGCCGGACGCTGCCTGCATGAATCATGACTTCCCCTGGCCTGTGCCTGCCCAAGGCGCAGCGACAGGGGCTGCCAGCTCCCAACAAGAACAAGAGAACACCTCATGACCTTCAATACGAAGCAACCGCACTCGTTGCTGGCCGTCGCCACCGTCATCGTGCTGCCACTGGGCGCCCAGGCAGAGGAGGGCGGCTTTATCGCCGACTCCACGGCCACCCTTACCGCGCGCAACTACTATTTCAGCCGCGACTTTTCCGACATCGTCGGCCCGAGCCGGCAGTCCAGGGCGGAGGAGTGGGCCCAGGGCTTCATCCTCAACCTGAAGTCTGGCTACACGTCCGGACCGGTGGGCTTCGGCGTCGACGCCATCGGCATGCTCGGCCTGAAACTGGACAGTAGCCCTGACCGCGCGGGCACGGGACTCTTGCCCGGCGCCTATGGCGAGACCGCACCGGACGACTACAGCCGTCTGGGCCTGACGGCCAAGGTGCGAGTCTCGAAAACGGAACTGAAGGTGGGTGAGCTGCAACCCAATGTCCCGGTGCTGGCCCTGACCGACAACCGCCTGCTGCCCAACACCTACCAGGGCGTGGCCATCAGCACCGCAGAGATCACCGGGCTGACGCTGCAGGCCGGCCAACTGCGTTCCACCAGCATCCGCAGCGAGGCGGGGGACGAAGCAATCGGCGCCATCGTGGGCTTCGCCCCTCGGCGAGATGCCCAGGCCCGTCTGATGACCTCCGATCGCTTCAACTATGCCGGCGGCGACTACGCCTTCAATCAGAACCGGACCACCCTGAGTGCCTGGTACGGCCAACTGGAAGACCTCTACAACCAGCGTTTCCTCGGCCTGAAACACAGCGAGCCCCTGGGTCGGTGGACACTGGGCGCGAACCTTGGCTATTTCGACTCCTCGGAGGACGGCCAGGAGCGGATCGGCGAGATAGACAACCGCGCGTTCTACTCGCTGCTGTCTGCGCGACGCGGCGGCCATACCTTCTATCTGGGCTACCAGGCGATGTTCGGCGAGCAGGGCTTCCCACGGACATTCGTCACTGTCTCACCGCTGGGTAACGAGGTGCCCACCTACGAGTTCGCCTCGCCCGAAGAACGCTCCTGGCAGGTGCGCTACGACTACGACTTCGCTGCCCTCGGAGTTCCTGGTCTGATTGCCGGCGTGCGCTACATCCGCGGTGACAACGTCGAAACCGGCAGCTTCGAGGGCAAGGATTCGGAGCGCGACCTGGACATCGGCTACACCGTGCAGAGCGGTCCCCTGAAGAACGTCTCGGTACGTGTGCGCAATGTTACGGCGCGCTCCAACTACCGTACCGACATTGACGAGAACCGGCTGATCCTCAGCTACACCCTTGCGGTGTTCTGAGCGCCGCGCGGTCCTCTGCATCGGGAAGACGCGAGCGAAAGGGTGGTCGCTCGCATCTCTGCCGGGCTTGAACCCGCACGACTGTGCAACCACCCGACTGATCGTCGACCTGATGCACCCTGGATGGCGCTGTTGATTCGGGTAAAAGGTCGGAATGGGGTATCCGCGTGGCGCCTGCTCAACACGCGTGACCGTGTTTGGTCGGACCTGCCGCCCAGCCGGTTGCAGTAGTGCGCCAACGATGTACCGGGTTTCTACGGCAGCAACTCGGGGCCTTGAGCGTCACGTTCCATGACTTCACTTGAGCGTGACAGACCGGTATCGAGGTCACGGCAGCATTCCCTGGGGCGCAATACCGACACGGCCGCGCCTCAGGTGCGGCCGTGTCGCATCCGGATCAATGAGCGCTCTGCACGGCCTGGATGATCACCTTGGCCACCTCATCCGGGCGTGACTGCTGCGGAACGTGGCTGGAGTCGAGTTCGGTGACGCTGGCACCAATCTTCTTGGCGAAGTCACGCTGCAGGTCCGGCTGGATCATATGGTCCTGACTGGCCACGACGTACCAGTTCTGCTTGCCTTTCCAGGCGGCGATGCTGGTCTTCTCTTCGAACGCCGCCGCGCGGATCGGCCCCTGGGTGGCGGCCATCACGGCGGCCTGCTCGCGCGATACGTCCTGGGCGAAGTCGGTGGCCATGCCTTGCGGCGTCAGATAGAGGAAACCGTTCTTGTCGGGCGCGATCTGGCTCACGCCGCGCGGCGAGGGGTAGCCCTCGTAGAGTTCCTTGGTGTTCTGCCCGGCGTTGGGCGCGAAGGCCGCGACATAGACCAGGCTACGCACTTTCTTGTCGGCACCGGCCTGGCTGATCACCGTGCCGCCCCAGGAGTGCCCGACCAGCACCACGTCGCCTTCCTGGTTGTTCAGCACGCGTTGGGTGGCGGCCACATCGTCGGCCAGCGAGGTCAACGGGTTCTGCACCACGGTTACCCGGATACCTTCGGCTTGCAGCAGTGGCACGACCTTGGCCCAGTCGGAGCCGTCGGCAAAAGCGCCGTGGACGATCACGACCGAGGGGGTCGCAGTGGCGGCCTGACTGCCGAGCGTGAAGAGGGAGGTGGCCATGGCGAGTGCCAGGGCGAGGGTCTTGGGTTTGGACATGGTGGGATCTCCTGTGCTTGGGAGTGCCTAGTGTCGGGATTGCCCGAGTGTGCCGGTATCGGTCGTTTATCCGAGGCAGGTCGGCGAGAATGCGAGCGAATCCGTGGAGAGGAATCTGATGGACACCGACTGCGTTGCACTGGGGGACGCCATCCTGGCCCTGGCGATGGTGGGGGATCTGAGCATGGGCCAGCCCATCGACCAATCCCGACGTACCGCACGCCTCGCTGGCCTCCTGGCGCAGTCCTGTGGTGGCGACGATGTACGGGCGGACGTCGCGCGTCAGGTGGCGCTGCTGCGCTGGTCAGGCTGCACGGCTAACGCCGAGGGCTTCATGCACCTGCTGGGGGATGATGTCGGCGGTCGCCGTGCGATGCTCAGCCAGACGCTGGGGCCGTCCGGGCTTCGCGCGATGCGCAAGTCCGCGCCCCTGGCCGAAGTGCATTGCGAGGTGTCCGGTGATATCGCCCGCACGCTGGGCTTGAACGCCGATGTCGAGCTGGGGTTGCGCCACGTATTCGAGCAGTTCGATGGCCAGGGCAATCCGCTTGGTCTGCGCCATCCCGACGTGCCGGAGGTGGTGTATCAGGTGGTGCTGGCGGGTGACCTGGAAATTCTCTCCCGGGTTCATGGCCTGGACTCGGCGCTGGAGTGGATCGCTTCCCAGGGGGATCGCCGCTACCCGGCATCCCTGGCGGCTGAACTGCTGCGCCATGCCGCCGACTGGCTGGAGGCCCTGCATCTACCCGAAGATTTCCCGTCAGATGCACTGGGCAGCGACGCACAGGTCTCGCTGACGCTGGTGGGGGACGTGATCGACCTCAAGCTGCCCTGGCTTACCGGCTATTCACGCCAGGCAGCCGATCTGGTGCGCGAAGCCGCCAGGCTGTGGGGATTGCCGTCGGGTAGCGTCGAGCAGCTGGGACGGGCCGCGCTCATCCACGGCATCGGCCGCGCGGCGGTGCCCAACCGTATCTGGAACACGCCGGGCCCGCTGCTTGCTGGCGACCAGGAACAGGTGCGGCTGGTGCCCTACTGGACCTTGCGCGCGTGCAGTCAGATCGGCGGACTGGCAGTCCCCGGCCAACTGGCCGCCCATGCCTATGAACGGCTGGATGGCAGTGGCTACTTCCGCGCCTTCAGTGGTGACTCCTTGCAGCCTGACCACCGCCTGCTGGCTGCGGCGCTGGCCTGGCAGGCCTTGCGGGCCGAACGTCCATGGCGGCCGGCATTCAGCGACGGCGAGGCTGCACGGTTGCTGGAGACTGAAGCGGGGCAGGGGCGTTTCGATCCGAGGGCATGCCAGGCGGTGATTGCCGCCGCCCGTGGAGAGCGCTCTGCTGCCTTGTGCAAGACCGCCAGCGGCACCTTGTCCGAGCGGGAGACAGAGATACTTCGGCGCATCAGTTCGGGTGCGAGCAACAAGGAAGTGGCGCGCGATCTCGGCATCAGCCCGAGCACGGTGCGAACCCATGTCGAGAGCGTATTCCGCAAGCTGAATTGCTCGACCCGCGCGGCGGC
The DNA here is from genome assembly GCF_000423545.1 of Metapseudomonas resinovorans DSM 21078. Lineage (GTDB taxonomy): Bacteria > Pseudomonadota > Gammaproteobacteria > Pseudomonadales > Pseudomonadaceae > Metapseudomonas > Metapseudomonas resinovorans. The sequence goes on from NZ_AUIE01000023.1 coordinate 39,647, forward strand.
GACGCTGAAGGCGCTGACGCTTGGGTTGATCTAAACAGTCCGCCGACGAGCCGCCTACCGGCTTGTGGGTGCAGGCTTGTTCCAGCGACGTTCGATGGCCCCCGAGGAGGCCGCCTGCAGCAGCCGCTTGAAGGTCGGGCATTCCGAATGACTCGGAGCGGGGCAGGCCGCCGCATGGCGCAAGCCGTTGCTCATGGCCTTCAGGCGTTTGATCAGGGCGTCGAGCTCATCGGCCTTGGTAAGCAACAGGTGCCTGTCGATGTTCGGCGTGCCGTTGGGCGAGAACATCGAGCGGATCTCATCTAGCGACAACCCAGCCGCCTGGCCCAGTGAAATCAGCGCCAACTGGTCGAGGATGCCGGGGGCGAACCAGCGCCTGGTCCCTTGCTGGCTGAGGGAGGTGATCAGCCCTTTCTTCTCGTAGTAGCGCAGTGTCGATGACGGTAAGCCCGTTCGTCTGGCGACCTCGGCAATGTCCATCTGTGATCCCTTGACTTGAAGTTGACTTCAACTTCTAGAGTGGCCCCGACACCTCCCATCGTCAACGCACAAGGGGCTCACATGAATATTCCCAACGTCATCATCACAGTGGCCTGCATCGGTATCGGCGCCACCGCCGTCATGGACATCTGGCTGATCGTTCTCAAGCGCATGGGCGTGCAGACCCTCAACTTCGCCTTCATCGGTCGCTGGGTCGGCCACCTGCTCCGTGGTCGCTTTTCCCACGAAGCCATCGCCAGGGCGGAACCCATTCCGGGTGAGCTGGCCCTGGGCTGGTTCACCCACTACGCCATCGGCGTTGGCTTCGCGGGCTTGCTGGTGGCGCTCGTCGGCATCGGCTGGACCGCCAGCCCAACCCTGCTGCCCGCCGTGCTGGTAGGCATGGGCACCGTCGCCGCGCCGTTGCTGGTGATGCAGCCGGCCATGGGCGCCGGCCTCTTCGCCAGCAAAACACCCATACCGATGAAGAACTGCCTGCGCAGCCTGGCCAATCACAGCGTCTTCGGCCTGGGCCTGTTCCTTGCCGCTGCCCTGGTGGACTGGGTCGTCCGCTGATTTGCAGGATGAAATCGGATTGTTTGTAGGAGCGAGCTTGCTCGCGAACAGCCCGAGCACGATGTTTCGCGAGCAAGCTCGCTCCTACACGTCGACCTGGCTAGCTGCATCCGCGATGCCACCTTATAGGGGGCATAGGCAAGTCCACGCAGCAGCCCCATAGGGTGGCCGCCGTCAGTTCAACCGGTATTTCGCCAGCTCATCATTCGTCAGCACCCGCATGCGCGTTGGTTCGATGCTGTTCATCTCGTCCAGCAGGCTCAAGGGGACGTTCATTTCCCTGAGGTAGGCGGTCGGGCTGTAGCGGCTGCCGACGGGGGCAACCTGGGCGGAATCGCCGTGGGGGAAGTAGGGGCGGTGCAGGCCGACGTAGCCGCGCACGGTCTTGTTGCGGCCGGCGGCCAGGAGGTAGACGCAGCTGCCCTGGCACACGCCGTCGGTAGGGACCATCACATCGAAGCCGGTTTCCCGCAGCAGGCGGCCCATGCGGATGGCTTCGGTCACACTGCCGCCGATGTTGTCCAGCAACACCAGCTTGCGGTCGAACTTGCCGGCGTTGGCGCGCAAACCTTTCATCAGGGCTTCGTAGTCGCCGGGAGCGATGTCTTCTGAAATCTGCACGGCGAGAATCCGGCCCGCCTTGGTGTGCTGGACGGGTTGGACTTCCACCTTGGCAAAGGTGGCAGCCGAACAGAGAGCGGCAAGACAGAAGACAGCGGCCTGGAGGGTGGTACGGCTCATGGAACAGGCACTTCCTGTGGGGCAGTTGGCGACGGCAGGAGAAGATACCCGCAAAGGTGCATGGGCTCCATATGGGCAGGCAAGGTGGTTTCGTCGGCTGGCGACTGGAAGCGGGGAAGGGGAAATTGCGGGAATACTTGCAAGCTATTATCATTCGCGCCTTTCGATTTCCGACCCTTCCTATCCCCAGATGCCTCAGCGCAATCATGGCTTCTTCGAACACTATGAAGAACTCATCGGCACGTGGACGCGCCGGCTGAGGAATCGCCATCGCGCCGAGGATCTGGCCCACGACGCCTTCGTGCGCGTCCTGGAGACCGACCAGGGCAACGTCCAGCAACCCCGCGCCTACCTGCACCAGACCACGCGCAATATCGCCGTGGACCAGTTCCGCCGTGAGGAGCGCCGCGCCCAGCTGGAGCTGGGCATGGCCGGGCAGGACGAGGAGGGGAGGAACGACCCCGAGGCCTATATGCACGCCGTGCAGCTTGCCGATTCCATCGAGAAGGTGCTGGCCGAGTTGCCCGTGAACTGCCGGCAGGTTTTCATCTGGCAGAAGCTGGAAGGGCTGAGCCAGGCGGAAATTGCCGAGCGCCTGGGGTTATCCAAGAATATGGTGGAGCGGTATATGATCCGCACCCTTCGCCATTTGCGTGAGCGCCTGGACTTGAGCGCTTCATGAGCCGGACCTACCAGACAGGGCACCAAGACCCGATCCATGGACAACCACCGCAGCCTGATTCCCGCCACCTGGACGGCGCAACGATGACGCACGCCTGCAACGTACGAGACGAGGCTGCCCACTGGTTCAGCCGCAATCGCGACCCCGAGCAGAGCGCCGGGGAGCGCTGCCGCTTCGAAGCCTGGCTGCAGGCGGATACGTTGCACCGTGAGGAGTACCGGTTGCTCGAGCAGATGTGGAGCGCTGCCGACCTGATCCCCGAGCAACGCCTGCGCGCGCTCTGCACGGCGGAGGTTCGAGCCTTGCCGGTAGCGTCGCGCCGGCGTTTCCTGCAGGGCGCGCTGGCGGCTGCAGCCAGTGTGGTGCTGGCGGGTGGGGCGACCTACCTGTTCGATCCCTTTTCTCTGCGCGGCGACACCTTTGTCACCCAACTTGGTGAGCGCCACCAGGTCACGCTGGCGGATGGTTCGACGCTCGACCTCAACGGCCGGACCCGCGTCACCGTCCTCTACGGTGATGACCGCCGCCTGGTGCAGCTGGATGCCGGAGAGGCGATGTTCAGCGTGACACCGGACAAAGCGCGGCCCTTTGTGGTGGAAGCCGGGCCCGGCCGTGTGACGGTCACCGGCACCCGCTTCAACGTCCGCCATGACGCGCAGGAGATGCGCGTGGCAGTCGAGTCGGGCCAGGTGCTGGTGGCAGGCGGGCAGGGCGCGGCAAGCCGGCCGTTGCTGGCCGGAGATGGCGTGCGGGTAGGGGCAGACGGCAGCATCGGACCGGTGCAGCGCATCGACGTCCAGGCCATCACTGCCTGGCGCGAGGGCAAGCTGATTTTCAACGATGTGCCCTTGGCCGAGGTCGCGGCAGAGGTGTCCCGCTACCGGGAAAGACCGCTGCGGGTTGCCCCGGAAGTCGCGAGCCTGCGCTTCTCCAGCGTGTTCCGCTCGGACGACACCAATGCCTTGCTGACGGCCTTGCCGCGCATCCTGCCGGTCAAGGTCAGAACCCTTTCTGACGGCTCAAACGAAATTATTCCGTTTTAGATTCAGGTTTTTTTCGTCTCGTTCGTCTTCTCGTCCGACTCTTCACGCCCAGCGCATGGCTGGGCGCTTTCTTTCAGGACCGGACGAACGTGAATAACGAAGTACAGCACCACGCGGTATCGCCAGCCTCCTCTCGCAAGCCCCTTCGTAGCCAACCCTGGCTGTCCCTGAGCCTGGCGGTGGCCTTGGCGGTGGGCAGCCTCGGCGCCGCGGCCTCCGAGCGCAAGGAAGTACACATCCCGGCCCAGTCCCTGGCTGGTGCCCTTGGTCAGCTTGGCCAGCAGACCTCGCTGCAGCTCTTCTTCAGTCCCGATCTGGTGGCCGACAAGGCGGCCCCGGCTGTCGACGGCACCCTGTTGCCGGAAGAGGTCCTCGCTGCGTTGCTGGCCGGCAGCGGCCTGACCTTCGACCTGGCGGACGGCACCGCCATCCTGCGCCGGGTTTCCAGCGAAGAAGGCGCCTCGGCCATGGAACTCCCGGCGTCCAGCATCAGCGTCGTCGGTGACTGGCTGGGTACGGCCGAGGATGCCGTGGTACAGAACCACCCCGGCGCCCGCACCGTGGTGCGCCGTGAAGCCATGATCGAGAAGGGCGCGATGAACGTGCGCGACGCCTTGCGTTCGGTCCCCGGCGTCCAGGTGCAGGAGTCCAACGGCACCGGCGGTAGCGACATCGCCCTGAATTTCGGCGTGCGTGGCCTCACCTCGCGCCTGTCGCCCCGTTCCACCGTGCTGATCGACGGCGTCCCGGCAGCCTTCGCCCCCTATGGCCAGCCGCAGCTGTCCATGGCGCCCATCTCCCTGGGCAACCTCGACAGCATCGATGTGGTACGCGGTGCCGGCTCCGTGCGCTATGGCCCGCAGAACGTCGGTGGCGTAATCAACTTCGTCACCCGCGCCATCCCGGAGAAATTCTCCGGCGATGTGTCCACCACCATGGAAGACACCGCCCACGGTGGTTGGAAATACCTCAACAGCGCCTTCATCGGCGGCACTGCCGACAACGGCATCGGCGCCGCGTTGCTCTACTCGGGCGTCAATGGCGACGGCTACCGCGACAGCAACAACGGCAACGATATCGACGACGTCATGCTCAAGACCCACTGGGCGCCCACCGAGCAGGACGATATCTCGCTGAACTTCCACTACTACGACGCCACGGCCGACATGCCCGGCGGCCTGACCCAGGCGCAGTACGACGACAATCCCTTCCAGTCCGACCGCGACTGGGACAACTTCAGCGGCCGCCGCAAGGACGTCTCGCTGAAGTACCTGCGCCAAGTGGATGACGTTACCCAGGTCGAGGTGCTGACCTACTACAGCGACAGCTTCCGGGGCAGCAACCTCGCCAGCCGCGACCAGGCTTTCCTCAGTTCCTTCCCGCGCAGCTACTACACCTACGGTTTCGAGCCGCGCGTTTCGCGCATCTTCTTCGCCGGCGACAGCACCCATGAAGTGGGCGTCGGTTACCGCTACCTGAAGGAAGCCATGCACGAAGAGACCAGTCGGGTGCAGCTGGTGAACAACGTTCCGACGCCGACCACCGGTCCGTCGGCGGATGGCCATGTCTATCAGGACCGCACCGGCGGCACCGAGGCCAACGCCTTCTACCTCGACGACAAGATCGATGTCGGCAACTGGACCATCACCCCCGGCGTCCGCTTCGAAAGCATCAACACCGACTGGCATGACCGCCCGGTGCGCGGCACCAACGGCCTGCCAGTGCAGGAGAAGAACCGCAGCAAGGACTACAACGAGCCGCTGCCGGCCATCAGCGTCATGTACCACCTCTCCGACGCCTGGAAGCTGTTCGCCAACTACGAAACCTCCTTCGGCAGCCTGCAGTACTTCCAGATCGGCCAGGGCGGCATCGGTGATAACACGGCCAACGGCCTGGAGCCGGAGAAGGCCAAGACCTACGAAGTGGGCACGCGTTACAACGGCGATACCTGGGGCGGCGAAGCGACGCTGTTCTACATCGACTTCGACCATGAACTGCAGTACATCAGCAACGACGTGGGCTGGACCAACCTGGGCGCCACCAAGCACCAGGGCCTGGAACTGTCGGGCCACTACAACCTGGACGAAATTCTCGCCGGCCTGAGCCTGACCGGTACCTACACCTTCACCCGTGCCACCTACGAGGGCGACATCCCGGGCTTCGAAACCCGCGACCTGCCGTTCTACTCGCGCCATGTGGCCAACGTCGGGTTGCGTTATCAGGTCGAGCGCTGGACCTACAACTTCGATGGCTACGCCCAGTCCGGCCAGCGCGCACCGGGCACCGGTATCGACTCCAATGGGAACTTCACCGGCGACTACATCACCGAGCCGACCGCCGACGGCCAGTTCGGTGACATTCCCGGCTACGTGACCTGGAACCTGCGCGGCGCTTATGACTTCGGTGAGCAGCTGTCCAATCTGAAGCTGGGGGTAGGTGTGAAGAACATCTTCGACAAGCAGTACTTCACCCGCTCCAGCGACAACAACGCAGGCATCTACGTCGGCCAGCCGCGTACCTGGTACGTGCAGGCCAGCGTGGGGTTCTAACGCCCGGGCTGCTGACTGACCTTGGTTGGTGGGCTGAAGCCCACCCTACGAATCGGCAGTCGTAGGATGCGGTAGAGCGAAGCGAAACCCATCAGAGGCGCGGTGCCCGGCGGACCGATGAAGCCCAGCCCACCCGAATCAGCAGCCGTAGGATGCGGTAGAGCGAAGCGAAACCCATCAGAGGCGCGGCGCCCGGCGGACCGGTGAAGCCCAGCCCACCCGAACCGGCAGCCGTAGGATGCGGTAGAGCGAAGCGAAACCCATCAGAGGCGCGGTGTCCGATGGACCGGTGAAGCCCGGTCCCCCCGAATCGGCAGTCGTAGGATGCGGTAGAGCGAAGCGAAACCCATCAGGGGCTACCCCAACTTTCACTCCCAATCATCCGGCTTCTTGTCCTTGCTCGGTGCCTTGTCGCTGATGCGTTTCACGTCTGCTGCCGGCACCTGTTCCGGTGGTTGGCTGGGCCCCTGTGGCCTGGGGGCGGGTGTGCGGACATTCGGATCGCTGCTCATCGGGGGTCTCTCCGGTTTGCGCCTTCCCCCTGAGCCCAGCACAACGGCGAAGGATGCGCTGGCCGTCGGTCGCCTCGGGTATCGGTGAATGGCGCGATGGTGGAATCTAGGTCCAGACCACTTGGCAAGCGGGAGGCTGGGCCATGAGCAGCAACGTCGACCTGAACCAGCGACCGCCCTACGACCAGGTGATCCAGGACATCGCCGACTATGTACTGGATTACCGCGTGGAGTCGGCGGAGGCGCTGGATACCGCGCGCAACTGCCTGATGGATAGCCTTGGCTGTGCGCTGCTGGCCTTGCGCTTCCCCGAGTGCACCAAACTGCTCGGCCCGCTGGTGGAGGGCACCCAGGTGCCCCAGGGATCGCGGGTGCCGGGCACCTCTTATCGGTTGGACCCGGTGAAGGCCGCCTGGGACCTCGGCGCCATGATCCGCTGGCTGGACTTCAACGACACCTGGCTGGCGGCGGAGTGGGCGCATCCCTCGGACAACCTCGGCGGCATCCTCGCCGTTGCCGACCATCTGTCCCAGCGTCGTGTGGCGCGTGGCGAGCCGCCGCTGAGCATGCGCCTGGTGCTTGAAGCGATGGTCAAGGCCCATGAAATACAGGGCGTCATGGCCCTGGAGAATTCCTTCAATCGCGTCGGCCTGGACCATGTGGTGCTGGTCAAACTGGCCTCCACCGCAGTGTGCGCCTGGCTGATGGGAGCGACCCGTGAGCAACTGCTCTCGGCCATTTCCCACGCCCTGGTGGATGGCCAGGCCCTACGCACCTACCGCCATTCGCCGAACGCCGGCTCGCGCAAATCCTGGGCGGCGGGAGATGCCACCAGCCGGGGCGTGCGCCTGGCGGATATCGCCCTGCGCGGCGAGATGGGCGTTCCCGGTGTGCTGGGGGCGCCCCAATGGGGCTTTTACGACGTGTCCTTCAGCCACACCAACAAGGACCTGGCGACCAAACCCTCGGCACAGCACCGTTTCAGCCTGCCCCAGCCCTTCGGCAGCTATGTGATGGAAAACATCCTGTTCAAGGTGAGCTACCCGGCGGAGTTCCATGGGCAGACGGCCTGCGAGGCAGCGGTGCGCCTGCATCCGCTGGTACGCAACCGCGTCACCGAAATCGATCGTATCGTCATCAATACCCAGGAGTCGGCCATCCGCATCATCGCCAAGGAGGGTGCCCTGGCCAATGCCGCCGACCGCGATCACTGCCTGCAATACATGACAGCGGTCGCCCTGGCCTTCGGCGACCTGACCGCCGAGCACTATGAAGACGGATTCCATCAGGCCCACCCGATCATCGACCGCCTGCGCGAACGCATGGAGGTGATCGAGGACCCGCGCTACAGCCGCGAATATCTGGAACCCGACAAGCGCTCCATCGCCAATGCCGTGCAGGTGTTCTACAAGGATGGCCGCAGCACGGAGAAGGTAGAAGTTGAGTACCCCATCGGCCACCGCCGGCGGCGCAGCGAAGGGATGCCCTTGCTGGAAGAGAAGTTCAAAGCCAGCCTGGCGACCCGCTTCGCGCCCCAGCGTTGCGCCGGGGTCCTCGCCCAGTGCAAGGACCAGGCCGCGCTCGAGGCGATGCCGGTGGAGCAATTCGTGGAGTTGTTCGTGATCTGAGGCGGGAATGGGACCGGCGCGATTGGCCGGCCCCGGAGCGATCAGTCGTCGTAATGGTTCCGCCCGCGACAGACCTTTTCCTTGTCGAATACTTCGCGCGAGGCGCTGATGCGGACCCGGCAGGCGCCGTCGCGGTAGTCGCGGTGCCAGTCACCGCGTCGCCAGGTCTTGCCACGACCGTTCGGACAACGGATGACTTTCCTGAAATAACCGCGGTCGGTGATTTCCTTTACCCGGCAGGGGCCATCGCGATACTGCTCGACCCTGCCGTCGTCCCTGTCCCATCTGTGGTCGGCCTGGGCACTTTGCACAGTGCCGGCAAGGGCTGCGACCAGAACAAACACACCCACGAACGGGCCTGTTTTCATTTCATTACCTCGATTCCGATACGGCTGGAGTTGGCCAGTGCCCACGCGCTCATCGCGATGCTCGACCTGGCGACGCTTAAGACCGCGCGGCGGCATTTTTGCTCCGTGGTGCAGCGTGTCCGACAACGGGACGGGGGAGGGACGGGGTACCTATACTCAAAGAACCTGGGCCGAAAGGCACACGGGTGGGCGAATCCTCATGAGCGCTGCGCAAGTTTCCCTTGGAATCCGAGTGGAGCAGGTGCCCGGCAGGCTCCTCGGAACTCCGGGTACGCTGCTTTCGATGCTGATCGTCATCCTTGCGCTGACGGTCGGCGGGTGCGCGTCGAAACCCGAACCACCTCCCGTGCTGGTATCCCAGGCCACCTGGAACCGGGTGGACAGGGATATCGCCGCCGCTTCCCTGGCGGCCACCAGCCAGGCTCGCCGCTATGCCGAGCAATCCATGGAACGCTGGATGGACCTGGTCTACCGGCAAACCGATAGCGAATTCCTCCCCTGGTTCTCCAGTTTCTGGACCCGCAAGTGGCTGAGCATGAAGGTGGGCTGGTATCGCCTGAGTTCCGACGGCAAGCGCGAGGAAACGGTGAACCGGCTGGCCGCCTACCTGCAGGAGGAATATGACGAACAGGTGCTGGAACCGGTTTCCCGGGAGCTCGATCCGGACGACATCATGGAGCAGGCCACGCGAACCTACATCCAGCAGCTCGATGAGCGCCTGCAGGTTATTCCCCAGCGTTTCGGCGTGCCCGGCGATCAGTTCGCCCTGCATTTGCAGAAGATCCCAGCCATCGAGTTGCCGCCACCGGGCCATAGCGCATCCCTCTACCAGGTGCTGAAGGCTGACCCGCTGGAGGAACTGCCCGCTTATTCCTCGCTCATGGAGCGGATTCGCAATGCGCCGGGTGGCGCCGGGGCCTGGGCCACCGATGACGGCCTGTCGCGCATCACCCGGGACACCAGCCAGCAACTGGAATCGGAACTGGCGACCAGCGGTGCCGCCAGTTTCGCCACCAGCTTCATGGGGCGCGTGGCTGGCCCGGTGTTGTCCCTCGGCTTCACCGGCATCAGCGCGATGCTCAATGAAGAAGGGCGGACTGACCGTGAAGCGACCTTGCGCAAGAGCCTCAACCAAGCCTTCGACGAGGAGTGGCTGGAGCTGATGCGCAACCCGGAAGTAGGTGTTATGGCCGGGGTGATCCACCTGTCCGGGCAGGTGGAAAACAGCCTGACGCAGACCAGGACCCAGCCCATCCAGTTCCAGCCGCTGCCGCGAGTGATTCCTGCCGAATAATCCGCCGTGGGCCTCGCAGCTTCCTCGCCGGCCTGACAGGCCTGTCATGAAATGCGAAGCGCCTGACGCCCTATGAGAAGCAGCCAATAGGGGGGATGCCTAGAGTCCAATCCATGGGTCCGTGACCCGCCTACAAGAATTGAGATTGGAGAATAAGGCATGGCCAAAGCCGTTCGTTTCTATGAGACCGGGGGTCCGGAAGTACTTCGCTACGAAGAGGTCGAGGTCGCTGACCCGGGCCCCGGTGAAGTCCGTATCCGGCACGTTGCCGTAGGGTTGAACTACGCCGACACCTATTTCCGCAATGGCACCTATCCCATTCCGCTGCCCAACGGCATCGGCGTGGAAGCCGCCGGCGTGGTGGTGGCAGTGGGCGAGGGCGTGAGCAACGTCGCCCTGGGGGATCGCGTGACCTACACCGGCTTCCTCAACACCCTCGGGGCTTACAGCACCGAGCGTCTGGTGTCGGCGGCGCCGCTGATCAAGCTGCCCGAAACCATCGCCTTCGAGACGGCTGCCGCCATGACCATGCGCGGCCTCACGTCGGCCTACCTGATGCGTCGCATCCACGACTTCAAGGAAGGCGACAGCATCCTCCTGCACGCTGCCGCTGGCGGTGTGGGGCTGATCGTTTCGCAATGGGCCAAGCTGCTCGGCCTGACCGTGATCGGTACGGTGTCCACCGAAGCCAAGGCGGAAGTCGCCCGGGCCCACGGCTGCGACCACGTGATCAACTACAGCGACGAAGACATCGCCAAGCGCGTACGTGAGCTGACGGGCGGGCGCGGTGTCGATGTGGTCTTCGACAGCGTGGGCAAGAACACCTTCAACGCCTCCCTGGATTCGCTCAAGCGTCGCGGCCTTCTGGTGTGCGTCGGCACCGCCTCCGGCCCGATTCCGGCCTTCGACCCGGTGCTGCTGGCCATGAAGGGCTCACTGTTCATCACCCGGCCGGCGCTGGCCGACTACATCGCCGATCCGGCTGAGAAGGCCGATCTGGTGGGCGAGCTGTTCGACCACGTCGGCAACGGCCGCATCAACATCGACATCAACCAGCATTACGCGCTGGAAGATGCGGTCCAGGCCCATCGGGACCTGGAGTCGCGCAAGACCACCGGTTCGTCCATTTTCGTCATCTGAGGCCGCTGACCATGAAAGTCGAGCAACTCACCTGCGCCATCGGTGCCGAGATCAGCGGTGTGAACCTGGGTCATGCGTCCCGCGACGACGGCCTGTTCGCCGAGATCAAGGCGCTGCTGCTCCAGCACAAAGTGCTGTTCCTGCGCGACCAGGACATCAGCCGCGCCGAGCATGTGGCCTTCGCCCGTCGCTTCGGCGAGCTGGAGGACCACCCGGTGGCCGGTAGCGACCCGGAGCATCCCGGCCTGGTGCGCATCTACAAGACCCCCGACAAGCCCAACGACCGCTACGAGAACTCCTGGCACACCGACGCCACCTGGCGCGACGCACCGCCCATGGGCAGCGTGCTGCGCTGCGTGGAGTGCCCGCCAGTGGGCGGCGACACCATGTGGGCGAACATGGCGCTGGCCTACGAGAAGCTTCCTGAGGATGTGAAACAGCGCATCGAGGGCTTGCGCGCCCGCCACAGCATCGAGGCCAGTTTCGGTGCGGCCATGCCCGCTGAAAAGCGTCTGGCCCTCAAGACCATGTACCCGGATGCCGAACACCCGGTGGTGCGCACCCATCCTGAAACCGGCGAGAAGGTGCTGTTCGTCAACGCCTTCGCCACGCACTTCACCAACTTCCATACGCCGGAACATGTCCGCTACGGCCAGGACTTCAGCATGGGCGGCAGCGACCTGCTGCGCTACCTGGTCAGCCAGGCCTACATCCCGGAGTACCAGGTGCGCTGGCGCTGGAAGAAGAACAGCGTGGCCATCTGGGACAACCGCTCCACCCAGCATTACGCGGTGATGGATTACCCGCCCTGCGTTCGCAAGATGGAACGTGCCGGGATCATCGGCGACACGCCTTACTGACCACCGATCCGCCCGGCCGGACATCACCCGGCCGGGACTACTGAACAAGAACATACCGAGGACATTCCCATGCAATTCTTCGACGATTCCCTGCACCCGGAAAATATGGAAAAGGTGGTCATCACCGTGGCGCCCTATGGCCCCGAGTGGATGCCGGCGGATTTCCCGGAAGACATCCCGGTGACCATGGACGAACAGGTCCAGAAGGCCGTGGACTGCTATGAAGCGGGCGCCACCGTGCTGCACCTGCACGTACGCGAGCTGGATGGCACAGGCTCCAAGCGCCTGTCGAAGTTCAACGAGCTGATCGCCGGTGTGCGCGAAGCCGTGCCGGACATGATCATCCAGGTGGGCGGTTCCATCTCCTTCGCCCCCGAGGGTGAAGGCGAGGCGGCCAAGTGGCTGTCCGACGATACCCGCCACATGCTGGCCGAGCTGACGCCGAAGCCCGACCAGGTCACCGTGGCCATCAACACCACCCAGATGAATATCATGGAGCTGCTCTATCCGGAGTACCTGAAGGGCACCTCCCTGGAGAACCCGGTCTACCAGGCCGCCTACAGTGAGATGACCGTGCCGGCCGGCCCGGCCTGGGTCGAGGAGCACCTCAAGCGCCTGATGGCCAATGGCATCCAGCCGCACTTCCAGCTCACCGGCATGCATGCCCTGGAAACCCTTGAGCGCCTGGTGCGCAAGGGCGTCTACAAGGGCCCGCTGAACCTGACCTGGATCGGTATCGGCGGCGGCTTCGACGGCCCCAACCCGTTCAACTTCTTCAACTTCATCCATCGCGCCCCGAATGGCGGCACCCTCACCGCCGAATCGCTGCTGAAGAACGTGCTGCCGTTCAACACCATGGCCCTGGCCATGGGTCTGCACCCGCGCGTCGGCATCGAGGACACCATCATCGACCAGCACGGCAAGCGCTTCACCTCGGTGCAGCAGATCCAGCAGACCGTGCGCATCGCCCACGAGCTGGGTCGCGAAATCGCCAGCGGCAAGGAAGCGCGCGAGATCTACAAGATCGGCGTGGAGTACAAGGACGTGGAAGAAACCCTGCGCATGAACGGCATGGCACCGAACCGCCAGCCGGGCCAGAAGCACGTCCCGATGCGTGCCTGACCTGCGTAGACCAAGGGCCGGCCCACAAGGTCGGCCCAGGTGGAGCGGCGATCCGCCGTTCCGCCAGTTTGGTTCAGTAGGAAAAAGCGCCGCGCGAAGGCCGTTTTCCTACTGAACTCAGCGTGACAAGAACAACAATACGCACACTCAAGGTAATCCAATGGCTTTCCATGCTACTGCCACCGCCGAGTTCGACGATTCGGCCGTGAACGTCCCCCGTACCTACGCTTGGGTGGTGTTCGCCCTGACGTTTGGCCTGCTGATTTCCGACTACATGTCGCGGCAGGTACTCAATGCGGTCTTCCCGCTGCTCAAATCCGAGTGGACGCTGACTGACTCCCAGCTTGGTCTGCTCAGCGGCATCGTCGCCTTGATGGTCGGCCTGCTGACCTTCCCGCTGTCACTCCTGGCCGACCGTTTTGGACGGGTAAAGAGCCTCGTGCTGATGGCCATGCTCTGGAGCCTGGCGACCCTGGGCTGCGGCCTGGCGGAGAACTACGAGCACATGTTCATTGCCCGCTTCCTGGTGGGCGTGGGTGAGGCGGCCTATGGCAGCGTTGGCATCGCCGTGGTGCTGTCCGTCTTCCCCAGGCAATTGCGCGCCACCGTTACCGGTGCCTTCATGGCGGGTGGCATGTTTGGCTCGGTGCTGGGCATGGCGCTCGGCGGCATCCTCGCCGAGAAGCTGGGCTGGCGCTGGTCCTTTGCCGGCATGGCGTTCTTCGGCATGGCGCTGGCGGTGATCTATCCGCTGGTGGTCAAGCAGTCGCGCCTCGGCAATCCGCTGCCGGCAGCCAGCGCCACGGACGAGTTCCCGTGCCGTCGTCCGCTCAAGACACTGTTCGCCAGCCATTCGGTGATCTGCGCCTACGTCGGCAGCGGCCTGCAGCTCTTTGTGGGGGCGGCGGTGATGGTGTGGTTCCCCAGCTACCTGAACCGCTACTACCACATGGGTACCGACCAGGCCGGCGTGGTCTCGGCCATCATCGTGCTCACCGGCGGCGCCGGCATGATCGTCTGCGGCATCCTCAGCGACCGTCTGTGCCGCAACGCCCCGGACCGCAAGATCGCCCTGGCCATCGCTTACTGCCTGATCAGTTGCGTGCTGCTGTCCGTGGCCTTCCGCATGGCGCCCGGCTTGCCGCAACTGGTGATCATCGGCCTGGCCATGCTGGTGGCGACCGGCACATCCGGCCCGGCCGGCGCGATGGTTGCCAACCTCACGCACTATTCGATCCACGGTACGGCCTTCGCCACCCTGACCCTGGCCAACAACCTGTTGGGCCTGGCGCCGGGGCCGTATATCACCGGTGTACTGGCTGACAGTGTCGGCCTCGACCGCGCCTTCCAGTTCGTTCCGCTGATCAGCGTCGCTGCAGCCCTGGTGTTCTGGTACGGCAAGCGTCACTACCACCGGGACATTCAGAAGCTGGCACCGATGATGGCCAGCGAGGAGCGCCCATGAAACCGCTGTTAGTCGAGATGACCTTCGACTTTATCTGCCCCTGGTGCCTGATCGGCAAACGCAACCTTGAGCGGGCCCTGGGCACCCTGGCCAAGAGCCGGCCGGACGTTCCCGTCGAGCTCCGCTGGCGGGGTGTGCAGTTGCTGCCGGACCTGCCGGCGCAGGGCGTGCCCTTCATGGAGTTCTATGTGCAGCGGCTCGGTAGCGAGGCGGCGGTGCGGGCGCGCCAGGAGCAGGTGCAGGAAGCCGCGTACCACGCTGATGTGGACATGGACCTGCGCCGCATCACGACCATGCCCAACACCGCCAATGCCCACCGCCTGCTGGAGCTGGCGATGGGGCAGGGCAGTGCCCGGCAGGTCGACGCGTTGCTGGAGCGCCTGTTCGCCAGTTACTTCGAGGCGGGCGAGGACCTCAGCCAGGGCGAGCTGTTGCTGCGCCTGGCCAGCCAGTGCGGCTACGACCCGCGGCGTCTGGAAAGCGCGCTGTATGACGATGGCCGTCCCTACGTCGGCCGCGAGGCTGTCCCGGCGAACCAGGCGGTGCCCTCATTCCTGATCGACCAGCGCCCATCCCTGGCCGGTGCCCAGCCGCCGTGGCTGATGTTGGCCCAGCTGCAGCGCGCCCTGGAACTGCGTCAGACGACGGAGGCCTGCCCGGCATGAACCAGCGGGTGGAAGTCCCAGCGGAAAAGGTACCGCCGGCCGGTGGACGCAGCCTGTTTCGCCATGATGGGAAGTCCCTGGTGCTGTTCAACCTGGGCGGCGAGCTTTATGCCATCGACGAAGGCTGTCCGCACAAAGGCGCCTCGTTGTTCTCGGGCCGGCTGGACGGGCGCCTGCTGCATTGTCCGGCCCACGGCCTGCGCTTCGACCTGGTCACGGGCTGCGTCCCCGGTGTGAGCGGTTTTGGTGTCGCCACCTATGCGGTGGAGCAGCAGCAAGGCCGTTGTTTTATCGATTTGTCGCGGCCCCGGCCGCAGGAAACTCTCGCATGTCTGCAACTGCAATAGCCGCGCTGGGATCGCGTACCCGGGTCTTGATGCCCGGTGTGATCGTCAGCGCCATGGTCGCCGCGGCGGCCACCTTCCTTTCCGAGCACTACGGTGCTCCGGTGATGCTCTTCGCCCTGTTGCTGGGTCTCTCGGTGAACTTCCTGGCGACTGAAGGCGCGTGCAAAGCCGGTATCGAATTCACCGCCCGCGAAGTACTGCGGGTGGGGGTGGCGCTGCTGGGTATCCGCATCACCCTGGAACAGATCGCGTCCCTCGGCTGGCAGCCGGTCGCCATGGTGGTGGCACTGGTGGTGGTTACCATCCTCGTGTCAGTCGCGGCGGCGCGTCTGCTTGGCTTCAACAGCCTGTTCGGCCTGCTCACCGGTGGCGCCACTGCCATCTGCGGCGCGTCGGCGGCCCTGGCCTTGGCCGCGGCTTTGCCCAGCCATCCGCAGAAAGAGCGCGCCACGCTGTTCACCGTGATCGGTGTGTCGGCACTGTCCACCCTGGCGATGATCCTCTACCCGATGATTGCTGAGGCCCTTGGCCTGTCGCCGCTGCACGCCGGGCTGTTCATCGGCGGCACCATCCATGATGTCGCCCAGGTGGTGGGCGCTGGCTACAGCATGTCCCACGAAACCGGCGACAGCGCCACGGTGGTCAAGCTGATGCGGGTCGCCATGCTGCTGCCGGTGATTCTCTGCGCCGCCATGATCACCCGACTCCGTGGCGCCGAACCCGGCAGCAAGCGGCCGCCGCTGTTGCCCTGGTTCGCCGTGGGTTTCGTGGTGCTGGCCGCCACCAACAGCACGGGCGTCATTCCGCCGGCGGTGCAGGAGGCCGGCAACGAACTGTCGCGCTGGTGCCTGGTCATCGCCATCAGCGCATTGGGGATGAAGACCCAGCTCAAGGAACTGGCCGCGGTGGGTATCAAGCCGATCCTGCTGATGGTGGGTGAAACCGCATTCCTCGCCGCCCTGGTCCTGGCCATGCTGCACTGGGGTTTCTAACGCGTTACTCCTGCTCCCGTGAGGGGGTCATCGACGCCTGCCACAGCGGGCTTTCACCGCGCCGAAGCTTTGTGGGACGGGCTTCGTAGCGCGGTTTTTTTTTGCGTTTTTTGTGGGCCCGAATACAGAGGCGAAACGGGCCGAAAGGCCGTTGGTAGGATGGCTAGAGCGCAGCGAAACCCATCGCCGGATTGATGGGTTTCGTACCTCTACCCATCCTACGTCGCTGTCCTTCGCCACCCGACGCTGGCGGCGGCGCCACGCCGCCGGCGAGCTGCCGAACTGGGTAGTGAACCCGTTCGTAGGATGGGTAGAGCGCAGCGAAACCCATCGCCGGATTGATGGGTTTCGTACCTCTACCCATCCTACGCCGCTGTACTTCGCCACCCGACGCTGGCGGCGGCGCCAACCCGCCGGCGAGCTGCCGAACTGGGTAGTGAACCCGTTGGTAGGATGGGTAGAGCGCAGCGAAACCCATCGCCGGATTGATGGGTTTCGTACCTCTACCCAGCCTACGGCGCTGTCCTTCGCCACCCGACGCTGGCGGCGGTCCTCACTCTTCTGCCTTCACCTGGTGCTCCCGCCGCCATGCCGCCGGCGAGCTGCCAAACTGGGTGGTGAACCAGCGGGTGAAGGAGCTGGGCACCGAGTAGCCCAGCAGGTCGGCGATACGGCCGAGGGAGTAGCGCGGGTTTTCCATGTAGCGCAGGACCAGGTCGCGCCGCACTTCGTTGATCAGGTCGGAGAAGGTCACTTGGCTGTCTTCGAGCCGGCGCTGCAGGGTTCGCACGTTCAACCCCATGGACTGGGCGATCTGTTCGATGGTGGCGCGCCCCATCGGCAGGAGCAGGTAGATGGCCTTGCGCACGTCGTTCAGGGTGGATTGCTTGGCGGCGCCGGGCAGGGTCTCTACGAGGCGGAGGGCGTGCCGGGCCATGGCCGGGTCGGCCAGGGGGTTGGCTTTGTCCAGGTCCGAGGCCTGGCAAACGATGCCGTTGAACTCGCTGCCGAACTCCACCTTGCAGCCGAAGACGCGCCGATGCAGTTGCAGGTCCGGCGGTGCGTCGTGGCTGAAGTTCACCGAAAGCGGGCGCCAGCCCGAACCGAGCAGGGCGCTGCACATGCGGAACAGGACGCCGATCGCCAGCTCCATGCCCTGGCGAATGGGCACCGGCGGGTCCGTGATGATTTCCTCGCGCAGGACCACGGTCTTGCCGACTTCGTCCACGAACAGCGCCAGGGATTCGTTGAGCAGGTGGCGGTACTGCACGATGGTTTCCAGGGCATCGCGCAGGGTTGGCTGGTGCGACAGCAGCAGACTGATGACGCCGAAATCGGATAACTGGCGGGATTCGGCCATGCGCAGGCCGAAGGTGGGACAGCCACTGGTGCGGGCGGAGTCTTCCAGCAGTGTGGCCGCGGCGGACGTGGGAATACGTTGCTCAGGGTTTTCCACCAACGCCTGGCTGAGGCCGACCTGGCGCAGCATCTGCTGCGGGTTCAGGCCGAGGTGCTGGGCCACTTCGATGTAGTTGGTCAGGGCCGCTGCGCGAACCATTGGGGTCATGTCGATCGCCACGCTGCTGTTGTGCCGGTGAGGCGCTGGTGCTCCAGGCTCCGGTCGTTATTGTCGTTGAAAGCGAAGTGAGTGCGTCGCATTGGATGGTCTTCGAATTTGTCTTTGATGACAACGCCGGTTCTTTTCTTCGTTCATGGCTGATGCAAGTAAAGCCAAACCCTGGAAATTGGCGCGCGCCACGGACGGCGGGCACAGCCGCTGGGAAGGAAGCGGGGCGGGGTGGAATGACCCTGTCATGAAATGCGAAGCGCCTGACGTTCTATGAAAAGCGGTCACCCCCCTGCGTCTCTACTGTTTGCATCACGAAGTTCCTTCCGCCGCGATGGCGATCCCATCGAACGCAAAAGGGTAGTGCCGTGATCGACAACAACAACGCAACCATCCTCATCGTCCCGGGCCTTCGGGAGCATGTGCCGGAGCACTGGCAAACCCTGCTGGCCGAGCAACTGCCCAAGGTGCGCAGCGTACCGCCACTGGAGCAGGACAAGCTGAGCCTGCCGGCCCGAGTAGAGGCCATCCAGCGCGAGCTGGAGCAGATCGACGGACCGGTAATCCTGGTGGCCCACAGCGCCGGTGTGCTCATGGTGGCGCACTGGGCGGCCCGTTACAGCCGACCGATCAAGGGGGCGCTGCTGGCGACCCCGCCGGACCTGGATGCCACCTGGCCGGAGAACTACCCGAGCTCCGAATCCCTGCAGGCCAACGGTTGGACGCCACTGCCGCGACAGCCACTGCCGTTCCCCAGCCTGGTCTGCGCCAGTGACGACGATCACCTGGCCAGCCTGGACGCGGTTCGCAGCCTGGCCAATGACTGGGACAGCGGTCTGGTCGAGCTGGGCAAGGTCGGACACCTCAACCCGGCATCGGGTTACGGCGAATGGCCGTTTGCCCATGAGCTGATCCAGCTGCTGGACCGCTGAAGCACAACCAGATCGATTTCGGCCGGGGAGACCGGCGAATACAGCGCGCGGCGATGCAACCGACTGCGCGTCAACGAAGCAAGGAGCACGGAAAGGTTGCGGTAGCGAATACAACAAGAAGCGGAGCCAACGCATGAAGTACAAGAACAATCACAACCTCAACTTGCGCAAGTGCCTGCTCGCCTCGGCCATTGCCGCCGGGATGGGCGCACCGGCCATGGTGCAGGCCTTCGAAGTCGACACCGGTAACCCGGACTGGTCGATACGCTTCGACAACACCGTGAAGTACAACTACGGCGTGCGCACCGAGAGCGCGGACAAGCGCATGCTGGCTACGCCGAACAACAACGACGGCGACTTCAACTTCCGTCGCTCCGGCACCAACATCACCAACCGTGTCGACCTGTTGACCGAGCTGGACGTGATCCACCAGGGCAACAAGGGCTTCCGCGTCAGTGCCGCCAGCTGGTACGACAAGGCCTACGACAACACCGGGTCCAACTCCAACCCCTTCGTCAACGGCAACGACGCGTTTTCCAGCATCGTCGGCCAGCCGAGCACCAGCAACCCGGCGTTCGGCAGCCCGCACCTTTCCAACTACGCCCAGCGTTACTACAGCGGCCCGTCCGGCGAGATCCTCGACGCCTTCGTGTTCTACAGCACCGAAGTGGGCGACGAGTCGATGTTCAGCATCAAGGCCGGCCAGCACAACGTCTACTGGGGCGAGACCATCCTCAACCCGGTGCATGGCATCAGCTACGGCCAGTCCGGCCTGGACCTGGCCAAGCTCTCCGCGGCGCCGGGCACCGAGGCCAAGGAGCTGTTCGTACCGCGTAACCAGGTGTCCACTTCCTTCACCATCAACCCGGAACTGACCGTGGCCGCCCAGTATTTCCTCGACTGGGATGCCGCTCGCCTCCCCGAGGCCGGCACCTACTACGGCAGCTCCGACCTGGTAGGGTTCGGCGCCCAGTCGTTCCTGCTCGGTCACACCGGCGGTCCGGGCCTGGCGGGGGCGAACGGCAACCTGACCACCATTCGCCGCGGCCACGACATCACGCCGGACAAGCACGGTGACTGGGGCCTGATGCTCAAGTGGTCGCCGGAGTGGCTGGACGGCACACTCGGCGCCTACTACCGCAACACCTCGGAAATCCTCCCGCAAGCCGTGCTCGATGGCACCGGGCTGACAGCGCGCGGTGCGGGCGGCCCCATCGCCAACGTGCAGAACTCCATCCGCACCACCAACTACAAGTTCGCCTATGGCGACGACATCGACATCTTCGGTCTGAGTCTGTCCAAGGACATCGCCGGCATCAGTGTGTCCAGTGACCTGAACATCCGTCACAACATGCCGCTGGCGAGCATCCCGGCCATCGTCAGTGCGTCCGGCCCTGGCGGCCTGGCCGCCGGCCTCGGCCTGCTGCCGGCGCGTGTTCCGGGCACCGGCGTCGTCACCGACCTGCCGAGCAGTGGCGACAGCATGAGCGCCACCGGCGACACCCTGCACTGGACGGTCAACGGCCTGATGGCCATCGGCGATACCCCGCTGTTCGACGCGGCGACCCTGCTGGGCGAGCTCTACTACAGCAACCTGCTGAAGCTCGATAGCCAGAACGAAGCGCTCTACAAGGGCGAGGACAGCTACCGCGGCATCGACAAGCCGACCCGCGACAACTGGGGCCTGGCGGTGAACTTCACGCCCACCTGGTACCAGGTGTTCCCGGGCGTCGACCTCTCCGCGCCGATGTCCGTCAACGTCGGCCTGGATGGCGTGTCCCCGGTCCAGGGTGGCGGCGCCGAAGACACCGGGACCTACTCGGTCGGTGTCGGCGCGGCGATCTACAACCAGTACTTCGTTGACCTGAAGTACGTGGACTCTTTCGGCGATGCCGAGAAATGCACCAACGGAGCCACAGACGGCTCGACACCTAACGCATTGGATGCCACGCAGCGCTACACCTGCTACGCCGGGGGCTATTCCTCCTTCTCCGGCGGCGGGGCTACCACGGAAGACCGTGGCGCGGTGTACCTGACCTTAAAGACCACCTTCTGACAATCCGCATTGCTCGCAACCCGAGCAGGAGAACAACGAGATGAAATTCGTGAAAACTCTGATGGCGGCTTCCCTTGCGGTGGCCTTCGCAGGTTACGTACAAGCTGCCGTGTCGCCTGAAGAAGCTGCCAAACTGGGCACCAGCCTGACCCTCGTGGGGGCCGAAAAGGCCGCCAACGCCGACGGTTCGATTCCCGCCTATGAGGGCGGCCTGACCACTGCGCCGGCCGGCTTCAAGCCCGGTGACAGCATGCGTCCGGACCCCTTCGCCAGCGAGCAGCCCGTGCTGGTGATCGATGGCAAGAACGTCGATCAGTACAAAGACGTGCTCAGTGCCACGACCGTGGAGTTGGCCAAGCGTTATCCGAGCTTCCGTGTGGATGTCTTCCCGACCCACCGCACCGTGGCCATGCCCAAGCCTGTACTGGACAACGCAGTGAAGAACGCCACGGGCGCCAAGACCGCCAATGGCGGCCTGGCTCTGGATAACGTGCTGCCGGGCGTACCTTTCCCGATCCCGCAGTCGGGCGCCGAAGCCATGTGGAATCACTTGCTGCGCTACCAGGGCGTGACCATCAACTCCAAGTACGACTCCTGGAACGTCGACTCCGCGGGCGTGGCCACCCTGGCTACCACCGGGCAGGCGTTCATCAACTACCCGATCTACGAAGACCTGTCCAAGCCGATCGCCAACACCGACGTGTACTACCAGATGAAGCTGTACTACTCGGGCCCGGCGCGCCGTGCCGGTGAAGCGATCATGCTCAAGGACGCCGCCAACGCCGTCGAGCAGCCGCGTCGCGCCTGGCAGTACCTGCCCGGTCAGCGCCGCGTGAAGCTGGCGCCGAGCCTGGCCTATGACACGCCGAACCCGGGTACTGCCGGTGCCGGCACCTATGACGACGTATTCGTCTTCAACGGTGCGCTGGACCGCTACGACTGGAAGCTGGTGGGCAAGCAGGAAATGATCGTGCCCTACAACACCTACGAGCTGACCTACGCCCAGGACCCGAAATCCCTGACCACCCCCAGCCACCTGGCGCCAGATCATGTGCGTTGGGAGAAGCACCGCGTGTGGGTCGTGGAAGGCACGCTCAAGGATGGCGCCCGTCACATCTACGCCAAGCGCCGCTTCTACCTGGATGAGGACAGCTGGGTGGCCCTGGCGTCCGACCAGTACGACGCCCGCGGGCAGATCTACCGTGGCTCCTTCGCCTTCCTCAGCCAGAGCTATGACAAGCAAGTGCCGGATACCACCCCGTTCGTGATCTACGACCTGGTGGGTAACTCCTACAACATCAACGGCATCGTCGGCCCGTACGGCGGCATTCGTTACATCGACCCGCTGACCAAGGCTCAGTGGGCAGCCGAGTCCCTGGCCGGCGCCGGCATTCGCTGAGCCAGGTTGGTTGCCGCTCCCTTTGTGTGGGGGAGCGGCAACATGTTTTTTCTAGAGGACGTCCCGATGTTTTCTTTCAAGTTCGTCGCCCTGGGCCTGGCCCTGGCGGCTGGCAGCTGTGGCGCCGCGCCGCTGGTGGATGTGCTCGACCTTCCTGCGCAGCGCAGCGAGCTGGCAGTACGCAGCCCCCTGCTCGATCTGGCGCAGGCGGGTACGCGGCTGGTAGCCGTGGGGCAGCGTGGCCATATCCTGTACTCCGACGACCAGGGCAAAAGCTGGACCCAGGCCAGCGTCCCGGTCAGTTCCGATCTCAATGCCGTCCAGTTCCCCACGGCCAGCGAAGGCTGGGCAGTGGGGCACGACGGCGTCGTCCTACACAGCCGCGACAGTGGCGCCAGCTGGCAGAAGCAGCTCGATGGCCGCCAACTGGGCCGCCTGATGCAGGACTACTACAGCGCCCGTTCCGATGCCGGGCATTGGGTGGAAGAGGGCAAGCGGATCGAGGCGGAAGGCGCCGACAAGCCCTTTCTCGACCTCTGGTTCAGCGACGAGCGCAATGGTTTCGTCGTCGGTGCCTTCAACCTGATCTTCCGCACCCGCGACGGCGGCCAGAGCTGGGAGCCTTGGGCGGACCGCACCGACAATCCGTCTGCCTACCACCTCAACGCGATTGCGGGTGACGGTGAGCACATTTTCATTGGCGGCGAGCAAGGGCTGCTGTTGCGCCTGGACGACGGTGAGGAGCGCTTCCAGGCGCTGGCATCACCCTACCAGGGCAGCTTCTTCGGCATTGCCGTCCAGCCGGGCCTGGTGCTGGCCTACGGCCTGCGCGGCCACGCTTATCGCAGCCATGACAACGGCGCCAGCTGGAGTCCGGTGAAGACCGGGCTGAACAGCAGCATCACTGCGTCGGCCCGTGATGCCGGCGGCAGCATCTATCTGTTCGGACAGACCGGTCAGGTGCTGGCCAGCCGTGACGACGGGAGCAGTTTCCAGCCCCTGGACATCGGCCAGCCGGTGCCCGTCTACGGTGCCCTGGCATCAGCCGATAGCGGCCTGCTGCTGGTGGGCGCGCGCGGATTCAGCCAACGGCCCCTGGCCTCTGGCAAACAAGAATAAGAGCGAGGCGAACCCATCATGGGTGGCATGAAACAAGACGCAATGCCGGTGATCCGGGACATCAAGGACTTCGACACACGAAGTGGCAACCTGCTGGAGCGCATGGTGTTCAACCATCGCGTTCCGTTCGTGGTCGGCATCCTGCTGGTCACGCTGCTGCTGGGCTACATGGCCCTCACGCGCCTCGAACTGCGGCCCAGCTTCGAGAAAATGATTCCCCAGGGACACCCCTACATCCAGAACTTCCTGGACAACCGCAAGGCCTTGCGGGGTCTGGGCAACAGCGTGCGCGTGGTGGTGGAAAACACCCAGGGCGACATCTTCGACCCGGCCTATCTCGACGCACTCAAGCAAGTACACGATGAACTCTTCCTGACCGAGGGCGTGGACCGCGCCTGGATGAAGTCACTCTGGGCACCCGGCGTACGCTGGACCGAAGTGACCGAAGAGGGCTTCCAGGGCGGACCGGTGATGCCCGATGGCTATGACGGTTCCCCCGCCAGCATCGAACAGTTGCGGCAGAACATCGCCCGCGCCGGCATCGTCGGCAGCCTGGTCGCCAATGACTTCAAATCCACCATGCTGGTGGTGCCACTGCTGGACCAGGCCACCGCCGGCGGCAAGGGCGTGGACTACCACCAGTTCTCGCGCACCCTGGAAGAAAAGTTCCGCCTGCGCTTCGAATACGCCGGCGATACCCAGGCGCAAGCCTCGGGCGAGGAAGGACAGGGCGCGATCAAGATCCGGGTGATCGGCTTCGCCAAGCTGGTGGGCGACCTGATCGATGGTCTGCTGCGGGTCATGGCCTTCTTCGGCCTGGCCGTTGGCACTGCCTTCTTCATCATCCTGGCCTACACCCGCTGCCTGCGCAGCAGCCTGCTGGTGATCGTCTGCTCGCTGCTGGCCGTGGTCTGGCAACTGGGTATCGTCGCCTGGCTGGGTTATGCCCTGGACCCGTACTCGATCCTGGTGCCCTTCCTGATTTTCGCCATCGGCGTGTCCCACGCGGCCCAGAAGATGAACGGCATCATGCAGGACATCGCCCTGGGCACCCATCGCCTGGTGGCCGCGCGCTATACCTTCCGCCGCCTGTTCCTCGCCGGGGTGACAGCTTTGCTGGCCGATGCGGTGGGCTTCGCCGTGCTGATGCTGATCGACATCCCGGTGATCCAGGATCTGGCTATCACCGCCAGTATCGGCGTGGCGGTGCTGATCCTCACCACACTGCTGATGATGCCCGTGGCGCTGTCCTACGTCGGTGTGGGCAAGAAAGCCGCCGAGCGCGCCCTGCGCATCGATACCAATGCCGCCGCGCATAAGGGCTTCGGCCATGTCTGGGACTTCCTTGACCGCTTCACCGAAAAGCGTTGGGCCCTGACCACGGTCGGCGTGGCTGCTGTCCTGGGCGTAGCGGGCTTCATGGTCAGCTTGAACCTGCAGATCGGCGACCTGGATGCCGGTGCGCCCGAACTGCGGCCGGATTCACGCTACAACCGCGACAACGCTTACATCACCAGCCACTACGCGCTGTCCAGCGACCTGTTCGCGGTGATGGTGAAAACGCCTGCCGAGGGCTGCCTGAACTACCAGACCCTGATCCAGGCCGACCGCCTGGCCTGGGCGCTGCAGCAGCACCCGAACGTGCAGGCCACCTCGTCCCTGGCTAACGCGGTGCGCCAGATCACTGCCGGTACCTACGAGGGCAACCCGAAGTTCCTCAGCCTGCAGCGCAACCAGGATGTGCTGAACTACGCCGCCCAGCAGGCGTCGGTGAACACGCCTGAGCTGTTCAACACCGATTGCTCGCTGATGCCGGTAATCGCCTTCCTCAAGGACCACAAGGCGCAGACCCTGGATGAAGTGGTCGCCATCGCCGAGCGCTTTGCCGCCGAGAACAGCAGCGAGGATCGCCAGTTCCTGCTGGCGGCCGGCAGCGCAGGTATAGAAGCTGCCACCAACATCGTGGTGCGCGACGCCAACCGCACCATGCTGCTCTACGTCTACCTGGCGGTCACGCTGTTCTGCCTGGTTACCTTCCGCAGTTGGCGCGCGACCCTGGTGGCGTTGCTGCCGCTGGTGCTTACCTCGGTGCTCTGTGAGGCGTTGATGGTGGTGATGGGCATCGGGGTGAAGGTTGCCACGCTGCCGGTCATCGCCCTCGGCGTCGGTATCGGCGTGGACTACGCGTTGTACCTGCTCAGCGTGCAGTTGCAGTACCAGCGCCAGGGCATGCCACTGTCGGCTGCCTACAAGCAGGCGGTGTCCTTCACGGGTCGGGTGGTGGCGTTGGTCGGTATCACCCTGGCTGCCGGCGTGGTCTGCTGGGCCTGGTCGCCCATCAAGTTCCAGGCCGACATGGGCATCCTGCTCACCTTCATGTTCCTCTGGAACATGATCGGCGCGCTGATCCTGATCCCGGCGCTGTCGTACTTCCTCCTCCGTGAGCGCGGCGAGGCGGAGCAGCCGGTCAGTCCGGCCGGCGTGCCCAAGGCGACGCCTGCCGCCGAAGCGGTGGAGATCACCCGCATGGAGTCTTCACCACGGCAGCCAGCAAGCGAGAGAAGTTGAACTAATCTGGAACACGGGGGATCGCCACCGGCCGCATTGCGGCCGGTGGCGATGCCGTTTCCGGATTTGTCGATGCGACTGCTCCCGTTGTGATGGTCGCACTCAGGAAAGGACATCATGCTCGACTACTTCGCTCTGGGCGTTCTTATCTTCGTGGGGATCGTGCTGTTCTACGGAATCATCGTTCTCCACGACATTCCCTACGAGATCGCGGTGCACCGCAACCATCCACACCAGGACGCCATCCACGCCGCTGGCTGGGTCAGCCTGTTCACCCTGCACGCCCTTTGGCCCTTCCTGTGGATCTGGGCCATGTTGTACCGCGAGGACCGGGGATGGGGGTTCAGCGCTGGCGTGCCCGGCTCTGGCACGGAAACGGAGCTCGCGCGCCAATTGGCGGAGCTGCGCCAGCGCATCGAACAACTCGAAGGACGCGAACCGGCCCCGCAGGGCGAGCAGAAGGAGCTCTGAGCCATGGACCTGTTGCTGGTACTCACCTACGCCTCGATCTGCATCGCCATCTTCAAGATCTTCAAGATCCCGCTGAACAAGTGGACCGTACCCACCGCTGTGCTGGGCGGCATCGTGCTGATCGGCGCGCTGATCTTCCTGATGAACTACAACCACCCCTATTCGGAGGTGGCGCGTACCTATTTCGTCTCGGTACCCATCGTGCCGGAGGTGTCCGGCCAGGTGATCGAGGTGCCGGTTACGACCAACCAGCCACTGGAGAAGGGTG
Source organism: Metapseudomonas resinovorans DSM 21078 (assembly GCF_000423545.1). Lineage (GTDB taxonomy): Bacteria > Pseudomonadota > Gammaproteobacteria > Pseudomonadales > Pseudomonadaceae > Metapseudomonas > Metapseudomonas resinovorans. The sequence goes on from NZ_AUIE01000023.1 coordinate 66,491, forward strand.
ATGTGTTGTTCCGTATCGACCCGACGCCCTTCGAGAACAAGCTGAAGTCGATCAAGGCCCAACTGGTATCGGCCCGTGCCGATCAGTCCCGCGCCCGTGAGCTGGCCGCACGCAATGTCGGCAATCGCCGCGATGTGGACCTCACCACCGCGCGGGTGGACGACCTGCAGGCGCAGCTGAACATTGCCCAGTTCGATCTCGACAACACGGTGATACGGGCGCCGAGCAAGGGGTTCGTCACCCATGTGTCCCTGCGCCCGGGCGTGCGTGCAGTGAAGCTGCCGTTGCGCCCGTCCATGGTCTTCATCCCTGACGAAGGCTTCTACTTCATCGCCTGGATGCGCCAGAACAGCCAGCTGCGCCTGAGCGTTGGCGACGAGGCGGAAGTCGCCTTCGACGGCATCCCTGGCAAGGTGTTTTCGGGCAAGGTGAAGCAGGTGATCGGGGTGATTGGCGAAGGCCAGGTGCAACCGTCCGGCACCCTGATCAGTTTTACGGGCTCACCCCCTCCGGGGCGGGTGCCGGTGTTCATCGAAATCACCGATCCGGCCTACGCCCAGTACGCCGCGCAGATGCCAGGCGGGGCCTATGGCCAGGCGGCGCTGTACAGCCAGCATTTCCACCATGTGGCGATCATGCGCAAGATTCTCCTGCGCATGGCGGCCTGGATGAACTACATCTTCCCGTTCCACTGACGGCGCTAAGGCGGGCTGCCCCCGGGGCGGCCCGCCTCGTATGGATGCTCGGCCATCCAGTGCCGGGCGATGTCTTCCCGCCGACACACCCAGACCCCGTCATGTCCCCGCACATGGTCAAGAAAGCGCGCCAGGGCCATGGCACGGGCCGGGTGGCCGCTGATCCGGCCGTGCAGGCCGATGCTCATCAGCGTTGGCTGCCGCGCGCCTTCCTGCCAGAGCCAGTCGAAGGCGTCCTTCAGGAGCTGGAAGAAGTCCTGTCCCGAGGCGAAACCGTGGGGCATCAGGTAGCGGGCGTCGTTGTTGACCAGGGTGTAAGGGATCACCAGGTGAGGCGGCGAGCCGGGCAGCCAATAGGGCAGGTCGTCGTTGTAGGCGTCCGAGCTGTAGAGAAAGCCACCTTCCTCGCGCAGCAACCGGCGGGTATTGGCGCTGACCCGGCCGGTGTACCAGCCCAGCGGACGGCGGCCGCAGATGCGCTCGATGAGTTCGATGGTCAGCTGGATGTGGCGCCGCTCCTCTTCTTCGGCAATCTCGCGGTAGTCCAGCCAGCGGTAGCCGTGTCCGGCTACCTCGTGGCCACCGGCGCGCAAGGCGTGGCCGATTTGCGGGACCAGCTCCAGGGCGCGGCCGACGGCGAAGGCGGTCAACGGCAGTCCACGCTCGTTGAACAGGTCGAGAATGCGCCAGACGCCGGCGCGGGAGCCGTATTCGTAGAGGCCTTCCACACTCAGGTCACGCTCGCCGGCGCGCGCGGGCCGGCCCGGCAGTTCGTGCAGGTAGGCTTCCGACTGGGCGTCGCCATTGAGTACGCAGGATTCGGCGCCTTCCTCGACGTTCAGCACGAACTGCACCGCCAGCCGTGCACCCCCGGGCCAGCGGGGGTGGGGCGGCTTGCCGCCATAGCCGAGCAGGTCGCGCTCGACCATCAGCCGAGCTCGAAGGTGGTGACGCCGAAGACCCGGTCCTGGGCCACCACGGGTGCTGGGCCGAGGTACATCCGCGCGCAGCCGAAGACTTCGCTCATGCCGTGGCGCTGCACCAGTGCCATGGCCGCGGGATTGTTCTCCGGAGCATCGAGGAACAGCGGCCCGCCCGCAGCAAAGCCTGCCAACGGTGCGTAAAGCGCTTCAGCCGCGCTGGCGTCATCAGCGAACAAGGGGCCGATCTTGCAGCCATCCTGACAGCGCCTGACGACCGCGAAACCGGCGAGACGGCCATTGCGCCGACAGCCAAGTGCCAGCGCGTCGGGCTGGGTGATCCAGCCCTGGAGGAAAACGCGGCGCGGTGCCGGGAAGCAGGTGCGGTCATAAGCGAGCACTTCGTTCAGGGCGAAGTCGGCGAGGGGGACCACCTCTTCATCAGGCGTCCGCTGCGGTGGCTCGGTGATCTCTGTCTGGAAACGCAGATTGCGGTGGGAGAAGACGAAGCCGCCCTTGGCGTAGTAGTCCTGCATGGCGAACACACCGTCCATCCCGATGGCGGCGCCCGGATGCAGCCGGGCCAGGAGGCGGTCACGGCGGGCATGCCAGAGGCGGTCGCCGAGGCCATGTCCGCGAAACTCCGGACGGATGATGAAAAAGCCCATGAAGCCGAACTCGCCGCCGTAGGACGTGATGGCGCCGCCGCCGATCAGTTCGCCGTCCTGCTCAGCCGCTATATAGGCTTCGGGATCGGTCGCCCAGAATAGCTGGGCATCGTGCAGGCCAGGGTTCCAGCCCTCGCGCGCGGCCCAGCCGACCAGCTCGTCCAGCTCGGGGCGGAGCATGTTGCGGATCACCAGCGGGATGGACATCGGGCGCTACTCCTCGGCGTGAAGCGAACGCTTTCGGTATAGCGCCAACCGGGGAGGGCGGCCAGACCGCCCGGCGGGCGTCGGGCGTCGCGCAACAGGTCGTGGGCATCGAACAGCTGCCAGGTGATCTGCGGATGCAGCTCAAGACCCCATTGAAATCCTTCCCGCAGCTAACTGGCGTCGATTTGTCTGCCGCTCTAAGCTCCATTTTTCTTCCCAGGGACGACTCTCCATGAACACCGCTCTACTGATCATCGACGTCCAGCGCGCCATCAGCGTCGGTGAATACGCCGCCTTCGAGATCGATCGCGTGATCGACACCATCAACCTCCTCAGCGCCAAGGCACGAGCCGCGGGCGTCCCGGTGGTGGTGATCCAGCACGAAGAGCCCGGCGACTATTTCCAGTTCGGCAGCGAGGGCTGGCAACTGGCGGAGGACCTGGGCGTTGCGGACAGCGACATTCGCATCCGCAAGACCACCCCCGACTCCTTCCACAAGACCGAGTTGCAGGAAACGCTCCAGCAGCGTGACATCCAGCGCCTGATCATCTGTGGCCTGCAGACCGACTACTGCGTGGACACCACCGTACGCCGGGCCCTGGCCCTGGGCTACCAGGTGGTATTACCGGCGGATGCCCACTCCACCCTGGACAACGCTGCCATCAGCGCGCCGCAGATCATCGCCCATCACAACGCGGTGCTCGGCAGCATGTCGAGTTTCGGCGTGCAGGCGCTGGTGGTGCCCGCCGAGGCGGTGTGTATCGAGGGCTGACGATCTCGCCCCGGGCACGGCTAGGGCGTCCAGTCCACCCCGTGCTCTTCAAGGTAGTCGTCCACGGCGGCGCCCACCGTCGGCTGGAAGATGTCGCTGCCGATCCGTGACAGCACTTCCAGCCGCCGGAGCTTGTCTTTCACCGGGTCCTTCATTTCTGCGAACCGCAGTTCTACGCCTGACGCCCGCAGCGCCTGCTCCAGCTCGATGAGGATGTCGGCTGAGGTGACATCCACGCTGGTGACCGGCTCCGCCGCCACCACGACTCTGCGCACTGGCGTCGGACTGTTCGCAACGGCTTCCAGCACACAGTTGTGGAACAGTTCGGCGTTGGCGAAGAACAGCGGTGCGTCCCAGCGGAACAGCACCAGGCCGGGGACGAGGCGGGCATGGGGGTAACGGGAAACATCGTGATAGCCGCGGATGCCGTCGACGCGGCCGAGCACGGCGAAGTGCGGGCGCCAGCCGTCCCACAGGAACTCGATCACCGCGATGACCACCGCAAGGCCGATGCCGGGTACCGCTCCCAGTACGGCGACGCCAACGAAACAGGTGACAGATAGCCAGAATTCCCATCGCTGGATGCGGTAGATGCGGCGCAGGTCCTTGAATTCGAACAGGCCAATGGCGGCAGCAATCACCACGGCTGCGAGTGCACTGTTGGGCAGGTGCTGCAGCAGATTGGGGGCCAGCAACAGCAGCAAGGCCACCCCCAGGGCGCCGAAGACTCCGGTCAGCTGGGACTGCGCACCGGCCGCCTCGGCGACTGGAGTGCGCGAAGAACTGCTGCTGATGGGGATGCCCTGGAAAAAGCCCGTCGCCAGGTTAGCTACACCCAGGCCAAGCATTTCCTGGTTCGGATCTACCCGTGTGCGCGTCCTGGCCGCATAGGTGCGTGACAGCACGCTGGTATCGGCGAAGGAAACCAGGGCCACGGCGAATCCACCGACGAGCACAGTGCCCAGGTCGCCTGCGCCGATGAGGGGTAGGCTAAAGCTCGGCAATCCCTCAGGCAGTGATCCCACCACCTTGACGGCATGGGTCGCGTCCAGGCCGAACAGGCCCACCACCAGCGTGGCGGCCACTACCGCGATGAGAAGGCCCGGCACGCGCGGATATCGTTTGAGCAGGAGAATGATGGCCAGGGTGCCGGCGCCCACGGCAAAGGCGTGCCAGTTGGCCTTGCCATCGAACAGGGCCTGGAACAGGTTCAGGGTATCGCGCAGGGGACCGGCGCTTTCGAAAGAGATGCCGAACAGCTTCGGCGTCTGGCTGATCAGCACCGTCAGGGCGATGCCGTTCATGTAGCCGTAGCGAATGGGCTTGGACAGCAGCTCGGTTATGAAACCCAGCCGCAACAGGCCGGCGCCGATGCAGACCAGCCCGGACACCAGGGCCATGGCGCTGGCGAGGGTTATCGCGCGCAGCGGATCGCCACCGGAAGCCGGCAGCACAACGGCCAGGATGATGGCGACCAGTGCCGAATCCGGGCCGAGCACCATGATACGGCTGGGGCCGAACAGCGCGTAGGCGAGCAGCGGAACGATGGTGGCATACAGGCCATAGATGCCCGGAACGCCCGAGGCTTCCGCATAGGCGATCCCGACGGGTACCAGCATGGCCGTCAGCACGAGGCCGGCGAGCAGGTCTTTTGGCAACCAACCCGCCTGGTAATGGCGCAGTGTCTGCAAGCCCGGCAGCCAGCGTTGCCATCCAGACGGATCCGGCGCTCGTGGTGTCTGCCCCGAGTCGGCAGGCTTGATTGAGGGTGGTTCGTTCATGGGCGGTACCTGCGCCGGACCGGCAAGGATCAGGTGACTGGTGCGTGTGGAGTGAAGCTTAGTCGGGGCCCACGCAGGGCGCGGGCAACTTGCCGGCATCGAAAGCTGTTTGCGGCAGATTCAGCCTTGCTTTTCGCATTCATTGGCTAGGCTTTGTGCTAAGTGGTCTGCTCTAGGCGGGCTCTGATGGGGACAACCGCCGTGCGGGGTGTCTCCATGTCTGCGTCGGGGGGCGCCCAAATGGCAAATAGCAACGGACTGATCATTTGCGAGTACTGCGATGCGGTGTACCGGAAGGCCGCATTGAGCAAGCACCAACGCGCCTTGTGCGTGCGTTGCGGCGGGTTGATTCAGCGGCACGGGGGGCTTTCGGTGCAGCAGCGCCTGGCGTTGAGTATCACGGCGGCGATCCTGCTGGTGTTCGCCAACGTCTACCCGGTCATGAGCATCAGCCTGCAGGGGCTCAGCAATTCGGCGACGCTCTGGGACTCAGTGCTGATCCTCAGTAACGGCCCCATCACCTTCATCGCGCTGGTCGCCGCGCTGGCGATCATCTTCGCCCCGGTGCTGCAGGTCGGCCTGTTGATCTGGGTGTTCGGCTTCGCCGTCGCGGCCCAGCGTGCGCCGGGGTTTTCCGTCTGCATGCGCAGCCTGGAGGCACTGCGACCCTGGAGCATGCTGGAGGTCTGCCTGCTGGGCGCCATGGTGGCGGTCATCAAGCTGGCCGGGATGCTGGATGTGATTCCGGGAATCGGCCTGGTCTCGCTCGCCGCACTGAGTGTGTTGATCATCTACATCGCTGGCCGCGACGTTCGCGACCTCTGGGAGTGCCTGTGAACCCGCCGCTGGCAAGCGAGATGAACCTGTGCCTGTGCCACGGCTGCGGACTGGCCTGCGACATGGGCAGCCATCGGCACCACTGCAGCCGCTGCGGCGCGCCTTTGCATGCACGCAAGACCGACTCCATCACGCGCACTTGGGCCTACCTGCTGGCTGCCCTGGTGTTCTACATACCCGCCAACCTGCTGCCAGTGATGAACACCAGCATGTTCGGCAGTGGCCTCGACAGCACCATCGTGGGCGGCGTCCTCGAGTTCTGGGAAAGCGGCGCCTGGGATATCGCACTGATCATCTTCATTGCCAGCATCGGTGTGCCAGCCATCAAGTTCGGGGCCTTGCTGCTGTTGCTGGTCACTGCGCAGAGGCACAGCGACTGGGCGCGGCGCCAGCGCGCGCAGCTCTATCGCTTCGTCGAGTTGATCGGCTACTGGTCGATGCTCGACGTGCTGGTCGTGGCCCTGGTCGCAGCGCTGGTACAGATGCAGGAGCTGGGCACCATCGAACCGCGCCCCGGCATCCTATTCTTCGGCGTGGTGGTGGTGTTCACCATGCTCTCGGCCATGAGTTTCGATCCACGCCTGATCTGGGACGGCGAATCATCCACGGGGGATGCAACCCATGCAGCAACACACTGAAGGCGGTTCAGCGCCTGGGCAGGCGGAGATCCGGACACGGCGCTGGAACGTGTCGCTGGTCTGGATAGTGCCCATTGTCGCGTTGCTGGTGGGCGCGTCGTTGGTGGTGCGCAGTTGGATGGAGCAAGGCCCGACCATCACCATCAGTTTCAAGACCGGTGAAGGCCTGGCCGCGCACAAGACGTTGGTGAAGTACCGCAACGTGGTGATTGGCGAGGTCACCGCGGTCGAGCTGGCCCCGGACAAGAAGAGCGTCAACACCACCGTGGAACTGTTCCGCGAGGCGGAGTCGTTCGCCAGCGAAGACTCGGTGTTCTGGGTGGTGCGCCCGCGCATCGGTGCCGGCGGCGTCACCGGTACCGACACCTTGCTGTCAGGCAATTTCATTGGCGCCGATGGCGGGCAATCGACAAAGCGTGCAAAGCGCTTCACCGGACTCGAATCGCCCCCGGCAATCACGTACGGCGAGAAGGGCAAGATCTTCACCCTGCACGCCGAAGACCTGGGCTCGCTGGATATCGGCTCGCCGATCTACTACCGCAAGATACCGGTGGGTGAGGTGGTTTCCTATGCGCTGGACGCCAAGGGGACAGGCGTCGACATCGGCATATTCATCGAGGCCCCCAACGACGTGTTCGTCACCGACAACACACGCTTCTGGAACGCAAGTGGCATTGATGTCGCCCTGGACTCCAAGGGCGTGAAGGTCAACACCGAGTCACTGTCTTCAATACTGATTGGTGGCCTGGCGTTTCGCACCCCCGAACATATCGTCGACGACAAGCCGGCGGCGGAGAAAACCGATTTCGTGCTGTTCGCCGATGAAGAAACCGCCCTGGCGCCACCCGATGGCATTGCACGCCGCCTGCGCCTCCGATTCGACCAGGCGCTGCGTGGCCTGGCCGTTGATGCGCCCGTGGAGTTCATGGGCGTGAATTTTGGCAAGGTCACCGCCGTTCACCTGGACTTCGACCCCGTGAAGCGGACGTTCCCGGTGATCGTCGATGCGATCATTTACCCCCAACGCATAGGCCCGGCCCACAACAAGATGCTGGAGGCCCTCAAACACTCTCCCGACGATGAAAAGGCCAGCGGCCTGTTGCTCGGCAGCTTTATCGAACACGGCCTGCGTGCCCAGGCGCGCAGTGGCAACCTGCTCACCGGCCAGCTGTACATCTCGCTGGACTTCTATCCAGATGCGGAGAAGGTTGCCTTCGATCCGAACCAGACGCCGTACATGATTCCCACGGTACCTGGCAGTCTGGAGAAAGTTCAGGAGCAGCTGCAGCAGATGGTCAACCGGATCAATGCGCTGCCGCTGGAGCGTATCGCCAACAACCTCGATGGCAACCTGAGCGAACTGAACCGCAGCCTGAAGCAGTTCAACACCCGGACCCTGCCCGGCGTCCAGGGCACCCTGGACGAGATTCGCAAGACGGTGCAAGCGGCCAATTCGGCATTGGCGGAGGACTCCCCACAACGCGAACAGATGACCGATACCCTCGAACAGCTGGAGCGGATGTCCCGCTCGCTGCGGGACCTGTCGGATTATCTGGGCAGGCACCCCGAATCGCTGATCCGCGGCCGTCCGGCAGCCACCGATGCACAGAACCTGCAGCCATGAGCGCCGCGAACAAGGAGTCGAGTCGAATGACGATACTGCACAAAGTACTTCTGACCGGGCTGCTGGTGATGCTGGGCGCTTGCAGCAGCGCACCGATCCGCTACCACACGCTGGTTCCCAAGCAATCGGCGAGCGGCGTCGCCATGGACATCCGCGTCGACCAGGTGACGGTGCCGCCGCAGGTCGATCGTTCGCAGATCGTCGTGCGCCAGGGTGATACCGGCCTGGCGATCCTGGAGACCGAATGGTGGGGTGCCAGCCTGGCCGATGAGCTGCAGAATGCCCTGGTCGACCAGCTCGGCTCGACACCCGCGGCTTCGGCGCAGGCGTCCCTGCGGGTGGATGTGCAGCGCTTCGATTCCGTGCCCGGTCAGTTTTCGCTGCTGGATGCCAGATGGCGCCTGAAACCGGCGGGGGCGGGTGCCATCACAGCCTGCCGGACCACATTGCAAACCCCTGCTGGCAACTCGGTGGACGAACTGGTAGCGGCGCATCAGGTCAACTTGCGAAAGCTCGCGGAAATCATCGGCCAGGCCAGCCGAGGGCAGCTGACGGTGTGCCCGACGGCTTCAGTCAACTGACCGGCGAGGGCGTCAGGCGTCGCGCAACAGGTCGTGGGCGTCGAGCAGCCGCCAGGCGATTTCCGGATGCAGCTCAAGTCCGCGGCGGATGGCCGCCGGAATGGACTGCCGGGTCTTGCGGCAAAGACCGGGCAGTTCGTCGATGCGGATATCGATGCCGCGCATGCTGCGCACTTCGTTGTAGCCGGGGGTGATATGCAGGCGCACGCCGAGCTGTTCGTAAATGCGCCGCTGCATATGCTCCAGGTCTTCCAGGCTGCGGATGTTCTCAAGCCGCTCCAGCAGGCGCTTTTCCTCCTGACGGGTCAGCAGCAGGATGCGGACGTCGGCACCGGGTACCTCCAGCAACTCCTCACGCCCGCAATTGCAGGCGCCGGGAGGGCAGGGTTGGCGGGTAGGGAGAGTGGGTGTCATGGCTTCCGATCATAGTCAGCCGAGTGTCCGGACGCCAACGGCGCCCAGGGCCGGTTCAACGTAGCAGTTCAGCCACCGCCAGGAGCACTGTCTCCGGCTTTTCGCGATGGGGGACATGGCCGCAGTCTTCGATGAGCAGCATCCGCGACGGGCCGTCGGTCAGGCGCGCGATCTGCTGAGGATGCAACTCGGAGCCGAACTCGTCCTGGTCGCCATGGATAGCGAGTACAGGACAGTCCAGCCGCCCCACCTCCGCTTCAAGGTTCCAGTCGGCGAAGCCGGGCGATAGCCAGGTCTCCGTCCAGGCCTCCAGCACCCAGCGGGCCTTGTCGCCGTGGTACTTGCGCAGACGATCCAGTTGGTCATCCTGCTGAAAACCCTGTTTGGCTTCACGGATGCCCGCCAGTGTGCGGTCTTCGACAAAGGCCTGCGCCGACTCGGTGATCAAGGCCAGGCAATGCTCCCGGTGGAGGTTTGCGCAGTGAGTGGCCATGCCGCCGCCGACGCTGTGGCCGAAGGCGATGAATTCGCGGATACCGAGGCTGTCCTTGACCAGCGGGAAGTCGCGCTCGGCTTCATCACCAACGAAGCCGTAGGCGAGCTGCCCCGGATGTGCGCTCGAGCGGCCGAAGCCCAGCCGGTCGTATGCCACTACGGTCCTGCCGGTGATGCTCGCCAGTTTGGCGGGAAATTCACGCCACAGCTCCACGCAGCCGAGCGAGTCGTGGAATAGCACGATGGGCGCTTCGTCAAAGGATGGGCTGAGGTGGTCGGGGCTCCAGATGCGCACGAAGAGCCTACCGTGGAGGCTGCTGATCCAGAGGTCCTGAGTATGGTGGCTGGGGCTTGGCACGGCTGACTCCAGGGCAAGGGGACGCCCCACAGGCTGCCAGAAAATGGCGCGCCCGGCAGCCGGGCTACAGACAATCCGACTTCATCCTGTACATCAGGCAGATCGTAGCCCGGATGAAATCCGGGAGAGACGATTGGACTTTCCCCGGATTTCATCCGGGCTACTGAAGACACGCCTTCATCCTGTAAATCAGGCATTTCGATCGTCACAGGCAGCGCCAATGACTCATGGCCACGCCCAAACGACGTGGTTTTCCAAGCTCAAACGAAAAAGCCCCGCAACATGTGCGGGGCTTTTTCTTAAAACGGCGTTACAGCGGGCGAACCTGCTCGGCCTGAGGCCCTTTGGGGCCATCGGTGACGAGGAAGGAGACGCGCTGCCCCTCGTCCAGGCTCTTGTAGCCAGAGCTTTCAATCTGACGGAAGTGTACGAACACGTCCGGACCGGATTCGGGGCTGATGAAGCCAAAGCCCTTTTCGGCGTTGAACCACTTGACGGTTCCGTTTTGGCGGGTCGACATGATGATGAATCTCCAAGGTGCAGGAATACGGGGTCGGCAATAGCGTGACCGTGACTGAATGCGAAGTGAAGGGTGCCGAGGAGATGGAGAATCGTAAGGACAAAACATCAAGACGGTGCCGCAAGACTGGGCAGGCAGTGCTGTGAGAATACAGGGTTTGTTGGCGTTGAATAGTTTTTTCTGCCTGGGGACGACTCCTGGAATGCGCTGGAGGGCCGGACAATTGCCCCGGCGCGGCAATGGGTATGCCTGTATAGTCCCATGTGAGTCGCTCGCAATGACGGCTCATCACTCAAAGGTGACTCCGATGTCCGATACACCGACAAGCCGATCGAGATCGCAGCTGGACGAGCAGACGCAAGCATTCCTGTCAAAGGGCGGCGAGATCAAGGAAATACCCACCGGAGCAACCGGGTGGAACGCCGACCGCAAGAAGACGCAATGGACCAAGGCGCAGACGAAGAAGCCCGATGCGTGAATCGGGGCACGCTGCCCGCAACGACCAAGCCCGCTGAAGCGGGCTTTTTTATAGGTTGAACGACCGGTCGCGTCGCAAGGCAACCAGCGGGCAAGAAATCTCGACCTTGTTTGACCAATGGAACAATTTGCTGCAAACCAGCGACCCGCACCAGGTTGTCGCCAACTACGCTCGCAGTGCCTCAACCAGCCAATCGCAGAAACCGCCGGTGAGCGGGTCGCCCTCGCTGTCGCGATGCTCCCAGCTCCAGTTCGGACCTCGCACCGTCTGTTCCGCAAGCGGCACCAACTGGCCGCCACCGACGCCGATGGGCGCAAGCTGGTGGTCCACACCTTGCCGCCGCCGCTGCGCGTGCGCAGCAATCAGTACACCCGCAACAACCCGGATTTCGCGCCGGGATACATCAACTACCTGCCGATCAACGGCGCCGTGATCGTCCCGGAGTTTGGCGATGCCGCCGCCGACAAGTACTGCAAGGACCTGTTGGCCAGGCTGTATCCGGGCCGAGAGGTGGTGCAGGTGAACATCGATCCGATTGCCGCCGGCGGTGGCGGCATCCATTGCGTGACCAAGAATCTTCCGCTCGCTTGAGGTTCGCGGTTCGGTCTGACCTGAGGTGCATCCGGCTACCGGCCAGGGGCCGGCCGCGTGCTGGTCGCCGCGATGTCCCTTGCCTTGCCGGTCGTCCAGTCAACGGCGACAGCGAGCGAGTTCGCGGTGAATTTGATGCATATCAACTCGGGCCGGCTCGGCTGGCAGCATGTTTTACCCATACAGGGCAGTGCCAATCTCCAGCTCCGAGTTCTTGCAGGCTGAGTCTGGAATCGAAAGAACCGTCGGGCGGCAATCAACAGAGCCCCTGGAGGATTCCATGAGCGTGTATCACCGCTTGCTGCTGATTCTAGCGCCTGGGCCGGGTCCATCTTCTGCACTGAATCGGGCGGCTGCCCTGGCTGAAGCCAGCGGTGCCGCGATCCATATCGTGACCTGTGGCAGCCCCTATGCCGCTTTATGGCTGATGGACAGGGTGGTTCAGGAACGCCTGCATGTCGAGTTCATCAAAAGCCAGGAGTCGCGCTTGCGAGAGGTCGCCGAGCAGTTGCGCGCCCGAGGTATCCAGGCCACCACGGAAGTGCTCTGGACCGAGGACCCCTTGGATGAGCTGCTTCGCCATGTAGAAGAACTGCCTGCGGACCTGGTGATCAAGGACACCTTTCGCGAGCCAGCGCTCCAGCGGGCCTTCATGACGCCGCTGGACTGGCAGTTGTTGCGTGAGTGCCCGGTGCCGTTGCACCTGGTGTCGTTCGCGGAACACCCGCTGCCGTGGAAAGTGGCTGCCGCGGTAGACCTTTCCACGCCAGCTGGCGAGATGGACCCCCTCGATGAACGAATTCTCGCGGCAGCCCGCGACCTGGCCCTGCAATGCAATGCCGAGTTGCACCTGTTGCATGCCTACGAGCATTCATCCGGCTACCCGGTATACGGCACCGACACGCTGGAGTGGCCTTCGGCGCGTGAGCGCGAGTTGAACAGGCAGCGGCGCGCCAGCTTCGACGCGCTGGCCGATCGCTTCGGCGTTCCGAACGACCGCCGGCACCTGGTGCTGGGTACACCGCTGCGGGTCATTGCCGACTTCACGCGGCAAGCCGGCATGGATGTGGTGGTGATGGGAACCCTGACCCACAAGGGGCTGGAAAAGGTACTGGGCAGCACGACCGAGCACGCTCTTTACCAGGTCGCCAGCAGCATCTTCGCCATCAGGCCGCCTGTCGAAAGGTGAGGCTGGCCGAACCAGACGGTGTTGCGAGGGGCGCTCGCCCATGCACTGCCGGGCGCGTCGTTAACCAGGTTGGAGGCTTGACTGATGTTGTGTTCCGGTTCGATACAAATCCCCATCCGTGATCGAGTGGCTGCGGGCCAGGCGCTCGTGCCGCTGCTGTCGGATTACCGATGCAGGTCAGACGCCATTGTGCTGGCCTTGCCGCGCGGTGGCGTCCCCGTGGCCTACGAGGTTGCCACGGCGCTGGAGCTGCCCCTGGACCTGATGCTCGTACGCAAGCTGGGTGTTCCGGCGCATCGGGAGTTGGCCATGGGCGCTATCGCCAGCGGTGGCGTGCGGGTGGTCAATCGCGACGTAGTGAGCATGCACGGCATCGACGACGCCACGCTGGATGCGGAAGTGGCGCGTGAGTCTCTGGAACTGCAGCGCCGTGAGCAGGCCTATCGCGGTATGCGCCCCGCGCCTGACCTGCGTGAGCGCGTGGTGATCCTGGTGGATGACGGCCTGGCGACCGGCGCCACCATGCTGGCTGCGGTACGCGCGGCCCGGCAACAGGGCGCTGCACGGATAGTGGTGGCCGTACCGGTGGGACCGGATGACACGGTAGCCGAGTTGCAGGAGGAGGCCGACGAGGTGATCTGTCCCTTCCAGCCCGAGTGGTTCACGGCGATCGGCCGCTGGTATGTGGACTTCTGCCAGGTCATGGACCAGACGGTGATCGACCTGCTGCAGCGAGCCTGGCGCCTCGAGCAGCAACGACAGGGCTGAATGCCCGGAGGTGCTCCATGCTTCAGCGTCGACCCCAGTACATTGAATTGGCGGATGTGCAGTTGTCCGGTGACCTGTTGTTGCCGCCCGCCGCCACGGGCCTGGTGGTGTTCGTGCATGGCAGCGGAAGCAGTCGCTTGAGCCCACGAAACCAGCAGGTTGCCCAGTACTTGAGCGAGCGGGGCTTCGCCACGCTGTTGTTCGATCTGCTTACCGAGCGGGAACAGCGCCGCGACCGGGTGACCTGTGAGCTGCGGTTCGACATCCCGCTGCTGACTGGCCGGCTTGTGGGTGTCCTCGACTGGCTGTCGGTGCAACCGGAGTTGCGCCGGCTGGCGGTCGGCCTGTTCGGTGCCAGTACCGGCGCGGCTGCAGCCTTGTCGGCTGCGGTTGAGCGGCCGGCGAATGTGCAGGCGATCGTCAGTCGCGGCGGCCGCACCGATCTGGCCGAAGAGGCGCTTGGCCGTGTTCGCGCGCCTACCCTGCAGATCGTAGGGGACCATGATCTTCACGTGTTGGGACTGAATCGAAAAGTGTGCCGAGCCCTGTCCTGCGAGCAGCAACTGGAGGTGGTTGCAGGCGCTTCGCACCTGTTCGAGGAGGCTGGCACGCTGCAGGAAGTCGCCCGCCTGGCGGGCGACTGGTTCGAGGCACATCTGGGCGAAGCAACGCGTGCGAGCGCCTAGCCAACCGGTAGCGCCCACCTCCGACAGGTTCCAACGGCAGCATTCTTGAAGGGGCAGGGTGCCATGCGTCCAGGCATTATCGAAAAGGTCACGAACGAGCTTCGGGTAACCCCGAACTGGCAGGACAGCGTGCAGGCGCGGGCGGCGTTCTCCTGGAACAATGAGGCGAGCGCCCTGGCCGGCCTGCCCGATGGCGGACTCAACCTGACGTTCGAGGCGGTCGACCGGCATGCCCGCGGTCCGCAGCCGGACCGAGTGGCGTTGCGTTTGCTGGACCGGGCAGGCCAGGCAAGCGACATCAGTTACCGAGACCTGAGCTTGCAGACCAACCGCTTCGCGCACCTGTTGCGGGGCCTTGGCGTTAGCGCAGGCGAGCGCCTGTTCGTGCTTTGCGAGCGCAGCCTCGAACTGTACCTGGGGGTGCTGGGCGGCTTGAAACAGGGCTGTGTGGTTTCGCCGCTGTTCTCAGCGTTCGGGCCGGAACCCATCGCGACCCGCATGCGCCTGGGCGACGGCAGCATCCTGGTGACCAGCGAGGCGTTGTACCGGCGCAAGGTGGCTGGCATTCGCAGTGGTTTGCCGTCGCTCAGGCATGTGTTGCTGTTCGGCGTCCCTGAGGGCGAGCCGATGCCCGAAGGCACGCTGGACCTTCACGCCCTGCTGGCCGAGGCCGACGACAGCTTCACCATGGCTGCCACCACGGCTGACAGTCCGTCCTTGCTGCATTTCACCAGCGGCACCACCGGTACGCCCAAGGGCGCGCTGCACGTTCACGGCGCCGCTGTGACGCACTATGTCACCGGCAAGTACGCGCTGGACCTGCACCCCGACGACATCTACTGGTGCAGCGCCGACCCCGGCTGGGTCACGGGCACCTCCTACGGCATCCTCGCGCCTTTGATGCTCGGTGTGACCAGCATCGTCGATTGCGCCGAGTTCGATGCCGAGCGCTGGTACCAGATACTCGAACGGCAGCGTGTCAGCGTCTGGTACACCGCCCCCACGGCCATCCGCATGTTGATGAAGGCCGGCACCGCGCTGGCCGCTGCCCACCGCTTTCCGGCGCTGCGCTTCGTTGCCAGCGTCGGCGAGCCCTTGAATGCCGAGGCCGTCTGGTGGGGGCTTGAAGCGCTCGGCCAACCCATCCATGACAACTGGTGGCAGACCGAAACCGGCGGAATCATGGTGGCCAATACCGCCGGCATGGCCATCAAGCCTGGCTCCATGGGGAAACCGCTGCCGGGGGTAGAGGCGGCGATCGTTTCCATTGAGAACGGTCAACTGACGCTCCAGGGTGATGATCAGGTCGGCGAACTGGCGTTGAAGAAGCCCTGGCCGGCTCTGTTCCGGGCCTATCTGGGCCAGGAAGAGCGCTACCGGCGCTGCTTCGCCGGGGAGTGGTACCTCAGCGGCGACCTGGCCCGGCGGGACCGCGACGGCTACTACTGGTTCGTGGGTCGAAATGACGATGTGATCAAGTCCGCCGGGCACCTGATCGGCCCCTTCGAAGTGGAAAGTGTGCTGATGGAACTGCCGGCCGTGGCGGAGGCCGCGGTGATCGGCAAGCCCGACCCGCTGGTGGGGGAGACGGTCAAGGCCTTCGTCTCGCTCAAGGGCGGGTATATCGCCAGCCCGGTCCTGCATGACGAACTGCTGGGGCACGCGCGCAAACGCCTCGGGGCTGCGGTGGCTCCCAAAGAGCTGGAGTTCGTTGCGAGCCTGCCGCACACGCGCAGCGGAAAACTCATGCGGCGGCTGCTCAAGGCCCGTGAACTCGGCCTGCCGGAAGGCGATCTCTCGACCTTGGAGAATCCGTCATGAACGTGCCCCCGGTGCCTTACCCGGCTGATTTCGCCTTGTGCCTGCTGCGCGACATGCTGCGCATCCGCCGCCTGGAAGAGCGCGCAGCCGAGCTGTACGGGGAGGGCAGTATTCGGGGTTTCCTGCACCTGTACATCGGGGAAGAAGCGGTAGCGGTTGGCGCATTGCATGCCCTGGGCAGCGACGACGCGGTGGTTGCGACCTACCGCGAGCATGGCCATGCCTTGCTCAAGGGGGTGCCCATGGGGGCGATCATGGCCGAGATGTTCGGCAAGCAGGAAGGCTGCTCACGGGGGCGTGGCGGTTCCATGCACCTGTTCGATGCGGGCGCGCGTTTCTTTGGGGGCAACGCCATCGTCGCCGGGGGCTTGCCGCTGACGGTGGGTTTGGCGCTGGCGGAGCGGATGCAGGGCGGCGGCCGTGTCAGCGCCTGCTTCTTTGGCGAGGGCGCCATGGCCGAGGGGGCATTCGCCGAGTCGATGAACCTGGCCGCACTTTGGCAGTTGCCCGTGCTTTTCTGCTGTGAGAACAACCTGTACGCAATGGGCACAGCGCTGGCGCGCTCGCAATCCCAGCTGGACCTCTGCGCCAAGGCGGCGGCATTCAAGGTTGCGGCCAGGGCCGTGGATGGCATGGATGTGGTCGCCGTGCACCAGGCCACCTGCGAAGCCGTTGCGGCTATTCGCTCGGGTGGCGGGCCGTACTTCCTGGAGTTCCAGACGTACCGGTTTCGGCCGCACTCGATGTTCGACCCCGAGCTCTATCGCGACAAGGCCGAGGTGGAGCAGTGGAAAGCACGGGGGCCGATCCATACCTTCAGCGCCCGGCTGAAAGCGCAGGGCATGCTCGATGAGGCCGGTTTTCTCGCGCTTGCCGGCACGGTCGACCAGGAAGTGGAGGCAGCCGTGGCCTTTGCAGAGGCGGGAAGCCTTGAGCCTGCCACCGAGCTGATGCGTGATGTGTACACCCCTGAGGCGGCGCCATGAGCCAGCCAACCACCTACCGCGCGGCGATACGCGAGGCCCTGCGCGATGCCCTGCAGCGCGACTCCAGGGTGTTCCTGATGGGCGAGGACGTGGGCCGCTACGGCGGTACCTACGCAGTGACCAAGGGCTTGCTGGAGGAGTTCGGCGCGGAGCGAATCCGTGATACGCCCCTGTCGGAGCTGACCTTCGTCGGCGCTGGAATCGGCGCAGCGCTGGGTGGCATGCGGCCGATCGTGGAGGTAATGACCGTCAACTTCAGCCTGTTGGCGCTGGACCCCTTGATGAATACAGCCGCGACCCTGCGGCATATGTCCGGCGGGCAATTTTCGGTGCCGCTGGTGCTGCGCATGGCGACCGGCGCCGGTCGCCAGTTGGCGGCGCAGCACTCCCATAGCCTGGAAGGCTGGTACGCGCACATCCCGGGCCTGAAGATACTCGCCCCGGCGACCCTCGAGGATGCTCGCGGCATGCTCTGGCCGGCGTTGCAGGACCCGGACCCGGTCCTGATATTCGAACATGCCCAGTTGTACAACCTGGAAGGTGAATTGAATCCCGACGAACCCGTGGATATTCGTTCGGCAAAGGTGCGCCGGGCCGGGCGGGACCTGACGCTGATCAGCTACGGCGGAACCCTGCACAAGGCGCTGGCGGCGGCCGAGCAGTTGATGGGCGAAGGGATCGACGCCGAAGTGATCGATCTGCGTGTGCTTCGCCCTCTGGACGACGCGACGCTTCTGGCCTCGGTGCGCAAGACGCGCCGCGTGCTGGTGGTGGACGAAGGCTGGCGTAGCGGGAGCCTCTCTGCCGAGATCATCGCGCGGATCGTCGAGCAGGGCTTCTTCGAGCTGGATGCGGCGCCGGTGCGGGTATGCAGCGCCGAAGTACCCATTCCCTACGCCAAGCACCTGGAGGACGCCGCGCTGCCCCAGGTAGCGGCTATCGTCGCCGCGGCGCATGGCATCTGTGGTTGATCGCTTTGCGGCCCGCATCGGGCCAATGAGGTGTGGATGATCGAGTTCAAACTGCCGTCGTTGGGCGCGGACATGGACCAGGGGACGTTGCTCGAGTGGCGGGTCAAGCCTGGCGACAAGGTTCGGCGGGGCCAGGTGGTCGCCGTCGTCGACACGGCCAAGGCGGCGGTGGATGTGGAGTGCTGGCACGACGGTGAGGTATTCCAGCTGCTCCTCGAGCCCGGCGGCAAGGTACCGGTCGGCACCTTGATCGCGACACTGCTGGAGGCGGGCGAATCCGCCGAAACCGCCCCGCGCAGGCCGGAACCGGAAGTCGCCGCTCCTGAGACCAACCAGCACCCGGCACCGACCCGGCACAAGGTGTCGCCGGCCGCACGTCGGCGCGCCGGTGAGCTTGGCATCGACCCGGACAGCTTGTCGGGGAGCGGACCTCACGGCGTCGTGTCGCTGGAGGACGTGGAGCGGGCCGCCACCGCCAACACGCCCGTCGACCGTGCCGCAGCCATGCGCCAGGCAATTGCCGAGTTGATGAGCCGATCCAAGCGTGAGATTCCGCACTACTACCTGTCGGAGACCATTTCCCTCGCAGCCTGCCTGGCGTGGTTGAGTACCTACAACGCCGCGAAACCGCCCCAGGAGCGCCTGCTGCCGGCAGCCATGCTGCTCAAGGCGGTCGCCCTGGCATTGCGCCGGCACCCGCAGTTCAACGGCTGCTGGAAGAACGGGGCGTTCCAGCCCACCGCGGGTACCCACCTGGGCGTTGCCATTGCGCTACGCCAGGGCGGGCTGGTCGCTCCGGTGCTGCAGAACGTGGCGGAAAAGGGCCTGGCGCAGGTGATGTTCGAACTCGGCGACCTGGTGGCGCGGGCGCGCAATGGCTCTTTGCGCAGTTCGGAGTTGGCGGAGGCGGGCCTGACGGTGACCCAGATGGGTGATCAGGGCGCGGAGTCCGTGTTCGGCGTGATCTATCCACCGCAGGTGGCATTGGTCGGTTTCGGCCGCATTTCGGAGCGGCCCTGGGTCGAGGACGGCAAGCTTTGTGTCAGACCCACCGTCGTGGCGAGTCTGGCGGCTGACCATCGGGCCAGTGACGGGCACGCTGGTGCCCGCTTCCTCGCTGAGATCGAGCAACTGTTGCAGACACCCGAGCTGCTAGGGGGAACGAATGATGAATGACGAGGAAATTCGCCGGCAGGTGCTGGACGCGCTGAAGACGGTTGCGCCCGAGATCGAACCGCAGTTACTGCGCGCTGATCGCTCCCTGCGCGAAGGCGTGGACCTGGACTCGATGGATTGGCTGCGGTTCCTCGGCATGCTGCATCAGGCCACCGGGGTGAGCATTCCGGAAACGGATTACCGGCAACTCGACAGCCTTGACGCATTGGTGGCCTATCTCGGCCAGCGGCTCCGCTGAGGGCTGACCTCGATGAGCGGGGACACATGCGAGCCTGGTCCTACGACGCAGCCCTGGCGCCTTTGACCGGTACGCTGCTCAAACCACGCGCCAGGGGGGCAAATTCGTCAGGGGTCAGGGATTCCTTTTCCTGAAGGAGGCGAGCGCCTCGGTCAAGGTCGCTGCGGCGTTCAGTCAGCAGCGCCTTTGCGCGTGCATAGCCCTCATCCAGAAGCTGGCGCACACACAGGTCGACTTCCCGCGCCGTCTGTTCCGAATAGTCCTTGTCGTGCGCCAGCGGGAAATGATCGCCCAGGTAGGCTCCGCCCTGTTTCTCCAGCACGGCCTGGCCCAGCTCGTCGCTCATGCCGAACCGCGTGACCAGTTGCCGGGCGATGTCCGTGGCCTTGGCCAGGTCGTCGGCGGCACCCGTGGAGATTTCTCCCAACGCCAGGAATTCCGCGGCGCGTCCGGCCAGGAGCACCACGATGCGATCCTTCAGCTCCTGCTTGCTGACCAGGAAGTGGTCTTCGGTCGGGCGCTGCAAGGTATAGCCCAGGGTGCCGAAGGAACGGGGAATGATGGACACCTTGTGCACCGGGTCCATGCCCGGAATGGCGACTGCAACCAGGGCGTGGCCCATTTCGTGATAGGCCACCCGCCGGCGTTCCTCGGGTTGCAGCAGCCGGCTCTTGCGCTCGATACCGGCAACGATACGTTCGACGGCGATGTTGAAGTCGCCCATGTGCACCGCGTCATCGCCTCGGCGGGTTGCCGCCAGTGCGGCTTCATTGACGAGATTGGCCAGTTCGGCGCCGGTAAACCCGGTGGTTATTGCGGCTACCTGGTCGCAATCGACGTCGCTACCGGCGCGGATTTGCTTGAGGTGCACCCGAAGGATCGCCGCACGGCCACGGCGGTCGGGCCGGTCGATCAGGATCTGCCGGTCGAAACGGCCTGCGCGCAGCAGTGCCGGGTCCAGTATCTCGGGTCGGTTGGTGGCGGCCAGCAGCACGACCCCTTCGCGAGGGTCGAACCCATCCAGCTCGGCGAGCAATTGGTTGAGGGTCTGTTCCTTTTCGTCATTCCCGCCCCAGGAGCCCATGCCGCGCATCCTGCCCAGTGCATCCAGTTCGTCGATGAAAATGATGCAGGGGGCCGCCTTGCGCGCCTGCTCGAACAGATCGCGGACGCGCGCGGCGCCAACGCCCACGAACATCTCGACGAATTCCGAGCCGGAGATCGAGAAGAACGGCACGCCTGCCTCGCCCGCTACGGCCTTCGCGACAAGCGTCTTGCCGGTGCCTGGCGGCCCGACCAGCAGAATGCCTTTCGGTACCCGCGCGCCCAGCCGGCTGTACTGTGGCTGGTCCTTGAGGAAGGACACGACTTCCTCCAGTTCGGCCTTGGCCTCGTCTATACCGGCCACATCATTGAAGGTGACGCCTGTGTCGCGCTGCACGAAAACCTTGGCGCGGGACCGGCCGACGTTGACCAGGCCGCCCAACCCCTGTTTTTCCGCCAGGCCCCGAAAAAGAAAGCTCCAGAGAGCGAAGATAAGCACGAGCGGCAGGAACCAGCCGAGCAGGGTGCTGATCAGTGTGTTTTCGCGTATGCCCGTGAAGCGTACGTCGGCATAGGCCAACTCGTCGGCAAGGGCAGGTTCCACCCGATTGGTGACGAAGTGGGCTCGACCATTGATCGGTTCTTTCAACGTGCCGGAGATGCGTTGATCGGTGATCTGCAGTTCAGCGAGCTTGTTCTGCTGCAAAAGGATCAGGAATTCGCTGTAGGGGAGGGTTTCGACGGCACGCTGTTCCGTCCACCAGCTCTGCAGCAACATCAGCGCGCTGAAGGTGACGATGAAGTACCAGATGTTCCACTGATGCTGCTTCTCCATGACGGCCCCTCCTGCTGGAATCGCGGAAGCAAGCGCCTGCGAACGCTCACTGTTCGAGTCTGATCGCGTCGTGGCGGGCCGAGTTGATGCGCATCAAGTCGTTGCAGTGTTCGGGGGGGCGTTGTAGGGGCGATATCAATCGCCAGGCAGGCCGCAGGGCTGCCCTGGTGGCCGGGGGGCAACTGCGTTGCCCTTGGCGAATGAATTCGCCCCTACAAGGGAAAAACCGCGGTTTGTAGGATGGCGTGGAGCGAAGCGATACCCATCAACGAAGCGACATTCAGTGCTCGGCCAGTATCCGTTCGTGAACGTACTGCCTGAACTGTTCAGCCGGCAGCGGGCGGGAGAACAGGTTGCCTTGGTAGGTCTGGCAGCCATGGGTGGCCAGGAAAGCGCGTTGCGCTTCGGTCTCCACGCCCTCTGCGATCACCGAGAGCCCGAGAATCTGGCTCAGGCTGATGATCGCGCAGGCGATGGCCGCATCGTTGGGATCGACCAGCACATCCCTGATGAATGACTGGTCGATCTTGAGCTGGTCCAGCGGCAGGCTCTTCAGGTAGGAGAGTGACGAGTAGCCGGTGCCGAAATCATCCAGCGAAAGGCCGATGCCGATCTCCTTCAGTTCGATCATCTTGGCGACGGTACTTTCCATGTCCTCCACCAGCAGGCCTTCGGTCAGCTCCAGCTTCAGTTTCTTCGGATCGGCCCCGGTGTACCGCAATACGGTCAGTACTTCTTCGACGAAGTCGGGATGGTGGAACTGACGGGCACTGACGTTCACCGCCACAACCAGCCGGGCGGTCTCCGGATGCCTGGCCCAGGCCACCAGCTGGGCGCAGGCGGTTTGCAGCGCCCAGTGGCCCAGCGGCAGGATCAGCCCTGTCTCTTCGGCCAGCGGAATGAACATGGCAGGCAACACGAGACCGCGCTCGGGGTGTTGCCATCTCATGAGCGCCTCTGCGCCGATGATGCGGCCCTCGATGTTCACCTGCGGTTGGAAATGCAGCAGCAGCTCCTTGCCCTGCAGACCCTGGCGCAAATCCGCTTCCAGCCGGGCGCGTGCGGTGGCGACTGCCTGCATCTCGGGGTCGAAGAAACGCAGCGTGTTGCGCCCCGCCGCCTTGGCGCGATACATCGCGAGGTCGGCGCGCTTCATGACGTCGTCAACCGAATTCAGCTGCCCCTGGAACAGCGCGATGCCCAAGCTGGGCGTGCTGTGGTGCTCGTAGCCATCCATCTGGTAGGTGATGTTGAGCGCGTTGAGGATTTTTTCGCAGACGGCCCTGGCCTGGATAGCGGCATCTGGCGGATTTTCGTTGAGCCCTTCGAGCAGGACGACGAACTCATCCCCTCCCAAGCGGGCTACGGTGTCACTTTCGCGGATGCAACCGCAAAGGCGGTGGGCCACTTCCTGCAGCAACATATCGCCACGGTCATGCCCCAGGGTGTCGTTCAGCGCCTTGAAATTGTCCAGGTCGATCAAAATCACGGCGCTCGTGTGCAGATTGCGGGCACCGCCGGCCAATACATGCTGCAAGCGGTCCAGGAGCAGCCGGCGGTTCGCCAGGCCGGTCAGTTGATCGTAGAAGGCCAGGCGTCGGACCTCCTGTTCGGCGGCTTTGCGGTGGGTGATGTCCGTGTTGATGGATAGAACGGATTGCGGCCGGCCGTTATCGTCGCGTACCAGGGTTCGGTGGCTTTCGAAGGTGATCGTGCTGCCATCCCGGCGTCGCAGCGTCACTTCACCCGACCAGTCCCCGGTCTCTATCAGGCAGTGGGTGGCCACATCGACAGCCGCGTGTCCCTGGTAGATCAGGTCCTGTGCCGACTTGCCCAGCGCCTCTTCCTTGAACAGCCCGTAGAGCCGCTCGGCGCTCTTGTTCCAGTACAGGATGCGGTGATCCATGTCGTGCACGACGATGGCGTCCTGCGCCTTGTCCAGCAGCGATGCCTGTTGGCGGAACTGCTTTTCGCTTTCGCGCAACCTGGCCAGGTAGCCCTCGCGCTCAGCTGCGTGCGCTTCCATTTCGCGCTTGATCCGGCGGCCATAGAACACCGCCGCGCTGACCATCAGCAGCACGAACAGCATGATGGAGTACTCGATCCGTCGCAGTTCTTCGACTGACGCCAGTTCCTCTTCCAGCAGCTTGCTCTGGATCAGGCCAACGCGCTCCCTCACCGCGGCCAGCGCGTCGAGCAGCTTGGCGTATCGCCTGTCCATCGTCGCCATGCGCTTGCCGGCGTCGTCCGATTGGCCTTCCCGGAAAAAGGAGAAGATCAGCGAGGCCTCCTTAACCATCTCGCCCATCGCAGTGTCGACTTCGGCCACCTCGTCCTTCAATGCCAGGGTGAAGACCTGGATCTCGGCGCTGTGCTCTGCCTGATGGGCGATCCGCTCCTGCAGTTGCTGCTTGACGGTGGAAAGGTGTTCGTTGAAGGCCTGCAAGGCCGCCGTCATATTGCGCGACTCGGCTTCGACATCGTGGGTGTCGAACACGTTGTTGCCAGGGGCGTTCACTTCCGATGCCAGGCTGCCCAGTGTCGAGTAGGCCGACAGTTGCTGGACCCAGGACTGGTTCGCCTTGATGGAGCGGTGATAGGTGTCGACGATCAGGTGGTTCAGCAGCACGCTGAGCACGACGACCAGTACGTCGAAACCCGCGAGGAAGAAGTACATGCGGTGCCACCTGGTCGAGCGTGGCTTGTCGGAATGGCTGGATAGGGCCTGGTTGGCAGCGCTTTCTCCTTCGAAAGAATCCATTTCACGATCTCCAGGCAAAGTCCCTGTAACGGCGTCGCGCAAACGTCCACTCAGGCGCTGCATCTGCAAATGGATACAGCTGGGTGATAGTCGAGACTGGATATGACCGGAGCGGCCTGGGCCGCATCGATGGGGCTCGACTATGGCCTAAGCATAGCCGTGAAATGGCCACTATTCGGCCGGACGACTGCTGGCTTTTCAACTGCGACTGTAGTGGTGTCCTGGCCCCGAAAGCGGAAGCCAGGGCGTAGGCCCTGGCTTCCGGTTGTTTTCGTTGATCGCCGTTTCGACGAGTCAGTAGTGGATCAGCTCGACGACAACGGCAGCATTGAATGGCCCGACCTTGGGTTGGTCTTCCCGCCAGATCAGGTCGGCCCGGAAGGGAACCCTGACGACTTCGCGATAGGAGGCGCTGTGCAGGTTGAACCACTTGTTGAAGGGCGCTTTGGTTCTGTTATCGGCCCTTACCAGGGAGATACCGACCGAGGGGTTGTCGTCGGGAACGAGCATGCCGGCAGCATCGGTGGCGGTGACCGGTGTGAACTTGGCTTCAGAGGTAAACAGGTCGCGGGAGCACGTCCTGGATATTTCAAGGTTGAAGTCGACGGCGCTGGCGACCTTGCCCCGTTGTGCATCCCGTGCGTGGACCATGGGGAAGGTGATGTGATCGGGAACGATGTTGAGTGTGGGAGTACAGGCGGAAGAGCGTAAAAGTTGCAAGTTGTAGACAGTAGGGTTGAACATCTGTCTGGCTGACAGGGATTTTTCGCGGTCAACGGTGAATACAGTGTATGCCGCCACTTGGGTGGCTTGGCCCGACGGTGGAAAGACGCCGCGCTTGATCACGACAATGCTGTAATCGAGGGTGAAATGGGCACGCCGCTCACACATGCCCGGAATTCCGTCGATTCCGCACACCTTTTCTGTCTGAATGCCGGTAGGGATTTTCTCTCCCGCGCGCGTGTATATCTTTCCGTTGAAACGCATCCCCACTTCAATGCCGCCATCGATTACGTGGTTCTTCGGATTCACGTAGATGGAAATGGGGATCTGATCTGTGATGCTCCCAGGATCGGTTCCGTCCGGCTGACAAGACACTGATCGGCTGAACGTTTCGGATTCCCAGGCGATGGTTCCATCCTCCAGGTCGGCGCCGATGGCCAGTCCGCTGGGCAGCACAAAAGTTCCACCGTTTCCAGAGCAAAGCAGTGCGAAGCTGGTGGAGGGGTGAAGGAGTATCAACAGTAGCGTCGGAAGAATGAGTTTCCTGATGTAGCGCATGGGTCGGGTGTCCTGAATCCATTTCTCGATCATCGATGGCCGCACGCGTACGCATGAGGGCGAACGGCCGTGAGTAACGCCAGATTTTGTGGGGCATCACTTTCTGTGTTGCGGGAAATGAGGACAAGGCGAGGACGTATGCGCGGGTTGTGCTAAATGTCCGAGCGCGTTGTAGGCGGATGGGAGGGCGATAGCGTCGGAGCTAACACAGGGCAGCTTTTACCCATATTGAATGCCGCTGCGTTCTGCGCAAAAAGGACCGTCACGGTGCCAAGGCGCAATCCGGCACGTCATACCGTGACAGTCAAACTCACGAACGATGAGCATTCTTAAAATGCATCGTTTTCGCATCGTGCGGTGCGCCGCTAAGGTCGTGCATTTGACCGTCCGGAGTTTGGGTCGAGCGCGGATGGTGGGGCGGTGAAGCGTGATCCACCCGAACGGATGTGCCGGGTGCAGCGAAGGTTCGGTGTGGCATTAGTGTTTGGCGGTTTGACCGTGACGGATGAGTTCGATCCGCAAATCCGCTTCATAGGGCGGGACGTGGCACTCGACGATGTCTCCGGGTGCGGCCTGCAGGCGAATGCCCACGATATCGGCACGGACTGGCTGGGTGCTGGTGCAGCGGTCCACCAGGACGGCGGTATGCACTCGGCGTGCGCCCTGTTGCGCCAGATAGGCGCAGGTGCGCAGCAGTGAGTGGCCCTCGTAGAGCACATCGTCAACTACCAGCAAGGGCAGTTCTGCCAGGTTCAGGGCCGCAAGCTCGTCATTGCCGGTGAGCGAGGTTTCCGGGTGGAGCAGTGTGAGGTCGTCGGCATAGCGCTTTACCTTGAGCGGGTAGAACGGTGGTTCCGGGGCGTCGGTCAGGGCGCGGAAGTGCGCCTGGAGCAAGCCCGCGAGCGGGTCTCCCCGGCGCAGGATGCCGACCATGGCAAAGGGCGTGCCGGAGTAGCAGGCGACGATCTGCCGTGCCATGGCTGCCAGCACGAGGTCGATTTCTTCTGCGTCATACAGGCAGATGCGATCGGTCACGGATCAGCCCCTGGCGTCAGTCGGCGTCGTGGATCAAGCCGTAGCGGGCTACAAGGGTCGCCGCGATGCTCTCGGCGGTCTCCACAACGACCAGGCGACCGGCTTTCAGGGCCCGTTCCACGCCCGGCAGGGGGACGCTGTCGCTGATCGCGACGCCCTGCAGCAGGGGTGACTCCAGCAGCCCCGTGCCCTCGGTGAAGAGGCCGTGGGTGGCCATCGCGAAGATTCGGCGTGCACCTCCGGCATGGCAGGCCTGGGCTGCGCGCAGGAGGGTGGAGCCGGTGCTGATGAGGTCGTCCAGGAGGATCACGGTGCAGCCCTCGACTTCGCCCACGAGCATGCCGCCGCTCAGCGTTTCATCGCGCCGATATTTTTCCACGCAGGCATGGCCGATTGCACGGCCCAGGCGCACCTCGAGCGCTTGCCGGAACAACTCGGCACGTTTGATTCCGCCGAGGTCTGGAGAGGCGACTACCACTGGCCCGCCGTCGTCCCAGCCGATGAAGCCATCCGCGAACAGCCGGGCGTTGTCCAGGTTGACGGTGGGAATCCGGAAGGCATTGTCCAGGGCGGCCTGATTGTGCGTTTCCATGGTGATCAGGCTGTCGACCCGCGAGGCTTCCATCAGCGTCGCGATGTAGCGGGTGATCACCTGGTCCTGCGCCTGGATTCGCCGCTCCTTGCGGCTGTAGCAGAGGTAGGGTGAGACCACCAGCAGATGACTCGCGCCGGCATCCTTGATGGCGGAACAGAGGAACAGGAGCCGACACAGCTTGTCGTGCACGCTGAGGCCGGGTTCCGCATAAAGGCCGGCAAACACCACGACTTGCCTGCCGGCGACCGGTTCCAGGGGATGGCACTTGTATTCGCCATCCTCGTAGGTTCGCTCCGCCACTGTTCCCAAGGGAATACCCAGGTGCCGGGCGACCCGTTCCGCAAAGGGGCGCGCCTCATGGAGTGCGAACAGTAGCGGGTTGTCTCGACTCATCGGTTCACCTTCAAACAGGCGGTAACGAGGCCTTTGACCCGTCGGCGCCGGTCAGCCACCGGCGCTGATGTGAGGGACTTCAGGCGGACTTCACCGGGATCAGCTTCTCGGGCTTGATGGTATCCGGGCGTTTGGGCAGTGAAACCGTCAGCACGCCCTTGGTAAAGCTGGCTTCGATGCGTTCTATGTCGACGCCCTTGGGCAGACTGAACGCGCGCTGGAATGCACCGTAATGCCGTTCGGACAGGTGGTAGTCCTTTTGCTTTTCCTCTTTTTCGGCCTTCTTCTCGCCACTGATGACGAGGTTGCCATTGGAGAGTCGGATCTGGATGTCCTTCTCTTCCATCCCTGGCAGCTCGGCGGTGACTTCGAATGAGTTTTCCTTCTCGGCAATGTCGATTGCCGGTATGCCGCGTCCGGGGGAGGTACGCCCCCAGAACGAATCGACGTCCGACGTGCTGCGCCCGAGCGGGAAGTGCAGGGGAGACCGGCCGAAATCCTCGAACAGGTGGTCTATCTGCTGGCGAAGGGATTCAAAGGGATGCCATTGCTCCGGTACAGCCGGGGTCGTGGCAGGCGGGGACTTGATCTCTTCAGGACGGCTGCGTTCGGTGTCGGCCATGGTGGTTTGCTCCTCAATCGGTTTCTCGGAACTGCTCTTCAATGATTCTGTGAGCCTGCCTGCGAGGATTTTTGATCTTCGTCAAGTAGTTGATTTCTACCCCTGACCCCCGGTCCGGTTGCGCGGTGGGGCAAAGGCTGCGCCGGGTGATTCCTCTACCCGGTCGGAGCGATGGGGGATTCCTTGATGTTGATCAATCGCGCCAGCCTGTGCAGGGCATAGCGTGGATTTGACAATCATCGACAAGCGTCGAGCGAGGAGCACCATGGGGGTCTACAGGTTGGAACATCCCGAGAAGCTGCGGTCACACTTGGCGAACGGTCGCAGGCTTTTCGAGGTGCGCCCGGACGAGGGGGAGATGTGGCGTTGGCAACAGGTGGATGCAGCCGACGTTCAACCTTTCAAGGCTCCACTCGATCCCCCCGTCGATACGCCGCGGCGCTTCCTCTTCGCCGAGCGTGAGCTGCTGTTCCGATTCGAGGGCGGCAACTTCTATTCAGCCCTGCCCGAGCCGGCGCCCCAGGTCCTGTTCGGCGTGCACAGTTGCGATCTTCAGGCGATTGCCTATCTGGACCTGGTATTTGCCGATGATCCCCACTACCAGGCCCGCCGTCGTGCCACCTTGCTGGTGGGACTCGATTGCCACCGCAGCTGCAACGCCGGCTTCTGCACCGCCCTGTCGAGCGGTCCGCGCGTTCGCCAGAGCATGGCGGATCTGGTACTGCTGCCGCTCGAACGCTGTGGTTACGCGTTGCTGGTGACGTCGACGGCGGGGGCGATTGCCCTGCAGGGGCTCGACCTGGAACCGGCTGAGGTGGAGTGGCAAGCCGAGCGGGTGCGAAATTCGGCAAGGGTATCGGCGGCTCAGGGAGGCGACGATGACGTCGCCAATGGCATTGCCTTCATCAATGCGGGGTTGGTGGCTGCCGAGACCTGGGAAGGGATCGCGCTGGATTTCCTGGGCGCTGGCGATTGCGCGCGGCTATGCCCGACTTGCACCTGCTTTTCGACGGAAATGCGCCCGGTCGATGGCGCTCTGGCTTGCGCCGGGGAACGAGTCTGGGATAGCTGCCTGTCAGAAACGTTCCAGTTGGAATCCCAAGGGCGCAATCCCAGTAGTCGTGCCGGGCAGCGTACGCAGCACTTCTGGTTGCACAAGTTCGGCAATGCCTTCAAGGAGCGCTACGGCGGTTATGGGTGCGTGGGGTGCGGACGATGCGAGCGTGCCGGCATGGGAGCGTTGCAGGTGTTGCGACGGGTCAATGCGTCATGATCAGTCTCACACCCAGAAGGCTGAAGCTGGCAAGGCGGCAGGAGGACGGCGACAGCTCACAAGTGCTTCAACTCGTCATCGATCATCCCCTGGATTGCGACCTTGAGACCATCCCCGGGCAGTTCTTCATGCTTAGCCTGACGGGTGTAGGAGAGGGCCCGTTCAGTTATCTGGAGATGCCGGACAGCCTGGGAAACTTTCGCGCGCTCGTTCGTTCCAGGGGGCGCCTCACTTCAGCGCTCCTGTCCCAGCCCGAAGGGACGGTGCTGGGCTACCGAGGGCCATACGGGGTCGGTTGGCCCTTGCTTATCGGCCGCCATTCCGTCCTGATCATTACCCTTGGATACGGGCTGGTTTCCCTGGCTTCCTATATTCAGGAAGCCTGCAACTGGGGCCTGCCAGGGAACCTGCGCCTGCTGCATATCAGCAACGGCCGCGCATCCCTCGCGCTCGACGCGGCCCGTGCGCGCTGGCAATCCGAGTTGGACGTGGTGGAGCTGGTAGTGCCGGACATTTCGACCGCCCGGCCCCATGGTGCGGCGCTGCAGCTGCTTGCGGACCTGCTTGCTGCCGAACGGCCGGATGCTGTGCTTTGCTGCGGGCCAGAGCCCTTCATGCAGGCCGCCGGGCGCTTGTGCGTGGCCAAGGGCGTGGCGCCGGAAAGTATCTGGCTGTCGATCGTGCGGCGCATGTCGTGCGGCGTCGGCCTGTGCGGTCACTGCCACTTCGGCACGACCTACGTTTGCATGCACGGACCAGTCTTGCGCTACGACCACTACTGGCAACAGATGCGCTACTGCGAACCGCACGTACCACGGCTGGGCGAATGGCTATGTTGAGGGGGCAGATGCCTGGAGCGAGTTGGTCAGGGGCACTCTAACGTTGGGTCGGGACGTCCGAGTTCTGTTCCAGGCTGCCTTCTTCGTCGTGGGGATGGACCTGCCGGCATAGGGTCTGGATATCCAGCAGTCGCACTTCCCGGCCTTCGTTGTCGATCAGGCTCTGATCGCGAAAGCGGGTGAACAGGCGGCTGACCGTTTCTGTTGTCATGCCCAGGAAGTTGCCGATATCGCAGCGCTTCATCGGCAGCACGAAGTTCGATGCCGACAGGCCGCGCTGGCTGTAGCGAGCGGAGAGGTTGAGCAGGAACGCGGCGAAGCGCTGCTCTGCGCTGTCCCGTGAGTGGCTGTGACGTTCATGCTCTACATGAATTTCCCGACTCATGGTGCCCAGCAGTTGCTTTCGCAGCCCGGGCATCGTCCCCGCCAATTCTTCGAGCTGATGCAGGGGAATGGTGCAGACCGCCGAGGTTTCCAGCGCGACCGAATAGCTGGGGTAATTGTCGCTGCCTATGGCGTCCAGACCGATCAGTTCCCCCGGCAGGTGGAATCCAATGATCTGTTCCACGCCGTCGGCGGAGAGCAGGTAGGTCTTGATAGCACCTGAACGCAGTGCATAGACGTGTTGAACGGGTTCACCCGCGCGGATCAGGTAGTCGTGCTTATGAATCGGCCGGTTTCGCTTGATGATGCTTTCAAGCTCACTGATTTCAGCTTCGCACAGACTTACGGGCAGGCAAAAACGGCTCAGCGAGCAGTCGTGGCAGTTGATATGCAACCGCGCCTCCGATTTCTGGATGCTGCCCAGCGAGTCATGTGGCATGAAATTCGACCGTTCAAGATTTCAAACACAAAGTCTAGGTGGTTGAAGAGCGTTGGAGAGGCCAGTTCGTCTGTTTTATGGCGAATTATTTCGCGCTCTTTACTGGTGATCTTAAGTCTTTGATTTATTGATATTCGATCTTCCGGAGTCCCGGTCGAGCTTGGATGGTGGGTCGGTGAAGCGTGACCCACCCTACGGATGTGCCAGGTGCAGGGGCTGCTTGGCGTAGGGTGGACGTCGCTTTTTTTGTCCACCGTCCGGAATCCCGGTCGAGTATCGGTGAAGGTCAGTGACCTTCGATTTGTTCGTTCGACAGGAGCACGGCGTCGTGCGGCCCCCACCGGGCCGATTCAAGGCGGTTGCGACCGCGTTGCTTGGCCTGGTAGAGCAACCGGTCCACGGCCTGGATGAAGGGAAGGGGCTGGTCGTCGTGACGGGGAACCACCGTGCCGACGCCAAGGCTGATGGTGAGCAGGGAAGCAACGCCGGATTTCTCGTGGGGGATGCACTGTTCGCGGATCAGCTTGCGGCAGCGCTCGGCCACCTGGCGGGCGGCGGGCTCGTCGGTAGCCGGGAGGATCAGCACGAATTCCTCGCCGCCGAAACGGGCGACGAAGTCGCGGGGGCGAATGGCGGCATTCATCAGGGCGCGGCCGACGCTCCTCAGGCAGTCGTCGCCCTGGATATGGCCGTAGTGATCGTTGTACTGCTTGAAGTAGTCGATATCGAGCAGGATCAGCGACAGCGGCTCACCCGTGCGTTGGGCGTTGGCCCATTCCATGTCGAGCATCGAGTCGAACATACGGCGGTTGGCGACACCGGTGAGGCCATCCTTGTAGGAGTACTCCTCAAGTTGCTTCTGCAGGTCGATCAGTTGCTGCTCGGCTTTCTTTCGCTCGCTGATGTCGAACATGAAGCCGATCAGGGCTTCCACGTCGCCCTCGCTGTTGCGCATCACGTGCACCACGTCGCGAATCCACACGTAGTCGCCGCTGGCGGTGAGGGCGCGATAGTCCGCCTCGTGGTCGGTACCGGCCTGGGACTGGGAAACGCAGAAGGCGACGACCGCGTCTCGGTCGTCCGGATGCATGCGCTCGGCCCAGTCATTGACCGTCACCCAGCTGGACTGGCTCCAGCCCAGCAGTTCTTCGATCTGTGGGCCGATGTAGGCGAAGGTCATGGTCTGCCAGTCGATCTTCCAGGGGATCGCCCGGGTGGACTCCAGCAAGGCCTTGTAGACCTCCTGGGTGGATTCGATGTCGTCGCTCATGGCTGCCCCCGTGCTGGCCGATTCGGTTGGCGCCTTCCCTTGCGCAAAGCCTTCTTATACCGAATCAGCCGGGATTCAGGCAGTGGCCTCGAAGGCCAGGAGATCGATCTCGTTGCCTTGCGCCCAGGCGCCGCAGAATGCCCCAGCCAGGGCGTGCCGGGGCGGTGCGTGGTCAAGCGCCCGGTTGCGCGGCGGGGGCGGCATTGGGCAGGGCGACGCCCTTGGGCCAAAGCAGCCAGATCTGGCCCTGCTGCTTCATGTTGCCGGCCAGTTCGCCCGCTTCGGCACCGGTACCCCAGAACAGGTCCGCGCGTACTTCGCCGGCGATGGCGCCGCCGGTGTCCTGGGCGGCCACCGGGCGGGTCACCAGGCTGCCGTCGGGGCGGGTGGTGGAGAGCCAGAGCAGGCTGCCCAGGGGGATCACCTTGCGGTCGATGGCGACGCTGTAACCGGCGGTGAGCGGCACGTTGAGGGAACCGCGCGGGCCTTCGTTGCTGTCCGGATTGAGGCCGAAGAAAACGAAGCTGGGGTTGCTCGCCAGCAGTTCCGGCACCCGTTGCGGGTTCGCTTTCGCCCAGTCGCGGATTGCGCCCATGCTGACGTCTTCTTTGTTCAGTTGCCCTTGCTCCACCAGCCAGCGCCCCACCGGGCGATACGGGTGGCCGTTCTGGTCGGCATAGCCGATACGCAGTTGGCGACCGCTTTCCAGCTGGATGCGGCCGGAGCCCTGGATCTGCAGGAACTGCAGGTCCATCGGGTCGGTCAGCCAGGCCAGCACCGGGGCCTTGACGCCCTGGGTGCGGATGGTGGCGGCGTCGTCATAGGGCTTGAGGACGCGACCTTCCAGGCGGCCGCGCAGGCGCTTGCCCTTGAGCTCGGGGTAGAGGCTGTCCAGGGCGACCACGATCATGTCTTCGGGAATCCCGTAGACCGGAATCGGCGTTTGCTCGGTCTGTTCCAGGCTGCCGGCATACACCGGCTCGTAGTAGCCGGTGATCAGGCCTTCGGGGCTGTTGCGGGCGTTGCGCAGGCTGTAGACGTCCAGTTGGGACTGCAGGTAGGCGCGCACGGCGACCGGATCTTCCGGTACCTGGGTGGCGCTGGTACAGGTAGCGGACCAGACCGGGTCCTTGGCCAGTCGCGCGCAGGCCGAACGCCAGGCGTTGAAGCCGGCAATCACATCGGCATCGCTGCTGGCAGGGAGGTCTTCCCAACGGGCCTTGGAATAGGTGTCGACCTTTGGCGGTTCGGGCTTGGCGGGCTCCTTGTCGCAACCGGCGAGCAGGGAGAGCAGGGCGGCGACGCAGAGCGCCAGCCGACCCCGGCGGAAGAGGGGGGTCATCACGTCGTGGTGTTCCTGGTGAGTGATTCGAGCGCGGTAGCTTGGTGAATGGCTGGGTCAACGTCAAATTCGACGCACGGTTGTATTGATCCAAGCCACTGAAATCATAAGGAAATATTCATCTAATAGGGTGCTCGCAGCTTTTACAGAGGCCTTTGGTGTGACCCGTATCGTTAGAAACTTCCGCAAGACCCTCGACGCCGTGGCCCTGAACAACGAGGCCGCCGCCGTGGCCGTGATGCGCGCAGCCGACCGAATCGGCGACGCCGCGCTGAAAGAACAGCTGTTCAATGTGATCCAGCGAATGAATCAGGACGCGGCCGAGCTGCGCGTGGTGCGTGACCATGTCTCCTGAACAGCTGCAGGGGGATGCTTCTGCTTCGATCGAATGAAATTGCTGCTTGACCTGAAGGCACCCGGGCTTCTAGATTGCCCGCCATGACTCAATTCCCTTGGTTGTCCGGCCCCGCGATAATTACCGCCATTCCAGCAGTGGCGGGTTAGCCGACGACCAAACAAAAACCCGCCCTCGAGGCGGGTTTTTTCCTTCTGTCTCCTGGGCGCTGAAATCGAAACCAGGAGCCCAGCATGACCACCTTCACCACCCAACCCGGCACCCCGCTCACCGAGCGCCCACTGGATGAGCGCGAAGGCCTGCTCAAACACTACGTGCGCGAGATCCTCGCCGCGCCCGTGTACGACGTGGCCATCGAAACGCCCCTGCAGCCGGCACGCCAGCTCAGCGAGCGCCTGGGCAACCAGGTGCTGCTCAAGCGCGAAGACCTGCAGCCGGTGTACTCGTTCAAGATTCGCGGCGCCTACAACCGCGTGGTGCAACTGAGCGCCGAAGAGCGTGCGCGCGGGGTGATCGCCGCTTCGGCTGGCAACCATGCGCAGGGGCTGGCGCTGGCAGCGCGTGAGCTGGGCGTGCAAGCGACCATCGTGATGCCGCGCACCACACCCGAACTGAAGGTGCAGGGCGTGCGTTCGCGTGGCGGCAAGGTGGTGCTGCATGGCGATGCCTTCCCCGATGCCCTGGCCCATGCGCTGAAACTGGCGGAGGAGCGCGGCTTGACCTTCGTTCCGCCCTACGACGACCCGGACGTGATCGCTGGCCAGGGCACTGTGGCGATGGAAATCCTGCGCCAGCACGCCGGCCGCCTGGACGCGATCTTCGTACCGGTCGGCGGCGGCAGCCTGATCGCGGGCATCGCCGCCTACGTGAAATACCTGCGCCCCGAGGTGAAGGTGATCGGTGTCGAACCGGAGGACTCCAACTGCCTGCAAGCCGCCATGGCCGCCGGTGAGCGGGTGGTGCTCAGTCAGGTGGGGCTGTTCGCCGATGGCGTGGCGGTGGCGCAGATCGGCGCACATAACTTCGAGGTCTGCCGGCATTTCGTCGATGAGGTACTGACGGTGAGCGCCGACGAGATCTGTGCGGCGATCAAGGACATCTACGACGACACCCGCTCTGTCACCGAGCCAGCCGGTGCCCTGGCGGTGGCGGGGATCAAGAAGTACGTGGAGCGCGATGGCGTGAGCGACCACACCCTGGTGGCCATCGACTCGGGCGCCAATATCAACTTCGACCGTCTGCGCCATGTGGCCGAGCGTGCCGAGCTGGGGGAAAAGCGCGAGGCCATCGTCGCCGTGACCCTGCCGGAGCGCCCCGGTGCGTTCAAGGCGTTCTGCGAGGCCCTGGGCCGGCGCCAGATCACCGAGTTCAACTACCGCTACAACTCGGGGGACGAGGCGCACATCTTCGTCGGTGTGCAAACCCATCCGCTGACCGATCCGCGCCAGGCTTTGGTGGAGAACCTGCAGGAGCAGGGTTTTCCGGTGCTGGACCTGACCGATAACGAGCTGGCCAAGCTGCACGTCCGTCATATGGTGGGAGGCCGCGCTGCGTACATCGGCGAAGAGCGGCTGTTCAGTTTCGAGTTTCCCGAGCGCCCCGGTGCTTTGTTCAACTTCCTCGACAAGCTGGGCGGGCGCTGGAACATCACCCTGTTCCACTACCGCAACCATGGCGCCGCTAATGGACGCGTGCTGGCCGGGCTGGAAGTGCCGGAGGATGACTCCCACCTGATCCACGAAGCACTGGACGAAATCGGCTACCCCTACCGCGACGAGAGCGATAACCCGGCCTGCAAGCTGTTCCTGGGATAGCGTCTGTTTTTGCGGGGGGGCGATTTCAATTTTGTAGGGGCGATTTCAATCGCCAAGCGAACCGCAGGTTCGCCCTTCAAATTTCCAGGGGGAGCTGCGCCCCCCGCGCGAATGAATTCGCCCCCACAGTTCTTGTGTCCAGGCATTCAGATCGACCTCGTCAGGCAATTCCGACAAAAGCGATGTTAACGCTAACAATCTGGTGTTAGAGTGCGCCACATTCGTTGACCGATCCTTTGGAGGACTGCCCATGTTGACCTGCGGAGAGCTGCTGGTTGAGCTGCTGGAAGGCTTTGGTGTGGATACCGTGTTCGGTATCCCTGGTGTGCACACGGTGGAGCTGTATCGCGGCCTCCCCAATACCGCTATCCGTCATGTGACGCCCCGCCACGAACAGGGCGCCGGCTTCATGGCTGACGGCTATGCCCGTGTCTCCGGCAAGCCGGGTGTGTGTTTCATCATCACCGGCCCGGGCATGACCAACATCACCACCGCCATGGGCCAGGCGTATGCGGACTCCATTCCCATGCTGGTGATCTCCAGCGTCAACAACACCGAACAACTGGGCATGGGCGGTGGCCGCCTGCATGAGCTGCCGTCGCAGCGCAACCTGGTGTCCGGTGTCGCCGCCTTCAGCCACACCCTGATGCGCCCGGACGAACTGCCGGAGGTACTGACCCGCGCCTTCGCCGTGTTCAATGGCGCGCGTCCGCGCCCGGTGCACATCGAGATCCCGATCGACGTGATCACCGCCCCGGCCGACCACGTACGCCGCAAGCTGGGCGCACTGCCGAGCCGCCCCGGCCCTTGCCTGGACGCCATCGCCCGCGCGGCCGAAATGCTCAAGGGTGCCAAGCGCCCGTTGGTCCTGCTGGGTGGCGGCTGCGCTGATGCGGGCGCTGAAGCCCAGCGTCTGGTCGAAGCGCTGGATGCACCTACCGCGTACACCATCAACGCCAAGGGCGTACTGCCCAAGGGCCACCCGCTGGCGCTGGGCTGCAACCAGGCCTGGGTGCCGGTGCGCCAGATGGTGCTGGAATCGGACGTGGTGCTGGCCATCGGTACCGAGTTGGGCGAAACCGACTACGACGTGGTGTTCGACGGCAACTTCCGTATCGAGAGCCAGTTGATTCGCATCGACATCGACGCCGAGCAATTGAATCGCAACTACCCGGCCGACATCGCCATCCTCAGTGATTCCCGCAAGGCCATTGCTGCCCTGGCCGACGCCCTCGGCGCGGGTGCTGCCTTCAATGCCGACAGCGCGGGCTCGAAGCGCGCCGCCGCTGTACGCGAGCAACTGGACGCCCAGTGGCCGGAAAGCTGGAATGGTCAGCGCAAGGTGCTGGAGACTCTGCAGCAGACCCTGCCGGACCTGATTGTGGCGGGCGATTCGACCCAGCCGGTGTATTCCGGCAACCACCTGTTCGAGGCCACCCGCCCGCGTAGCTGGTTCAACTCCGCGACTGGCTACGGCACCTTGGGCTACGGCCTGCCGGCGGCCGTTGGCGCCAAGCTGGCCGCCCCCGAGCGCCCGGTGATCGCGCTGATCGGCGACGGTGGTATCCAGTTCACCCTGCCGGAACTGGCCTCGGCCGTGGAAGCCGGCGCGCCGATCATCGTGCTGCTGTGGAACAACAGCGGCTACGGCGAGATCAAGCGCTACATGAAGAACCGCGATATCCCCACCATCGGCGTCGACATCTACACCCCGGACTTCCAGGGCCTGGCCCGTGCCTTTGGCTGCAATGCCGAAAAGGCGGAAAGCCTGGACCACCTGGCCGAGTTGCTGAAGACCGCCGCCAAAGCCGACCGCCCGACGGTGATCGAAGTGTGGGAGCACGCGGAGTTCCTGCAGTAACGGAGTGGCTTCCGTTTTTCTGTGGGGGCGAATTCATTCGCCAAGGGCAGCGTAGCTGCCCCCATCGAGGCTGCAGGGCGAACCTGCGGTCCGCTTGGCGATTGAAATCGCCCCTACAAGTGCGTGCTCCACTGGGCGCCAATGGGGATAATGCGCCTCCCCTGAAATGGCGCCAGAGGCCAGGATGTCGACCAAGAGCAAACCCACGCTGCAGGACGTAGCCCGGCTCGCCGGGGTTTCCGGCATGACGGTGTCGCGGGCCCTCTCCAAGCCCGACGTGGTCTCTGAGCAGACCCGGCTGAAGGTCGAGCAGGCGGTGCGCGAGCTGGGCTACGTGCCCAACCTCGCCGCCAGCCAGCTGGTGACGCGCCGCAGCGGCATCGTCGGGGCGCTGATCACCACCATCACCAACCCCATCCTCGCCACCACCATCGAGATCCTCCAGCAGGGCCTGGCCCGCGCCGGCTATCACCTGCTGATCGGTGAAACCCGATTCTCCCAGGAAGAAGAAGGCAAGCTGCTGCGGGCGTTCCTCGGCCGGCAATTGGATGGCCTGATCCTCGCCTATGGCTATCACGCGCCGGAAACCCTGGAGCTGCTCCAGTCCACCGATGTTCCGGTGATCGAACTCTGGGACCTGCCCGAGGGCGAAATGCCGCGCCAGCCGGTGGGGCAAGTGGTGGGCTTCTCCAACTGGGCCGCCGGCGCTGCGGCGGGGCGCCACCTGGTGGAATGCGGTTACCACAGACCGGCCTTTTTCGGGTACGACGATGAGCGCGAAAACCTGCGCTTCGCCGGTTTCCGCCAGGCCGTTCTCGACGGTTTGGGCATCGAACCGCAGCGTTTCAATACTTCGCCTGTGCCGCACATCGATGACGGCGTGGAGGTGATCCAGCGCATCGCTCGCGGCGAGATCAACTGCGACAGCGCTTTTTTTACCAACGACATGCCAGCCATTGGTGCGCTCTTCACCTGCCAACGCCTGGGCGTCCGGGTTCCGGACGAACTGGCCATTTGTGGCTTCGGTGACCTGCCCATTGCGCGGGTGGCGATGCCCTCGCTGACGACCGTGCGAATCCCCGCCGAGCGTGTGGCCAACGCCACCGTGGAGTTGCTCTGCCAGCGCATTCGCGGCGAGCAATCCTGGGACGCACTGGTGGACGTGGGCAGCGAACTGGTGGCGCGGGAGTCGACGGCGCTAAGGCGTTAACAACACGTGCACCGCGCGCGGCCCATGGGCGCCGTAGAGCAACTGGCCGCCGATGTCCGCCGTGCTGGACGGACCGGTCACCAGATGCACTGCCTGGGTGTCGCGCCCCGTCAACAACGGCCAGAGTTGCTCCAGGCGAGCCAGCAGCCGGCTGCGTGACAGCACCACCAGGTGATGCTCCGGCAGGAAGTTGAGCCGGGGCGGGTTGTCGGCATCGGCGAGCATCACCAGGCTGCCCGTTGCGGCGATGCCGGCGAAGGCCTTGCCCACGGCGACAGTGTGATGGGGCAGGGCGCTGCCGACGTCCACCGGCAGGTCGCGCCAATCCAGGCTGGCCAGGGATGGGGCGAGGGCGACCGGTCCTGCCAGTCGCCGCCGCGCCAGATAGCCGGCGAGGGCGTCGGGCAGCGCCTGCATGCCTGGCAGGCATTCCATGGTCACGCCGGTGACGGCGAGCCGTTCGCGCAGGTGTTGTTCCAGGTTGCCGGCAGCGGCGAGGGCAATTGCGCTGGAGAACGGCCTGGGCGCCGGTGCATCACCCGGCTGACGCCCGACTGCCAGGCGAATCTTGTCGAGGATCGCTGCGCGTGAGCCGCTCATGGTCCGTTCCTCTTCTGTTGCTTTTCCCAGAGTTGCTGGAAGGTCGCGCCCTGTGGCGCCGGCATGTCGCGTTCGGCTGTCCAGGCACCGGCAAGGGGCAGGCGACGCAAACGTCCTCGGCTGCCGGCAACCCGGCGCAGGATTTGCGCGAGCATCGCGCTGGCGAACCGGTAAAGGGCAGGGCGGCGCGCCAGGGCGCCCCACAGGCGCAGGCCCCAGCGACTGCCGGTTGGCGTCAGGTGCCGTTGCCACTGCTGATGGCGCAGTTCGCGGAGCATGTCGGGCAGAGGGATCTGCATCGGGCAGACTTCTTTGCAGCGGCCATTCAGGGTACAGGCGTTGGGCAGGTCGCGGGTGTCCTCAAGACCGGCCAGGTTCGGCGTCCAGACCGATCCCATGGGGCCGGGATAGATCCAGCCATAGGCATGTCCGCCGACCCAGTTGTACACCGGGCAGTTGTCCATGCACGCGGCGCAGCGGATGCAGCGCAGCATGGGGCGGAATGCGCCGGCGAGCATTTCGCTGCGGCCATTGTCCAGCAACACCACATGGCATTCCTCGGGACCGTCATCGGCTGGGCCGCCGTAGATCGAGGTGTAGCTGGTCAGCGGCTGGCCGGTGGCACTGAGGGCCAGTAGTTGCAGATGGGTGCCCGCGTCGGCCAGCGTCGGCAACACCTTCTCGATGCTCGCCAGGACAATGCGCACCCGTGGCAGCAAGCTGGTGAGGTCGCCGTTGCCCTCGTTGGTCACCAGCACGTGCGTGCCGTCTTCGGCAACGAGGAAGTTGGCGCCGGTGATGCCTACGTCCGCATCGATGAACCGCTGGCGCAGCAGCCGACGGGCTTCCGCCAGCAGGTCTGCCGGGTCGAGCAGGTACTCGTCGCGGCCCAGCTCCTGGTGATGCTCATGGAACAGCGCCTGTACCTGCCGGAGCGTCTTGTGGATCGCCGGGCCGTTGATGTGGCTGGGCGGTTCGTCGGCCAACTGAAGGATGTACTCGCCCAGGTCGGTTTCGAAGCGCTGGATGCCGGCGCGGGCCAGGGCGGCGTTGATGCCCATTTCTTCGCCGATCATGGTCTTGCCTTTGATGACCTGGCGCGCTCCGGCCTGCCGGCAGATGGCGAGGACTTGCGCCTGGGCTTCCTCCGGGGTGGCGGCCCAATGGACCTGGACGCCGCGTCGGGCGGCAGCGGCTTCGTAGCGCTCCAGGTAATGGTCGAGGTGCGCCAGGGTGTGATCCTTGATGGCGCGTGCCTCGTCGCGCAGGGCCTGGAAACTGCCGGTGGCACCTACCTGGCGGCGAACGTGGGCGGCGAAATGGCGGTTGTCGGCCATCGCCTCTTGCAGTTCGGGATCGAATAGCGCGACACGGGCCGCAGACTTGAAGCGCGCGGAACGCAATTCCATCAGTCGCTTCTCCCTTCGCCGATGGCGAGGCCGTCGGCCATGCCCGCCAGCACTTCGGCGGCGTGGAATACCCGTACCGGACTGCCCAGCCGGGTCAGGCGGCCGCTGATGTTGAGCAGGCAACCGAGGTCGCCGCCGAGCACGATGTCGGCGCCGCTGGCATGGATGTTCGCGACCTTCTGGCTGGCCATGCGTGCGGAAATGTCGGGGTACTTCACACAAAAGGTGCCGCCGAAGCCGCAGCAGGTTTCCGCTTCGTCCATTTCCACCTGTTCCAGCTCGTCGACCCCGGCCAACAGGCGCCGTGGTTGGTGCTTGATGCCCAGCTCACGCAGGCCGGAGCAGCTGTCGTGATAAGTGGCAATGCCAGGCAGGCGGGCGGTGGGGCGGAAGTTCATGACGTCGTCTAGGAAGCTCAACAGCTCATGGCTGCGGCCGGCCAGGTCGAGCGCACGTCCATGCCAGGCTGCGTCGTCCTCGAACAGCTGCGGGTAGTGCAGCTTGAGAAGACTGACGCAGGAGCCGGAGGGGCCCACCACGTAGTCATAGCCGTCGAACGCCTCGATCAGCTTCCGCGCGAGATCACGTGCGAGTCCTGTGGCGCCGCTGTTGAATGCCGGCTGCCCGCAGCAGGTCTGGTTCGCGGGCACTTCCACCTGGCAGCCGGCCTGTTCCAGCAGGCGGACGGCAGCGAAGCCGACACTGGGGCGGTAGAGGTCCACCAGGCAGGTGTGAAAGAGCGCCACGCGAGGTTTCGGGTTGGACATCGGGCACCGGCTGAGTCGAAGTTGGGTGTGGCGGACTCTATGTTAGCGATAACATCCATGTCAACGCGATACCGGACAGGGGTGACCTGCGGTCCGGGGCTGGTGGAGAATGCAGCGTTTTCCTTTCCCGAGTCGCGATGCCTTGAGCTCCTCCGTCTTCGACCTTGCCCAGTGGCTACGACTGGAAGCCAGCCTGATCGATACCATCGGCCAGCCGGAATTTCCCGCGCGCCTGCTGCAGGCACTCTTCGCTGCCGTGCCCATCGACACGGCCTTCATCGTCGCCCATGCCCCGGGCCAGCCCCCGCTCATGCTGGAGGAAGGGCGGGTGCTGCCCGCGCGGCGCGAGGAGGTTCATCGCTATCTGGCCGGCCCTTACCTGCTGGACCCGGTGCATCTGGCGTGTGTCGAGGGGCGTCGTCAGGGATTGGTGCGGCTGGCGGATATCGCCCCCGACCAGTTCCAGGAGTCCGAGTACTACCGCAACTTCTACGCCTCCCACGGGCTGGCGGATGAAGTGAACATTCTCATCGGCCTGGAGCGCGCAGGTGGCATTGCCCTGTCGATGGGACGAATCGCTTCGCACGGCGCCTTCGCGCCCGAGGAGCTTGCCGTGTTGGCCTCTATCGAGCCTTTGGTGGCCGCTGCTGCCCGCAGGCACTGGGCTGCGGAAGCGGTCAGCGGCGATGGCGCGGGGCAGGCCCTGCACGCGCAGTTGGAACGCGCCTTCAACCGTTTCGGTGGTGACTGCCTGACTGATCGGGAGGCTGAAGTCGCGCGGCTGATCCTGCGGGGGCACTCGTCGAAATCGGTGGCGCATGAACTGGCCATCAGCGCGGATACGGTGCGGGTCCATCGCAAGAATATCCATGCCAAGCTCGGCATCAGCTCCCAGGGCGAACTGTTCTCGCTGTTCCTGGCTGCCATCGCCACGCCGGGCGCGGCATGACCGGGCACTTACCCTAATCTGGGTATGGTTCCGCCCGATGGCCGAACCTAGGCTGTCCCCCATCGTCACCACCGGCCGCGCGCCGGTGGCCAACCGGGAGACAGCTGCATGGCCAACACACACATCCATTCATTGCGCATCAGCGGCGAGCGCCTCTGGGGGCGCCTCATGGACATGGCGCGGATCGGTGCCACCGAGCAGGGCGGTTGCAACCGCCAGGCCCTGACCGACCTGGACAAGGCCGGGCGCGACCTTTTCGTGGGCTGGTGCCGCGAAGCAGGTTGCGAGATCAGCGTGGACCAGATGGGCAACGTCTTCGCCCGCCGCGCCGGCCTTGAAGACGACCTGCCGCCGGTGCTCACCGGCTCGCATCTGGATACCCAGCCTACCGGTGGCCGCTTCGATGGCGTTTATGGCGTGCTGGCGGGGCTGGAGGTGATCCAGACCCTGAACGACGCCGGCATTCGCACGCGTGCCCCGCTGGAGGTGGCGGTGTGGACCAACGAAGAGGGCGCGCGCTTCTCGCCGGCCATGATCGGCTCGGGTGTCTGGGCGGGTGCCTTCGACCTTGCCTATGGCCACGGCCGCACTGACAAGCAGGGCGCGAGTATCGCCAGCGAGCTGGCTCGCATCGGCTACTTGGGCGAGCACCCCGCGCGGGCTCGCCCGTTGACGGCCTCCTTCGAAGTGCATATCGAGCAGGGGCCGATCCTCGAAACCGAGGGCCTACAGGTGGGCGTGGTCACCGGGGTGCAAGGTATCCGTTGGTACGACCTGACCCTGGAGGGGCAGCCGGTGCATGCCGGCCCCACGCCGATGACGGTGCGTCGCGATCCATTCATGGGGCTTGGCGCCATCCTTCCGCGCCTTTACCAACTGGCCGAGGAACATGGGCCCTGGGCTCGCGTGACCTTTGGCGACATCCGCGCCGAGCCCGGCTCGCGCAATACGGTGCCGGAGCGCCTGGTACTGGCGGTGGACTTGCGCCACCCGGACCAGGCCGTGCTGGAGCGGCTGGACATCGACTTTCGCCGCATCGTTGCCGAAGAGGCCAGTCGCCATCGTTTGCAGGCCGACATTCGCGAGGAATGGCATTCCCCTGCGGTGACGTTCAATGGCGATTGCGTGGCGGCCGTGCAAGGCGCGGTGGATGCGCTCGGCTATTCGCATCTGCGGATGTGCAGCGGCGCCGGCCATGATTCGGTGTACCTGTCGCGAGTCGCCCCCACCAGCATGATCTTCGTCCCCTGCGAAGGGGGCATCAGCCACAACGAGGCGGAAAACGCCGCACCTGCCGACCTTGAAGCCGGCGCCAACGTCCTGCTGCACGCCATGCTGCG
This sequence comes from Metapseudomonas resinovorans DSM 21078, assembly GCF_000423545.1. GTDB lineage: Bacteria > Pseudomonadota > Gammaproteobacteria > Pseudomonadales > Pseudomonadaceae > Metapseudomonas > Metapseudomonas resinovorans. The sequence goes on from NZ_AUIE01000023.1 coordinate 110,323, forward strand.
CATGGCTCAATCCTGACCTGGAGAACCTGATGAGCGCATTCACCCTGAAACACCGCCGCGACGGTGGCGACACCCCTCGCCTGGAAAACTGGGGGGCTGATTCCGAGTACGGCGTCCTGCGTGACGTCCTGCTCGGCCCGGTGGATCACTACCACTGGCTGGAAACCAGCTCCATCTCGCGCAAGAGCCTGCGCCTTGGCTATCGCTTCGACGCATCCGTGGCGCGTGCCCAGCACGCGGAGATGGTGGACGCGTATCGAGAGGCGGGCGTGACGGTGCACATGCTGCCGACGGACCCGAGCCTGAAGTATCAGGTGTTCGCCCGAGACTCCAGCGTGATGACGCCCTTCGGTCCGATTGTCACCCAGATGGCCCAGTGGTGGCGTCGTGGCGAGTACGCGCCGGTGATCCAGTTCTACAAGGACAACGGCATCCCGATTTACGACATGGTCACCGCCGGGTCTTTCGAAGGCGGCGACTTCATGATGCTGCAGCCGGGCGTGATTCTCTGTGGCTATACCGGCGAGCGCTCCCAGGAGCCGGCGGTGCAGCAGATGAAGGGCTGGCTGGAGGCTGAAGGCTGGGAAGTGAAGCTCTACGGCATGGACCCCTTCTTCGTACACATGGACGCCCTCTGCGTGATGCTGGCCGAGCGTCTGGCCGCCGTGTGCGTGGATGCCGTGGAGCCGGAGCTGGTTGACTGGCTGAAGGCCAAGGGCATCGAGATCGTCGATATTCCCTTCAAGGATGCGATGGAGCTGGGCTGCAATGTGGTGGCGCTGGGCGAGGGCAGGGTGCTGTTGCCGTCCACCAGCAAGACGCTGAAGGAGAAGTGCCTGGCCCTGGGCCTCAAGGTCTATGACCCGGACATCAGCATGATCGCCAAAGGCGGTGGCGGCGTGCATTGCATGTGCCAGCCCCTGCGCCGCGATTCGGTCTAGAGACCGTCTCCTGCGACGCCTTGTGGGAGGCGATTGAAATCGAACCCCACAAGGCCAGCATTCAGCCGTCGGTGTTCGCTGGCTCTTCACTCCACTGCAACAGCCATTCAGCGAAGCGCTCAATCTTGGCATCGCGGCTTTGCTTCGGCACCACGACGTAGTACTTCCCGGATACCAGGGGCTCCTGGCAGGCAATGACCAGGCGACCGTCTTCCACTTCCTTCGCCACAAAGAAGCGCGGCAGCACGGTGACGCCCAGCCCGTGAAGGGCGGCGTCGAGGACGAACTGGAAGTGTTCCAGGCGTTGGCCGGGCAGGGCCTCGATCTCCTTGGAGGAAAGGCCGGCACTGTGCAGCCAGAGCTGGGTCGAGGACTTGGTCAGGCTGGTGAGGGAGCTGTGGTGGAGCAAGGGATAGCGCAGGATGTCGCGCCGCTCGACGATCGGACCGAAGCGCTCCAGCAGGTCCGGCGTGCAGACAGCCACCATTTCGCCAGCCATCAGGAAGCGCGCATCGAACTCCGGCCAGTCGCCGTCGCCGTAGAGAATCCCGACGTCATAACCTTCGTGCCGGTCATAGAGACGGCGCAGGTCGTTCATGATTTCCAGTTCGACTTCAGGATGCTCGCGGGCGTACTCCTTGAGCTTGGGCAGCAGCCAGCGAGTGGTGAAAGAGGGTTCGGCGCCGACCCGCAGCCGCCCTGAGTGGCTGCTGCGTACGCGCATGGTGGCGGCTTCCAGCTGGTCAAGCAGCAGGCTGACTTCCTGCACGTACTCACGGCCCTGGTCGGTCAGCAGCAGGCGCTGCCGAACCTTCTCGACCAGCGTGCACCCAAGCATGTCCTCCAGGTTCTTGATCTGTCGGCTGACGGCACTTTGCGTCAGGTTCAGCTCCTCCGCTGCGCGGGTGACGCTCATGTGTCGGGCGAAAGCGGCGAAGCAGCTGAGGGAGATCATGCTTGGGAGCTGGCGGCGCATCGGAGTTCATTACATTTTGGAATGATTGTCAGCAAGATATATCGATATTCGCACCTGGGCAAGCGCTCTAATCTCCGCCCCGAGGGACCATTGAAGGGTAGGCGCATCCCCCCGGTGCGTAGGCTCACGGACGCGCCGAGCTGCCCAGCGATGTCGATTCTTGACCGGCTGGAATGCTCCATGAAAACAAGCAGCAATGAACAGATGCTCCGTACCGACCTCGCTGCCGCTTACCGGCTGCTGGAGGTCAATGGCTGGAGCGACCAGGTCTTCACCCATATCTCGGTCAGGCTGCCGACGGATGAGCCCGCTTTCCTGATCAACCAGTACGGCCTGCGCCCGGACGAGGTCACCGCCTCCAACCTGGTGGCCATCGACGTCAACGGCCGCAAGCTCGACGACCGCGCCCCGGAAGTCAATCCCGCCGGTTTCACCATCCACAGCGCCATTCACATGCACCGCCACGATGCCGTCTGCGTGATGCATACGCACACCTTGGCCGGTATGGCCGTGGCTGCCCTGGAAGAAGGGCTGTTGCCGCTGAACCAGACCAACATGGCCTTCTACGAGCGGGTTGCCTACTACGACTACGAAGGTATTCCGCTGGACCTGGAAGTGCGCCAGCGCATCGTCGCCGCCTTGGGCGACAAGAAGGCCGCCATCCTGCGCAACCATGGACTGCTGACCGTCGGCCGCAGCGTGGCCGAGGCCTACTTCCTGATGTTCTACCTGAACAAGGCCTGCGAGATTCAGCTGGAGGCCATGAAGACCGGCCGCCCGCTGCGCATTCCGTCCCATGAGGATTGTGATTTCACGGCCCGCCAGTTCGACAACGAACGCTACCACCTGGAAAGCGTCGACCTGGTCTGGCAGGCCGAGTTGCGTCGACTGGACCGCCTGGACGCAACTTTCAGGGCCTGATGCCCGTTCCGAACGCTTGAATCTGCCGTGCGAGCCGGGGCCACCAGCGACCGGTGCAACATCCACTACAAATACAAGAAGGTGTGACCATGCAAGAACAACCCGATGCCGGATCGGTACTTCCCCAGTCCGGAGGCCCCTTGAGCCAGTACAGCACCGCACAGCTGCTGCGTTTCCTGATCCCTTCGCTGATCGGCGTGATGCTGTTCCTGGTGCCGTTCGAGATCAACGGCAAGAGCAACATCCTCATTGCCTACGTGATCGACTACATCAACGACGTGGTCAAACCGATGATGGTGCCGGTCACCGTCGGCGTCGCCACCATCCCCAGCCTGCTCACCCTGCTGGTCACCTTCAGCGCACTGAAGAAGAACCCCAACCGCTTCATCCAGCTGTTCAACCCGGGGCTGGGCTGGACCGCCGTGCGCGTCATCGGCGCCGTGCTGATGGTGATGACCTATTGGAAGATCGGGCCGGAATGGATCTGGCACCGCAACACCGGCGGCGTGATGCTCTATGACGTCGGCCCGGTCGTGTTGGCCATCTATTTCCTCTCGGCCATCCTGCTGCCGCTGCTCACCGACTATGGCCTGATGGAGTTCGTCGGCAGCCTGGTCAGTCGAGGCTTCGAGAAGCTGTTCGGCCTGCCCGGCCGCGCCGCGGTGGACTGCATGGCTTCCTGGCTGGCGGCCTCCAGCGTGGGCATCATCCTCACCACCCAGCAGTATCGCCAGGGCTACTACAGCAGCCGCGAGGCCTGTGTGATCGCCACCAACTTCTCCATTGTGTCGATTGCCTATTCCTACCTGCTGCTGAAACTGATCGGCATGGAGCACGTCTTCGTGCCCTGGTACATCGCAGTGGCCATCACCGGCCTGCTCTGTGCCCTGATCGTGCCCAAGTTGCCGCCGCTGCGTGGCAAGCCGAATGCCTACCACCCCGTCGTGGGCAAGCAGCTGAAGACTGACCGTCGCGAAGGCGAAGGCCTGTTCGCCCTGGGCCTGCGCCGCGCCATCGAACGTGCCGATACCGCGCCGTCGATCTTCGCCCAGGTGCGCCATGGCGTTCACGTGAGCATGGACATCGCCATCTCCGTCTATCCGGCGATGATGGTGATCGGCTGCCTGGGCCTAGCCCTGGTGGAGTTCACTCCGCTGTTCAAGTACATGGCGATTCCGCTGGTGCCCTACATGGAGCTGCTGCAGTTGCCAGAAGCCGAGAAGGCCGCCCCTGCGCTGCTGGCCGGCATGGTCGACAGCATCATGCCGTCGATCCTGGGTGCCAGCATCCAGAGCGAGGTCACCCGCTTCGTGATGGTGGGCGTGGCGGTCAACCAGATCATCTTCTTCACCGAAGCGGCCATTCTGCTGATTCGTGCCGACATCGGCCTGAAGCTGCGTGACCTGCTGATGATCTACGTGCTGCGGGTCCTGGTTTCGCTGCCGATCCTGGCGCTGCTGGGCCACCTGATCGTCGGCTGACCGGCTGCCGGGGTGCCGCCAGGTACCCCGGCCCCAAGCCCATAACAAGATTCCCGATTCGGACTTCACTGCCATGGAAAAACACACCGACTTCCGCTCGTCGAACCTGCCGGGGCCTTCCGGCGCCGCCGACCTCGTGCTGCTCAACGGCCGCATCTACACCGTGGACGCGTCCAACTCCTGGGCCGAAGCGGTGGCCATTCGCGGCGGGCGGTTCGTCGCGGTCGGCTCCAGTGCCGAGATGGATGGCCTGATTGGCGCCCATACCCAGGTCCTGGACCTGAAGGGCCGCTTCGCCATGCCCGGCATCTACGACATGCATACCCATCCGGACCTGAAGCTGGCGCCTGGCTACGCGGGATATCTGGAAGTGGGTGTCGAGGACCCGACACCGGAGCAGGTCAAACAGGCCATTCTCGACTACGCCGCTGCCCATCCTGGCGATGGCTGGGTCTATGGCCAGTATTTTGTCCGCTACACCTTCAAGCAGGTCGGCCTGGTGCCGGATCGCGAATGGCTGGACAGCGTCCTGCCGGATCGCCCGGTGGCCATCCTCGACCGTTCCTGGGGCTGCATGATGGTCAACTCCAAGGCATTGGAGCTGGCCGGTATCGACGCCAATACCCTGGACCCGCGTCATGGCTACATCGAGCGCGACAGCGTAACGGGTGAGCCCACCGGCATCCTGGTGGACGGCGCCTACGCGCTGATTCATGCCGCCATGCCGCCGACGCCCCTGCACGCGCTCAAGCGTGCGTACCGCGAAGGCGTCTGGTTCCAGAGCGGTCATGGCGTGGTTGGCACCAAGTACGTGCACGTCTGCGAACACCGCCTCAACGCGCTGAAGTCCATCGACCAGGTCGGCGAGCTTTCCGTCCGCGTGGAAGCCGCCATCAGTTGGCAGGACGATATCTTCCCGGTGAAGCGCCGTTGGGAGCTGCTGGCAGGCGAGCGGCACTTCTATAGGAGTGCGCGGCTCAATGCCAATGCGGTGAAGTTCCACTTCGACGGCACCCACGAGTCGCGCTCGTCCTACCTGTCCAGCGCCTGGCCGGGCGAAAGCAGCTGGCGCGGTCACCTCAACCTGACGCCGGAGCACATCACGGACATGGTGGTGGACATGGATCGCAAGGGCATCCGCGTGATCGCCCATTGCACCGGCGACGGCGCCTCCGACCTGTTCCTCGATGCCGTAGCCGAGGCACGTCGGCGTAACGGTGACAGTGGCGTGCGCCACCAGTGCGCCCACAGCACCACGCTGCTGGACGCCAACCTGCCGCGCTTCGCCGAACTGCAGGTAACGGCGGAGTTCTCGCCGGTGGGCTGGTTCCCGTCGTCCTTCGCCAACGCCCGTGCCGTGTTTGGCGAAGACCGTATGCAGCGCGCCTACAACTTCAAGGGTGTGCTGGAGCACGGCGGGGTGGCCGTGATGGGCACCGATTGGCCGGTTTCCAGCATCAATCCCTGGATCGGTTTCGAGGCCATGGTCACTCGCGAGAATCCCTACGGTGAGGAAGAGGGACAGTTCTATGGCAGCCCCATCAGCCTGGAGCAGGCCATCCGCGTGATGACGCTCAATGGTGCCTGGTGCATGGGGATCGAAAACAAGGCCGGTTCCATCGAGGTGGGCAAGTCCGCCGACCTCATCGTGCTCGATCGCAACCTGTTCGAGGTGGCGCCCAAGGGGAACATCCACAACACCCAGGTGCAGCTGACCCTGCTGGAAGGCGAAGTGACCTGGGACCGACATGGCGAGTTCGACGAAACCAGCTACGCCGCCACCTGGCGTGGCGAGTTGCCGAACTTCTGATGTGCAAGGCCGGGAGCATCCCGGCCGACGGCCAAGAGGCAGGACGATGAGTAAACGCAATCCCATCCCCGTGACCATAGTTTCCGGCTTTCTCGGCGCCGGAAAGACCACCTTGCTGAACCGCATCCTCACCAGTGATCACGGTCTGCGCATGGCAGTGATGGTCAACGACTTCGGCGCCATCAATATCGATAGCCAACTGATCGTCAGCCAGACCCAGACCATGGTCAGCCTGGCCAACGGTTGTATCTGCTGCACCGTGGAAAGCGATCTGATCGAGCAGCTCGGGCGCCTGCTGGACGACCGCGCCAATCGGCCGGAGTACATCGTCATCGAGGCGAGCGGGGTATCCAATCCGAGCAAGATCGCCAATACGCTGCGTTACCCGCAGTTCCGCGAAGCGCTGGCCATCGACAGCATCCTGACGGTGGTCGATGCCGAGCAGTTCGGGCAGCTGGACGGCGCCATGGCCCAACTGGCGATGGAGCAGCTGGATGTGGCCGACATCATCGTGGTGAACAAGGTGGACCGGGTCAGTCGCGAGCAGATTGACGCGCTCAAATCCCGCTGGCTTTACCCTAATGCCCGAGTGCTGGAAAGTCAGTACGGCGAGGTACCGCTGGAACTGGTACTGGGTGTGGGGCGCTTCAAGGAAGGCTGGAGTTTCCGGCCTGCCGCAACCGCATCGGCTCCGGTGCTGGCGGCGACCACGGAGCAGGATCACGCGGCAATCTTCGATACCTGGAGCTTTTCCACTGAGCGGCCGTTGTCTCTCAAGGCGCTGCGCAAGACCCTGGCCGCCTTGCCAAGCGAGATCTACCGCGCCAAGGGCGTTTGCCATATCGCGGAGGCGCCCGGTAAGCGCTGCACTCTGCATCTGGTTGGCAGCCGCAGTGAGATCAAACCGGAAGACAGCTGGGAGGGCGGGGCGCCGCATACTCAACTGATCGTCATCGGAGCGCGCGGGGCGGTGGATGCGGTTGAACTGCGGTCGGCGTTCGAGGCGTGTATTGCGTGTTGAGGGCGGACTTGTGGTGACGATTGCCATCGCCAAGCAAACCTCGGCTCTGCCACTCGAACGTCATGCGGTAGCTGTTGCGAGACATTGACCATCGGTGCAAGAGCCTACAGGCCATGCAGCTGCTTGCAACACGTAATCCGGACATTAGCTTTTGCCCTCCCGATAAAGAAAGAAGGCGCCACAGGTGGCGCCTTCTGCCTTTCGAGGATTTGCATACATCGTGATTGCCTGCCTCTGAACGGCTCCAGGATCAGCTGATGCGGTTGGCACCAGTGCGGTCAGCGCCGCCTTCAGCGACATCGAAAGCCTTGGTGTGGTCGGACCCACCTTCGGCGACATCGAAGGCCTTGGTGCGGTCGGAACCGCCTTCGGCGACATCGAAGGCCTTGGTGCGGTCGGAGCCACCTTCGGCGACATCGAAGGCCTTGGTGCGATCGGAGCCGCCTTCAGCTACCCGCAGGGACTGGGAGCGGTCGGAACCGTTTTCAGCGATACGGTTAGCGCCGGTGCGGTCAGCACCACCTTCGGCTACGCGGTGGATGCTGTTGCGGTCGGAACCCCCTTCAGCGACAACGGAACCCTGGGGCAGGGCAAAAGCAGTGGCGGACAGGCTGGCGATGAACAGGCTGGCAAGGATTTGCTTTTTCATTTTCGGGCACCTCGGTGAGGGGGGTGGAATTCGTCTACGGGGCCCATGTTACTGATACGTTTTCGATCAAGAAGTGATCCTGCGTGATGGTTGCCATCGACGCCGATGATAGTTATTTGTTGTCTATTAAAAACAATGAGTTAGGACTTCTTTGAGAGTGCCATTGCGCAAGGTGGAAAGGCTTTTTCCCAAAATTGGCATAATCGATTTATTCGATGTTTGTGGGTGTGACGTAGCGAGCGGATAAGCCTGGTAGGGCCGAAAGGTCCGTTCTAGAGCGGGGCGGGAGTGAGCGGGGCTTGGTGGGAGCTAACTCCGCCCGCGAAACGCTTCGGTTCGCGAGCGGAGACTGATGAGTCGAGTGTCAGCGCTTGCCCATGGAGCGGCGGGAGCCGCGTGGTGCGGGACCGGGGCGCTGGCCTCGGTCGTAACCCTTGAGGGTCTGGTAGTAGGGGACGTTCTGTTTCTTCGGCTTGGCCGGCTCGGCGGTGCTAGCGGCTGCGGCCGGGTTTTCCTGGGGTTGGGCTTCGGCCTGATCGAGGTCTTGGCTGGTCATGCTGGTTCTGCTCTGTGCGGGCTTGGCCCGCGAGCGGGCCGGAGGCGCGCATCATACACCACCCGGCCTCCAGGTGCTCCCGGAGGCCGCCGGAGTGCTCAGGACTCCTGGGGTTGCATGCCCCAGCCGGTGAGCTCGACCCGGGGGTCGACATGGTTGATCGCCGAGAGGATGTGCTCCGGATCGGTCAGTGCCGGCGCCATCGTCCAGCGGCCAATGGGCTCGTAGCCGATTCGCACCATTCCGGTGTGGGTGAGCTGGTTGCCATCCACCAACGGGTCTACATCGTAGAAGCCCAGGGCGTAGCGCAGGTCGAGAATGTCCTGTGGGTCACCGGTGAGGTATTCCCAGCCAGGGCCGATGTGGAACTTGTCGACGTATTCCTGCAGGTGGCGCGGCTGGTCCAGCTCGGGCTGCAGGGTAATGGAGTACATGAAGACTTCCCGTCCCACCCGTTCACCGAGCATCTGCTGGACCTTGCGCAGGTTGGCGGTTGCGGTAGGGCAGTTCCGGCCGCAGCTGGCGTACATCATGTTGAGCACTACCACCTTGCCGCGTATCAGGTCTTCATAGAACTGAACCTTCCTGCCCTGATGAGTGAATAGCGTTGGGTTGGGGAACCTGGCGTTGCCCGAGCGAGCCATTGGCTGGCGCTCGGTGGAGGCGCCCATGGCTCCCAGGGCGGCTAGCCCGAAGAGGCCGGCACCCAGGCCGCCAATAAGGTTTCTGCGTGTGTTCATGAAATAGTCCTCCCTCCGCCGTCATACGATGTCGAAGCGCAGCATCATCGCGTGGTCTTCATGGATCAGGTTGTGGCAGTGCATGACGTACTTGCCCTTGTAGTCCCTGAAGCGGATGAAGACGCGAATGGTCTCGTTCTTGTTGATCGTGTAGACGTCCTTTCGACCCAGTTCATGGGCAGGGATCGGCAGCTGCTGACCGTTGCGCATTCGCGAGATGATGCGGCCTTCCTCCAGGTGGATATGGATGGGGTGTGACCAGCCGTTGTCGATATTGATCAGCTCCCAGATCTCTCCACGACCTTGGGGCACATTGAATCGGGGCGCATTGACGTTGACGAACTGCCCATTGATCGCCCACATGTTGTTGGAGCGCTCGAAGACGAAGCGGCGCACCGGGGCGGCGGCGATGTCAGCGGCGGTCACTGGCGGCAGAGGGCGCAGATTGGCGGGTACCTGGCTGAGGTCCTGGGCGGTTGGCCAGCGGTCCACCACGATCTTCAGCACGCGGACGCCGGGCTCCTTGATGTCCTTGGGGCCGCGGGTCTCTTCCTGGCGCATGCGGTTCACCAGATAGAGCGTGGTGCCCACCACGTACTTGGAAAAGTCGACCACTATGTCGGCGCGTTCGGCGACGCCAAGGGTAATGCTCTGCTGGTTGAGCAGCGGCTTGGGTAGCAGGTTGCCGTCGTTGCCGATGTAGGTGAAGTTCTGCTTGATGTTGTTCGGGTTGACCAGCGAGAAGGCATAGAAAAGGCTCGGCCCGGCATTCAGCAAGCGGAAGCGATAGCGTCGCGCGGCCACTTTAAGCACCGGCTCGATCATGCCGTTGACCATGACCTTGTCGCCCAGCACCCCTTCGGGATTGATCTCGTCGTAGTAGAGCCTGCCTGTGGCGTCGAAGCGGCGGTCGGCGAAGGCCAGTGGGTAATCGTAGGGATGGCTGGGCAGGCGCAGCGCTCCCGGGGTCGGGTCAGCTTCGTTACCCGAATCCAGGTGATCGTAGAGCAGGTAGAAACCCACCAGGCCCCGATAGAGATTGGACGATGTGAAGTCCAGGGTGTGGTCGTGGTAGAAGAGCGTGCCCAGGGCTTCGCGGTAGTCACCCACACTGTTGGGCGGGGTGTTGAAGCCGGCATAGGCGTTGGGATAGAGGTGGTCCTTGAACTTGCCCTTGGCGGTCAGGGTTGGCCCGGCCTTGGTTGCGCTGTAGTAGTCACCGGGAAAGCCGTCGCTCTCCGCGCCCGCGTGCAGGTTGTGCAAGTGGGTGGAGATTTCCGGCGTGCCGAAGCCCGTGTGGTTGGCCGGCAGGTCGTTGTAGATGCGGCAGATCATCGGGTGACCGTAGTGGGTCATGACCGTCGCACTGAACTCGTTCGCCGGGGTATTGGCCGCGCGATAGGTCCACACCTTCTGCGCCGGATAGGCCGGGTTGAACACCCAGTTGGGCGTTTCCTTGGCGCGCAGCTCGTAGTACTCGGCGTTGGGACTGAACCGAGCCCAGAACTGGTGCGGTCCCCTCCCGGCTTCGCCACCGGCGACATTGGCCAGTTCGGTAGGTGCGGGATTGAGGTAAGGCACGCTGGCCGCGGGCACAATCTGCTTGGGTAGCTGCATCACCCAGGGGGTTGTGGGTGGGCTGGGCGGCAATATCGGCGCCGCAGCCTCGCTTCGAGAGGTGCGTAGCAGGGCTGGTGCGGCTACAGCGGCGGCGGAAAGCTTGAGAAAGTCGCGCCGTCTTAGGTCCGCCAGCCTGTCTTTCTTGTTTTTGGCTTTCTCAGGATTTTTACCTTTCATGGGTGTGCTCCACCTCCCCACCACGAACCCGCGCAAACGGCCTGCCTTGGATGCAGTGCTCCAAAGCTCGTTTTCCCCATCCGTTTGCACGAAGGTGCAGGCCGCAAAAGAAATTGCTCGCGCGGCCCAAGCGCCAATAACTCGACTAAAGACCTCTCACTTGGCGAGCGCAATTGTCGAAATGACAATAATTCGCCGCTAATAGTGGCTAGTGGCTTCTGGCACTAGGTACAGCGCTGAATGTATCAAGATATTTCACGAAGACGGGCGGCTTGCTTGGGAGGGTAGGCGGTAGAGCGGTTGGAGCGGGGTGGTAGCGACCGGAAAGGAGGGTGAGTTCCGGTCGCTCCGGGGGGAGTTACTTGTACTTGTCGTGGAACAGGGCGATCTGCTTGACCGGCTTGGGTTCTTCCTTGCCCAGGACGTACACCACGCGCTGACCCTCGGGGCCGCCGCCGATGTCGACGTAGCTGAAGGTCGGTTCGCCGATCTTGTACATGTCCATCATGTCGCCGTAGCGGCTGAACACGAAGATGACGCCTTCTTCGTCACGCAGTTCGCCATAGAAGGGCTGGGCGGGCGGCAGGCTGACATCGAGGAAGCGCTGGGCAGAGAGCGTTTTCGCATCCTTGCCCTGGTCGGCGGATTTCAGGATCAAGACGATGTTGCGACCGAAGCCGTCCTGCTTGCCGGTGTTCTGTTTGATCGGCGCAGTGCCACTCTTCACGTATTCCCGGTAGGTGGCGTAGTCGTCGAAGACGAACAGTTCTTTCTCGGTGCGGATCTGATACCAGTCTTCGTTATCCAGGGCTACCGCCTTGGCGGGGGCCGGGGCCTGCATGGCACAGGCGCTGAGGGTGGCGGCCAGCAGGGCGGCAACCAGGGGTTTGATCAGGTTCTTCTTGTCGTTCATCGGAGGTCCTCCCCAGGAAAGTGGAGCAGAGAATCTGCCTGTGGCGGATGACCGGTTGATGACGGCATTGTGTCGCTCGAATGAATTACGAAAGGCTATTTATTTCAGTGATTTATAGGGACTTCTTAAGATGCGGCCTGTGCACGATGCCGGTGCAAAGAAAAAGGGTGGAGATTGTCGTCTCCACCCTTCAAGGCCCCGCCGAAACGGGGCAGTCGAGGGACTCTGATTCAGCCGCGGTAGTAGCGCTGTGGCACGAAGGGGGTCTTGGCCACTTTCATGGCGACACGCTTGCCGCGCACCAGGGCCCAGACCTCGCTGTCCAGGGCGGCATGGCTGGCCGCGACGTAGCCCATCGCGACCGGGGCGCCGAGGCTCGGGCCGAACCCGCCGCTGGAGACACGGCCGATCACGGTGCCGTCGGCATCAACGATCTCGGCACCTTCGCGCACCGGTACGCGCTCTTGGGGCAGCAGGCCGACGCGCTTGCTGGGCACGCCGTCGCGCTGTTGGGCAAAGATCTTGCCGGCACCGGGGAAGTTGCCGGCGCGCAGGCCGTCGGCGCGGCGGGCCTTGGAGATGGCCCAGATGAGGCTCGCGTCCACCGGCGTGGTGTCGGTGTTCATGTCATGGCCGTAGAGGCACAGGCCGGCTTCCAGGCGCAGCGAGTCGCGGGCGCCCAGGCCAATGGGCTGGACTTCCGGCTGGGCCAGCAGGGTGCGCGCCAGGGCTTCGGCCTGGGCCACGGGCACGGAAATCTCGTAACCGTCTTCGCCGGTGTAGCCGGAGCGGCTGATGTAGCACTCCACGCCTTCCAGGCGCACGCGGCCAAACTGCATGAAGGTCATTTTCTTCACGTCCGGCGCCAGGCGGCCGAGCACCTCGGC
>NZ_AUIE01000024.1 GCF_000423545.1 Metapseudomonas resinovorans DSM 21078
GGCTTGGTCTTGAAGCGCTCAGCCTGCAGGCGCTTGAACCACAGGCAGAAGCCATTGCGTTCCCAATAGAGGATCTTCACCCGGTTGCGGGTCTTGTTGAGGAAGACAAACAACACGGGGTCGAACACGGCCACCTTGATATCCAGCTCCACCAGGGCCGCCAGACCATCAATGGATTTCCGGAAGTCGACGGGCTTCGGATAGAGGTAGACGGCTTTGACCTTGGCGTCCGGACGCATCATGACGGGGCTCCACTGGGAAAACGGGAGCCCAGCATCCGCAAGCGGACAGTTCAAATGAAGGTGGGGTTTGTGGAGCGCTTACCAACCGCGTGCTGGCGGCGTCCGAATGAAAGTGGCAACTGGGGTATCGTGAGCGCCATAAACTGGGTTGAGGAGTCGGTCTAAGGGCCGCGTCAATTCAGGGTTCAGCCAGAGCTGCGCTGAGAAGACCTCCGCGCAGCCTTGGTCCTCAGCCCGGGACAGACCATATTTCTCCAAATACATAGGAGATTGGCGGGGGCTAGAGGCTTTGTTAAGGAGCACCTCGACCTACCCGAGTCGAGGACTCCTGAATTGCATCTGGAATAAATGGTGGGATTAAGCTTAAGATTTCTTTTTAGATACTTTGTATTTGATTGGGGATAGTTCGAACTCTTCTTTTATTTCTTTTATGCTTAGGTCTCGAGTGCTTACGTGCTGTCTTTCTCTATCAAATTGCACAAAAGTAAAGGATCCATTTTCTTGAGCTTCTTCAAAGAAATCAATTTGTCCGGATGAGATGTAGATGCTTACATCGTCAAGAGCAGTGCTCGATTTTACTTCGATGTAGTGGTCTCGATAGCCGCCATTGAGTTCTCGGATGGTTTTTATGTCGAAAGGTGAAGTCGGCGCCGATTGTGAAACCCACTCCACTTCACTGGCTGCGAGGTTGATGCTTTTCACGTATTCAAGCTCACGCTCGTATATCAGCTTTTCTCCGAGATAGCCTATGTCCTTGTTGGGCAAAGTGGGCTTTGAACTTTTCGGGGGTGTGACAAGTCCCGCTCTGGAAGCTTTGAAATATCTTTCGTTGACTCTTTCAAGAACCTCTATTTGGCGCTCGATAACGGTTCGCTGTGAAATACTTGATCTTTTTAACTCAAGCCTTGCAGATTCTAGAGAAGCGTTAACAATGTTCTGAGCATGCTCTTCCGTCAAATATCGTAAACCGTAGCCCAAGTTCTGGTACTTTGGAGTGAAGATGCCATCTTGATGGTCGTACGGAAGTGGAGGAACTAAAAGGGTTACTAAGTCTGCAGGCGCTTCTGCATGGTAGTGCATTGGTTCAATCCCTTCGACATTTTCTATGTCTTCGCGAGGGATTCCATAACCATCCACGCTTAATATCCGAGTTCCTGCGTGGAGGCCTACTATGTTGGCTGAGAGATCTTTGTCACCCTTGTAGGTGAACGAAAATACAATAAATTCATCGTCTGTTTTGTTTTTGGCTGGCAAGCAAGTTGGTGGTAAATATATTTGTACATTGCCGCTCTCAGGTATTGCGAAATTTAGGCATTCATGAAAGCCATTTCCGCCTATTCCCTCGGTTCTGAATAGCTTAAGATATTCATTGTATTGATCGGGGGTCGGAGGGGTTGAGTACTTCAGGTGAGGGGCAAGGGACTCTCTATGGTCGTAGTGTATTTTTACAGCTATGAAATGTGGCATTAAATATTCCGCCATCAGCTCATATAAAAGAAAGTTTTTTACCAAGTCTTTTCTCTTAGTCCCTCCATGCACTCATTCACGTCATCATCAATGACGTTTCCCGGTTTGATGCACTCCTTCATGGACTTACGTGTTCCGCGATTTGCCTCCCGTTCGGCTTGCTCTCGGCTCTGAAGGTTGCTGCGCGCGGCATCGCCTAGTGGGCCATCGGTGCCGGCAAAGAACTCATGCACGGTTTGGTCAACCGCGTCGCCCAACTTCTTGGCGTAGGGCTGAATGGCTTCTGCCGCTTGCGTGGCAATGGGCTTGGATTCGGCTGCGAAGGTCTGCTGAGCGGTGGCCGTCAGCCCTGCAAGCAGGAAGAGGGTGGATAAGGCTTTCACCTGGACCGCTCCTTGGTTCAGTGGAGGCATGGCTGGCGCTGGTCCAGTTAGCCCAAAGTCGTTACGGGTGGCTATTTACGAAGGGCAGTCTACCGCGTTAGCTTCGCGCATGGCCTTGTGCCACGTATGGATACCACGAGAGCACATGGAATGGCACGTCGTCGCAAGACCTCCCCTTATGAAGACCTCATCTCCCTCGCCGCACTGCTTCCCTGGTGGGCCAGCCTGCTGATTGCCCTAGTGTCCTGGTTCTTCCTGCATGGAGTCGCGACCAGATCGTAGCCCGGATGAAATCCGGGAGCGGCGATTGGACTTTCCCCGGATTTCATCCGGGCTACTGACGTGTAGGAGCGAGCTTGCTCGCGAAAGATCGTGCTCGGGCTGTTCGCGAGCAAGCTCGCTCCTACAGGCAATCCGGCTTCATCCTGTACATCAGGGATGCTCGATCGTCACAGGCAGAGCCGATGACTCATGACCACGGCCCCCTCAGGATGGCGGATGCTCCTGCACCTTGGTCTCCGGCGGAACCACCACCTGCGGCTGCGAATCGCCGATCCAGTCCGAGATCAGGCTGTAGGCCACCGCCAGCAGGGTGGGGCCGAGGAACAGCCCCATGAAGCCGAAAGCAAGAATGCCGCCGAATACCCCGAGCAATACCACCACCAGCGGGAGATTGCCGCCCCGGCTGATGAGGTAGGGCTTCAGCACGTTGTCCACGCCGCTGATGACGAACATGCCCCAGATACCGAGGAATATGGCGTAACCATAATCACCATGCCAGGCCAGCCAGGCGGTGACCGGCCCCCACACCAGCGGTGGCCCCATGGGGATGAGGCTGAGGGCAAAGGTGGCGATACCCAGCACCAGGGCACCGGGAACGCCGACAATCCAGAAGCCGATCAGCGCCAGCACGGCCTGGGCAGCGGCCGTACCGATCACGCCGTTGACCACCCGCTGCACGGTGCCGGCCACCAGCGCCAGGTAATGCTCGGCGCGCTCGCCAATCAACCGCTCCAGGCCACGTTCGACGAACAAGGCCATGCGCGGGCCATCGCGATAGAAGAAGAACACCAGCACCAGGCTAAGCACCAGCTCGACGATGCCGCCGCCGATCTGCGCGCTGCGCGCCAGCACCCAGTTGCCGGCCTGCCCCATATAAGGCTTGAGGCTGGCGAAGATGGCCGAGCCCTGGGCATCGATGGACTGCCAGACGCGCACCAGGCGCTCACCCACCAGGGGAATCTCCGGCAGCCATGCCGGCGGCGGCGGCAACCCTTCCACTTGCACGTTCTTCACCAGTTCGGTGGCGTCGCGCACATGCTCGGCCAGGTTGCCCAGCAGCCAGGCCAGGGGCAACGCCACCAGCACCACCCAGCCTGCCGTGAGCACACCGGCGGCGGCGGTTTCGCGGCCCTTCAGCAGGTTGCACAGCAGGCGCATCAGCGGCCAGCTGGCAAAGGCCAGCACGGCAGCCCAGAACAGCGCCGAGACAAAAGGCGCCAGCACCCAGAGGCAGGCGCCGAGCAAGGTCAGCAGGAGTATCTGCACCAATAGGCGATCGTTGTTCAACATCCCTGAATCACTCCGGCGAGCAGATAAGAAAGGCCGTGCCTGCCAGAACGCATTGCGTGACCGGCAAGCACAAGCATAGAGACTGATCCTGACCGTTTCTCAGCGCAGAAGGTTCAGGTGCAGGCCAGGGGCCTTGCCTTCGCCCAGTTCCAGTCGAGCAGCACGCACGCCCTGCCCCACCAGCGCTTCGCGCCAGGCTTCGGCACCTGCGCCGGCCAGGCTGATGCGCAAGGTGCTGTCGAGGTTGAGGCAACGCCCCAGCAGCGTGGCCCAGGCGTCCGACGGCTCGTCCGGTAGACGGGCCAGGTGCAGCTCGCCGCTGCTTTTGAGTTCACGCATCAGGGTATCGGGTGTGGGCAGCAGTTCACCCAGGGGCGCGCTGGCATCCAGTTGCTCGGCATACAGGTAGGCCCGGCGGTTGCCCCGGGTAATGCTGTAGAGGGCCAGCAGGCTGTCCTGGTGCGGTTCGGCCAGACGCAGTAGCAGGTAAGCCTGTTGCTCATCAGAGCCATACAGTTTGGCGTTTCCAAAGATTGAATTGGCCCAGAGGCTGCTGGAGCCGCAGTCGCGGCCCTGGCACCAGTAGAGCAGCTCGGCCCCATTGGCCAGCAGGTCCTTTCGGGCGCGGTCGAAGGCGTCGGCCGAGCTGTGGCCGGCGGGCAGGCGATACGTCACCGAGGTCTGTCGCCCTTCGACTTCGACCTTGCGCTCCATGCGCAACTTATTGCTGATACGGCGGATGGAGCTTTGCGGGAAGACCCGTTCCTGGTCCGGGCTCTCTTGGAACTCGGTGATTTCGGCGTGGGGAAAGCGCGGCAGCGCTGCCAGGTCGTGGCTGCCAGGCGGGTCGGCAGCCTGGGCGGATGTTGCCAGCAGCAAGCCGGCAAGAAGGGTGAGGCGCATGCGCATCCTTATCGATAGGTCCTGGAGTGAGCAGTCTGGACCAGCTTTCGGGCCTTTTCCTGCCGCTTGCCACGGATCGAGCCGCGCCGCACAACGGTTTCGACCATCCCGCTGTTCCCTGACCAAAAGCCGCCAGCCTTCCCGGTTGGCGGGTTCAAGTCAAGGAATCGCGAAGAAGGGATTGAAACAGTCTGCTACCGCCTGGGCACCGGCCTCGTCATCCAGGTGCAGGTGATGCTTGCCAGGCAAGCGATGCACGTCGAATGACAACCCTTCCAGCAGGCCGGCGAACTTGGGTTCCACATGCAGCAGCCCCTCCTCCGCCAGCACCAGCATGGACGGGCACTTCACCGCATGGGCAAAGGCCAGCGCATGGGCGCGGGTCAGGCGCAGCGGCGACGGCAGGGTAAGTCGGCTGTCGGTGCGCCAGGTGTAGCCACCAGGCACCGGCATCAGGCCGCGCTCGGCGAGCAGTTCAGCGGCCTCGCGGCTGACCCCACCAGTGCCACGCATGCGTGCCTCGACGGCGCGGTCGATAGCGGCGTAGACCGGCTTGCGCTTGCCCGTCAGCGCCAGTTGCGCGCGCAGCGCCTCACCCAGCTTGGTCGGCGCCTGCTCGGCCTCGCCGGTGTAGGGCATCAGGCCATCGATCAGGGCCAGGCGCTCGACCCTGTCGGGCATGGCACCGGCCAGCATCACCGAGACGATGGCGCCCATGGAGTGGCCAAGCAGGGAAAAACGCTCCCAGCCCAGTTGTTCGGCCACCAGCAGCACATCAGCGGCATAGTCCCACAGCAGGTAGCTGGCCCCCGGTGCACGGTGGGCGGACAGCCCGTGGCCGGCGAAGTCGAGGGCGACGATGCGCAGCCCCGGCAGGCGCGGCGCCAGGCGGGCGAAGCTGTTGGCGTTGTCCAGCCAGCCGTGCAGGGCTATCACCGGCTGGCCGTCTTCGGGCCCGTAGAGGTGCGCTGCCAGTTCGATGTGCGGCAGGTTGAGGCGGATTTCTTCGACCTGGGCAGTCATGCGCTGGCCTCCTGACGGCGGCCGTCCCAGCGGCCGAATACGGACTTGAGCAGCTCGGCGGTTTCCTGCGGGCGTTCGAGGGGGAACATATGCCCACCGGGCAGCGACAGGTATTCCCCGTGTGGTACCCGCTTCAGCAACCGCGCATGGTGCGGCAATACCACCTTGCTGTGGCGTCCGCGCACCAGCGCCAAAGGCACCTTGAGCTGCTGCGGACGGCCCGGCGTGCGGTGCGGCACGCTGCGGTAGATGCTGATTTCGGTGGCGGCGTCGAACTTCAGCCGCAGGCTTTCGCCCTGGCGTGCCAGGCCATGCTGGACATAGGCGTCCAGGCACTCGGGGTCGAAACGGCGGAACAGGGCCTTGCCGGCGAAGTAATCACGGGCCTCGTTGAAGTCACCGAACTCCTCGCGACGACCCAGGGTGCGGCCGGCCGGGGTGATGCGGTCGATGAAGCCAAAGCGCTTGGCCGCACGGATGACGATGCGGTCAGCCAGGGTCAATACCGGGGAGTCCAGCATCACCACGCCACGATAGAGGTCGGGGCGAAGGAGCGCGGCATGGTAGTGCAGCACGCCGCCGAGCGAATGACCCAGGCCCCAGACCGGATCGCCTTGCCCTTCCAGGTGGTGGATCAATTCGTCCACCAGATTCTCCCAGTTGTCGTTCACCGGGAAGCGCGGGTCGTGCCCGTGCTGTTCCAGGTGTTCGACGCGGAAGTCCGGGGCCAGGGCGGCGAAGAGCTTGCCGTAGGTGGCCGAAGGAAAGCCGTTGGCGTGGGCGAAGAAGATGGTGTGCGACATGGCGTCCAGCTCGTCGGGGGATGCTGGGGATTCTCCGGCAGCCTCGTTCACGCGGCAATGACTGTAACCGCCAGTGATGATGGCGCTACTGCCAAACCCCCGGTGCCAACAGCCGCCCGACTATGGCCAACGCCACCAGGAGGAACACCAGCCCGCAGGCCAGATCGATGACCGGCGCGACGCGCAGCAGGCGCTGCTGGGCGCTGCCACGGGTCAACGCCAGGCCCAGCACGCTGAACCAGGCCAGCCCCATGCCGAAAAGGATGCCGGCGGCACCGAGCTTGCCGGCAACGGACATATCCGCCGGAATCAGCCCCGATAGCAGCGCGAGGAAGAACACCAGCGCTTTCGGATTGAACAGGTTGGTGGCCAGCCCTCGCAGCCAGGGCCCCAGGGCCGAGGGCGGCAGCGCGCTGGCCAGCCGTCCATTGGCGCCCTCCCCGCGCTGGAACCAGCTGCGCACGGCACCGACGCCGAGCCAGCCGAGGTAGCTGGCGCCGAGCAGTTGCAGCAGATCGAACAGGAGCGGCGAGCGACTGAGCAACAGCGCCACGCCGGTCAGCACCAGGGTGCCGTGAACGAGGATGCCGCAGGCCAGGCCCAGTGCGCTGAGTAGCCCGGCTCGACGTCCTTGATGCACGGCGGTGCGAACGACTAGCGCGACATCGGGGCCGGGGCTGACCAGGGCGACGGCGAACACGGCCGCCAGCGACAGCAAGACGGAAGTCTCCTGCATGGATGTTCTCCAGGATCGTGAGGATTCAGCGGTGATGGCGGATCAGCGGTTGCGCAGCTTGGCCGGCGGCACGCCATAGGTGCGGCGGAACAGCCGCGAGAAGTGCGCCTGGTCGTAGAAACCCAGGTCCAGCGCCACTTCGCTCAGAACCTCGCCGCGCAGCACCCTTGGCAGGGCACGTTCCAGACGCAACTGCGTCAGCCACTGGTGA
This sequence comes from Metapseudomonas resinovorans DSM 21078, assembly GCF_000423545.1. Classification (GTDB taxonomy): domain Bacteria; phylum Pseudomonadota; class Gammaproteobacteria; order Pseudomonadales; family Pseudomonadaceae; genus Metapseudomonas; species Metapseudomonas resinovorans. The sequence goes on from NZ_AUIE01000024.1 coordinate 7,341, forward strand.
GGCGGCAGTCCGCATTGACGGTTGAAGCGGCGCAACGCCTGCCAGGGGCTGAGGCCGCAGAACGCGGCCAGCTCCTCCAGCGAAGGCGGTGCATCGAGACGCGACTCCAGCCACTCCCGCAAGCGCGCCCAGGTGCGGGCATCGAAGCCATGTTCCGGCTCACGGACGCGTAGCGTGGAACCCTGCCCCAGCAGGTTGGCCAGGGTCGGCCAGAGCTGGCTTTCCTGCTCCAGCCGCGAGCCTTGGGCTAGCGCGCCGTGCAACGTTTGCAGCTGTCCACGCAGTGTGGCGTCGCGAAGAATACTGGTGGTCAGACGCGGCGCGCCCTGGCGCTCATCACTCAGGCTGCGGCTGGCGTCGTCCAGCCATTGCGGGTCGAAAGCCAGCACGCGGATCTGATAGCTCTGGCCATCGACTCCGGCACCATCGTGGATCTGCTCCGGCGCCATCAACAGCACGTCCCCGGTGTCGGCCTGATGGCTTTCACCCTGGTGCAGGTAGCGTTGCCGGCCGCGCACCACCAACCCCAGGTGGTACTCCAGATGGAAGTGCCGGGGAAAGGCGAAGTGCTGGTACTGGGCGTCGATCAGGCGGACGCCCGGCAGGCAGCTGGGGATGTGGTTGGTCTGGTCCATGGGCGCCACTTTACTCCGTGGCGCCGTGCGCTTCTTGGACAAAATTGCGGAAGGATTGGTCCGGAGTGACATAGTCCCGCAGGGTGGAAATCGCTTTTCATTTCCACCGTCCGATGCCCGCCCATGCTCCGATGGTGGATCGGTGAAGCGTGATCCACTCTACGCAGCTGTGACGGCAGCATGAAGCCTGACGTTCCTACGTGTCAGCCGCGCCGCGGCGGCTCGGCACCGAGGGGCACGATGGCCATGGTCAGGCGGGAAATGCAGCTGGGTTTGCCGTCTTCGCCCGAGAGCCGGATGTCCCAGACATGGGTGGTCCGGCCCAGGTGTACCGGGCGGGCGACAGCCGTGACGCGGCCGCTGCGCAGACCTCGCAGGTGGTTGGCGTTGACCTCCAGCCCCACGCAGTAGAAGCGCGCGGTATCGATGCACAGGTAGCTGGCAGTGGAGCCCAGGGTTTCCGCCAGCACCACTGAGGCGCCGCCGTGAAGCAGGCCGTAGGGTTGATGTGTGCGCTGGTCGACCACCATGCTGGCGGTCAGGGATTCTTCGTCGAAGGCCTCGAAACGGATGTCCAGGCCTTCGCCAATGGTGTTCGTCAGGGATTCGTTGAGGTGCGCGAGATCGGGGATTTGTCGCCACAGGCCCATGGGGTCACTCCTTGTGGGAGGCCGGGACGACGTGTCCCGACCTGGCTGGATCATTCGTGCCAGACAACCGCTTCCTGGCGTTCGAGCCATTCAGGGAAGCGCTTGCCGTAGGCATCTTCCACCTTGTTGCGCTTGATCTTCAGCGTCGGGGTGAGGAAGCCGTTGTCCACCGCCCAGACTTCCTTGACCAGCACCAGCCCCTGCAGGCGCTCGTGTTTGTCGAGGTCGCCGTTGACCTCCTCCAGCAGGTTGCGCAGGCTGACTTCCAGCTCGGCGCGGGCACTGTTCGCCGCCTCCTGCCGCCCAACATCGGAGAGCACACAGAGGGCCATGGGCTGGGGCAGGCCGTCGCCCACCACGCAGACCTGTTCGATGCGCGGATGCACGGCGAGGCGATTCTCGATGGGCGCCGGCGCCACGTACTTGCCCTTGCTGGTCTTGAAGATTTCCTTGATGCGGCCGGTCAGGCGCAGGTTGCCGTCGGCGTCCTGCTCGCCCTTGTCGCCGGTACGCAGGAAGCCGTCTTCGGTGATGGTCTCGGCAGTGCGTTCCGGGTCCTTGTAGTAACCCTGCATGGTGGCGCCGCTGCGCACCTGCACCTCGCCCTCCTCACTGATCCGGACCTCCACGCCGGGGCTGTTCTGGCCGATCCAGCCGGGCTTGTGCCGCCCCTTGAGGCACAGGTGGGAATAACCGCAGTTCTCGGTCATGCCATACACCTCCGCCACTTCCAGGCCGAGGCGCTTGTACCAGTTCAGCAGCGCACCGGGCACTGGCGCGGCGCCGCACAGGGCATTGCGCACGGCATCCAGGCCGAGGCCAGCCAACACCTTGCGGCCGACGATGCGGCCGATGACAGGCAGCCGAAGCAGGCGATCGAGCTTTGCCGCCGGCATCTTCGAATAGACGCCCATCTGGAACTTGGTCCAGATACGCGGCACACCAAAGATCGCGGTGGGACGAGCACGGCGCAGGTCATCGAGGAAGGTTTCCAGACTCTCGGCGAAGAACACCGTCTGCCCGGCGTAGAGCGACCCCATCTCCACGAACATCCGCTCAGCCACGTGGCACAGCGGCAGGTAGGACAGCAGGCGGTCGTCCTCTCCAGTCTGGAACAGTTCCACGCCATGACCGGCAGCGAAGGCGAAATTGCTGAAATTGTGCATGACGCCCTTGGGCGTGCCGGTGGTCCCGGAGGTGTAGATGATGGTGGCGAGCTGATCCGGGGCGCCCTTGGGGCTGTCCTGGATCGGGTTGACGGCCTGCAGGTCGGCCCAGCTGAAGTCGAACTCACCCGCCGGGTGAATCGGCAGTGCGATGGTCGGCACGCCCTGAGGGACACCGCTGGCCATGGCGGGCCAGTCATCGAGCTTGCCGATGAAGGCAAGGGCCGATTCGGAATGCTCCAGCACCTGGTGCACCGACTCGGCGGTGAGGTTGGGATAGAGGGGAACGGAAACGTGGCCAGCCATCCAGATGGCGAGGTCGGCCACGATCCAGTGGGCACAATTCTTGGAAATGATTGCGATACGGCTGCCCTGGGGCAGGTCACGCCCCCGCAGCCAGCTGGCGGCCCGACGGGCCTGCTCGCCCACATCGGCCCAGGTCAGCTCCTCGATCCGTCCGCCGCCGAGCGGCTGGACCAGGTAGCGCGTATTCGGGTGACGGGCTTCACGCTCGAAAAACATTTCAAGCGGCAAACGGACTGCATCAGCCACAGGGCCTCCTCCTTTGTTCTTTTTTTAGGGGACAACCAAGCACTTGCTTGGTCGACTATTCCACGCACTTGGGAGGAGGCGCAAGTTAAGAAATGTTGCGAATCGTCAGTGATGGCGAACGTGATGGACGGCGCGCAAGGACATGAGACCGGGGACCAGCAGGTCGCCCTCCAACTCGGCCAGACTGGCAGTGCCCATGGGCAGCGGCTCCTGGCGATGGCCGTGGATCAGCAGACCGGCCAGTTCGCTGACGAAGGGATTGTGGGTGACCAGCAACAGGTCCTGCTCGCTGCGTTCGGCGAGGAAGTCGAGCGCCTCTCGCGGGTCGCTGTCCGGGGTCAGCCAGGGCGCGGTGCCAACGGCACCGCTGAAGGCCAGGGCATCACGAACCAGCTCAGCGGTCTGCTGTGCCCGCACATAAGGGCTGGCCAGAATGGCGCCCAGCGGCTGCCCGGCGAGTTGGGCAGCTGTGTGCAGCACGTCCTTGCGACCGTGGCGCGTCAGCTCGCGTTCGGCATCGGTCCGGGCGCGGGGTTCAGCCTCGCCATGGCGCAGCAGCCAGAGCCTCACAGCTTGGGCTCTTCGTCACGCACCGGGTGAGCAGCTGGCGGCACCGCATGGGGCGCCTCGCCCTCGGCAGCACGAGCCTCGGGCCAATCGGCGAAGGGCCAGGGTTTCTCCTCGGTGTTGAAGGTGCCGAAACGGCCAATCTGAGCCAGGTACTGGCTCAGGCTGTCGCCGAACGACAGCAGGCCGGCATTGGGTGCACCGTAGAAGGCGCGGTAGCCCAGTTGCAGCAGGACCACTGCACCCAGCACGATTTCAGCCAGTTGCCAGACGATGACGAAGATCAGCATCCACAGGACGCGCAGCAGGATGTGCTCGCGCTGCAGGTCTTCGCGCTCTTCACTCATGGGGAATCTCCTTGTCCGAAAGTGTGAATCAGAAGCCGGTGGTTGGAATGAAGTCTACGTCGGTCTTGGGCTCGCCGCGCATCAGCAGCTCGATCACCTGGGCCAACGTACGCCCTTCGAAAAGTATGGCATGCAGCCCCGCGACCAGCGGCATGTAGACCTGCAGCTCCTCGGAACGACTCTTGAGAACCTTGAGGGTGTTGACGCCCTCGGCAACCTCGCCCAGACGTGAAACCGCGTCTTCCAGGGACAGGCCCTCGCCCAGGGCGTAGCCCACTTGGTAGTTGCGGCTTTTGGGGGAGGAACAGGTGACGATCAGGTCGCCCACACCGGCCAGCCCCAGGAAGGTCATGGGGTTGGCGCCCAGCTTGACGGCAAAGCGGGTCATCTCCGCCAGGGCGCGGGTGATCAGCATGCTCTTGGTGTTCTCGCCCATGTCCAGGGCGGCGGCCATGCCGGCGATGATGGCGTAGACGTTTTTCAGCGCACCGCCCAGCTCGACACCGAAGCGGTCCTGGCTGGCGTAGACACGGAAGGTACGGCCATGCAGCGCGGACTGTACCCGTTGGCAGAGCTCGGCATCCTCGCTGGCAACCACCGTGGCAGTCAGCGCGTGGTCGGCGATTTCCTTGGCCAGGTTGGGGCCGGAAATCACGCCAATGCGCGCATCCGGAGCCACTTCTTCGAGAATCTGGCTCATCAGCTTGAAGCTTTTCGCCTCGATGCCCTTGGTGGTGCTGACCAGGAGCTTGCCGGTCAGTAGCCCGGACACCGGCTCCAGCACCGGTCGCAATGCACTGGACGGCACGGCGACGAAAACCAGCTCGCAATCGGCGAGCACGGCGGGCAGATCGGTATCCGGTTCGACACCGGGGTGGATCTTCACACCCTTGAGGTAGCGTGGGTTCTCCCGCAGGGTGCGGATCGCCTCGGCCTGTTCGGGGTCGCGCATCCAATGGCGCACGCGCTGGCCATTCTCGGCCAGCAGGTTGGCGATGGCGGTGCCGAAGCTGCCGCCGCCGAGCACCGCGACGGGTTGCTGTTCAGTCATAACGGGTCCATGTAGGCCAAAGGAATGGCGAATCCACGCATTATACGGAGGCGCCGTCTACCGGCCAGCGCCAATCCAGAGCCATCGCGCTGGCAAAGCGATCATCCTCGGTTAAGATGCCGCAGTTCTTTGACGTCAAGGTTGCCGCATTCGCGCCCCAACGACCGCCGCGTATCAAAAATTCCCCCAGCATTGGGGCATAACAAGACTAAAGTTCCAACATAGATTCACCTCACGGACGCCCCCGCACCGAGGCAAAAGGAAGATGTGCCTACCCTCCCCCCGATCGCCGAACTCTCCCGCCGCTGAAGGAGAGCCGCGCCCATGACCTTGCGGCATCGCTGGGACATCCACACCCGCACCCAGTTGATCAGCCTCGGCCCGGCACTGCTGCTGACCCTGCTGCTCACCGGATTCTTCACCTTCGCCCGCCTGCAGGACCTGCGTCAGGAGCTGAACCACACTGGCCAGTTGATCGCCAGTCAGCTCGCACCGGCAGCGGAATACGGTGTGGTCACCGGCAACCTGGAGGTACTGGAAGGCTTGCTCCAGGCCAGCCTGGGCACGCCCCATGTGCGGTTTCTCGAAGTGCGCGACCGCGCCGACAATATCCTGGTCTACCTGGAGCAGCAGGACCGCCTCGAGAAGAGCGGCGCGCAGGTGGAGATTTTCCACGCGCCCATCATCCAGCAGCAGATGCACCTGCAGGCGCAGCGCACCCTGGCCAGGGGAGACAGCCGCAGCAATGACGGCAACTACTTGGGTCGCGTAGTCGTGGGCATGTCCAACGACGCCTTCAGCAGCCGCCAGCAGGAGATCCTCCTCAAGGCCACTGTGCTCGCGTTCATGGCCCTCCTCCTCACCTTCCTGCTCGCGCGCCGCCTGGCCACTCGCCTGTCGCAACCCATCAGCGCGATGGGCGACGCGGTCAAGGCCATCCAGGACGGCAACTACGACGCCAGCCTACCCGTGGTAGACGACAGTGAACTGGGCGACCTCGGCCGCCACATCAACAACCTCGCCAGCGGCCTGCAACAGGCCAGCCACGAGCAGCAGCAGGCGATGGGTCAGCTGATCAAGGCACGCGAGGAAGCAGAAATGGCAAACAGGGCCAAATCCGACTTCCTGGCGATGATGAGTCACGAACTGCGCACCCCCATGAACGGCGTGCTGGGCATGCTCCAGCTGCTGGAAACCACGGAGATGACCGAGGAACAGACGGAGTACGCGGCGCTGGCCACCGAGTCCACCGAGCACCTGCTCAAGGTGATCAACGACATCCTCGACTTCTCTCGTATCGAACGCGGCGCCCTGGAGCTGGAACGCATTCCCTTCAACTTGCTGGACCTGATCCTGGGTTCGGTGCAAGTGTTCCAGCACAGTGCCCAGCAGCGCGGATTGGTCCTGACGCTGGACACCCAGGGCGGCCTGGAGCGGGTGGAGGCGCAGGGCGACCCGACGCGCCTAAGGCAGATCCTGGTCAATCTGGTAGGCAACGCCCTGAAATTCACCGAGGAAGGTGGCATCAAGGTCGTAACACGCTGGCAGGCACTGGACAGCGAAGTGCTCTGGCTCACCTGTGCCGTGCACGACAGCGGGATCGGCATCCCCCCCGACCGCCTGGAGCATATGTTCGATGCGTTCCAGCAAGCCGATCACTCGATCTCCCGCCGCTATGGCGGCACCGGCCTCGGCCTGCCCATCGCCCGCACCCTGGCCGAACGCATGGGCGGCACGCTGCGGGCCGAAAGCCATGAAGGTTCGGGGTCGGTCTTCACCCTGGAAATTCCCCTGCCTTTCCGTCCCGAGGGAGCCGAAACGCTTACCAATCAGGCACACGCCCCAAGTGAAGGCAGCGGTCAGCACGTGCTGCTGGTGGAGGACAACCCGGTGAACCAGACCGTGATAGAGGCCATGCTGCGCAGCCTCGGTTTCCAGGTGAGCCTGGTGGGCGACGGTGCACAAGCCGTGCACCAGGCGTCACGCAATCACTATGCCGCTATTCTCATGGACTGCCGCCTGCCGGTGCTGGATGGCTATGAAGCCACGCGCCAGATTCGCCAGATGAATGGCGGCGCAACGTTGCCGATTATCGCCCTCACCGCCAACGCCCTGCAGGGCGACCGCGAGGCCTGCCTGGCCGCAGGCATGAATGACTACCTGGCCAAGCCCTTCAAGCGCGCCGACCTGCTGCGGGTGATGCAGCGCTGGCTAAGCAAACCGTCGGACTGAAACGATTGATGCTGTTTCCAGACATTCGTCGAGTGTTCCGGGATGTTAAAGTGCACCACGCTTTGCGAGCGGGATGCCCCTGTCGCGCCCTTTGGGCGGGTCAAGGTCACTCAGGTGAACGACTGTGCTCGCCACTCTGTGACTTTCACCGCAACGCAACAGTCTATGACTAGTCTGCCAGCTGGCCCCCCTACAACGGCCACGGCAGCAGGATGAATGCAAAGCCCTGTGCCACACGGGGACCATTGAGGAGCTCGCATGACCAAACAAAACGCCTATTCCCGGGAAGACCTGCTGCGCTGCAGTCGCGGCGAGCTGTTCGGCCCTGGTAATGCGCAACTGCCCGCCCCCAACATGCTGATGATCGACCGCATCGTGCATATCAGCGAGACCGGCGGGAAGTACGGCAAAGGCGAGATCGTCGCCGAGCTCGATATCAATCCTGACCTGTGGTTCTTCGCCTGCCACTTCGAGGGCGATCCGGTCATGCCCGGCTGCCTCGGCCTTGATGCCATGTGGCAGTTGGTCGGCTTCTACCTCGGCTGGCAGGGCAACCCTGGCCGCGGCCGCGCCCTCGGCTCCGGCGAAGTCAAGTTCTTCGGCCAGGTCCTGCCGTCCGCGAAAAAGATCACCTACAACATCCATATCAAGCGCACTATTAATCGTTCGCTGATCCTCGGCATCGCCGACGGCACCGTTGCCGTCGATGGCCGCGAGATCTACAGCGCCGAAGGCCTGCGCGTCGGCCTGTTCACCTCTACCGACAGCTTCTGAAGGACATCCGCATGCGTCGCGTCGTGATCACTGGCCTGGGCATCGTTTCCTGCCTGGGCAATGACAAAGCCACCGTCTCCGACAACCTGCGCGCCGGCCGTGCCGGTATTCGCCATAACCCCTCCTATGCGGAGATGGGTTTGCGCAGCCAGGTGTCCGGCTCCGTCAACCTGAACCTGGAAGAACTGATCGATCGCAAGATCTTCCGTTTCATGGGCGATGCCGCTGCCTACGCCTACCTGGCCATGCAGCAGGCCATCGAAGACGCCGGCCTGAGCGCAGAGCAGATCTCCAACCCGCGTGTTGGCCTGATCGCCGGCTCCGGCGGCGCTTCGACCGTCAACCAGATGGAAGCCATCGACACCCTGCGTGAAAAGGGCGTCAAGCGCATTGGCCCATACCGTGTGACCCGCACCATGGGCAGCACCGTATCCGCCTGCCTGGCCACCCCCTTCCAGATCAAGGGCGTGAACTTCTCCATCTCCTCGGCCTGCGCCACCAGCGCGCACTGCATTGGCCAGGCCATGGAGCAGATCCAACTGGGCAAGCAAGACATGGTCTTCGCTGGCGGCGGTGAAGAAGAACATTGGAGCCAGAGCTGCCTGTTCGATGCCATGGGCGCCCTCTCCACCCAGTACAACGAAACCCCGGAGAAAGCCTCCCGCGCCTACGACGCCAAGCGTGACGGTTTCGTCATCGCCGGTGGCGGTGGCATGGTGGTAGTCGAAGAGCTGGAGCACGCGCTCAAGCGTGGCGCCAAGATCTACGCCGAAATCGTCGGCTACGGCGCGACCTCTGACGGCTACGACATGGTCGCCCCGAGCGGCGAAGGCGCCATCCGCTGCATGCAGCTGGCGCTGTCCACCGTCGACACCCCGATCGACTACCTGAACACTCACGGCACCTCCACTCCGGTGGGCGACGTGGCGGAAATCCGCGGCGTGCGCGAAGTGTTCGGTGACAAGGCCCCGGCCATCAGCTCCACCAAGAGCCTGTCCGGCCACTCCCTGGGCGCCGCCGGCGTGCAGGAAGCCATCTACTGCCTGCTGATGATGGAAGGCAAGTTCATGGCCGGTTCCGCCAACATCGACGAACTGGACCCGGAAGTCGCCGACCTGCCGATCCTGCGCGAGACCCGCGAGAACGCCAAGGTCGACACCGTGATGTCGAACAGCTTCGGCTTCGGTGGCACCAACGCCACCCTGGTGCTGCGCCGCTTCAACGGCTAACGGCTGTTTCGCAACGAAGAAAGGGCGCCATTGGCGCCCTTTCTGCTTTCTGCTTTCTGCGGTTCAGGCCGCTTCGCGATCGTGCTCAGCTTTGTCACGGCCACCCATACGCGGCAGCAGCATGGGCACCTGGCGCCGATAGTCGGCGTATTCAGGATGCGCCCGCAGCAGGTCGCGTTCTTCCAGCTGAATGGCCGCCAGGATGTAGATGCTGGTCAGTACCGCGAACAGCAGGTGGGCCGCGCTCATGGTCGGAGTGGCCCAGAAGCACAGGAACCAGCCCAGGTAGAGCGGATGGCGCACCAGCTTGTAGGCGCCCGGAGTCTTGAACTCCAACTCGGTGTAGGGCTTGCCCAGCAGGTTCAGCCAGACCTGGCGCAGGCCGAACAGATCGAAGTGGTTGATCAGGAGGGTGGCGTAGAGCACCAGCGCCCAGCCGAAGCCGAAGATCGCGCCCATCACCAGGCGGCCCGAACGGTTTTCGATGTTCCAGATTTCACCGCCCAGGGGTTGCCAGTAGCTGTACAGCAGGATCAGCGCAAGACTGGAAAACAGAACATAGGTGCTGCGCTCAGCCGCCGGTGGTATCCACTGCGTCCACCAGGCCTTGAAGGCCGGGCGGGCCATCAGGCTGTGCTGTACGGAGAAGATGGCCAGCAGCGCCACATCGATTCCAAGGGCGATCCAGAACGGCAGGCGTGGCTCGCCATCCAGGGTTCGCGGCGCGAACGGCAGGTTGGCGATGAAACCGATGGAATAGACGAAGGTGGCCAGGAAGATCAGGTAGCTGATCAGGCCGTAGAAGAATATCGAACTGCGCTTGAAGTAAGTGAACATGATGCGCTCCTGCCTCGGGTTCTGGTCGGCGGAAACGCCCCGCCTTGGACACCAGCTTCGTCCCGTCCTGTATCAGCCCTATGGCTGGCAGCGCTCAGTTTGTTTCGGCTTTGTATCCGCTCCTCGGACTGCCCAGCCAGGCCTGCAACAGTTGGTGCAGGCGCTGCTGGTTCAGGGGTTTGGTCAACAGTGCCTTGACGCCCTGCTGCTGCACCTCGCTCTCCAGCAGGGCGTCGCTGAAACCGGTGTAAAGCACGATGGGCAGGTCGGCGCGAGACGCCAGTAGGCGCCGCGCCAGTTGCAGGCCAGAGAGGCGCGGCATGCTCTGGTCGAGAATGATGAAGTCCCAGGCATAAGGGTCGGCACAGAGCAGCAGGCTGGCCTGCTCCGCATCGCAGAAGATGCCGGCCTCCAACCCCCAGCCCTCCAGCAGTTCGCCCATGAACTCGGCTACCGTAGCGTCGTCGTCCACCACGGCCACCCGCCCCTGCAAGGCCGAACGCAATTGTGGGCGCTCGGCGGCCGGCGCGACTGCAGCGTCCGCGTTCGACGCCGGGCCATGGGCCGGCATCAGCACACGGAAGGTGGCACCCTGCCCCGGCGCGCTGTCCAGATGAATATGGCCGCCATACTCATGGACGATGCCGTGCACCATGGATAGGCCCATGCCACTGCCCTGACCGCTGGCCTTGGTGGAGAAGAACGGCTCGAATATCTGCGCCCGCAGCGCCGGATCGATCCCCGGCCCGCTGTCGCTGACGGTAAGTGCCACGAAGTGTCCCGCGATCCGCTGCTGGCAAGAGGCACAGACGCCCGCCAGGTCCTGCTGTGCCAGGCTCACCCGCAACTGCCCGACGCTGCCCATGGCGTCGCGGGCATTGATGCAGAGATTCATCAGCACCTGCTCCAGCTGCACAGGATCGGCCAGTACCCGGGGCAGGTCGTGACCCAGCTGCACCTCCAGCTCGACCGTCGCCGGCAGGGTGGACTCCACCAGGCGGATAAAGTCCCCCAGCAGCAAGTCCAGCGCCACCACCTGCGGTTTGCCGCGGCTGCCCCGGCTGAAGGTGAGCATCTGCTGGATCAGGTCGCGAGCCTTCTCCGCCGAGCGCTGAACCCGCGACAGGTACTTGCGCAGGCGCTCATCACTGTCCTGCTCCGCCAGCTCCTGGGCCATCACCGTGTAGCCCAGCATGCTGGTCAGCAAGTTGTTGAAATCGTGGGCGATGCCGCCCGTCAGGTGCCCGATGGCCTCCATGCGCTGAGCCTGGCGTAGCTGCTGCTCCAGTCGGGCACGTTCCTCTTCAGCCTGGGTACGTTCGGTGATGTCGCGCAAGTAACAGATAAAGCGCGGCCCCTCGTCACCCGGCACTTGGGTCAGGGCCAGCTCGGCGGCAAACTCTCGGCCATCGGCGCGCTGCGCCACCACCTCCATGCGCTTGCCGAGGAATGCGCCATGGCCGGTCTGCACGTAGTGCTCCAGTGCATGTTCATAGGCATCGCGGAAACGCGGCGGGATGATCAACTTCAGCAGCGAATGCCCCAGCGCCTGCTCACGACTGATGCCAAAGCACTGCTCGGCCGCCGGGTTGAAGGCCAGCACGCGCCCGGCCTCGTCCATGCTGATGAAGCAGTCCAGGGCGGTGTTGGTGATGGCCCGGTACTGCAGCTCGCTGGCGCGCAGGGCCTGCTCGGCCTCCTTGCGCTGGGTAATCTCGCGGGTGATGCCCAGGATGCGGTCAACGCCGCCAATGGTGACGCGCTTCAGCAGCACTTCATCCCAGTGCAGGCTTCCGTCGCGGTTGCGTCGATGCCATTCGAAGCGCTGCACCTCGCCGGCCGCGGCGCGGGCCAGGTAACCCGCCGCGTCCTTGCCGGTATACGGGGCGTAGCCGGCGCTGAAGGCATCGATGTCCAGCTTGAGCATTTCCTCGTAACTGTAGCCGTAGGCGCGACAGGCCTTGGGGTTGACGTCCACCAGGGCGCCACTCTCGATGTCGTGGACGAAGATGGCATCTTCGGAGTTGTTGAAGATTGCCCGGTAGCTGGCTTCCGCCTCCAGCCGCTCGATTTCTGCGGCGGCCCGCACCGAGAAAATCCGCAGCACGGATTCCACCCTGTCACGATCGCTCATCGTCCCCAGCCGGCCAGCGGCGATCAGGCCCAGCGGCCGGCCATCACTGGCAAAGAGCGGGTAGCCGGCATAACTGTCGACACCGAAAGCGGCCAGCACTTCGTCGCTGGGGTAGGAACAGCGCAGGTCGCGAGGCACGAAGTGGAAACTGCGACCGAATACCTCGGCACAGGGCGTCCCCTTCAGGTCATAGGTAGCGTTCTGGTGCAAGCGTCCTTCGTAGTAGAGCGCCAGCGTGGTGAGGCATTGCGGCCCCTGGTCGCTGATGCGGCTGACAAAGGCAAAGTCGGCATTCAGGGAGCGCACCATGTAGCGGGCAATGGCCTCGAACACTTCGTTGCCAGTGGCGGCGGAAACGCCCAGCGCAACAAATCGCAGCACCTCTTCCAGGCTCTTGCGTGAGCTGATGTCAGTGGAAATGCCGCAGATAGCGCTGACCCGCCCTTCACCATCGAAGAGTGGGAATTTGTTCGACAGATAGGTGCGGATACCACCGCCCATGGGCACCTGTTCCTCGAACTCCAGCTCATGGCCGAGCTGGGCTACACGCACGTCGTTAGCGCGCAGCACATCGGCCATTTCCCTGGGAAAGAAATCGTGGTCGGTATGCCCCAGCACGCGTTCCGCGCGGACCTTGAACAGCCGCTCGAAGGCCCGGTTGACCAGGACCAGGCGGCCGTCGAGGTCCTTCACGTAGATCACCGCACTGCTGTTATCGACGATCTGCCGCAAGCGATGCTCTTCGGCACTGACGGCGAAGCGACTGGTCAGGGGCTGGCTCACCGGTAGGCCCTCCGGAGGTAGCGGACAGCCTGAGTATAGAGACAGCCGGGCCGCGCCCGGAGGGCCTCGGAGCCATTGAAACAATTGAAACAAAGGGCTGACGTGGGGGCGAATTCATTCGCATGTCTGCGTTAGCTGTTGCAAGAGATTTACCATCGAGCCAACAGCCAGCGCCTACGGGCAATGATTTCGCCCCTACCGCTTCTTGCAGACTCAGCCCGGGACGAACATGTATCCGACGCCGCGAACGGTGCGGATGATCTGCGGTTTGTCCGGGTCCGTTTCCAACTTGCGGCGCAGGCGCGCTATGCGGATGTCGATGGAGCGGTCGAAGGGGTTCCAGTCGCGATGCTGAGTCAGGTTCAACAACTGGTCGCGAGATAACGGCCGGTTGGGTCGCTGGGCGAAGGCCTGGAGCAGGTCGAACTCCATGGCGGTCAGGGGGATTTCCTCTCCGGCGGCGTCAAGCAGCTGGCGGCTTTGCAGATCGAGGCGGCAGAGGCCGAGTTGCAGGCAGGTGCCCTCGCTTTCCGTGGCGGGCTGGGTGGACGCCGCCGGGGCGCGACGATAGCGCCGCAACACGGTCTTGACCCGCGCCAGCAGCTCGCGCGGGTCAAAGGGCTTGGCCAGGTAGTCGTCAGCACCGACCTCCAGCCCGACGATGCGATCCAGTGGCGTGCCGGCGCCGGAGACCATGATCACCGGCAGGTCGTGATGTTCGCGCAGGTAGCGCGCAAGGCTCAGGCCGTCCTCGCCGGGCAGCCCTACATCCAGCAGCACCAGATCGGGCAGCGCCTCGGCCAACCGCGCGCGCAGCTGGCCGCTGTCGCCGACGGCATGGACCTGGTAGCCCTGACCGCCGAGGTAATCCAGCAACAGTTCGCGGATCGCCTCGTCGTCGTCCACCACCAGGATGCTGATCTGTTCGGCCATGGACCCGCGCCTCGCGCCTACCTATGACCCAGCGAATATAGCGCGCCCTGACGACACGCGCGGGCTCAGCGGACGGTGAAACGCTGCTCGGCCAACAGACGGTCGCCCTGGAACACCATGAAACGCCACTCGCCCGGCACCACTTCGTAGTGCTCGGTGAATTCGTAGGCCATCACGTCCGTCGGCGCGCCGGGGGCCATCTTCTGCTCAACCACGAACTTGTCGTGACGCTTGCCGTCCGGGGTAACCACACCGGGGGTCAAGTACAGCAGGGTCAGCGGGGTGTCCTTTTCCTGCTTGCCGAGCAGCGTGTAACGCATGCCGAACTTGGTGCCCAACTTGGCCGGGATCTCGTCGGTCTGCTCGATATTCTGGTTGCTGCGGGTCAGCACGCGCTCGCCCGGCTGGTAGTCCTGATACTGCGATTCGAAGATGCCGTACTCCACCGGGCCATCCACCCGTACATCAGCCAGGGCCACGCCGGAAGCCAGGCCCAGGGCCACGAGTGCTGTCATTCGAAAGGGGATCATGTCGCGCTCCTTGTTTGCGGTGGCGCGAGGTTATGACGCGGCCATGACAGCCTCGTGACAGACTCACTGCGCGATGTCGCTCCGGTGTTTGCGCGGGAGCACTGCCAGGAAATTGTCCCGCGCAACCTTGCGCGCCACCGCTTCGGGCAGGGCGTCGAGGAAGGCATTGTAGGCCGTCAGGTAATCCCCCAGGCCGTCGAAATGCCCGACCACGTCGGAGCCCAGCATGAAGCGGTCCGGATACCGCTCCACCAGTGCCAGCCAGCGCCGGTCCGGCTTGCCGCCGGCATCCAGCAAGTAGGGCTTCAGCACACTCCAGGAGAGGTCGACGTAGAGGTTCGGGTAGGCCCCCAGCATCCGCTCCAGGGTGGACAGGAGAAAGTCCATCTTCGTCTGGTGGCGGTGGATCTCCAGGCTGGAGCCGGCGTGGGCCCAGATGAAGCGCACATGAGGATGGTTGCGCAGCGGCTCTTCCACTTCCTGCAGGTAAAGCGGATTGCGCTCACGCTTGGAGGTGATGTTGGAGTGCAGCAGCACCGGCAGGTCGTACTCGGCCGCCAGGTGGTAGATGCGGCTCATGGCCTCGTTGTTGGCGCGCGGCGTGTCGCCATCGATGAGGGCGGTGAGATCGTCGTGGCGGGTGAACACCTCGCCAATACCCTGCCAAAGGCCCGGGTCCAGTTCGAGCATGCGGCGAATGTGGGCGTCGGAGTTCTTGTCGTTGGGGTTGAAACCGCTGAGAAAGGGATGAAAACGCTTGCGCTGCTCGACCGGCAGTTGCTTCACCGCTGCGGCCACCAGCACGTCGGTGGCGCTGTACCAGTAGGCTCCGGCGTCGTCGCCAGCGTAGTAGCGCGGCCGCTTGGGTTCATCCTCGTGCCACTTCTTGGCCACCGGAATACCAGAGATCATTGCGTGGTCGATGCCACCCTTGTCCATCGCATCCAGGAGGGATTTCATGCCATCGGTTTCCTGGAAGAAATCCACGTAGTGCAGGTGGGCGTCGCTGTAGTGGTACTCGCGCGCTTCCCCCGGCATGGTCGCCGTCAGCAGCAGTGCGGCGAGACTGGTCCTCAGTCGATACAAGGCAGGTCCTCCCGGATGTATGAGCGACTATAGACCGGCAGCCGGCTGACCGCGTTCAACCGGGTTACCCGCTGCCCGGCCGCCGCCCTTTGCGCTAGCCTAGCGGGGACTGTTCCGCTCATCGGCCAGGAGGCCCACCATGACCATCCGTCTCACCCGTGATTCCGCCAACGGCACGCGCCAACGCATCGAACTGGAAGGCAAGGCACCGCTGTTCACTGACCTGCC
Source organism: Metapseudomonas resinovorans DSM 21078 (assembly GCF_000423545.1). Lineage (GTDB taxonomy): Bacteria > Pseudomonadota > Gammaproteobacteria > Pseudomonadales > Pseudomonadaceae > Metapseudomonas > Metapseudomonas resinovorans. The sequence continues at coordinate 23,075 of NZ_AUIE01000024.1, forward strand.
GACGGACCTTGGCGGCGCCGGTGGGGACCCGGAGCCTCATGACTACTTCGATGCAGCGCTGGGCAGCTGCAAGGCCCTGACCGTCACCTATTACGCCCAGAAAAACGGCATCCCGCTGACTGGCGTGGACGTTGAGGTGACCCGCGACGACAGCGAGGAACGCAAGGGGCACTACCGCCTGGATGTGAAACTGACCCTGCGCGGCGCCCTCACCGACGAGCAACGCGCCACCCTGCTGCGCATCGCCGACAAGTGCCCGGTACACAAGCTGATGACCCAGGTGGAAGTGAGCATCGAAACGCGCCTTGCCGAAGGCAACTTCAGCCAGTGACCCGAGCAGGAAACCTGAGCATGAACATTCTCACCATACGGCCGCGCGCCGAAGAAGTCGCCGGGCAACCCATCCTCCGACCGCTGCCGTCGGCCCAGTGCCGCAGCGTCGGGCCCTTCGTGTTCTTCGACCACATGCTGGAAGCTGACTACACCCCCGGCACCGGCATGGACGTGCGCCAGCATCCCCATATCGGCCTATCCACCCTCACCTACCTGTTCGAAGGCGAGCTGCAACACAAGGACAGCCTGGGCTCGGACCAATTGGTGAAGCCGGGCGACGTCAGCTGGATGACCGCCGGCCGCGGCGTTGCCCATGTCGAGCGCACCCCGGCGAAGCTGATGACCAGCGGCTCGCGCGCACACGGCCTGCAAGTCTGGCTGGCCCTGCCGAAGGAATTCGAGGATTGCGAACCCAGCTACAGCCATCATCCGGCGGCGAGCCTGCCGCAGCAGGAAGCACTCGGTGTGCGCATCCGCCTGATCGCCGGAACCGGCTTCTGCCTGGAATCGCCTGTACCGGTGCTCTCCCCTACCCTCTACGCAGACCTGCATCTGGAAGCCGGCGCCACCTTGACCATCCCCTGCGAACATCCCCAGCGGGCGCTCTATCTGCTGGAAGGCGAAGCAATGCTGGACGACCAGCCGCTCGAAGCACGCAGTCTGGTGGTGCTGCCAGAGGGCGTGGAGTACGTGCTTTCCGCATGCAGCGGTAGCCACCTGGCGATGATCGGCGGCGCACCATTGGATGGGCCGCGACGGATGAACTGGAACTTCGTGTCCAGCAGCCCGGAACTGATCGAGCAGGCGCGCAGCCGTTGGGCGGCCGGAGACTGGCCAGTGGTGCCGGGCGAAACCAGCCGCATCGAGTTGCCGCGCTGATCTGGACGGCGGGTGGTGGGCTGAAGCCCACCCTACGGGCTCGCACACCTGGCTTAGGGCTCAGGCGAAGACTTCGTCCAGCAGCGCGTACATGGCGGTGAAGGCGCGCCGCGAAACCGTGGCGTTGTATTGCGCGGTGCCCGGATGGTTGGCGGCAGGATCGGTGAACGAATGCACCGCGCCACCATAACTCAGCAACTGCCAATCCACTCCGGCCTCGCCCATCTCCCTGGCGAAGGCCGGTAGCTGTTCACGGGGCACCAGCGGGTCCAACGCGCCATCCAACATCAGCACCGCGCCCTGCATATTCTGGGATTGGATCTGCGTCATGGATTACCTCGTTCCGCCAAAGACTTCGTCGAACAGGTCGTTCATGGCCTGGTAGGCCCGGGCAGCGACCTTGGGATTGTATTCATTACGCCCGGGCACGCTGGCCCCGCGCTCGGTGAAGGAATGCACCGCACCACCGTAGCTGACCAGTTGCCAATCGGCCTTGGCGGCCGTCATTTCGGCAGTGAAAGCCTCTACCTGGGTCTTGGGCACGGCAGGGTCGTCAGCGCCATGCAGCACCAGTACCGGCGCGCGAATATTGCGCGCATCGGCCGGGTTCGGCGTGTCCAGGTTGCCGTGGAATGACACGAAGCCCTTCAGCTGTGCGCCTGAGCGCGCCAGTTCCAGGACGCTGCCGCCACCAAAGCAGAAGCCGATGGCGCCGAGACTCGCCAGGTCCAGCGACACCTGCCCAGCCTGGGCCTTGAGAGTCTCCACACCGGCCTGGGCACGTTTGCGCATCAAGGGCCGATCACCGCGTACGGCCGTCGCGGCGGCCCTGGCTTCGTCCGGATTGGTTGGGCGAACGTCCTTGCCATACATGTCGGCAATGAAGATCACGTAGCGCTGGCCGGCGATTTCCTTGGCCTGCTCGGCTGCGGCCGGGGTCACGCCCAGCCAGTTGGGCACCATCAGCAGGCCGGGGCGTGGGGTCTTCACCGCATCGTCATAGACCAGGGTGCCTTCAAAGGCTTTGCCGTCTATCTCGTACGGAACAGCCTGGGTAACCATGGCTGCACAAGCGGGACCGGCGAATGCGAACAGCAGCGAAGGCAGGAGCAAACGGTTCATGGGGACTCTCCAGTGCCAGGGGGAATGACTAAGGTTAGACCCAATGCCGGCTGAGCCCTCCTGCCGGGTTCGTTGCATGGGATTTCAAGAGCGCGGCAGTGTCGACCTGGCCTTGTGCGGTCGGCGTAGCGAACGAATTCGCTCCGCCGAAGCGTCAAGCACCCACAACGAAAAAGGCCCGCAACTCGCGGGCCTGTTCCGTTCCAGCCTCTTATCAGGCCGAGAGTTCCACCAGCAGCTTGTTCAGGCGGCGCACGTAGGCGGCCGGGTCCTTCAGGCTGTCGCCGGCGGCGAGGGCGGCCTGGTCGAAGAGGATGTGGGACAGCTCGCCAAAGCGGTCCTCGTCCTGCTCGCCATCCAGCTTCTCGATCAGCGGGTGGGCCGGGTTGATCTCGAAGATCGGCTTGGAGTCCGGCACCTTTTGGCCACTGGCCTCGAGGATCTGGCGCATCTGCAGGCCCAGATCCTGTTCGCCGATGGCGAGGATCGCCGGGGAGTCAGTCAGTCGGTGGGAAACGCGCACTTCGCTGACTTGCTCGTCCAGCACCTTCTTCAGGCGCTCGATCAGGCCTTCCTTGGTCTTGGCGACTTCTTCCTGGGCCTTCTTGTCCTCTTCCGAGTCCAACTTGCCCAGGTCCAGGTCACCGCGGGCGACATCCACGAAACCCTTGCCGTCGAAGTCGGACAGGTAGCTCATCAGCCACTCGTCGATACGGTCGGTGAGCAGCAGCACTTCGATGCCTTTCTTGCGGAAGACTTCCAGGTGCGGGCTGTTCTTGACCTGCGAATAGCTCTCGCCGGTGAGGAAGTAGATCTTGTCCTGGCCTTCTTTCATGCGGCCGATGTAGTCGGCAAGGGAAACACTCTGCTCACCGGATGCATCCTGAGTGGAGGCGAAGCGCAGCAGGCCGGCGATTTTCTCTTTGTTGGCGAAGTCCTCGGCCGGGCCTTCTTTCAGCACCTGACCGAAGTTGGTCCAGAAGCCCTTGTACTGCTCGGGTTCGTTCTTGGCTAGTTTCTCCAGCATGTCCAGCACGCGCTTGGTCAGGGCCGACTTCATGGAGTCGATCACCGGACCCGACTGCAGGATTTCGCGGGAGACGTTCAACGACAAGTCATTGGAGTCCACGACGCCCTTGATGAAACGCAGGTAGAGCGGCAGGAACTGTTCTGCCTGGTCCATGATGAACACGCGCTGCACATACAGCTTCAGGCCGCGCGGCGCCTCGCGGTGATACAAATCGAACGGGGCACGGGCCGGAACATAGAGCAGCGAGGTGTACTCCAGCTTGCCTTCGACCTTGTTGTGGCTCCAGGACAGCGGGTTCTCGAAGTCATGGGCAACGTGCTTGTAGAACTCCTGGTACTCCTCGTCCTTGACCTCGGTACGCGGGCGAGTCCAGAGCGCGCTGGCGCGGTTGACGGTTTCCCACTCCTGCTCGGCGGGCGCATCTTCGCCGTGGTGTTCTTTCGGCAGTTCGATGGGCAGGGCGATGTGGTCGGAGTATTTCTTGATGACGTTACGCAGACGCCAGCCATCGGCGAACTCCTCTTCGCCACTCTTCAGGTGCAGGACGATGCGGGTGCCACGCTCTGCCTTGTCGACAGTGGCGATGTCGAACTCGCCCTCGCCTTGCGACGACCAGTGCACGCCTTCGCTCGCCGACAGACCGGCGCGGCGGGTGAACACGTCTACCTTGTCGGCGACGATGAAGGCGGAATAGAAGCCCACGCCGAACTGACCGATGAGGTGGGAGTCCTTCTTCTGGTCGCCGGAAAGGTTCTTCAGGAAGTCGGCGGTGCCGGACTTGGCAATGGTGCCCAGGTGCGCGATCACCTCATCGCGGCTCATGCCGATGCCGTTGTCTTCGAGGGTGATGGTGCGAGCGTCCTTGTCGAAGCTGACGCGGATCTTCAGCTCGGCGCCGCCTTCCAGCAGCTCGGGCTTGGCCAGCGCTTCGAAGCGCAGCTTGTCGGCAGCATCGGAGGCGTTGGAAATCAGCTCGCGGAGGAAGATTTCCTTGTTGGAATACAGGGAATGGATCATCAGGTGAAGCAGTTGCTTCACCTCGGTCTGGAAGCCCAGGGTTTCTTTTTGAGTTTCCACACTCATGGTCGTCTAACTCCACGTGGATGGTTTGAGCCGCATACGGCGGCGGATGTCATCCAGATGGGGGCTTCGACAAGGATTTCAAGTGCTTAGGAAAATCGAACAGTACTTGCCCGCCAATGGCACCTGCCATTGGCCCGGAAACAGTGAAAAGAGAAGCGCGTTTCACTCGACCGGCTCAGGGCTCCAGCAGCTCCACGTCGGACACCTCTTCGACATCGAAACTGAAACTGGCGGCCCCTGCCCCGCCCAGGTTACGACGAATGAGGATCCGGCCATCGCGATCCAGGCCGGCGAAGCGGCCTTCGGCGGTGCTGCCACGCACTGTGTACACGCGCATGCTGAGCTCCTGGTATTGGCTGGGGGTGTTCAGCAAACGTTGCAGCGAGAAACGCAAGCGACGATCCACCGCACCGGTGTCCGCGAGAGGCGCCAGCTCCTGCGCCACGCTAGGCGTTTCAGGCGCCACGCTGGGAGTGGTCAGTGGCGGGAAACTGTCATGGCGCACACGCCAGCCCCGGGCCTCGCTCTTGGCCAGCTGCAAGGCCAGATGCTGAACCTGGCCGTCGACACGGGCCTCCACGTCCAGATCCAAATCGCGCGCCGGCAAGCTGACAGCTGGCAGTTGGGCCAGCTCTACGTTATGGGTGGCGAAGCGCCGCTGCAGGTAGTCACGAACCACATAGGCCAGGGTGTCGCGAGAGTCATAGGTGGTATCCACCCGTCCATCGCGGTAGCGCAGACGGTCGGTAAAGACCTCCAAATGGCCCGTGAGCGTAGTGGCGAACTTCGGCGGCAAGACCAGATGGAAGTCGCCGGCCAGACGGTTTGGCGCCACGGGCTGCAAGTCCAGATGCAGGGTGTAGCCACGGGGGATACGCCGGGCCTCCGGTAGTTCCTGCTCCGGTAGCAGCCAACTGATCTCGACTTCCGGTTGCGGTCCAGGGTCCTGGGGCAGCACGTCCAGGCGCAAGGCCCCCTTCGGCAGGTTGCCGACACGAATGGTCAACTCGCGACGGGCGTAGAAATCCTGCCCCTCGCGCAGGCTGAGAATGCCGTCCACCAGTTCGGCCTGTAGCGGCGAGAAACGCTGGCCGTTGAGCTCCCCGTTGAGACGGATATCCAGCTCTGACGCGGCCTGCGGCTCATCGCCCAGCCAGCGAAGGCTGATGATTGACTGCAACCGCTCAGGGTCCTGCGCGGCCAGCATCGTCAGCCCCACCACCAGCGGAATGAAGCCCATCGCGCCCAGGGCCACAGCCTTGCGCGCGGTGCGCCAATGGTTGAGCACATAGGCCAGCGTGACCGGCGGCAACAAGCTGCCAAAGCCCCAGAGCAAACTGGTACCAAAAGCGAGCATCACCAGCCAGACCAGGCCGGTGACGATCAGCAGCAGGCCACCAAGTATCAGTAACGCAACCATCGGACTTTCCTTGAGAGCGACCGGACCCTACTGGCGCGCCTCAGGGCTCATCGACCTTGAAGTGGGCGCGTGCGGTGGCGATGGGTTCGGTCTGGGTGGTCTGCCAGGCGGTGATGGCGACGTTGGCGACGCGGCGGCCTTGTCGCCAGACCTGGCACTGGACGAAGGTGTCACGATAGTGTCCGGCGCGCAGGTAATCTATCGAGAAGTCGATGATTTTGGGCATATGTGGCGTGCCCATGAACATCAGCAGGTGGAGCATGGCCGCATGTTCCATGAAACCGGCGATCACACCGCCGTGGATGGCCGGCAGGGTCGGGTTGCCGATGTTGTCCTTGCTTGCTGGAAGACGGAACACCATGTCATCCCCCAGGCGCAGGCATTCCATGCCGATCAGCTTGGCGTAGGGGATCAGGCACACCAGCGAGTCGTAGTCATTCTTCTCCTGGGCCTCGCGCACCAGCGCGTTGAAGTCGAGGCTCATACTGCACCTCCCTGCTTCAACTGGCCGGGCTTGCCCATGCGCATGAAGGCGCCGACCACATGGGCGATGGGTTGGGTCGGGTCGTCCTGATAGGCATAGCCACGGGTGAAGATGACATTGGGCGTCACCCGGTAACACTCGGCGAATCCGTAGACGTCCTTGTGCGGCTCGGCCGGGTGCATGTAGTCGATGCGCAGGTCCAGGGTCGGGCAGATCTCGAACTCCGGCAGTACGCAGACCGTGGAAATGCCGCAGGTGGTGTCCATCAAGGTCGTAATGGCGCCGCCGTGGATCACGCCGGTTTCCGGGTTGCCGATGATCTGTTGGCTGTAAGGCAAACGCAGGGTCAGGCCCTGGGGAGTGGCGTCATGCACGCTCAGGCCGAGCACCTGGCAGTGGCGCAACGCGGAAAGAAAGCGCTGCGACCGTTCGATAAGGGAATTGTCCGTCATGACTGCAACCTTGGCGGAAAGTGGGCAAAGTGCTAAATGATACCCTGACGGACGCGCCTACGCCGTGGCCAAGCGTTCGGGTAAGGCTTTTTGCATTAAGCACGGAACTTAGAAACAGGTCACAAACTCCAACGCCTATCGATGAGGAAAAGCCACACATGGAGGCTCAATGATGAAGAAAACCCTGTCTCTCGCCCTGCTCCTGGCCGCTAGCCTTGGTCTCGCTGCCTGCGACAAGAAGGAAGAGGCCCAGGCACCGGCTGCACCGGCGACCGAATCCCAGCCGAGCGCACCGGCCCCAGCCCCGACTCCGGCTCCGGAAGCCGCCCCGGCTCCGAGCGCACCCGCCGCTCCGGCCGCTCCGGAGACTGCACCGACCGAGGAGCAGAGCCAGTAAACTCCTGGCAATAGCTACGACAAGGCCCGCATTGCGCGGGCCTTGTCGTTTCCGTGGGTCAGAGCGCCGGACTGAGCATCAACAACAGGCAGCAGACCAGGCCGACGACCCAGACCAAGCTGCGCAGGGTGGCCTTGTCGTTCCAATAGAGGAACAGGTAGAGCACGCGCGACACGATGAAGATGATCGCCAGCAGGTCGACGAAGTAGCCGTGGGTCTGGGTGACATGGGACATGAGCACACCGGCGGCGAACAGCGGGAAAATCTCGATGCTGTTCTGATGCGCCGCCACAGCCCGCGCACCGAAACCCGTCAACCGTGCCTGCTGCGCACGTGGATGACGGTTGTCGTAGCCCCTGCCCTCTTCACGCATGGCCTTGGCCACGGGAATCTTCGCCAGGTAGATGAGCAGGGCCGAGAAGAACAGGCACCAGAAAGGAATACTCATTCGACCTTCTCCTTGGGCGCTTCCAGCGCGTGAGTTGGGGTGTAGACCATCACATCCAGCACATCGGAATGGAATTCGCGGCGGTACAGCACCAGCACAACACCCGTGGTCGCAATGATGAAAAACCAGGGATTGATGAACCAGGCCAGCATGGCCAAGCCGAAATAGTAGCTGCGCAAGCCGAAGTTGAATTGGTTGGCCGCCAGGGAAATCACTCGCGCGGTACGCTCGGCGAAGGCCTTCCTCTCCTGCTCGCTGACGTGTTTCTCTCCGATCATCGGCGCCGATCCCACGAGGATGGCGGCAAAGTTGTACTGACGCATGCACCAACTGAAGGTGAAGAAGGCGTAGACGAAGACGACGGCGAGACCCAACAGCTTCAACTCGGAAATACTGCGGCTGGCAGCCTGCACGAACGGCAGGTCGGCCAGCACCGACACCGCGCGATCAGTGGATCCGAACACCGTGAGAATGCCGGCCAGGATAATCAGGGTACTGGAGGCGAAGAACGAGGCATTGCGCTCAAGGTTTCCGATCACACTGGCGTCGGCGATACGGTTGTCGCGCAGCAACAGGCGACGCATCCAGTCCTCGCGGTAGAGATGCAGGACCGAAGCCAGGCAGGCGGTGTCCTTGCCCTTCCAGATGGCGTAGCGGGTGTACCCCACCCAGCAGGTAATGAACCAGAGAATGGCCACCAGATGAGGCCAGTTGCGCAGAATGGTCGACATGCAAATTCCTTGTAAGAACGCGGCGAATTATAGCGATCCATGGCCATGACAACACGACACCTGCAATGCACTACCAAGCGGAAACGCGCTGGTCATTCGACCGGTATCCGGGCCGGCAAGCTGCGCCGGGAGACCTGAGCGGACGGAACTCCTGAAGTGGGATTCCGGCGCACTTTACGAGACCCGATGGCAAAGCAAGCGCCTCTCCTCCCCGTTAACCCAGCGCCACGAAAAAGGCCGCCCTTCGGCGGCCTTCCTCGATCCAGCAACGGTCAGACCGGGCTGGCGACAGCGCGTCCCATAAGACGGTCGGCCACTATCGAGATTCCCAGGACAACCAGCACCGGCACCAGCCAGCCGAGGCTTTGGTGGGCCAGTGGCATCTGGCCAAAGAGCGCAGGAACAACGTCTTTGAACCCTGCGGCTGCGAAGCCATCGGCCACGCCGAAGACCAGTGCGATGGACATTGTCGGGACGAAGACACGACGTGGGTCGACCCAGAGCGCATCCAGCAGGCTAAGGGCAATGAGGACGATGGCCAGCGGGTAAAGCCCCACGAGCACCGGCACCGACAGACTGATGAGTTGAGTCAGGCCCTGGTTGGCCACCAGCAGGCTGAACAGACCAAACGCCAGGACCACCGTGCGATAGGAGAATGGCAGCAACTTGCTGAAGAACTCGCCACAGGCGGTGAGCAGGCCGACCGCGGTGGTCAGGCAGGCCAGGGTGATGACCACGGCCAACAGCAGACTGCCCGCAGTGCCGAAGGTGTGTTGCACATAGGCAGTGAGGATCTGCACACCGTTCTGCGCTTCGCCGGCGATACCCTGGCTGGTCGCGCCAAGGTAAAACAGCGCCAGGTAAACCAGCGACAGGCCAAGAGCGGCGATGGCACCAGCTATCACGGAGTAGCGGGTCACCAGTCGCGGGTCCTGGACGCCGCGGTCGCGAATCGCGGTGGCAATCACGATACCGAAGACCAGGGCGCCAAGCGTGTCCATGGTCAGGTAGCCCTGCAGGAAGCCCTGAACGAAGGGAGCGGCCTGATAGTCGGCAGCTGAAGTGCCGATAGTCCCGGCGGGGGCGAACAGCGCGGCGCCACCCAGCACCAACAGTGCCGAAAGCAGAACCGGCGTGATGAATTTACCGATGCTATCCACCAGTTTGCCCGGGTTCAGGGCAAGGAAGAGCACGGCAGCGAAATAGGCAGCGCTGTAGAGGAACAGGGCAACGCCGCTATCGCCGGTGAAGGGGGCAACGCCCATTTCAAAGGACACCACAGCGGTTCGCGGAGTCGCGAACAGCGGGCCAATGGCCAGATACACGGCAACTGCCAGGAGTACGCCGGCACGCTTACCGAGCGGCGCGGTCAAGCGGTCCATCCCACCCCCTACGCGAGCCAGGGCGACGACGGTCAGCAGCGGCAAGCCAACACCCGTCAGGAGAAAGCCCAGCGCAGCACGCCAGACGTTATCACCCGCAGCCATGCCAGCGCTGGGTGGGAAGATGATGTTTCCTGCGCCAAGGAAAAGCGCAAAGGTCATAAAACCAAGGGCAACGAGGTCCGAGCCTTTCAATCGAATCATGAGGGGAAGTACCACAGGCAGAATTTCATACGTTCCGAAGGGTTTCCCTTGGGGTTTGGGGAAACGTCATCCATCCGTTTGGGATTGATCGCTGTTGCCCGCCTCGGCTCTTTTGAAGCTGGGGAAGCGGGATAGGTGCAACCCTACCGATTTTACTGTGCCAAGCGCCTGACGTGGATCAGGCTGTCGGAGTAGCAACCATTTCTGTCGCTTAACCGACAAGCGGTTTCACCAAGCGAGAAAAAGGTTGCACCAGAAAAGACAAAGGCCACCCCGAGGGGTGGCCTTTGCTTGCTTCAAGATGCCTTAGGCGTTCTTGACTTCCCAACCGGTCAGCTCAGCCAGGGCTTTGCCGATATCAGCCAGGGAACGCACGGTTTTCACACCAGCATCCTGCAGAGCAGCGAACTTCTCGTCCGCAGTGCCCTTGCCGCCGGAGATGATGGCGCCAGCGTGGCCCATGCGCTTGCCCGGAGGGGCAGTCACACCAGCGATGTAGGACACCACCGGCTTGGTCACGTTTGCCTTGATGAAGGCAGCAGCTTCTTCTTCAGCGGAACCGCCGATCTCGCCGATCATGACGATGGCTTCGGTCTGCGGGTCTTCCTGGAACAGCTTCAGGATGTCGATGAAGTTGGAGCCCGGGATCGGGTCACCGCCGATGCCCACGCAAGTGGACTGGCCGAAGCCGGCGTCGGTGGTCTGCTTCACGGCTTCATAGGTCAGGGTGCCGGAACGCGACACGATGCCTACTTTGCCCGGCAGGTGGATGTGACCCGGCATGATACCGATCTTGCACTCGCCGGGAGTGATCACGCCCGGGCAGTTCGGGCCGATCAGGCGTACGCCCAGCTCGTCACACTTGACCTTGGCGTCCAGCATGTCGAGGGTCGGGATGCCTTCGGTGATGCAAACGATCAGCTTGATGCCGCCGTTGGCCGCTTCCAGGATCGAGTCTTTGCAGAAGGGAGCCGGAACGTAGATGACCGAAGCTTCGGCGCCAGTGGCTTCAACGGCTTCCTTGACGGTGTTGAACACCGGCAGGCCCAGGTGGGTGGTGCCGCCCTTGCCGGGGGTCACGCCGCCAACCATCTTGGTGCCGTAGGCGATGGCTTGTTCGGAGTGGAAAGTACCCTGGCTACCGGTGAAGCCTTGGCAGATGACTTTGGTGTCTTTGTTGATCAGGACGCTCATTACTTGCCCTCCGCCGCGGCCTTGACGACTTGCTGTGCAGCGTCGGTCAGGCTGGTCGCCGCGATGATGTTCAGACCGCTCTCGGCCAGTACCTTGGCACCGAGGTCAGCGTTGTTGCCTTCCAGACGAACCACGACCGGAACCTTCACGCCTACTTCCTTCACGGCACCGATGATGCCTTCGGCGATCATGTCGCAGCGGACGATACCGCCGAAGATGTTCACCAGAACGGCTTGGACGTTGCTGTCGGAGAGGATGATCTTGAACGCTTCGGTCACGCGCTCCTTGGTTGCACCGCCGCCAACATCAAGGAAGTTGGCCGGCTTGCCGCCGTGGAGGTTGACGATGTCCATGGTACCCATGGCCAGGCCGGCACCGTTGACCATGCAGCCAATGTTGCCTTCCAGGGCCACGTAGTTCAGTTCCCACTTCTGCGCATGGGCTTCACGAGCGTCGTCCTGGGACGGGTCGTGCATGGCGCGCAGCTTGGGCTGACGGTACATGGCGTTGCTGTCGATGTTGATCTTGGCGTCCAGGCAATGCAGGTTGCCGTCAGCCTTGATGACCAGCGGGTTCACTTCCAGCAGGGCCAGGTCGTAGTCCTGGAACAGCTTGGCCAGGCCAACGAAGATGTGGGTGAACTGCTTGATCTGGTCACCTTCCAGGCCCAGCTGGAATGCCAGCTCACGGCCCTGGTAGGGCTGAGCGCCGACCAGCGGGTCGATGGTGGCCTTGAGGATCTTCTCGGGAGTGTCGTGAGCTACTTTCTCGATGTCCACGCCACCTTCGGTGGAGGCCATGAACACGATACGGCGGCTGGAACGATCTACCACGGCGCCCAGGTACAGTTCCTTGGCGATGTCGGTGCAGGATTCGACCAGGATTTTGCTGACCGGCTGACCATTGGCGTCAGTCTGGTAAGTCACCAGGCGCTTGCCCAGCCAGTTGGCTGCGAACGCCTTGGCGTCTTCCTTGCTCTTGACCAGCTTCACGCCGCCCGCTTTACCGCGGCCGCCAGCGTGGACCTGGGCCTTCACAACCCATTCGCTGCCACCGATTTTTTCGCAGGCTTCTGCGGCTTCTTCCGGGGTGTCTACGGCAAAGCCCTTGGATACGGGCAGGCCGTATTCAGCGAACAGCTGCTTACCCTGATACTCGTGGAGATTCATGCTTGTCTACCGTCTTCGTTTAGGTATTGCGCATTCGGCGCTGCATTCGTGGTGCCGCGCCACCTGTGACTGCTGATGAAGGCAGTCCGGCGGGCTTTCCGCGGTGAGCCTCGCCCTACTGGGCGATGCTCACGACGGGCCACCCGCCGTGGTTCTTCGTCCTGCACGAGCTCGCGCGCGACCCGTGCAGGGGGTATTGCTTAGCGCTTCTTGCGGTTGGCAATGTGAATGGCATGGCCATTCACCGCGAGGGCCGCTTCGTGCAGCGCTTCGGACAGGGTCGGGTGCGAGAAGACCATCATGCCGAGGTCTTCGGCGCTGGTGCCGAATTCCATGCCGATGGCACCCTGCTGGACCAGTTCGGCAGCGCTTGGGCCAATCACGTGGACACCCAGTACGCGGTCAGTCTTCGCATCGGCGATGACCTTGACGAAACCGGCGGTGTCGTTGGCGGCCATGGCGCGGCCGCTGGCAGCGAACGGGAAGGTGCCGACGTTGACTTCAACGCCTTCGGCCTTCAGGGCCTGCTCGGTCTTGCCAACCCATGCGATTTCCGGGTGGGTGTAGATGACCGACGGAATCAGGTCGTAGTTCATCTGGGCTTTGTGGCCGGCAATGCGCTCGGCGACCATGATGCCCTCTTCCGATGCCTTGTGGGCCAGCATGGCGCCACGTACCACGTCGCCGATGGCGTAGACGCCCGGAACGCTGGTCTTGCAGTAGTCATCGACAAAGATGAAACCACGCTCGTCCAGGGTCACACCGCTGTCGGCGGCCAGCAGGTCGGTGGTCACCGGGCGACGGCCCACGGCCACGATCAGCTTGTCGAAAGTTTCTTTCTGCTCGCCGTTGGCGTCGGTGAAGTTCACAGTGACCTGCTTCTTCTTCACTTCGGAGCCAGTCACGCGGGCACCCAGACGAATCTTGAGGCCTTGCTTGGTGAGGACCTTCAGGGCTTCCTTGGAAACCTGCTCGTCAGCGGCCGGGAGGAACTTGTCCAGCGCTTCGATGACGGTCACTTCAGCGCCCAGGCGGGCCCAGACGGAGCCAAGCTCAAGGCCGATGACGCCAGCGCCGATCACGCCCAGCTTCTTCGGAACGGCCTGGAAGTCCAGGGCGCCGGTGGAGTCGACGATCACGTCCTGGTCGACCGGGGCCGGCGGGATGTCTACCGGCTTGGAGCCAGAAGCGAGGATCACGTTCTCGGCTTCGACGATCTGTACCTTGCCGTCGGAACCGGTCACTTCGACCTGCTTGTTGGCCAGCAGCTTGCCGTGGCCTTCCAGCAGGGTCACACCGTTGGCCTTGAACAGGGTGCTCACACCGCCGGTCAGGTTCTTAACGATGGTGTTCTTGCGACCAACCATTGCCGGTACGTCGATGGTGACGCCCTTGGCTTCGATGCCGTGGATTTTGAAGCCTTCGTGGGCCTCATGGTACTTGTAGGAGCTGTCCAGCAGCGCCTTCGACGGAATGCAGCCGACGTTCAGGCAGGTGCCGCCCAGAGCGGTCTTGCCTTCCTTGTCCTGGTACTTCTCGATGCAGGCGGTTTTCAGGCCGAGCTGAGCTGCCTTGATGGCGGCAACGTAGCCGCCGGGGCCCGCACCAATCACTACCACGTCGAATTTCTGGGTCATAACTCATTCCTTCTCATATGAAACCGGACGGCCCCTGTAAGGGGGGCCGCCGTGAAGAGAGACTGCCGATCAGATGTCCAGCAGCAGACGAGCCGGGTCTTCCAGCAGGTTCTTGATGGTCACCAGGAAGCTTACAGCTTCCTTGCCATCGATCAGGCGGTGGTCGTAGGACAGAGCCAGGTACATCATCGGGCGGATAACAACCTGACCGTTGATGGCCATCGGGCGCTGGATGATGTTGTGCATGCCAAGGATCGCGGCCTGCGGCGGGTTGACGATCGGGGTCGACATCATCGAGCCGAAGGTGCCGCCGTTGGTGATGGTGAAGGTGCCACCGGTCATTTCGTCGATGGACAGCTTGCCCTCACGGGCCTTCTTGCCGAAGGTCGCGATGCCGTTCTCGACTTCGGCCAGGCTCATCAGCTCAGCGTTGCGCAGAACCGGAACCACCAGGCCACGGTCGCTGGAAACAGCTACGCCAATGTCCTGGTAGCCGTGGTAGACGATGTCGTTGCCGTCGATGGAAGCGTTGACCGCCGGGAAGCGCTTCAGCGCCTCGACGGAAGCCTTGACGAAGAAGGACATGAAGCCCAGGCGCACACCGTTGTGGGTCTTCTCGAACAGGTCCTTGTACTTCGAACGCAGCGCCATGACTTCGGTCATGTCGACTTCGTTGAAGGTGGTCAACATGGCCATGGTGGACTGGGCTTCGACCAGACGCTCGGCCACCTTGGCACGCAGGCGGGTCATCGGTACGCGCTTCTCGACGCGATCGCCAGCGGCGAAGACCGGAGCCTCGGCAGCCGGGGCGGCGGGCTTGGCAGCCGGAGCAGCGGCCGGAGCGGATTTCTTGGCTTCAACGGCAGCGACCACGTCTTCCTTGGTCACACGACCGCCTTTGCCAGTACCGGCAATGCTGTTCGGGTCGATGCCGTTCTCTTCAGCCAGCTTGCGGGCGGCCGGAGAGAGGATGGCGTCGTCGGCAGCAGCGGCAGCCGGAGCAGCAGCCTGGGCGACCGGAGCGGCGGCAGCAGCAGCGGCCGGGGCGGCAGCAGCGGCGCCTGCGTTCAGCTTGCCGAGCAGTTCGCCGCTAAGGACGGTGTCGCCCTCGTTCTTGACGATTTCAGCCAGGACGCCGTCGGTTTCCGCGAGGACTTCCATGACTACTTTGTCGGTTTCGATGTCGACAATCAGTTCGTCACGCTTGACCGCATCGCCCGGCTTCTTGTGCCAGGTAGCCACAGTGCCGTCGGCAACCGATTCTGGGAAAGTGGGGGCTTTGATCTCGATAGCCATTCTGTAGGGTTCCTATCTAATTCGGTTTCTTCTGCGCGAAGGCGTTAAACAGTAAATGCATCTTGCAGCAGTTTTTCCTGCTGCTCGGCGTGCATGGAGGCATAGCCGCAAGCCGGGGCTGCCGAACCTTCACGACCGGCGTACTCGAGGAACAGGCCCTTCTTGTGAGCCGCCGCGACACGACGCATGTGGTGCTGGCTGCAGTACCAGGCGCCCTGGTTCATCGGCTCTTCCTGGCACCAGACGATGTGCTTGAGGTTCTTGTACGGAGCCAGTACCTCGGCCAGATCGTCCTCGGGGAACGGATACAGCTGCTCGATACGCACGATGGCAATATCTTCGCGGCCTTCGGCACGACGCTTCTCCAGCAGGTCGTAGTAGACCTTGCCGCTGCACAGGACCACGCGATCGACCTTCTTCGGATCGATCTGGTCGATCTCGCCGATGACGGTCTGGAAGGAGCCTTCGGCCAGATCTTCCAGGGTCGAGATGGCCAACTTGTGGCGCAGCAGCGACTTCGGAGTCAGGGCCACCAGCGGCTTGCGCAGCGGACGGATCACCTGGCGACGCAGCATGTGGTAGACCTGAGCCGGGGTGGTCGGCACGCAAACCTGGATGTTGTGCTCGGCGCACAGCTGCAGGTAGCGCTCCAGACGCGCGGAGGAGTGCTCCGGACCCTGGCCTTCGTAGCCGTGCGGCAGCAGCATGGTCAGGCCGCAGAGACGACCCCACTTGTGCTCGCCACTGGTAATGAACTGGTCGATCACCACTTGGGCGCCGTTGGCGAAGTCACCGAACTGGGCTTCCCAGATCACCAGGGCGTTCGGCATGGTGGTCGAGTAGCCGTATTCGAATGCCAGTACGGCTTCTTCCGAAAGGTAGGAGTCGTACAGTTCGAACTTGGGTTGCGTGTCGAACAGATGTTGCAGCGGCAGGTGGGTGCTGGCGTCCTTCTGGCTGTGCAGCGCCGCGTGGCGGTGCGAGAAGGTGCCACGACCAACGTCCTGGCCGGTGATGCGCACCGGATGGCCTTCGAACAACAGAGTGGCGTAGGCCATGGTCTCGGCGTAGCCCCAGTTGATCGGCATTGCACCCGCACCCATCTTCTGGCGGTCTTCAAGGATCTTGGCGACCTGGCGCTGGACCACGAAGCCTTCGGGGATCTCCAGCACCTTGGCAGAGAGCTCCTGCAGGGTCTTGAGCTCGAAGCGGGTGTCGTGGCGAGCAGTCCAGGCATGGCCCAGGTAAGGACGCCAGTCAACGAAGAGCTCCTTGTTGGGCTCCTTGACCAGGCTCTTGACCACGTGCTGGCCGTTGTCCAGAGCGGTGCGGTACTCGTCGACCTTGGCCTGGATGGCCGCGGCGTCGAGCACGCCGGAGGCGCTCAGGGCATCGGCATACAGCTCGCGGGTGGTGCGCTGCTTGGTGATCTGCTGGTACATCAGCGGCTGGGTGCCGTTCGGCTCATCAGCCTCGTTGTGACCGCGACGGCGGTAGCAGACCAGGTCGATAACCACGTCACGCTTGAACTGCATGCGGTAATCGACAGCCAGCTGGGTAACGAACAGCACCGCTTCGGGATCGTCGCCGTTCACGTGCAGGATCGGCGCCTGGATCATCTTGGCGACGTCGGTGCAATACTCGGTGGAGCGCGAGTCTTCCGGACGGCTGGTGGTGAAACCGACCTGGTTGTTGATCACGAGGTGGATGGTGCCGCCCGTCTTGTAGCCACGGGTCTGCGACATCTGGAACGTCTCCATGACCACGCCCTGGCCAGCGAAGGCCGCGTCGCCATGGATGGAGATCGGCAGTACCTTGTCACCGGCTTTGTCCTGACGACGATCCTGACGGGCACGCACGGACCCTTCGACCACCGGGGAAACGATTTCCAGGTGGGACGGGTTGAACGCCAGGGCCAGGTGAACTTCGCCACCCGGAGTCATGACGTTGGAGGAGAAGCCCTGGTGATACTTCACGTCACCGGAAGACAGGCCCTCGGCCTTCTTGCCTTCGAACTCGTCGAACAGGTCGCGTGGATTCTTGCCGAAGGTGTTGACCAGAACGTTCAGACGGCCGCGGTGGGCCATGCCGATGACGATTTCCTTCAAGCCATAGGAGCCCGAGCGCTGGATGATCTCGTCCAGCAGCGGGATCAGGCTCTCGCCCCCCTCCAGGCCGAAACGCTTGGTGCCCGGGTACTTGGTGCCCAGGTACTTTTCCAGGCCTTCTGCAGCGGTCAGACGCTCGAGCAGGTGGCTCTGGACTTCCGGCGAGAACGCCGGACGACCGCGCACGCTTTCCAGACGCTGCTGGAACCACTTGCGCTGCTCGGAATCGACGATGTGGGTGAACTCCGCGCCGATGGTGCGGCAATACGTCTCGTTGAGGGTCTGCTGAATCTCACGCAGAGTAGCCTCTTCTTTGCCGATGTAGAGCTCACCCGTGCGGAAGGTGGTATCGAGGTCGGCATCGGTCAGCCCGTAGTGACGGATCGACAGGTCAGCCGGAGCCGGACGCTGCCACAGACCAAGCGGATCGAGCTTGGAGGCCTGATGGCCGCGCATGCGGAAAGCCTGGATCAAGCGCAGGACTTCAACCTGCTTCTTTTCGTGTTCACTGCTTACAGCACCAGCGGAAACCGGCTGAGCGCGGCGCTGGTTCTTGGCGAGCAGAACGAAATGATCGCGGATAGTGGAGTGCGAAACGTCGGTGGCAAGATTGCCGTCGGTCGGCAGCTTCTGGAAGTAGGTGCGCCACTCTTCGGGCACAGCGTTGGGATCGTGCAGGTAGAGCTCATAGAGCTCTTCCACATATGCAGCGTTACCACCGGATAGGTGGGCGCTGTTCCACATGCGCTGCATTTCGCTTTCTTGCATGCTTTGTCACCCTCGATAAGGGGACGCCATCGGCATGGACACCGCTAGGGCTTAGAAGTCCTGGCACAGCGACTTCGGTAAGCCACCAAGGATCCCGCTGATAGTCCGGGCACCAGCCCGGTTGCCCCTGCTGGTCATCTATATATTTTTCAAATAAGGAACACGGCTTTGTGAGCTGCGTTCCTGGTTTTACTGCGGCACCAGCCAGGCTGGTGCCGCAGGTGTTACGGGTACCGCAATCGAATCAGGTACCGCTCTGCAGCAGCATGTTGCGTACGTGACCGATTGCCTTGGTCGGGTTCAGACCCTTCGGGCAAACGTTCACGCAGTTCATGATGCCGCGGCAGCGGAACACACTGAACGGGTCATCCAGCGCAGCCAGACGTTCTTCGGTCTTGTTGTCACGGCTGTCGGCCAGGAAACGATAGGCCTGGAGCAGTGCAGCGGGGCCGAGGAACTTGTCGGGGTTCCACCAGAAGGACGGGCACGAGGTCGAGCAGCAAGCGCACAGGATGCACTCGTACAGACCGTCGAGCTTCTCGCGCTCTTCCGGAGACTGCAGACGTTCGATGGCCGGAGCCGGCGTATCGTTCTGCAGGAAGGGTTTCACCTTCTCGTACTGCTTGTAGAAGATGCTCATATCAACGACGAGGTCACGAATGACCGGCAAACCGGGCAGCGGGCGAATCACCAGCTTGCCGCCCTTCAGGCCGGCGGCGGACAGCGGAGTGATGCACGCCAGGCCGTTCTTGCCGTTGATGTTCATGCCGTCGGAACCGCAGACGCCTTCACGGCAGGAGCGACGGTAGGAGAAACCCTCGTCCTGTTCCTTGATCAGCGCCAGTACGTCGAGGACCATCACGTCCTTGCCGTCGGTATCGATCTGGAAATCCTGCATGGTCGGAGCGCTGTCGCGCTCCGGGTTGTAGCGATAGACGCTGACAGTGAGAGTGTTGGACATGTCGGCCACCCTTAATAAGTACGTACTTTGGGTTCGAACGCCGGAACGGTCTTCGGCGCGAAGTTGACGGCGCGCTTGGTAACGCGCTTATCACCCGGGAAGTACAGGGTGTGGCACAGCCAGTTCTCGTCGTCGCGATCTTCGAAGTCTTCGCGGGCATGGGCGCCACGGGACTCCTTGCGGACTTCCGCGGCGATCGCGGTAGCCTCGGCGACTTCCAGCAGGTTCTGCAGCTCGAGCGCTTCGATGCGCGCGGTGTTGAAGGCCTGGCTCTTGTCGTTGATCTTGACGTTGGCGATGCGCTCACGCAGATCGGCCAGCTGGGCAATGCCCTTCTGCATGTATTCGCCGGTACGGAACACACCGAAGTAGTTCTGCATGCACTGCTGCAGCTCGCGCTTCAGCGGGGCAACTTCTTCGCCGCTGGTGCGCTCGTTGACGCCGGACAGACGCTTGAGCGACTGCTCGATGTCGGTCTCGCTGGCGCCGCGCGCCTCGATACCTTCCTTGAGCGCCTTCTCCAGGTGCAGACCGGCGGCACGACCGAACACAACCAGGTCGAGCAGGGAGTTGCCGCCCAGGCGGTTGGCGCCGTGTACCGATACGCAAGCCACTTCGCCCACCGCGAACAGGCCTTCGACGATGGTGTCGTTGCCGTTGGCGTCCTGGGTGATGGCCTGACCATGGATGTTGGTGGCAACGCCGCCCATCATGTAGTGGCAGGTCGGAATAACCGGGATCGGCGCGACGACCGGGTCGACGTGCGCGAAGGTCTTGGACAGCTCGCAGATGCCGGGCAGGCGGCTGTGCAGAACTTCCTCGCCCAGGTGGTCGAGCTTCAGCAGTACGTGGTCCTTGTTCGGGCCCACGCCGTTGCCAGCGATTACTTCTTTCACCATGGAGCGGGCGACCACGTCGCGGCCAGCCAGGTCCTTGGCGTTCGGAGCATAGCGCTCCATGAAGCGTTCGCCATGGGCGTTGATCAGGTAACCACCCTCGCCGCGGCAACCTTCGGTCACCAGCACGCCGGCACCGGCGATACCGGTCGGGTGGAACTGCCACATTTCGATGTCCTGAACCGGCACACCTGCACGCAGGGCCATGCCCACGCCGTCGCCGGTGTTGATCAGGGCGTTGGTGGTGGAGGCGTAGATACGGCCTGCACCGCCGGTGGCCAGAACCACGGCCTTGGAGCGGATATAGACGGTTTCACCGGTCTCGATGCAGATCGCGATGATGCCAACCACGGCGCCGTCCTGGTTCTTCACCAGGTCTACGGCATACCACTCATTGAGGAACGAGGTGCCGCTCTTCAGGTTTGCCTGATACAGGGTGTGCAGCAGGGCGTGACCGGTACGGTCAGCCGCAGCGCAGGTACGGGCAGCCTGGCCGCCCTTGCCGAAGTCCTTGGACTGGCCGCCGAACGGGCGCTGGTAGATGCGACCTTGCTCGGTACGGGAGAACGGCAGGCCCATGTGTTCCAGCTCGAACACGGCTTCCGGACCAACGGAGCACATATATTCGATTGCGTCCTGGTCACCGATGTAATCGGAACCCTTGACGGTGTCGTACATGTGCCAGCGCCAATCATCATTCGGGTCGGCCGAAGCGATTGCGCAGGTGATGCCACCCTGGGCCGAAACGGTGTGGGAGCGAGTCGGGAACACCTTGGTCACAACGGCGGTCTTGTGACCGCCCTGAGCCAGTTGCAGCGCAGCACGCATGCCGGCGCCGCCGCCACCTACGATGATGGCGTCGAAAGAAAGAGTACGAATGCTAGCCATGGATCACACACCCCAGAGAATCTGCACGCCCCAGACGAAGAACGCGAACATTGCAATGCCGCATACCGCCTGGAACAGGAAACGCACGACAGTCGCCGCCTTGCCCAGCGCCATCGGCGTCAGGTAGTCGGTGGAGATGGTCCACATGCCGACCCAGGCGTGGACGCTCAGGGCGACCAGGGCAAGCAAGCTGAAGATGCGCATCGCGGTGTGGGAGAACAGACCGTGCCAGTCGGCGTAGGTCAGACCCGGACTGAACAGCAGGTAGCCCAGCAGGAAAAGGAAATAAGCCGCGAGAACGACCGCAGAAACGCGCTGGGCCATCCAGTCATAAAGGCCCGAACGCGAGAAGTTCGTAACGTTGGTTACCATATCCACACTCCCAGCAGCACGATCAGCACCGCAGAAACTACGATGACGATTTTCGAGCCCAGCTTGCCGCCCTCGAGCGTCTCGCCGACGCCCGCATCCATTACCAGATGGCGCACACCGGCAACCAAGTGGTAAAGCAGTGCGGACAGGAGGCCCCAAACCACCAGCTTGGCCAGCGGACTGGTCAGGCACGCCTTGACCTGCTCGAAGCCTTCCTCGGAGCTCAGCGACTTGTCGAGTGCGAACAGCAGCACGGCAATGCCGAAGAAGAGGATGACGCCAGAGATACGATGCAGGATGGACGTGTAAGCAGTGATGGGGAGTTTGATGGTCCTGAGATCTAGGTTTACAGGTCGTTGGCTATTCACGGCTTTTTTTTCACACTGAGGCCCCTAACTAACAGGGCAAGTTGTCGGGAAGTGCACTGATCAGGTACCCCTCACCAAAGGGAGTGCCGACCTCCAGAATATGGGCTTAAGGCCCCTGGCGATCGGGCGCTGAGTATAGACAGTTAGCTGACTAATGACAATGCGAACACCTGCCCCTAAAAGCGGATTGCACTGCCTATATAAAAGGCGTAAATAGCCCCTCTTTTTTCACCGAAAAACCCACGCAAACCCCACTGCCACATGGGTTTCTTCAAATTGACATTCGAATTTATACCTCTATAGTGTCCCGGGCCCTGCGTGGGGGGCTGTCTGATGATTTCAAGCATAACTAGGAGGCCGCTATGGCTGACAAAAAAGCGCAGTTGATCATCGAGGGCGCAGCCCCCGTAGAGCTGCCCGTTCTGTCCGGAACCATGGGACCCGATGTAGTCGATGTGCGGGGCCTGACCTCCACGGGCTGCTTCACCTTTGATCCTGGCTTTATGTCGACCGCCTCTTGTGAGTCGAAGATCACCTACATCGACGGCGACAAGGGCGTATTGCTGCACCGTGGCTATCCAATCGAGCAGTTGGCAGAGAAATCCGACTACCTGGAAACCTGCTACCTGCTGCTGAACGGCGAGCTGCCGAACGCTGAAGAGAAGGCCAAGTTCGTTGGCACCATCAAGAACCACACCATGGTTCACGAGCAGTTGAAGAGCTTCTTCAACGGCTTCCGCCGCGACGCCCATCCGATGGCGATCATGTGCGGCGTGGTCGGTGCCCTCTCCGCCTTCTACCACGACTCCCTGGACATCAATAACCCGCAGCACCGCGAAGTCTCGGCGATGCGCCTGATCGCCAAGATGCCGACCATCGCGGCGATGGCCTACAAGTACTCCATGGGCCAGCCCATGATGTACCCGCGTAACGACCTGAACTACGCGGAAAACTTCCTGCACATGATGTTCAACACCCCGGCCGAGATCAAACCGATCAGCCCGGTACTGGCCAAGGCCATGGATCGCATCTTCGTGCTGCATGCAGACCACGAGCAGAACGCATCCACCTCCACCGTACGCCTGGCCGGTTCGTCCGGCGCCAACCCCTTCGCTTGCATCGCTGCAGGCATCGCCGCCCTCTGGGGCCCGGCACATGGTGGCGCCAACGAAGCCGTACTGAGCATGCTGGACGAGATCGGCGACGTTTCGAACATCGACAAGTTCATCGCCAAAGCGAAGGATAAGAACGATCCGTTCAAGCTGATGGGCTTTGGCCACCGCGTGTACAAGAACTTCGACCCGCGCGCCAAGGTCATGAAGCAGACCTGCGACGAAGTCCTGGCTGAGCTGGGCATCAACGACCCGCAGCTGGAACTGGCCATGAAGCTCGACGAGATCGCGCGTAACGATCCTTACTTCAAGGAGCGCAACCTCTACCCGAACGTGGACTTCTACTCGGGCATCATCCTGAAGGCCATCGGCATTCCGACCAGCATGTTCACCGTGATCTTCGCCCTGGCACGCACCGTCGGCTGGATCTCTCACTGGAAGGAAATGCTCTCCGGCCCTTACAAGATCGGCCGTCCGCGCCAGCTCTACACCGGCTACGAAAAGCGTGACTTCGTCTCGCTGGATGGCCGCAAGTAAGGCTGACCGCACAATGAAAGAGGCTGCCAATCGGCAGCCTTTTTTATTTCAACTTTGTCTAGCCTTTCAGCGCTTTTCCGCCCGCTGGCGCATCGCTTTCAAGGTATTGAAAGGCGCATCGACCACGAAGCTGTTCGCAAGCCAGGATGGCACGCTACCGCCCGGCTCGGTGTGCGCCTGATAGGTCACTTCCACCTCCCCCGCCCCCTTCGGCACCAGCTTCCAGAAACCGACCACCTGAGTCACCCGCACATAGCCGTCAGCCTCCGGAAGGTACTTCGGCACCCCTTCGAGAATGCGCGTCACGCCTCCATCCGCCGCCAACTCGGAAGTCACGTGGATCACTGAATCCCGCGGCGTGACCGGCCAGGGCGTATTGAAACGGGTGTAGGTCCAGCTCTGGGCCCCTTCGTTCTTGAGCAACTTCTGATCCTTGCACTCATGGATCCAGGCGCAGGAACCGGCGACATCCTCCTGCAGGGCACGCAGGGTGGCGATATCAGTTTTCATGGTAGCGACACCGCGGTAGGCCTTGTACTTGGAACCCGGCACCTCACTCAGGAACACCTTGATGCCGTCTTCGTCCTTGGCCAGCTTCCAGTCCTCGGCATGGGCAATGGATGCTGCCAGCAAACCCAGGGCACAGAGCGCCACAACCTTGATTCTCATGATCTCTCCTTGCTCGAACGGTACCGACCGAAAGCCGGTTGAAAGATTAGGCCGCCGAGGTTGCCTGCTCCCACCAGCCAAGAAGGCGGATGGCATCCTCCCGACTGTTACCGCAGACCTCGGGATCAGCATCGAAGTCGCCGCACACTGCTGGCCGGCGCGGGTCACCGAATAGTTGGCAGAGGTTCTCAGCGGACAAGTGCAGGCAGCGTTCGCCCGCAGGCTTGCCTAAAGGCATACCGGGCAACGGGGAGCTGATGGACGGCGCAATGCAGCAGGCACCGCAGCCGGGGCGGCAGAGCATGGTGAAGAACCTCGAACGATAGGATGGCAGCACGAAAGCGCATTTTACTTGGCCGGAGGCGGTGTTGACACGACCCCGACGACCGATGCCTGATGCTCACGCAGCTCTTCCGGGCTATCGCCCTTGTAGATACGCGCCACGAGCCACCCTTCATGCACTTCCAGCCCTACGCGCTGCGGGTCGCGTAGATCGAACAACTGATAGGCCGCAGACTGGCTGTGGAAAGCTCGCAAGCGCGAGGTGGCGTAGAAGGCCTGGGTTGCGACCGAGCCCCCCTCCTCTACCGGCGAGCTCCCGGCAGCAGGTACGACCAGACGCCTACCGGACATGTCGTACGCCCCGGAAGTATCGCCGAAACCGAACACCCGTTCGCCCGCTTCCCGACGCCAGCTCAGGAAAAGCCGGTTCAAATCTGGATCTTCAAGGGTCACTTCCAGCACCAGGCCACGCTCACCATCATCCGCCAAGGCCACCACATAGCGGCTCAGACTGCCGTCGACGCAGCGCAGCTGCCCTTTCAGCATCAACTTGCTCCCCAGGCGCTCGAACGCTTCAAGACTCTGTTCGCGACAGATCAACTCACGCCGGTCGCAAAGTTCCTTCCCCAGCTTGAGCGAATCAGGCTCAGCTTGCCCCCTACCCGCCGCCAGGAAGCCGCCATCGACAGCCCAGAGCACCTTCTCCGGCCGGCTTCGCGGATAAACCACGAACCCCTGGCCACGCCAGGACAGGCGGTAGCGTCCAAAATCGAAATCCCGCGCCACCGCGAACGCCGGTGGCAGGTGCAACGCCGCGATCACCGGCTGCTTACGCGCGACATCAATGCCTCGCAACGTCGCGATCACAACCCCGAGCAGCACCAGCGCCGCGAATCCCAATCCACGCCAGAACGCCATGGTTCTCCCCTTTCCTTGAGAATCAGCACCCATGAGGTTTGCGCGCCCCCTAACACAGAACCTCAGATCATGCCGGTATGGATGCAGACCGCAGCCCTGCCCACCTTGTCCAACGCCTTCATGACCTTTGCCTGGTATGGCCACCTGAAGACCCTGAACACCAAACCCCGGGTAATTGCGGCGCTCATCAGCTGGGGCATCGCTTGGTTCGAGTACCTGATCATGGTGCCAGCCAACCGGATCGGCTACACCGAGCTCTCGGTTGGCCAGCTGAAGATCATGCAGGAAGTGATCACCCTGGCGATCTTCCTGCCGTTCAGCGTGCTCTACATGCAACAGCCCTTGAAGCTGGACTACCTCTGGGCGGGGTTATGCCTGCTAGGCGCGGTCTACTTCATTTTCCGCAGCTAGGCGACCCGATCGTCGACCAGGGGTTGTCGGAAATCGGCTCGAAATGCTCATTGACGGTCGCCAACTCCGCTTTCTCCCCGCCTTCCGCCTAGCCTGGTCTTTGCTCAGGACACCGACATCACTCGCTACGCGGGCTTTTTCAGCCGCGCGATCAGGCTGGACGTATCCCAGCGCCCACCGCCCATGGCCTGGACCTCAGCGTAGAACTGGTCCACCAGCGCAGTCACCGGCAGTTGCGCGCCGTTACGCGCGGCCTCGTCGAGGACGATGGACAGGTCCTTGCGCATCCAGTCCACGGCAAAGCCGAAATCGAAATTGCCCTCCAGCATCGTCTGGTGACGATGTTCCAGCTGCCAGGATTGGGCGGCCCCCTTGCTGATCACCTCCATGGCGCCTTGCGCGTTCAGGCCGGCGCACTGGGCAAAGTGAAGCGCCTCGGCCAACCCTTGCAGCAGGCCGCCAACACAGATCTGGTTGACCATCTTGGTCAGTTGGCCGCTACCTGCCGGCCCCATATGTCGAATCATCTTGGCGTAGCTGTCGATTACCGGCACGGCGCGGTCGTAGAAAACCCGTTCCCCACCAACCATCACCGACAGCATGCCCGCTTCGGCGCCCGCCTGGCCGCCAGAAACCGGTGCATCGAGGAAGCCCAGCTCGCGCTCGGCAGCCAGCGTGGCCATTTCCCGCGCCACATCCGCCGACGCCGTGGTGTGGTCCACCAGGATCGAGCCGGGTGCCATCCCGGCGAAGGCGCCGTCCTCCCCCAGCAGAACCGCACGCAGATCAGCGTCATTTCCGACGCAGACCATCACGAACTCCGCCCCCTCGGCCGCTTCGCGCGGCGTGGCAAAGGCATCGCCGCCGAACTCGTCGCACCACAGTGAGATCCTCCCCGGCGTGCGGTTGTAAACCCGTACCGAATGCCCTTCGCAAGCCAGGTGCCCGGCCATATTGAAGCCCATGACCCCCAGACCAATGAACGCTACTTCAGCCATTGTTGTTCTCCTTCGTCGACCTGCGGAAAAGCCTAACACGCAGTTTGCCGCCCCGCGAAAGCACCACCATACTCGCTCCAGGCCGGCCCAGCCGCCCCTTTGCCAAGGAGACCCCCATGCCGCACTGGCTGGTCATCGATCTGGAAGCCACCACCGAAGAAGGTGGCTGGCCACTGGAAGAAATGGAAATCATCGAGATAGGCGCCACCCTGGTTCGTGCGGACGGTCATGAGGTGGACCATTTCCAGCGCTTTGTCCGCCCCGCACGCCGCCCCTGCTTGACGGGCTTTTGCCGCCAGCTCACGCATATCAGCCAGGCCGACGTGGACAGTGCCGCACATCTGCCCCAGGTATGGCAGACTTTCGAGCGCTGGCTCGGCCACCACAGCCCGCGCCTGGCGGGCTGGGCAAGCTGGGGTGACTACGACCGCCGCCAGCTGGAGCAGGAGTGGCAACTGCACGGGCTGCACAGCCTCCTGGCCGCCCTACCCCATCTGAACCTCAAACAGCGGTTCGCGGATGCGCGTCAGCTAAAGCGCGCGGTGGGCCTGCACACCGCCTTGCAACTGGCTGGCCTGCACTTCCAGGGCCAGCAACACCGAGCCCTCGAAGACGCCCGCAACACCGCACGCCTGCTACCCCTCGTACTTCCCGCCTGAAGCTTGCGGACCTAGTGACGGCAAAACCGGCCTTGGGCATACTGTCGAGCCCTTTCAGACCCCATCCAGGAGCCCAGCATGTTCAAGGTCAACGAATACTTCGACGGCACCGTCAAATCCATTGCATTCGGCATGACCGAAGGTCCGGCCACCATCGGCGTAATGGCCGCTGGCGAGTACGAATTCGGCACCAGCCAGCTGGAAGTGATGCACGTCATCGCCGGCGCCCTGACGGTGAAACTGCCGGGCAGCGACACCTGGGAAACTTTCGCCTCCGGTAGCAAGTTCACCGTTCCGGCCAACAGCAAGTTCCAACTGAAAGTCGCCCAGGACACCGCTTACCTGTGTGAATACCGCTAAAAGCGTCAGTACAAAAGAAACCGGCCATCAGGCCGGTTTCTTTTGTTTCAGGCAGCACCATTCAGATCAGGTTCGGCTCCATTTCCAGCTCCACGCCAAAGCGCTTGGCAATGTCTGCACGAATGCGCTGGGCCAGGTCATGCAGCTGACTCCCCGTTGCTGAACCGTAATTGACCAGCACCAGCGCCTGCAGGCGATGCACGCCGGCATCGCCTTCGCGGAACCCCTTCCAGCCAGCACGCTCGATCAGCCAACCAGCGGCCAGCTTGACCTGCCCGTTTGCCTGGGGATAGGCGACCAGATCGGGATGTTCGCCACGCAAGTGCTGCGCGAGCTCAGCGCTAATCAGCGGATTCTTGAAGAAACTGCCAGCATTGCCCAGCTCGGCCGGGTCTGGCAGTTTTTCGCTGCGAATGGCGCAGATGGCGCGACTGACATCCTTGGGCGTTGGTGCGTCGATGCCTTCGGCCTGCAGGCGCTGGCGCACCGGGCCGTAATCCAGATGCAGCTGCGGCGCGCGACTGAGGTTGAAGCGCACACGCAGGATCAGCCAGCGGCCGGTTTCACGCTTGAACAGGCTGTCGCGGTAAGCGAACTGGCAGTCCTCCAGCGCAAACTCGCGCAGCTCGCCGGTTTCCCGGTCCAGCGCGACCAGCCCGGCGAACACGTCCTTCAGTTCAACGCCATAGGCACCAATGTTCTGCATGGGTGCAGCCCCCACGGTACCGGGAATCAGGCTGAGGTTTTCCAGGCCACCCAGGCCCCGCTCCAGCGTCCAGAGCACCAGAGGATGCCACGGCTCGCCGGCTTCGGCCTCCAGCAGCACATTCTTTCCGTCATCCGCCAGAACACGCACCCCTCGGCTGGCCATGCGCAAGACGAAGGCCTCTACATCGCGCGTCAGCAGCAGGTTGCTACCACCACCGACCACCAGCAGCGGAAGGTCACGCTCGGCCGCCAGGGCGATAGCCTCACGCACCTCGGCATCGTCATGCGCCTCGGCGAACAACCGCGCCTTAACGTCTACGCCGAAGGTGTTGTACGGCTTGAGGGACAGATATTCGTGCAGGACCAGGCTCACAGGCGCCCCTTGATTTCCAGGATCAGTGCATCGCAGGCCTGCTCCACCAGGTCGAGGACCTGCTCGAAGCCTGCTTCGCCGCCGTAGTAAGGGTCCGGCACCTCGTCCAGCTCAAGCTGGTAGCGGCGAAGGAACAGGTCAAGTTCAGCGGCGGCGTTGCCGGGACGCAAACGATGCAGGTTGGCCAGGTTACTCTCGTCCATCGCCAGGACCAGGTCGAAGTGACCGAAGTCGTCCACCTCCACCTGGCGCGCGCGCAGCTGGGACAGGTCATAGCCACGACGCTGAGCAGCCACGCGGGTGCGAGCGTCTGGCGCCTTACCCACGTGCCAGTCACCAGTGCCAGCTGAGTCCACCTGCACCTGCCCGGCGAGCCCGGCCTCACGCAGTTTGTGACGCAGCACGCCCTCAGCGGTGGGCGAGCGACAGATATTGCCCAGGCAAACGAAGAGCACTCGCATCAGGCCCCCAGCAAGCGCCGGACGCGCTCGAGGTCTTCCGGGGTATCGACGCCAGTGGGCGGTGCCTCACGTGCATCAGCCACATGGATACGCACGCCGTGCCAGAGCGCACGCAGCTGCTCCAGGCATTCGGTGTTCTCCAGCCAGCACGGTCCCCAGGCGACGAAGTCGTGGAGGAGACCAACGCGGTACGCGTAGATGCCAATATGCCGGCGATACGGTACGCCTTCCGGCAGTTGGTCACGGTCGGAAGCGAAGGCATCACGAGCCCAGGGTAACGGCGCGCGGCTGAAAGTCAGGGCCAGGCCGTTGAGGTCGGTGGCCACTTTCACCACATTGGGATTGAATAGCGCCTGCACGTCCTGGATCGGCTCGGCCAGGGTCGCGATGCCAGCTTCCGGATGCGCGGCCAGGTTAGCCGCCACCTGGTCGATGATGGCCGGCGGGATCAGCGGCTCGTCGCCCTGCACGTTGACCACGATGGCGTCATTGGCCAGGCCCAACTGGCTGGCCACTTCGGCCAGGCGATCGGTGCCCGAGTTGTGATCTTCACGGGTCAGCAGCACCTCGGCACCAACGGCCCGGCAAACGTCGACGATGCGCGCATCATCGGTGGCCACTACCACGTGCTGGGCTGCGCTGCGTTTTGCCTGCTCCCAGACGTGCTGGATCATCGGTTTGCCGGCGATATCCTGCAGCGGCTTGCCGGGCAGGCGGGTCGAGGCGTAGCGAGCTGGAATGACGACGGTGAAAGCCTGGGTCATTTGTCCAGACGCTCGTCGACAGTGAGGGGACGGGCCTCGCCTTCCAGCATTACCGGGATACCGTCGCGCACCGGAAAGGCCAGGGCGTCGGCCTTGCAGATGAGCTCGCTCTTGTCATCGGCCAGCTTCAGCGGCCCCTTGCACAGGGGGCAGGCGAGGATATCGAGAAGTTTCGGGTCCATGAGTGAATCCTTGAGACGGCAGCCCAAGGGCTACCTGGGTTAGAAGCGGGTCGGCAGCAGGCGGGCCAGTTGCTCGTCGAGCCAGGTGACGAAGGCCGGCGACGGTGCAGCATCGACCGCCAGGTACCACCAGTCGGCGGCAGCGAAGGCCCGGCACTTCACCGCATCCTTCTCGGTCATCAGCACAGGCAGCGGCGGCGAAAAATCGAAGGCTTCCGGGCTATAGACAGCGTGATCGGCGAAGGGGTGCGGAATCGGGCGCCAGTTTAGCGCCTCCAGGGTCGTGAAGAAACGCTGGGGGTTGCCGATGCCCGCCACCGCATGCACGGCTTGGCCGGACGGAAAATGCTCCAGCCCCACACGCTCGCCGCTCCGCAAGTTGACCAGCACGCCGGGTTGCAGCTTGAAGGAGAAGCCTTCGGCGGAATCGGACTCGGCGCCGTTGCGCAGCACCGCATCCACAGAGTCCAGGCGCTCCGGCGGCTCACGCAAGGGCCCGGCCGGCAGGCAGCGACGATTGCCAAGGCCACGGGCGGCGTCGATCAGCACCAACTCCAGGTCGCGCCCGAGACGGTAGTGCTGCAAGCCATCGTCGCTGAGGATCAGGTCCAGCTCTTCCTGCTCCAGCAGGGCCCGCACTGCACGGGAACGGTCAGGGTCGATCATCAGGGGCACGCCACTGCGCTGGACAATCAGCAGCGGCTCGTCTCCGGCCAGCTCGGCGCCTTGTTCGGCACGCACCCGCCAGGGCAGCTGCGGCGGTTTCGCCCCGTAACCACGACTGACCACGCCAACGCGCAGTCCGCGCGTCCGGCAGTGTTCGATCAGCCAGAGAATCATCGGAGTCTTGCCGGTGCCGCCAACGGTAATGTTGCCGACCACGATCAGCGGTACGGGCGGGCGATAGCTGTTGCCCTGCCCCGCCAGGAACGACGCGCGCTTGCGCTCGGCCACCCGACGGTAGAGCCACTCCAGCGGGCCTAACAGGCCGAGGGCCGGATGGCCCCGGTACCAGGCGTCCAGCAGACGATCGGAGAAGGCCATCAGGGCTTCTTGGCCGCTTCGGCCTCGACGGTGGTCATGCGCAGATGGCTGAACCCCAGCTTGCCGGCGGCGTCCATGGCGGTAATCACCGCCTGGTGAGTGGTGCGAGCGTCAGCGGTGATCACCAGCGGCAGGCTGTTGTCGCCTTCCGACTCACGTCCCAGCGCAGAGATCAGGGTCGCCAGGTCACTCTTCACCAGGTTCTGGCCGTTGAGTGAATACTGGCCGTCGGCGCCAATGGAAAGCTCCAGCGTCTTGAGCTGCGTCTCTTCGGGCGGCGTGCCGCTCACCGCTTCGGGCAGCTCGATCTTCAGCTGGTTGGGCTTGCTGAAGGTGGTGGTCACCACGAAGAACAGCAACAGCACGAAGATCACGTCGATCAACGAAGTAAGGTTGAGGAACACCTCTTCGCGGGCGACATTGCCCGCCCTGCGGCGGAACTTCACGCTTTGGCTTCCTCAGCGAAGTCGACTTCGCGATCACCCTGGACCACTTCCACCAGCTTGATCGCTTCCTGCTCCATCGCGACCACCAGTTCGTCGACACGACGCAACAGGTAGCGATGGAAGAACACGGCCGGAATGGCAACGATCAGGCCCGCCGCGGTGGTCACCAGGGCCTTGGCGATGCCGCCGGCCAGGACCGGCGCATTGGCCATGCCGTTTTCCATGAAGCCGCCGAAGATTTCGATCATGCCGAAGACGGTACCCAACAGCCCCAGCAACGGCGCCATGGCGGCGATGGTGCCCAGGGCATTGAGGTAGCGTTCCAGTTCATGGATGACCCGGCTAGCGGCTTCCTCGATGCACTCCTTCATGATTTCCCGGCCATGCTTGGAGTTCGCCAGGCCCGCAGCCAGCACTTCACCTAAAGGCGAAGACGCGCGCAGCTCCTTGAGCTTCTGGCTGTTCAGTTGCTTGTCCTTGATCTGGCGCCAGACCTGCCCCAGCAAATGCGGAGGCGAGACCCGGCTGAGACGCAGGGTCCACAGCCGTTCAGCGACAATAGCAGTGGCGGCGATGGAACACAGAATGATCGGCAGCATCATCCAGCCACCGGCTTTGACCAACTCCCACACGGTAGGAAATCCCCTTCGGAAAAGTGGCGCCACTCTAGCATAGGGTCGGGCCTGCGCCGACCGTCGCTGTTCTCATTTTTCCCTCCAGAACACGGACTTTTCTCGCCCGCTTTCGGGCTCGCTGTTCGCCCCCAGACGCAGCAGCAAGTGGCCCTGTTCCGCGGTGTCATGGATATCGGCCGGCAGCGCGCGAATACGCGAAACGACCAGTGGATGCGGGTGACCGTAGGAATTCAGGTGGCCGCGGGAGATCAGCACCTTCTCAGGTGCCACGATACGCAGGAAGGCACTGCTGGAAGACGTCCGACTGCCATGGTGACCGGCTACCAGCCAGCGCGCAGCAAGAGGTTGGCCGCTCGCAACCCAGGCCGCTTCGCCACGGGTGCCCAGATCGCCGCTGAGCAGAATGCGCTCACCAAGGGCCTCGATCGCCAGCACGCATGAAGCGTCGTTACTGTCCCCGGTCAGCGGCGACTGCCAGACCAGGAAGTCCACCCCTTCCCAGGTCCAGGCATCCCCCGCCGAACAGCGTTCGGCCCCCAACTCAGGAGATAAACGCTCCAATTCGCCGGCCAGCACGCGCTCCACGGCCACCCCCCGCTGCACCGCCAGGGCGCCCCCAGCGTGGTCGGAGTCGGCATGGCTGATCAGCATCAGGTCAAGCCTGGAGACCCCGAGGCCGCGCAAGGTCGGCACCACCACCCGCTCGCCGATGTCGAAGTCACCCCGGCGTGGTCCGGCATCGTAGAGCAGCGCATGCTCGCGGGTGCGCACCAACACTGAAAGACCCTGCCCCACATCCAGCACCCGCACCTCGGCCTGACCGTACGCGAGGGGCTCATTCGACGGAAACAGCATCGGCATCAGCAACGCCAGGCCAAGTGCCCGCAGCGGCACACCCGCCGGAGCAATCAGAAGCAGGACGCCTGATGCCCCCAGGAGCCAGGCCCAAAGGGGGACCTGCTCCGGGATCCAGGCGGGTAACTGCGCCGCCATCCAGGCCAGCATCTGAAACAGAAGGTCCAGTGCGCCTCCAGCCAACCAGAGCAGCGCGTCTCCCACAACAGGAATGCCCAGCAGCAAGGTACCCAGCAGCGCCAGCGGTAATACCACCAGGCTGATCCAGGGCACCGCCACCAGGTTGGCCAATGGCCCACTGAGACTGATGGGCAAAGCCAGGGCCAGCAGCAGCGGCGCAAGCCCCAGGCCCATCACCCACTGGGCACGCCACCAGGTGTGCCACCAGGGCCACGCGCCGAGACGGCCGGCGAAAGCCAGGATCAGCAAGACCACTGCACCGAAGGACAACCAGAAACCCGGCTGCAGGATCACCAGTGGTTCCACTGACAACACGACGCAAAGAGCAACCAGCAGCGGCGTGAGGAAGCCCAGGTGGCGAAAACGCAAACGCCAGAGCAGAACGACAGCGAGCATCACACACGCCCGCTGCACCGGCACGTCGAAGCCGGCCATCACGCCGTAGCCAAGGCCTCCGGCGAAAGCCATGAAGCAGGCCCAGGGCAGCCAGGGCAGGCGCCGGGGCCAGAGTCCGAATCGCGCAAGTGCCGCGACCACGCCATAGAGCACGCCGGCAAAGAGGGTTATGTGCTGGCCTGAAATCACCATCAGGTGAGTGGTACCGGTGTCCTGCAGCAGTCGCCAATCCCGATCCTGCAAGCCGGAACCATCGCCCAGCACCAGGGCGGCAAGTCCTCCGGCCCGCCCGTTGGCATCCACTTCCAGCAAACGTTGACGCAGTGCATCACGCCAGGCAACGAGGCCGTCAGCCGGCTGGACACGTTCGCCAGCCTTCACCGAGCCGGTCGCACCTATACGCCGCGCCAGCAACCAGGCTTCGTAATCGAAAGTCGCCGGGTTCACCAAACCCCGCGGCCGCTTGAGACGGACCGCCAGGCGCCAGCGCTCACCGGCGAGCACACGCGGCCCATCGTGCCAGGACAAGCGCAGGCGGCCAGGCAGCTGTGCCCGCGCGGAATGAAGATCGGTGAGCTCGAAACGCACCACACCGTCGGCCGTACTCGGCAAACCGACTACCCGCCCTTCCAGCCAGCGCACCTGGCCATCCAGACGGGAGTCCAAGCGGTCATCCAGCGCCCACTGGACACTCAGACACGCCCAGCCAAGGCCGAGGAGAAAGAGGCCGAGGCGCCAGGCGCGTGACATCAGCAACCCGAAACCGAGAACCAGCTGAAAATAGAGCCACCAGACAGGCGGCAGACTGGGTATCCAACGCAGTAGAAGAAGGCCGACGGCAAGCGTCGCCAGACCCGACACCATGGGTATCCAACTCCCTTTCCCTGGGATGAAAAGCGCGGCAACATCCTGTGCCACCCTGCACGGGTCGATCAGACCGGTGCAATTCCCGTTAAACTTGCCGACACAATCTGACCCGGCGCTGTCATTTCCGGGTGTGCATAATACCCGGCGCTTTCGTCCGCCAGAGACCGCTCATGCCGCGTCGCATCTTCAAACGCTACATGCCGAATCCGGACACTATCAGGGAACACAAGTCCCTGCGTTTTCTCGGCACGCTCATCCACGACCCGAACCTCTGGCACCTCAATCGCCACTCGGTCGCCCGCGCCATGGCCATGGGCCTGTTCGCGGCGTTCGTCCCCATTCCCATGCAGATGCTGCTGGCCGCCGGCCTGGCCATCGCGGTCCGCGCGAACCTGCCGATCTCGGTGGGTCTGGTCTGGCTGACCAACCCCATCACCATGCCGCCGGTCTTCTACTGCACCTACAAGATGGGGGCCTGGATCATGCAGATTTCTCCGCGCGCCCTACCCGATGAACTGACTTGGGAATGGATCACCCAGGAACTTTCCACGCTCTGGCAGCCATTTCTCCTAGGCTCGCTGGTCTGCGGCGTATTGGTCGGGGCACTGGCCTACATGCTGACCATGCTCTATTGGCGTTGGTGGGTCGCCCATAGCTGGCGCAAGCGCCAGAAGGCGCGCCGAGAAACCAGCCGCTGAAATGAAAAACGCCGCTTCGAAAGCGGCGTTTTTACTTGCCGTCACAGCCGATTATTCGTAGCGCAAGGCCTCGGCTGGCTGGGTCTGGGCCGCCCGCCACGCTGGATAGAGGGTGGCCAGGAAGCTCAGCACCAGGGCAGCCGTGCAGATCAACATCACATCGCCCAGCTGCAGTTCGGACGGTAGGTAGCTCACGAAGTAGACGTCTGAGCTGAAGATCTGCCGGCCGCTAGCACGCTCCAGGGCGGCGATCCACTGACTGACGTTGAGCGCGGTGATGACGCCCAGAACAGTACCGATCAGAGTACCGATGACGCCGATCACACTGCCTTGAACCATGAACACGGCCATGATCTGCCGCGGCGTCGCACCCAAGGTGCGGAGGATAGCGATATCCGCGCGCTTGTCGGCCACAACCATGATCAGCGTGGCGATGATGTTGAAGGCGGCAACGGCCACGATCAGCAGCAGGAGCAGGCCGATCATGGTTTTCTCCATCTTCATGGCGCTGAACAGGCTGCCCTGGGTGTGAGTCCAGTCATCTGCACGGTAGCCCTGCCCCAGCTCTGCGGCGATCTGCTTCGACACCTCAGGTGCCAGGAACAGATCCTCAAGTGCAATCCGTACGCTTTGCACCTGCCCTTCCGGCAGACGCTG
The DNA here is from genome assembly GCF_000423545.1 of Metapseudomonas resinovorans DSM 21078. Classification (GTDB taxonomy): domain Bacteria; phylum Pseudomonadota; class Gammaproteobacteria; order Pseudomonadales; family Pseudomonadaceae; genus Metapseudomonas; species Metapseudomonas resinovorans. The sequence continues at coordinate 58,909 of NZ_AUIE01000024.1, forward strand.
GATAGCCGAAGCATCGGCAATATTGATCAGCGCCAGGGAGCTGTCCAGCTCCGCGCCAACCTTGAACACACCTACCACATTGAGGCGTTGCATGCGCGGGGTGATGCCGCCTGGCGCACTGCTCACCTCGGGGACGATCAGGGTCAGTTTGTCGCCGACGTTGAGGCGGAAACGCCGTGCAGTGATCTCGCCGATGACGATGCCGGATTCGCCAGGCTTCAGGGCATTCAGGTCACCCTGAACCATGTGCTTGCCGATAATGGAAACCTTGGGCTCCTCGGCCGGATCGACACCATTGATCTGCACGGGCTGCATCATGCCCTTGTAGGACAGCATGCCTTCCAGCTCGGCGAAGGGCACCGCACCGACCACTTCCGGGTGCTTCATCGCCGCATCGGCCACCCGGCGCCAGTCCTCCAGCGGCTGTTCCGCGCTCAGGGTGGCGTGGGAAACCATGCCGAGGATGCGCGAGCGCATCTCCTTCTGGAAACCGTTCATCACCGAGAGCACCACGATCATGGCGAGCACGCCCAGCGCCAGACCGATCATCGAGGTCAGCGAGATGAAGGAAATGAAGTGGTTACGGCGTTTGGCGCGGGTATAGCGCGTGCCGATGAAGATCGGAAGAGGTCTGAACATCTCAGGCAGCCACCAGCCGGCCGTCTTCAAGGCGCAGCGCCCGATCCATCTGGCGGGCCAGTTGCAGGTCGTGGGTCACCACCAGGAAGGCAGTCTGCACAGAGCCGCTCAACTCGAGCATCAGCTCCTGGATGCCATGGGCAGTGTGCTGGTCGAGGTTACCCGTGGGTTCGTCGAGCAGCACCAGGGCCGGGTTGTTGACCAGGGCTCGTGCGATGGCCACGCGCTGACGCTCACCGCCAGAGAGCTCTGCCGGTTTGTGCGACAGGCGATGGCCCAGCCCCACTCGCTCCAGCAGTGCGGTGGCGCGCTGGCGCGCTTCGCCAATGGCAGTACGACCGATCAGCAGCGGCATGCAGACGTTCTCCAGGGCGGTGAACTCCGGCAGCAGGTGGTGGAACTGGTAAACGAAACCCAGGGCGCGATTGCGCAGCAGGCCACGAGCGGTCTCGCTGAGGGCGGACAGTTCCTCGCCAGCCAGCCAGACACTCCCTTTGCTCGGAGTATCCAGCCCGCCCAGCATGTTCAGCAGCGTGCTCTTGCCGGAACCGGAGCTGCCGACGATGGCCACTCGTTCCCCCGGATGCAGCTCCAGTTCGACGCCCGACAGCACCTCGACAGACTGAGGGCCTTCGTCGTAGCTCTTGCCCAGATTGCGGCAACTCAGGACTGCCTTGTTACTCATAGCGCAAAGCCTCTGCTGGCTGGGTGCGGGCGGCACGCCAGGCGGGATAAAGGGTGGCAAGGAAGCTCAGGACCAGCGCGGCCGAACAGACCAGCACCACGTCCTCGACCATCAGCTGGGATGGCAGGTAATCGATGAAATAGACCTCGGCACTGAGGAACTTGTGCCCCATCAGGCGTTCCAGCAGGGCAATGGCATCGCTCACCTTCAGCGCCGCAAGAATGCCCAGTACACCGCCGATGACGGTGCCGACGACGCCGATCACCGTGCCCTGGACCATGAAGATGCCCATGATCTGCCTGGGCGTGGCGCCAAGAGTGCGCAGGATGGCGATGTCACCGCGCTTGTCGGTCACCACCATCACCAGGGTGGAAATGATGTTGAAGGCGGCGACGGCCACGATCAGCAGCAGGAGCAGGCCGATTATGGCCTTCTCCATCTTGATTGCCTGGTAAAGGTTGCCGTGGGTACGGGTCCAGTCGCGGGCATAGAAGTCTTCGCCCTTCAACTCGCCAGCGATCTGCCAAGCCAGCTGGGGCGCCTGGAACAAGTCATCGAGCTTCAGGCGCAGCCCTTGCACCTGGTCAGGCCGCCAGCGCTTCAGGCGGGCGACGTCGGACAGGTTGGCAATGGCCAGGAAGCCATCCAGTTCACCCGCGCCGACATGGAAGATACCGACCACGGTGAAGCGCTTCATGCGCGGAAAGACGCCGGCCGGGGTCACCGCCACTTCGGGGAGCACGAAGGTGACCTTGTCACCCATGCCTACGCCCAGCTTGCTGGCGGCGCGATCGCCGATGACGATGCCGAATTCACCGGGCTTCAGGGCGGCCAGGCTGCCCTGGCGGAAGAAGTCGCCGATGATGGAAACCTTGGATTCTTCCTGCGGGTCCACGGCGTTGACCAGCACCTTCTGCACCTTGCCGTCGGCGGTCAGCAGCCCCTGCACCTGCGTGTAGGGCGCCACGGCCTTCACTTCGGGATGACGTGCAACATCTTCGGCCAGCTTGCGCCAGTCGTTGATCGGCACCGCGGACTCCACGGTGGCGTGGGGCACCATGCCCAACACACGGGTGCGCATCTCGTGATCGAAACCGTTCATGACCGACAGCACCAGGATCATGACCAGCACGCCGAGTGCCAGACCGATCATGGAAGTCAGGGAAATGAAGGAGACGAAGTAGTTGCGGCGCTTGGCGCGCGTGTACCGGGCGCCTATATACAGGGACAGCGGTCTGAACATGGAAGTGGAGTTCGCTGGCGAAAGAAGGGACGTCCTTGTGGCGGGGCTTGGCAAGCAGCGTTTACACTCAAATTCTGTTCGTGATCTGCTGCGACGCCCCGGGCGACACAAACGGACTTGCAAATACGGAACAGCTCTTCGACCACCACTGCTGCCATGGGTTCGCCATGTCGACACGAGACGCGGATGACCGCCGCGAATACTACCGCATCGAAGATACGATCGCACTGGAATTTCGCCCGCTGAAACAGGGCGAAACAGCTGATGGAAGCGGCGTGGACAGTGCTTCGCAGCTGTTCAATCTGCTCAGCGAATTGCATCTTATGGACTTCGAATCCCAGCACTTGTTGCGGCATATCCATGAGCGCGATCGGACGCTGGCCAGCTACCTCAAGGTCATCAACAAGCGCATCGATCTGCTTGGCCAAGCCGTGGCCCACAGCCTGTTGCGCGACATAGGCCCGGCACGCCAGGTCACCCTGTCCGAAGGCGGCATCGGTTTCAGCAGCGACCAATCCATCGAGTTGGGCACCCACCTGGCGATCAAGATCGTCCTGATGCCCCAGGCCCTCGGCCTGCTGCTGCGCGCCGTGGTGATCCACAGCCAGCCCCGTGATGACGGCCAGTTCGACATCGGCACTGAGTTCGAGGCACTGACCGACGCTCAGCGCCAGTTGCTGGCACGACACATTCTGCAAAAGCAGGCCCAGCAGCGACGCCAGGCTCGCGAACGCTCCTCCCCTACTCCCTGAGACCCTCGCATGATGCGCCCCGGCCTGTTGCTGACCTGCCTTCTCCTCGCACTGCCCGTCGGTGCCGAAACCATCGAAATCCCCGTCGGCAATCAGGGCGACCAGCGTGTTTCGCTACCAGCTCGCGGTGAGAGCCAGCGTAGCGTCCTACAGCGTTTCGGTCTGCCCGACGAAGAGCATGCCGCGGTGGGCAAGCCACCCATCAGTCGCTGGGACTACCGCGAATTCTCGGTCTATTTCGAAAGCGGACGCGTCATCGATAGCGTCCGCCACCATCAACCCAGAGCACCAAGGGAATAAACGTGACCCTGATCTACGGCCATCGAGGCGCCAAGGGCGAATGCCCGGAAAACACCCTGGCCAGCTTCCGGCAATGCCTATCACATGGTGTGAAGCGTTGCGAGCTGGACCTGCACCTGTCGCGTGACGGCGAGCTGATGGTGATCCACGACCCCAGCCTGAAACGCACTACTGGCCGCCGCGGCAAAGTGGCGGAGCATGACGCCGAGGAGCTGGTGACCTATGACGCCCGACTGGGTGGCCCGGCCTGGCAACAGCCCTGCCCCATCCCGCGACTGGCGACCTTGTTCGAGCATTGCGACTTCGAACACTGGCAACTGGAGGTGAAGAGCGCCTCACGGGTGCGAGCAGCGCGAACCGTACTGGCGATCCAGGAGCTGGCCGAACGCTACGGCGTGACGGACAAGGTGACGGTCACCTCAAGTTCGCGGGAGGTACTGCGCGCGCTGAACAGGCTGACGCCAACGCTGTCCCGTGGATTGGTGGCGGAATACGCCTGGCTGGACCCGCTGAAGGTGGCCAAGCACCACGGCTGCAACGTCCTGGCGTTGAACTGGACGCTATGCACCCCGGAGCGCCTGCTGCGCGCTCAAAAGGAAGGGCTGCACGTCTCTGTGTGGACGGTCAACGAACCGGCGCTGATGCGCCGCCTCGCCGACTTCGGTGCGGATAGCATCATCACCGACTTCCCCGGCCTGGCGAGCGCGACCGTCGGGGTGCGCTGAGCCATAAAGAAGAACCGGCCTCAAGGGCCGGTTCTTCATTCATGGCGTCGCCTGATCAGAAGCTCTCCCGGTTCGGCCAACGCCACAGGCGTGGATCGCCGAGAGGGTCCTCCCCGGCCGGCTCAGGCGCCCGGCCGGTGCCGCTCAAAAAAGCCGGTTGAGGCCGTCGAACGCCGCCACCCGGTAGGCTTCAGCCATGGTCGGGTAGTTGAATGTGGTGTTGATGAAGTACTTGATGGAGTTCGCCTCGCCCTTCTGGTTCATGATCGCTTGGCCAATGTGCACGATTTCCGAGGCCTGGTAGCCGAAGCAGTGCACACCGAGGATCTCCAGGGTCTCGCGGTGGAACAGGATCTTCAGCATCCCTACCGGCTCATGGGAGATTTGCGCACGCGCCATGCCCTTGAAGAAGGCTTTGCCCACCTCGTAGGGGATCTTCGCCTGGGTCAGCTCCTTTTCGTTCTTGCCGATAGAGCTGATCTCCGGAATGGTGTAGATGCCGGTGGGCACGTCGTCGACGAATCGCCAGCTGTCGTTCTCAACCGCGCTACCGGCTGCCGAGCGCCCCTGGTCGGCGGCGGCGCTGGCCAGGCTCGGCCAACCGATCACGTCGCCAGCGGCAAAGATGTTGCTGACCTCGGTGCGGTAGTACTGGTCGACATTGATCTGGCCGCGGCTGTTGACCTTGATGCCAATGTTCTCCAGGCCCAGCTTGTCGGTATTGCCGGTACGGCCGTTGCACCACAGCAGGCAGTCGGCCTTGATCTTCTTGCCGGACTTGAGGTGCAGGATCACGCCGTTCTCCAGCCCCTCGATGCGCTCGTACTCCTCGTTATGGCGGATCAGCACGTTGTTGTTGCGCAGGTGGTAGCTGAGGGCGTCGGAGATTTCGTCGTCGAGGAAGCTGAGCAACTGGTCACGGTTGTCGATCAGGTCCACCAGCACACCCAGGCCGCTGAAGATCGAGGCGTATTCGGAGCCGATCACCCCAGCGCCGTAAATGATGATGCGGCGCGGTGTATGGGTGAGGCTGAGAATGGTGTCGCTGTCGTAAATGCGCGGGTGGTTGAAGTCGACATCTGCCGGGCGGTAGGGGCGCGAGCCCGTGGCGACGATGACCTGCTTGGCCACCAGCTTTTCCACCACTCCGCTGGCGCAGACGACTTCCACGGTTTGCTCATCGGAGAAGCTGGCGGTGCCGAAGAACACGTCGACGCGGTTACGCGCGTAAAAGCCGGTGCGCGAGGCCACCTGCTTGGCGATCACCCGCTCCGCGCTCTTCAACACGTCAGGGAAGGAGAACCAACGCGGTTCACCAATCTGGCGGAACAGCGGGTTGGTGTTGTACTGCATGATCTGCCGTACCGAGTGACGCAGGGCCTTGGACGGGATGGTGCCCAAGTGGGTGCAGTTGCCGCCGACCAGCGGGCGGTTGTCCACTACTGCAACCTTGCGCCCGGCCTTGGCAGCGTTCATCGCTGCCCCCTCACCCGCCGGGCCGGAACCCAGCACCACTACGTCGTAGTTGTAGACAGCCATGCTTACTCCTCATAACGGGCCGGGGCGCCCTCTGGCGCCCCCGGCAAGGTCCGCGGCTCTCGACACCGCGGAATTCGGAACCTGTTTCGACGATCCCGGGCGGGACCTTGAACTGGCGTGCAGCTTAGCCGAGCGGCTTGGCGCTGCACATTAGCGCTTGGTCGCGTCGTAGGCGAGGTTTGAATCCACTACATCGCCGTCGCGACTTACCTCTTCGCACTTCTCACGATTACCACCGCAAATCGAGCATTCCTTCTCGATGCCGAGGTTGGCGATACCACCGCAGGACCCGGCAATGGGTTTGCGCCCCATGATCACGCCCACGGCCATGCCCAGCACTACCAACAGCATGATCAGGAATACCAGCAGGAAGGTCATGTTCAGTTCTCCTCTTTCTCGAACAGCTGCCGATAGCGGCTGCTGACATGGCTGACGAAACCCTGGCCGTCGCGGGTCACGAACAATGCGGCGATGCCATGAGTTTCAGCATAGGCTTCGCCTGCTTCCGGCCCCAGCACCATCAGTAATGTCGACAGACCGTCCGCTCTCAGCGCCGACTCATCCACCACCGTGACCGCAGCCAGGTTGTGGCTGATGGGCGTGCCAGTCTTGGGGTCCAGCGTGTGGGAATAGCGTTTGCCATTCTTCTCAAAGTAGTTGCGATAGTCGCCGGACGTGGAAACCCCTAGTCCATCGAGCGTGATGATCTTCTGTGCCACCTGGCGATCATCCCTCGGCGCCTCGACAGCGATACGCCAGGGCGCGCCGTCGGGTTTGCGGCCGAAGGCCTTGAGCTCGCCCGTGATCTCCACCAGGGCACTGCTGACACCCAACTCGCCCAGCCGCGCCACGACGCGGTCAACCGCGTAACCGGCGGCGATACTGTTGAAGTCCAGCTGGACCGGCGCGTCCTTGCACAACTCGTGACCACGAATGGACAGGTGTTGCTGGCCGACTTCCGCCTTCGCCGCAGCAATGGCTTCGGGGCTGGGTACCTGATCGCCGCGTGATTGCGGGCCAAAACCCCAGAGGTTGAGCAGCGGCTCGACCGTCATATCGAAGGCGCCGCCACTGTCCCGGGACAACTTGCTGCCAAAGGCCACCAGCTCCAGCATGGCCGCTGGCAGCGTCAGGCAACTGCCGGCCGGCAGTGCATTGAAGCGCTCGACCTCGGAGTCCGCCCGATAGGTGGACATCTGCTGGTCGATCTCGGCGAGAATCCCTTCCACTTCACCCCGCGCCTCCTCCACCGACGGACCGGAGGCGCTGCGCACGTATTTGACCGAGTAGCTGCTGCCCATGGTCGGGCCGCCGAACTGCTCCAGCGAGTCGCCACCGCAGCCAGCCAACAGCAGGCTGGCCGCGAGAAGCGAAGCGAGCGCCCTAGCCACCAAAGTCGTCAAGCAGGATGTTCTCCCGCTCAACGCCCAGATCCAGCAGCATCTTGATCACGGCCGCGTTCATCATCGGCGGGCCGCACATGTAGAACTCGCAATCCTCAGGGGCCGGGTGGTCCTTGAGGTAGTTCTCGAACAGCACGTTGTGGATGAAGCCCTTGAGGCCGGTCCAGTTATCTTCCGGCTGCGGATCGGACAGCGCCAGGTGCCACTGGAAGTTGGGGTTCTCTGCCTGCAGCTGGTCGTACTCTTCGGTGTAGAAGGCCTCGCGCAGTGAGCGTGCGCCGTACCAGAAGCTGATCTTGCGCTTGGAACCCAGGCGCTTTAGCTGGTCGAAAATGTGCGAGCGCATAGGCGCCATGCCTGCACCGCCGCCGATGAAGACCATCTCAGCATCAGTGTCCTTGGCGAAAAACTCGCCGAAGGGACCGTACACGGTGACCTTGTCGCCCGGCTTGAGGCTGAAGACCCAGGACGACATCTGCCCCGGCGGCAGGTCATCCTTGCCCGGTGGCGGAGAGGCGATACGGATGTTGAACTTCACGATGCCCTTCTCGTCCGGGTAGTTAGCCATCGAGTAGGCGCGGATCACCGTCTCTTCAACCTTGGACACGTACTTCCACTGGTTGAACTTGTCCCAGTCGCCACGGTACTCGGGCTGGATGTCGAAGTCCTTGTAGGCCACCTGGTGCGGCGGGCATTCCAGCTGCACATAGCCGCCGGCGCGGAAGTCCACGCTTTCCCCTTCCGGCAGGCGCAAGGTCAGCTCCTTGATGAAGGTGGCGACGTTGGGGTTGGACTCCACCGTGCATTCCCACTTCTTCACGCCGAAGACTTCTTCCGGCACTTCGATGTGCATGTCCTGCTTCACCGGCGTCTGGCAGGACAGGCGCCAGCCTTCCTTCGCCTGACGGCGGGTGAAGTGGGATTCTTCGGTAGGCAGCATCTCGCCGCCACCGCTCTCGACAATGCATTTGCACTGGGCGCACGTGCCACCACCGCCGCAAGCGGACGAGAGGAAGACGCTCTGCCCTGCCAAGGTCTGCAGCAGCTTGCCGCCAGCGGGAACGGTGATGGTCCGCTCGCCGTTGATTACGATGTTCACGTCGCCGCTGGAAACCAGCTTGGCTCGGGCCGCCAGGATGATCACAACCAACGCGAGGACGATGGCGGTGAACATGCCGATGGCGAGGAAGATTTCAAAACTCAGCATGGCCGTTCCTTAGAGCTGCACACCGGAAAACGACATGAAGCCGAGAGACATCAGGCCGATGGTGATGAAGGTGATACCGAGACCTTGCAGACCCTCCGGCACGTCGCTGTATTTCAGCTTCTCGCGGATACCCGCCAGCATGGCGATGGCCAGCGCCCAGGAAAAGCCGGAGCCGACACCGTAGACCACGCTCTCGCCAAGGTTGTAGTCGCGTTCAACCATGAACAGGGAGCCGGCCATGATCGCGCAGTTCACGGTGATCAACGGCAGGAACACACCGAGGGCGTTGTAGAGCGAGGGCACGTACTTGTCGAGCAGCATCTCGAGGATCTGCACGATGGCCGCGATCACACCGATGTAGCTGAGCAAACCGAGAAAGCTCAGGTCCACGCCCGGCAATCCGGCCCAGGCCAGGGCGCCATCCTTGAGCAGCAGCGTGTAGAGCAGGTTGTTGGCCGGAACCGTGATGGCCTGCACCACGATCACCGCGATACCCAGACCGATTGCGGTTTCGACTTTCTTCGAAATGGCAATGAAAGTGCACATGCCGAGGAAGAAGGCCAAGGCCATGTTCTCGACGAATACCGCCTTCACGAAGAGGCTGAGGTAATGCTCCATCAGTAGGCCTCCTTGTTGGATACCTGGGGCGCGATCTTGTAGGCCGGCGCCTCCTTCTGCTCGGTCTTCCAGCTGCGCAGCGCCCAGATGATCAGGCCGATCAGGAAGAAGGCCGAGGGCGGTAGCAGCAACAGCCCGTTGGGTTGGTACCAACCGCCATCGTTGATCACCGGGAGGATCTCGTAGCCCAGCAACTTGCCAGCACCGAACAGCTCGCGAACGATGCCGAGGACAATCAGCATGGCGCTGTAGCCCAGGCCGTTGCCGATGCCATCGAAGAAAGACAGGACCGGCGGATTGGCCATGGCGAAGGCTTCGGCGCGCCCCATCACGATGCAGTTGGTGATGATCAGCCCAACGAACACCGAGAGCTGCTTGGACAGGCTGAAGGCGTAGGCTTTGAGCACCTGGTCCACCACGATCACCAGCGAGGCGATGATCACCATCTGTACGATCATGCGGATCGAGCTGGGGATCTGGCTGCGGATCATTGAAATGAACAGGTTGGAGAAGCCGGTCACCAGCGTCAGGGCGATGGACATCACCAGCGCGGTCTTCAGGTTGGAAGTGACCGCCAGGGCCGAGCAGATACCGAGGATCTGCAGGCCGATGGGGTTGTTGTGCAGGATCGGGTCCAGCAGGACCGACCGGATAGTGGGTTGCGCCATGCTCATGCCTCCCCGTTGTTCAGCTTGGCCAGGAAGGGGCCGAAGCCGTTCTTGCCGAGCCAGAAATGCAGCAGATTGTTGACGCCCTTGCTGGTCAGCGTGGCGCCGGCCAGACCGTCGACCTGGTGACTGGCCTTCGGCGACTGCGCATCGACACTGCCCTTGATGATCTCGATGGCCAGTTGCCCCTGCTCATCGAACAGGCTCTTGCCGTTCCAGAGCGCCTTCCATTTCGGGTTGTCCACCTCACCGCCAAGGCCAGGGGTCTCGCCATGCTGGTAGAAGCCGAGTCCGACTACGGTGTTCAGGTCGCCCTTGAGCGCGAGGAAGCCGTACAGGGTCGACCAGAGGCCGTAACCGCGCACCGGCAGGATCAGGGTCTGCAGCTGACCGCCCTGTTCCACCAGGTAGACGGTGCTGTAACGCTCACGTCGCTTGATGGAGGCAATGTCCTGCCCGGCGGGCAGCGCGTCGGAAAGCTGCGGATCCTTGGCGGCCTTCAGCGGATCGAAACCGGCGGCCTGGATCTCATCGGAAAAATCGCCGCTGGCAAGGTCCACCACCTTCGCAGTGATGCGCTCGGCGTAGAGCTTCTTCACCTCGTCAGCAGACATGCCCGGCTGGGCCAGGCCGGCGATGCTCAGGATGCTGCGCTGCTTGTCCAGCTCACGGTTCTCCACCTGCACGGGCTTGAGCGCTACGGCGCCGCCGGCAACGAACACGGAACACACCAGGCAGACCACCAGGGCCACCATCAGGGTGCGGACAGTGGATTCTTTCTGGTTAGCCATTGCGTGCCAGCCTCCGCTTGATATTGGCCTGGACGACGAAATGGTCGATCAGAGGCGCGAACAGGTTGGCGAACAGAATCGCCAGCATCATGCCCTCCGGGAACGCAGGGTTGACGACGCGAATCAGCACCACCATCAGACCGATGAGCGCGCCGAACAGCCACTTGCCCGTGTCGGTCATGGAGGCGGAGACAGGGTCGGTCGCCATGAACATCATGCCGAAGGCGAAGCCACCCAGAACCAGGTGCCAGTACCAGGGCATGGCGAACATGGGGTTGGTGTCTGAACCAATCGCATTGAACAGCCAGGTGGTAGCGATCATGCCCAGCATCACGCCGGCGACGATACGCCAGGACGCAATCCGGGTGACCAGCAGCACACCACCACCGATCAGGATGGCCAGGGTGCTGGTTTCGCCGATGGAGCCGTGAATAGTGCCAAGGAAGGCATCCATCCAGGTGATGCCGTGGCCAATGATGTTCTCGACGCCGCCGGCAGCGCCGAGGCTCAGCGAGGTAGCACCCGCGAAGCCGTCCACGGCAGTCCATACCTCGTCCCCGGAAATCTGCGCCGGATAGGCGAAGAAGAGGAACGCACGGCCAGCCAGAGCCGGGTTGAGGAAGTTCTTTCCGGTGCCGCCGAAGACTTCCTTGCCCAGCACCACGCCGAAGCTGATGCCCAGCGCCACCTGCCAGAGCGGAATGCTCGGCGGCAAAGTCAGCGCGAAGAGTACGGAGGTGACGAAGAAACCTTCATTCACTTCATGGCGGCGGATGGAGGCAAACAACACTTCCCAGAAGCCGCCGACGATGAAGGTCACGGCGTAGATGGGCAGGAACCAGGCTGCGCCCTGGATGAAATTGTCCCACAGGCTATTCGGGTCGAACCCGGCCAGCGAGCCGATCAAGGCGAAGCGCCAGCCTTCCTGTGCCGCCAGCAGGTCAGGACTCTGGGCGAAGACCAGGTTGGCCTGGTAGCCAACGTTCCACATGCCGAAGAACATGGCCGGGAAGGTGCAGAGCCAGACCGTGATCATCATCCGTTTGAGATCGATGCCGTCTCGGACGTGGGCCGTGGTGTGAGTCACGCTCGCGGGGCGGTAGAAGAAGGTATCTACCGCCTCGTAGAGGGCGTACCACTTTTCATAGCGGCCGCCCTGCTCGAAGTTGTGCTCGATCCGGTCGAGGAATTTACGCAGGCTCATTCAGCCCTCCTTCTCGATACGGTTGAGGTTGTCCCGCAGGATGGGGCCGTATTCGTACTTGCCGGCGCAGACATAGCTGCACAGCGCCAGATCTTCTTCATCCAGCTCCAGACAACCGAGCTTCTGCGCCATTTCAGTGTCACCAACGATCAGGTAGCGCAGGAGCTGTGTAGGCAGGATGTCCAGGGGCATCACCGATTCGTAGTTGCCCACTGGCACCATGGCGCGCGGGCTGCCGTTGGTGCTGGTGTTGAAGGCAAATTTACGGCCGGCCAGCAACTTGGAGACGAAGATGTTCAGCACCGAGTGCTTGTTCACGCCGGCGCGCAGGTAATGCAGCAGTTCGCGGTCATTGCCTTCACGCAAGCAAGACACCTGCAGGTGGTAGCGGCCGAGGTACGAGCAGGCACCCCGGGAGGTCCGACCGCCCAACAGGGAGCCCGAAACCACGCGATTGGCGCCCGGCTGAAGTTCGCCGGCAGTGAGTTCGTCCAGGCTTGCTCCCAAACGGGTGCGCACCAGCCGCGGGCTGTCCACCACCGGGCCGGCGAGGGACACCACGCGCTCGACCCAGAGTCGGCCGGTGGTGAACAGCTTGCCGATGGCGATCACGTCCTGATAGCCGATATGCCAGACGCTCTTGCTGCTGTTGACCGGATCGAGGAAATGAATATGAGTACCCGGCAGGCCTGCCGGGTGCGGCCCGGTGAAGGATTCGCTACGAATCTGGGCCAGGTTTTCACCCGGCAGCGCAGCACCAGAGGCCTTGCACAGGAAAACACGGGCCAGGCGAGCGAGCACCTTGAGGCCGTGTTCAAAATCCGCAGCATGTTCACCAATCACGATGGCCGGATCGGCAGCCAGGGGATGGGTATCCATGGCGGTAACGAAGATGGAGCTCGGCGTGGAATCGAGCGTCGGCACGCGGCTGAACGGCCGTGTGCGCAACGCGGTCCAAAGGCCGGATTGCACCAGCTCGTCGCGTATCAGTTGCGGATCGAGCTGATCGAGTTGCTCGGCGGAAAACCGCTCGAACTGAACTTCCTCATCGCCGTCGAGGTCGATCACCACGGACTGCAGCACTCGCTGCTCACCACGGTGGATGGCACTGATCACTCCGGCGCCGGGCGCGGTATAGATCACGCCCGGGGTCTTCTTGTCGGCGAACAGTGGCTGGCCGAGCTTGACCCGATCCCCCACCTGAACATCCATGGTCGGCTTCATGCCGTGATAGTCGAAGCCGATGACGGCGACGCTCCGAATCGGTCGCCCCGCTTCGATTCGCTGGATCGGCTCACCTGCCACCGGCAGGTCCAGCCCTCGCTTTACTCTGATCATAGGTTTCGCCTGGAACAGGGTTTCTGCTCGAAACGCGTCGACTCAAGAGCCGAAAATGACAACGACGCGCCTGCCGGAGCGGGTGCGGGCGTGCTGCATTTCGAACGGTTAAGCGACGGATTATAGAGAGCGCGATTCACCATCGCCACCCAAGCCCTTTCTTTTCAGATATTTAGGAAACAAATAGCAACATCGCGTCCACTTCTGAACAGTGGGTCATCCCCGATTGGCCTGGACTTCGCCCTATCGTTTCCCGCTTACCTGAGCGTTGCGCATAAAAAACGGGAGCCCAGGGCTCCCGCTCTTTCGATCCGCAAACGGTATCAATGGGCAGTAGCCCGCGCCGCTGAACGCTTGAAGTAGTAGCAGACGCCAATCAGGGCCAACCAGAAGGGAATGGCGTAGACCGACACATTAATGCCCGGAATCATCAGCATCACGCCGAGGATCAACGCCACGAAGGCCAGGCACAGGTAATTGCCGACGGGATACCAGAGCGCCTTGAAGAAAGGCTGCTGCCCCCGGGCATCGAGGCTCTTGCGGAACTTCAGGTGGGACAGGCTGATCATCGCCCAGTTGATCACCAGGGCCGCCACCACCAGCGCCATCAGCAGCTCCAGGGCCTTTTGCGGGGCCAGGTAGTTGACCACTACACAGAGCAGCGTAACCAGCGCCGAGAGACCGATAGCCAACACCGGCACACCACGGTCGTCTACCTTCATCAGCGCCTTGGGTGCATCCCCCTGCTCCGCCAGGCCATAAAGCATCCGGCTGTTGCAGTAGACACCGCTGTTGTAGACCGACAGCGCAGCCGTCAGCACCACGAAGTTGAGGATATGCGCCGCCGTATCGCTGCCAATCAGCGAGAAGATCTGCACGAACGGACTGCCGCTGTACGGGTCGCCGGCAGCCCCCAGGGTCTCCAGCAGCTTGTCCCACGGATAGAGCATCAGCAGCACACTGAGCGCACCGATGTAGAAGATCAGGATGCGGTAGATAACCTGGTTGATCGCCTTGGGGATCACCTTCTTCGGCTCGCTGGCCTCAGCAGCGGTGATACCCACCAACTCCAGACCACCGAAGGAGAACATGATGATGGCCAATACCATCACCAGGCCTTCGATACCATTGGGGAAGAAGCCGCCATGGCTCCAGAGGTTGTCGACGGCAGCCTGAGGGCCACCCTCACCACTGGCCAGCAGGTAGATGCCGAGAATGATCATGCCGATGATGGCCACCACCTTGATCAACGCGAACCAGAACTCTGCCTCGCCGAACGCTTTCACGTTGGCCAGGTTGATCAGGTTGATCAGCACGAAGAACACAGCTGCCGACACCCAGGTCGGCACCTCGGGCCACCAGAACTGGATGTATTTGCCTACCGCAGTCAGCTCAGCCATGCCCACCAGCACGTAGAGCACCCAGTAGTTCCAGCCGGAAAGGAAACCCGCATAACCGCCCCAGTACTTGTGGGCGAAGTGGCTGAACGAACCGGCAACCGGCTCTTCGACGATCATCTCGCCCAACTGGCGCATGATCAGGAACGCGAAGAAGCCGGCAATGGCGTAGCCGAGAATCATCGACGGACCCGCCGACTTGAGCACCCCGGCCGAGCCCAGGAACAGGCCGGTACCGATGGCGCCGCCCAGCGCGATTAGCTGGATGTGGCGGTTTTTCAGGCCCCTTTTGAGCGGCCCCTGGTGAAGGTGATGTCCTTCCATCTGGGAAATCCCCAAGCGATTCTTGTTATCCGATTACAGACGCAAAAATGAAAAACGGGAGCCCGAAAGCTCCCGTTTTCCGATTACACAGGCTTAGCGCGGGAATGCTGGCGGGTTGACACCAGCCATATCTTCCATCACCCGAACCACCTGGCAGCTGTAACCGAACTCGTTGTCGTACCAGACGTACAACACAACGCGGTTGTCGTTGCAGATGGTGGCTTCGGCGTCTACCACGCCCGCATGGCGGGAGCCGACGAAGTCGCTGGACACCACTTCCTGGGAAGAAACGTAATCGATCTGCTTGTGCAGGTCCGAATGCATGGCCATCTGGCGCAGGTATTCGTTGATCTCTTCGCGGTTGGTGGCCTTCTCCAGGTTCAGGTTCAGGATCGCCATGGAGACGTTCGGCGTCGGAACGCGGATCGCGTTACCGGTCAGCTTGCCCTTCAGAACCGGCAGAGCCTTGGCAGCTGCGGTGGCAGCACCAGTCTCGGTGATCACCATGTTCAGCGGAGCGCTGCGGCCGCGACGGCTGCCTTTGTGGAAGTTGTCGATCAGGTTCTGGTCGTTGGTGTACGAGTGAACGGTTTCGACGTGGCCGTTGACGATGCCGTACTGATCATCCACTGCCTTGAGCACCGGCACGATGGCGTTGGTGGTGCAGGAAGCGGCGGAGATGATCTTGTCGTCGGCCGAGATTTCGCCGTGGTTGATGCCGTGAACGATATTCTTCAGCGCGCCCTTGCCCGGAGCGGTCAGGACGACGCGGTCGATACCCGGGCACTTCAGGTGCTGACCCAGGCCCTCGGCGTCACGCCATTTGCCGGTGTTGTCCACCAGCAGGGCGTTCTTGATGCCATAGGCGGTGTAGTCGATCGAGGCCGGATCGTTCGAGTAGATCACCTGGATCAGGTTGCCGTTGGCGGTCAGGGTGTTGTTTTCTTCGTCGATGACGATGGTGCCGTCGAACGGACCGTGCACAGAGTCGCGGCGCAGCAGGCTGGCGCGCTTGACCAGGTCGTTCTCGGCGCCCTTGCGGACGACGATGGCGCGCAGACGCAGGCCGTCACCACCACCGGTCTTCTCGATCAGGATGCGCGCCAGCAGGCGGCCGATGCGACCAAAACCGTACAGGACAACGTCGGTGCCTTCACGGGCAGCGCCGTTCTGCTTGCCAACTACGTCGGCCAGCTCGTCCTTGGTGAACTGCTCGATGCTACGGCCGTTACCTTCAGCCTTGTACTTGGCAACCATCTTGCCCAGGTCCACGGAGGCGGTGCCGAGCTTGAGCTCGCTCATGGCCTTGAGGATCGGGAAGGTTTCGTGAACCGACAGCTCGGCTTCGTCCGCGAGGCGATGACGGGCAAAACGGTGGGCCTTGAGGATGGCGATCACGGAGCGGTTGATCAGGCCACGGCCATAGATCGAGGTCACAACGTTGTTGTTGCGATAGAGCTGGCCAATCATCGGAATCATGGCTTCCGCGAGGGCTTCACGATCGATCCATTCACCGAGACACTGGTCGGGCTTCTGAGTCACGGGCAGTACCTTCCACATGTAGGGGATGAAAAAAGGGGCTACATTATGACGGCGCACGCAGGCGCCGGCAATCAGCAGCGGCCTCAACACTGACATCCGCTAGTCGGGATAGTTACAATCCGCCGATCTTTTTCCGACCGGAGCCTCTTGCCCGTGTCCGTACTGCGCCTCCCGCTCCTCCCCTCCTCCGCCGGCAAGCAGCATTGGGGCAATCTGCCTGGTGCCGCCCTGAGCCTGGCGATCGCCGAAGCCGCCAGCGCCGGCAAGCGTTTCACGCTGCTGCTGACGGCCGACAGCCAGACCGCCGAACGCCTGGAGCAGGAGCTGGCCTTTTTCGCCCCTGACCTCGACGTTCTGCATTTTCCTGACTGGGAAACCCTGCCCTACGACCTCTTCTCGCCGCACCAGGACATCATTTCCCAGCGCGTCGATACCCTTTACCGACTGCCCGGGGTCAAGCGCGGCGTGCTTGTGGTGCCCATAACCACCGCCCTGCACCGCCTTGCGCCGACGCGCTTCCTGCTGGGGTCCAGCCTGGTGCTGGATGTCGGCCAGAGGCTGGACGTGGAGCAGATGCGCCTGCGCCTGGAAGCAGCCGGCTATCGCTGTGTGGATACGGTCTACGAACACGGCGAGTTCGCCGTGCGCGGCGCGCTGATCGATCTGTTCCCCATGGGCAGCGACCTGCCGTATCGCATCGACCTGTTCGACGACGAGATCGAAACCCTGCGAACCTTCGATCCGGAAACCCAGCGTTCGGTGGACAAGGTGGAATCGATCCGCCTGCTGCCGGCCCGCGAGTTCCCACTGGACAAGAAGGCCGTGACCGACTTTCGCGGTCGCTTCCGCGAGCGCTTCGACGTCGACTTCCGCCGCTGCCCCATCTACCAGGACCTGGCCAGCGGCATCACGCCGGCCGGCATCGAGTACTACCTGCCGTTGTTCTTCGAGGAAACGGCCACGCTCTTCGACTACCTGCCGACCGACACCCAGGTGTTCTCCCTGCCGGGCATCGAGCAGGCTGCCGAGCAGTTCTGGACCGACGTGCGCAATCGCTACGAGGAGCGTCGCGTCGACCCTGAACGCCCCTTGGTGCCACCCGCCGAGCTGTTCTTGCCGGTGGAAGACTGCTTCGCCCGCCTGAAAGGCTCGCCCCGGCTGGTGCTGAGCCAGGAAGACGTCGAACCCGGCGTCGGTCGCGAACGATTCTCCGCCCGCGCCCTGCCCGACCTGGCGATCCAGGCCAAGGCCACCGAACCCCTTGCAGCTCTGCGTCGCTTTATCGAGGACTTCCCTGGCCGCGTGCTGTTCAGCGCCGAATCCGCTGGCCGCCGCGAGGTGCTGCTGGAAATGCTGGCGCGCCTCAAGCTGCGTCCACAGGAAGTCGAGGGTTGGCCGGAGTTCGTAGCCAGTTCCGAACGCCTGGCCATTACCATTGCGCCACTGGATGAAGGGCTGCTACTGGACGACCCGGGCCTGGCCCTGATCGCCGAAAGCCCGCTGTTCGGCCAGCGGGTGATGCAGCGACGCCGCCGCGAACGTCGCAGCGACGCCGGCGACAACGTGATCAAGAACCTCGCCGAGCTGCGCGAGGGCGCCCCCGTGGTGCACATCGACCATGGCGTCGGCCGCTACCTCGGCCTGATCACTCTGGAAATCGAAGGCCAGGCCGCCGAGTTCCTCGCCCTGCAGTACGCCGAGGAGGCCAAGCTCTACGTGCCAGTGGCCAGCCTGCACCTGATCGCTCGCTACACCGGCAGCGACGACGCCCTGGCACCGCTGCACCGCCTGGGCTCCGAAGCCTGGCAGAAAGCCAAGCGCAAGGCCGCCGAGCAGGTCCGTGACGTCGCAGCCGAATTGCTGGATATCTATGCGCGCCGCGCCGCCCGCGAGGGTTATGCGTTCAAGGACCCAACGGTGGATTACGCCACCTTCGCCGCCGGTTTCCCTTTCGAGGAAACGCCCGACCAGCAGGCCGCCATCGAAGCCGTGCTGGCCGACATGCTGGCGCCCAAACCCATGGACCGGCTGGTGTGCGGCGACGTTGGATTCGGCAAGACCGAAGTCGCCATGCGTGCGGCCTTCGTCGCGGTACACAGCGGCAAGCAGGTCGCAGTCTTGGTGCCCACCACCCTGCTCGCCCAGCAGCACTACAACAGCTTCCGCGATCGCTTCGCCGATTGGCCCGTAACCGTGGAGGTAATGAGCCGCTTCAAGTCCGCCAAGGAGGTGGAAGGCGCGGCTCAGCAACTGGCCGAAGGCAAGATCGACATCATCATCGGCACCCATAAGCTCCTGCAGGGTGACGTGAACTTCAAGAGCCTGGGCCTGGCGATCATCGACGAAGAGCACCGTTTTGGCGTGCGCCAGAAGGAACAGTTGAAATCCCTGCGCAGCGAGGTGGACATCCTCACCCTGACCGCCACACCGATTCCGCGCACCCTAAACATGGCGGTGGCGGGCATGCGCGACCTGTCGATCATCGCCACGCCGCCAGCGCGCCGCCTGTCGGTACGTACCTTCGTCATGGAACGGCAGAACACGGCGATCAAGGAAGCCCTGCTCCGCGAGCTACTGCGTGGCGGCCAGGTCTACTACCTGCACAACGAGGTGGCGACCATCGAGAAGTGCGCCGCCGAACTGGCCGAACTGGTTCCTGAAGCGCGCATTGCCGTCGGCCACGGCCAGATGCGCGAACGCGATCTCGAACAGGTGATGAGCGACTTCTACCACAAGCGCTTCAACGTGCTGGTGGCGTCGACCATCATCGAAACCGGCATCGACGTACCCAGCGCGAACACCATCGTCATCGAACGCGCCGACAAATTCGGCCTGGCCCAGCTGCACCAGTTGCGCGGCCGGGTCGGCCGCAGCCATCACCAGGCATACGCCTACCTACTGACACCACCGCGCAAGCAGATGACCCCGGATGCCGAAAAGCGCCTGGAGGCCATCGCCAACGCCCAGGACCTGGGCGCCGGCTTCGTTCTTGCCACCCACGACCTGGAAATCCGCGGTGCCGGCGAACTGCTGGGCGAAGGCCAGAGCGGGCAGATCCAGGCCGTCGGTTTTACGCTTTACATGGAAATGCTCGAACGTGCGGTGAAGGCCATACGCAAGGGCGAGCAACCGAACCTTGAGCAGCCGCTGGGCGGCGGGCCGGAAATCAACCTGAGGGTGCCGGCGCTGATTCCCGAGGATTATCTGCCCGACGTGCATGCGCGCCTGATCCTCTACAAACGCATTGCCTCGGCAGCTGACGAAGACGGCCTGAAGGAACTGCAAGTAGAAATGATCGATCGCTTTGGCCTGTTGCCCGAGCCCACCAAGCACCTGGTGCGCACGACCCTGCTCAAGTTGCAGGCCGAGAAACTCGGCATCAAGAAGGTCGATGCCGGCCCCCAAGGGGGTCGCATCGAGTTCGACGCCTCGACCTGCGTCGACCCGCTGGTACTGATCAAACTGATCCAGGGCCAGCCCAAGCGCTACAAGTTCGAAGGTGCCACCCTGTTCAAGTTCCAGGTGCCCATGGAGCGCCCGGAAGAACGCTTCAACACACTCGAGGCGCTATTCGAACGCCTGACCCCGCAGTAGTCTGCGGAATGATTGCCCCTATAAGGAACAACCCATGCGTGCCATCCGAAACTTCGCCCTGCTGCTCGCCCTGCTGGCCCCGGCGGCCTTTGCCGACGGTCTCTACTCGGTGGAGATGATCATCTTCCGCCAGGCCGGCGATCCCATCCCGGCCAGCCAGCCCGCTCCGGACGACTGGGCCGCAGGCAGCCAATCCATCGCCGGCAGCGAGCGCGGCACCGCACTGGATGGCGAAGCGGCCAAGCTGAACCCCAACGCCGGCTACGAAGTGCTAATGCACAAGGCCTGGTCGCAAAACCTGTCGGCGATTCCGAACACGGTATCGGTGACGTCCGGCGAACAGCAGCTGGGGCATTACCCCGTGGAAGGCACGCTGGCACTCACCCTCGATCGCAGTGTCGACGCCCAGGCCGACTTCTGGATCAACCAATTCGACAGCAGTGGCCTGATCAGCAGCAGCGAACGTCTGCGCCAGGGTACTCGCCTGAAGAACGGCGAACTTACCTACCTTGACCACGGAAACCTGGGCATCCTGATTCGCGTTAGCCCGCTCTAAGGCGCCATGAGTGCCCTGCTCGACCAATTGAGACAGCTGGAATGGCGCCTGGATTTCGATCCGGGCGCCCTTTCCCGTGGCCTCAAGTACGCCACCGAAGGTCGCATCCGCCTGCTGAGTCTGAGCGACAAGGCCATCGAGACGAGCTGCGAAGGCTCCGCAGGCCACGTCTACACCCAACTGATCCGCCTGGCACCGAAGGGGCTCGGAGTGGTCGGTCGCTGCAGCTGCCCGGTGAGTTTCAACTGCAAGCATTGCGTCGCTGCCATCACCTACCTACTTAACCAGCCCACCACCGGCTGGCAAATCCCGACGCCACCCAGCGAGCGTCAGGTGGACGACCTGCAGCCACTTCCGCACCTGATCCTCGGCAGCCATGCCCAGAGCCAGTACGACCTGCGCAGCGGACGCATGGTCGGCAGCCAGCAGCACCGCGCCGGCCTGGTGTTCGACTATGGTGGCGCACACACCCACGGCAAACCGGCGAAACCGGAACGACTGCATCACCGCAGCAATGGCGAGCGCCTTGCCATTGCCCGCCACCCAAAGACTGAGCAGGCCTGGCGTGACAGGCTGCGCCAACTGGGTTTCAAGGAAGCCCTGCGGCAGAGCCTGGCCCTGCCCGCCAACAGCGCGGAGATGTTCGAGCTGCCCAGCGACGAAGACTGGCTGCACTTCATGCGAGAGAACTTACCCGCACTTCGCGAGCAGGGCTGGCACATCGATATTCGCCCGGGATTCCAGTTCGACCTCAGCCAGGTCGAAGGCTGGTACGCCGAAGTGGACGAAGCGCCCGGCCGCGAATGGTTTGACCTGGAGCTGGGCATTGTCGTCGAGGGTCGCCGCATCAGCCTGTTACCGGTCCTTCTGCGCCTGATCCAACGCAACCCTGAGCTACTCGACCCGCAGAACCTCCAACGGCGCAAGGACGATGACCAGTTGCGCCTGCAACTGGACGCCACCCGCGCCGCGGATGGCCGCCCGCTGCAGGTGATGTTGCCGTTTTCCCGACTCAAGCCCGTACTGACCACCCTGGGCGAGCTCTATCAGCGCGATCAGGACCCAACCCAAAGACTGCGCCTGGCCCGCCCCGACGCAGCGCGCCTGAGCCAGCTGGAAGGCCTGGACCTGCACTGGCAAGGCGGTGATGAGCTACGCGACCTGGCGCGAAAGCTGCGTGACAGCGGCAAGGTCACTATCAATCCACCCAAGGGCCTGAATGCCGAACTCCGCCATTACCAGCTCGAGGGCATCGCGTGGCTGCAGACCCTGCGGGAGGTTGGCGCCGGCGGCATCCTCGGTGATGACATGGGGCTGGGCAAAACCCTGCAGACCCTGGCCCACCTACTGCTGGAGAAGGAAGCCGGTCGCCTGGATCGCCCGACCCTGGTGGTGATGCCCACCAGTTTGATACCCAACTGGCTGGACGAGGCCCAACGCTTCGCGCCTGATCTGCGCGCCCTCGCCCTGCACGGTCCTGGCCGCAAGAAAGCCTTCGAGCGAATGGCCGAGTACGACTTGCTACTGACCACCTACGCCCTGCTGCCCCGAGACCTGGAGCAGTTCGCGGAGCTTCCGCTGCACCTGCTGATCCTCGACGAGGCGCAGTACATCAAAAACCCCACCAGCAAAGCGGCCCAGGCGGCGCGCCAACTGGAAGCACGCCAGCGGCTCTGCCTCACCGGCACACCACTGGAGAACCACCTGGGCGAACTCTGGTCATTGTTCCACTTCCTGATGCCCGGCTGGCTGGGTGACAGCCAGAGCTTCCTGCGGAACTACCGAAACCCCATCGAGAAGCATGGCGACGCCACCCGCCTTGCCCATCTCAATGCCCGCCTCAAGCCCTTCCTGCTGCGCCGCAGCAAGGAAGCCGTGGCCACCGAATTGCCGGCCAAGAGCGAGATCACGCAATGGGTCGAACTCAGCGACCGCCAGCGCGACCTCTACGAGACGGTGCGCCTGGCAATGGACCACAAAGTGCGCGACGAGATCGACCGCAAGGGCCTGGCACGCAGCCAGATCGTGATCCTGGAAGCCCTGCTGAAGCTGCGCCAGGTGTGCTGTGACACCCGATTGATCGAAGAAAGCGGCGTCCGCTCACGGGGCAGCAGCTCAGGCAAGCTGGACAGCCTGATGGAAATGCTGGAGGAGCTGATCGCCGAGGGCCGCAAGGTACTGCTGTTTTCGCAGTTCACCAGCATGCTGTCGCTGATCGAAGACGAACTGCACAAGCGCGCCATCGACTATGTGCAGATCACCGGCGACACGCGGGACCGACGCACGCCAGTACAGCGCTTCCAGGCCGGCGAGGTGCCGCTTTTCCTCATCAGCCTCAAGGCCGGTGGCACCGGCCTGAACCTGACCGCGGCCGATACCGTGATCCACTACGACCCCTGGTGGAACCCGGCCGTGGAGCGCCAGGCAACCGACCGAGCCTATCGCATTGGCCAGGACAAGCCGGTATTCGTCTATCGACTAATTTCACGAGGAACGGTGGAAGAGAAGATCCAGCAACTTCAGGCCCAGAAGGACGCGCTGGCGCGAGGCATTCTCGACGGTCGCGAGAAAGAAGGCTGGAGACTACGGGAAGCGGATCTCGACGCCCTCTTCGCCCCACTGCCCCGCCTCGCGTGATTGGCAGCTGACGCGGCTTAGCGCTGACACGCCCATTTGCGAACGACTCAGCCGCCGACAGCCATCAACGCGTGTGCCTGCCGGCGGAAGACATGGCCTCAGCCTTTCAGCACATGGGCGAGGACATTGCGTACCTTGCCGATACCCTCGGCCAGCGCAGCCTCGATCTCGGCCATGGTGATGATGCCTTCCGACTTGCCGGCAGCCGGGTTCACCACCAGGGAGAGACAGGCGTACGGCAGGTTCAGCTCGCGGGCCAGCGCTGCTTCAGGCATGCCGGTCATGCCAACGATGTCACAGCCGTCGCGCTCCAGGCGGGCGATCTCGGCCACGGTTTCCAGGCGCGGACCCTGGGTACAGCCATAAACGCCGAAATCACTGTGCGGGTAGTCGCACGCGTTCAGCGCCGCCAGCAGCTCGGCGCGCAGGGCTTCGTCATAGGGATGGCTGAAGTCGATGTGGGTGACGTGGTCCAGATCGCCTTCGAAGTAGGTGCCGACACGACCATGGGTGTAGTCGATCACCTGATGTGGCACCACCAGGTGGCCGCTACCCATGGCCGCGTGAATGCCGCCCACGGCATTCACAGCGATTACCGCCTGCGCGCCGGCATGCTTGAGCGCCCAGAGATTGGCGCGATAGTTCACCTGGTGCGGCGGAATGCGATGCGGATGGCCATGGCGTGCAAGGAACAGCACGTCGTGCCCGGCGTACTCGCCATGAACGATTCCGGCCGACGGCGCGCCGTAGGGGGTATCAGGGTGGAGCAGGGCTTTCATGCTCAGGCCATCGAGCTGGGTCAGGCCTGTACCACCAATAATGGCGTAGACGGTCATGTCAGTTCCTCAATCGATCAACTGGGCTTCGCGCAAGGCGGCAACGGCCTGCGACCAGCGGGGATCCTGGCGGTATTCGGTGCCGGGGAAGGCACGGCGGCGCATTCGCGACAGTCTGGTCGGTGGCTTGGCTCTCAAGCGCTGCAGGCGCTCCAGGGCCAACTCTGCAGAAGCGCGGTCATTGCACACCAACCCCATGTCGCAACCGGCTGTCAGCGCAGCCTCGATGCGCTCGGCGGCATCACCTACCACGTGGGCGCCGGCCATGGACAGGTCATCACTGAATATGACACCGGAAAATTTCAGTTCGCCTCGCAGGATGTCCTGCAACCAGCGCCGGGAGAAACCAGCAGGCTGGGCGTCCACCTGCGGGTAGATGACGTGGGCAGGCATCATGCCGTCCAGTTCCGCGGCCAGACGAGCGAACGGGACCAGGTCGGCCTGGCGAATCTGCTCCAAGCTGCGCTCGTCGGTGGGAATCGCCACGTGGGAGTCCGCCTCTGCCCAGCCGTGGCCTGGGAAATGCTTGCCGGTGGCAGCCATACCCGCCTGCCGCAAACCGCGAATAAAAGCGCCAGCCAGGCGCGCGGCACGCTCAGGGTCGCCCTCGAAGGCACGACTGCCGACAACGGCGCTGCGCTGGTGGTCAAGGTCCAGCACCGGGGCGAAGCTGATGTCCAGGCCAACTGCGAGCACTTCGGTCGCCATCAGCCAGCCGCACTGCTCGGACAGTTGCTCGGCATTGTCGTTGTCAGCCAGGGCGCGCATTGCCGGCAAGCGCAGGAAGCCTTGGCGCAGGCGTTGTACACGGCCGCCTTCCTGATCGACAGCAAGAATCAGGTCTGGCCGAACAGCGCGAATCGCAGCGCAGAGTTCGCGCACCTGGCGCGGGCTCTCGATATTGCGGGCAAAGATGATAAGACCGGCGACTTCCGGCTGACGGAGGATCTGCCGATCCTCGGCGGTCAGCCAGGTGCCGCCGATATCCAGCATCAGGGAACCTTGCATGAAAAATCCTTAAGAGAGTTGTGCCGTCGCCCAGACCGGGCAAGGTGCTTCGTCAATGCGTACCGCACAGTGGACGGGTACGCGATCGAAGAGTTCCAGCACATCGACATTTCGCAGACGAATGCACCCATGCGAGCGGGCTACCCCCATGGGCTCGGTATCCGGCGTACCGTGCAAGTAGATGTAGCGGCGGAAGCTGTCCACCTTGCCAAGTCGATTGTGACCAGGCTCGCAACCGCTCAGCCAAAGGATACGACTAAGGATCCAGTCCCGCCCCGGAAAGCGCTCGTGGAGTTCGGCATTCCAGACTTCACCCGTCCAGCGCCGACCACGAAGCACTGCACCGAGAGGCAGGCCCTCGCCGATCCGGGCGCGGACCTGGTGCAGCCCACGGGGGGTGCAGTTGGAACCATTCGTCTCACCTGCACCATTCAGGGCAGTAGACACAGACATGCGCAGAACCAACTGCCCCCCGGCAAAGCCGTAGAGCTGTTGGTCAGCGATGGAGATATGCAGAAGATCGAGGTTTTGCATGGGTCGCAAGCTTAGCCGATCAGCTCGCCTGCGCCCATATGGTTTTAAGCCTTGGCAGGTGCCGCCAGGGCCTTGTTACGCGGTTTGAGCACCGCACTAGCCAGGGCTTCGTCAGTGACCCCGGTTTCGGCACGCATACCGGCTGCCAGGAACGGCACCATCAGACGCATGACCTGCTCGATCGAGGTATTCACGCCAAAGTCGTTTTCTGCCATGGCGCGCAACGCCTTGATACCCGACATGCTGAAAGCAGCAGCTCCGAGCATGAAATGCACTCGCCAGAACAGCTCGAGTGGCGGAACCTTGGGAGCGGAGTCGTTCACCAGCAGCATGTAACGGCGGAAAACCTTTCCGTAAACTTCTTCGAGGTACTTGCGCAAGTGCCCCTGGCTCTGACTGAATGCAAGCCCAAGCAGACGCATGAAGATCGAAAGGTCATTGCCACTGCGGGGCTTTACCGCCAGCGCCTGCTCAACGAGCATTTCCAGCAACTCTTCAAGGCTGGCCTTGCTCTCTGCCTTGGCCTGACGGCGGTCCAGTTCGCGCTCCAGGCTCTGGCAGAACGGGCCGAGGAAACGCGAGAAAACTGCCTGGATCAGCGCTTTCTTAGAGCCGAAATGGTAGTTCACAGCCGCCAGGTTGACCCCAGCTTTGCTGGTGATCAGGCGCAACGAAGTCTCGGCAAAGCCTTTCTCCGCGAACAGCTGTTCCGCAGCATCCAGAATGCGTTCAACGGTTTCCGACTGGGCCATGGCTCCTCCGCCTGACAAACACTTGTTTGAAACATACGTTTCATCCGGTCAGCTTGTCAAGCCATGCGCACCACTATCTGACGCAATGGTCACCCTCCCCGTAGCCAGCGCAACAGCAGCCTTGCCCAACCTTGAGCCGCAATCTCTCTTCTCTCCATAAAAAGAAGCGTTGCCAAGGTCACGCCACTGTATATAATCCCAGTCACTGTATAAAAAAACAGAGCGCCGCCATGCTGAAACTGACGCACCGCCAAGCCGAGATTCTCGCATTCATCAAGCGCTGCCTTGAAGATAACGGCTTCCCCCCGACCCGGGCGGAAATTGCCCAAGAACTCGGTTTCAAGTCGCCAAACGCCGCCGAGGAGCACCTCAAGGCACTCGCCCGCAAAGGCGCCATCGAGATGACCCCGGGCGCATCCCGCGGCATCCGCATCCCTGGCTTCGAGCCTGGTAGCAACGAAGACGATGGTTTGCCGGTGATCGGCCGGGTCGCCGCTGGCGCGCCGATCCTTGCCCAGCAGAACATAGAAGAATCCTGCCGCATCAATCCCGACTTCTTCCATCCCCGTGCCGACTACCTGCTGCGCGTTCGCGGCATGTCCATGAAGGACATCGGCATCTATGACGGCGACCTGCTGGCCGTACACAGCACCCGCGAAGTCCGCAACGGCCAGGTGGTGGTAGCTCGACTCGGCGAAGAAGTCACGGTCAAGCGCTTCAAACGAGAAGGCGACAAGGTCTGGTTAATCGCCGAGAACCCCGAGTTCGCCCCCATCGAAGTGAACCTGGATGAGCAGGACCTGGTGATCGAAGGTTTGAGTGTCGGCGTGATCCGCCGCTAAAGGAGGCTCTATGCAGTTCCCGCAGTCGCTTGGCCGGTCTCAGCTCCCCCTGTTCCACGACGCCATCCTGGCCACCCCCGTGGTCCCGATGCTGACCGATGTAGTGGAAGAACCCCACCCGGAAGAGCCGGAAGCCTTCAGCGAGCTCTCGCTTCGAGGCGCCACTGGGCACTGCCGAAGCCTGCTGGGGTCGGTGCTTCGGGAACTCAGCGAAGAACAGGACGCACGCTGGCTGACACTGATCGGCGCCCCCTCCGGCCTGACCCGTGACTGGTTGCGCGAGTCCGGCCTGAACCGCGAACGCATACTGCTCCTGCAACCACGCGGCGAACAAAGCGCCCTGGAACTGGCATGCGAGGCGTTGCGATTGGGCCGCAGCCACACAGTAGTGAGCTGGCTGCAACTTGGGCAAAAGGCCAAACGCAGACTGGCCCACGCGGCACGCGAGGGTAGCGCGCAAAGCCTTAACATTCTTCTGGGGTGATAAGGACAGCGGGCGCCAGGTGATACCTAAGGCCTTTGACATCAGACGGTAACCGAATCAAAGGTAGATTAGGCTCCAGAAATCAATGCAGAACGCGCGGACCGTCTTGATGGTCCATGTCGCCTTCGGCCAGTCGGCCAGCCATCTGCACGCCGACATTCAGCATGGCCTTGGCGACTTCCAGGTGATGCCCCTGAAGGAAAGCCTTGGCATCGGCAGAGAAGTCCAGCGTCACCAACGCCTCCTCGTCCTCGGCCCGGCGCAGAATAATGCGCCCATCAGGCAGCTCGACTATTTCCAGAAAGGACGTAGGCATAAGTTCAAATCTCCACGAAAGGCGACCATTGTAACAGCGAGCCGCCAGTACGCCCTAGCCCATCGATCAAATCAGCACTCGCTCAGGGTTTCGCGGAAACGCAAGGCAAGGGATTTCAGACTCTGTCGCCAGGACTCCAGCGTCTCCCGCGACAAAGGCGCCACCTCCTCCTCCAGACTGACTGCGGTAATCAGCGGCAGTGTGGGATCGACTTTTGCCTGCTTTGGAGCCTGCGGCGGCTGGAACAGTCCACGATACGCTGCCAAAAGCGCGGCCAACCAGGTTTCGCTTTGCTGAGCCAGCTCCACCAGCTCAGCCAGCTCCGGGCTGGGCGCGACGGCCAGCACCTCTGGGGTTAACACAAGCTCGACACGCGGCGAATTGGCCTCGGGAAGGCGGTAGTAACCCGCGATCTCATGACAAAGGCCTAGCAGCGCACCATAAAGATGGAAGAGCGAAGCCTCACGCTCGGACTGCACCAGCGCCTGGGCATTCATCGCCCTACCCTCTTCCGCCTTGCGCCAGGACTCAAGCGACAGACCAGCGAAAAAGAGTTTCTGGTTGGTGCGGGTATAAAGCTCATGGGCCATGACGGCACCCTCCACAGGGGACTCGGGCAGTATATGCGCGCCCGGATCCGGGCGCGCTGCAGTCGGTCAGCGCTTATCTTCGACCTTCCACTTGCCGCCATCGTAGAAGGCGCGCCAGCCAGTGGGCTTACCTTCGACCTCAGTCTGTACGTACTGCTCCTTGGTCTTGCGACTGAATCGGATCACCGACGGACGCCCTTCAGGGTCTTTCGTCGGCGCATCCAGCAGGTAGTGGTACTTGGCGTCCAGCTCATCCTTGTGGGGGATCAGCTCCTTCACCAACGGGGCGCGGGTTTCACGGTTCTTTGGGAACTGGCTGGCTGCCAGGAAAAGCCCCGAAGCGCCATCACGCAGCACATAGATATCGTCGACCTTCTCGCACTTCAGCTCAGGCATGCGGATCGGGTCGATCTTCGGCGGCGCCGCCTCGCCACTCTTCAGCAGCTTGCGGGTGTTCTTGCAACTGGCATTGGTACAGCCAAAGAACTTGCCGAAACGACCTGTCTTGAGCTGCATCTCGCTGCCGCATTTGTCGCACTCAAGGCTCGGACCTTCGTAGCCCTTGATGCGATACTGACCCTGCTCGATCTCGTAGCCCGAGCAATCCGGGTTGTTACCGCAGATATGCAGTTTGCGAGTCTCGTCCAGCAGATAGGCGTCCATCGCAGTGGAGCAGATCGGGCAACGGTGCTTGCCACGCAACACGCGAGATTCGGACTCCCCCTCATCATCCGCGGCGATCTCATCACCCGGCACCAGGTTGATCGTGGCCTTGCAGCGCTCTTTCGGCGGCAGACTGTAGCCGGAGCAGCCAAGAAACACGCCAGTGGACGCAGTACGGATCATCATCGGGCGACCGCATTCGCGGCAGGCGATGTCGGTCAAAGTCGGCTGGTTGGCGCGCATGCCATTGTCGGCGCCTTCGGCCAGCTCCAGCTTTTTCTTGAAGTCGCCGTAGAACTCGTCCAGCAGATGCTTCCAGTCGCGCTCACCCTGAGCCACATCGTCCAGATGCTCTTCCATACCGGCGGTGAAGCCATAGTCCATCAGGTTGGCGAAGCTTTCGCTCAGACGCTCAGTGACGATGTCACCCATCTTCTCCGCGTAGAAACGGCGGTTATGTACCGTCACGTAACCACGCTCCTGGATGGTGGAGATGATCGCCGCGTAGGTGGATGGACGGCCGATGCCACGCTTTTCGAGTTCCTTGACCAGACTGGCCTCGGAATAGCGCGCTGGCGGCTTGGTGAAGTGCTGACTGGGCTCGAGAGTGTGCAGTTTGAGCAGCTCGCCCTCCGTCATTTCCGGCAGCACGTCGTCCTCGCCCGGCTTGCTCTGCTGCGGCAGAACGCGGGTGTAACCATCGAACTTGAGGATGCGGCCCTTCGCGCGCAGCTCGAACTTGCTGGCAGTGACGCTGACGCTGGTGGACAGGTATTCGGCCGGCGGCATCTGGCAGGCCACGAACTGGCGCCAGATCAGGTCGTACAGGCGCTCGGCGTCACGCTCCATGCCGGACAGCTGGTTCGGGCGCAGGTTGACATCAGACGGGCGAATCGCCTCGTGAGCCTCCTGGGCGCCTTCTTTGCTGGAATAGACGTTCGCCTTGGCCGGCAGGTACTTCTGACCGAACTCACCCTCGATGAAGTCACGCACCATGGAAATGGCGTCGGCCGAGAGATTGGTCGAGTCAGTACGCATATAGGTGATGTAGCCGGCCTCGTAGAGACGCTGCGCCATCATCATGGTTTTCTTCACCCCGAAGCCCAGCCGATTGCTCGCGGCCTGCTGCAGGGTAGAGGTGATGAAGGGCGCGGACGGGCGACTGGATGTCGGCTTGTCCTCGCGCCTGGCCACGGTGTAGCTGGAGGCCTTGAGCTTCTCCAGGGCCGCCATGGCCTGGGCTTCATTGAGCGGCTTGAAGGCCTCGCCATTCTCACGGGCCACTTCGAAGCGCACCTTGGCGCCCTTGGTGGTGCCGAGGTCGGCATGCACTTCCCAGTACTCTTCCGGAACGAAGGCGCGAATCTCGCGCTCGCGCTCCACTACCAGCTTCACTGCTACGGACTGCACGCGGCCAGCGGACAGGCCGCGGGCGATCTTCTGCCAAAGCAGCGGCGAGACCATGTAGCCCACTACACGATCGAGGAAGCGGCGAGCCTGCTGGGCGTTGACACGATTGATATCGAGATCGCCGGGCTGGGAGAAGGCCTCCTGGATGGCCTTCTTGGTGATTTCGTTGAACACCACGCGCTTGTAGCGGCTGTCATCGCCACCGATGGATTCCCGCAGGTGCCAGGCGATGGCCTCCCCTTCGCGGTCCAAGTCGGTTGCGAGATAAATGGTGTCGGCATCCTTGGCCAGGCGGCGCAATTCCTCAATCACCTTTTCCTTGCCGGGCAGGATCTCGTACTTGGCCTTCCAGCCGTGGTCCGGATCGACGCCCATACGGGCAACCAGCTGGCGCTTGGCCTTTTCCTTGGCGGACAGGGCGGGAGCTTCAGCAGCGGCCTTGCCACGCTTGGCCGGCTCTTTGGCGGTACTCGCCGAACCGCTGGTGGGGAGGTCACGGATATGGCCGATGCTCGACTTCACCACGTACTGGTTGCCCAGGTACTTGTTGATGGTCTTGGCCTTGGCCGGGGATTCCACGATGACCAGCGATTTGCCCATGGATCGGTGTGTTCCTGAATGAAATATTTAAAAAGCGGGAGCCGCCTGTCGCGGCACCGCTATATATAGTGGCCAGCGCAGCGCGGTCAAGCGCGCCCCTGGCCCTGTCCACGCCCCTCAGGGCTGCGGAAAGGGATCTGGCTCGGCACTCACCAAAGCGAAGCGCGCGATCTGCTCGCCGTCCACCTGAACCGTCTCGGTGAACATGCTGAGCGGACGCACCCAAAGGCCGTACTCACCGTAAAGGGCCTGGTAAACCACCAGCGCCTCCTCGGTTTCGGAGTGCCGGGCAATACCTATGACCCTGTATTGCTGACCTTTGTAGTGACGATAGAGACCCGGTTGCAGGCTCATGGTTGCCTCACAGTGATGAATGCAGGCTATCCCGCAAAGGTTGCGCATGGTGCCGCTTCATTCGGCCCGAGGCCAGCCCTTGAGAGAAATTTCCTGCGAAGTTTCTCCACATAAAAGCAAAAACCGGGGCACAAGGCCCCGGTTTCCTCATCTCCGCTACGCTCAGACGCGCTCGAAGATGGTGGTGATGCCCTGGCCGAGGCCCACGCACATGGTGGACACGCCCAGATTACCGCCGTTCTGCTTCATCACGTTCAGCAAGGTGCCGGAAATACGGGCACCAGAGCAGCCGAACGGGTGACCCAGGGCGATGGCGCCGCCATGCAGGTTAACCTTCTGCTCCATCTTGTCGAGGAGTTTGAGGTCTTTCAGCACCGGCAGTGCTTGAGCAGCGAAGGCTTCGTTGAGCTCAACGAAATCGATGTCATCCATGGTCAGGCCAGCGCGCTTGAGCGCCTTCTGAGTGGATGGCACCGGACCGTAACCCATGATCGCCGGGTCAACACCGGCAACCGCCATGGCACGAACCACGGCCATCGGCTGGATGCCCAGGTCTTGAGCACGCTGAGCGGACATGACGATCATGCACGATGCGCCGTCGGTGATCTGCGAGGAAGTACCCGCAGTCACGGTGCCGCCTTTCGGGTTGAACGCCGGCTTGAGGCTGGCCAGGCTTTCCAGCGTCGTCTCCGGACGAATGGTTTCGTCGAAGTCGAACACCTTCAGGAAGCCGTTCTCGTCGTAGCCTTGCATCGGGATGATTTCATCCTTGAACTTGCCTTCGACGGTAGCTTTGTGGGCCAGCTGGTGCGAACGCACACCGAACTGATCCTGAGCTTCGCGGCTGATGCCGTGCATCTTGCCGAGCATTTCGGCGGTCAGCCCCATCATGCCCGAGGCCTTGGCGGCATACAGGGACATATGCGGGTTCGGATCGACGCCGTGCATCATGCCCACGTGGCCCATGTGCTCCACGCCACCGACTACGAACACGTCGCCGTTGCCGGTCTGGATGGCTTGCACGGCGGTGTGCAGGGCGCTCATGGACGAACCGCACAGACGGCTGACGGTCTGGCCGGCGCTGGTGTGGGGGATCTGGGTCATCAGCGACGCCATGCGTGCGATGTTCCAGCCCTGCTCCAGGGTCTGGTTCACGCAGCCCCAGATGACGTCCTCGACTTCCGCCGGGTCGACCTTGGCGTTGCGCTCCAGCAGCTTGCTGATCAGGTGGGCCGACATGTCCTCGGCACGGGTGTTGCGGTGCATGCCACCCTTGGAGCGACCCATCGGGGTGCGACCGAAGTCGACAATGACTGCATCTCTAGGATTCAGGCTCATATTCTTCACTCTCGCTCAATTAGCCGAAAAACTTCTGGCCGTTCTTGGCCATTTCGCGAAGCTTGGCGGTCGGGTGATACAGCGCGCCCAGGTCGGCGTACTTGTCGGCCATGGCTACGAATTCGGCCACACCGACGCTGTCGATGTAGCGCAGCGCACCACCACGGAAGGGCGGGAAGCCGATGCCGTAGATCAGGCCCATGTCGGCCTCGGCAGCCGTCGCTACGATGCCATCTTCCAGGCAACGTACGGTTTCCAGGCACAGCGGGATCATCATGAAGTTGATGATGTCTTCGTCAGTCAGCTCGCGCTGCTCCTTGACGATCGACTTCAGCACTTCATAGGCAACCGGATCGGTAACCTTTTTCGGCTTGCCGCGTTTGTCGGTTTCGTAGGCGTAGAAGCCCTTGCCGTTCTTCTGGCCCAGGCGATTGGCTTCGTACATCACGTCGACGGCCGTCTTGCCTTCAACCGCCATGCGATCCGGGAAGCCTTCGGCCATCACATCGCGACCGTGGTGACCGGTGTCGATGCCGACAACGTCGGACAAGTAGGCCGGACCCATGGGCCAGCCGAACTTCTCCATGATCTTGTCGATTCGTACGAAGTCGACGCCGAACTCCAACAGCTTGGCGAAGCCACCGAAATACGGGAACAGGACGCGGTTGACGAGGAAGCCGGGGCAGTCGTTGACCACGATCGGGTTCTTGCCCATTTTCTTGGCGTAGGCAACGGTGGTGGCAACGGCCACTTCGCTGGACTTCTCGCCACGGATCACTTCCACCAGCGGCATCATGTGCACCGGGTTGAAGAAGTGCATGCCGACGAAGTTCTCCGGGCGCTTCAGGGCTTGAGCCAGGTAGCTGATGGAGATGGTGGAGGTGTTCGAGGCGATGATGGCGTCTTCACGCACATGGCCTTCCACCTCGGCCAGCACGGCATGCTTGACCTTCGGGTTCTCGACCACAGCCTCGACCACGATGTCGACATTGCCGAAGTCGCCGTAGGACATGGTCGGACGAATCGCGTTCAGCGCTTCAGCCATCTTCTCAGGCTTCATGCGGCCCTTCTCGACGCGCTTGCCGAGCAGCTTGGACGCTTCCTGCAGGCCCATCTGGATACCCTCTTCGCGGATATCCTTCATCAGGATCGGAGTGCCCTTCGAGGCGGACTGGTAGGCGATGCCGCCACCCATGATGCCAGCGCCGAGAACAGCAGCCAGCTTCACGTCCTTGGCAGCTTCGTCGTACTGCTTGCCCTTCTTCTTCAGTTCCTGGTCATTCAGGAACAGTCCGATCAGGCTGGTGGCGACCGAAGTCTTGGCCAGTTTCACGAAACCGGCTGCCTCGACTTCCAGCGCCTTCTCGCGACCGAAGTTGGCGGCCTTCTGAATGGTCTTGATGGCTTCTACCGGGGCCGGGTAGTTCGGACCGGCCTGGCCGGCAACGAAACCCTTGGCGGTCTCGAAGGCCATCATCTGTTCGATGGCGTTGAGCTTGAGCTTTTCCAGCTTCGGCTGACGCTTGGCCTTGAAGTCCAGCTCGCCGGCAATGGCGCGCTTGACCAGGTCCAGGGCACCGGCCTGCAGCAGCTCGGGAGCGACCACGGCGTCGACGGCGCCGACTTTCAGTGCGTCTTCGGCGCGGTTCTCCTTACCGGAGGCGATCCACTCGATGGCGTTGTCGGTGCCGATGATGCGCGGCAGACGCACGGTGCCGCCGAAGCCTGGGTAGATGCCCAGCTTGACTTCCGGCAGGCCGATCTTGGCGACGGTGCTCATCACGCGGTAGTCGGCTGCCAGGCACATTTCCAGGCCGCCACCCAGGGCGATGCCATTGATAGCGACAACGGTGGGAACTTCGAGGTCTTCGAACGCGCTGAAGATCTTGTTGGCTTCGAGGTTGCCGGCCACCAGTTCTTCGTCAGGCAACTGGAAGTTGTCGACGAATTCAGTGATATCGGCGCCGACGATGAATACGTCCTTGCCGCTGCTGACGATCACGCCCTTGACCGAAGCATCGGCCTTGATGGCTGCGACTGCATCACGCAGTTCGTTCAGGGTGAGACGGTTGAACTTGTTGACGGACTCACCCTTGAGGTCGAACTTCAGTTCGACGATACCGCCCTCAAGAGCCTTAACCGTGATGGCTTTACCTTCGTAAATCATCAACTGATCTCCACGGTTTGGGAAACTGGACTGTACGCGTCAGAGCCAACCGGCGGACTCGCCTCCGGCGCTGCCGGAGCATAGTCCTGATCGGTCCGGCACACCCACCGACGCGATATTCGGGCAGCATCGGAAGCGTCTGACAAGACAAACGCTCGATTCATACGCCCGTTTGATTTGGGTGAGCGGAGATTCAGGGAAAAGTCCGCTCTTGTCAATCTCGCAACGTGACCGACCAGCCACGATGGAAAGGCTCTGCCCCCAGCCTCGCCACCGCGTGAACACGAAAGCAGGTGAAGATTCATACGAATGATCGCGACCTATCACGATCACCGCTGATAGACGGAAAAGTCCCCGGAACGCCGCTGGCAAATTGCCTGCGCCACGGGTACATTCGTGCCACTCGCACCCGTCAGGTTTCGAGCGCCATAACAACAACAATCAAGGCCAATGGCCCACGGAGAAGCACCAATGACGAGCCGCTTGCTTGCCATTCTGCTGGGTACCCTGCTTACCCTTCCCGCCTTCGCTTCCGCCCAAGCCACCCCCGCGGACAGCCTCCTCAAGCTCCATCAGATGCGCCTGGCCGCCCAGCGCAGCCTCGGCGACTTCTATATGTACAACGGCATGGAAGGTGACCAGCGCTACGCGCGCCTGATCGACGAGTCGGTGCAGAAAGCCAATGCCCGCCTGAACGAACTGGGGGAAATGCCCGGAGAAGCCTCGAAGGCCCTGCGCGCGCAGTTGGCGCAGGAATGGCAGAACTACAACAGCGAATTGACCGGCCTGGTCACCTCCCTCAAGCAGCAGGGCTATACCGACCTGCAGCCGGTGGCCGACTTGACCGAACGCAACAAGCGCCTGATGGAGCTCTCCAACGAGCTTTACGCCAGAATCCAGCAGGAAAGCGCCACCCAGGTACCCCCCCTGACCCAGCGCAGCCGCGACCAGAGTCTGCTGATGCAGTCCATAGCGGTGGACTACGCCTCACGCAGCGCCTCCATCGGTGGCAGTTTCATCGGTGGCAACGGCGGCAAGGCAATCGACGAACTGGCCGGAGAGTTCGCCAGCCAGCTCGCCAGCCTGGAACAGGCACCGCAGAACACGCCGGAAATCCGCCAAGCGCTGGATGGCATCAGCACCAAGTGGCGCTACATCGAGAAATCGCTGAAACACTACAACGAGAACAGCGTTCCATTCCTCATCAACAAGTACTCGGATCGCATCATCGACGGCCTCGAAGACGTCTCCGCCCGCTATTCGGCCGCCCAGAGCTGAAGCGCCGGCAATCGGCGCAACGGCAACGCCGTTGCGCCCGCTCCTCAGGCCAGCGCCTTCAGCGTGTCGGCGATGCGCTGCAGGTCTTCCACCGTGCCGCGCTCGCCCCAGTAGAGGGCAACCATCTGCGAACTTGCTTCAACTTTGTAGACATCCTTCGGCAGACCGCCCAGATGTGCCAGCAATGTCGCGTCCTCGCAGGGCTCACGCCACTGGTTCAGCCACGTACCGGGCTCGCTCTGCCAATAG
This sequence comes from Metapseudomonas resinovorans DSM 21078, assembly GCF_000423545.1. Lineage (GTDB taxonomy): Bacteria > Pseudomonadota > Gammaproteobacteria > Pseudomonadales > Pseudomonadaceae > Metapseudomonas > Metapseudomonas resinovorans. The sequence continues at coordinate 95,492 of NZ_AUIE01000024.1, forward strand.
CACCAGGCCTCGCGCCCACGCAGACGCGGCCGGTGGTACTGGGCGCAGGAATGCGGCGGCTCCTGGACCAGCCAGTGGGGCCAGTCCTGGCGCGACAGCTGCATGGCCAGCCCCATGCGCCGCGCCTGCAGGCGCAGCTCCATGCGCCCCCGCTGCCCCTTCGACGGAACCAGCCAGACCAAGGGGCTGACCACCGCCAGGAGGAGCAATAGGACGATCCAGAAGGTCATATCGGTTATCCCCGCGCAAAAGCCTGTGTTAAACGTTCCGGCCAGCCATACTTGTGATCATGCGCAACCTTGAGGAGGAGTCACCCATGCCCTACCAGCACATTCTGGTCGCTGTCGACCTGACCGATGAATGCCATCCGGTGGTGCGTCGTGCCCAGGCGCTGGCCCAGGCCAGCCATGCCAAGCTGTCGCTGGTGCACATAGTCGAGCCCATGGCCATGGCCTTCGGCGGTGACGTACCGATGGACCTTTCCATGCTCCAGCAGCAGCAGTTCGAGCAGGCCCGCGAACGCCTGCAGACCTTCGCCGGCATCTACTCCGAGCTGACCGCTGACCAGCGCCACCTGGCGTACGGCCAGCCTCGGCAGGAAATCCACCGCCTCGCGGAGGAACAGGGCTGCGACCTGATCGTCGTTGGCAGCCATGGTCGCCACGGTCTCGCCCTGCTACTCGGCTCCACCGCCAATGACGTCCTCCATGGCGCCCCCTGCGACGTGCTGGCGGTGCGCCTGAAGAACCCTGAATAGATTGAAATAATCTGACGGGCGCGGGCTTCAGTCGAAGCCTTCGCCCGCGCTCATCACCAGGGGCCGGATTTTCTGCAACTGAGTCTCCAGCGAGTAAGTCATGCTGGAAGCCATGGAAAAGAAGGTCAGGAACGCCTTGAGGTTCGAGTCCCCCTCGCAGGTATCGTGGATACGCTGCCAGAAAGCCTGATTCACCAGTTGCAGCTGCTGGAACAGCCGTACGAGCCCCTTCAACTCCCAGTCCGCATGGCGTCCTTCACGGAGATTGAAGTACTGCCGCGCGAGATAGAGCGAGACGGCCCGCAGAATGAACTCCTGGTTGCTGGCGAACGGCAAGTGTTGCTGCGCCATCGGCCTGAGCTTGCCCAGCACCGGACAGGCGCTGGTGGCCATGATCACCCCCAACAGAGCACGCAACCCCTCCTCCAGCCCCACCAGCTTGGTGTACTCGCGCTCCGGCGTACGTACCCAGACCTGTACCTTCTTGAAGGCTGGCAGGCCTTGGAAATCCTCGATCACCCGGTGCAAATCCACCGCCGCCGGGCAATGACTAAAGGCATTCCGGCTTAGCGGGCAGTTGCTGCACTGCTGATGTTCCAGTCGCGTCCACTTCGGCGCGACTTCTGCTCGCGCCGGGTCATACGCACGGTCCAGCTCGATGCGGTAGCTGAACTCATGCAGGTCATCCAGGCTGATGCGGTATTCGATGGCCATGGGCTCTCCGGCTCACTTCCTCAACTGTCTTCCAGCTCCGCCCAACGCTCGATCAGACGGTCCAGCTCCTTCTGCAAGTCATCCAGGCGCTCCAGCACCATGCGGGTCTGTTCCGCTGGGCGCTGATAGAAGGCCGGATCGGAGACTTCCGCCTGCACCCTCACCTGCTCCGCTTCCAGAGCCTCGATCTGCCCGGGAATGGCCTCCAGCTCACGCTGCAACTTGTAGCTCAGCTTCTTCTTGGGTACCTCAACCGCAACAGGAGCAGGCTCGGCAGCCCTGGGCGCTTCGGCCTTGGCCTCCCGCGTGTCACCCACGCCCAGCAGACGCGGCGAGCCGCCCTGGCGCAGCCAATCCTGGTAGCCACCAACGTACTCGCGAACGCGGCCTTGCCCTTCGAACACCAGCGTGCTGGTGACCACGTTGTCGAGGAACGCGCGGTCGTGGCTGACCATCAGCACCGTGCCAGGGAAATTCAGCAGCACCTCTTCGAGCAGCTCCAGGGTTTCCACATCCAGGTCGTTGGTCGGTTCGTCCAGCACCAGCAGGTTCGCCGGCTTGCTGAACAACTTGGCCAGCAACAGTCGTGCCCGCTCGCCACCAGACAACGCCTTTACCGGCGTACGGGCGCGCTGCGGACTGAACAGGAAGTCCCCCAGGTAGCTCAGTACATGGCGGTTCTGACCGTCGATACTGATGAAGTCGCGGCCTTCGGAGAGGTTATCGATTACGGTCTTTTCCAGATCCAGCTGGTGACGCAGCTGGTCGAAATACGCCACTTCCAGGCGAGTGCCGACCTCAATGCTGCCACCGGTGGGCTGGAGGTCGCCCAGCAGCAGCTTGAGCAGCGTGGTCTTGCCGGTACCGTTGGCACCCAGCAGGCCGATACGGTCGGAGCGCTGCAGCACCAGGTTGAAATCGCGGATCAGCGGCTCCTCGCCTGCATGGGCGAAGCTGACGTTTTCCGCCACCATCACCTGCTTGCCGGATTTTTCCGCTGCCTCCAGCTGGAACGTAGCCTTGCCCTGACGCTCGCGACGCTCTGAACGCTCGTTGCGCATCGCCTTGAGCGCACGCACCCGGCCTTCGTTACGGGTACGACGGGCCTTGATGCCCTGGCGAATCCAGACTTCTTCCTGGGCCAGGCGCTTGTCGAACAGGGCGTTGGCCACTTCTTCCGCCGCCAGCTGCTGCTCCTTGTGCACCAGGAAGCTGGCGTAGTCACCGTTCCAGTCGATCAGATGACCACGGTCCAGCTCGAGGATACGAGTGGCCAGGTTCTGCAGGAAGGAACGGTCGTGGGTAATGAACAACACGGCGCCGTTGAAACCCAGCAGGGCCTCTTCCAGCCAGGCGATGGCGCCGATATCCAAATGGTTGGTGGGCTCATCGAGCAGCAGCAGGTCTGGCTCGGCCACCAGTGCCTGGGCCAGCAGCACGCGACGGCGCCAGCCACCGGAGAGCTCCGCCAGGGTCTTGTCCGCCGGCAGTTGCAGGCGACTCAGGGTGCTATCCACCAACTGCTGCAGTCGCCAGCCGTCGCGCGCTTCCAGGTCCTGTTGAACCCGGGACAGGCGCGCCAGGTCATTCTCGTCGTTGATATGCAGGCTCAGGTGGTGGTACTCGGCGAGCAGCTTGCCGACCTCTGCCAGGCCTTCGGCCACCACATCGAATACGGTGCGATCATCGGCGAGCGGCAGTTCTTGCGGTAGCTCACCGATTTTCAGCGCCGGTGCGCGCCAGATTTCGCCATCATCAGCGAATTGATCACCCTTGACCAATCGCAGCAGGCTGGATTTGCCGGTGCCGTTGCGACCAATGATGCACACCCGCTCGCCACGGGCGATCTGCCAGGACACCTTATCCAACAGCGGCATGGCGCCGTAGGCGAGGGATACATCGGTGAACTTGAGCAGTGTCATGGGGGGGCCTCCTGGATCAGGGCGCGCATTCTACCCGACTTGCGGTACCGCCTCTCGGGCAATTTTTACCGCCGGTTTCTCCTGCTGGCGCAATGCTTTAACCGCCCCTGCCTAACGGCTAAGCTAGGCGCTATTCGATGCCCCGAAACGGGCATTCATAACGATATATCTGCCCCGGAAGTGTCATGCGCGGTCGTCTGCTCAACCTGTTTTCCTGCTTGCTCCTTTCCACGGTAGGCCTGCACGCCAGCCAGGCCTCCGCGGCCCCGCTCGCCCAGCAGCGCCTGATGTACGACGAGGCCAAGCGAGCCCTGGCCAAGGGTGATTCCGGCCCCTATGAGCGCTACGCCAATGCCCTGAGCGACTATCCGCTGGAGCCCTACCTGGCCTACGACGAGCTGACCGCCCGTCTGAAATGGGCAAGCAACGAGGAGATCGAGAAGTTCCTCGCCGAGCACGGCGACCTGCCGCAGGCCGGCTGGATGAAATTGCGCTGGCTGCGCTGGCTGGCCGAACGCGGGGAATGGCAGACCTTCGTCAACTACTACGATCCCAAGCTCAACTTCACCGAACTGGACTGCCTGTTCGGCCAGTACCAGCTCAAACACGGCATGAAGAAGGAAGGCTATGCCACCGCCGAAAAGCTCTGGCTGGTGGGCAAGTCCCAACCCGAGGCCTGCGACGTGCTCTTTGGTATGTGGAAAGCCGAAGGGCAGTTGAGCGAGGAACTGCGCTGGAAGCGCGCCAAGCTGGCTGCTGAAGCGCGCAACTATGGCCTGGCCAACCACTTGGTAAAGACCATGCCGCGCCTTGGTACTCAAGGCAAACTCATGGTGGAAGTGGCGCAGAAGCCGCAGTTGCTGAGTCAGACCGCTCGTTTCACGCCGGCTGACCGACACACGGCGGATGCCGCCGGCCTTGGCCTGCGCCGCCTGGCTCGCCAAAACCCGGAAAAGGCCCTGAGCCTGCTGGAGGTCTATGCCGCACGCCTGCCCTTCTCCAAGGAAGAGAAGGTGGCCATCGCTCGCGAAATCGGCCTGACCCTGGCCAAGCGTTTCGACTCCCGCGCCCTCAAGATCATGACCCAGTACGACCCGGAGCTGCGCGACAACACGGTCAGCGAATGGCGCGCACGCCTGTTGCTGCGCCTGGGCCGCTGGGACGACGCCTACCAGTTGACCCGGCAGATGCCCGAAGACCTGGCCAAGACCAATCGCTGGCGCTACTGGCAGGCGCGCAGCCTGCAGCTGGCCCAGCCACAGAGCCAGCAGCCGATCCCGCTCTATCAGCCGGTCGCTCGCGAGCGCGACTTCTACGGTTTCATGGCCGCCGACCACATCAAGGCGCCATATCAGCTGAACAACAAGCCGCTGGCCCTCGATCCCAAGGTGATGCAGAAAGTGCGCAACACCGCTGGCATCCGCCGTGCGCTGGAGTTCCATGATCGCGGCGAGATCGTCAACGGTCGCCGCGAGTGGTACCACGTCAGCCGCCTGTTCAACCGCGACGAGATGGTGGCCCAGGCCAAGATCGCCTACGACATGCAATGGTACTTCCCGGCCATTCGCACCATCAGCCAGGCCCAGTACTGGGACGACCTGGATATCCGCTTCCCCATGGCCCACCGCTCGGCGCTGACCCAGCAGGCAAAAGTTCGCGGCCTGCACTCCAGCTGGGTATTCGCCATCACTCGCCAGGAAAGCGCCTTCATGGCCGACGCCCGCTCCGGTGCTGGCGCCATGGGCCTGATGCAACTGATGCCGGCCACCGCCAAGGAAACCGCGCGCAGGTACGGTATTCCGCTGGCTTCGCCGAAGCAGGCATTCAACCCCGACGTCAACATCCAGCTCGGCGCTGCCTACCTGAGCCAGGTGCACGGCCAGTTCAACGGCAACCGCGTACTGGCCTCAGCGGCCTACAACGCCGGGCCCGGCCGCGTGCGCCAGTGGCTGAAAGGGGCCGATCACCTGGCCTACGATGTCTGGGTCGAGACAATTCCCTTCGACGAAACCCGCCAGTATGTGCAGAACGTGCTGTCCTACTCCGTGATCTACGGGCACAAACTGAACGCCCCGCAGCCCCTGGTGGATTGGCACGAGCGGTACTTCGACGACCAGTAATGCATGAGAAAGGGCGCAAATCAGCGCCCTTCTTCATTGACGAGGTTCGAACTACTCCAGAACCTCGACTTCCATCCCCACATCCAGCACGCCGGCGCTGCGATTGATCAGGTTCTGCCCGAAATACACTTCACCATCGCGCTCGCGGTAGGTCTTGAGGGTCGTGAGCGGCTCACGGTCGGCACTCCGCTCACCGGTGGCCGGGTCAATGGTGGTCAGGATGCAGCGACTGCACCCTTTGGCCACACTGAATTCGATACCGCCAATGCGAATGCGCTTCCAGCTGTCCTCGGCGTAGGCCGCACTGCCCTCTACCACCAGGTTCGGACGGAAGCGCAGCATTTCCAGCGGTCGCCCCACCCGCTCACTGAGGTCATCCAGCGAGGCCTGACCAATCAGCAGCAGCGGAAAACCATCGGCGAAGCCTACTTTCTCCTCGGGCAGCAGACTGCCGGGAATATCCCGTGCGCGGTGGTCCGGCACATGCACCAGGCGGCAAGCCTTGCCGAGGAAGTCACTCAGCCATTGCGCCGCCTCGTCGCCTGCATCCGGCACATGCATAGGGGCGCCCCAGACGAAAGTCCCACGCAGGTTCGCATCGGGTTCGGGCAGCGCGACATCCAGGGCTGGCAACCCTTCGGCACTCAGGGTCAGACCACCGACAGCGTTCCAGCGCGCCGAAAGCTGGGACATCCTGGAAAAGGCGCGCTGGGTCAGGAATCGGCCATTTTCGGCATCTACCAGCATCCAGCGGCGATCGCCCGCCAGGCCCAGGGCATCAACCCGAGCCTGCTGAAGGGGTTCGCCAATGGCGGATTTCATGGGAAAACGATAAAGGGCGGAGAGACGCAGCATGGCCAGCTTCCTGATCGGCGTTCGAGCGAGCCCCCCTTATACTCAGCCGCCCCGGCTCAGCTCAAGCTCATTGATTCCGATTGAGACGATCCATCACCACATCGACCAGCTTGTCGGGCTGGAACTTGGAGAGGAAGTTGTCGCAGCCGACCTTTTTCACCATGGCGTCGTTGAAGCTGCCTGACAGCGAGGTGTGCATCACCACATAGAGGTCGCGCAGGCGTGGATCGTTGCGTATTTCCGTGGTCAGGCGGTAACCGTCCATCTCCGGCATTTCCGCATCCGTGAAGATCATCAGCAGCTTCTCGGTCATGTCCTCGCCGCTATCGGCCCAGGCTTTGAGCATCTTCAGGGCCTTCAGGCCATCACTGGCCATGTGCATGCGCATCCCGAGCTGCGACAGGGTTTCCCGCAACTGGGTCAAGGCGACGGTGGAGTCATCCACCAGCAGCACCTCGCGCCCTACCGCCATCTGCAGCAGCGGGTTCTCCAGGTGCTCCGCGGAAACACGGGTGCTCATGGGCACGATCTCGGACAGCACCTTCTCGACGTCAATGACTTCGACGATCTGCTCGTCCACCTTGGTGATGGCCGTCAAATAGTGCTGACGACCAGCGCCGCCTGGCGGCGGCATGATGGATTCCCAGTTGAGGTTGAGGATGCGGTCCACGCCCCCTACCAGGAAGGCCTGCACCGAACGGTTGTACTCGGTCACGATGATGGTGCTGCGCTCATCCGGCACCAGCGGGCGCATACCGATGGCCTGGGACAGATCGATCACCGGCAGCGTCTGGCCACGCAAGTTGACCACGCCGCACACCACCGGATGCCGCTGCGGGATCAGGGTCATCTTCGGCAACTGCAGCACTTCCTGCACCTTGAACACGTTGATGGCGAAAAGCTGGCGACCACTGAGACGGAACATCAGGATTTCAAGCCGGTTTTCACCCACTAGCTGGGTGCGTTGATCGACGGTGTCGAGAATGCCGGCCATGGAACTTCCTCTGCTGCAATGCGGTGGTGGGCAGGAGTGCCTTGGCAGTATTTCGGCAGGAGGCCAGAAACCTGAAGCCATGGCACCGAGCCATCATGCCGCAGCCAAACCCATGACGCCAGCACACCGACTTTCAAGTCGGCAGCAGCAGCGGGGAATGCTCTGGCAGATGCACTCGCAGCACGCCGGCACGCGCAGCGATGCGCAGGCGCACCGTTTCCAGCGGCTCGCCATCGAGATTCAGGTCCAACCCCTCCACCGCCTCAACGTCCACCCAGGGCAAGCGCGCGCTGACTGACACCGACTCCAACCCGAGGATGCCGCCAGAGAGCAACGTGGCCAGGGTTCCCACCACATCCTGGGGCGCTGGAATGATGCAGAGGTCCAGCAGGCCATCATTCACCACCGCCTGCGGACACAATGGATGACCTCCGCCCGCTTGGCGCCCATTGCCGATGCCGAGCGCAAGGAACTCCCCCTCCCAGGCGAAGTCCGGCCCACGGAAGCGCCCGAAAGCCGAGTGCACCTCTGAAAAGTGCGTCAGCCCAGTGAGAAAGTAAGCGGCCCCACCCAGCACCTTCTTCAGGTCTTCGGAGGTGTTAGCCGTGATCTTCGAGCCGAAACCGCCGGTCGCCATATTGAGGAACAGGTGGCCATCGGCGTCGCCCAGATCGATCGCGCGCGGTGCCACGTCGAGCAACGCCAATGCCTCCTGCGGGTCCAGGGGCACGCCGGCCGCACGAGCGAAGTCGTTGGCCGTCCCCAACGGCAACAGCACCAGGCTGGCGTCGGCCTTTGCCAGGGTCATGGCTTCGGCCACCTCCCGCAGGGTGCCATCGCCGCCCCCGGCAATGAGCGTGCGATACCCTCTCGCCAGGGCCTCGTCCACCAGGCGCCGAGCATCGCCGCCTTCCCAGGTAACCCGCACAGCCAGCTCCCACCCCGCTTTACGGCGTGCCTGGACGGCTGCCCGCACCTCATCGTTGGCCGCCTGCTTGCCATGCAGGATCAGCAAGGCCTTGCGCTCATCCATGCTCACCTCCGTCGTTCGGGAATGGCCGGAGTATAGGACCGCAAGCCCCCACCGAAGGCGCCATCGGCAATCTACTGACCGGACAAACAATCAACTTTGTAGATAGGAAAACCGAATAATTTGCGCTTTTACAGCCTTATATGATGATTGATCATGCCACCCATTCCTCCCGGAGAACCCCCTCCGCGAGCAGACAGGAGACTCGAACATGATCGAAGTACGCCCCTTCGCCGAACTGGGTGGTGCTCACCACGGCTGGCTCAATGCTCGACATCACTTTTCCTTCGCCAGCTACTACGACAGCCAGCGAATGAACTGGGGCCAGTTGCGCGTGTGGAACGACGATGAAATCGCCCCCCACTCCGGTTTCCCGCCGCACCCGCACCAGGACATGGAGATCATCACCTACGTCCGCGAAGGTGCCATTACCCACCAGGACAACCTGGGCAACAAAGGCCGTACCGAGGCCGGCGACGTACAGGTGATGAGCGCGGGCACCGGTATCGCCCACAGCGAGTACAACCTGGAAGACGAAACCACCAAGATCTTCCAGATCTGGATCATGCCAACCGAATACGGCGCCGCCCCCTCCTGGGGTGCCCGTCCGTTCCCGAAGGGCGAGCGTGCCGGCAGCTTCGTGACCCTGGCCAGCGGTATCGATGAAGGTGGCGACGCACTGCATATCCGCGCCAATGCCCGGCTTGCAGCCGCCACACTCAAGGCTGGACAGAGCGCCGAGTACCGTCTGGAGAAAGGCCGCCAGGCCTATCTGGTGGCCGCCAAGGGTCGTTACGAGGTGAACGGCGTCGCCGCCGAAGCCCGCGATGGCGTGGCGGTACGCGATGTGGAGGTGCTCAGCTTCACCGCCAGCGAGGACAGCGAAATCGTCCTCGTGGATGTGGCCTGACGCGGGCTCATGCAGGAGCGAGCTTGCTCGCTCCTACGCCGGATAACCGGTGATATCCCGGATCTTCCGGTACAGCGGCCTCAACTGCTTGTACATCCCCTGGTAAACCTCCCGATACAACCGCTCGTAGGTGCGCTGCGCCTGCGGATCGGGCTGGAAAACCTGCCCCACCCGCGTCATGGCGCGGATCGCCGTAGGGAAGTCCGGATGCAGGCCCAGGCCCACCGCGCAATCGATAGCCGCGCCCAAGCCGGAGGTTTCGTAGACATGGGGCCGCTCCGCCGGCAGACCGAAGATGTCAGCGGTCAGTTGCATGGCCGCATCGCTCTGCGAACCACCCCCGGACACCCGCAGGCGCGTGATCCCCGTACCAGAACGCTTCTCGATCTGTTCCTTGCCCTGGCGCAGGGCATAGGCGAGCCCTTCTAGGATGGCGCGATAGATATGTGCGCGGGTGTGCACATCGCCGAAACCGATGATCGAACCCTTGGCTTCCAGGCCCGGCTCACGGATGCCGGGGGACCAGTAGGGCTGCAGCATCAGCCCCATGGAGCCGGGGGGCACGCTGTTGACCAACTCGTCGAACAGCACCTCGGCCTCCACGCCCAGCTCCTTGGCCCGCTGCATCTCGCGCAGGCCGAACTCCTGCTTGAACCAACTGACCATCCAAAAGCCGCGATAAATCATCACTTCAGTGTTGAAGTGATCGGGAATGGCCGCCGGATACGGCGGTATCAGCGGAATGGTTTCCAGGTACTTGCGCCGCGTCGTGTTGATAGTGGCGGTGGTGCCATAGGACAGGCAGGCCACGCTCGGCTCCACCCCGCCGGCACCGATCACCTCGCAGGCCTTGTCGGCACCGGCAGCGATCAGCGGCAGACCTTCCGGAATCCCGGTATGGCGACTGGCTTCGGCAGTGATGCTCCCCAGACGCTGTCCCGGCTTGAACAGCTCGGGCAACTGTTCGCGACACACCGGCATCGACTGCCATTTCCAATCCCGTGGCGCGGCCCACTGCAGGCGCTTGTAGTCGAATGGCAGATAGGCCACCTGGCAGGCCACCGAGTCGACGAAGCGCCCGCACAGCCGGTGACTGAGGAAACCTGAAAGCAGCAGGACCTTGTGGGTCCTTGCCCAGACCTCAGGCTGGTTCTGCGCTACCCAGTTGGCTTCGGCCTGGGCGCGAAAATAGTCCACCGTGCCCTCCAGGCCGATGGCCTTGAACAGCCAGCCCCAGGGCCCCTTGATGCGCCCCTGCACCTCTGCCTGGCGCTGGTCCAGCCAGAGAATGGCCGGGCGCAGCGGCCGACCCTGTTCGTCGACGTTGATGACGGTGCCGCGCTGGGTAGTCAGCGAGACGCCACGGATCAGGCTGCGGTCGATGTCCACCGATTCCCACAGCAGCCGGCAGGCTTCGCCCAGGCTGCTCCAGTAGTACTCCGGGTCCTGTTCGGCCCAGCCGGGCTGGCTGGAGTAATAGGCCTCGAGGGGCACCTTGCCCTTGCCCACCAGGTTGCCTTCCAGGTCGAACAACAGAGCCCGTACGCTCTGGGTGCCGTTGTCGATGGCCAGCAGATAACTCTTCTCGCTCACGATGCGTCCTTGTTCTTGTTATTCGGGCAGGCTGTAGCAGCGCCGCCAGAGGGCCAGGTAATCGGCCTCTTCCCGCGCCCAGCGAGCATCGTCCCAGCCCAAGAGCGGCTGGCACAGCGCACGGATTCGTGGCAGCTCGCCGCAAGCGCCCTCCGGCAGCAGCAGGCCCAGACGGGTCCGGCGCAGCAGCAGATCATCCAGGTGCAGCACCAGTTCACCCTCAGCCGCCCAGGCCAGCTCGGCCCACAGGGTATCGGTGGCGCCGACGCGTTCATTACCCAGCAGCTCGACCCAACGCACCAGCTCCGCTATGCCGCCCCCATGGCGACCCAACAGGCGCAGACGCTGGGCGGGCGACAGGGCCGGGACTGCAGGTGCTACACAGGGCTTGAATACCGGATCGTCGCCCGCCTCCAAGGCGCGGTCGACAAAGCCTGCGCAGGCACGTAGCACCTCCAGCGCCAGCAGGCGGAAGGTGGTCAGCTTGCCGCCGGCCAGGGTCACACAGCCGGGCTCGACCCAGAGGACATGCTCACGCTTCTCATCCGAAGGTTTCAGCCGCGCCTCACCATCGCTCACCACCGGCCGCACGCCCGCCCAGGTGGACAGCACATCGCGCCGGCCGATCCCGGATGCGGGGAACTGCAGCGCACAAGCCTGCAGCAGATAGTCCACTTCCGTTTCGCTGATGCGCGCGTCCTGGTCCAGCCCATCCCCATGGTCGAGGTCAGTGGTACCGATCACGGTCGCCCCCTCCCAGGGGAAGACGAACACCGGGCGCCCATCCGCCGGATGCATGAAGCTGATGGCGTGGGCCAGCGGCAAGCGCCAACCCGGTAGCAGCAGATGGCTGCCCCGCAGGGGGCGGATATGCTCCGTACCCTGGGCGGCACGCAGGCGATCCGCCCAGGCACCGGTCGCCTGGGCGACGGCGCGAGTGCGGAACGTGAAGCGCTGACCGCTCTCCAGGTCCTCGGCCTCAAGGCCAGTCACCCTGCCCTGCTCCCGCTGCAATGCCACCACTCGCACACCATTCAACGCCTCGCCGCCATCCGTGCGGGCTTCGCCCAGCACCCGCATCACCAGACGGGCATCGTCCGTCACGGCATCGAAGAATCGGGTGCCGCCCTGTAGGCCGCCTTCACTCAGGCCTGGCACCAGGTAGCGCAACTCCTGCAGCGGGTAGTAGAGGTGGTTGCGTCGTCCTGCCAGGGCGTCATAGACCGCCAGCAGACCGCCGAACACCTTCGGCCCCGGGAAACCGCCCCGATGCGGCATGACGAAGCTCAGCGGCTCCACCAGCCCCGGTGCCTCGGCCAGCAGGCGCTGGCGTTCACGCACGGAAGCGCGTGTCAGGCCGAACTGCCCCTTGGCGATGTAGCGCAGGCCGCCATGGACCATTTTCGAGGAGCGACTGGACGTGCCCCAGGCGAAGTCGCGCTGCTCCAGCAACAGGCATTTCCAGCCCCGGCGCGCCGCCTCCCGCAGGATGCCCGCGCCGCAAATACCGCCACCGACCACGATCAGGTCCCAATCGCGGCTGGCCAGGTCCGGCAACGCAGCCGTGCGCCACTCGGCGTTCCAGACGCCCATGCTCAATCCTCGAGCAGCACACCCGGGGCGAGACGGCCCTCGGGGTCGAAATGCACAGCCAGGGTACGCAGGGCAGCCATGCCCAGCGGGCCCTTCTCTACCGGCAGCCAGGGCGCGTGGTCGCGACCGACGCCATGCTGGTGGCTGATAGTGCCGCGATTCTGCGCGATCACATCACTGGCGGCGTGCTTCAGCTTGCTCCAGCGTGCCAGCGCTTCGGCGTAGCTGCCCCCGGGACGGTAGACGTAGGTGGTGTAGATGCTCGAACCCTCGCCGTACACGTGGGACAGGTGAGTGAACACGTGCACCCGCTCACCCTCGTCCTTCAAACCGTTGCGCAAGCTGCTCTCGATCTTGCCGAGCAGGCTGTCGACATTGACCCAATCGGTCGCGGTTTCCAGCGTGTCCACCACATAGCCGGCGCTCCAGAGTGCGTGGCGCAAGTACGGGAAACGGAAGCGGTTGTGCTCCCATTTCTTGCCCAGCAAGGTGCCGGTAAACACGCCACCGAAGCCTTTCAGCAGACGCTTGGCCTGCTTCAGCGACGCGGCGTTCTGCGCGCGGTTGCCGGTCACGCCGAAGGTCAGCATGCACTTGCCCGCCCCGGCGCCGCGCAGGGCCAGGTACTTCTTCAGCAGGGCAATCTGCCCCGGATGCCCGGCCAGGGCCAGTTGCGTCTCGGTCTCGATGGCGTTGGACAGGCGCAGCATGGACAGCGGCACCCGCGCCTGGGCCAGGCTGCGAATCCCCTTGAGCGCCTGGCTCCAACTGGGCAGGAAGACCGCGTAGAAGGATTCCCGCTCGGCCAATCGGGTAACCCGTACGCGAACTTCGGATATCACCCCGAAGCGTCCTTCCGAGCCAAGTACCAGCTCGCGCAGGTCCGGCCCCGCGGCCGATGCCGGGAAGGTCGGCAACTCCATCGAGCCGGTAAAGGTTTCCAGGGTGCCGCCGGCAAAGAGCTGCTCGATACGCCCATAGCGCAGGGACTGCTGGCCACTGGAGCGACTGGCGACCCAGCCGCCAAGGGTGGACAGCTCCCACGACTGCGGGAAATGGCCGAGGGTATAGCCACGGGCACGAAGCTGGCTTTCCACCTGCGGGCCACTGGCACCGGGGCCGAAGGTGGCGATCTGGCTTTCCTCGTCCAGCTCCAGCAGGCGGCTCATGCGCTCCAGGGAAAGCGTCAGCACCGGCCGAGCACTGGCCTGGGGATTGATATGGCCGGCTACCGAAGTGCCACCGCCATAAGGAATGACCACCAAGTCGCGCTCGACGGCCAGGGCCAGCAACTGGCGGATCTGCTCCGGAGTCTCCGGAAAGGCCACGCCATCGGGAAACTGACCGAAGTCGCCTTCGCGCATGGCCAGCCAGTCCGGCAGGCTCTGGCCACGGGCGTGACGGACGCGCGTTTCGGCATCCAGGCTGATCAGCGGGTGGGCGTCCAGGCGCGAGGCCGGCACGCGGGCCAGCACCTGTTCCAGACTGGCATCTGGCAGGGGCTGGCCTTCACCGATGCGCTCGGCCAGGAAAGCCGCCCCATTGGCAGGCAGTTCCACCACCGTCGCCTCATCGCCCCAGCCGTTCCAGCGTCGCATGCCATTCTCCTTGTTCGGGTTGTTTCGGAGGATTTCGATGGCTGCCTATACTAGCCAGCCGCCCAAAGGCGTCACTGTCGAATCGGGACAGTGGCCATCGCCAATCAGGACATAACAAGAAAACGCATGCACGCCCTCGGCTATACCTCGGTTCCCGCCCTTCTCAAGTACCTGCGCCACGCGGAACAGCTTGGCCTGGATCAGGCTTCCACGCTCGCCGCGGCGGGCATTCGTCCGGAGGACCTGGCGGACAACGGCCGGCGCCTGCCCAGTGAAATCCACGAGCGACTGCTGGGTTACCTGATTCGCGAATCCGGCGACGCCCTTTTCGGCCTGCATTCGGCGCGATACGTGCAGCCCGGCTCCTGGAGCGTGCTGGGCTACATCACCATGAACTGCGCCACCCTGGGCGAAGCCATGAGCCGCATTGCGCCCTACGAGAAGCTGGTGGGGGACATGGGCGTGAGCCGCATGGAGGCCGAAGGCGAACTGGTGCGGATGATCTGGACCTGCCGCCACCAGGACCCGGCGATCCGTCGCCACATGGTGGAAAACGTACTCGCCTCCTGGCTGCTTTACGCCCGCTGGATCGCCGATATGCAGCGCTCACCGAGGGAGGTCTGGTTCGAGCACGTCCAGCCGGAAGCAACTCGAATCGAAGACTACGAAGAGGTCTTCGGCTGCCCGGTACGCTTCGAGCAACCCTGCAATGCCCTGCTGGTCCCCTACGAGTACCTGGCAGTGCCATTGCGCCAGGCGGATGCCAACCTGCTGCGCACCCTGGAAGAGCACGCCCTGGCACTGATGGCCGGGTTGGATAACGACGAACCGCTGCCACAACGGGTGAAGAACGCCTTGCGCCTGCTGCTCAAGGACGGTCTGCCACGCAAGGAACGCGTGGCGGAGAAGTTCCACATGACGGTGCGCACCCTGCAGCGCCACCTGCAACAAGCCGGCACCAGCTACCAACAGATACTCGATGAACTGCGCCGCGATCTGGCCGAGCACTATCTGCTGCGCAGCGACCTGCCGATCCAGGACATCGCCTGCTACCTGGGCTTCACCGAATCGCGATCCTTCCACCGCAGCTTCAAAGCCTGGACGGGGCAGACGCCGGGGGAGTACCGCGAGGCGAAACGTCAGGGCTGAAGGGCAGACCATCAGCCTGCTTGGCGAATGAATTCGCTATG
Source organism: Metapseudomonas resinovorans DSM 21078 (assembly GCF_000423545.1). Lineage (GTDB taxonomy): Bacteria > Pseudomonadota > Gammaproteobacteria > Pseudomonadales > Pseudomonadaceae > Metapseudomonas > Metapseudomonas resinovorans. The sequence continues at coordinate 110,768 of NZ_AUIE01000024.1, forward strand.
TCTGCGTTAGCTGTTGCGAGAGATTCACCAACGGGCCAACAGCCTTGTAGGAGCTGGCTTGCCAGCGAAACGGGACCATCCGCTGGCAAGCCGGCGCCTACGGGCCATGCAGCTGCCTGCAACACGTAACCCGTACCAAGGCCCGGCTGTCAGGCCTGCAACTCGCTCAGCGGAATGAACCGCAACGTATCCCCCTCGGCCAGGGTGGTGCCTTCCAACACCTCCACCAGCCCCTCAGCCCAGGCCGCGCTGCGCAGCACGCCGGAACTCTGGTTCGGGTAGATCACCGCGCGGCCGTTCTCCAGCCGAGCACGCAGGTACTCGCGACGGTTGCCGGGCTTCTTCCAGGTAAAACCGGCCGGCACAACGAAGCCCAGCGGCTCAACATCTTCCACGCCAAGGCGACGCAACAGATAAGGCCGCGCCAACAGGCCGAAGGTCACCAGGGTGGAAGCCGGATTGCCTGGCAGGCCAATCACCGGCACACCGCGGAAATGCCCGAAGGTCAGCGGCTTGCCCGGTTTGATCGCCAGCTTCCACAGCGAAAGCTCGCCCTCTTCCCGCAGCGCCGCGCCGAGGAAATCCGCCTCGCCCACGGAAACGCCGCCGGTGGAGAGAATAAGGTCCACCTGGCCCAGGTCCGCCAGCGCCTTTCGGGTGAGCTGAAGGTCGTCGGCCAGGATGCCGGCATCCACCACCGCGCAGCCCAGGCGCTTCAGCCAGGCAATCAGCAGGCTGCGGTTGCTGTTGTAGATCTGCCCTGGCCCCAGGGGCTGGCCGGGCGGTACCAGTTCGTCACCCGTGGAGATCACGGCAACGACAGGACGACGGCGCACCACCAGTTCTGCGGCGCCCAGGGAAGCACACAGGCCCATCTCGATCGGCCCCAGACGGGTACCGGCAGGCAGCACGGCTTCGCCGGTGCGGGTTTCCTGGCCACGGGGGCGGACGTTCTGTCCCGCTCTCAGCGGCTCAAGGAAACGCACCCGGCCATCGGCCAGGACTTCGGCGTTCTCTTGCATCTCCACCAGGTCCGCACCCGCAGGCAACGGCGCACCGGTGAAAATTCGCGCGCAAGTGCCCGGCTGCAGCGGCCCGGGCGCACTGCCCGCGAGAATTCGCTGACTCACCACCAGCGGCTCACCCTGCCAGTCGGCCAGGCGCAGGGCATAACCGTCCATGGCGCTGTTGTCCCACGGCGGCAGGTCGAGACCCGCCACGAGTGGAAAAGCCAGCACCCGGCCGTCGGCCTCGGCCAGTGCAACGGTTTCACGCGCGTCGATCGGCGCAGCCGCAGCCAAGTCGAGCAGGCGCGCCAGGGCGTCCTCGACAGGCATCAGGCCGGGATGATCGCAACCGCTCATCCGCGGCTCTCGCAGGCGTTGGCCTGGGTCAGGTGCGGTACGAAATTGCAGGGGCGATGGCGGTTGTCCAACTGCTCGGCAAGGATGCCGTCCCAGGCAGTGCGGCAGGCATTGGTGGAACCTGGCAGGCAGCACACAAGGGTACCGTTGGCCAGGCCGGCCAGCGCGCGGGACTGCATGGTGGAGGTGCCGATGTCCGCCACGGAAATCTGTCGGAAGTACTCGCCGAACCCGTCCACCTGCTTGTCTAGCAGGCAGGCCACCGCCTCGGGGGTGCTGTCGCGGCCGGTAAAGCCGGTACCACCAGTGATCAACACCACCTGCACAGCGTCGTCGGCGATCCAGGTGGCAACCTGGGCGCGGATCTTGTACAGATCATCTTTCAGCAGCACCCGCGCGGCCAGGTTATGACCCGCGACAGTGAGGCGATCGACGAAGAGCTGGCCGGAGGTATCGGTCTCCAGGCTGCGGGTATCACTGACAGTAAGAACGGCAATATTGAGCGGCACGAACACCGCCTCGGCCTTGTGACTCATGGCAGGCTTCCAGTTGTAGGAGTGAATGCCCGGTGTTATATCACAGCGCCGCCAGAGAGACCGCGCCATGTCCGACAAGCCTTTACCACCCTTCTCCGTACTGCTGCTTTCCGGCGGCCGCGGGCAGCGCCTGGGTGGTCGCGACAAGGGGTTGGTGGAATGGCAGGGCCGCCCCCTGATCGCCTGGTTGCACGAGCGGGTGCGCCCCCTCACGGACGACCTCATCATCTCCTGCAACCGCAACGCCGAGCGCTATGCCACCTGGGCCGACCAACTGGTGCAGGACGACAGCCCCGACTACCAAGGACCACTGGCCGGCATCCGCGCGGGCCTTGCGGCAGCCCGCCACGAGCACGTGCTGATCCTCCCCTGCGATGCCCCACGGGTTGATGACGCGCTGATCGCCAGCCTTCTCGAAGCTGCCTGCGAGCGCCCCGTGATGGTCCGCCAAGGTGCATTCTGGGAGCCGCTATTCTGCGTTCTGCCCCGCGCCGTGTTGCCGGTGCTGGAAGCCGGCTGGCAGGCCGGAGAACGCAGCCCGCAACGCATCCTTCGCCAGTTGGCCCCCGTCGAGGTGATTTGCCCGGAGGGCGATCCACGATTGGCGAACCTGAACACCCCCGACCTGGTCGATGGTTTGGATCTGAAGGACTGAGTCAGATTCCTGGAACTTTGCCGGGAAGTTCTTCGTCAGAAGCTGCGTACAACCAGCGTAACCATCAAGGAGATGACGATGAACCAGCGGATAGCCCCCGCTTTCCTGCTCGCAATGGGCCTTTTCACTCTGGCCGGCTGCTCCTCGCCGACCGTGATCACCCTTAATGACGGGCGCGAGATCCAGGCCGTGGACAAACCCGACTACGACGAGGATTCGGGCTTCTACGAGTTCGAACAACTGGATGGCAAACACGCCAAGGTGAACAAGGATCAGGTCCGCACCATCAAGGAACTCTGATTCGCCCGGCCCGCTTCCGCCTTCATCGCGAAGCGGGCCTTCCCCCCTCCCACGGCGACCCCGCGCCGTTCGTAGCCTTCCACTCGCCCGCCACTTCCCAGCGCAAAAATTTAAAAAATTTTCCGCTAACCCCTTGTAGGCCAAAAGTTTTTCTGTAGAATGCGCGCCACACAACGGAGCGTAGCGCAGCTTGGTAGCGCGTCTCGTTCGGGACGAGAAGGTCGCTGGTTCGAATCCAGTCGCTCCGACCAAATCCCGAAAAACCCGCCTTAAAGGCGGGTTTTTTATTGCCTGCGATTTCTCCCTCTCAGCGGATGCAAGAAAGCCCCGGAGCATCATGTGCTGCCGGGGCTATTGCTTTCCGATCGCCAAGGCCCGCCTCAGGTGTGCAGGGTCGTGAACGTCCAGCCAGAATGCCGGACCTCACCGGCCCATCCCTGCACACAGCCCGGAGGGTGAAGAAGCGTTCAGCTGGACAGGAAGGACGCCACGGACGTCGCATCGAAAGGCCAGCCCAGTTCATGTCCGGTATCGCAGCGGCGCAGGACTGGGATGCGCAGTCCGTAGGACTCGACCCACTCTTCGCGGTCGGCAATGTCCACCAGCTCCACCATCAGTCCGCGTTCGACGAAGGGCATGAGCACACCTTCCGCCACCTCGCACAGGTGGCAGCCGAGGGTGCCGAAAAGTTGGCATTCAGGAAGCATTGCGACGCGCCTCGAAGATCAGCAAGGCGCGAATTCTAGCACGCGTCAGGCGTCGGTGGATTGGCCCTGAGCCTTGTCCAGCAAGGGCTGTAGGCCGTCCAGCAGGCGACTGTTGAAGGCTTCGGCCTTGGCCAGCTGGCTTGGGTCGAACCGTTCGTCGAGGGCGAAACCGCCCTTGAGCAATTGTTCCAGGGTGTCGCGGCCATTGTCCGCAAGCTCACCGGCGCTGCGCAGGGCATCCAGCAGGCTGTTGGCGTAGTCCTTGAGGCTGCCATTGACCGCGCTGGCCGCCTGGCCGCCCTGCTGGGCGACGGCACCATAGGCGTCGGTCGCCTGCATGACCTTGGTCTGGGTGAGGCGCATCGACATGGAGGCCAGTTGCTCGCCGTCCATGTCCAGGGCCATGGCGCGGTCGAAGGCGCCGGCCACGTCGCCGGAGTAGAACTTGCTGGAGATGTCCTGGACCTGGCCGAGCAGGTCACTCAGGGCAGCTTTCTCCTCGTCATCCAGCTCCCCGTCGACTTCGATCTGCCAGGCACCGATCTGCAGACTGGACGATTGGCTGCTGGCGGCCACCAGGGCGTTCTTGCCGTCACTCGCCGCCACCACACTGCTGCGCGACCAACTGGCCGACGCCTGGGCAATGGAGATACGCAGCCTGTCGCCGTCGCGGGTCTTCACCTCCAGGTCGAAGGTTTCAGCCTTGGCAGCAAAACGCTCGCTGTAGCCGGCAACCGCCACGGCCCCCTCACCCTGAGTGGCCTGTGCGGGCTGGGTGTAGGTCTTCTGCAGCTTGTCCAGGCCGTCCTGGATACGGCCAAAGGTGTCGTCGATGTCCTCAACCACCTTGCCGCCGAGCACACCCAGCCCATCAAGTATTTTCCGCGCGTCATCGAATCCCTTCTGTATCCCGGCGCGTGCCTGATCGAGCAGGCCCTGCAGCTTGGCCGAGTCTGCCCCTTCAGCCTTCTCTTTGCTCAGGCGCTGGTCGATGAAACCGAGCACACGGTCCGCGACCTTCTCCGGGCTGTAGTTGGACGCCTTGTCGTTGAGGGCGCCCGGCTCCAGCCCCAGGCGCTCACCGAGACGGCTGGCCAGGGCCTCTTGCGCATCCACCTGCTTGCGCGCGAAAGCGGAAGCCAGACCGGGGAACGCGGAACGTTGGGCGGAAGAAGCGAGAGAAGCCAGGGCATTCATGACGGGGCATCCGGAGTCAGCGGTGTCCCTCTGTGGCGGCCGGGCGCTGCAAAACTTGAATCGAAGGCGATGGCCGGTTCACATCGGGTGATCGTCCCCGCCCCCATCACCAGGCGCTATAACTGAAAGCGTCCCCATAGCCTCCGGAGGCCGCACCCTTGCCCGGCAACCTGCTGATCATCCTGGCGACCTCGCTACTGGTCATTGCGCTGTTCCACCGCCTGCGGCTCCCGCCGGTTCTGGGCTACCTCTGCGTGGGCCTGCTGCTGGGCCCCTCAGCTTTCGGCTGGGTCGACTATGACGACAACCTGCCTCAGTTGGCGGAGATGGGGGTGGTGTTCCTGCTGTTCACGCTGGGACTGGAGTTCTCGCTGCCGAAGATGATCGCCCTGCGCCAGGTGGTTTTCGGTTTCGGCAGCCTGCAGGTTCTGGCCTGCGGCCTGCCACTGACAGGCCTGCTGCTATGGATCGGGATGGATATCGGCGTGGCCTGCCTGATAGGTGCCGGCCTCGCGCTCTCGTCGACGGCGATCGTGGGTAAAGAGCTGGGCAGCCTGGGCGAAGTGTTTTCCCCTCATGGGCAGAACGCCATCGGTGTGCTGATTTTCCAGGACCTCGTTGCGGTGCTCCTGCTTACGCTGGTGCCCGCCCTCACCGGTGACCGGCAGGACGCCTGGTATTGGGCGGTAGCCATCACCCTTGGCAAGACGTTGCTGCTGTTCGTTGGCCTGCTGGCGGTCAGTCGCTGGCTTCTGCCCCGGCTGTTTCGCGAGGTGGCCCAGGTCCACTCGGCAGAACTGTTCGTCATGCTGGCGCTGGTCATCGTGCTGCTGACGGCCTGGATCACCCACCTGCTGGGCCTGTCCATGGCGCTCGGCGCCTTCCTGGCGGGGATGCTCCTGGGCGAAAGCCATTATCGCCATCAGGTGGAAGCCGATATCCGCCCCTTTCGCGACATTCTCCTCGGATTGTTCTTCGTCAGCGTGGGGATGCTCATCGACCTGAACCAGTTCGCCGAGCACGGCGCGCTGATTGCTGGCATTGCGCTCACCCTGCTGCTGGTAAAAGGCAGCGTTATCGCCCTGCTGGCAAGGCTGCGGGGCAATGATCTCGAAACCTCCTGGCGCACCGGCGTGGCACTGGCACAGGGTGGCGAGTTCTGCTTCGCCCTGGTAACCCAGGCGCAGCATGGCCGCCTCCTGGACGGGCAGCAGGCCAGCCTGTTGCTCAGCGCAATCTTCTGTTCCATGGTCCTCACCCCGCCGCTCTTGCGCTCCGCCCCAAGGCTGGCGGCGTACCTGCAGCGACGCGCGAGGGGCGCCGACCCGTTGGAAGCGATCGCGGCGCACAGCACAACGCTGAATGACCATGCGGTGATCTGCGGCTATGGCCGCGTTGGCCAATCCATCGCGCGCATCCTGGAGCAACAGGCAATTCCCTTTGTCGCACTGGACGACGATCCGGTCCGGATTGAAGAAGCCGCTGCCGGAGAGCGCAACGTGCACTTCGGCGACTCCCGCCGGGCGGATCTACTGGAAGCTGTGGGCACCCTGCGAGCGCGACTGCTGGTGGTCGCGGTGAACGATGCCGACATCGCCTTGAAGGTGGTTCAAAGCGCACGCCAGCTGCACCCTGCCTTGCCGATACTGGTACGCACCCGTGACGACAGCCACTTGGCCAGGCTCCAGGCGGCCGGAGCCACCGAGGTCGTGCCGGAGGTGATGGAGTCCAGCCTGATGCTGGCCTCTCATGCGCTGGTGCTGCTGGGCCTGCCCCGCAGCCGGGTGGAAGCTCATATGGAAGCGGTGCGACGCAACCGCTATCGCTTGCTCCATGGTTATTACCCGGGCGGCCAGGCCAATCTGGTGGATGCCCATGGGCAGCCGCGACGGCTGCTGCACGCTGTGAACCTGAACGAAGGCGCTTATGCGTGCGGCCGCACCCTGGGCGACTTGCGTCTTGAGCGACTGGGTCTCGAAGTGCAGGGCATACGTCGCCTGGGCGCGCCCTTGCAGTCGGCCGACGAGACACTGTTGCAGGACGGTGACGCGGTGCTGATATGCGGTGGCCTGCAGGCCATAGAAGCCGGTGAAGCCCTGCTGCTTACAGGCAGCGACTGATCAAAGACCAGCCGCCTCGAGCAGCACATTGGCAGCGTCCTTGGCCTCCAGCGCCTGATCGCCCGGCCCCTGGATGTGGGCCATGCTGATCGCCCCCTCCATCAAGTACTGCAACTGACGCGCCAGGCGATCAGGCTGGGCGGCCTTCAGGCGTATCAGGGCATCGCGGAAGTAATTTTGCGTGGCGATCTTGTAGGACGCGGCGAGGCGATGCACCGGGTGCTCGCGATCATGGAATTCGGCAGCGGCGTTGATGAACGCACAGCCGCAGAATTCGTCCTGCCGGAGCCACTCGGCCAGCCCGTCGAACACCCGCAGGATGGCTTCCCGCGGTGGCAGGTGCTCGAACGCCCAAGCCAAACGCTCGGCCGCAGGCGCGAAGCGGGACTCCAAGGCGGCGATGATCAGCTCGTCCTTGGACTTGAAGTGGTTGTAGAGGGTCATCTTTGCCACACCGGACTCAGCCAGGATGCGGTCGATTCCGGTGGCATGGAAGCCTTCGCGATAGAAGAGCGCGAGGGCGGTGTTGACCAGTTGATCGCGTTTGCTCGATGCCATTGCAGCCTCCTGAACCGACGCATTATGCGCATCCGCCCTGGCCGGCTCAAACCACACAGGGTACGGAATCGCAGGGCAACGCAAATTTTGCCCTTGAAATATACAGACCTGTCTGTCTATTCTCCAATCCACAATTCATCGCGAAGGACTCGTCATGCAACTCCACGACTTCTACCTCTCCGGCAACTGCTACAAGGTCCGCCTGTTCCTCGGCCTGATTGGTCAGCCGGCCGAATTGCTGACGGTGAACCTGCCCAAGGGCGCGCAGAAGTGTGCCGAGTTCCTCGCGCTCAACCCACGCGGCCAGGTTCCTGTACTGGTAGACGATGGCCAGCCGCTGGTCGACTCCCAGGCCATCCTGGTCTATCTGGCCAGACGCTACGCGGATACGCACTGGTACCCGCTGGACGCCGTTGTCCAGTCCCAGATTGCCAGTTGGCTGAGCCTGACAGCCAACGAGATCCATAACGGCGCAGCAAGAGCGCGAATCGGGCTGAAGTTCGGTCGCCCGGTGGATCTGGAGGACGCCCAGGCCCGTGGCCGCCAGACACTGGAACTGGTAAACGCGCATCTGGCCGAACGTGAATGGCTGGTCGGCGAGCACCCCACCATCGCGGACGTAGCGGTCTACCCGTACCTGGCCATGGCCGACGAGGGCGGTCTGGATCTGGCGCCCTACCCGCACCTGCACACCTGGTTCGCGCGCATTCGTGCCCTGCCCGGCTACGTCGAGCTGCCCCACTTCTAAGCGATCTGGAGGTCACCATGAACAGTCCTTTCCACCCCGGCGAACAAGCGATTCAGAGCCGTATTGGCGTGCGCGAGCAGGTGGAAGCGATGGGCAGCCGGATGATCCGCGACCATATGCCGGAGCAGCATCGGCAGTTCTTCGCCCAGTTGCCCTGGATGCTGGTCGGCAGCCTGGACAGCAACGGCCAGCCCCAGGCCTCCGTACTCTGGGGCAAGCCGGGTTTTGCTCATTCGCCAGAGCCCAGCCTGCTGCGGATCAACGCCCGCCCGGAAGCCGACGACCCCTTGACCGCCAATCTGCACGGCGCCGCACGCCTGGGCCTGCTCGGCCTGGAACTGCCGACACGGCGGCGCAATCGCCTGAACGGCCCGCTGGTAGACAGCGACCGAGAGGGCTTCACCGTCGCCGTGCAACAGTCATTCGGCAATTGCCCAAAGTACATCCAGGCTCGCGATTGGCACTGGGAAGCGCGCCCGGCAGGCCCCCTGGAACAAGGCAACGGTCTGGATCCGCGCTGGCTGGGGTTGGTGGAGCGCAGCGATACCCTGTTCATTGCCAGCCAGCATCTGGACCCGCAGACCGGCGGCGTCGACATTTCCCACCGTGGCGGCACGCCGGGCTTCGCGCGATTGGGCGAAGACGGCCGCCTCTGGTTGCCGGACTACAGCGGCAACCAGATGTTCAACACCCTCGGCAACCTGCTGCTGGAGCCCCGATGCGGCCTGCTCTGGGTCGACTTCAACAGCGGTGACCTGCTGCACCTGGAAGCCCATGCGGAAATCCTCTGGCCGGACCAGACCGGCTCAGGCGAGTTGCCAGACCTGCCCGGCGCGGAGCGCCTGGTGGCCCTGACCCCAGGCCGCTGGCGCCTGCGTCGAAGCCGCCTGCCGCTGAGCTTCAACTCACCACGTCCCTCTCCATTCCTGCCCCAAGGACACTGAATCCATGCACCCGCGTTCGTACGTCCTGCTGCTCCTGCTCAGCACGTTCAGCTTCTTCGCCCAGGCCGAGGGCCTGCGCTTCGCCCTGGTGAAGACCGCTGAAACCGAAACCCTGGATGCCTTTACCGTGGCCGATGGAAAGTGGACCGAAAAGGTGAAGGCCAACCATGTGGCGCTGCTGATCCAGCACCATGCCGCCACCCTGCTGTTCGATACCGGCCTCGGGCGCCAGGTGGACAACCAGTTCAGCCGCGAGATGCCCTGGTGGGACAAGCCACTGATGCAATACGGCAGCGTAACTCCGGCCCGCGACCAGCTCGACCGTGACGGCATCCGCATCGACCGCATCGTCCTGAGCCACGCTCACTGGGATCACGCCTCGGCCCTGGCGGACTTCCCCGAAGTTCCGGTCTGGGCGCCTTATGAAGAGATCGAGTTCACCGAAATCGCGACGCCGCCGGCGATACTGCCCAGCCAGTTCGCCCACGGCGTCAAATGGCATCCCTTCACCTTCCTGCCCGTGCCGTTCATGGGTTTCGAGGAGAGCCTCGACCTGTTCGGCGACCGCAGCCTGGTGCTGGTGCCGCTGAGCGGCCATTCGCCCGGTTCGGTGGGCCTGTTCCTGACCCTGGACGACGGACGACGATTCTTTTTCACCGGCGATGCCAGCTGGCGCCTGGAAGGCTTCACCGGGCCGAAGGAGAAGTTCTGGGTCAGCAGCAGAATGGTCGACAACGACCGCGAAGCCACCCGCGCCCAGCTGCAGAAGGTTCACGATCTACTCCAGCGCGAACCCGGGCTCACGGTGGTTCCGGCCCACGATGCCAAGGTGCAGGACGCGCTCGGCTACTACCCGCAGTGGGTCCAGTGAGCGGCCGACCATCGTCTAACAGACAGGAAATGTAACGAAATGCTTTAGTCACCTCGTTGTAACAGGACGACCCGACCGACCTGCAATCCAACGAGGAGACAATAACAATGAGCAAGACCTCGCTCGCGCGAGCCGTGGCCCTGGCCACGATTGGCGCCAGTTTCACCCTGCCCGGCATTGCCCAGGCCGAGTTCATCAAGGACAGCAAGGCCAGCCTGGAACTGCGTAACTTCTACTTCAACCGCGACTTCCGCCAGGAAAACGCCCCCCAGGCCAAAGCCGAGGAATGGGCCCAGGGCTTTCTCCTGCGCTACGAATCCGGCTACACCGAGGGCAGCGTCGGCGTGGGCGTCGATGCCCTCGGCCTGCTCGGCGTCAAGCTCGACTCCAGCGCCGACCGTAGCAACACCGGCCTGCTCAAGCGCGACCGTGAAACCGGCCGCGCCCAGGACGAGTACGGCGAACTCGGCCTGACCGCCAAACTGCGCGCCTCCAAGAGCGTGCTCAAGGTCGGTA
>NZ_AUIE01000025.1 GCF_000423545.1 Metapseudomonas resinovorans DSM 21078
CCATCCTGGCCCGCTTCATACACCACGACCACTCTGGCGGACGCCGGCAACGCCCAGAGCGCGCGCGTCTCCGCGATCGTTTGCACCACCTGCTCCAGGCGCGCCAGGGGCTGCGGTGCGTCGACTGTCTTCAGCCGGGGGTTGCGCCGGGCATCGCTCAGCGCCACTTTCCAACTGGCCTTGGCCAACTCCAGCGCCACTGCCAGGACCGGTTCATTCGCACTATGCTGTTCAACGTAGGCCGTTCGCATGTCGATTCCTCCTCTGGGCCAAACCTTCTATCCCCCGGATTAAGAATCGGCGTGCGGGCGGCCTTTGCATAGGATCTACGTACCGCATCGCCCTTTCTGCTCCCCCTTCGTCGGAACCCATGGCGGCACTCCGCCGTGCGACCTATGTTCCAGCGTGGGGCGCCTGCTTCGCCCCCCTGCCTGGTCGCGCAAGGAGGTGACGCCATGAACAGTGTCAAAGATGTTCGTCCCGCAGTCCTCGACCTGATCGGCAACACCCCGCTGGTGCGGGTCAGCCGCTTCGATACCGGGCTCTGTACGCTCTTCCTCAAGCTCGAATCCCAGAATCCCGGCGGCTCGATCAAGGACCGTATCGGTGTCGCCATGATCAACAGCGCCGAGCGCGATGGCCGGCTCAAACCCGGCGGCACCATTGTCGAGGCGACCGCCGGCAACACCGGCCTGGGACTGGCCCTGGTGGGCCGCGCCAAGGGCTACCGGGTGGTGCTGGTGGTGCCGGACAAGATGTCCACCGAGAAAGTGCTGCACCTCAAAGCCATGGGTGCCGAGGTGCACATCACCCGCTCCGATGTCGGCAAGGGCCACCCCGAGTATTACCAGGACCTGGCGGGGCGCCTGGCCGCGGAGATACCCGACGCGTTCTTCGCCGACCAGTTCAACAACCCGGCCAACCCGCTGGCCCATGAGAGCACCACCGGGCCGGAAATCTGGCAACAGACCGGACAGGATGTGGATGCCATCGTGGTCGGCGTCGGCTCGGCTGGCACCCTCACAGGACTGACCCGCTACTTCCGTCGGGTGCAGCCCGCCCTGGAAATGATCCTTGCCGACCCGGTAGGTTCGGTGATGGCCGAGTACGTGCGAAGCGGGACCTTGGGCGCGGTCGGTTCATGGGCGGTGGAGGGAATCGGCGAAGACTTCGTGCCATCCATCGCCGACCTGTCCAGTGTTCGTCACGCCTATTCCATCAGCGACGAAGAGAGCTTCGCCCACGCCCGCGAACTGTTGCGTGCCGAGGGTATTCCTGGCGGTTCCTCCACTGGCACCCTGCTGGCGGCGGCGCTGCGTTACTGCCGTGAACAGCAGACCCCGAAGCGCGTGGTCAGCTTCGTCTGCGATACCGGCACCCGCTACCTGTCCAAGGTCTACAACGACCAATGGATGACCGACCAGGGTCTGCTGGCGCGCAAGCGATATGGCGACTTACGCGACATCATCGCGCGGCGTTTCGAAGACGGCCGGGTGATCAGCGTGGGGCCGGACGACACCCTGCTCACGGCGTTCCAGCGCATGCGCCTGGCAGATGTATCTCAGCTACCGGTGCTCCAGGGCGACGACCTGGTGGGGGTGGTCGACGAGTCCGACATCCTGCTCGGTGTGCATGCTGACGCGACGCACTTCCGCCAACCAGTGGCGAGCGTCATGACCACGCGCCTGGAGACGCTGGCGCCGGACGCCAGCCTGGCTGAACTGCAGGCCGAGTTGGACCGTGGCCTGGTGGCCATCATCGCCGATGCGTCCGGTTTCCATGGCCTGATTACCCGTTCCGATCTGCTCAACCACCTGCGGAGGACCCTCGCATGAGCCAGCAGGACGATACCCTCCGGCGCGCCTTCGCCACCCGCGTGATCCATGCTGGCCAGGCCCCCGACCCTTCCACCGGGGCCATCATGCCGCCGATCTATGCCAACTCCACCTACGCCCAGGAAAGCCCCGGCGTGCACAAGGGCCTGGACTACGGCCGTTCCCACAATCCCACGCGCTGGGCCCTTGAACGTTGTGTCGCGGATCTGGAGGGCGGTGCCCAGGCCTTCGCGTTCGCCTCCGGGCTGGCTGCCATCGCCACGGTGCTGGAACTGCTGGACAGTGGCTCCCACATCGTCGCCAGCAATGACCTCTACGGTGGAACCTTTCGCCTGTTCGAACGGGTACGCCGGATCAGCGCCGGACACCGCTTCAGCTTCGTCGACTTCAGTGACATCGGCGCAATCGGTGCGGCGCTGACCGACGATACGCGCATGCTTTGGGTGGAAACCCCGAGCAACCCCCTGCTGCGGCTGGCCGATCTTGAGGCCATCGTGGAGCTTTGCCAGGCGCGCGGCATCATCCTGGTGGCGGACAACACGTTCGCCAGTCCCTGGGTGCAGCGCCCGCTGGAACTGGGCTTCGATGTGGTCGTGCACTCCACCACCAAGTACCTCAATGGCCACTCCGACGTGATCGGTGGCATCGCCATCGTCTCCGGCGAAAGTCGCTGCGACCTGTTGCGCGAGCGCCTGGGCTTCCTGCAGAACGCGGTAGGCGCCATCGCCGGTCCCTTCGACGCCTTCCTCACCCTGCGCGGGGTGAAGACCCTGGCGCTGCGCATGGAGCGCCACTGCAGCAATGCCCTCGAACTGGCCTACTGGCTGGAGCAGCAGCCGCAGGTGGCGCGGGTCTACTACCCCGGCCTGCAGTCCCATCCGCAGCACGCCTTGGCGCGGCGGCAGATGCATGGCTACGGCGGCATGATTTCACTCGATCTGCGGGCCGACCTGGCAGGCACCCGGCGCTTCCTTGAAGCGGTGCGCATCTTCACCCTGGCGGAGAGCCTGGGCGGCGTGGAAAGCCTGATCGAGCACCCGGCGATCATGACCCATGCCAGCATCCCGGCGGAGATCCGCGCCGAGCTGGGCATCGGCGATTCGCTGGTGCGGCTGTCGGTCGGAGTGGAGGATGTGGATGACCTGCGCGCGGACCTGGCGCAGGCGTTGGGGAGGGTTTGAAGGCTGCCATTCAGGATCGACCCCGCGCTGGCTGATGGCTTTCCCCCTCACCCCAACCCTCTCCCTCAGGGAGAGGGGGCAAGAGCGGTGCGCGTTGTTAGCCAGGTGCGGGTCACCCCCCCCTCCCGTTCAGGGAGAGGGGCAGGGCTTCAGTTCCCAGGCACCAACTTCAGCGTCTCTTGGCTATTGGCCTTCACCTCATCCGCGGCGAAGTGCATCGGCACGTACTCACCGCGCAGGTACGCCTCGGCCTGGTCTTTGTAGTGACGGTCGAAGGGCACGCCGCTCTGGCCCACCGGGTTGATGCCCAGGGCATGTTCGGCGTCGGCCAGGTCCACCAGGCGTCGCGTCGAGGGGCCATAGAACACCTCCCAGGGCGCCGGGCCGACGCGGTGGGACAGGTTGTTGGGTACCTCGTGGCCGCCCGGTGCGGCGAAGGGGCCGACATTGAACAGCAGGTTCAGCGGCTTCTGCTGGCCCAGCGGATGCGCGTGGGTCAGGGTGTGGCCGGTGCCCCAGAGCCATTTCGAGCTGTCTTCGCCGAGGGTCTTTTTCAGGTGCGCGAGGCTGGCCTGCCAAGCGACCTTGACCACCTCCGCGCGGCTTTCCTTCTGCGGCGTATCGCGCTTGTCCCACCAGGGCGAGCCGGCGTCGTCCGCCAGGCGCGGCAGGGCGGTGTCGAGCACGCGGGTCTGCAGCAGGCTGTCGAAGAAGGCGTCACCCAGTTCGTCGCGCATGGCCGCACTGGCCAGTTCAAAGGTGAGCTGGTTGAACAGGGTGGCGGCCACCGAGTCCAGCGCGTGGTCGCCGTCCCAGCCTGCCAGTTGTTCCACCAGCGCTTTCTCCCGGTCGTCGGCCGCCGCCGCGCGCAGCTCGTCGAGCAATGGCGCCAGCAGGCGCGGGCCGTAGCCGGTGCCGGTTTCCAGTTGCAGTGCCTGGCTGTTCTGCACATCCCACTTGACCCCGGGCTTGGCGAGGCGCTCGTTCAGGCGCTGACCGCGGTCCGGCAGGTTGTAGTAGCCGGGAATCGCCACGCCCGTGGGCGACAGAGGCTGGTAGTTGGCCGAGACAATGTAGCCACGCTCCGGGTTTTCCTCGTGCGGGTTGGCGCTGAACGGCAGATAACCGGGCTTGTCCGCCTCGTGGGTGCTGCCGTCGAGGATGAAGGTGGGGTTCACGCCCTCCGGCCGCTGGGGCAGCTTGGCCGAGGCCCACCAGCCGATGTCGCCACTGGCGTTGGCCCAGATGATGTTGAGGCCGGGCGAGTGGATTTTCTCGGAGGCGGCGCGGGCCTGGTCCAGGCTGCTGGCGCGGTTGAGGTCGTAGAAGGCGTCGAGGATGGGGTTCTCGGTTTCGAGGAAGGCCCACCACATCGCGATTGGCGTCTTGCCGGCAGCGGCGCCAAGAGCATCGTTGATGATCGGGCCGTGGGGCGAGCGACGCAGGGTCAGCTTTACGGGTTCGCCATCCTTGACCGTGATGGTTTCCTCGCGACTTTCCAGGTTCACCCACTGGCCCTGGTACCAGACCTGGTTGGGGTTGTCCGGGTTGCTCTTCTCGGCGATCAGGTCGAGGTCGTCGTTCTGGAACATGGTCAGGCTCCAGGCGAACTGCCGGTTGTGGCCGAGAGAGGCGACCGGATTGAGGGCCTGGTGGTGGCCGTAGAGCTCGAAGCCCGGATAGGCCAGTTGCGCCTCGTACCACACGGCCGGCACGGCGAAGCGGATGTGCGGGTCGCCGGCCAGCAGTGGCTTGCCGCTGGCGGTGTGGCTGCCGGACACGGCCCAGGCGTTGCTGCCCTCGAACTGCGGCAGGCCGGCTTCCACCAGCGCCTGCTGGCTGAGCTGGGCGAGGCGGTTGAGGTCCTGCCAGTCGGCGCTGGCCAGGGGCTGGCTGATCACGCCTTCGGGGTGCCAGTCGACATCGAAGGCGGTCAGGTAGTCGGCACCCAGCTCGTCGCGTACATAGGTCATCACCGGTTCGGTGCGGAAGGCGGCGGCGAAGCTGTAGGCCATGTAGCCGGCCACGGAGAGGGTGTCGGCGACGGTGAAGGGGCGCTTCTCGATGCCCAGCAGGTCGAACTCCAGCGGCGCCGGGCGGTTGTCCTGATACTGGTTGATGCCGTCGAGGTAGGCCTGCAGTGCCTTGGTCGCCGGGCTGTCCTTGTCCATCTTGAGGGCGTACTCGTCAGCGTGGGCGCGAATGCCCAGGGTGCGGAACAGGCGGTCGGTGTCCACCAGGCGGGCGCCAAGGATTTCCGCCAGTTCGCCACGGGCCAGGCGGCGCAGCATTTCCATCTGGAACAGGCGGTCTTGGGCATGGACGAAGCCCAGGGCGCGGTACATGTCGGCTTCGTTGGCGGCCTGAATGTGCGGCACGCCGCGCTCGTCGTAGTGGACGGTCACCGGAGCCTGGAGATGGGCCAGGGAAAGTTCGCCGTCGCGCACGGGCTTCTTGCTCTCGCTGTACCAGGTGGCGCCGGTGGCGGTCGCGGCGATGATGACGGCCAGGGCAGTCAGGGTGCGTTTCATGCACGAATCTCCTTGTTGTTATGGTCGCGGCATTCTCCCCAAGCCGACCTTCGCGGGCATTGACCGGCGACCTGCAAGCTGAAAGTCTTCGGTCAATTCCGAGGAGCCGCCATGTCCAACGCTGAGCCCGATGTTGCCAGCTTCGTTCCGCTGACCCATTCCGCCACCTTGCGCCGTCTGCTCTACGAGGCGCTGGCGGAGCTCGGCCTGGACCCGGGGAAGATCTATCTCGGCGTCAACCAGCACCGTCGCCTCGGGCCGCCGCCGGTGGACGGCCGCCTGCGCCACGACGATGCGCCGCAGTTCTGGCTGGCCGCGGACACGCTGATCGGCGACCCCGATATCGGCCTGCACCTGGGCGAGGTAATGAAGCCGCGCCTGCTCGACGTGGTGGGCTACCTGCTGCTGGCCAGCCGCGACCTGGGCGAGGCGCTGGCGAGCTTCCTGCGCTTCCAGCACATCCTTTCCGGTGGCTTCGTCGCCCAGTTGCAAGTAGCGGGGGCGCAGGCGCGCCTGGTGATCGACCTCAACTACCTGGGATTCTCTTCCCTGCGCCAGCAGATGGAATGCCTGGCGCTGTTGTTCACCAAGCTGTTGGGCTTCATCACCGACGGCGAATTTCGCCTGGAGGGCGTGCAGTTCCGTCATGGGCGACCGGCGCGGGTGAGCGAGCACCAGCGACTGTTTGGCCTGCTGCCGGCATTCGGTTGTGAGCATGATGCGTTGCTGTTCCCGGCGGCGTTGCTGAAACGCCCCTCGCGCACCGCCAATCCGGAACTGCATCAGGTGCTCTGGCAACATGCGGAGACGCAGCTGGATGCGCTGGTGGGCAACGACCTGCTCAACCGTCTGCGCTACCTGCTGGGTGTACGCCTCGGCCAGGCGGATTGCTCACTCGAAGCCTGCGCCGCCGAACTGGGCTTCAGCGGCGGTGCCCTGCAGCGGGCCTTGGCGGAGCAGGGCAGCAACCTGCGGCGGGTGCGGGAGTCGGTACAGCAGGTCCGCGCGGTGGAACTGCTGCAGGACGGCAAGGCGATGCGTGAGGTGGCCCGGGCCTGCGGTTTTTCCGAGCTGTCGCCGTTCTACCGGGCCTTCCGTCGCTGGTACGGGATGCCACCGGAGGCCTATCGGGAGCGTCTGCGAGCGGGTTAGGACGGGCTCCGCCAGGCACAGAAGCAACCTGCCGCCAGGGTGCTGCTGGCGCTCACCGGGCGGTTGTCGAGCAGGGCCTCGAGAATCGGCTCGATGAAGCTGTTGGCCGAATTGCACACGGCGCCTTCGCTGTAGGGGCCGAAGTAGGCCAGATGGCCGTCGCGGTCCCAGATGCCGACAGCGGGCACCGCCGGCAGTTGCCCGGCGCCGGGCACCTCGACCAGGGGTTGCAGGGCTTCCAGGCCAGGCGGCAGTTGGCCCTTGCTGCCGGGCTTTTGCAGCGCATGGAAGGTCACGCCCTGGGGGACGAAGCGCTGGATCAGCTCGGCCAGGTGTTGCTGGTTGCCGGCATTGCAGGGGCAGGCCGGGTCCCAGAAATGCACCAGGCGGATCGGTCCCGGTCCGGCGAGCTCGGCCGGCAGGCGCAGTTGCTCGCCGGAAAAGACCGTGGCCTGGGTATTGAAGGGGCGGACATAGCGCGACTCGTACCAGCGCAGGGCCAGCAGGATGGCGCAGACGCAGGTGAGGAGGACGAGGCTGGTGATCAGTGTCTTGGGCTTGGGTGCACGCATGGTGAAAGGCCTGTGCGGGGGCGCGTAGCTTGCCACGTTGCGCCGGGCAGCAGAATATCGGCAGCCGGCCAGGGACCCAGGTGGTCCTGTGGATAGCGTTGCTTCACTCAGGGAAAACCCGATGCCAGACCCGTTCCAGCCCGATCTCCTGCGTCCTCTGTTGCGACCCTTGGCCGCAGGCGCTGCCGACTTGCGCCAGGCGCAGAGCTATCGCGCGTTCTACCGGCTGGATTTCGCCACGCGCCATCCCGGCGTACAGAGCCGTCTGGGCTGTGTCGAGGTGGCCGGGTACTCCCTGGTCACCCAGCTCTGGCTGCCGCCCGAGCCCCGCGCCAGTCTGGTGATGCTGCACGGCTACTACGACCACATGGGGCTCTATGGGCATCTGGTGGACTGGGCACTGGGCATGGGCTTCGCGGTGATCGCCTGCGACCTGCCGGGCCATGGGCTATCCAGCGGCGCGCGAGCCAGCATTGGTGATTTCGCCGAGTATCAGGCCACGCTCCAGGCGCTGCTGGGAGAGGCTGCCGCCCTGAACCTGCCGCAACCCTGGCACCTGGCTGGGCAGAGCACTGGCGGTGCCATCCTGCTGGACTACCTGCTGACCGGTGCGCCGCGTCCGGAGCTGGGCGAGACCCTGCTGTTCGCCCCGCTGGTGCGGCCGCGCGCCTGGGGCTGGTCGAAGTTCAGCTACCAGCTGATGCGACATTTCGTCGAAGGCATTCCACGGCGCTTCAGCGTCAACTCCAGCGACGCCGAGTTCATCGAGTTCGTCCACCACAAGGACCCGCTGCAGCCGCAGACCCTGCCCACCGCCTGGGTGGGAGCTCTGGCGCGCTGGGTGCCGTGTATCGAGAACGCGCAACGCAGCACGCGCCGGCCCCTGGTGATCCAGGGGAGCGGTGACATGACAGTGGATTGGCGGCACAACCTGCGGGTGCTGGCGGATAAGTTCGATCGGCCGGAGGTGCTGATGCTGGAAGGGGCCGGCCACCATCTGGTGAACGAGGCGCCAGCCTATCGGGAGCGGTACTTCGGGTTCTTGCGGGAGCGGCTGAGCTAGCCCGGAGTCGTTGTCCGACGGCTCAGAGGCCCTGCTGTGCGGAGGCGTCCTGGCCGACGGCAAGGCCAGCGCGCACGGCAGCCAGGGCGGCCTGATAGTAGGCCTTGCCATCGGCGGATTCGGCGAAGGTGACGAACTCTTCCAGTTCCGGATCGGACAGTTCGCGGTAGACATAGAGCAGGGTGTTATCCAGGTCGTTGCCAATCTGCTCCATCAACCGCTGGCGCTGGCCGTCGATCATGCCCTGGGCCTGGCCGCTCCCCAGCAGGCCGGGGAGCATCTGGCTCAAGCTGTCAGCGGCGACGCCGGCCAGGGCAAGGCTGACTTCGGCGCCGGCTTCGCGGGCCGGCAGTGCCTGGGCCAGGTGGCGGATCAGCAGGCGTCGCGTGGCGTCGGCCTCTATGCGCGGCAGGCCGTTGACATGCAGGGCCAACTGGTCGCGTCGGGTGGCCAGGGTTTCGGCGGCGATGACCTTGCGTCCCAGAGGCGACTGGAAGAAGGCCAGGGCCGGGCGCGGGTCGTGCAACTGGCCGCGGAGGGCAGCCTGGGCGCGCTGGTCGATGGCCTCGGGCTGGAAGCGGCGGTTGCTGTTGTCCACAAGGGCCTGGTAGACCGCCGGCGGCAGGGTCTTCTGATAGCGCTGCTGAGCCGCTGCAAGGGCGTCGTTGAAGTGCGCACGCTGTTCTGGCCAGCCGGCCGCCTGGTAAAGGTTGGCGTGATCGTCGGCCAAGGCAGGCAGGCCGAAGAGGAGGAGGGTAACGGCGAAGAGCAGGCGCATGAAAACTCCTTGATGACGCAGTCCGCTGTTCGTATCGGACCCACTCGTACGGCATCGGTTCGGCGGGGGAAGGCGTTGGCGGTGGGCAGGTGAGGCGGGGTTGAGCGTGCGGCTATTCTCAGCGGACTTGGGCTTTATTGTCGAGGTGTCGGAAACTGCCGCAAGTCATGTAGGCGATGTCCTATGCGCTGGTAGAATGCCGCCATCATGACTGCACCTGCCGAATCCCCGCTGACCGCCCTTATCGTCGACGACCTGGCCAATCAGGGCTGGTCCCACCAGCACCTCGTGTTGCCTGCTGACCTCACTACCGCCTTGGCCGAAGAATGCCGCGCCCGCTCCGCTGCCGGGAGTCTTGCGCCGGCTTCGGTCGGCCGTGGCGAGGGACAGCAGATTCGCGAGGGGGTGCGTGGCGACCGTATCCACTGGCTGGAGCCCGGCCAGTCGGCCGCCAGCGACGCTTACCTGGCGCTGATGGACGAGCTGCGCCAGCGGCTCAACCGTGAGCTCTACCTGGGGCTGGAGGATTTCGAGTGCCATTTCGCCCTCTATCCTCCCGGCGCCTTCTACCAGAAGCACCTGGACCGCTTCCGCGACGACGACCGTCGTGCGGTGTCGGTGGTGGCGTACCTGAATGCCGATTGGCAGCCGGATCAGGGCGGCGCTCTGCGCCTGTACCTGGCCGACGGCGAACATGACGTGCAGCCCGAGGGCGGCAGTCTGGTGGTGTTCCTGTCCGCCGAGTTACCCCACGAAGTCTTGCCGGCGAACCGTGAGCGGCTGTCCCTGGCAGGTTGGTTCCGGCGGCGCGGCGGAGCGCTCTGAGCGCCGGGGGCTAGTGGCCCCAGACCCGGAAGTTGCCGCGCAGGTCGGTGATGTCGCGGATTTCCAGGCTGCCAAGCCGGCTCTCGCCAATGTGCATGTCGGCGGCGACCCGCACGCGGATGCGTTGGGCCGGGATGAAGCTGGCCTGCAGTTGTTCGTTGATGGTGGTCAGGTCGGGCAGCTCCAGACGGATCTGCTGGGTACCTGAAGCGGACTTGACCACGTCCAGCTTGAGCGTCGGCTGGTCGGCGCCCAGCGCAGGGACGGTCAGGCCCAGTTGCGCCGGACCCAGGGGGAAGTTGCCACCAGCTCCGTTGGGGCAATCGCCGGGTTTCAGGCAGCCGTTGTCGATGCGCACGTTGCGCAGCGACAGACTGCCGCCATCGTCGTTCCAGCTGATGCTGTCGATGCGGGCCATCACGTCCAGGCGCAGGTTGATCCCGGCCTGGCCACTGATCTCGCTGAGGGCCTGGTTGTCCAGGGATTCCAGGGCGGCCTGGCCGGTACCGCTGAGCAGGGCGGTGCCGCAAGCCAGGGCAAGGCGGAGGTTGTGTGTTGTTCTGCGCATGGCACGCTCCTGTGCAGGTTGCGCGCAGAGTCTGGAGCGCCGCGTGAGCCACAGCCAGTGACGCAGGGCGCTTCCCGTCTAAGGATGGGGAAGCTCGTCGGCTTCCCCAAGAAGTGGCTTGGCAGTTGTCCGCTCAAGGCCCTACCTTCGATCAGTGCCCGGTTCGCGCCAGCGGAATGGGTGTTACCCGGGGTGACCTCAAGTGTCGCCCCTTTGGAGAAGAGGATGCAGAAGATTCTGGTCAGCCGTTGCTTGTTGGGGCAGCGGGTGCGTTATGACGGCGGCACACACGGGCCGTTCGGTGTGCTGGAGCGCTGGCAGGTGGAGGGCCGCATCGTGCCGCTCTGCCCGGAGGTGGCCGGTGGACTGCCGACACCGCGGGCACCGGCAGAGATTGCCGGCGGCCGTGGTGCTGCGGTGTTGGACGGCGAGCTGCCGGTGCTTACCGACGACGGCCAGGATGTGACGACCGAATTCGTTGCCGGGGCGCGCATCGCCCTTGAACTGGTGGCCACCTACGGTATTCGCATCGCGCTGCTCAAGGCGCGCAGCCCCTCCTGCGGCAATCGCGAGAACTATGACGGCAGCTTCAGCGGCGTTCGTGTCGCTGGCGAGGGCGTCACCGCTGCGGCCTTGCGCCGCGTCGGTGTCGAGGTGTTCAGCGAAGAGGAACTGGCCGAGGCGGCAGCGCGCCTGGCCGAGTTGGACGACGCCTGAGGCTCAGCGCGAGGCAGCGGCCGGTGCCTGGCTGAGGTCCTTGCCCAGCCATTGCTCGGACAGCGCGCCGAGCCTGCGCTCGCTGCGGAGCTTGGTCAGGGCGCGGTTCAGGCTGTCGCGGAAGGCCGGGTTGCCCTTCTGGAAGGGAATCGTCATGGGGGCCGCGGCGCCGCTTTCGCCTACAGCTTCGGCCTGGGGGAAGAGGTAGGGCTCGCTGAATTCCAGGGTGTCCTGGCCTTCTTCCGACGGCTCGAACTGGTCCAGGGCAATGTCGTAGCGGCCGCTCTGCAGGCCGTCCGGCATCTTGCCGCCGTCGTCCACCACGAAGTCCGCCTCCACGTTCAGCTCCGTTGCCAGGGCGCGACCCAGTTCGACGTCGAAGCCGACCAGCTTGCCGCCCTCGCGGTAGCTGTAGGGCGGATTGTTGTCTTCCAGGGCGATGCGCAGGCTGCCGCGTTCCCAGATATCGTCGAGCAGTTCGGCCTGGGCGAGGGGGCTCAGCAGGGCGAACAGGGCGGGCAGGCAGTACAGCAGGCGCATGGGGAACTTCCTCGTTTCGTTATGATTTCTTCGGCTGGCGCGGGGTGCAGCGCATGCTCGGACAGCAAGTGAACCTATCTGGTTGCATAGGGTCTGGTGTCTGGTTCACAAAAACATGGAGATGTGTAATGAGGACTTCGTCTTTCCTGAGCCTTGGCGCCCTTCTGCTTGGCGCCGCTACCGCCACCCAGGCTGCCGTTCCACGTACCCCCTCGCCCGAAGGCGCGCAGGTGTACTTCATCGAACCGGCAAATGGCGCCACTGTCGGCCAGACCTTTACCGTCAAGTTCGGCCTCAAGGGCATGGGCGTCGCGCCCGCCGGCGTGGATGCGCCCGCCACCGGCCACCATCACCTGCTGATCGATCAGGACGCCGCGCCGGCGATGGACATGCCGTTGCCCATGACTGACAACCTCCGCCATTTCGGCAAGGGCCAGACGGAAACCCAACTGACCCTGCCGCCCGGCAAGCACAGCCTGCGGCTGCTGGTAGGCGACAGGAACCACGTACCGCTGGACCCGCCAGTGATTTCGGAAACGATCACGGTGACGGTCAAGTAACGACGTCGGAAACGAGAAAGGGAGGCCGAAGCCTCCCTTTTTCATGTCCGGCGAAGTATCGCCGATGCGCAGCGGCCCCTTGTTAGAAGAGGACGCGGCTGCGGATGGTGCCGTTCACGTGCTGCAGTTTCTCGAGGGCGAGGTCCGAGTACTCGGCATCGACGTCGATCACCACGTAGCCAACCTTCTCGTCGGTCTGCAGGTACTGACCGGAGATGTTGATGCCGTTGTCGGCGAACACCTTGTTGATCTCGCTCATCACGCCCGGCACGTTCTCGTGGATGTGCAGCAGGCGGTGCTTGCCCGGGTGGGACGGCAGGGCCACTTCGGGGAAGTTGACCGAGGACACCGAGGTACCGTTGTCGCTGTACTTGACCAGCTTCTCGGCCACTTCCAGGCCGATGTTGGCCTGGGCCTCGGCAGTGGAGCCGCCGATGTGTGGGGTCAGGATCACGCGGTCCAGGCCACGCAGCGGGCTCTCGAACTCTTCGTCGTTGGACTTGGGCTCGACCGGGAACACGTCGATCGCGGCGCCGATCAGGTGCTCGTCCTTGATGGCTTCGGCCAGGGCGTCCAGCTTCACCACGGTGCCGCGGGCGGCGTTGATCAGGATGCCGCCTTGCTTGATGGCGCGGATCTCCTTCTCACCGATCATCCACTGGGTGGACGGCAGCTCGGGCACGTGCAGGGATACGATGTCGGACATGCCGAGCAGTTCGTGCAGGTTGCCCACCTGGGTGGCGTTACCCAGCGGCAGCTTGGTCACGGTGTCGTAGAAGAACACCTGCATGCCCAGGGCCTCGGCCAGGACCGACAGCTGGGTGCCGATGGAGCCGTAACCGACGATACCCAGCTTCTTGCCACGGATTTCGAAGGAGTTGGCTGCGGACTTGATCCAGCCGCCGCGGTGGCAGGAAGCGTTCTTCTCCGGGATGCCACGGAGCAGCAGGATCGCTTCGGCCAGCACCAGTTCGGCGACCGAGCGGGTGTTGGAATAGGGGGCGTTGAACACCGCGATACCGCGCTCGCGAGCGGCACTCAGGTTGACCTGGTTGGTGCCGATGCAGAAGCAGCCGACGGCGATGAGCTTCTTGGCGCAGTCGAACACCTCGTCGGTGAGCTGGGTACGCGAGCGGATGCCGATGAAGTGGACGTCGGCGATCTTCTCTTTCAGTTCATCACCCGAGAGGGCGCCCTTGAGGTACTCGATATTGGTGTACCCGGCGGCCTTCAGGGTGTCCACGGCATTCTGGTGGACGCCTTCGAGGAGAAGGAACTTGATCTTGCTCTTTTCGAGAGAGGTCTTGCTCATCTGCGTACCTATGTATCCCGGTAAAAATGACAGAAGCGGGCCGTGGGGGGACTTGGCTGCTACCCGGAAAATCGGCTGGAGAGCACGATTCGCGGGGTGCGTATGCTAGCATGATCTCCTTTTCCCTTGCTCGGTTGCGACCTGAATCGTTCTCAGGGCGACCATGAATGATTTGAGAGTTCCGCTGATGACCAACGTTGCCCTGATCGAAGAGCTGAAGACCCTGGTTGAGCCCGGCAAGGTGCTGACCGACGCCGCGTCCCTGGAGGCTTACGGCAAGGACTGGACCAAGCATTTCGCCCCGGCCCCCAGCGCCATCGTCTTCCCCAAGAGCATCGAGCAAGTACAGGCCATCGTTCGCTGGGCCAACCAGCACAAGGTCGCGCTGGTCCCCTCTGGTGGCCGTACCGGCCTCTCCGCCGCGGCTGTAGCAGCCAATGGCGAAGTGGTCGTCGCCTTCGACTACATGAACCAGATACTCGAATTCAACGAGTTCGACCGCACCGTGGTCTGCCAGCCGGGCGTGGTTACCGAGCAGCTGCAGAACTTCGCCGAAGAAAAGGGCCTGTATTACCCGGTGGACTTCGCGTCTGCCGGTTCCAGCCAGATTGGCGGCAATATCGGTACCAATGCTGGCGGGATCAAGGTTATTCGCTACGGCATGACCCGGAACTGGGTAGCCGGCCTGAAGGTGGTCACCGGCGCTGGCGACCTGCTGGAACTGAACAAGGACCTGATCAAGAACGCCACCGGCTACGACATGCGCCAGCTGTTCATCGGCGCCGAAGGCACCCTGGGCTTCGTGGTGGAAGCCACCATGCGCCTGGACCGTGCGCCGAAGAACCTCACCGCCATGGTCCTGGGCTCGCCTGACCTGGACTCGATCATGCCGGTGCTGCACGCCTTCCAGAGCAAGCTGGACCTGACCGCTTTCGAGTTCTTCTCCGACAAGGCCATGGCCAAGGTCCTGGCCCGCGGCGACGTGCCGGCGCCCTTCGAAACCGATTGCCCCTTCTATGCGTTGCTGGAGTTCGAGGCCGCCAGCGAAGAGATCGCCAACGACGCCCTTGCCACTTTCGAACATTGCGTCGAGCAGGGCTGGGTGCTGGATGGCGTGATGAGCCAGAGCGAGCAGCAACTGCAGAACCTGTGGAAGCTGCGCGAGTACATCTCCGAGACCATCTCCCACTGGACCCCGTACAAGAACGACATCTCCGTCACGGTTTCCAGGGTGCCAGCGTTCCTGCATGACATCGACGCCATCGTCGAAGCCAACTATCCGGACTTCGAAGTGGTCTGGTTCGGCCATATCGGCGACGGCAACCTGCACCTGAACATCCTCAAGCCGGACAACCTGTCCAAGGACGAGTTCTTCGCCAAGTGCGCCACCGTGAACAAGTGGGTGTTCGAGACCGTGCAGAAGTACAACGGCTCCATCTCCGCCGAGCACGGCGTGGGCATGACCAAGCGTGACTACCTCGGCTACAGCCGCTCGGAGCCGGAGATCGCGGTGATGAAAGCGATCAAGGCGGTGTTCGATCCGAACGGGATCATGAACCCGGGGAAAATCTTCAATTGAGCAGACAGGCGGTGGAGCGATCCACCGCCTGTTTCGTATGGATACCGTTCAGGAGTCGGTAAATGAGCTACCAGCATCAGTATGTCGATGGCACCTCGATCCACTTTTCCCTGGGCAAGGTGGTCTGCGTCGGCCGCAACTACGCCGAGCACGCCAAGGAACTGAACAACCCCGTGCCCACCGAGCCGCTGCTGTTCATCAAGCCGGGCTCCTGCGTGGTGCCGCTGGCCGGTGGCTTCAGCATTCCCCAGGACCGTGGCGCGGTGCATTTTGAAGCGGAAATCGCCGTGCTGATCGGCAAGCCGCTGTCGCGCCACCCGGACGAAGAGGAAGTGCGCGACGCCATCTCCGGCTTCGCCCCCGCCCTGGACCTGACCCTGCGCGACGTGCAGGCGAAGCTCAAGGAGAAGGGCCTGCCCTGGGAAATCGCCAAGAGTTTCGACGGTGCCTGCGTGCTGGCGCCCTTCGTGCCGGGCGACGCGCCCGAACAGTTGGACGACATTGGCATTCGCCTGACCATCAACGGCGAAGTCCGCCAGGATGGCAACAGCCGTGACATGCTCAACCCCATCCTGCCGCTGATCCAGCACATGGCGGGTCACTTCAGCCTGCAACCGGGCGACGTCATCCTCACCGGTACCCCGGTGGGCGTCGGCCCGCTGAACCAGGGCGATGACCTGGTGCTGGAACTGGTTGGCCACAGCCGCTTCGAAAGCCGGGTCATCTGATCCGGCCGACCGGCGGAGATGCATTTCACGGAACTTTCACTGGCATATGGCTATCTCTTAGCCACCCTTTCGTTGAGTAGTATCCGATGCCGCTCCGCCTCCTGCCGTTCATCCGCCGCCGCAGGCTGATGCTGGGACTGGTCGCCGCCTTCGCCGGGACCACCGCCCTGACTAGTTACATGCACTGGGACGACCGCGCCCTGGTCTGGCTGGGTGAGCAGCAACTGACCCAGGAACAGCGCGCCGACAGCATCTGGCTGCCGGGCTACAGGGCCGTGCTACAGGGCAAGCCACTGGCTGGCCTGGAGAACGACGAAACCTCGGACCTGGCCTACAACCCGGTTACCGGTACCCTGTTCACCGTCACCGGCAAGTCACCGACCCTGGTGGAGCTGAGCCGAGACGGCGAGGTGCTGCGCAGGATTCCACTGAAGGGCTTCTCCAACCCCGAAGGTGTAGCCGTGCTGGAAGGTGGCCATGTTGCGGTGACCGATGAACGCCGCCGCACCTTGTCGATTTTCGAGCTGGACCCGGAAACCCGTGAGTTGAGCGCCGGTAGTACGCCTGAGTTCGACCTCGGTTTCCCCGACTCGGGCAACAAGGGCTTCGAAGGCATCGCCTGGGACCCGGCCCAGGGCCGGCTAATTCTCGGCAAGGAGCGTGGCCCCGTTGCGTTGTTCAGCCTCGGCAGCGACGGCAGCGAAGCCCACGGCGACGTACTTCGACCGCTCCCCAGTTATGGCCTGGGTATGCGCAATCTCTCCGCACTCAGCATCGATCCGCGCACCGGCCATCTGCTGGTGCTCTCCGCCCAGTCCAATCTGCTGCTGGAGCTGGACGAACAGGGCGAGCCTGTCAGCTTCATCAGCCTGCTCGGCGGCATGAATGGCCTGGAAAGCCGCATCCCCCGCGCCGAAGGCGTGGCCATGGACGAGAGCGGCGACATCTACGTCGTCAGCGAGCCGAACCTGTTCTACGTGTTCCGCAAGCAGCTGGTGGCCAGCGCCGATCCGAGTTAGGGCGCCCCACCGTTAAGCTTCGCTTAAGGCGCTTTTAAGCCTCGTTTCAGCCAGCCGCCCTAGCCTGATCCCGTCAACCAAAACCACACGGGATCACGTCCATGAAAACCAAATACCTCGCCCTGCTGGCCGCGCCGCTGTTCTCTACTGCCGTCATGGCCAGCAGCTACACCGGCCCCGGCGCCACGTCCCAGATCACCACTGTCGCGGCCGCGCTTGAGGCCGCCGATGATGCACCGGTGGTGCTGCAGGGGCAGATCGTCAAGCGCATCAAGGGCGACATCTACGAGTTCAAGGACGCCAGCGGCACCATGAAAGTGGAGATCGACGACGAAGACTGGCCGCCCATGTCCATCGACGACAAGGCCACCGTCAAACTGACCGGCGAAGTGGACCGCGACCTGATGGGCCGCGAAGTGGATGTGGAGTTCGTCGAGCGGGTGAACTGAGTCATAGGGCGAAGATCATGCTCGGGACCTGTAGGGGCGAATGAATTGGCTATGTCTGAGTTTTAGCTGTTGCGAGACGGCAACCGGCAATCGGCGAGCGTGAGTGCGGGTAGGAGCCAGCTTGCTGGCGAAAACGTCCGCATTCGCTAGCAAGCTAGCTCCTACAACAGATTCATTCGCCAAGGGCTGCAGCGCACCCCCCCCTACGGGAAACCCGGGCAGACCTTCGGCCTGCTTGGCGAATGAATTCGCCCCCCACACGAAAGCCTCTCACGCCACGCTTTCGAACCCCTGCAGCACATTGATCGCGTTAATGCCGATCTCCTCCACCGCATAGCCCCCTTCCATAACAAACAGCGTCTGCAGGCCGAGCTTGCCGATGATTTCGCCCATGCGCAGGTAATCCGGGCTGTCCAGCTTGAATTGCGAGATGGGGTCTTCCTTGAAGGTATCCACGCCCAGCGATACCACCAGCGCGTCCGGCGCGTATTCGGCGATCTGCCGGCAGGCGTCGGCAAGAGCCAGGCTCCATACCGACCAATCGATTCCCGAGGCCAGTGGGTAGTTGAAGTTGAAGCCCTCACCCGCGCCCACGCCTTTCTCGTCCGCGAAGCCCAGGAAGTAGGGGTACTCGAAGCGCGGATCGCCGTGGATGGAGGTGAAGAGCACGTCGGCGCGGTCGTAGAAGATGTCCTGGGTGCCGTTGCCGTGGTGGTAGTCCACATCCAGCACAGCAACCCGCTTCGCTCCGGCATCCAGCATGGCCTGCACGGCGATGGCCGCGTTGTTCAGGTAGCAGTAGCCGCCCATGTAGTCGGCGGCGGCGTGGTGGCCCGGCGGGCGGCACAGGGAGAAGATGCCGCGGGCGCCCTTGTGCAGCTCCGCCTGGCCGCTGAGCGCAACGTTGGCCGAGCTGGTGATGGCCTGCCAGGTGCCGGCGGTGATGGGGGCACCAGCGTCAAAGGAGTAGTAGCCCAGGCGACCGTCGATATCGGTGGGTTCTACCTGCCGAAGGCGCCGGGTCGGCCAGGCGATCGGCAGCATGTCATGACTACGGCCCTTGGCCTGCCAGTCGCCCCAGGCGTTCTTCAGAAAATTGACGAAGCCTTCACTGTGCACGCGCAGGATGGGCGATAGACCGAAGTCGGTCGGCGCCTGGATGGCGCCCAGGTTCACCGCCTTGGCGCGGTCCAGCACCATGTCGGCGCGGCTCGGCTTCTCGAAGCAGGGGGTGAACTGGCCACCGATCAGCTCGTGCTTGCCGTGGTGCAGGTGGTGGTCGTCGGAATAGATCGTCAGCATCAGCGTCTCCTTTCGGCTAGCGGGTCATCGGGTTCATTCGTGTTCGGAAAACTGCACCTGCGGCGCCTTGCGGCGGAAGCCGCCGGTCTGCACGGCGAGGTAGACAAGGCCAATGGCGAACCAGCCGAGGCCGATGGCCAGGGTCAGCCCCGACAGGCTGGTCCAGAGCCAGGCGATCAGCGCGAAGCCGATCAGTGGGACGAGCCCGTAGCGCAGCCAGTCGCCCGGCTGGCGCGGGCGGCCGTCGAACAGGTGGGTGCGGATCACCGCCAGGTTCACGGCGGAGAAGGCCACCAGGGCGCCGAAACTGATCATCGAGGCCAGGGTGGCGAGGTCGATCACCACGGCCAGCAGCGATACCAGCGACACGATCAGGATAGCCACGGTCGGGGTGTGGAAGCGCTCCGACAGGGTTCCGAACAGGCGACGCGGCAGGATGCCGTCGCGGCCCATGCTATAGAGGATGCGCGAAACCGACGCCTGGGAAGCCAGCGCCGAACCGGCAGCGCCTGCGACGTAGGTGGCGGTGAAGAAGGCGGCGAGGAACTGGCCACCAGCCTGCAGCATCACTTCGTTGGCGGCGGCATCCACATCCTTGAAGCTGCTGCCGGGGAACACCAGTTGCGCCATCAGCGACAGCACGAAGAACAGCACGCCGGCGCTGAGGGTGGTGATGATGATCGCGCGCGGGATGTCGCGCTTGGGGTCGCGGGCTTCCTCGGCCAGGGTCGAAACCGCATCGAAGCCGAGGAACGACAGGCAAAGCACCGCTGCGCCGGCCATCAACGGTGCCAGTCCGGGTTGGCTGCCGTCGCCGACGAAGGGCGCGGTGAAGTCGATGGGGGCGCCGAACAGGCTCTTGCCAGCCATGGCGAGGAACACCAGGACGAAGATCACCTGGGCGGCCACGATCAGGTTGCTCATGCCCGACACTGAGCTGATGCCGAGGACATTCAGCACGGTCACCAGGCCGATGGCGCTGACCACGAAGGCCCAGGCGGGCACCTCGGGGAAGGCGATATTGAGGAAGAGGCCGATCACCAGGTAGTTGATCATCGGCAGGAACAGGTAATCGAGCAGAAGTGACCAGCCGGCCAGGAAGCCCGCGCAGGGGCCGAAGCTCAGGCTGGTGTAGGAGTAGGCAGAGCCGGCAATGGGGTAGCGGCGGACCATGAAGCTGTAGGACAGGGCGGTGAAGATCATCGCCAGCAGGGTCACCACGTAGGCCAGGGCGGTGCGCCCGCCTGTCATTTCGGTGACCACGCCGTAGGTGGTGAAGATGGTCAGCGGCACCATGTAGACCAGGCCGAAGAACACCAGGGCGGGTAACCCGAGTATCCGGCGCAGGGCCGTGCCCTGGGCGCTGTGGGTGAATTCGTTGGGCAGGCTGCCGCTGTTGTCGAGGCGGGCGGACGGGCTGGACATTGTTTTCTCTCCGATTTACTGCGCGCCGCAGGGCGGCGCCTGGTTCGCAAGGCGAGCCATCCAGGCACGTGCTAGGCCGGGTCCGTTGCGCATCCGGCTGTGCGCGGGCAGTCAGTAAGGGTGGAGTTGGACGAAAGGTGGAGGGGCGGTGTGAAGCGCATGTGCACGGGACATTTGGGTATCTCTCTAGCCGTTGTTCTTGTTGGATCGGCACCCGCCTGTGGGGCACCTGCTAGCTGCATGCGCTTCGATTCTGTCAGCGGGGGGAGCGGGGTAGAACCCCGCAAAGGGTCAGAATGGGATCGAAATGGCCAACATGGTTGGCCGGTTGATTCAGTTGAGTAGGATGGGTGGAGCCTGCGATACCCATCACCATCGTCGATGGGTATCGCTTCGCTCCACGCCATCCTACGGGCTATGGCTGGCGACTTATTTCTTCAGCTTGGTCCACACCTTGCTGCGCAGGCTCAGGGCCTTGGGCGAGCAGAGCTTGAAGGTCCGCAGGCGGTCCAGCTTGTCCTGCGGGGTGTTGATGGCCGGGTCGTCGAATAGCTCTTTCTCCATGAACTTGTCCGAGCCGTCGATGGCGTTGTTGTACTTGGCGAAGTTGGAAGCGGCGGCGATGTTTTCCGGCAGCATCATCCAGTTGATGAAGGCGTGGGCTTCCTCGACGTTCACGGCCTCCTTGGGAATCACGAAGTTGTCGATGAAGACGTGGATGCCTTCCTTCGGATAGACGTAGACCAGGCTGTCGCGCTGGGCGTGGGCACGGTGGAAGGCGCCGTTCCACTGCATGTGCATCGCCACTTCGCCGGCCGCCATGCGCTCGATGGTGCCGTCGCTGTTGTACATGGCCAGCAACGGCTTCTGTGCCAGCAGCAGGTCCTGGATCTTCTTCGCGTCCTTCGGGTCCTCGGTGCACTGATCGATGGACAGGTAATGGGACGCGGCGATGTAAAGGTCTTCGATGGAGTTCAGCGCCACGACCTTGCCCTTCAGCTCGGCCGGCGGTTCGAAGAAAGGCTTCCAGCTCTCGTCGAGCTTGCCGCCCGGCACCTGCTTGCTGTCATAGCTGTAGCCGGTGGTGCCCCAGAGGTACGGCACGCTGTAGTCGTGGCCGGGGTCGAAGTCGAGGGTCTGGAAGTTGGTCTTGAGGTTTTTCAGGTTGGGCAGCTTGCTCTTGTCGAGTTTCTGCAGCAGTCCGTCGCCGGCCATGATCTGGATGAAGCTGTCCGAGGGCACCACCACGTCGTAGGCGCCGCCCCCGGCCTTGAGCTTGGCCAGCAGGGTTTCGTTGCTGTCGTAGGCGTCCAGGGTGGCCTTGATGCCGGTGTCCTTCTCGAACTTCTTCAGCAGCTCCGGCGGAAAGTAGTCCGACCAGTTGGCAAAGTGCAGGGTCCCTGCGGCCTGGGCGGAACCGGTCAGGCCGGTGGCGAGCAGTACAGCGAGTGCAAGCGGGGTACGGCGGGTCATGGTCAAGCTCCTTGCTGGTCGAAAGCGGGTCAGCGCTTGCGCTGCCCAACGTAGTAGGACAATGCAACGAAAGCTATGGAAATCACGAGGATGATCGAGGATATCGCGTTGATCTTCGGCGAAATGCCCATCCGGATCGAGCTGAAGATGTACACCGGCAGAGTCGTGGCGCCGGCTCCGGCGACGAAGTAGGTGATGACGAAGTCGTCCATCGAGATGATGAAGGCCAGCATGGCGCCGGAAAGGATGCCCGGCATCAGCAGCGGGAAGGTCACCTTCCAGAAGGCTTTCCAGGGCGACGCGTAGAGGTCGGCGGCGGCTTCGGCCAGGCGCGGGTCCATGCCCTCCAGGCGGGCACGGATCGGCAGGTAGGCAAAGGGGATGCAGAACACCACGTGGGCGATGAGGATGGTGAAGAGCGAGAGCTTCAGGCCGATGAAGGCGAAGAACATCAGCGTAGCCACGGCTGTGACGATCTCCGGCACCAGCAGCGGCAGGCCGAGTACGCCGCTCATCAGCGTCTGCCCACGGAAAGCGCGGCCGCGCATGCCGAGGGCGGCGAGGGTGGCCAGGGACGTGGCGATCAGCGTGGCGAAGGTGGCGACGATCAGCGAGTTCTTCGCTGCCCGGACGATTTCCGGATCGTTGGCCACCACCGAGTACCACTTCAGGCTGAAGCTTTCCCAGATGGTCGCCGACTGCCCGCTGTTGAAGCTGAGCGCCACCAGCACCAGGATCGGCACGTAGAGGAAGGCGAAGAACAGCCAGGCGGTGGGGCGTACGCCGGCGAAGCGCCAGAGCGGATTGCGCATGTTCATGGATGGCCTCCGGCGGCCTGCTTGAAGCGCAGGCTGTAAAACAGCATCGCCAGCAGCACGAAGCCCAGCAGGGCGAAGGACAGCGCCGCGCCCAGCGGCCAGTTGTGGGAGGCGCCGAACTGCAGCTGGATCAGGTTGCCGATCATCAGCGACTTACCGCCCCCGAGCAGCTCGGGAATGATGTAGTTGCCGAGCGAGGGGATGAACACCAGGATCGCGCCGGCGACTATGCCGGGCATGGCCAGCGGCACGATGACCCGGCGCAGGGCCTGGAAGCGGTTGGCGCCGAGGTCGAAGGCTGCTTCCACCAAGCGCCAGTCAAGCTTTTCAAGGCTGGTGTAGATGGGCAGCACCATGAAGGGCAGGAAGGTGTAGAGCAGGCCGATCACCACGGCCACGTCGGTGTAGAGCAGGCCCAGGGCGCCGTCGGATAGGCCGAAGACACCCAGTCCGCTGTCCACCAGGCCTCCGTTGCGCAGCAGCAGGATCCACGCATAGACCCGCACCAGCAGGTTGGTCCAGAAGGGCACGGTGACCAGGAACAGCAGCAGGTTGCGCTTGCGCTCGCTCTGCAGCGCCAGGTAGAGCGCAGTGGGGAAGCCGATCAGCAGGCAGCCTGCGGTTGTCAGGACCGAGAGCCAGAATGAGCGCTGGAAGATCTGCAGGTAGTCGGTGTTGAACACCAGGCTGTCGTCCAGGTCGCGCTCGTAGAGGAAGTTGACGTAGGCCTCCAGCGAGTACTGGTCCCACTTCACGCCACCGTAGTCGCCCGGCACAAGGATCGATACCAGGAACATGATCCCCAGCGGCAGCACCAGGAACACCAGCAGGGCGAGCATGGCCGGGCTGGTCAGCAACAAGCGCCGGCGCAACTGACGGCGTTCGGCCTGGGCGCGCAGGGTGCTCATTCGACCAGCACCCGGATGGCTTCGCTGGGCACCTGTACCCGCACCTTCTCGCCGCCGGAATAGGCATTCAGTGCGCCGTTGCGGTTCTGCTGGCGGACGCGGAAGCCGCTTTGCCCGGCAATGTTGAGGTGGTAGACGGTGTCGGTGCCGACATACACGACGTTCTCGATTTCGCCCGCCAGGTTGCCCTGCTCGTCCAGGCAAGTGCGTTCCGGGCGGATCGCCAGGGTCACGGTGCCACGGCGCGGGCTGAAGGCGCTGAGCAACTGACCGTCGGGCAACAGCACGCCGCGCTCCAGGGCTTCGCCTTCGAGGAAGTTGGTTTCGCCGATGAAGTCCGCAACCGTGCGGTTTAGCGGTGCTTCGTAGATTTCCGACGGGGTGCCGACCTGGAGGATGCACCCCTTGCTCATCACCGCGATGCGGTCGGACATGGTCAGGGCTTCTTCCTGGTCATGGGTGACGAAGATGAAGGTGATGCCCGTTTCATGCTGCAGGCGCTTGAGCTCGATCTGCATGTCCTTGCGCAGCTTCTGGTCCAGCGCCGAGAGCGATTCGTCCAGCAGCAGCACCTTGGGCTTGTTGGCCAGTGCGCGGGCCAGTGCAATGCGCTGCTGCTGGCCGCCGGAAAGCTGGTCGGCGCGGCGCTTGCCCACATCCGGCAGCTTCACCAGTTCCAGCATGCGCTGCACCGTCTGCTCGACCTCGTCGCGACCCAGGCCACGCATCTCCAGGCCGAAGGCGATGTTCTGCGCCACCGTCATGTGCGGGAACAGGGCGTAACTCTGGAAGACGGTGTTGACCGGACGGCGGAACGGCGGGAGGCCCTGCATCGGTTCGCCGTAGAGGCGGATGGCGCCGGAACTGGGTTGCTCGAAGCCCGCGATGAGCCGCAAGAGGGTGGTCTTGCCGCAGCCGGACGGGCCGAGGAGGGTGAAGAACTCGTTGGCGCGGATTTCCAGGGAAACATCGTCGAGGGCCTTCACGCCCTGCCCCGGATCACCGAACTCCATGCACACACGTTCGACGCTGATCGCGCTAGTCATGTTGATCACAAGCTCTAAGGGTTTGTTCTTATTGGGCTTTTCTTTTTCTGCTGGTGAAGCGGCCCTTGTTTGTCCCGATTCTGTCAGCAGCTCCGCTCCGAGAAGAACGATAGATCAGGTCAAAAGGAGATATTTTCGGCCAAGTTGCAGGCTGTGATGGACGTCGCTCTTGGCATATATCTGTAGGGGCGATTTCAATCGCCAAGCAGGCCGAAGGTCTGCCCTGCAGGGTCAGCCGGGACAGCTGCGCTGTCCTTGGTGAGTGAATTCGCTATGTCTGCATGACGAGTTGCAAGCAGCTGCATTGCCCGTAGGAGCTGGCTTGCCAGCGAATGGCCCGGTTTCGCTGGCAAGCCAGCTCCTACAAGGCTCTCGGCCCGCTGGCAAATCTCTCGCAACAGCTAACGCAGACATAGCTAATGAATTCGGCCCTACAAGATGAGTGGGCCTAGCGCCGATACAGGCTCGGCGTCTGCCCGCTCCAGCGCTGGAAGGCATGGCGGAAGCTCGCGGTTTCGCTGTAGCCGAGTTGCTCGGCGATCAGGTAGATCGGCAGGTCGGTCTGCACCAGCAGTTGGCGCGCCTTGTCGTAGCGCACTTCGTCCAGCAGGCGCTGGAAGCTGGTGTTCAGCTGCTGTAGGTGGCGTCGCAGGGTGCGTTCAGAGCGGTGCAACTGGCGCGCCACGCTATCCAGGTCGCAGGCTTCACGCAGATTGCCGGCCAGGTGTTGGCGAATCTGGTCGAGCACGTCGTGGCGGCTGTTGAGCTGAGCGTTCAGTTTCAGGCACTGCTGCATGCCGTAGTGGCAGGTCACCGGGTCACTCAGTGGCAAGGTCCGATCCAGCAGGACCGCGTCGAAACACAGGGCATTGCGAGAGGCGCCGAACTCTATCGGGCAGCCGAGCATTTTTTCGTAGCTCGCGGCGTGCAGGGGCGGTCGATAGGCCAGGCAGACCCGCGTCGGATGGATGCCTTCGCCAAGCAGGTCCTGCACTACGGTGAGGAGCGAGGTCAGGCAGAGTTCGCTGTTGAACACCGTCAGCTCTGGCGCGTAGCGATAGCCGCTGGCCGCCAGGCATGCCTCGTCGCCGTCCACGTCCAGGCTCAGCTTGAAGTAGGTGCCCAGCAGCGCTGGATGGCCGAGCGCCAGGGTGAGGGCGTCGCGCAGCGTGCGGCTGGCGAGCATGGTGTAGCCAAGCATGCCGTAGGCCGAAACATGCATGCGCAGGCCGAGGGACAAGCCCAGCGCCGGGTCCCGCGTGCAGGCCAGGGCGTTGGCGAAGACGCGTAATTCCTGGGCGTGGCTGATGAGCTTTTCGGGGGTGTCGAGGTCCGCGCAGGCGACACCGCTGCCGTCCAGCAGGCGCGCACGATCGATGCCGCTGCTAGCCAGGGTGGCCACGGCCAGGGCGATGGTGTGCAACGTGGTGAGTGCGCGCTCTTCCGGTAGCAGCGAGGTGGCCATGTCCGTCCCCTTTTGTAACGCCCGCTACATCTAGTTCGCGGGCTTTAAGCTTCAATTCAGGTAGTAGTCCCGTGCGCTCTGTATCCTTCGGCGCGTCCTGAACCCCAGAGTCCTGATCAATGCGCTCACTCCTGACCCCGTGGCGGCTGGTTGCCGCTGTTCTGCTCCTGCTGCTGGTGCTGCTTGGTGTTGCCGCCCAGCAGTTCCGACTCTTCGAGCGGGGTCTGTTCGTCCTGCAAGAATGGCGCCACGCCTCCGAATGGCGGGAGCGCTCCATCTGGCTGCCGGACTACCGGGTGGCCATCGAGGCCAAGCCTATCGAGGGGCTTTCGGACGACGTCTCAGCCCTGACCTACGATCCGGACCGCCATAGCCTCTTCACGGTCACCAACCAGCGACCGGAACTCATCGAGCTGTCCCTGGACGGGAACCTGATCCGCCGCATCCCACTGGTAGGGTTCGGCGACCCGGAGGCCATCGAGTACATCAGCAAGGGTGTCTACGTGATTACCGACGAACGCCTGCAACGCCTCATCAAGGTGCGCGTCGACGAGGGCACCACCACCATTGATGCCAGCGAGTCCCAGCAGCTTTCATTGGGCATCGGATTGTCCGGCAACAAGGGCTTTGAGGGCTTGGCCTACGATTCCATCGGGCAGCGCCTGTTCGTGGCCAAGGAGCGCGACCCGGTGCAAATCTACGAGATCCACGGCTTCCCCCATACCAATTCGGACAAGCCGTTCGCGGTGCATGTGGTGGACGATCCAAAGCGCGATGCCCGCCTTTTCGTGCGCGACCTTTCCAGCCTGCAATACGATGAGCGCAGCGGCCACTTGCTGGCGCTGTCGGACGAGTCGCGGCTGGTACTGGAGCTGAATGCCGATGGGCGCCCAATCAGTACGCTGTCGCTGCTGCGCGGCATGCACGGCCTGCAGCGGTCGGTGCCCCAGGCCGAAGGGGTTGCCATGGACAACGATGGCAACCTCTACCTGGTCAGCGAACCGAACCTCTTCTACGCGTTCCGCAAACAGGCCGGCGACTGATCAGCTCTCGTCGTTGAGGGCGGCATCCGGGGCGTTGTTCTTCACCGAGTCGATGCCTGCGCTGGCGCTGGCGGCACTGGCGTACATCTGGCTCTGGCCGACGACCTGGCCGTTGGTGGCCTTGAGCACGAAGTAGAACTTGCCGTTGCTGGCAGTCTTGCTTTCGAAGGCCCCCTCACGAACCGCGTTCTTGCGCACTGATTCGATGCCGTTCAAGGCAGAATCCTTGGCCTTGTACAGTTCGCTGGTGAGGATGGTCTCGCCGTTGCCGGCGTTGAGATTGAAGTGGAACTGGCCATCATTGGCCTTCTTCAGGTGGAATTTCCCGGCCATGGGGCGTCTCCTGATCCGGTGGCTGTGGACGGCGCCGAAGGGCGCCGTAGCCAACAAATCTAGACGGTTTCCCGCAGACCGGGAGGCGGCTCAGGCAGTGAGGCTCTTCACGCCATCCTTGGTGCCGAGCAGCAGCAGGTCCGCCGGGCGGGCGGCGAACAGGCCGTTGGTGACCACGCCGACGATGTTGTTGATCTGCTCTTCCAGCTTTACCGGGCTGTCGATCTGCAGGTTGTACACGTCGAGGATGATGTTGCCGTTGTCGGTCAGCACACCTTCACGGTAGACCGGATCGCCACCCAGCTTCACCAGCTGGCGGGCGACATGGCTGCGGGCCATGGGGATGACTTCCACCGGCAGTGGGAAAGCGCCGAGCAGCGGAACCAGCTTGCTCTCGTCGGCGATGCAGATGAAGGTCTTGGCCACTGCGGCAACGATCTTCTCGCGGGTCAGTGCGGCGCCGCCGCCCTTGATCAGTTCGAGGCGCTCGTTGCTCTCGTCGGCGCCATCGACATAGAACTCGAGGTCGCTGACGCTGTTCAGGTCGTACACCGGGATGCCATGGCCCTTCAGGCGCTGGGCGGTGGCTTCGGAGCTGGCGACTGCACCGTCGAAGGCCATCTTGTGTCGGGCCAGCAGGTCGATGAAAAAGTTGGCGGTGGAGCCGGTGCCGACGCCGACGATGCTCTTCTCATCGAGCTTGGGGAGGATGAAGTCGATGGCGGCCTGGGCGACGGCCTGCTTGAGCTGGTCCTGGGTCATGCTGTGGAGGTCCGGTTGGGGGAGAGTCGAAGGCGCGAATTATAGCCGGTCGGTGGGGCAAAACCCCGCATTCTCTGTGGTCGCCCGACGAATCCCTGCGGTAGACTCGCGGCTTCCGTGAAGCGCCCGCCAGTGAAGCCCGATGCTCGAAGAATACGTGAAGAAGACCCTGACCTCGCGCGTCTACGACGTCGCCGTGGAAACCCCGCTGCAGTCTGCCCGCCAGCTCACCGAGCGCCTGGGCAACCAGATTCTCCTCAAGCGCGAGGACCTGCAGCCGGTCTATTCCTTCAAGATCCGCGGGGCTTACAACAAGATGGCCCAGTTGACCCCCGAGGAACTGGCCCGCGGCGTGGTCACCGCATCGGCCGGCAACCATGCCCAGGGCGTGGCCCTGGCGGCTCGTGAACTGGGCATCAAGGCCACTATCGTGATGCCGCGCACCACTCCGGAGCTGAAAGTGCAGGGCGTACGCGCCCGCGGCGGCAAGGTGGTGCTGCATGGCGATGCCTTCCCCGACGCCCTGGCCCATTCGCTGAAACTGGTGGAGGAGAAGGGCTACGTCTACATCCACCCCTACGATGACCCGGAAGTGATCGCTGGCCAGGGCACCGTGGCCATGGAAATCCTCCGCCAGCACCCGGGGCGTCTGGACGCCATCTTCGTGCCGGTGGGTGGTGGTGGACTGGTGGCCGGCATTGCCGCCTTCGTCAAATACCTGCGCCCCGAGGTGAAGGTGATCGGCGTCGAGCCGGACGATTCCAACTGCCTGCAGGCCGCCATGGCCGCTGGTGAACGCGTCGTGCTCAGTCAGGTCGGGCTGTTTGCCGATGGCGTTGCCGTTGCGCAAATCGGCCAGCACACCTTCGACATCTGCAAACAGTACGTGGATGAAGTGATCACCGTCAGCACGGACGAGATCTGCGCGGCAATCAAGGATATCTACGACGATACCCGCTCCATCACCGAGCCCGCCGGCGCGCTCGCCGTTGCCGGGATCAAGCGCTATGTGGAGCGCGAAGGCGTGCGTGACCAGACCCTGGTAGCCATCGACTCCGGCGCCAACATCAACTTCGACCGCCTGCGTCACGTGGCCGAGCGCGCCGAACTGGGCGAGAAGCGCGAAGCCATTATCGCTGTGACCATCCCCGAGCGACCGGGCAGCTTCAAGGCCTTCTGCGAGGCCATTGGCAAGCGCCAGATCACCGAATTCAACTACCGCTACAACACCGACGCCGAGGCGCACATCTTCGTTGGCGTGCAGACTCACCCGGAAACCGACCCACGCGCGGTGCTGGTGGAGACTCTGCGCGGCCAGGGCTTCCCGGTGCTGGACCTGACCGACAACGAACTGGCCAAGCTGCATATCCGCCACATGGTCGGCGGCCATGCGGTACGCATCAGTGACGAGATGGTGTTCCGCTTCGAGTTCCCCGAGCGTCCAGGCGCGCTTTTCAACTTCCTCAACAAACTCGGCGGGCGCTGGAACATCACGATGTTCCACTACCGCAACCACGGTGCTGCCGACGGCCGCGTCGTCGCTGGCTTGCAGGTGCCGCTCGAGGAGCGTTCCCTGGTGCATGCCGCACTGGACGAGATCGGCTACCCCTATTGGGATGAGAGCGACAACCCGGCCTATCAACTCTTCCTCGGCTGAGACTGGCGCTGGGGCGCAGGAACGGGCTGCTGCTAGGCTTTCTGGCAGCCGCTCATGCTGACAAGGACCTGTTCCATGGAAAACTACCTTCTGTTCCGCATTCTCCACGGCCTGGCCACGCTGCTGTTCTTCGGTGGCCTGGCAGGGCTGGCCTGGTATGGCTGGCGCAGCTTCCGCTCCGGCGACTCCGCGCTGATCGGCCTGAGCCTGCGACGCATTTTGCTGATCGGCGTGCCGCTGCTGATCCTTGCTGCGGTTTCCCTGCCGGTCAGTGGCTGGTGGATGGTCAACTTGGCCGGACTGCCGTTGGGCCAGGCCTGGCTGCTGGGTGGGGCCATCCTCTATCTGTTTGGTTGCATTGCCTGGCTTCTGCTGTTCGGTCGCGTCGCGCGGCTGCGTGAGCAGGCCCTGGCCGAAGGGGGCGCGGCGTCGGCCGCAG
The DNA here is from genome assembly GCF_000423545.1 of Metapseudomonas resinovorans DSM 21078. Classification (GTDB taxonomy): domain Bacteria; phylum Pseudomonadota; class Gammaproteobacteria; order Pseudomonadales; family Pseudomonadaceae; genus Metapseudomonas; species Metapseudomonas resinovorans. The sequence goes on from NZ_AUIE01000025.1 coordinate 30,081, forward strand.
TGCAGCGCAGCCTCAAGTTCGGCGCAGCCTATGGCCTGATCGGCCTGTTGCTGTTCTTGTCCGTGCTGGCGTTGATGCTGGCCAAGCCGCTCTGATGCGGTGCTCGCTCCGGGTATGACCCTCTATTTCCTGCTCAAGACCGCCCATGGCCTGCTGGCTGCCGTGCTGCTCGGTACGGCATTGGCTGGGCTGTTCTTCGCTTTTCGTGCGTGGAAAAGCGGTGAACTTCAGCAGTTAGCTGCCACCTTCGCCTCGCTGGTGAGGTTGGAGATCTGGTTCATCGGCAGCTCTGCCGTATTGCTGCCGTTGAGTGGCCTGGCCCTTGCCAAGGTGGGGGGCTGGCCCATGGGGCAGCTCTGGCTGCTTTGGAGTGCCGGGCTTTACCTGTTGGCGGCACTCTGCTGGCTGCCGCTGCTGTGGCTGCAGGTGCGCATCCGCAATCTGGCGCGCCGGGCGTTGCGAGACGGCGAACCCATCGCCTCGCAGGTTGCTGGCCATGTGGCATTGCGCTGCTGGCTGGCGATCGTGGCGCTGGTACTGCTGGTGGCGGTCTACGTGTTGATGGTGGTCAAGCCGCTCTAGCCGCGCAGGGACATCACAGGCCAGCCGCGTCGTTCGGCTTCGGCGCGTAGCTTCTGGTCCGGGTCCACGGCGACCGGATAGGTCACCTGCTCCAGCAGCGGCAGGTCGTTCAGCGAGTCGCTATAGAAGCAGCTGTCATCCAGATTGAGACGGTTCTCTGTGAGCCAGCGTGCCAGGCGGGTTACCTTGCCTTCGCGAAAGCAGGGCACGTCGGTGGTGCGCCCGGTGTAGCGGCCTTCGGCCATTTCGCACTCGGTGGCCAGCAGGGTTTCGACGCCCAGGCGCTGGGCGATGGGGGCGGTGACGAAGCGGTTGGTGGCCGTGATGATCAGCAGCTTGTCGCCAGCGGCGCGGTGCTCGGCCAGAAGGGCTTCGGCCTTGGGCAGGATGATGGGTTCGATGCAGTCGCGCATGAACTCGCGGTGCCACTGGTCGAGTTGGGCCATTTCGGTGCGGCCGAGGATTTCCAGGCTGAAGTTCAGGTAGTCCTGGATATTCAGGCGGCCAGCCAGGTAGTCCTGATAGAACTCATCGTTACGCGCCTTGTAGGCAATTCCGTCGAGGATGCCGCGCTCGCACAGGTAGTCGCCCCAGGCATGGTCGCTGTCACCGGCCAGCAGTGTGTTATCGAGGTCGAATAGAGCCAGGCGCACGTCGTGGTTCCTTACTGCAGAGCTTCGGAGGGCGGCCAGAATAGCTGCTTTCGCAGGGGCTGCCCATTGCGCGAAAGGCTCGCATTGCTGCGTTTGCGGCCTTTATGGAACAATGCCGGAACATGCGTTTGCGAGGTTGAGTGCCGTGATCGATTCCGATGGTTTTCGCCCAAATGTCGGCATCATTCTCGCCAATGATGTCGGGCAGGTGCTTTGGGCCCGGCGTATCAATCAGGATGCTTGGCAGTTCCCGCAAGGCGGGATCAATCCGCGGGAGACGCCTGAAGAGGCTCTTTTCCGGGAATTGAACGAAGAAGTTGGCCTGGAAGAGCAGGATGTGAAGATTCTTGCCTGCACTCGCGGCTGGTTGCGCTATCGTCTGCCCCAACGCCTGGTGCGCACCAACAGCCAACCGCTGTGCATCGGCCAGAAACAGAAGTGGTTCCTGCTGCGTTTGCAGTCGGACGAGAACAAGGTACGGATGGACCTGACCGGCAAGCCCGAGTTCGATGGCTGGCGCTGGGTCAGTTACTGGTACCCGTTGGGTCAGGTGGTGACCTTCAAGCGTGAAGTCTATCGCCGAGCCCTCAAGGAACTAGCACCGCGCCTCCTGGCGCAAGACTGACCCGGAGAAAGGCTGCCTAGCCATGCTCAACACGCTGCGCAAGATCGTCCAGGAAGTGAACGCCGCCAAGGATCTGAAGGCGGCGTTGGCGATCATTGTGCAACGGGTCAAGGAGGCCATGGGCAGCCAGGTCTGCTCGGTCTACCTGCTGGACCCGGAGACCAACCGTTTCGTGCTCATGGCCACCGAAGGCCTGAACAAACGCTCCATTGGCAAGGTCAGCATGGCCCCCAACGAAGGCCTCGTCGGCCTGGTGGGCACCCGTGAAGAGCCGCTGAACCTCGAGCACGCCGCCGATCACCCCCGCTACCGTTACTTCGCCGAAACCGGTGAAGAGCGCTTCGCCTCCTTCCTTGGCGCGCCGATCATCCACCACCGCCGGGTGATGGGCGTCCTGGTGGTGCAGCAAAAGGAGCGACGCCAGTTCGACGAGGGCGAGGAAGCCTTCCTCGTCACCATGAGCGCGCAGCTCGCTGGTGTTATCGCCCATGCCGAGGCCACCGGTTCCATCCGCGGCTTGGGACGCCAGGGCAAGGGCATTCAGGAAACCAAGTTTGTCGGTGTGCCGGGTGCTCCTGGCGCTGCCGTGGGCAAGGCCGTGGTGGTGCTGCCGCCAGCGGACCTGGAAGTTGTGCCCGACCGAACGGTCGATGACATCGAAGCCGAGGTCGAGCGCTTCAAGCAGGCCTTGGAGGCGGTGCGCGAAGACATGCGCCGGCTATCCAGCAAGCTGGAAACCCAGTTGCGCCCGGAAGAGCGCGCGCTCTTCGATGTTTACCTGATGATGCTCGACGACGCCTCCATCGGCATGGAGGTCAAGCGCGTGATCCGCACCGGCCAGTGGGCCCAGGGTGCGTTGCGCCAGGTGGTGATGGAGCACGTCACCCGCTTCGAGCTGATGGACGACGCCTACCTGCGCGAGCGTGCTTCCGACGTCAAGGACCTCGGTCGCCGGCTGCTCGCGTACCTGCAGGAGGAGCGCAAACAGAACCTGGTCTACCAGGAGAACACCATCCTGGTGAGCGAGGAGCTGTCACCGGCCATGCTCGGCGAAGTGCCGGAAGGCAAGCTGGTGGGGTTGGTGTCGGTACTGGGTTCGGGCAACTCCCATGTCGCCATCCTCGCCCGCGCCATGGGTATCCCAACTGTGATGGGTGTGGTCGACCTGCCGTATTCCAAGGTCGACGGCATCGAAATGATCGTCGACGGCTACCACGGCGAAGTCTTCACCAACCCCTCGACCGAGCTGCGCAAGCAGTACAGCGACGTGGTGGAGGAGGATCGCCAGCTGGTCAAGGGCCTGGAGGCATTGCGCAGCCTGCCCTGTGAAACCCTCGACGGTTATCGCATGCCTCTCTGGGTCAACACCGGCCTGCTCGCCGACGTCACCCGCGCCCAGGAGCGCGGTGCCGAGGGCGTAGGCCTGTACCGCACCGAAGTGCCGTTCATGATCAACGAGCGCTTCCCCAGCGAAAAGGAGCAGCTTGCCATCTACCGCGAGCAGCTCGCCGCTTTCCATCCGCTGCCTGTGACCATGCGTACCCTGGATATCGGCGGAGACAAGGCGTTGTCCTATTTCCCGATCAAGGAAAGCAACCCTTTCCTCGGCTGGCGCGGCATCCGCGTTACCCTCGACCACCCGGAAATCTTCCTGGTCCAGGTGCGTGCCATGCTCAAGGCAAGCGAAGGCCTGGACAACCTGCGCATCCTGCTGCCGATGATCTCCGGCACCCGTGAGCTGGAGGAGGCCTTGCACCTGATCCACCGAGCCTGGGGCGAAGTGCGCGACGAAGGCGTGGACATTCCCATGCCACCGATTGGCGTGATGATCGAGATCCCCGCTGCCGTCTATCAGACCAAGGAGTTGGGACGCCAGGTGGACTTCCTTTCGGTGGGCTCCAACGACCTGACCCAATACCTGCTGGCGGTTGATCGCAACAACCCGCGCGTGGCTGACCTTTACGACTACCTGCACCCGGCGGTGCTCCAGGCGTTGAAGAAGGTGGTGGATGACGCGCACGCCGAGGGCAAGCCGGTGAGCATTTGTGGCGAGATGGCCGGTGATCCGGCGGCTGCCGTGCTGCTGTTGGCCATGGGTTTCGACAGCCTGTCGATGAACGCTACCAACCTGCCGAAAGTGAAGTGGTTGCTGCGCCAGGTCACCATGAGCAAGGCCAGGGAATTGCTGGCGCAACTGATGGCCATCGACAACCCGCAAGTTATCCACAGCTCGTTGCATCTCGCCCTGCGCAACCTGGGCCTCGGTCGGGTGATCAATCCGGCGTCGACCATTCAGGCCTGAGGCCAGGACGCACGCGTTTGCAGTGCGCGGGCCACGGCCCGCACAGAGGTCCCAACCGGGTCGCTGACCCGCAGGAAGCTTATGGACAAGCTCGAGCCCCTCGACCACTGCTACGGCACCACCCGCGAAGAGATCGAGCGCACCCTGCGCTTCGCCCTGGATATCGTCAGCGATGGTATCTGGGACTGGAATATCCGCACCAACCACGTCAAGCGCAGTCCCGGCTGGTACTCCATGCTCGGCTATCCCCCGGACAGCTTGCCGGAGGATGTGGATACGTGGAAATCGGTGATTCATCCCGGCGATTTCGAGCGGGTGATGCGCAACTTCCAGGCCTACCTGGACGGCGCAAGCCTGATCTATGCCGAGGACTACCGCTGCCGCTGCCGTGATGGCAGCTATCTGTGGGTCAGCGATCACGGGCGCTTCGTCGAGTTCGACGAGACGGGCAAGCCGACGCGGATGATCGGCGCCCACCGGAATATCCACCGGCGCAAGATGGCTACCCTGGAATTGCAGCGCAAGAACGACGAGCTCCTGGACCTCAATCGCACGCTGGAGGCCCTGGTGGACGCGCGAACCGAGGCGCTGCGCCAGGCCAATGAAGCGCTGGCCCTGCAGGTGGCGACGGCTGTGCGTCTCAGCGAGACGGACCCCCTGACCCAGATTTCCAATCGCCGACACTTCGAACGCAACCTCCACAGCGAGTGGCAGCGTTTCCAGCGCCATGGGCATGTCACGGCGTTGCTGATGTTCGATCTGGATCACTTCAAGCGCATCAACGACAACCATGGCCACCAGATCGGTGATCGTGCCCTGGTTGCCGTCAGCCGCACCGTGCGCGCGGCGCTGCGGGAGGAGGACTGCTTTGCCCGTTGGGGCGGCGAGGAGTTCATCGCCCTCTTGCCAGACACAGACCTGGGCGCGGCGCTGCATCTGGCGGAGCGCCTGCGGCTGCTGGTGGGGAGCGCTGATCCGGGGCTGCCGTCAGGGCTGACCGCCAGTTTCTCGGTGGCCGCCATGCAGGCCGGGGAAGGTATCGAGTCCCTGCTCAAGCGCCTGGATGATGGTCTCTACCGTGCCAAGCAGCGGCGAAACTGCATCGAGTCGTGCTGACTCACTCATGCGCATAAGAAACAGCCCGCAGGGTAGCGGGCTGTTTCGTGTAGCGGGATCAGGCCTGGAAGATGACCCGGCCGTCCACCAGGGTGCAGCGCACCTTGCCCGGCAGGCAGTGGCCGATGAAGGGGCAGTTGTCGCCCTTGGAGTTCCAGGTTTCCCCGGCCAGGGTCGAGGCCTGGGGATCGAACAGCACCACATCCGCCGGGGCACCCACGGCCAGTCGGCCGGCAGGCAGGCGCAGGCTGCGGGCCGGGCCGGCGGTGAGGCGGGCGAGCAGGGTGGGCAGGTCGAGCAGGCCATCCTGAACCAGGGTCATGGCCAGTGGCAGCAGCAGTTCCACGCTGCTGATGCCAGGCTCGGTGGCGCCGAAGGGTGCGAGCTTGGCATCCGGCTCGTGGGGCTGGTGATGACTGGCGATGGCGGAGATCACGCCGCTCTTCACGGCTTCACGCAGGCCGTCGCGGTCGGCTCGGGTACGCAGCGGCGGTTGCACGTGGTAGAGGCTGGAGAAATCGATCAGCGCCTCATCGGTCAGGATCAACTGGTACATGGCCACGTCGGCGGTCACCGGCAGGCCCCGGGCCTGGGCCTGGGCGATCATCTCGGCGCCACGGGCACTGGTGATCTGGCTGAAGTGGGCACGCACACCGCTCTGTTCCACCAGCAGCAGGTCGCGGGCGAGGGCCACGGTCTCGGCGGTTTCCGGAATGCCGGCCAGGCCGAGGAAGCTGGCGGTAGGGCCCTCATGGGCCAGGCCGCCCTCGGCCAGGGAAGCGTCCTGGGAGTGGAAGACCACGGTCAGGTCGAAGGTAGCCGCGTATTCCAGCGCGCGGCGCTGGACGCGGTTGCTGGCGAAGGTGGCCAGGCCATTGCCAAAGGCCACGCAGCCCACGTCGCGCAGGGCCACCAGCTCGGATAGCTGCTCACCAGCCAGGCCCTTGGTCAGGGCGCCAATGGGGAAGACCTTGGCGTGGCCGGCTTCCTGGGCGCGGTCGAGGATCAGCTCGGCGACGGCGGGCGTGTCCAGCACGGGGCGGGTCAGGGGTGGGCAGCAGAGGCTGGTCACGCCTCCACTGACGGCGGCCAGGGTTTCGCTGGCGATATTGCCCTTGCGGCTGTAGCCGGGTTCGCGCAGGGCGACGGACAGGTCCACCAGGCCGGGCGCGGCCACGAGGCCCTTGGCGTCGAGGGTCTTGTCCGCCTCGAAGTTCGCTGGAGCCTGGCCGATGGCGGCGACCTTGCCACTTTCGAGGAAGAGGTCGGTGACCTGATCGTGGCCGCTGGCCGGGTCGATCAGGCGAGCGCCGAGGATATGGGTACGCATCAGTTCAGCTCCTCGGCTTCCTGGTTCATTTGGCGTTGCGCGGCCTGGCCGCTCATCGCCATGGAGAGCACCGCCATGCGCACGGCGATGCCGTAGGTGACCTGGTTGAGGATCACGGACTGGGCACCGTCAGCCACTGCGGACTCGATTTCCACGCCACGGTTGATCGGGCCGGGGTGCATGACGATGGCATCCGGTTTGGCCAGGGCAAGGCGCTGGGTACTCAGGCCGTAGAGCTTGTAGAACTCACCTTCGCTGGGCAGCAGGCCGCCCTGCATGCGTTCGCGCTGCAGGCGCAGCATGATCACCACGTCCACATCCTTCAGGCCTTCGGCGAGGTCGGTGTAGACCTTAACGCCGTACTGCTCGACGCCTACGGGGATCAGGGTCTTCGGCCCGATCACGCGGATGTCCGGGCAGCCCAGCGTGCGCAGGGCGAGCATGTTCGAGCGGGCCACGCGCGAGTGCAGGACGTCGCCGACGATGGCCACCGAGAGGTTCTCGAAGCTGCCCTTGTGGCGACGGATGGTGAGCATGTCGAGCATGCCCTGGGTCGGATGTGCGTGGCGGCCATCACCACCGTTGATGATGGCCACGTCCGGGCACACGTGCTCGGCGATGAAGTGGGCGGCGCCGGAGTCGGCATGGCGCACCACGAACATGTCGGCAGCCATCGCCTCCAGGTTGCGCAGGGTGTCGAACAGCGTCTCGCCCTTGCTGGTGGAGGAGGTGGAGACGTTGAGGGTGATGACGTCGGCGGACAGGCGTTGTGCCGCCAGCTCGAAGGTGGTGCGGGTGCGGGTGGAGTTCTCGAAGAACACGTTGCACACCGTCTTGCCGCGCAGCAGCGGGACTTTCTTCACCGCACGGGCGCCGACTTCGAGGAAGGAGTCGGCGGTGTCGAGGATTTCCGTCAGCAGCTCGCGGGGCAGACCGTCGAGCGAGAGGAAGTGGCGCAGCTGGCCCTGGTCGTTGAGCTGCAGCGGGCGCTTGGCGTCTGTCGGCATGGGGCAGGCCCTGAAAGGTTACGAGAAATCGAAAGGGTCAGGCGGGTGAAGCGAGGTCCTGACGCTCGAGGGTGAGCGGCGCGGGGCCGAGCAATTTTACCCGTTCCGTGGCGCCCAGGGACAGGGTTGCGCCAACCACGTCCGGGCGGACCGGCAGCTCCCGGGCGTTGAGGTCGAGCAGGCAGACCAGGGTTACGCTGGCTGGGCGGCCGTAGTCGAAGAGCTCATTGAGGGCTGCGCGCACCGTGCGCCCGCTCATCAGTACGTCGTCGATCAGCACCAGATGCTGGCCTTCGATCTCGAAGGGCAGTTCGGACGGTCGCACCTGCGGGTGCAGGCCGTTCTGTGTGAAGTCGTCGCGGTAGAAAGACACATCCAGGGTGCCCATGGGGCTCGACTCGCCCAGTTGCTCCAGCAGGGCCTGTGCCACCCATACGCCGCCGGTGCGGATGCCGATGTAGCGCGGCTCGGCGATGTTGCGGGACTTGAGGTGGGTTTGCAGGTCGCTGGCCATCCTCGGCAGCAGTTCGGCGGGGTTGGGCAGGGTCATCGGCGGTCCTCGCTTAAGAAGTTGCGGAGTTTTCGGCCAGCCAGCCTTCCAGCAGCAGCGCGGCGGCCAGGGCATCCACCGGGCGCTCGCGGTAGCCGTCGCGCTGGCCTTGGGCCAGGCGTTGGCCCTTGGCCTCGAAGGTGGTCAGGCGCTCATCGTGGGTGAATACCGGCAGATTGAAACGGCCGTTCAGGCGTCGGGCGAATTTCTCCGCGCGCGCGCTCATTTCGCTGGCGGTGCCGTCCATGTTCAGCGGCAGGCCTACGACGATGGCGTCGGGCTGCCATTCGCGGATCAGTGCTTCCACCTGCTGCCAGTCCGGCACGCCGTTCTGTGCTTTCAGCACTTTCAGCTCGCGAGCCTGGCCGGTTACCGCCTGGCCAACGGCAACGCCGATCTGTCTGGTGCCGTAATCGAAGCCAAGTAACAGGCGCAGGGGCTTGGATTCGGCCATCAAGCGTGCCCGGCCTGGGCCGTGAGCAGGCTGAGGTTCACGCCCAGTCGTGCCGCGGCAGCCGAAAGGCGCTGCTCGGTCGGCGTGTCGAAGAGGATGGCCATGTCTGCTGGGCAGGTCAGCCAGGCGTTTTCGCTCAGCTCAACTTCCAGCTGGCCAGCGTCCCAGCCGGCATACCCGAGGGCTACCAGGCTCTTCTGCGGGCCGCCGCCATCGGCGATTGAGAAAAGCACGTCCTGGGAGGTGGACAGGGCCAGCTCGCCCAGCTCCAGGGTGGCCTGGAACGTCTGTCCGCTGGGGTGCAGGACGAACCCGCGGTCGGTTTGCACCGGGCCGCCGGAGTAGATCGGCAGGCCCTGGCAGCGGGCCGGCGGGGTGTAGTCAGGTCGCAACTGTTCCAGTACGTCGCTCAGGCTCAAGCCGTTGGGGCGGTTGATCACCAGGCCCATGGCGCCCTGCTCGTTGTGTTCCACCAGATAGGTGACGGTCTGGGCGAAGTTCGGATCGGCCATGTGCGGCATGGCGATCAGGAAGTGGTGTTTGAGGTAGCTCGGTGCGCTTTTCATGTCGGCTAGTTTCAGTCTTAAGACGGCAGGCTTCAAGCGGCAAGGCGATGGCTTGAATCGGTGCCCCTTGGTTGAAGCCTAGAGCCGATTGTGCGCGGCCGCCCTCAATTGCTCGACAGGCGGTCGCCGCGCTCGAAGCGCCAGGTGCGAATGATCTCCAGGCGGTCGATGTCCGCGAGGTCGCCGGTGAAGGGCGCGAAGGGGGCCGCGAGGCGCACGATGCGCATGGCGCCCTGGTCCAGTACCGGCTGGCCGGAGGATTCCAGTACCTGCACTTCGAACAGGGTGCCGTCGCGGTTGATCGACACCAGCAGACGCAGGTTGCCGTAGATGCGCTGCCGGCGGGCCTCATCCGGGTAATTGAGGTTGCCGACGCGCTCGATCTTCTTGCGCCACTCCTCTTTGTACCAGGCGCCTTTGTCGCGCATGGTCGAGGCCGCGTTGAGGCGGTGTATGCGCGGGCGCTTGGCATAGAGCTGGCGCTCCTTGTCCAGTTCCGCTTCCAGGCTGGCGATTTCGGCGGAGAGCTGCGAGCTGTCAAAGGTCGGCGCGGGCGTGGTCTCGGGTTGCGGCTTGCTCTGTTCGCGCTTGATCGTGGTTTTCTGCGGCTGCGGGCTTTTGGTGGCCACGGCGGCCTTGGGGGCTTCTTTCTTCGGTGCCTGGGGCGGCGCGGCCGGCGGAGTGGCTTTGCGGATTTCCTTGTCCTGGAAGGGCGCCTGCTCGGTGGTCTTGGGCGTGGCCTTGTGTTCCAGGGTGCCACTGCCCTGCTGGTTGGCCTGGGCGAGGAAGTCGGCGTTCTTCGGCTTCTCCTCGCTCTTGAAGGTGGCGAGGGTGATTTCCAGGGTCTTGCTGATCTGCTGCGGGTCGCCAATGGTGAAGCCAACCCCGAGGATCAGCGCAACGTGCAGCACGGCGGCGAGGAACAGGGTAAAGCCCAGCCGATCCGCCGGGCGGACGCCGGCGGACAGTTGGGGCGGGGTGTTCACGGCTGCGTTCATCGCCAGTCAGCTTGCTTCAGATAGCGGCGCAGTCTGCCGAGCGTGCGCATAAAAGTCTATGAAGCACTCCGCGCCTCGAGCTTGATGGCGATCGCATCCATCAAACGTTCGCCGATGCGCGTGTCATAGGCCTTGTCGATCTCGCGGATGCAGGTAGGGCTGGTGACATTGATCTCCGTGAGGTGGTCGCCGATCACGTCCAGTCCGACGAACAGCAGCCCTCTTTCTCGCAGGGACGGGCCGACGATCGCGGCGATTTCGCGGTCGCGCTCAGACAGCGGTCGGGCCTCGCCACGGCCGCCGGCGGCCAGGTTGCCGCGGGTCTCGCCCTGGGCGGGGATGCGCGCCAGGCAGTAGGGCACCGGCTCGCCATCGATCATCAGGATGCGCTTGTCGCCGTCCTTGATCGCGGGCAGGTAGCGCTGCGCCATGATCTGCTGGCTCCCGTGGGCGGTCAGGGTCTCGAGGATCACCGAGAGATTGGGATCGCCGGCGCGGTGGCGGAAGATCGAGGAACCGCCCATGCCATCAAGGGGTTTGAGAATGATGTCACGCTGTTCTTCGGCAAACTCGCGCAGAATGTCCGCTCGTCGGCTGACTACGGTCGGCGGTGTGCACTCGGGGAACAGGGTGGCGAAGAACTTCTCGTTGCAGTCACGAAGGCTCTGCGGGCGGTTGACCACTAGCACGCCGTCCCGTTCCGCTTGTTCCAGCAGGTAGGTGGAGTAGACGAACTCGTTGTCGAAGGGCGGGTCCTTGCGCATCAGGATCACGTCCAGCTCGGCCAGCGGGATATCGGCCTCGGCCTCCAGCTCGAACCAGTGTTCGGGGTCGAGGAAAACCTTCAGGGGGCGCGTGCGAGCGCGAGCTTCACTGTTTTTCTGGTATAGGTCCTGCTGCTCCATGTAGAACAGCGACCAGCCGCGTTCCTGGGCGGCCAGCAGCATGGCCAGGGAGCTGTCCTTCTTGAAGGAGATTTGCGCAATGGGGTCCATGACGATCCCGAGGCGAACGCTCATGGGGGTTCTCCGCAACAGGTTTCAAGGGGCGCGCCACAGCGGGCGGGCCGGTTGGATAAGGCGCTCAGGGTGGCGCCGGCATTGATTGCGGTCAAGGAAAAATCCTTCCCCTAAAGGGGAAGAATCGCAGATGCGGGGGCCGTGTAGCTTGCGTCTGGAGACTGTGCTAAAAAGGCCCGACGATTGGGTCGCAGCCCGTCGGTTGTAGGGCCTCAGGCACATATATAAAGCAGAATAACGACTCACCGAGGCGATGGTAGGGCGAACATGGAACAGCATTCCGAGGGTTTGAAGGTCATGGTGATCGACGATTCGAAAACGATTCGTCGTACCGCCGAGACGCTGCTCAAGAAAGTGGGGTGTGAGGTCATCACTGCAGTTGATGGTTTCGACGCCCTGGCCAAGATCGCCGATTCCCACCCGAACATCATCTTCGTCGACATCATGATGCCTCGCCTGGACGGTTATCAGACCTGCGCCCTGATCAAGAACAACAGTGCTTTCAAGTCCACCCCGGTGATCATGCTGTCTTCCAAGGACGGCCTGTTCGACAAGGCCAAGGGTCGCATCGTCGGTTCCGATCAGTACCTCACCAAGCCTTTCAGCAAGGAAGAGCTGCTCGGCGCGATCAAGACTCACGTCCCCGATTTCACCCCGGTGGAGCAAGCCTCCTGAAGTCCGGCCTGATGGCCGGTGAAGCCTTTCCATATGGGGAACACCATGGCTCGTATTCTGATTGTTGATGACTCGCCGACCGAGATGTACAAGCTGACTGCCATGCTCGAGAAGCATGGCCACCAGGTACTCAAGGCCGAGAATGGCGCTGATGGCGTGGCCCTGGCCCGCCAGGAGAAGCCAGACGCCGTCCTGATGGACATCGTGATGCCCGGCCTCAATGGTTTCCAGGCAACCCGTCAACTGACCAAGGACGCCGAAACCAGTCATATCCCGGTGGTTATCGTTACCACCAAGGACCAGGAAACCGACAAGGTCTGGGGCAAGCGCCAGGGCGCGCGTGACTACCTGACCAAGCCGATCGAAGAAGACACGCTGATCAAGACGCTGAACGCGGTACTGGCCGGCTGATTGCCGCGCCGGACCCCGAACCATAACTATTAGAAACAGGCCAAGGCCGGTCGCCATGTCGGATTCGCAGACTCCCTTCCAGCTCCTCTACGAGATCGACCAGCGCTGTCGCGCGCTGGCGGCGGGCTTGCCTGCGCAACAACAGGTGGTGCAGAGCTGGAGCGGTATCGGCTTCCGCATGGGGGAACGCCTGTTCGTGGCACCCATGGGCGAGGTCAGCGAAGTGCTGCACGAGCCGCGCCACACGTTGCTTCCCGGTGTGAAGACCTGGGTCAGGGGCGTCGCCAACGTGCGCGGACGCCTGTTGCCGGTGATGGACCTGTGCGGCTTTTTCGGTGGCGACCTGTCGCCCCTGCGCAAGCAACGCCGGGTGCTGGTGGTGGACCACCAGGAAATCTTTGCCGGGCTGATCGTCGACGAAGTCTTCGGCATGCAGCACTTTCTGGTGGATGCCTTCAGCGAGGAGTTGCCCCCGCTGGAGGCCAGCATCCAGCCCTTCATCCATGGTGTTTTCCATCGCGAGCAGCCCTGGTTGGTGTTCAGCCCGCACGCGCTTGCACAGCACCAGGCGTTCCTCGAGGTAGCGATCTAGGTTCTACGCGGGGCGCCTGGCGTCCCGTACCGGTCCCGGGTTAGAGCTTCCGGGACCCTGGCTTCAAGGTTGGGCCGGCTTTGCCGGCCCTTTGGCGTTACATGGGAATAGAGTGGTTGGTCCAGGCGGGGGCCCGATAATGAAAAGACTAAACGCAGGCAATCTTTTTTCCGGGGTGCGTAGCACGTCGCTGATCGCCGGACTCTTCGTAGTCCTGATCATCGCCATCGTGCTGCTGTTCGCGAACTTCGCGTACCTCAACACCCAGGCGAACTACGACAAGGAATACATCAGCCACGCAGGTGAACTGCGCGTGCTGTCCCAGCGTATCGCCAAGAACTCCAGCGAGGCCGCGGCGGGCAAGGCCGAAGCCTTCGCCCTGCTGAAAGACGCGCGCAACGACTTCGAGAAGCGCTGGAACTTCCTGCTGAAAGGCGACGCCGCCACCGGCCTGCCGGCCGCGCCTGCCGCCGTGAAGGGCGAGATGGATGTCGTACAGAAGGACTGGGACAGCCTGCGCAAGAACGCCGACGCCATCCTCGCCAGCGAGCAGACCGTACTCTCGCTCCACCAGGTAGCCGCCACCCTGGCCGAAACCATCCCGCAACTGCAGGTCGAGTACGAGGAAGTCGTGGACATCCTCCTCGAGAGCGGCGCACCCGCCAGCCAGGTGTCGGTAGCCCAGCGCCAATCGCTGCTGGCCGAACGTATCCTCGGCTCGGTGAACAAGGTGCTGGCGGGTGACGAAGACTCCGTCCAGGCCGCCGACATGTTCGGCCGCGACGCCAGCCTGTTCGGCCGCGTACTCAATGCCATGCTCGAAGGCAACGCGGCGATGGAGATCTCCCAGGTCACCAACACCGAGGCCCTGGAGCGTCTGCAGGAGATTTCCGAACTCTTCGAGTTCGTGTCCGGCTCCGTGGACGAAATCCTCGAAACCTCGCCCGAACTCTTCCAGGTGCGTGAATCCGCCAACACCATCTTCACCGGCTCCCAGACCCTGCTGGACAAGGCCTCCGCCCTGACCACCGGCTTCGAGAACCTGGCAGGCGGCCGTGGCCTGAACACCCTGGCTGGCTACGTACTGGGCGCCCTGGCCCTTGCCGCGGTCATCCTGATCGGCCTTGTGATGGTGCAAAGCACCCGCAGCCGACTGGCCGAAACCGCCGCGAAGAACGAACGTAACCAGGCGGCGATTCTGCGTCTGCTGGACGAAATTGCCGACCTCGCCGACGGTGACCTGACCGTAGCCGCGACCGTGACCGAGGACTTCACCGGTGCGATCGCCGACTCCATCAACTACTCCATCGACCAGCTCCGCGAGCTGGTGGAAACCATCAACCTGACAGCCGTGCAGGTGGCCGCCGCCGCCCAGGAAACCCAGGCCACTGCCATGCATCTGGCCGAGGCTTCCGAGCACCAGGCCCAGGAAATCGCCGGCGCCTCTGCCGCGATCAACGAAATGGCCGTGTCCATTGACCAGGTATCGGCGAACGCCTCTGAATCTTCGGCGGTAGCGGAACGTTCCGTAGCCATCGCCAACAAGGGCAACGAAGTGGTGCACAACACCATCACCGGCATGGACAACATCCGTGAGCAGATCCAGGACACCTCGAAGCGGATCAAGCGCCTCGGTGAATCGTCCCAGGAGATCGGTGACATCGTCAGCCTGATCAACGACATCGCCGACCAGACCAACATCCTCGCCCTGAACGCCGCGATCCAGGCGTCCATGGCCGGTGATGCGGGCCGTGGCTTCGCCGTGGTAGCGGACGAAGTACAGCGCCTCGCGGAACGTTCCTCCGCGGCGACCAAGCAGATCGAGGCTCTGGTGAAGACCATTCAGACCGACACCAACGAGGCGGTGATCTCCATGGAGCAGACCACCTCCGAAGTGGTCCGGGGTGCCCGTCTGGCCCAGGACGCCGGTGTGGCCCTGGAAGAGATCGAGAAGGTATCCAAGACCCTCGCGGCGCTCATCCAGAACATCTCCAACGCCGCTCGTCAGCAAGCGTCCTCCGCTGGCCATATCTCCAACACCATGAATGTGATCCAGGAGATCACCTCGCAGACCTCCGCTGGTACCACCGCCACCGCGAAGAGCATCGGCAACCTGGCGAAGATGGCCAGCGAGATGCGCAAGTCGGTTTCCGGCTTCAAGCTGCCGGAAACTCAGGACATAGCCTGACCAGGGGAGGCGCCGCGGCCTGAGGTCGCGGCACGACGGCCATGAATCAAGGGCACGACAGCATGCAGCCAGGCGGTGTCTGGGCCTTGAAACCCCTGGCCGATATGACGACAGCGGAATTCCAGGACTGGCAGAAGCTGCTCGAGGAACGCACCGGCGTGGTGGTCAATGACCAGCGCCGCTCCTTCCTCCAGACCAATCTCAGTGCGCGTATGCGCGAACTGGGCGTGCAGGACTACGCCAGCTACTACCGCCAGGTCACCGATGGGCCGCGAGGCGCGGTGGAGTGGTCGACCCTGCTGGATCGCCTGACGGTGCAGGAAACCCGGTTCTTCCGGCACCCGGCCTCCTTCGAACTGCTCGCCGAGTACCTGTGCGGGCGCGTCGAACGGGACCTGGAGCGCCCCTTGGAAATCTGGAGCGTGGGCTGCTCCAGCGGTGAAGAGCCCTATTCCCTGGCCATGGTGGCGGCCGAGGCGCTCAGCGGTACCGAACAGCCGGCGTATTTCGGCGTGACCGGCACCGACATCAGCCTCAGCGCCCTGGCCAAGGCCCGCGAGGGCCTGTATGGCGCCCGGCGCCTGGAACAACTCGAAGCGGCGCTCGCCGAGCGCTACTTCGAGGCCCAGGACGATGGCCGTTACAAGATAGTGCCGAGCCTGGCCGCACGGGTGTGCTGTGCACGGCTCAATGTGCTGGAACTGGCCAAGGCGCCAATGTCCGGCATGGACGTAATTTTCTGTCAGAACCTGTTGATCTACTTCCGCCGCTGGCGCCGCCGGGAAATCCTCAATCGCCTGGCCGAACGCCTGGCGCCAGGGGGGCTGATGGTGCTAGGCGTGGGGGAAGTGGTGGGTTGGCAGCATCCGGACCTTGAGCCGGTGCCCAATGAACAGGTTCTGGCATTCACCCGGAAGGGATAGCAGACGGCTATGACTGATCGGCACGACTACGTCGCCCTCGAGTGGGTAAAGGGCGAGATCGCGGAAACCCTGAAGCAGGCTCGACAGGCCCTGGAGGCCTTCGTCGAGAACCCGCAGGACCCGACGCGCATGCGTTTCTGCCTGACCTATATCCATCAGGTCCAGGGCACGCTGCAGATGGTCGAGTTCTACGGCGCGGCCCTGCTCGCCGAGGAAATGGAGCGATTGGCCCAGGCGCTGATGGAAGGCCGCACGGCCAACCGTGGCGAGGCGCTGGAAGTGCTGATGCAGGCCATCCTGCAGCTACCGCCGTACCTGGACCGTATCCAGAGCGCCCGCCGCGACCTGCCGATGGTCCTGCTGCCGCTGCTCAATGACCTGCGTGCCGCCCGTGGCGACAACCTGCTGTCCGAGACCAGCCTGTTCGCTCCGGACCTCTCCGGCATGCTGCCGGCGCTGTCCATGGACACCCTGGCGCGCATGCGCACGGCCGAACTGCCGGTGCTGCTGCGCAAGCTGCGGCAAATGCTGCAGACCGCCCTGGTGGGCGTGATCCGCAACCAGGACCTGGCCGCCAACCTGGGCTACATGGCGCGCGTCTTCGCCCGTCTCGAGTCCCTCTGCCAGGACGCGCCGCTCGGCCCGCTCTGGCAGATCGCCTCAGGCCTGGTGGAGGGGCTTGCCAACGGCTCCGTGGTCAACGGCTCCTCGGTGCGCAACCTGCTGCGCCAAGTGGACAAGGAACTCAAACGCCTGCTCGAGCAGGGTGCCGATGGTTTCAACCAGGCGGCACCGGAAGAGCTGGTGAAAAACCTGCTGTTCTACGTGGCCAAGGCCCCGGCCCAGTCGCCGCGTATCCGCGCCCTCAAGGAGCGCTACCGCCTCGACGAAGCCCTGCCGGATACCGCCGTGGTGGATGAGGAGCGTGCCCGCCTCGCCGGCCCTGACCGCGACGCCATGCGTTCGGTGGTCACCGCCCTCTGCGAGGAACTGGTACGGGTCAAGGACAGCCTCGACCTCTTCGTGCGCAGCGACCGCAGCGGCGTCGCCGAACTGGATTCCCTGCTGCCTCCGCTCAAGCAGATTGCCGACACCCTGGCGGTACTGGGCTTCGGTCAGCCGCGCAAAGTCATTCTCGACCAGATCGACGTGATCCACGGACTCTCCCTTGGTCAGCGTGAGCCCAGCGATGCGGTGCTGATGGATGTCGCCGGTGCACTGCTCTACGTCGAAGCCACCCTGGCCGGCATGGTCGGGCCGGCGGAAGAGGGCGCGGCGGAAGAAAGCCACCTGCCCACCACCGACGTGGCGCAGATCCACCAACTGGTGATCAAGGAGGCGCGCAACGGTCTGGAGCAGGCCAAGGACGCCATCATCGAGTTCATCGCCTCGCAGTGGAACCACGAGCACCTGGCCCGTGTGCCGGAGCTGCTGACCCAGGCCCGAGGCGGCCTGGCAATGATCCCGCTGCCGCGCGCTGCCGCCCTGCTGGAAGCGTGCAACCGCTACATCCTGGAACAGCTGCTGGCACGCAAGGCCGTGCCCAACTGGCAGAGCCTGGACACCCTGGCTGACGCCATCACCAGCGTCGAGTACTACCTCGAACGACTGTCCGAAGACCATGCCGCCCAGGGCGACATGATTCTCGACGTGGCCGAGGAAAGCCTGGACACCCTGGGTTATCCGCTCAAGGAAAAGCCCTCCATCCTCGACCGCGTAGAAGAGGAGGAAGCCCCGGCGCCCCTGGCTGACCCGATACAGGAAATCGAAGTACTGGCCGCTGAAGAGTCGGAGTTGCACCAGCACCTCGATCCGGAAGACGAGCCGGAAGCCGTCATGCCCGAGGCGCTGGCCTTCGAGCCGGCCGCTGGGAGCCTCGACTTCGACCTGGATGCGCCGCTGGACTTGGCGGCAGCCCCCGAGGGCGAGCTGCTGGTTTCTGACGACAACTGGAGCCTGGGCGAGCCGGACGTTGAACCGGCTGCCGTAAGCATCGACCTCAGCCTGGACGCACCGCTGGAGGTTTCTACCGCCGCCGCTGCACCGGCTGCCGAGGGTGAGTTGCTGGTCTCCGATGACAACTGGAACCTGGGCGAGCTGGACGTTGAACCGGCTGCCGCAAGCATCGACTTCAGCCTGGATGCGCCGCTGGAGCCCGCAGCAGCAGAGAGCGAGCTGCTGGTTGCCGACGAGACCTGGAGCCTGGAGGCGCTGGACGCTGAACCCGCTACCGAAACCATCGATCTCAGTCTGGATTCCCCGTTCCAGCCCGATGCCGTCGCCGCCCTGGAACCCGAGCTGGAACCGGCGCTGCGAATAGAAGGTGAAACCCTGCCCAGCCTCGATCTGGATGAGCTGGACAGCCTGCCGAGCGTGACCGAAGTAGCCGGGGCCGAGGACGAACTGCTCGACTTCAGCCTGGATACCCCGCTGGAGTTCGGCGAGGGACAACCGCTACCGAGCTTCGACCTGGCCGATCTGGAAGAGCTGCCGCCAGCGCTGCCGGGCGACCAGCCCGCCCTCGACCTGTCGCTGGACACCTTCGATGCACTGCCCAGCCTTGATCTGGATGAGCTGGACAGCCTGCCCGCCGCCGAGCCGGTGGTCGAGCTGGAAGCCCTGAACCTTGAAGACCTGCCGGCCCCCCTGGAGTGGGACGAGGCGGCCCTCGCCGAACTCGGTCTGCCGGAAGTCGACCTGCCCAGCGCGCCGCTGGAAGAGCCGGTAATGGAACCTGCCGCAGAGCGACCGCTGTCCCTGGCCGACGTCATGGCGGTTCCGGTGCCGGCCTTCAATCCGCCGGCGCGCGACGTGCCGCCGAGCCTGCTGCCGCCGCCCGCCGACGAGGAACCGGTGGACGACGAGCTGCAGGAAGTCTTCATCGAAGAAGCCGGTGAAGTGCTGGAAACACTGGCCGACTACCTGCCGCGCTGGCATGCCGACAGCAACGACCGCGATGCCCTGGGCGAAGTGCGTCGTGCGTTCCATACCCTCAAGGGCAGTGGGCGCATGGTGCGAGCGCTGATCATCGGCGAGCTGTCCTGGTCGGTGGAAAACCTGCTCAATCGCGTGCTGGACCGTAGCATCGAGGCCGCCGAACCTGTGCACCAGGTCGTCCAGGATGTGGTTGACCTGCTGCCTGCCCTGGTCGAGGAGTACGCCGCGAAGGCCCAGCGCCAGCGCGATGACGTCGACCAGCTGGCCGCCACGGCCCATGCCCTGGCGAAGGGGCAGATCCTCCCAAAATCTGAAGCCCCGGGTTCAGAGCAGGCCATCGAGCCCGCGGGCGAGCCGCATGCTCCTGTCATCACGGAATCCGGTGAGGCCCTGGACCCGCAACTGCTGGAAATCTTCCGCAACGAGGCGGAGCTCCACCTGGATACCCTCGCCGGTTTCGTCAAGGCCTGCGACCAGGAACTGCCCCAGTCGGTCAACGATGACCTCCAGCGCGCCTTGCACACCCTCAAGGGCAGCGCGCACATGGCCGGCATCCTGCCGATCGCCGAAATCGCCACGCCCCTGGAGAAGCTGGCCAAGGAGTACAAGACCAACCTGCTCCGCATCGACCTCTCCGAGGCCGAACTGCTGCGCGAGGCACTGAACCTGCTGCGCAAGGGCGTGGATCAGCTGGACAGCACGCCGCTGGCCTCGATCCCGGGTGCCGGGGCGTTGCTGGAGCGCATCCAGCAACTGCATCAGCACCGCCTGGACGCCGCCAATGCCGCACGCCGCGACGACAAGGGCGAGACCCGCGACCCGCAGATGATTTCCCTCTTCCTCGCCGAAGGCATGGATATCCTGCTGGACGCCGAGGACCTGCTGCGCCGCTGGCGTGAGCACCCGTCCGAGCGTCAGGAACTGGGGGCGTTGCTGGAAGAGTTGAGCACCCTCGGCCGTGGCGCCGAGATGGCCGAACTACCGCAGATCGAAGAGCTTTGCGAAGCGCTGCTGGATGTCTATGGCGCTGTGGACGAAGGCAGCCTGCCGGTCAGCGAACGCTTCTTCAGCGAAGCCGAGGCAGCCCATGAAGCCCTGATCGGCATGATGGATCAGGTGGCGGCAGCCCTTGAAGTGACCCCCCAGCCCGAGCGTGCCCAGGCCCTGCGCAACCTGCTGCAGGACGTCGTCGACCCGCTGGCCCTGTCCCTGTTGGAACCCGGTATCCCTGACCTCGAAATCGAGGAGCTGGACGCGGGCTGGCCACACGCCGAAAGCCGCCCGCTGCAGTCTGATCGGGTGGAAGAGCCCCAGGCGCTGCAGGACGTGGCGCTGCCCGAACTGGCGTCCTTCGACCCCGACGAAACGTCCGAGACCGAACGGCTGGACGAAGTACCTGCTGCCCTGGACGAGGAGATGGTGTCCATCTTCCTCGAAGAGGCGGTGGATATTCTCGACAGCGCCGGCAAGGCCTTGGAACGCTGGCTCGGCGAGCCGGAGAACAACCCGGCGCTGCTGGCCCTGCAACGTGACCTGCACACCCTCAAGGGCGGTGCGCGTATGGCTGAGATCCGTCCAATCGGCGACCTCGCCCACGAACTGGAGTCGCTTTACGAAGGTCTGGTAGACCGCCGCTACAGCCACTCGCCGCGCCTCGCCGGCCTGCTGCAGCATAGCCATGACTGCCTCGCCTCGTTGCTGGAGCAACTGCAGGCGCGCCGATCCCTGAGTGATCCGTTGCAGCTTATCCAGGACATTCGCGGCTTCCGCCAGGGTGGCGCGCAGAGCCTTTCGGCCGCCGTGGTGCAGCCACTGCCCACGTTCGATGCATTCGACGACGAAGATGCCGGGGACGACGACATTGTCGAGCTGTGCGAGCCCTTTGACGCAGCCAATGACGAGATGGAAGAGGCGGCGGACGACGTCGCCACGGAACACCTCACCGAGTTGTCCCTGGCCGAGCTGCTGGACGTCCGGACTGACGAACAGCCGGTGACCCAGGCTGCACCGCTGCCCGAGGTCCAGGTCTTCAACAGCGACCAGGACCCGGAGCTGGTGGAGATATTCCTCGAGGAAGGCTTCGACATCCTCGACAGCGCCGGTGCCGCCCTGCAGCGCTGGATCGATGACCCGGACAACAGTCTCGAGATAGAAGCCCTGCAACGGGACCTGCATACGCTGAAGGGCGGTGCCCGGATGGCCGAAATCGGTCCCATCGGCGACCTCGCCCACGAACTGGAATTCCTCTACGAAGGCCTCTGTGGTGGCCGTCTGCGTGCCAGTCCGACGCTGTTCAACCTGCTGCAGGCTTGTCAGGACCGCCTGAGCGAAATGCTCGACGCGGTGCGTGCGCGTCGCCCGTTGCCGGACGGCCAGGCACTGATCGAAGCCATCCAGCGCTGGCGCGCCAATCCCAGCGAGCAGCTGAGCATGCCCAGCGCCGTGCATCTGCAGCCGGCAGTCGAGGACGACCGTGATGCCGTGGCTGAGGCGGACATCCTCGATATCTTCCTGGAAGAGGCAGACGACCTGCTGGAGGCCATGGAAACCGCCATTGGCCGCTGGGAAGAGGCACGCGAGGACGGTGCCCAGATCGATGAGCTGCTACGCGTGCTGCACACGCTCAAGGGCGGTGCGCGACTGGCCGGGCAGAAGCGCCTGGGCGACCTTGCCCACGACCTGGAACACCACCTGATCGAGGCGCAGCAACAGGGGGCGCCCTGGCCGGAAAGCCTCTTCCTTGACGTGCAGTCCGGCTATGAAGGCTTGCAGGCTGAATTGGATGAACTGCGTCAGCAGCTCGACCAGAGCCTGGCCGAAGACCTGCCGACGCCGCCCCAGGCGCTGACCCTGACAGAAGCGCCGCAGTTGGCCAGCCCAATTGTCGCGGCCAGCGTTCTACCGCGGGTTGTCAATGAAGAGCGCGTCCTGCCCTTCGTTCGTCGAGCCCGGGAAGCCGCCCAGGACGCCGCTGCTCGTCGTGCGCCCCAGGAACTGGTAAAGGTGCCGGCGGAGTTGTTGGAGGGGCTGGTCAACCTGGCCGGTGAAACCTCCATCTTCCGCGGCCGGGTGGAGCAGCAGGTCAGTGACTTCAGCTTCACCCTGAGTGAGATGGAAGCGACCATCGAGCGGGTGCGTGACCAACTGCGCCGTCTCGACACCGAGACCCAGGCGCAAATCCTCAGCCGTTATCAGGCTGAGGCGGAGCGCGCCGGCTACGAGGACTTCGACCCGCTGGAAATGGACCGTCACTCGCAGCTGCAGCAGCTGTCGCGTGCGCTGTTCGAGTCCGCATCCGACTTGCTCGACCTCAAGGAAACCCTGGCGGCGAAGAACCGCGACGCGGAAACCCTGCTGCTCCAGCAGGCACGGGTGAACACCGAGCTGCAGGAAGGCCTGATGCGTACCCGCATGGTGCCCTTCGACCGCCTGGTGCCGCGCCTGCGTCGTATCGTCCGGCAGGTGGCCAGCGAGCTCGACAAGCAGGTGGAATTCGTCGTCGGCAACGCCGAGGGCGAGATGGACCGCACCGTGCTCGAGCGTATGGTGGCGCCGCTGGAACACATGCTGCGCAATGCCGTCGACCACGGCATCGAGGTTCCCGAGGCACGTCGCGCCTCCGGCAAGCCGGAAAGCGGCACCATCCGCCTGAACCTTGGTCGCGAGGGTGGCGACATCGTCCTGACCCTGGCTGACGACGGCGCCGGTATCAAGCTCGAAGCCGTGCGCCGCAAGGCCATCGAGCGCGGCATGATGGATGCCGAGTCCGACCTTTCGGATTACGAGGTTCTGCAGTTCATCCTCGAACCGGGCTTCTCCACGGCCGACAAGGTCACGCAGATTTCCGGCCGGGGCGTCGGCATGGACGTAGTGCACTCCGAGGTGAAGCAGCTCGGCGGCACCATGAGCATCGACTCCACCCCTGGCGAGGGCAGCCGTTTCCTCATCCGCCTGCCGTTCACCGTGTCGGTGAACCGTGCGCTGATGGTGCTTTCCGGCGAAGACCTGTATGCCATCCCGCTGAACACCATCGAAGGCATCGTGCGGGTCTCCCCTTACGAGCTCGAGGCCTACTACCAGCCCGATGCACCGCGATTCGAGTACGCCGGCCAGAACTACGAGTTGAAGTACCTGGGCGATCTGCTGGGCAACGGCCAGCACCCCAAACTGGTGGGCCAGAGTCTGCCGCTGCCGGTGATCCTGGTGCGCTCCAGCGAGCATGCCATGGCCGTGCAGGTGGACTCCCTGGTGGGTTCCCGCGAGATCGTGGTGAAGAGCCTTGGCCCGCAGTTCGCAGGGGTCCACGGCATCTCCGGCGCCACCATCCTCGGCGATGGACGCGTGGTGGTGATTCTCGACCTGCTGGCGACCATTCGCTCGCGCCACGCCCACCTGGTACAACCGCAACTGCGCTCGGCCAGCGCCAACCTGCTGCCGGCCGACGTGGACGTGGAGCGTCCGCCGCTGGTGATGGTCGTGGACGATTCGGTGACCGTACGCAAGGTCACCAGCCGTCTGCTGGAGCGCAACGGCATGAACGTGCTCACCGCCAAGGATGGGGTCGATGCCATCGGCCTGCTGCAGGAGCAGCGGCCGGACATCGTGCTCCTGGATATCGAAATGCCGCGCATGGACGGCTTCGAGGTGGCTACCCTGATCCGCCACGACGAGCGCCTGAAAGACCTGCCGATCATCATGATCACCTCGCGTACCGGTGAGAAACACCGCGAGCGCGCCATGGCCATCGGCGTCAATGACTACCTGGGCAAGCCCTACCAGGAGTCGCTGTTGCTCGAAACTATCCAGCATCTGGTCAAACGGACATGACAGAGAAGACATCCGCACGCATTGCCGTGCTCGCCGACACCTCGCTGCAGCGCCATGTGTTGCAGCAGGCCCTGACCGGCAACGGCTACCAGGTCGTGCTCAACAGCGATCCGGCCCGCCTGGACGAAGCGGCGCTGAGCGCCTGCGAGGCGGATCTCTGGCTGGTGGACCTGGCCCTGTCCGAGGATTCGCCCCTGGTGGACAGCCTGCTGGAGCACGCCAGTTCTCCCGTGCTGTTCGGCGAAGGCCATGCCCCCGAGCGCCATTCAGAGCATTACCCGCGTTGGGAACGGCGTCTGTTCGGCAAGCTGAAAAAGCTGGTGGGCGATCCGGCGGTGGCCGTGGGGCCGAGCCTGGAAACCCTGCTGGCCGAGGCCCAGCGCCCGACACGCCTGGAACTGCCCAAGGTGCTTGCCGATACCCCGCTGGTGGCGGGGGAGCCCGCGCGCCAGGTCTGGCTGCTGGCTGCCTCCCTGGGGGGGCCGGCGGCGGTCAAGGCGTTCCTCGATGCCTTGCCCGGTGGCCTGCCGATCGGCTTTCTCTACGCCCAGCACATAGACCCCAGTTTCGAGGGCGCGCTGCCGCAGGCCGTGGGCCGCCATAGCCAGTGGCACGTCAACCAGGCCCGCCACGGTGATACCGTGCGCTGCGGCGAAGTGGTGGTGGTGCCCATCAGCCGTGAACTGAATTTCTCCGACGACTGCCGCATGCAGATGGGCGAACGCCCCTGGCCGGAACCCTACAGCCCGTCCATCGACCAGGCCATGCTCAACCTGGCCCAGCATTACGGCGCCCAGTGCGGCGTGATCGCCTTCAGCGGCATGGGCAGCGATGGCAGTGCCGCAGCCGCCTACCTGCGCCGTCAGGGCGGGTTGATCTGGACCCAGAGTGCCGATACCTGCGCCTGTTCAAGCATGCCGGACAGCCTGCGTGAAGGCGGCTACAGCACCTTCGGCGGCGACCCGCGCGAGCTGGCCGCCAAGCTGGTCGAACATCTGGCTGCGCAGTGCAGCTAACCCAGGAATTCTCATGAGCCAAGCCGTTACCACCCAGAACAGCACCGCCAGCCTGACCGGGCTGCTGCTGCCGCTGTCCGACCGTACCCTGCTGGTGCCCAACGTGGCCCTGGCTGAGCTGATTCCCTACCGCGCCCCCCAGTCGAGCTCGGGGTTGCCCGCCTGGCTGCTGGGCCAGGTAGCCTGGCGCGACCTGCGCCTGCCGCTGCTGTCCTTCGAAGGCGCCGCCGGCGGCGAGGTGAAGATGGGCTCAGGCGCGCGGGTCGCGGTACTCAATGCCCTCGGCGGCCGCCCTCACGTGAAGTTCATCGCCTTGCTGCTGCAGGGGATCCCGCGTTCACTGAAGCTGGAAGCAGACCTGCGCCGGGCCAACGCGCCGCTGTCGGTGCTGGAGCTGGATGCGGTGCAGCTGGGCACTGATGTGGTGAAGATCCCCGACCTGGCGGGACTGGAGCAGATGCTGGCGGATGCCGGCCTGATCTGACTCGGACGAGCAGGGGCGGTTCGTAGGAAGTGGCGGGGCGGCGCTCCGCTTGAACCTGCGAAACCCACCAGCAGCGGTCGATGGATTCGCTGCGCGCTACGCCGTCCTACGGGCGCTCCGATTCAGAAATCGCCCCAGAGCTGCTGCGCCACGCTGAGCGCCACCACCGGCGCCGTCTCGGTGCGCAGTACCCGCGGCCCCAGTCGTGCCGGGTGGAAGCCCGCCGCCTTCGCGGCATCCACTTCGGCCTCGGACAAGCCGCCCTCTGGGCCGATCAGGAAGGCCAGGCTGCTCGGCCTGCCATGGCCGGCCAGGGGCTCGGCCACCGGATGCAGGACCAGCTTGAGATCCGCCTGCACGTCGCGCTGCCAATCGGCCAGCGTGACCGGTGAATGGATCACCGGCAGTACCGAGCGGCCGCACTGCTCACAGGCGCTGATAGCCACCTGACGCCAGTGCGCCAGGCGCTTGTCGGCGCGTTCGTCTTTCAGGCGCACTTCGCAGCGCTCGCTGACGATGGGGCTGATCTGGGCGACACCCAGTTCGGTGGCCTTCTGGATCGCCCAGTCCATGCGCTCGCCGCGCGACAGGCCCTGGCCCAGATGCACCCGTAATGGCGATTCGGCCATGCCGGTAAAGGCTTCGCGCAGCTCTACCCGCACCGTCTTCTTGCCGACCTCGATCAGCTCGCCCAGGTATTCCTGGCCGGAGCCGTCGAACAGTTGCACGGGGTCACCGGAGGCAAGCCGCAGCACGCGGCCGATGTAGTGGGCCTGGGCTTCGGGCAGGTTGTGTTGGCCGAGGGCGAGTGGAGCGTCGATGAAGAAGCGGGAGAGGCGCATGGGCGTTCGGGCAAAGGGAGGACAGGCGCGCAGTTTAAGGCCTGGCGCGCCGTCCGTGTTACCCGTCAGCCCGGATCGCGATGGTTCGGGTGGAGGTCGGCGGCAACGTGCACGCTCACCGACTCGCGGGTGGCGATGTCGATGCCTTCACTGGCCACCTCGGCGAGAAAGTCGATCTGCTCCTCGGTGATCACGTAGGGCGGCAGGAAGTACACCACGTTGCCCAGGGGACGCAGCAGGGCGCCGCGCTCCAGGGCGTGCTGGAAGACCTTAAGGCCGCGGCGTTCCTGCCAGGGGTACGGCGCCTTGCTGGCCTTGTCCTGGACCATCTCGATGGCCAGCACCATGCCGGTCTGACGCACTTCGGCCACGTGCGGGTGGGCCGCCAGGTGCGCGGTGGCGGTGGCCATGCGCATGGCCAGTTTGCGGTTGGCGTCGATCACCCGATCCTGCTCGAAGATATCCAGCGTTGCCAGGGCGGCGGCACAGGCCAGTGGGTTGCCGGTGTAGGTGTGGGAATGTAGGAACGCGCGCAGGGTCTGGTAGTCGTCGTAGAAGCCCTGGTAGACGGCTTCGGACGTGAGCACGGCGGCCATGGGCAGGTAGCCGCCGGTCAGCGCCTTGGACAGCACAAGGAAGTCCGGTGCGATGCCGGCCTGCTCGCAGGCGAACATGGTGCCGGTTCGGCCGAAGCCGACGGCGATCTCGTCGTGGATCAGGTGCACGCCGTAGCGGTCGCACGCGTCGCGCAGCAGCTTGAGGTACACCGGGTGGTACATGCGCATGCCGCCGGCGCCCTGGATCAGTGGCTCGACAATCACCGCCGCGACTTCTTCATGGTGTTCGGCCAGGGTGCGCTCCATATGGGCGAACATGGCACGGGAGTGTTCTTCCCAGCACATGCCCTCGGGCCGCAGGTAGCAGTCGGGGCTCGGCACCTTGAGGGTGTCCAGCAGCAGCGACTTGTAGGTTTCGGTGAACAGCGCCACGTCGCCCACCGACATCGCCGCCACGGTTTCGCCGTGGTAGCTGTTGGTCAGCGTGACGAAGCGCTTCTTGCGCTCCAGGCCCTGGTTGCGCCAGAAGTGGTAGCTCATCTTCAGGGCCACTTCGATGCCGGAAGAACCGTTGTCGGCATAGAACACCCGGTCCAGCCCCTTCGGCGTGAGCTTCACCAGCCGCTCGGACAGCTCCACCACCGGCTGGTGGCTGAAGCCGGCGAGGATCACATGCTCCAGCTGGTCCACCTGGTCCTTGATGCGCTGGTTGATGCGCGGGTTGGCGTGGCCGAAGACATTGACCCACCAGGAGCTGACGGCGTCCAGGTAGCGCTTGCCCTCGAAGTCCTCCAGCCAGACGCCTTCGCCGCGGCGGATCGGCACCACCGGCAGGCGTTCGTGATCTTTCATCTGGGTGCAGGGGTGCCAGAGCACGGCGAGGTCGCGTTGCATCCAGTCGGCATTGAGGCCCATGGGTCGTTCTCCTGTAGCGATCGGCGAAGCCTATGCAATGAGGCCGGCCCGGACAAGCAGGACGCACCCAACCGCCCGGAAGGCACGTCTGGCCCGGCCGTTGGGGCTGGCGTATCCTGCGCGCCAATTTCGTACAACGCTGTTTCACCGGGGGAATCTTCATGCCTGCAGCCTGGCGCGTCTTGGCGCTGATCATCGTGGGAGGGCTCAGCGCGACGGCGCTGGCCAAGGACAAGCAGCCGACGGCCATCGTCATCGGCGGTGGCATGGCGGGCCTGACCTCGGCCTACGAGCTGCAGCAGAAGGGCTGGCAGGTCACCGTTCTGGAGGCCAAGCCGAGCATCGGTGGCCGCTCGGGCCTGGCGGCCAGCGAGTGGGTCGGCAGCGCCAAGTTGCAGCCCAGCCTCTACCGCTACCTGGACCAGTTCAAGCTGAAGGCCGTGCCCGCGCCGGATTACGTGCGCAATCCGGGCTACCTGGTGAACGGCCGTTACTTCTCCGAGGCCGACCTGCTCAAGGAATCCCCGAGCACGGTGGAGGGCCTGAAACGCTTCGACAAGAGCCTGGACGACCTGGCCGCCTCGATCGAAGACCCACTCAAGCCGCTGGTCAATCACACGCTGCAAACCCTCGACTCCATCAGCGTCGCCCGCTGGCTGGAGAAGCTGAGCCTGCCACCCACCGCGAAGGCCCTGGTGGAGCAGCGCATCCGCTCCCGTTATGACGAACCCTCGCGCCTGTCGCTGCTCTACCTGGCCCAGCAGGCCCGCGTCTATCGCGGCCTGCCGGATACCGAGATGCGCGCCGCGCGCCTGCCCGGCGGCAGCCAGGGCCTGGCCCAGGCCATGGCCAAGCAGATCAAGACCATCAAGACCAACGCCCGCGTCTCGGCCATCGTGCAAGAGAAGGACGGCGTCGCCGTCAAGGTCGGGGGTGCCGGCTACCACGCCGATTACGTGGTGCTTGCCGTACCGCTGCCGGCCCTGGGCAGGATCAGCATGACGCCGTCCCTCTCGGCCCTGCAGCTGCGCGCGCTGAAGGACATCAACTATGGCTGGCGCGACCAGATGCTGCTGCAGTTCAAGAAGCCGGTCTGGGGCAAGAGCCGACTTTCCGGCGAGGTCTACAGCGACCAGGGGCTGGGCATGCTCTGGGTCGAACCGGCCCTCAAGGGCGGCGCCAACCTGCTGATCAACCTGTCCGGCGACAACGCGCGCCTGATGCAGGCCTTCGGCGACCGGCAGATGGTCGACCAGGTGCTGATCCGCTTCGACAAACATTTCCCAGGCGCCCGCGAGCAATTCAAGGGCTTCGAGGTGCGTCGCTATGGCAAGGACGCCCTGGCGGGTGGCGCCTACCTGGCTTACGGCCCCGGCGAAATCAGCCTTTACTGGCGCATGTGGGAGAAGCCCCTGGGCCGCGTGGTATTCGCCGGTGAGCACACCGACGCGCTTTATCCAGGCACCCTCGAAGGCGCCCTGCGCAGCGGCCAGCGCGCCGCCGCCCAGGTCATCGACCTCAAGGCCGGCAAGGCCGTTGGCCCGGTGGAAGCAGAAACCGAGAGCATGCCCGAAGCGACACCCAAGACGCTCACCAAGGACGAGAAGAAAGGCTTCTTCTCCCGTCTGTTCAACTGAGTTGTATCCCCGGTGGCGAGCTCATCGCCGCCGGTCCCCCCCTCCTCATACCGTTCGGTCGCGGCTGACGAGCTATCAGGCTTTTCTTTCGACAAAAGTCTGCAAAGTCCCACTCGTTATAAAGATCGTTTTACTCGATATTTCAAAGCAAAATTTTCCGCTTTAATTCGATAGATTTACCGCTAGGCTTTATCACTCGCTTTTACCCAGCTTGTGTTTTCCAAGGATGTCCTCCATGCAATGGCGTAATTCCCCGTCCCGCTTCGGCCTGGTCAGCATTCTTCTGCATTGGGGGGTGGCCATCGTCTTCGTCGGCCTGTTCGCCCTGGGCCTGTGGATGGTCGGTCTGAACTACTACAGCAGCTGGTACAAGACCGCCCCGGACATTCACAAGGGCGTCGGCATCCTGCTCTTCCTGGTGATGCTGGCACGCATGGCCTGGCGCTTCATCAGCCCGCCGCCGCCGGCCCTGCCGAACCATGGACCGATGACTCGCCTGGGCTCCAAGGTCGGCCACCTGGTGCTTTACGTCGGTCTGTTCGCCCTGATGATTTCCGGTTACCTGATCTCCACGGCCGAAGGTCGTGGCATCGCCGTATTCGGCCTGTTCGAAGTACCGGCCACCCTGACCGCCATTCCCGATCAGGAAGATGTGGCCGGCGCCATACACGAATACCTGGCCTGGGGGCTGCTCATCTTCGCAGGCGTCCACGCCCTGGCCGCCCTCAAGCACCATTTCATCGATCGCGACGCGACCCTGACCCGTATGCTCGGTCGCGCCGCCAAATAACGCTGCAACCTCTCAACAAGGAGATTCACCGATGCTGAAGAAAACCTTCGCTGCGCTCACTCTCGGTGCCGCACTGTTCGCTGGCCAGGCCATGGCCGCCGACTACGTGATCGACAAGGAAGGCCAGCACGCCTTCGTCAACTTCAAGATCGGCCACCTGGGCTACAGCTACATCTACGGTACTTTCAAGGATTTCGACGGCACGTTCAGCTTCGACGAGAAGAACCCTGAGGCCAGCAAGATCAAGGTCACCTTGAAGACCGCCAGCGTTGATACCAACCACGCCGAGCGTGACAAGCACATCAAGAGCGGTGACTTCCTGAACGTCAGCAAGAACCCCACCGCCACCTTCGAGTCCACCGCGGTCAAGTCCACTGGCCAGGGCACTGCCGATGTAACCGGCAACCTGACCCTCAACGGTGTGACCAAGCCGGTCGTCATCAAGGCCAAGTTCGTCGGCCAGGGCGACGACCCGTGGGGCGGCTACCGCGCCGGCTTCGAAGGCTCGACCACCATCAAGTTGAAGGACTTCGCCATCCAGAAGGACCTCGGCCCGGCCTCCCAGGAAGCCGAGCTGATCATCTCCTTCGAGGGCGTGCGTTCCTAAGCGCGCTTTCCCGCAGTACCAGAACGCCGGCCTTGAGCCGGCGTTCTGCTTTGTGGGCAGAAAACTGACCTTGCGGGAGATTCCATGTCAACGCCTTGGCCACGTAGGGTGGATGACGCCTTTCCATCCACCAGCGGCGTTATGCCGAACGGCTGAAGCTCATCCTTCGGCGTCGGGGGGCCTGTGAGCGAATTCATTCGCGACTGAAATCGCTCACACGGGGGAATGCGCTCCTCACGGAAACGAAAACGCCGGCACTGGGCCGGCGTTTTCATGAGCAGCTGAAACTCAGCGATTGCGGGTCAGCAATGCCGGTTTCTCGCCGCGCGGGCGGTTGCTCTGTTGCAGTTCGTCCAGTTGCTCCGGCGTTGGAAAGCGGTCGGTGCGGGACTCTTTCATGATGATCTTCGGTGCCGGCTTGTTGGCCCGTGGGTCCTGCACGGCCGGCTCGTCGCGACCACGAGACACCAGTTGATCTTCGCCACGGCGCGGGCCGTTGCCACGGCCTTTGGCGGGCTTGCCCTGGCGCTGCTGGCCTTGTTTCTGGCCCTGCTTCTGGCCACCACCACCCTGGCGCGGAGCCGGGTTGCTGCCCTGGCTACGGCTCTGACCGCCGCCGCCACTGCGGCCCTGACCCTGACCTTGGCCCTGCGGACGCGGTGCCTGGCCTTGGCCCTGACCGCCACGGCGCTGATTGCGGCCCTGGTTCTGGCCCTTGGGTGGGTAGGGGCTGACGTAGTCGACGCGGTTACCGAAGTTGTCCACCTCGTCATCGAGGAACTCTTCCGGATCGCGATCTGAGTTGGACTGCTGCGGACGTGCCTGCTTGGGCTGTTGAGGCTGGGGCTGGGGCTGTCGTTGGCCGGCAGCCTGTTGGCCTTGCTGGCCTTGCTGGCCTTGCTCCTGGCCTTGGCCCTTACCCTTGCCACGGCGGCGATTGCGGCTCTTGCGCTCCTTGCCTTCGGCACTTTCGCCGGTGGCGTCCTTGGACTCACCGGCAGCCTGGTGTGCCGGTGCCTTGCCTTCGCGCTTGGGCTTGTCGGCGCGCGGCTGGCGTTCGGGGCGCGATGGGCGCGCTTCGGGGCGTTCGGCTTCGACTGTCGCCGGGTCGAAGCCCTGGGTGTCGCCGTCCGGGATCTTCTGCTTGGTCAGGCGCTCGATGGCCTTCAGCAGTTTCTCTTCATCCGGTGCTACCAGGGAGATGGCTTCACCGCTACGGCCGGCACGGCCGGTACGACCGATACGGTGCACGTAGTCTTCTTCGACGTTGGGCAGCTCGAAGTTGACCACATGGGGCAACTGGTCGATGTCCAGGCCGCGGGCGGCGATATCAGTGGCGACCAGGATGCGCACGTCGTTGGCTTTGAAGTCCGCCAGGGCCTTGGTGCGCGCGTTCTGGCTCTTGTTGCCGTGAATCGCGGCAGCGGCCAGGCCGTGCTTGGTGAGGTATTCGGCGAGCCGGTTGGCGCCGTGCTTGGTACGGGTGAAGACCAGTACCTGCTCCCAGGCGCCGACCGTGATCAGGTGCGCCAGCAAGGCGCGCTTGTGGCTGGCGGGGAGATGGAACACGCGCTGCTCGATGCGCTCCACCGTGGTGTTCGGCGGGGTTACCTCGATGCGTTCGGGGTCATGCAGCAGCTTGTTGGCCAGGTCGACGATGTCTTTCGAGAAGGTCGCCGAGAACAGCAGGTTCTGGCGTTTGGGCGGCAGCTTGGCGAGGACCTTCTTCACATCGTGGATGAAGCCCATGTCGAGCATCCGGTCGGCTTCGTCGAGCACGAGGATTTCCACATGGGAGAGGTCGACTTTGCCCTGTCCGGCCAGGTCGAGCAGACGGCCGGGGCAGGCCACCAGCAGGTCCACGCCCTTGGACAGGGCCTGCACCTGGGGATTCATGCCGACACCGCCGAAGATGCAGGCACTGGTCAGGCTCAGGTCACGGGCGTAGAGCTTGAAGCTGTCGTGTACCTGGGCCGCCAGTTCGCGGGTGGGGGCCAGTACCAGTACGCGCGCCTGGCGCGCGCCGTGGCGCTGGGATTTGTCATGGTGACCGTTGGGGAACAGCAGTTCCAGAACGGGCAACGCGAAACCGGCAGTCTTGCCGGTACCTGTCTGGGCAGCAACCATCAGGTCGCGGCCTTGCAACACGGCGGGAATGGCCCGCTGTTGCACGGGGGTGGGCTGGGCGTAGCCGGCAGCTTCGACGGCGCCGACCAATGCCTCGGAGAGACCGAGGGAAGCAAAGGACATGGGAAATCCTGTGTAGTTCTAAGGGGCTGGCCCAATAGGGTGATCGTGTCTGGCTAGAATCGCGGCGATGGCGCGCGGTCCCGACCGGTCCTGCTGGCCGAAGGGATGGCTCAGCGTCCGGGCGTATGCCTGACGGAGCGCCGAGTATAACAGCTCCTCGACAATGTACAGCCCTTGTGGTGCTCAACGGTTACTGGAGATGTCTCCACCGGGCTCCTGGTAGCGGGCTATCAGCTGTGCATATTCGGGTTCCTGCTTGAAGCGCCGCAGCGCTTCGCCGAAGCGCTCGGCCAGGCCTTCCAGGCGCGGCAGACGGCGAAATGCGAGGTACAGGTGGTCGCGGCTGATCACTTTGGCGTGCTGACCGACCTCGTCTTCGAGCCCCATCTGGCGGAGCAGGAATTGTCCTGCCCGGCGGTCGTTCACCACCAGGTCGACCCGGTCGCGCACCAGCTTGCCGAGGTTGGCCTCGTGGGTGGGGGCTGGCTCGCGGATGAACAACGGCGAGGTGCGGAAGGCCTGGTCGGCGTACCAGTAGCCGGGGGAGACACCTACTTTCAGACCCTGAAGATCGGCCAGGCGCTGGAAGGGATAGGGCCGTTGCCGGGCGTAAAACAGCACGAACTCCACCTGCGACAACGGCTCGCGGGGAAAGGCCATCTGCTTCTCGCGTTCCCGGTTCTGGAAAATATCCAGCACCGCATCGGCCGACCCGCTCTCCAGCTCCACCAGGCAGCGCTTCCAGGGCATCAGACTCCATTGCACCTCGATTCCCAGACGCTGGAACACGATGGCGCTGGCCTCGTAGTCCAGGCCGCGGGGCTGGCCGTTCTCCTCGTAGATATAGGGTGCCCAGGGCTCGCTGACGATGCGCAGGGGCTCGGCCTGGACGGCTGAGCCGAGGCTGGCGAGCAGGGTGAGGAGGAGCATGCTGAGTAATGGCATGTGGCCAGATTACGTGGCCGCAAGCGCCGTGGGTAGTACGGCAAGGGTCAAAGAACCGAAGCTGTGACCGCCTTCGCGACCCCATCGCGCAGGCGGATACAGCCGCCATCAATCCAGTGGACTGGCCAACCCGGCCAGGGTCTGGTCCATCACCTCGCGTGCCTGACCCAGTACCGCTCGTTTCCAGCCGTCCTGTTGTGGGTAGAAAGCGCCACGCAACCGTTGCTTGATGCGTTCGCGTGTCGTGTGGGCGGCGTCCGGGTGGTTCTGCAACCACTGCTCGGCGCGCAGCGCGTACAGGACTTTGCGTCCCGGTAGCGTGCCGTACTCCAGGGTCAGGCCGTTGTATTCGGCCTGTTCGCACTCGCTCATCACCATCTGGTCGAGGGTGCCATTGAGCTTCGCCGATACCGAGGTGCCTTCGGCGCTGTTGGTCACCTGGGGGCCCCACCAGCGGCGGGCGCGGGCGATGGCCGCGGCCTGTTGATGTCCTTTGTAGATGCGTTCGCCCACCCCGTGAGGGCCGAGCCCGGTGTGCACGTCGATCCAGGCGATGCGCCGACATTGCCGTCCGTATTCGCGCAGGACGCGGCGCAGCGTGAGGTTGCTCCAGGTCGGCCGGGTTCCGGCGAAGAACAGCCCATGCGGGTCACTGTGCTGGCCGCGAGAAATGGCGCTTTGCAGGCTTTTCTTGCCATGGCGCAGGGCATAGCCGAGCAGGCGCAGGTCGTTCAGCAGGTTCGGTCGCAGCAGCCAGGGTGCTACGGCGCGGTAGTCGGGGTTATCGGCCAACGGCTGGGTGAAGTCGAGGAAGTTGCGGTTCAGGTCGACGTTGTCCTCGTTCACCCGGCGCAGCCAGGAAAAGCCGTAGGGGTTGAGGGCGTGAAGGTAGAGCACGGCGAGATCGTCTCGCCGGCAACGCGCGGCCCAGGCCTCGTCGCGCAGGCGGTCGACCTGGATCGCCGAGCCGCAGAATCCCTCGACGCCGTGACAGCCGCTGCTGAGCACCAGCAGGTTGGCGGCATCTCGCGGGCCACTGTAGGCCAGGTCCAGGGCCAGATGCTCGTTGTCGAAACCGCGCATGGGGTGGAGGTGGGACTCTACGGCGAGGCCGCGCTGGTCACAGCTTTCGAGGAATTTGCGGCGGGCTTCGGCGTAGTCGCGGGAGAAACAGGTCAGGTCCATTTCAGGTTCCGTGTCATGCGCCCGTGGTCGTTCACGGGCGCGGCCGTGCCCGGGCACTGGTTTGTGGCCGGTGCCTGGCGACGGCAATGAGGGCAGGGGAGCGGTTGGCGACCGGATGGGCCACCGCGCTGGGCGCCGGTCGGCGCGGGTCAATCAGGCTGCCGGGATCACCACCCGGCCGACGCTGGTGACGCGTTGGCCGAGTTCCACCGTGTCGATCTCGATCTGCGTGCCGAACTCGGCGGACAGTGTCTGCAGGCGCTCGAGGATGCGCCGCGCCTGCTGCTGGTTGTCCGCGCTGTCGAAGGCCAGGCGCGGGATGCCGCGTTCGGCGTCACGTCCGTCGAAACCCAGTTCGATGGGGTGCAGCAGCAGTTCCTTGAGGCGGCCATCCGTATTGAAACGGCATTCGGCGACCACGCTTTCGAACCAGATCGGCTCGCTGAAGATGCCCACCACACGCTTCCACTCGAGGAACTCGGCCGGGGTGGAGATCCGCGGGTTGGTGATGCCCTTGGGGCCGACGATGGCTTCGGCGGCCATCCATTCCATCTCCTCCCACTCGTCGCGGGCCACGACCTGCTGGCTGTTGTCCATGAAGCAGAAGTTGCCCAGGGAGTAGAGCAGCGGTTTGCCGTTGTAGACCTCGATGCCGCGAATCTGGTGCGGGCCGTGGCCACAGAGCATGTCGGCACCGTTGTCCACCAGGCTGCGCGCCAGGGTCGGCAGGTAGTTGGGCACTTCGGTGGTGAAGTTGTCCGGCTCGTGGGTGTGCTGGGCGACGATGGTGAAGTCGGAGGTCTGTTTGGCCTGGCGCAGGTTTAACAGGATTTCGGCCTGGTCGCGCTTGTCGCACTCATGGTGGATGCGCAGCGAGCCGGCGGCGGCGTTCGGATCGACGCGATAGTGCAGGGCCATCCCCAGGTGCACGCTGTGCTGGCCGTAGAGGGCTTTCAGCAGGTAATGGTCCTGGAAGGCTTCCTGGTCGTTCAGGCGCTTGAGCACGGCGAAGTCTTCAGCCGACACCAGGCGATGGGGCGTGGTGCGCAGCGGGTTCAGGCCGGGGCGCGGCGGCACGACGCCCAGCCCGTCGTTGGCCGGCGAGTTGGCTTCGAAAGTGGTGGCGTAGGAGATCAGCGACACCCGCGCCCGGTCGGTGTTGACGAAAGCCGGCGCCCGGGCGGCCGCTAGGCTGGCGCCGGTGCCGGCGTGGGTAATGCCGGCGGCATCCAGCAGTTCGTTGGTCATGCGCATGCCGGCTGTCCCCCAGTCCAGGGCGTGGTTGTTGGCGCGGGCCATGAGGTTGAAGCCCAGCGAGGCGAGGTCCGCCGGCGCGTCCGGGTCGCTGATCAGCCAGGCGAAGCCGGACTCGGCTTCCGGGTGGCCGTCGTAGGTCTTCAGGTCGATGGCCGAGCCTTCGTAGTTGCCGACCACCACATCGCCGCGACTGAGGATGTCCAGCAACTCGGGGGACTTGCGCTTGAGCTTATGGGCGATGGCGTGGGTGATGATGATGTCGCCCACGGCGATCACGCAGAAGCCGTCCTCGACCTCGGCTTCCCGCCAGGAGGGTTGCAGTTCCAGGGTGGCCGGCCGCTGCTGCGGAGCGCTGATACGTTGATGCATGAAGCGTGATTCCTGACTTAGGCCTGGCACGGGGCCGGCGTGATGGCGGATTCAGTGGAGTGGGTGGCGATCTTTGCGCGGCTGCGTTCCGGGTCGATCAGGCGCAGGCCGAGCAGGCCGCCGGCGATCAGGGCCAGGCCGAACAGCCCGACAGCCAGTTCGAAGCCCCTGGCGATGTCGCCGCCCTCCCAGCCGACAGCCTGGCCGACCACGTGGGGCGCGAGCATGCCGGCGCTGGTCATCAGGCCAATGTGAATGGCCAGCATGCTGCCGCGCTGACGGGGCGGGGCGATGAAGGCGACGATGCTGTTGGCGAAGGCCGGCAGCAGGTTCACCAGGATGCCGCCGACCAGGTACAGCGCCAGGGTCGCGGTCAGGCCCTGCTCAACGAAGCCCATCAGGCTCATGGCGAGGCCGGCGACCAGGCAGGCCAGCATGGGTGGGGCGACCATTGCCAGGCGTACGCTGGCGCCGCGCTTGAGGGCGCGCTGCGAGAGGCTGGAAACCGCCAGATTGAGGGCAATCACGCCGACGGTGGCGGCCATCACCACGTAGCCGGACTGCATTGGCGTCATCGCGAGGCCCTTCTGCAGGTACACCGGCACCCAGCTGTAAATCAGCGCAGTGGGCAGGTAGCTGCAGAAGCCGGCCAGGGTAATGAAAACGAAGGTGCGGTTGAGCAACAGGTGGCGATAGGGGGCGGTGCCGCCGGAGGCTTCGCCCTCGGCATCGTCATGCTGGCCTTCGCGTCCGTACACCAGCCACAGCACCAGCCACACCAGGCCGATGGCGGCCAGGATCAGGTAGCCCACGCGCCAGCCCAAGTGCTGGATCAGCAGCGGCAGCGACAATGCGCCGGCAATCGCGCCGAGCATGATCGCCACCTGGATCAGCGCCGAAGGCAGTACCCGCTCGCGCGGTGCGTACCACTTGAAACAGGCGTGCTGGGTCACCGCGGTGCCCGGCCCGCAACCGGCGCCAAGCAGCATGCGGCTGGCCACCAGGGCGAAGAAGCTGCTGCTGAGGGCGGTCAGCAGCTGGGCCACCATCCACACCACGGACATGCCGGCCAGGATGCCGCGACTCGGCAGGCGGTTGGCGAGAAAGCCCACCAGCACGCCGGAGATGGAGTAGAGGAAGAAGAACGCGCTGCCGATGAAGCCGAACTGCTCGGGACTGAGTTTCAGCTCGTCGATGATCTGCGGGCCGGCGAAGGCGAAGATGCTCTTGTCCAGCACGCTGATGACCATCACGGCCATCAGCAGGGCCACCACCAGGGGGCGGCGGCTGTCGGAAGGGACGCTCATGCTCGGGTCTCACTCAGGTAGGTTTCCACCAGACGCGCCCAGAGGCTGGCGCCGAAGGGGATGGCGGAGTCGTTGAAGTCATAGCCGGGGTTGTGGACCATGCAGCCGCTCGGGCCGCTGTTGCCATTGCCGAGCACCATGTAGCAACCCGGGCGCGCCTCTAGCATGGAGGCGAAGTCCTCGCTTCCCAGGTAGCCGCTGGGCACGCTGGTGAGCACCGCCTTTTCGCCCACAAGGCCGCGTGCTACCTGCTGCAGCAGCGTGGTCTCGGCCGGCGTATTGACCAGCACGCCGATGCGCTCGTCGTAGTCCAGGTCCAACTCGATGCCATGGGCAAGGGCGACGCCCTGGCTGATTTCGGTGATGCGTCGGCGCAGCAGGGTGCGGATGTCCGGGCTGGTGGAGCGCACGCTGAGTTTCAGGGTGGCCACATCCGGGATCACGTTATGGGCTTCACCGCCCTGGATGGCGCCGATTGTGATGACGCCCACCTCGCCGGCCGGCACGTTACGCGCGACGATGGTCTGCAGCGCCAGGACCAGTTCGGCGGCGGCGACGATCGGATCGCGGGCCTTGTGCGGCATGGCACCGTGGCCGCCGACACCGATCAGGCGAATGGTCGCCACGTCGGACGAGGCGCTCATGGCCCCCGGCTGGCTGACGAACATGCCCACCGGGAGCCCCGGCATGTTGTGCAGGGCGTAGACCGCATCGCAGGGAAAGCGCTCGAACAGGCCGTCTTCGATCATCCGCCGGGCGCCGCCCAGGGTTTCCTCGGCGGGCTGGAAGATCAGGTTGAGGGTGCCGTCGAACTGGCGCGTCTCGGCCAGGTAGCGGGCAGCGCAGAGCAGGATGGCGGTATGGCCGTCATGGCCGCAGGCGTGCATCTTGCCGGCTTCGCGGCTGGCGTGGGGCACGCCGCTTTCTTCCTGGATCGGCAGGGCGTCCATGTCCGCGCGGATGCCGATGCTGCGGTTGCCACTGCCGTGCTTGAGGGCACCGACGACGCCCGTGCCGCCGATACCCTCGAAGACCTCATAACCCCATTGGCGCAGGTAGCCGGCCACCAGCTCGCTGGTGACGTGCTCCTCGAAACCGAGCTCGGGGTGCTGGTGGATCCGTCGCCGAATCTGCGCGAATTCATCCTGCCAGGCCAGGATCTGTGGGATCAGCTGCATGGTTTGCCCTTGTTGTCGTGATCAGCATGGCGCGCAGCATGCCGCAGCCCGGGGTGGCCGGGATAATCACCTCTGGGCATGCGTATCGGCTTTGGTTATGCACGCGTTGCCAACGGGCAGCGCAGGTCACGACGGGGCCGGCGGGATTCAGGGGGCGGGGTTGAGCAGCAGGCTGGCCTTGGGCGCATGGGGGTTCTTGTAGGCGTAGACCAGCTCATCGGTGAGGGCCTTGGCTTCGCGGGTCATCAATTCCTGGTCACGGCACACCAGGGAGATGTTCATCGGCGGCACCTGCTCCACCAGGTCGAGCGTCTCCAGTTCCTGGCCGAGCGTGCGCACATGGTCGAGCACGCGCAGTGACCAGTAACTCACCGCGTCGGTGTTCAGCGCCAGTTCGGAGAACAGCACCACCGAGGCGCATTCGATGACCCGTTCCGGCGGCTCCACCTGATAGGTTTCGAACATCCAGCCGACCCGCGACTGCTCCAGCGAGTCCTGCAGCAGCCACTCCTGGTCGCGCAACTCGCCCAGGGAGCGGGCATGGCGCAATGGGTGGCCCTTGCGCACGGCGAGCACGGTGGGCTGGGTGAACAGCTCGGTCCAGTGGAATCCATCGCTGCTGCGGGAAGCCGGCAGTGAGGTGAGCACCAGGTCGAGTAAACCTTCGCGCAGGCCTTCCATCAGCTTCGACGGGCGCAGTTCGTGAATCTTCACCTGCACCTTGGGGAAACGCTTGCGGTAACGGTTGAGGCTGGCGATGAATTGCGCCCCCGGGGTCACCGGCGAGACGCCAATGGAGACGTTGCCGTCCATCACACCCTTGAGGGTTTCGATCTCATCGCGGGCGCGACGCACTTCTTCGAGAATCAGCCGTGCGCGGCGCACCAGGCGTTCGCCGTACTCGGTCAGGGTGATGCCGCGGTTGGAGCGCACCAGCAGCGGTACGCCAAGCTCGGCCTCCAGCTCCTTGATGCCCTTGGACAGGGCGGGCTGGGAAATATGGAGCAGCCGCGAGGCTTCCTGGATGCTGCCACTCTCGCAGATCGCGACGATGGCGCGGAGCTGGTGCAACTTCATGAACGGGCCCGGGTGGTTGGAGAGTGGGCCGACTTTAAGGCAAGAAGTGGGCCTGGTGCTGTAAAGAGAAGTTTCAGCGGTGCGACGGTGCCGGGAATTTCCGGACTCCATCCGGGTGATGAAATGCTTCTCCTGTGGGGGGCGATATCAATCGCCAAGGGCGGCGTAGCTGCCCCTGCGGGTTCCAGGGGCAGACCTTCGGCCTGCTTGGCGATTGAAATCGCCCCTACAAGGTGGCCGTGGGCCGATCCAGCTTCGAAAAAGGCGGCCCGAAGGCCGCCAAGGTGGAGCGCGATGCGATCAGCGGATACCGGTGGCACGCAGGGCGTTGGGGGTGAACTGCTTGCGGCTGTAGTTGATGTCGAACTGGTAGGCGTTCTTTTCCTCGTTGTAGAGGGCGTTCACCGCGTAGCGACCGGATTGCACGTCGTAGTGGGTTTCGGCGTTGAACAGCGGCATCTGCTGGTCGTAGAAGAAGCTGGTGTGGCCTTCGGAAACCCGCCACAGGTTGCCGCGACCGTCGTAGGCGTCGGCTTCGGCGGCTTGCCAGCTGTCCTCGTCGATGTACAGGTCGCGCCGCGAGTAGATGTGGCGCTGGCCTGGCTTCAGGGTCGCGGTCACGTGCCAGACGCGGTGCAGCTCATAGCGGGTGTGCTCGGGGTTGAGGTGGCCGGGCTTGATGACGTCGCTGTATTTCAGCTTGGACGAGCCCAGCTTGTAGGCGTTGTAGGGGATGTACAGCTCCTGCTTGCCTACCAGTTTCCAGTCGAAGCGGTCCGGCGCACCGTTGAACATGTCGAAGTCGTCCAGGGTCCGCATGCCTTCGGCGCCGGGGCTGTCGTAGGCGATCTGTGGGGCACGG
The DNA here is from genome assembly GCF_000423545.1 of Metapseudomonas resinovorans DSM 21078. GTDB lineage: Bacteria > Pseudomonadota > Gammaproteobacteria > Pseudomonadales > Pseudomonadaceae > Metapseudomonas > Metapseudomonas resinovorans. The sequence goes on from NZ_AUIE01000025.1 coordinate 71,114, forward strand.
CGCACGCGGCGCTGACCGGCGCTGTACTGCCAGGCCATGCGTGGTTCCCGGACCTGGTTGATGGTCTCGTGGATCAACAGCACGCCGCCCGCCAGGCGAGCCGGGGAGAGGAATTCCTCGCGGTAGAAGTAAAGGATGTTCTCCATCTCCTGCGGCGAGTAGTCCGACAGGCCCACCGGATAAGCCAGCTGCTGCTTCACCAGGCTTGGGGTGAAGGCGCCGTTGGCCTGGGGCGAGGCCTGCACCACCTGGCGCTGCAGGGAAAGACCGCGGTAGCGGCCGATGTGGTTCCAGATCACCTCCAGGCCGTCCTTCGGGATGGCGAAAGGCAGGCCGCCGCTCTTGTAGTGCTGCAGGCCGTTGCCGCTTTCCGCCAGTTGGGTGTTGCCGGCGTTTTCGCGGGTGGTGTCCAGGTAGCCCTGGGGCAGGTTGATGGAGCGGCGAGTCGGGTAGACCGGAATGCGGTAGCTGTCCGGGTAGCGCTTGAACAGCGCCAACTGGCCGGGGGTCAGCTTGTCCTTGTACTGCTCGACATTCTGCGCGGTGATGGTGAACAGCGGTTGGTCGGCGGCATAGGGGTCGGAAAGGAAGCCGTCGGCGTCACGCTGGCCGGCGTCCTTGGCCAGGCCGCCGGTCCAGGCCGGGATGCTGCCCTCGGCATTACCGGCTTTCTCGGCCCCCATCGGGGTGAGGTCGGCGCCAAGGCGCGCAACCTGGTCGGCCGGCACCGCGGCCAGCGCCTGGGTGGCGAGCAGGCTGAGGCCGATGCAGCCGGCGCGCAGGAGTCGTGAATCGATCATGTTCAGTTTCATGTGCAGGGACCTCAGAAGCTCGCGCCGACGCTGAAGGCGAGGAAGTCGCGGTCGGTATTGGTGTTGAAGTCGCCGCCGAAGTAATCGGTGTAACTCAGGCTGGCGGTGTAGGTGGACAGGTAGTCGGCATCCAGGCCGACGCTCACCGACTTGTTGTCTTCGGTGAAGGTCGGGCCGAAGCCGTCGACGTCATGGGCAAAGGCCAGGTTGGGCTTGAGGTTGACCCCGGCGATGGCGTCGTTGAACTCCAGCTGCGCGCGCAGGCGGTAGCCCCAGGAGTTGTCGGTGTAGAAGCCCTTGTCGGTGCACTGGTCCGGGTTGGTGGTGTTGAGCAGGGCGGTGCATACCCTGTTGCCGGTGCTGCCCAACGCGGATGCCGAACTCGGCAGGGCGCCGTTGCCGAACACGCTGCTGCGGCCGAAGCGCAGGTCCGAGCCATCGCTGGAACCGAGGTCGCCGATATGGCTGAAGCCCACTTCGGCCACCAGGTTCAGGCGGTCGGCGGCCAGTATCTGGTCGAAGGTGTGCACCGCGGTGACCTGGGCCTGGCTGAAGGGCATGCGCTTGTAGCCCTGTACCAGGCTGCCGGCGCTGGTGTCGGCCCAGTCGGTGTCGAAGATCGCCAGGCCATCGAGGTTCAGCAGACCCACCAGGCCGCCGACGCTGGCGGCGGTGGACACGTCCGTGCCGTTGAGCGACAGCGGCATGTTGGGTCGGTGACTGATCTCGCCCGAGAGCGCGGTGCCATCCGGCAGGGTTGTGGCGAAGCTGATGCCGTAAAGGCGGATGTCCTCGGGGTAGGCCAGCTGGTAGCGCGCGGTGGCCGGGCCGGGGGCGCCGCTGATCGCCGCCAGACTGGGCGCGCCAACCGTCCAGACGCTTTCCGGCGTACGGCTGTGGTAGTTCATGGCGTAGAAGCCGAACTCGGTATCGTTCAGCGCCGGTACCAGCCAGCGCATGGCCACGCCGAACTGGCCGCCGTCGCGGGCTTCGTCATCCGGAAGGCGCGGCACCCAGCCGTAGCGGGCCGGGTCGCGGTCGAAGTCGGTGCCGAAGGTGGTCATGCCGAGATCGCAGCCCTTCGGCGCGGTATCGCTGCCGAAGAAGGTGCCGCAGTTGTCCAGTACGGTCTTGTCCCACTCCAGTTGGTAGAAGGCTTCCACCGAGAGGTTCTCGGTCAGGCCCTGGGTGGCGTAGAGCATGTTCACCGGGATCAGGCCTTCCTTGATCTCCGAGCCGGGGCGGCGGAACGCGGCGACGTCGGTCGGGTTGATGGCGTTGATGCCATTGGCGATGAAGGTGCTTTCGCCCCAGCTCACCACCTGTTTGCCGGCGCGCGCGCTGCCGGGCAGGTCGCCGAGCAGGTAGTTGTGGTAGACGAAGGCGTCCAGCAGTTGGGCGCCGGACGACTTGGCGGCGTTATCGCGGCCGCTGTCGTCGATGTCATAGAGCGGGCGGTGTTCGTCCTTGAGCTCGAAGTCGTACCAGTACTTGCCACGCAGGAAGACGCCGGTGTCGCCGTACTTGAGTTCGAGGTCGTGGATGCCCTTGAAGATCTTCGAGAAGGTCTCGCCCTTCTTGAAGTTCAGCCGGCCGTCGTCGCTGGTGCGGGTCGAGGCGGTGCCGCCATTGGCCTTGCCGATGAAGGCCTTGTCGGCATCGTCCATGGCCCAACTGGCGCCGATGGACAGCGACGAATCGAAACGGCCCTCGATCTCCCCGATGTTGAAACTGGCGGCCTGTGCCGGTAGCGCGCTGGACAGCGCTACAGCCAGGGCCAGGGCGCTGGGATACATGGCCCCCACGCCTGTTGTTGTTCTTTTCATGATGCTCTCCGCCTGGTCAAAGAAGGCCCGCGGAAAGACCCGCCGGGCTCACGCTTCTTTGCAGCCTGATGACAGGTGCGGGGGCATCCTAGGTAAGGGGACGGCCTCCTGACTTCTGAATAATCCTTATGCCCATAGCCAAAGGTGAGGATGGCGACGGTGCAGTTGGCGGCGAGGCGCAGGCGGGAGCCGGGAAAATGCTGCTCCGTTAGGCGCTGGTCGCGCATAACCCGGAGTTATCCCGATAAACAGGATTAAAGACGGATGCGGCGTTCCGGGCAGAGTCAGCGCTTGTTGTGGGAGCGAGCTTGCTCGAGAAGGCCGTGCCCGGGGCTGTTCGCGAGCAAGCTCGCTCCTGCGCGGCCATGCAGATGCGGAAAAGAAAAAGGCCGGGACAACGCCCGGCCTTCTTGTCTTCTACAAGGTACTCAACGCGGCAGATTGAGGTTCTTCCAGATTGCCAGGCTCGGTTCGGCCTGGTTCAGGGTGTAGAAGTGCAGACCGGGAGCACCGCCCTGGAGGAGCTGTTCGCTCATCTCGGTGATCACCTGCTCGCCGAAGGCCTGGATGCTCTGCGTGTCATCGGCGTAGGCCTCCAGTTGCTTGCGTATCCAGCGCGGGATTTCCGCGCCGCAGGCGTCGGAGAAACGGGCCAGCTTGCTGTAGTTGGTGATCGGCATGATGCCCGGGACTACCGGGATGTCCACGCCCAGCTTGCGTACGCGCTCGACGAAGTAGAAGTAGCTGTCGGCATTGAAGAAGTACTGGGTGATCGCGCTGCTGGCGCCGGCCTTGACCTTGCGCACGAAGTTGGCGAGGTCGGACTCGTAGCTGCGCGCCTGCGGGTGAACTTCCGGGTACGCGGCGACTTCGATGTGGAAGTGGTCACCGGTTTCGGCGCGGATGAATTCAACCAGTTCGTTGGCGAAGCGCAGCTCGCCGCTGGCCATGCCCATGCCCGACGGCAAGTCGCCACGCAGGGCGACGATGCGCTGGATGCCGGCATCCTTGTAGTGGGCCAGCAGGGCGCGCAGTTCGGCCTTGCTGTCACCGACGCAGGACAGGTGCGGTGCGGTCGGCACCTTCACCTCGCCGTCCAGCTGCAGCACGGTCTGCAGGGTGCGGTCGCGGGTGGAGCCGCCGGCACCATAGGTGCAGGAGAAGAAATCCGGCTGGTAGCTGGCCAGGGTGCGGGCGGTGGCCATGAGTTTTTCGTGCCCGGCTTCGGTCTTGGCAGGGAAGAACTCGAAGCTGTAACGGCGTTCTTGGGACATTGAAGATTTCCTTCAGTGGCAGACCTCAAGCTGCGGGAAGAACCTTCCCCGCAGCTTGCTGCCCATGGCTCTTAGTAGCGGTAGGTGTCCGGCTTGAAGGGGCCTTCCACGGTCACGCCGATGTAGTCGGCCTGCTGCTTGGTCAGCTGGGTGACCACGCCACCGAAGCCCTTGACCATCTCCAGAGCCACTTCTTCGTCCAGCTTCTTCGGCAGTACTTCGACGGTCAGGCGCGCGGCCTTGTCGGCGGCCGACAGGTCGGCGAACTTCTGCTCGAAGAGGTGGATCTGCGCCAGCACCTGGTTGGCGAAGGAGCCGTCCATGATCCGGCTCGGGTGACCGGTGGCGTTGCCCAGGTTCACCAGGCGGCCTTCGGCCAGCAGGATCAGGTAGTCGTCGTTGAGCGGGTCGAAGCCGTCGTTGCCGGTGCGGTGGATCTTGTGCACCTGCGGCTTCACTTCTTCCCAGGCCCAGGTCTTGCGCATGAAGGCGGTGTCGATCTCGTTGTCGAAGTGGCCGATGTTGCAGACCACGGCGCGCTTCTTCAGGGCCTTGAGCATGTTGGCGTCGCAGACGTTGACGTTACCGGTGGTGGTGACGATCAAGTCGATCTTGCCCAGCAGCGCGGCATCGACGCTGGCTTCGGTGCCGTCGTTCAGGCCGTTCTTGTACGGGGAAACGACTTCGAAGCCGTCCATGCAGGCCTGCATGGCGCAGATCGGGTCGACTTCGGAGACCTTCACGATCATGCCTTCCTGACGCAGGGACTGGGCCGAGCCCTTGCCCACGTCGCCGTAGCCGATCACCAGGGCCTGCTTGCCGGACAGCAGGTGGTCGGTGCCGCGCTTGATGGCGTCGTTCAGGCTGTGGCGGCAGCCGTACTTGTTGTCGTTCTTGCTCTTGGTCACCGAGTCATTGACGTTGATCGCCGGGACTTTCAGGGTGCCGGCCTTGAGCATGTCGAGCAGACGGTGCACGCCGGTGGTGGTTTCTTCGGTGATGCCGTGGATCTTCTCCAGCATCGCCGGGTATTTCTTGTGCAGGATCTCGGTCAGGTCACCGCCGTCGTCCAGCACCATGTTGGCGTCCCACGGCTGGCCGTCCTTGAGGATGGTCTGCTCGATGCACCACTCGTACTCTTCTTCGGTCTCGCCCTTCCAGGCGAATACCGGGATACCGGCGGCGGCGATGGCGGCAGCGGCCTGGTCCTGGGTGGAGAAGATGTTGCACGAGGACCAGCGCACTTCAGCGCCCAGGGCGGTCAGGGTTTCGATCAGCACGCCGGTCTGGATGGTCATGTGGATGCAGCCGAGGATTTTCGCGCCTTTGAGCGGCTGCTGGCCAGCGTACTTGCGGCGCAGGGCCATCAGGGCCGGCATCTCGGATTCGGCGATGATCAGCTCGCGGCGGCCCCAGGCGGCCAGGGAAATGTCGGCGACCTTGTAGTCGGTGAAATCGGCAGGCGTCATGACAGCGCTCATGCGTGAGTCTCCATTCGTAGTGTGCGAATGGGCGCCGTTGATGCGTTTGTCGATCAGCTGGCTGCCGACCGGGTCTACGCCCCTTCCGAGCCTGACAGGCGGAACCTGATTCGAAACAGGCACCACGTGCTGCAGCGCCCCTCGGAAGGGAGGCGGGAACGACCGGGCTGTGCCGGTCGTTTGAAAAACCTGCGGATTATAGCGGTGCTGGCGGGCAAGCCCAAGGTTTTCCGTCGCCCGGACGGGTGCCTATCGCAGCCATTGAAACCCTTGTTGCGACAAGCCTTAGTCGCGCGTCCATGATTCATCCCATCTCACACAAGGAGGACGCTGCATGAATTTCCATACGCGCAAATGGATCAAGCCCGAAGACCTCAACCCCAACGGCACCCTGTTCGGCGGTAGCCTGCTGAAGTGGATAGACGAAGAAGCGGCCATCTACGCCATCATCCAGCTCGGCAATCAGCGCGTGGTCACCAAGTTCATCTCCGAGATCAATTTCGTCAGTTCGGCGCGCCAGAGCGACATCATCGAGCTGGGCATCACCGCCACCGAGTTCGGCCGCACCTCCATCACCCTGTGTTGCGAGGTGCGCAACAAGATCACCCGCAAGAGCATCCTGACGATCGACAAGATGGTGTTCGTGAACATCGGTGAAGACGGCCTTCCGGCGCCGCATGGCAAGACCGAGATCACCTTCATCAAGGACCAGTTCAAGGAATAATCATGCATTGGCCCGGGCGCGTTTCGCTCGGGCAGGCCTGCGATGGCTGGCGATGGCGCGACATCTCTCCACCGCCACAGCCAAGTTCACCGGGGGCGATTTCGGCCTGCGCCAGAACCACGACCCCGGTCGGCGCACGTGGGGATTCAGCGCAGCAGCGCCTGCTCGGCTGCCTGCAGCTCGGCGCGGGTCGCCACGGGTAGGATAAAACGTCTGTTCATCGGTTTTTCCGCCAGTCGCGGGGGCTACATTCTGGCGGGAAACGCCGGCTGGTGCGGGCTGGATGGCCTCTTCATTGATCTGCGACAAACTGTCGCCAGGCTTGGTATTTGCCGGACAGGTGGGGATACTGTCGCCCGCCTTCAGCCCTACCCGTGATCCTGCCGATGAATGCCAAGACGCTTCTGATCGTTGTCGCCGCCTGCCTGGGCCTTGCCGCCTGCGGTGGCGTGGACCCCAATTCGCCGCTGGGCAAGCGCCAGGCGATCTTCAAGGACATGCTGCGTACCAGTGAAGACCTCGGCGGCATGCTGCGTGGCCGCATCAGTTTCGACGAGCAGCGCTTCGCCACTGGCGCGACCAAGCTGGACCAGCTCTCCCGTCAGCCCTGGCAGCACTTTCCACAGGTACAGGAAGGCGACGCCGACAGCGCCGCCCGCGATGAGGTCTGGCAACGCGAGGAGCGTTTCCAGACACTCGTGCGCGAGCTGGAAGCCAGCACCGGCCAGCTCGCCAGTGCCGCCCAGGCCCGCCCGCTGACCGCCCAGGGCATGGCGCCCCTGGTGCAGAAGGTGGAAGACAGCTGCGAGGCCTGCCACAAGGAATTCCGCGCTTACTGAGGCGCGGCGAATCCGTCTACCCCGGCGCTGCGGAGCCGCTCTGCCAGCGCCTGAACGTCCGGATGCTGAAAGAAGGCTTCCAGCCTGGCAGCCTTGATCGGCCCCAGGCCCTCGCGCGTTTGCCAGTCTCGTGCGGTCCTGCTGCTGAGCGTCGCCCAGTTGCCCTCCAGCCGTGCTGCGCCCGTGGGCGGCATGCCCAATGCGGCCAGCCACCGTGCGAACGGTCTTGCGCGGGCATCGTTGAAGCGCTGTGCCAGTGCGCTGGCGCGTAGTGCGCCGATGCCCGGCCTGGCTTCCAGTGCCGCCAGGTCGAGGTCCAGCCAGTCCAGTAGTCCGGTCAGTTGCAGGCGTGCCCAGGTGCCGCGCCCCATTCCTTGCAAGGCCAGTCCCTTGCGGCCGCCCAGCCATTCCAGTCGCGAAAGGAACTGCTCGCGGCAGTCAGGTTCCGGGCGAAAGCAACTGAGGGCGTGATACTGGCCAGCCGCTGGCGCCTGCACTTTGGGACGCTCGGCGGCACGCAGTACCACGGAATCCAGCTGCGGAATCGTCAGGCCGGCCAGGGCGATGGCCACCTGGTCGCCGGGGCGGATGTCCAGTGCTCGCCAGCGTTTCAGGGAGCCCAGCCCGACGCGCTGGATGCGCCGGCCATCCAGTTCGACCGGCGCCAGCTTCAGCAGTGGCGTGACCCGACCGGTGCGACCGACCTTGAACTCCACCGCGCGGACTTCCGCCAGGGCCTTGGTGAACGGGTATTTCCAGGCCACCGCCCAGTTCGGCGGTTGCGGTTTCCACCGTCGTGCCGCCGGTCGTATGCCCTGGCGAATGACGATGCCGTCGCTGGCAAACGGCAGTGGCGCGCGATACCAGCGTTCGCGCCAGGTCGCGATGTCCTCGGCGCTGGCGACGGGGTGGGTAAGTTCTAGGGCATCTTCGAACCCCATTGCCCCCAGGCCTTGCAGGCGCTTTTCCATCTGCGCGGGGCCGTCTGGCCAGTCCCAGACGAAGAGGCCGATGCCGAGGGCGTCGCGTTCTTCCAATTCGCGACGATTGAGCAGCCCGGCCACTTTTCCGCGCGCGCCCTGACCGCCATGTTCCGCCTGCACGTGAGCGTCCAGTCGCCAGTAGAGTTCGCCCTGCAGTACGCCATCGCCGATGCCGGCCAGCTGCGCCGGAATGGCGGCGATGCGCCGTGCCTTGTCAGTCCAGTCCTGTCCGTGGTCACCGTCGCCCCGGCTGATGGCCTGCGCCAGCCGCCCCTGGCGGTACACCAGGGTGACGGCCACGCCATCCACCTTGGGCTGGACCCACAGGTCGCGGCGTTGTCCAAGCCAGCGGCGCAGTTCGTCGATGTCCCGCAGCTTGTCCAGGCCGGTCTGGGACACCGGGTGGCGGGCGCGGCCGGAAGCGCCGGCAAGGGGATCGCGGATTGGCGGTGCCTCGGCGGGAAAGCAGTCGCGCAGTAGGCCCAGGCGTGCGCGGCTCTGGTCGTAGAGCCCGTCGTCCACCGGCGAACGGCCCTCGCGGTGGTACTGGACGTCCCAGTCGGCGATGCGCGTGTCGAGGGCGGCGAGCTCGGTGCTGGCGCGTTCGCTTGGCCAGTCCGGGCAGGCGTCGGCCAGGGCGAGGCAAGGCAGGAGGAAGGGAAGAAACATCCAGGTTTTCATGGCGAGCCTCCGTGCTCGTGGGGGAGGCGGCCAGTCTAGGCAGGGTGCTTGTCGGCGGGAGCTGAATTGCGTGTCCGTCCGGGCGCGGTTCGTTGTGAGGGAAAGCGCACTGCTGTGAAGCGCCCAACAAAAAGCCCCGCACAAGGCGGGGCTCTTTGTCGATCGGTCAGGGCTTAGAGGCCAGCGGCAATGCGCAGGGCTTCGGCCTTGTCGGTCTTTTCCCAGGTGAACGCGGTGAAGGTGTCTTCGCCGTAGCTCATCTCGTAGGGATTGCGGCCGAAGTGACCGTAGGCCGCAGTCGGCTGGTACATCGGGTGCAGCAGGTCGAGCATCTTGGTGATCGCGTACGGACGCAGGTCGAAGTGCTCGCGAACCAGCTGGACGATCTTGTCGTCGCTGATCTTGCCGGTGCCGAAGGTGTTGATCGAGATGGAGGTCGGCAGGGCCACGCCGATGGCGTAGGACACCTGGATCTCGCAACGCTCGGCCAGACCGGCGGCGACGATGTTCTTGGCCACGTAACGGCCGGCGTAGGCAGCGGAACGGTCAACCTTGGACGGGTCCTTGCCGGAGAACGCGCCGCCACCGTGACGGGCCATGCCGCCGTAGGAGTCGACGATGATCTTGCGACCGGTCAGGCCGCAGTCGCCCACCGGGCCGCCGATCACGAAGTTGCCGGTCGGGTTGATGTGGAACTGGGTGTCCTTGTGCAGCAGCTCGGCCGGCAGCACGTGCTTGACGATCAGCTCCATCACGCCTTCGCGCAGGTCGGAGTACTTCACGTCCGGGTTGTGCTGGGTGGACAGCACGATGGCGTCGATGCCGACGACCTTGCCGTTCTCGTAGCGGCAGGTGACCTGGCTCTTGGCATCCGGGCGCAGCCACGGCAGCAGGCCGGACTTGCGGGCTTCGGCCTGGCGCTCCACCAGACGGTGGGAGAAGCAGATCGGGGCGGGCATCAGCACGTCGGTTTCATTGCTGGCGTAGCCGAACATCAGGCCCTGGTCACCGGCGCCCTGGTCTTCCGGCTTGGAGCGGTCGACACCCTGGTTGATGTCGGGGGACTGCTTGCCAATGATGTTCAGGATGCCGCAGGTGGCACCGTCGAAGCCGACGTCGGAGCTGTCGTAGCCGATGTCGATGATGACCTTGCGCACCAGCTCTTCCAGGTCGACCCAGGCAGAGGTGGTGACTTCACCGGCGATGATCGCAACGCCGGTCTTGACCAGGGTTTCGCAGGCAACGCGGGCGTGCTTGTCCTGGGCGATGATGGCGTCGAGGACGGCATCGGAAATCTGGTCGGCGATCTTGTCCGGATGGCCTTCGGACACGGATTCGGAGGTAAACAGGGAGTATTCGCTCATCTATCGGTTTTCCTATTCGTTACCGGTGGGTGAGTTCGCTTCGTGAGTCCGGTTTGGCGAAGTGCCGAACCTGAATCTGAAAGCCGTTTCGCAAGCCAATGTAGAGGCTCTCGCCGGGCGTGAGCCCCGCGGCATTGGCCCAACGGGCCAGGTCGTCCTGTTCGAAGCCCAACCATAGATCGCCGCAGGCCTCCCTGGCCCAACTCTGGTTGTGGCTGCACAGCTCGGTTACCAGCAGGGCGCCACCTGGCTGCACCCGCTGGGCCAATTGTTTCATCGCATCGGCCGGTGCCGCGAAGTGGTGCAGGACCATGTTCAGCACCACGCAGTCGGCGGCCGCCTGCTCGTCATTCAGGGCATCGGCCAGTCGCAGTTCGACGTTGCCGAGGCCTTTTTCGCTGCAGCGCATCCGCGCCAGTTCCAGCATGGCCGGGCTGTTGTCCAGCGCCGTGACCTGGCGGAAGCGCCGCGCCAGGTCCGGCAGGAAACCGCCGTCACCAGGCCCGACCTCCAGTGCCGTGGCGCCGGTTTCGAAACCCAGTGCGTCGAGCAATGCCAGCACGCTGTCACGGTATTGCGGCAATCCTGCGATCAGGTCTTGCTGCGCCTGGAATTTTTCCGCCGCGCGGGCGAAGAAGTCGCGGCTGACCGCTTCGCGCTGGGCATGCACTTCGGCGATGCGCCCGGCGATCTCGGCCGGTAGCTCCAGTTCGTCGACTTCGGCCAACAGGGCTGCGTGCAACATGCCGCCGACCCGCTCGTTCTGCGCCAGGGCACGACGGTAGAAAATCGCATTGCCTTCGCGCCGGGTCGCCACCAACCCCGCCTGCGCCAGCACCTTGAGGTGATGGCTCATGCCTGATTGGCCGGTGGCGAAGATCTGTGCCAGTTCCAGCACGCCGAAGGAGTCGTTGGCCAGTACCCGCAGCACGTTCAGGCGCAGTGGGTCGCCGCCGGCCTTGCACAGGGCGGCCAGCTCGTCGCTGTCGTCATGGCGGATCTGGGGTACGCGCAGGCTCATAGGGGGCGCAGTCTAGCCCCCGTCCCCGGGTGTCGCAATGCCAATATCAAAAAGTTTTGATATTGGGTGATCGGCGGTTAGCCGGGTTTCCGCGTCAGTTCGAGGAACGCGGCCGGTGCCGGGCTCAGGCTCTGCCCTGGCCGCCATAGAGCGTGGAGTTCGCGTTCGATGCGCAGGTCGCTTACCTCCAGGCGCACCAGGCGGCCGCTGGCCAGTTCCGCGCGGACCATGTGCGGCGATAGCCAGGCGATGCCGCGGCCGTCCTGCACCAGGCGTTTCAACGCTTCGGTGCTGCCGATGGACATCCGCACGCGCAGTTCGATGCCCCGTTCGCGGTACGCCTGCTCGACGCTCGCGCGCGTGGCCGAGCCCTGTTCGCGCAGGTAGTGGTCCTGCCCGGCGAGATCCCGGGCGCTGAGTTCGCCGTGTCCAGCCAGCGGGTGCGTCGGGCCGACCACTGCCAGCAGGCGGTCGCGGTCCAGCAGGTGGCTGGAAAAGGCCTGGCGGTCGAACGCGCCTTCGACGAAGCCGAGGCTGATGCGGCCATCTTCCAGCTGGGCTGCCACCTCGCGGGTATTGCTGACGGCGAGGTCCACCGCCACGGACGGATGCACCTGGTGGAAACGTTCGATCAGTTCCGGCAGCAGGTAGCTGCCCAGGGTGGCGCTGGCGCCAAGGCGAAGCTCACCGTCATCGAGGCTGGCGAAACCGCGCAGGTCGCGCTCGGCGGCGGCTTCCAAGGCGAAGATGCGCTGGGCGTATTGCAGCAGGCGCTGGCCGCCCTCGGTCAGGTTGACCCCGCGTGGCCGGCGGTCGAACAGGGTGAGGCCGATGCTGGCTTCCAGATCGCGGATTTCCCGGGTTACCGCCGGCTGACTGATGAACAGACGGCTGGCGCCGGCACTGATGCTGCCGCTCTCGGCGACGGCAAGGAAGACCTTGAGGTGGTGCAGATTCATAAATGAAAGGCATGCGTTAGATGCTGAATATGTATTTTTCATATAGCACGGCTCGGCCTAGTCTGGCTCGGTCTTTCCCGCTGCGGGATCACCCGACCGGAGTCCACGATGCCACGCCCCTTTACCCGCCTCGCCGAGCCCTTGGCGTTCGTTCGTCAGTTCACCCCCAGTTGGTTCGCCGTGACCATGGGCACTGGTGCGCTGGCGTTGGTCGTGGCGGCGTTGCCCTGGGGCGGGGAGCTGGAGGCGCGGCTGGCGGAGGCGCTGTGGTTGTTCAATGCCGCACTCTTCGTGGGCTTCGCCCTGTTGTTCGTTGCGCGGGTTCTGCTGTTTCGCGACACCGTGCGACCGATGCTGCTACACCCGGTGCAGTCGATGTTCCTCGGCGCCATTCCCATGGGGCTGGCAACCCTGATCAACGGGCTGGTGCTGTTCGGCGTGCCGCGCTGGGGCGATGGGGTGCTCGCCGTTGCTCATGGGTTGTGGTGGCTGGATGTGATGCTGGCACTGGGTGTCGCCCTGTTGGTGCCTTATTTGATGTTCACCCGGCAGGACCACGCCCTGGAGAAGCTCACGGCGGTCTGGCTGCTGCCCATCGTCGCCCCCGAAGTGGCGGCATCCTCGGCCGGCGTGTTGGCGCCGCACCTGGCGCCGGAGCTGGCGCGGCAGATGCTGGTTGTGGGCTACCTGCTCTGGGGCGTCTCCCTGAGCCTGGCCTTCTCCCTTATCACGCTGGTGCTGCTGCGCCTGGCCCTGCACAAATTGCCGGGCAGCGAGTTCGCCGCGACCAGTTGGCTACCGGTCGGCCCGTTAGCCACGGGCTGCCTGGGGCTGCTGAGTCTGGGCAAGGCGATGCCGGCCGCCTTTGCCGGCACCGCGCTGGCGGGTGTGGCGGAACTCGCCCGCGATGTCGGTTTGCTCGGCGGCCTGCTGCTCTGGGGGGCTGCGGCCTGGTGGCTGGTGATGGCGCTGTTCTGCACCCGCCGCCACTTGCGCCAGGAGATGCGCTTCAATCTCGGCTGGTGGGGTTTCACCTTCCCGCTGGCGGTATTCACCCTGGCCACCTTCGAGCTCCAGCGGCGCACAGGGATGGGTTTCTTCGGCCCGGCGGGCGCGGCGCTGGCCCTCGGACTGGCGCTGATCTGGCTGCAAGTGATGGCGCGGACACTGGGCGGACTCTGGCACGGAGAACTGTTCCAGGCGCCCTGCCTTGCGGCTGCGGAGGGACTTTCGCGCAACTGACCGGCGAACTGCGACCATCTGTGATTGCCCGCGACCTGCCGGCTGGGCGAAAATAGCGGCCTTTTTTCGATTAGCCGTCTATTCAGACCTGCAGGAGATAAGCGATGCCCAGCCGTCGTGAGCGTGCCAATGCCATTCGTGCCCTGAGCATGGATGCTGTGCAGAAAGCCAACAGCGGCCACCCCGGCGCCCCCATGGGAATGGCCGATATCGCCGAAGTGCTCTGGCGGGATTACCTGCAGCACAACCCGAACAACCCCGAATGGCCCAACCGTGACCGCTTCGTGCTGTCCAACGGCCACGGCTCGATGCTGAACTACTCGCTGCTGCACCTGACCGGCTACGATCTCACCATCGAAGACCTGAAAAACTTCCGCCAGCTCGGTAGCCGCACGCCGGGTCACCCGGAATACGGCTACACCGCCGGCGTGGAAACCACCACCGGTCCGCTGGGCCAGGGCATCGCCAACGCCGTTGGCTTCGCCATCGCCGAAAAGACCCTGGCTGCCCAGTTCAACCGTGAAGGCCACAACATCGTCGACCACAACACCTACGTGTTCCTCGGCGATGGCTGCATGATGGAAGGCATTTCCCATGAAGTCTGTGCCCTGGCCGGTACCCTGGGCCTGGGCAAGCTGGTCGCCTTCTACGACGACAACGGCATCTCCATCGACGGCGAAGTCCATGGCTGGTTCACCGATGACACCCCGAAGCGCTTCGAAGCCTACGGCTGGCAGGTGATCCGCAATGTCGACGGCCATGACGCCGACGAGATCAAGACCGCCATCGAGACCGCGCGCAAGTCCAGCGACCGTCCGACCCTGATCTGCTGCAAGACCGTGATCGGTTTTGGTTCGCCGAACAAGCAGGGCAAGGAAGAGTGCCACGGTGCGCCGCTGGGCAACGACGAAATCGCCCTGACCCGCGCTGCGCTGGGCTGGAACCATGCGCCCTTCGAAGTCCCGGCCGACATCTACGCCGAGTGGGACGCCAAGGCTGCCGGTGCCGCCCGTGAGGCCGCGTGGAACGAGCGCTTCGCCGCCTACGCCGCCGCCCATCCGGAACTGGCTGCCGAGTTCCAGCGCCGCATCAAGGGCCAACTTCCGGCCGACTTCTCCGCCAAGGCCGATGCCTACATCGCTGAAGTTGCCGCCAAGGGCGAAACCATCGCCAGCCGCAAGGCCAGCCAGAACGCCCTGAATGCCTTTGGTCCGCTGCTGCCGGAATTCCTCGGTGGCTCGGCTGACCTGGCCGGCTCCAACCTGACCCTGTGGAAAGGCTGCAAGGGCGTGTCCGCTGAAGATGCCTCCGGCAACTACCTGTTCTACGGCGTTCGCGAATTCGGCATGAGCGCCATCATGAACGGCATCGCCCTGCACGGCGGCTTCATTCCTTACGGCGCCACCTTCCTGGTGTTCATGGAATACGCCTGCAACGCCGTGCGCATGGCCGCGCTGATGAAGAAGCGCGTGCTGTTCGTCTACACCCACGACTCCATTGGTCTGGGCGAAGACGGTCCGACCCACCAGCCGGTCGAGCAGCTCGCCAGCCTGCGCTGCACCCCTAACCTGAACACCTGGCGTCCGGCCGACGCGGTGGAATCCGCCGTGGCCTGGAAGTCCGCCATCGAGCGCAATGACGGCCCGAGCGCGCTGATCTTCTCCCGCCAGAACCTGCCTCATCAGGCGCGCGATGCCGGCCAGATCGCCGACATCGCCCGCGGTGGCTATGTGCTGAAGGACAGCGATGGCGAGCCGGAGCTGATCCTGATCGCCACTGGTTCCGAAGTCGGCCTGGCCGTTCAGGCCTTCGACAAGCTGACCGCCGCCGGTCGCAAGGTGCGCGTGGTGTCCATGCCGTCCACCAACCTGTTCGACCAGCAGGACGCCGCCTACAAGCAGGCCGTACTGCCGGTGCAGGTTGGCGCGCGCATCGCCATCGAGGCCGCCCATGCCGACTTCTGGTACAAGTACGTCGGTCTGGAAGGCCGCGTGATCGGTATGACCAGCTTCGGTGAGTCGGCCCCGGCCGCCGCGCTGTTCGAGCACTTCGGCTTCACCGTCGACAACATCGTCGGCACCGCCGAAGAGCTGCTGGACGTCTGAGTAGGATGAGTTGAGCCCGCGATACCCATCGGTATGCAGCATGGGTATCGCTGCGCTCCACCCATCCTACGGTCCGCCCTCCCGCGTTGCGCGGGAGTGGCTTTTCGATCCGAGACCGCCCCATGCCTAGCAATCGCCCCTTCAAAGTCGCCCTCAACGGCTACGGCCGTATTGGCCGTTGCGTGCTGCGCGCGCTCCATGAGCGCAGTGGCGGGGCGAGCTTCGAGATCGTCGCGCTGAACGACCTGGCCGACCAGGCCAGCATCGAGTACCTGACCCGTTTCGACTCCACACACGGGCGCTTCCCCGGCGAAGTGCGTGTGGATGGCGATTGCCTGCATATCAACGGCAACTGCGTGAAAGTGCTGCGCAGCGCCGAACCGGAGGGCATCGACTGGGCCGCCCTCGACGTGGACCTGGTGCTGGAATGCTCCGGCCAGTACACCCATCGTCAACAGGCCGAGCGTTTCCTGGCTGCCGGCGCGCCCCGGGTGCTGCTGTCGCAGCCGATGAGCGGCGAAGCGGACATCGACGCCACCATCGTCTACGGCGTCAACCAGGACAGCCTGACCGGCTCCGAAAAGCTGGTGTCCAACGCCTCCTGCACCACCAACTGCGGCGTGCCGCTGCTGAAACTTCTCAACGAGTCCGTGGGTCTGGAGTACGTCTCCATTACCACCATCCACTCGGCGATGAATGACCAGCCCGTGATCGACGCCTACCACCACGAAGACCTGCGCCGCACCCGCTCCGCCTTCCAGTCGGTGATTCCGGTATCCACCGGACTCGCCCGGGGCATCGAGCGCCTGCTGCCGGAACTGACCGGGCGCATCCAGGCCAAGGCCATCCGCGTGCCGACGGTGAATGTGTCCTGCCTGGACATCACCCTGCAGACCGCCCGCGATACCTCGGCCGCCGAGATCAACCAGGTGCTCCGCGAGGCCGCGGAAAGCGGCCCGCTGAAGGGCCTGTTGGCCTACACCGAGCTGCCCCACGCCAGCTGCGATTTCAACCACGATCCCCATTCCGCCATCGTCGATGGCAGCCAGACCCGCGTGTCCGGCCCGCGCCTGGTCAACCTGCTGGCCTGGTTCGACAACGAATGGGGCTTCGCCAACCGTATGCTCGACACCGCAGACCACTATCTGCGGGTTTCCGCTGTTTCTCGTTAACAACCAGCCCCCGTGAAGGACTGACCCCATGACCGTGTTGAAAATGACCGACCTCGACCTCCAGGGTAAGCGCGTACTGATCCGTGAGGATCTCAACGTGCCGGTGAAGGACGGCGTCGTGAAGAGTGATGCGCGCATCCTCGCCTCCCTGCCGACCATCAAGCTGGCACTGGAGAAGGGCGCGGCGGTAATGGTCTGCTCCCACCTGGGCCGTCCCACCGAAGGCGAGTTCTCCGAAGAGAACAGCCTCAAGCCAGTCGCCGACTACCTGAGCAAGGCCCTCGGTCGCGAAGTGCCGCTGGTGGCCGACTACCTCGGTGGTGTTGATGTGCAGCCCGGCCAGGTCGTGCTGTTCGAGAACGTGCGCTTCAACAAGGGCGAGAAGAAGAACGCCGACGAGCTGGCCCAGCAGTACGCCGCCCTGTGCGACGTCTTCGTGATGGACGCCTTCGGTACCGCCCATCGCGCCGAGGGATCGACTCACGGCGTCGCCAAGTTCGCCAAGGTCGCCGCTGCCGGCCCGCTGCTGGCTGCCGAGCTGGATGCACTGGGCAAGGCCCTGGGCAACCCGGCCCGTCCGATGGCCGCCATCGTTGCCGGCTCCAAGGTGTCCACCAAGCTCGATGTGCTGAACTCCCTGTCGCAGATCTGCGACCAACTGATCGTCGGCGGCGGCATCGCCAACACCTTCCTCGCCGCGGCGGGCTACAAGGTGGGCAAGTCCCTGTACGAGGCTGACCTGGTCGACACCGCCAAGGCCATCGCCGCCAAGGTCAGCGTGCCGCTGCCGGTTGATGTGGTGGTTGCCAAGGAGTTCGCCGAGAGCGCCGCCGCTACCGTCAAGGCCATCGCCGATGTTGCCGATGACGACATGATCCTGGATATCGGCCCGCAGACCGCCGCCCAGTTCGCCGAGCTGCTGAAGTCCTCGAAGACCATCCTCTGGAACGGTCCGGTGGGTGTGTTCGAGTTCGACCAGTTCGGCAACGGCACCAAGGTCCTGGCGCTGGCCATCGCCGAAAGCCCGGCCTTCTCCATCGCTGGCGGCGGCGACACCCTGGCGGCGATCGACAAGTACGGCGTGAACGAGCAGATCTCCTACATTTCCACCGGCGGTGGCGCATTCCTCGAGTTCGTTGAAGGTAAAGTGCTCCCGGCCGTAGAGGTTCTGGAGCAGCGCGCCAAGTAAAACGACCTAAACCATGGCAGGCACCCGTGGTCCCTTGAAAGGGGATGCAAAAAGGAGTGTCTGCCATGCGCTACGCTGCGATTCTGCTGTTTCTAGGTGCCGGGTTGCTCGGCTGTTCCGGCGGTAAGCCGTCCAGCACCTGTGAAGTGATGAGCCCGCCCCAGGTGATAATCCCGAGCAATCAGGACGACCAGCGGGTCGAGGCGCAAAGCAGTGGTGACCCCACTGAGAGCAACGAAGGACAACAGCATTGCCCGTGACGGCGCAGTGCCCGGATGGCCGGAGCCATCCCCAAGGAGACGTGGATGAAAGGTTGGTTCGCCCTCGCGGGCTTCGCGCTCCTGGCTGGTTGCGCCGGTCAGCAGGCTCCCGGCGACGACTGGACCCGCTGGGTCTGCGACAGCCAGGCCGAAGTGCTCTGGCGCGTTGCCGGCGCCGACAAGGAGGGTGTCGATCTGCGCCTGGGCGGTGGCGATATCGTCCATCGCCTGAAGCGGGAACCCTCAGGCTCCGGCGCGCTCTACAGCGACGGCAACCTGGCCTTCCACAGCAAGGGTGACGAAGGCCTGGTCTACTGGGTGGCTACCGATGATCTGATCGGTCGCGGCTGCAAGGCACTTTGATCCGTTTCTGATTTATCCCGGGGTTGGCGGATGACCGCTCCTCTCCGGGAACTTGAACCCGGCCTGCCCCTGCGGCAGGCTTTGTAATTTGACAGCCCACCCACTTGGGAGACTGAAACACCATGGCACTCATCAGCATGCGCCAGATGCTGGATCACGCCGCCGAATTCGGCTACGGCGTACCGGCTTTCAACGTCAACAACCTGGAACAGATGCGCGCCATCATGGAAGCGGCCGACAAGACCGACTCCCCGGTGATCGTGCAGGCTTCCGCCGGTGCCCGCAAATACGCCGGCGCGCCCTTCCTGCGTCACCTGATCCTGGCTGCCATCGAAGAATTCCCGCACATCCCGGTGTGCATGCACCAGGACCACGGCACCAGCCCTGACGTCTGCCAGCGCTCCATTCAGCTGGGCTTCTCCTCCGTGATGATGGACGGCTCCCTGCGTGAAGACGGCAAGACCCCGTCCGACTACGAATACAACGTCCGCGTCACCCAGCAGACCGTTGCCTTCGCCCACGCCTGCGGCGTGTCCGTGGAAGGCGAACTGGGCTGCCTGGGTTCACTGGAAACCGGCCAGGCCGGCGAGGAAGACGGCGTTGGCGCCGAAGGCATCCTGGACCACAGCCAGATGCTGACCGATCCGGAAGAGGCTGCCGACTTCGTCAAGAAGACCCAGGTGGACGCCCTGGCCATCGCCATCGGCACCAGCCACGGCGCCTACAAGTTCACCAAGCCGCCGACCGGTGACATCCTCGCCATCGACCGCATCAAGGAAATCCACAAGCGCATCCCCAACACCCACCTGGTGATGCACGGTTCCTCCTCGGTACCGCAGGATTGGCTGGCGATCATCAACGAGTTCGGCGGCGACATTAAGGAAACTTACGG
Source organism: Metapseudomonas resinovorans DSM 21078 (assembly GCF_000423545.1). Lineage (GTDB taxonomy): Bacteria > Pseudomonadota > Gammaproteobacteria > Pseudomonadales > Pseudomonadaceae > Metapseudomonas > Metapseudomonas resinovorans. Next base: position 90,301 of record NZ_AUIE01000025.1, read on the forward strand.
CGTGCCGGTCGAAGAAATCGTCGAAGGCATCAAGTACGGCGTGCGCAAGGTGAACATCGACACCGACCTGCGCCTGGCGTCCACCGGTGCCATCCGTCGCTTCCTGGCCCAGAACCCGGCCGAGTTCGATCCGCGCAAATACTTCGCCAAGACCGTCGAAGCCATGCGCGACATCTGCATCGCCCGTTACGAAGCCTTCGGCACCGCCGGCAACGCCTCCAAGATCAAGCCGATCTCCCTGGATGGCATGTACGCGCGCTACGCCAAGGGCGAGCTGGTCGCCAAGGTCAACTGATCGTAGCGACTTGCACGAGGAGCCCCGCAATGCGGGGCTCTTTCGTATCCGGTAACAGGAGTTTCCAATGCGCCTGCCCCTGATGATGGGTTTCGCCTTGCTGCTCGCGGGCTGTGCCGGCCAGCCGCCGACGGCTCCCGCGCCACCGCCTGAGCCGGTTTCCAGCGATCCGCAGCAGTGCCTCGATCGTACCGACTGCACCACCAAGACCTCGCGCACGCTGATGTTCGTCTTCGACTACGCCGAGGCGGGTGGCGCCCTGGTGCAGCGCAAGGGCGCCTGGCTGTTCACGCCTTCGGCGGCGAAACCCTCTGGCTGGCCGTCGCTGAAGATCCGCCTGGCGGACCCGTCCGCCGGGCGCTTCGAGTTCGCCAGCCAGTGCCCGGCAGGGAACTGCCGGATCAGCGAGGAGGACCTGCTCAGGGTCTACCGGAGCTACTTGGCGGGTGAGCCCTGTTCCCTGCTGGAGCCGCAGGCATTGGTGCGGTGTGTCGAGCCTTCGCCGTCCGGCCCCTCTCCCTGAAAGGAGGCGGACGATGGGCAGGTTCACGGCGCCCGATGCTCGATCTTCAGATCGTAGAAGGTCGCGGCACCGGCTTCGGTCTCGTACCCGGTGTTGTCCTGAACATAGGTTCCGGCCTTGAAGTACAGCGGCTTGGGTGCCCAGGCCGTGGAAAGTTGCTGGCTCCACAGATTGCCGTTGACCATCACGCTGAGCAGGCCATTGGGCGAGAGATTGATCACGTAGCTGAAACGCTGGTTGAGCGGTATGCCGCCGAGCAGCGGGATCACGACGCTGGTTTCGTCATCCGGCGCGTTGCGCACCTTGGCCACGATGTTGGCGGTCTGTGTCTTGGTCTTGAACTGGTACTCCACTTTCAGCATCGGGCTGGTGCTGCCGTAGGCGTGGATCTGACCGATGACGATCTTCCCGGTCGAAGGCACCTGGCTCACGCTGAGGTTCGCGCTGAGGTAGTTATCCGTGCTGGGGTAGGTCCAGTTGCGCAGCTTGCCGTCGGCGTAGGTTTCGCGCAGCTCGGTGCGTGGGTAGGTTGCGTTCGCGGTGGTGGTGCCATTCACCGGTACCCAGAAGAACAGGCTGTCGGGCGTGGACTGGAAATACGGGTCCTGATAGCCGCCCATCAACAGCGGGGTCTGGATGGTGACAGCAGGTACGCCAACGGGGAGGGTCAGGTTCCAGGTAGAGAGGTCGATCATGGCGGAGTTCTCGAAGGCAACTTCCAGTTGGGCGCTGCGAATCCGCGTCACACATGTGCAGGACGGCGTTCCGGACATTCGCGCTCGGACCAGAAGTGAAGGGTGCAGATGGCAGTTGCCTGCCGTGTCGTCCGAAGGCGTTTGCGCCGTCTCGCGAGGGTCTTATACGGAGGCGATGGGGGCGTTGTCAGTTACCGATTGTCGGCATGTTGGCGTCAGAAATTCGTCTATTTTGAGCTTGGCCAGTATTGCGCCATCGCTTTGTCGGGGCCCCGGGAAACGGCCGGAAATGACCGGCCTTGTTCGATAAGGAGTTTTTCCTGCAGGCCGCGCCGGTTTTTTGAAAGGCTCTGGCGCGGTGCTATCAGCGGTAGGGGCGGCAAGCCGGTTGGAGAATGTGCTCAAAAATTGAACTGGGTCGCAAAGCCTCGGCACAGGAATGCGCGGCGCACGGGTCGGCCGGTCCGACCGTCGCTCGTAGACCTTCACCCTCAGGTAGACTGTCGTCCCTTTCCACCCTCGACCGCTTTGCCATGAACAGTCTCAAGTACCTCCGCGGCTATCCGGCCAGCCTCCAGGAGCAGGTGGCGCAGATGATCGCCGCCGGCCGTCTCGGCGAGTACCTGGAGCGCCGCTATCCGGGCCGCCATGAGGTGCAGAGCGACAAGGCGCTATACAGCTACGCCATGGCGCTGAAGCAGGAACACCTGCGCAACGCCCCGGCGCCGGACAAGGTGCTCTACGACAACAAGCTCGACGTCGTGCACAAGGCCCTGGGGCTGAATACCGCCATCTCGCGGGTGCAGGGCGGCAAGCTCAAGGCGAAGAAGGAAATCCGCGTCGCCTCGCTGTTCAGAGAAGCCGCCCCGGAGTTCCTGCAGATGATCCTGGTCCACGAGTTGGCGCACTTGAAGGAGCGCGACCACACCAAGGCCTTCTACCAACTCTGCGAGCACATGCTGCCCGGCTACCACCAACTTGAGTTCGACTTGCGCGTCTATCTCACCTGGCGTGAGCTGCCCGCCTGACCGGAACTGACACAGGATCACGCTTCATCGATCCACCGTCGGTACTCGGCTCGAGCGCCGGTGGACATGAAAAGCGAAGTCGACCCAACTAGGCTCATGGATAGCAGCTGACTGAGGCCCGCGGGCATGCGTCCGAGTTTTCGCACCCTCTGCGTCATTCTCTGGGTGCTGGGCCTGGTCCCCTTCGCCAATAGCCGTGAATTGCTCGCGGTCGGCACCGAGTTCCCCGGAATCTATGTCCTCGACCCGAAGGGTGAGCCACGCGGGCTGGGAGTGGACGTGATGCGCGCGATTGCCCGGGAGCTTGGCGATGAGGTGCGCTTCGAGATCTATCCCTGGGCCCGTGCGCAGAAGTTGGTGGAGGAGGGGCGCGCCGATGTGCTGGTCGGCCCCTACCGCACGGCGGCTCGGGAGCGCCGCTTCCAGTTTGCCGAGCCGGGTTTCTACCGCGACCGCGTGGTCTTCTATGTCCGCAGCGAATCCGACCTGTCCTGGGATGGCAGTCTGGCCAGCCTGATGGGGCAACGTATCGCCATCATCCACGGCTGGATCTACGGAGAACGCTTCGAAGCCATGCGCGGGCAGCTCGACCTGCACGTCGCGCCGTCGGTCGAGTTGGCCTTCAAGCTGCTGATGGCGAATCGCGTCGATCTGGCGGCGAGCAACGAGCGCGATTCCCTGCCGCGCATCGAGGCACTCGGCATCGCCGACAAGGTGCGTCGCATTGCCCCCGTGATCGATACCCAGATCGGCTACTTCGCTCTGCCCAAGGGCGAATCCCACCGCCAGTTGCGCGACGACATCGGCCGGGTAGTGCGGCAAATGCGTGCCGATGGCCGCTTGGCGAAGCTCGCCAGGTCCTACGGTGTAACGCTGCCCTGAGCGGGTCGTCCGATCATTTCTCGACGCCCATGGGCGTAGCGGCCGGGCATGGCTACACTGCCGCCACAAGAATCAGGGGGAAGCGGATTGAGCGCAGCAGAATCGGACTATTCGATCTACCGCAAGGTGGTCACTCAATTGATGAATGGCGAGGAGCAACTGCCCAGCCTGCCAATGATCACCCTGGACATCCGCCGCGCACTGGCCGACCCGAATGTCACTGTGGCCCGCTTGAAGCAGGTCATCAGCAAGGACCCGGCCCTCAGCGCGCTGTTGATGAAGCACGCGTCCAGCATCATGTTCCGCTCCAGCCAACCGCCCAAGACCCTGGAGGATGTGATCCGCAAGCTCGGTCTGCAGGAAGTGGATCGCGTCACCCTGGTGCACAGCCTGAAGAGCCTCTTCACCCTCCACAGTGCCGCCCACAAGCAGCTGTTCATCGGCGTCTGGGGACGACTGACCCGCCAGGCCGCCATCAGCGCGGTACTGGCGCGCCCGCTGGGGTTCTCTTCGCCGGACCATGCGATGCTCGCCAGCCTGCTCTGTGATGTGGGCGAGCTGGCGGTGCTTTCGGCCTTCAAGGACGCCAGCCAGGTGCCGACGCCGGAGGTCTTTGCGCGGCTCTGCCGCGAGTACGGCCAGTCGCTCGGCGTGATCGTGCTGCAGAAGTGGTCAGTGGACCAGGGCTACATTGAGATCGTGCGCGGCGCCAGGCGCTGGGACCTCGACAGCGGTGGTCGGCTCGGTCTGATCGACCTGGTGAACCTGGGGCTTTACCACGCTCAGCGCGATGAGGGGCGGATCACCCAGTTACCGGCCATCGACCAGCTTGCCGCCTACCGAAAACTGGCGCCGCCACTGGATTCCCTCGACGCCGGCGGCGGCCTGGCCCTGGTTGGGGCCCAGCAGGACGCCATTCAGCGCATGGCCAGCCTGTTGCGCTAGGACGCGCACCTATACTCAGGCGCATCACTTCCGCGCGGGTGATCCATGCGCCGACTTCCGCTGCTTTGCTTCAGCTTGTGCCTGGCCTGGGCGCCTGCCGCAACGACGGCCGAGCAGTGGCGGGTGGCGGTTGCCGAGGTGCCGGGGCTGGCGGAAGCGAACGGCACCGGCCCTTTGCCAGACCTGCTTCGCGCTCTGGACGAGCAATTGCCGGATGTCGAATTCGACCTGCAAGTCATCCCCTTCGCCCGCACCTTCCACCTGCTGCAAAACGGCCAATGCGAGTTCCAGGTGCCGTTTCTTGGCAACCTGCCACGCCTGCCAGCCGGCTTGCGCTATGGCTCGGGCCGCCTGTGGCAGGTGCGCTTCGGCCTCTTCACCCGGCGCGACAATGCTCTCGGTGTCGCCCAGTTGCTCGATCCGGCGCATGTGCTGAGCGCCGAGCGAGTCGCCGCGAGCGGCCTGGCGGCGGATCAGCAGGCGCAACTGCAACCCTTGCTGGGGCGTAGCTGGCGCCCGGATGAATTGCAGGAACAGCTCGCCGCGCCCACTGTGAGCGCGGCCCTGCGCAATCTGGCCTATCCCTACCGGGTCGAGACCGACCGCGCCCATGCACCCTGGCTGGGCTTTCCGGCGTTGTCCGGCAACAGCATCGAGAGCAGCCTGCAGAAGCTGGTGCGCGGCCGCATCGACGGTTACGTCTTCGCCGTAAACGAGACCGAACACGAGATCGACCGCCTGGGCCTGCGCGAGCAGCTCCGCGCCCAGGACTTCGGCCTGTATCCGGTGCGCTGGTTGGTACCCGACAACCCCCGTGGTGCCCACGTGGACCAGCGCCTGGCCGGCGCCCTGCACAAACTCCAGGCGCAGCCAGGTTTCCAGCGATTGCAGGCGCCGCTGGACAAGCCGTCCAGCGACTGGAAACCCTGGCCTTGATACAGCCAGGCGACATCCTGAGTCGAGATCAGGACCGTCCCCTTCTGCGGGGTAGCACAAAGCTACTATTCTCCAGCGGCTGATTCCCCGGCCGGGGAGGCTTCCACCAAATAAGAATGGCCGGACACTTCGCCCGGGAGATCGCCGCCCGCCTGGCAAGGATGACCGGAAGCACACGAGGGGTCGCGATGACAGCTTTGCTCACGCCGGGGGTGCGTCTACTCGAGCGCTTCAGTTTCGCCCGCAAGTTCCAGTTGCTCTTCCTCCTGTTCATCTTGCCCCTGGGCTATGCCCTGTCGGTGATAGTCGGCGACTACCGTGAACGCCTTGGCGTGGTGGACAACGAGCTGAGTGGCCTGCGCGTGGTGGCAGCGCTGTCAGCCGTACAGCAGGAGCTGGATAGCCAGCGCTTGCTACTGGCGCGCTTGAAGGGTGGCGATGACAGTGCCCGGCCCCTGCTGGAGCAGCGCGCTCAAGCGCTGGAGAAGACGCTGGCGCAGGTGACCGTCCAGCTCAAGGTGGAAGGCATCGCGGGTCAGAGCCAGGTACTGTTCGACGAACTCCAGGGACGTTCCGGCCAGGTACGTCTGGAGAGCGTACTGGGCCTTGCGCTGCCGGACGGGCTGGAGCGCTACCAGGGTATGTTGCAAGTGCTCCAGGCCCTGCGCGAGCAAGTCGCAACCGATTCCGGGCTGATCCTCGATCCCTGGCTCGACACTTACCTGATGATGGACCAACTGACCAGCGTGCAGCCGCGTCTGCAGGAGACCCTTGGCAGCTTCGCCAGCAATGGTCACGGCGCCCTGGTGGCGCAGCATTTCACCCTGCAGAGCCGCGTGGCCCTGCGCGACCTGCGCCGCGCGCTGGACGACACCGCTCGCCAGCTGCGCAAGGCCCGCAATGCCCTGGCCCAGGCGCCGGGTGACATGAGTGATCTGGAAGGGCCCTTCGCCGCGGCGGACGAGGGCATGGCCAACTTCCTCGTCCAGGTGGACAAGCAGGTCTTCGAGTCGACGCCCTTCACCCTGACGCCGGCCCAGTTCGTCAGTCTGACCGAAGGCCTGAGCGGACGCCTGCAAAGCCTGCAACAGGCGCTGGCTACGCGCATGGCGTCCCGCCTGGGCGAGTACCGTGACCAAGCGCTGGGCAGCATGGCCGAAGTGATCGGCGGGTTCGTCGTCCTGACCCTGCTGGCGCTGTACATGCTCTTGTGCCTGAACCAGTCGATCCGCCGGGGTACTGCAAGCATCACCGAGGCGGCCGAAGGGCTGCGTGGCGGCGACTTGCGCGTGACGGCGCGGGTCCATGGCCGCGATGACCTGGCGGGCATCGCCGAAGCCCTGAACGCCGCCCTGGCGCAGTTGCGCGAATCCCTGCTGGGGGTCAATCGCGAGAGCGAGCAGTTGGGCGGTACGGTCGAGCAGCTCAGTAGCCAGGCGCGGGACACCCTGGTGTCGGTGGAGCAGCAGCAGGGCCAGGTCAGCCAGATTGCCGCCGCGGCCAATCAGTTGGCCGCGACCGCCCAGAGCGTGGCGGAAAGCTGCGAGGACGCCGCCCGCGATGCGTTGCACACCCGCGAGATCGCCATCCAGAGCAACCAGCGCAGTGCGCGCACCAGCGCCAGCATGAACCAGCTCAGCAGCAACCTGGGCAACAGCGTCGCCGCGCTCCAGCAACTGCGCGACCAGACGCAGCAGATCAACCAGGTGGTGGATGTGATCAAGGGCATCGCCGAACAGACCAACCTGCTGGCGCTGAACGCCGCCATCGAAGCGGCACGGGCCGGTGAGCAGGGGCGTGGGTTTGCGGTGGTCGCCGACGAGGTGCGCAACCTGTCCCGGCGAACCCAGGATTCCACCAGCGAAATCGGCCAGACGGTCAGTGCCCTGCAGGCGGTGGTGGGCGAGACCGTGGCACAGATCGAGGCAGCCTTCGGCCAGGCCGCGGCGGATGTCGATAACGTCCTGGCCATGGGGGCCGACCTGTCCGGCATCGCCGAGGCGGTGCAGCGGGTCAGCGACCGCCTGGCCCAGATCGCCACGGCTTCCGAGCAACAGGCCGCTACGGCGGACGAGGTGAGCGGCAGCATCCAGCAGGTGGACCAGGCCGCCACCCTGTTGCTGCAGGGGGCTCAGTCGGTACAGGTGGCTGCCGTGCAACTGCAGCAGGGCAGCCAGGCCCTGAACCAGAACACCGGTCGCTTCCGCCTCGCCTGAGGCGGCGACCGGCGTTTCTTGGGGCTAGACCTTCCAGAAGGGTTTCAGGGCTTCTTCCAGCGCCTGTGCGCGGTTGAGGCCGATGTCCTTCAGGGCGTGCTCGTCCAGCTCCAGCAACTGGCGGCGGGTATGCAGACGCATCCAGAAGCGGCTCCAGAGATTACCTGGCCAGGCCGGTGCCAGGGAGACAGAGGTGTGCTGCTCCTGTTCCAGTTCCCGTGCTTGGAGAGTCAGGCGTACATCGCTCAGGCCGTTCATCATTGCGTTCCTCATGCCCTGTGGTGGATCGGGGTGGAACCATGATGTCCGTCGGAAGAATCTCAATACAGATTCACGATCTGTATATTTTTTTAATACAGATTGCGTGGTTTCCTATCTGAATCCTGTATTTCTGAATAATCTGTACTGGTTCTGATGCCGGTTCGAATAGAACCTGGAGACTGTCATGAAGCTCTATATCAAGCTGGCCGAGACCCTTGGCGAACGCATCGAGCAAGGCTACTACCGCCCCGGCGACCGCCTGCCTTCAGTGCGCGCCCTGAGCCTGGAACACGGTGTAAGCCTGAGTACGGTGCAGCAGGCCTACCGGATTCTCGAAGACGGCGGTCTGGCCGAGCCCCGGCCGAAGTCTGGCTACTTCGTCCCGCCACGCCGGCAGACGCCTGCCTTGCCTGTGGTGAGCCGGGCCCCGCAGCGACCGGTGGACGTGTCCCAGTGGAACGATGTGCTGGACCTGATCAAGCGCAGCGCCAAGGACAACGTGCTGCAGCTCGGCCGCGGCATGCCGGACATTTCCAGTCCGACGCTCAAACCCTTGCTGCGCAGCCTCGGCCAGATCAGCCGACGCCAGGACGGCAGCGGCCTCTACTACGACAGCATCTACGGCACCCAGGCCCTGCGCGAGCAAGTGGCGCGGCTGGCGCTGGATTCGGGCTGCCAGCTGTCTGCCGACGACGTTGTCATCACCACCGGCTGTCACGAGGCGCTGTCGGTGGCGATTCGCTCGACCTGCGAGCCCGGTGACATCGTCGCGGTGGACTCGCCCAGCTTCCACGGCGCCATGCAGACGCTCAAGGGTTTCGGCATGAAGGCTCTGGAACTGCCGACCGACCCGCTCAGTGGCATCAGCCTGGAGGCGCTGGAGATGGCCCTGGAACAGTGGCCGATCAAGCTGATTCAGCTCACGCCCAACTGCAACAACCCACTCGGCTACATCATGCCGGAGGCGCGCAAACGCGCCCTGGTGACCCTGGCCCAGCGCTATGACGTGCCGATCCTGGAGGACGATGTCTACGGCGACCTCGCCTACCAGTACCCGCGCCCGCGCACCATCAAGTCATTCGACGACGACGGTCGCGTGCTGCTTTGCAGTTCGTTCTCCAAAACCGTGGCACCGGGCATCCGCGTCGGCTGGATCGCCCCCGGCCGCTATCTCGACCGGGTGCTGCACATGAAGTACATCTCCACCGGCGCGACCGCCACCCAGCCGCAGCTGGCGCTGGCCGACTTCGTCGGCAATGGCCACTACGAACCTCACCTGCGGCGCATGCGCAGCCAGTACCAGCACAGCCGCGACCAGATGATCGACTGGGTGATGCGCTACTTCCCCGAAGGCACCCGCGCCAGCCGTCCCCAGGGCAGCTTCATGCTCTGGGTTGAACTGCCCGAGGATTTCGACACCCTGCGCCTGAACCGCGCGCTGCTGCCCAAGGGCGTGCAGATCGCTGCCGGCAGCATCTTCTCCGCTTCCGGCAAGTACCGGAACTGCCTGCGGATGAATTACTCCTCCAAGCCGACCCCGGCGATCGAGGCGGCGGTGAGGAGGGTAGGGGAGACGGTGATGGAGTTGATGCGGGAGTAGGTACGGGGAGACCTGCTTCTTTGTGGGAGCGAATTAAGCCTCGGCAACTTCTCGCTTCAGGATCATCCATTTCACCGTCAAGCCAAGCCCAGCTCTTGCCGCTCGGGTCATAGAGTCATTGCCTTTCAATCAAAGAGGGCAAGGGACATGCCGAGCGATGATCTCCTCAAGGGCCGAGTTTCACGAGCCGGCCAGATCTATCACATCACCACAACCACCGAAGACCGTCGGCCGTTGTTCAGGGACTTCCAGTGCGCCCGCATCACCGTTGCCGAGCTGCGCCGATTGCATGAGCAGAACGTGGTCAATTCCCTGGCCTGGGTTCTGATGCCGGATCACTTGCACTGGTTGGTTCAGCTCAACGGCCCCATCGGACTCGCTACTGTGATCAAGGTGTTCAAGGGACGCTCCGCCAGACAGTTGGGTTTGCACATGGAAACCGGTGGGGCGGTCTGGCAACCGGGCTTCCACGACCACGCGCTGCGACGTGAGGACGACATCCGCAAGGTTGCGCGTTACATCGTGGCCAATCCATTGCGGGCCGGCCTGGTGGAGCGAATTGGCGATTACCCGTTCTGGGATGCCAAGTGGATCTGATTCATCTGTAGGGGCGGATTTATTCGCCAAGCAGGGCGAAGGCCTGCCCCTGGACTCGAAGGGCGGCTTTACCGCCCGAATGAAGTGATTTCGCTCTTGCTACGCCACTTTCCGCTCATTCACCAGATGCGCCGCCAACGTCCGCAGCGCCCCCAGCTGCCGGCAGATCAGCCCCAGCTCCGTCTGCACCAGGCGCGGGCGGTCGTCCATGTCTTCGGGCAGTTGTGCCAGCGCCCTGGCGAGTGATTCCTCCTGGTCGCAGTGAATGCTCACCGAGCCCTTCTCGGCCAATCCCAGGGCGATTTCGTCGAGGCTGCCGGCGATGCGTTCGGCGGCGTCTTCGATCGTCGGGGTCAGCGCTTCCCCCGGGGTTTCGCTGCGGTGCGCGCCAAGCGCGGAGAGGTAGCTGAGCAGGGTGTGGGAGAGCACCAGGAAGCGGAAACCGATGTCGGCCTCCTTCCGGAAGTGCCCCGGCTCCATGAGCATGTTGGAAAGCGTGGTGGACAGTGCTGCGTCGGCGTTGTGGGCATTGCGTCGTGCCAGGCGGTAGGCCAGGTCGTCGCGCTTGCCGCTGACGTACTGCTGCATGATCTGGCGCAGGTACCGGCTATTGCAGGCCAGGGTGTTGGCCACCACCTGGTTGAGCCGGCGGCCCTGCCAATCGGGAAGCACGAAGATCACCGCCAGGCCGGCGATCAGCGCGCCGAGCAGGGTGTCCACCAGGCGCGGCAGGAACAGGCCGTAGCTGTCGCCGATCTGGTTGAAGCAGAACAGCACCAACAGGGTGATGGCGGCAGTGGCCAGGGTGTAGCGGGTGGCGCGGGTGGCGAAGAACACCACCCCGGCGACCACGGCGAAGGCCGACTGCACGAGGGCGCTGGGGAACAGGTCGAACAGGGCCCAGCCCAGCGCCAGGCCGAGCAGGGTGCCGGCGATCCGCTGTACGAGCTTGCGTCGCGTGGCGCCGAAGTTGGGTTGGCAGACGAATACCGTGGTCAGCAGGATCCAGTAGCCCTGTTCGGGATGGATCAGGTGCAGCACGCCGTAGCCGGTCGTGAGTGCCAGGGCCATGCGCAGGGCGTGGCGGAATACCAGGGACGTCGGCGTGAGGTTCTGTTTTAGGCGTTCCCAGACGTCCTTCAAGCCTTTTGGGGAGCGATCCAGCAGGCTGGTGTCCTGGGCTTCGGCGAGGGCGTCGGGGTTGCTGGCATCGATGAGCAGGCGGTCGAGGGTAGCGAGGTTGCGCGCCAGGGCGTTGAGCGAACGCAGCAGTCCGCGCCAGGCGGGGTTGCTCTGGATGCGCAGGTGCTCCAGGGATCTGTTGAGGTCTTCCAGGGCCTGGGTGCCGTCCAGGTAGTCGAAGGGCTGGCGCATCTGGAGGGCGCGGCCCAGCGCCTGGCAAGCGCCGCCTTGCTGGCGCAGCAGACGCTGGCAGCGGAACAGCACGTCACTGTGGAAAAAGGCTTCGGCCAGTTCGTTGTAGGCGTAGTGGGAGGAGCTGGCGCGCTCGTGGATGTCCTGAGCCAGGAAGTACAGCTTGAGGTAGCGGTTCACCTTGGGACCCGGCCGGCCGTTGCCGACCCGGTGCAGGATGATTTCCTTGGTGGCGTTGAGCGCTGCCACCACCTTGCCGTTCTGTCGCGCCAGTTCCAGCCGCCGGGCTTCCACGTCGAGATGGCGGACCGGCTCCAGCAGCGCGGATTTCAGCTTGAGGTATTGCCCCAGTTCACGGAACAGCCTGGCCAGGCTCTGCTGCACCGGCTGGTGGGTGAAGAGCGCCTGCCAGAGCACCGAGAGCAGTCCGTACCAGGCGGCGCCGGCTACCAGCAGGGCGGGCTCCTGCCAGAGGTTGGTGGGCGTGCCGTCGCGCTGGTCGACACCGATCATGGTGTAGATGGAAAGGATCAGCGTCGCCGAAGCGATGGTGGCGTAGCGCTCGCCGAGGGCGCCGAGCATGGTCAGGCCGAAACTGGCCAGCGCCAGGGCGCCGACGAAGATCCAGGGATAGGGGAACAGCAACTCCACTGACAACGAGGCTACGCTGAAGCAGCCGAGGGTCACCAACAGTGCGGTGAGACGCCCCTGCCAACTGTCGTCGGTTTCCGCCAGGGCGCTGGCGATGATGCCGAGGAAGAGCGGGATCAGCAGGTCCATGCGGTCCTGCTGCCAGCACAGCGCCATGCTCCCGGTCAGGGCGATGAAGACGCGCAAGCTGTAGCTGAACTTGTCCAGCGCCCAGAGGCGGCGCAGCGTTTGGGTAAATCGAGTCGAGGGCATAGGGGCCTTGTGGGCGAATGTCCGTATACGGCTGGGCTGCCGGGTACAGCCTAAGGGCAGCCGAGGGCGCTGTCAGCCACCCTGTCGCATTCGATGCCCGGGGATGACGGGAGTCACATGGAGCAGGATGGAAAATCAGGTACGGAGGTACCTGGTCACACTGGTGGCTGCCGAAATTTTGGTGCAGTCTTGACTGCCTGCTGGCCAAACCTGTTCTCGGATGCCCCCGCATGAGACGACGTTGTGGTTTTGCCCTGTTCGCCCTGCTGATCGTTACGCTGAGTGCCCATGCCGAAACCTTGCGCATGGCCGCCGACGTCTGGCCGCCTTTCACCGATGCGAGGCTGGCGAGCAACGGCCTGGCTGCGGAGCTGGTGAGCACGGCGCTGAAGCGCGCCGGGTTCCGGCCGGAATATGTCGAAGTGCCCTGGGCCAGGGCCTTGCGTGGAGTGCAGACGGGCGACTACGACCTGATCGTCAGTGCCTGGCACAGCGAAGAGCGCGCGACCTACGGCCAGTTCTCCAAACCCTACCTGACCAATCGCATTCGCTTTCTCAAGCACAAGGGCAGCGATGTGGACTTCCAGGCCCCCGAGGACCTGAAGCGCTACAGCATCGCCGTGGTGCGCGGCTACAGCTATCAGCCGGCCTTCGATGCCGATACGAGCCTGAAGAAGGTGCCAGTCATGGGCTTCCTGATGGGCGCGCGGATGCTCGCCGCCGGGCGTGTGCAACTGACCCTGGAAGATGAGCTGGTGGCGCGCTTCTACCTCAACCGCGAGCTTGCGGGCATTCGCGAGCAGCTGGAATTCCTGCCTCGGCCACTCAGCGAGAACGGCCTGCATATCCTGGTGCGCCGCAGCCACCCGCGGCACCAGCAACTGGTGGAAGACTTCGATCAGGCGATGCAGGCCATGCGCGAAGACGGCACCTATCGGGCCATCTTCGCCCGCCACGGGCTATCCGAACCCTGAGTCAGAGGATGCGGACCTTGTAGGTGCGCCCTTTGATCTTCCCTTCGCTGAGGCGCTTGAGCGCCTGCTTGGCGATGCCACGTTCGACGGCGACGAAGGCCTGGAAGTCGAAGATGGCGATCTTGCCCACCTGGCTGCCGGGTAGCCCGGCGTCACCGGTGAGGGCGCCAAGGATGTCGCCGGGGCGCAGCTTCTCCTTGCGACCGCCGCTGATGCACAGGGTGGCCATGGGTGGCAGCAGCGGCTCGCGGTTCTTCACGATCAGTTCGTCGATGCGCTGCCAGTTCAGCGGCGCCTGCTGCAGGTCCTCGATAGCCTGCGCCCGGTTGGCTTCGGCCGGCGCCACCAGGCTCAGGGCCAGGCCTTTCTCGCCCGCACGGCCACTGCGGCCGACGCGGTGGATGTGTATTTCGGGGTCGCGGGACAGTTCGACGTTGATCACTGCTTCCAGGCCGGCGATGTCCAGTCCGCGGGCGGCGACGTCGGTGGCCACCAGCACGCTGCAGCTCTGGTTGGCGAACAGCGCCAGTACCTGGTCACGCTCGCGCTGTTCCAGATCGCCGTGCAGCGATTGGGCGGAGACACCGTTGTCGCGCAGGTAGGTTTCCAGTTCCTGGCACTGCTGGCGGGTGTGGCAGAAGGCGACGCAGGACTGCGGACGGGTGCTCTGCAGCAGACGCAGCACGGCGTCCATGCGCTGGCGCGGATCGATTTCGTAGAAGCGCTGCTCGATCTGGCTGTCGTCGTGCAGGGCTTCCACCTTCACCTGTTGCGGTTCGCGCATGAAAGTCTTGGCCAGTTGGGCAATGCCCGCCGGGTAGGTGGCGGAAAACAGCAGGGTCTGCCGACGCGCCGGGAGCTGGCCGATGATGTCGGCGATGCTGTCGTAGAAGCCCATGTCGAGCATGCGGTCGGCTTCGTCCAGCACCAGGGTGTTGAGGCCGTCCAGCACCAGGGTGCCCTTGCGCAGGTGCTCCTGGACCCGGCCCGGTGTACCGACGATGACGTGGGCGCCGTGTTCCAGCGAACCCACCTGCGGGCCGAAGGGTACGCCGCCGCAGAGGGTCAGCACCTTGATGTTGCCGTGGCCACGGGCCAGGCGGCGGATTTCCTTGGCGACCTGGTCGGCCAGTTCGCGGGTGGGGCAGAGCACCAGGGCCTGGCAGCCGAAGAAGCGTGGGTTGAGCGGCTCGATCAGGCCGATGCCGAAGGCGGCGGTCTTGCCGCTGCCGGTCTTGGCCTGGGCGATCAGGTCCCGGCCCTTGAGGATCAGCGGCAGGGCCTGGGCCTGGATGGGTGTCATGTCGAGGTAGCCCAGGGTCTCCAGGTTGGCCAGGGTGGCCGCGGAGAGGGGCAGGGAAGAAAAGGCGGAGGTGGTCACGGGACGGGCCTGTAAGTCGAAATGGCGCGCAGTTTAGCAGGCCCGCGTGCGCCACCCCTGTCACTCGTCGAGTTCGCGGTCTACCCGGCTCACGGCGCGGCCGCTTTCCCGTGGCAACTGGAAGAAGATGCCCGCAGCCAGCCAGGGCAGCAGGCGCGCGGTACGGGCATCGAGGGAGGTGGGCTCGGCCATGATGATCCTTGCGTGGTCGACCCTGCACACTTTGGGTGTCGGTCTATGTCGTTTCCAACTGATGTAGAGCAAGGTGTGCTGGTATCCGCCTGCTAGGCTTGCCACTATCCAGATTTCCCTACCCTTGCCATGGAAGGACTCTTCCGATGCGGACCCTCTGTGTCTTGCTGCTGAGCTGGCTGAGCGCTGCCTCCTGCGCCGCAGCGGAGTGGTATCCGTTGCAGGTCGAAATGGATGGCCGCTCAGCGAGCTACCGTCCGCTGAGCGGGGCAAGCAAACCCTGGCGCATCTGCGCCCTGTTGCCTCATGGCATGGACCGTTACTGGTGGGGCGTGGCCTGGGGCATGGACGAGGAAGCGCAGCGCCAGGGCGTGCGGCTGGGCATCTACGAAGCGGGCGGTTACCAGTACGAGGACATGCAGCGTGCCCAACTGACCCGCTGCATCCAGTTGGCGGCCGATGCCTATGTGATCGGAGCCATCAGCGCCAAGGGGCTGTGCGACGAGATCGCCCTGCTGCACCGCGACAAGGTGCCGGTGATCGATCTGGTCAACCGCATCGACTGCCCTGGCATCACTGCCCAGTCCCAGGTGGATTTCGCCGACATGGCCCTAGCGGCCATGGCCTACATCCGCGAACACAGCCAGGGGCGGCCGGTGCGAGTGGGTTGGCTGCCGGGGCCCCGGGACGCTGGCTGGGTGTTAGACGCCGAGCGCGGTCTGGCAGAGCTGAATGCCGATGGCAAGATTACCTTGGTCACTGCAGGATATGGCGCTGTGGACCGCTCTACCCAGGCGGTGCTGGCGCGCCAGCTGCTGGCCCGCGAGCCGGAGCTCGACTACATCCTTGGCAACGCCGAGGCCGCCGCCTTCGCGGGCCAGTTGGTGCGCTCCGGCGGAGGTCGCTACAAGGCCAAGGTGGTCTCGCTCTATGCCACCGAGCGGGTGTTGGAGGCGATTGCCGATGGCACCGTCCTGGCTTCGCCCACGGATTCGCCGGTGATCCAGGCACGGGTCGCGGTAGACCTTGCCGTGCGCGTGCTGGAGGGCAAGCCGTCACCGAAACGGGTCAGCCCGCGAATCGAGGTGATTGACAGGGACAACCTCAAGCATTTCGACATCAGCCACCTGATGCCGCCCAGTGGGCACTGGATGATCCGGCAAGAACTGCCGGAGTAGACGCACAGAATTTTCTTGTTGTAGAAGGGGCGAATTCATTCGCCAGGCAGACCGAAGATCTGCCCTGAAGTGCACCGCGACAATGAAAAGGCCCCTGACGCATCGCGTCAGGGGCCTTTTTCGTTCAGGCGTTTGCCTTACAGCTTGCGCGTCGGCTGGCCACGCACCGGCTTGTCACCGGCAACGTAGTAGCTGGCGGTGCTACGTGGCAGCGGTTTGCGGCCACGGATCCGGTCGGCGATCTTCTCGGCGATCATGATGGTGGTCGCGTTGAGGTTGCCGGTGATGATCTCCGGCATGATCGAGGCGTCCACCACCCGCAGGCCTTCCATGCCGTGCACGCGGCCCTGGCCGTCGACTACCGCCATGTCATCGCTGCCCATCTTGCAGGAGCAGGAAGGGTGGAAGGCCGTTTCGGCGTGGGTGCGGATGAACTCGTCCAGCTCGGCGTCGCTCTGCTGGTTCGCGCCCGGGCTCAGCTCGCGGCCGCGGTACGGGTCCAGCGCAGGTTGCCCCATGATCTCGCGGGTGATGCGGATACCGTCGCGGAACTCCTGCCAGTCCTGTTCATGGGACATGTAGTTGAACAGGATGCTCGGATGCTGGCGCGGGTCCTTGGACTTCAGGTGGATACGGCCACGGCTCGGCGAGCGCATCGAACCCATGTGAGCCTGGAAGCCGTGTTCCTTCACGGCGTTGCTGCCGTTGTAGTTGATCGCCACCGGCAGGAAGTGGAACTGGATGTTCGGCCACTCGAACTCGGACCGGGTGCGGATGAAGCCGCCGGCTTCAAACTGGTTGCTCGCGCCGAGGCCGGTGCCGAGGAACAGCCATTCGGCACCGATGGCAGGCTGGTTCCACCATTGCAGGGCGGGGAACAGCGACACGGGCTCCTTGCAGGCGTACTGCAGGTACAGCTCCAGGTGGTCCTGGAGGTTGGCGCCTACGCCCGGCAGGTCATGCACCACCGGCACATCGAGGTCGCGCAGCAGGGCCGCCGGGCCGACGCCGGAGCGCTGCAGCAGTTGCGGCGAGGCGATGGCACCGCTGCAAACCAGTACTTCGCGGCGAGCATGCACGGTGATCCGGTTGTCGCTGTTGCCCTTCAGGTAGGCGACGCCGATGGCGCGCTTTCCACTGAACAGGATGCGATCGGACAGGGCGTGGGTGACGATGGTCAGGTTGGGGCGATTGCGCGCCTGGTCCAGGTAACCGCGACCGGTGGCGGCACGACGGCCTTTCGGGGTCACGGTGCGGTCCATGGGGCCGAAGCCTTCCTGCTGGTAGCCGTTGAGGTCGTCGGTACGTGGGTAACCGGCCTGCACGCCGGCCTCGACCATGGCATGGAACAACGGGTTGTTGCCGGTCTTGGGCGTGGTCACGCTCACCGGGCCGTCACCACCGTGGAAGTCGTTGGGGCCGATGTCGCGGGTTTCCGCCTTGCGGAAGTAAGGCAGGCAGTCCAGGTAGCTCCAGTCTTCCAGGCCCGGGGCCTTGGCCCAGCTGTCGAAGTCCAGGGCGTTGCCGCGGATGTAGCACATGCCGTTGATCAGCGAGGAGCCGCCGATGCCCTTGCCGCGGCCGCACTCCATGCGGCGGTTGTTCATGTAGGGCTCCGGATCGGTCTCGTAGGCCCAGTTGTAGCGGCGGCCTTGCAACGGGTAGGCAAGGGCGGCGGGCATCTGGGTACGGAAATCCAGGCGATAGTCCGGACCGCCGGCTTCCAGCAGCAGGACGCTGACATCCGGATCTTCGGTCAGGCGGGTGGCCAGCACGTTACCGGCGGAACCGGCGCCGACGATGATGTAATCGAATTCTTGGGACATGTGACTTACCTGCTAGATAACCCGGATGACTCCGGGGCGCGGCAAACTTCGTTCCCGGATTGCATCCGGGCTACCGGGGTGGTGTTGCGTCGTGGTCCGGAGGAAATCCGGGAGCGCCCGTGCGCTTCCGGTTTCCTCTCGAGGCCACGTCGGTCAGAACACCGAGTAGTAGTCGCCCATCTCGACCTGCACCGATTTGATGCGGGTGTAGTGGGCCAGGGTGGTCAGGCCGTTTTCGCGGCCGACGCCGGACTGCTTGTAGCCGCCCACCGGCATTTCGGCGGGGGATTCGCCCCAGGTGTTGATCCAGCAGATGCCGGCTTCCAGCTTGTGGATCACGCGGTGGGCGCGGGCCAGGTCGCGGGTGACGACGCCGGCGGCCAGGCCGTAGTCGGTGTCGTTGGCGCGGCGGATGACTTCTTCTTCGGTGTCGTAGACCAGGATGCTCATCACCGGGCCGAAGATTTCCTCGCGGACGATGGTCATGTCGTCGGTGCAGTCGCTGAACACGGTTGCGGCCACATAGGCGCCCTTGGCGAATTCACCCTCGGTGACGCGCTCGCCGCCGATCAGCAGGCGCGCGCCTTCCTTGCGGCCGGCCTCGATGTAGCCGAGCACGCTTTCCATGTGGGCGAAGCTGGTCAGCGGGCCGAAGTTGGTGTTGGCGTCTTCCGGGTTGCCCAGGCGGATGCGCTTGACGCGTTCGATCACCTTGTCTTCGAAGCGGGCTTGCAGGGCGCGCGGCACGAACACGCGGGTGCCATTGGTGCAGACCTGGCCGGAGCTGAAGAAGTTGGCCATCACGGCGATGTCGGCCGCGCGGTCGAGGTCGGCATCCTCGAAAATGATCAGCGGCGACTTGCCGCCCAGTTCCATGGTCACTTCCTTCAGCGAAGAGCTGGAGGCGCTGGCCATGACCTTCTTGCCGGTGGAAGTGCCGCCGGTGAAGGAGATCTTCTCGATCTGCGGGTGCTCGGTCAGCCACTGGCCGACTTCGCGGCCGCTGCCGGTGAGCACGTTGAACACGCCGTCCGGTACGCCGGCCGCGGTGTAGATCTCGGCCAGTTTCAGGGCGGTCAGCGGGGTGACTTCGCTGGGCTTGAAGATCATGGCGTTGCCGGCGGCCAGGGCCGGGGCGGATTTCCACATGGCGATCTGTACCGGGTAGTTCCAGGCGCCGATGCCGGCGACCACGCCCAGGGGCTCGCGACGGGTGTAGACGAAGCTGGTTTCGCGCAGCGGGATCTGCTCGCCTTCGATGGCGGGGATCAGGCCGGCGTAGTACTCGATCACGTCGGCGCCGGTGACGATGTCCACGGCGCGGGTTTCGGCCAGCGGCTTGCCGGTGTCCAGGGTTTCCAGTTCGGCCAGCTCGTCGTTGCGCTCACGCAGGATGTCGACGGCGCGGCGCAGGATGCGCGAACGCTGCATGGCGGTCATCGCGGCCCAGACCTTCTGGCCTTCGATGGCACTGGCGACGGCACGCTCGACGTCTTCCTTGCCGGCGCGCTGGACGTTGGCCAGGACTTCACCATTGGCCGGGTTCACGGTCTCGAAGGTGGCGCCGCTGGTGGAGTCGACGTAGCGGCCGCCAATGTAGAGCTTCTGTTCTTCGAATCGGGCCATGGTGGTTGTCCTCTCTAGGTCTTGTGTTCGCAAGGCTGCAGGGCGGCTCAAGCCGCTTGCTTGGCCAGTTGTTGATCAAGGAATTCGTAGGCGAGCCGGCGGGCTTGCGCGGTATCGAAGGCTTCGCCGGACAGGGCGCCGCGCAGCCACAGGCCATCGATCAGGGCGGCCAGGCCGCGGGCGGCAGTGCGGGCGCTTGGTACGTCGAGTTCGCGGCGGAACTGACAGCAGAGGTTCGAGTAGAGGCGCAGGTCGTTGATGCGCTGCAAACGGCGCAGGGACGGCTGGTGCATGCTGCTGGCCCAGAACGCCAGCCAGGTCTTCATGGCCGGGCCGTTGACCTGGGAGTCGTCGAAGTTGCCGTCGATGATGGAGCGTATGTAGCCACGCGCACTGTCGTCGCGCATGGTCTCGCGGCGCTTGCGCACCGCGTCCTGCAGGTCGCTCATGAGGAAGCGCATGGTGGCTTCCAGCAGTCCGTTCTTGTCCTGGAAGTAGTGGCTGATGATGCCGTTGGAAACCCCGGCCAGCTTCGCGATGTAGGAAATGCTGGCGTCGCCCATGCCGACCTGGTCCACCGCCTCGAGTGTGGCGTGGATCAGTTGGGTGCGCCGCAGGGGCTGCATTCCGACTTTTGGCATGGGGTTTCCTCCTCTTCCGGAACCATTCCGGGCGGGTTGAAATCCAGCCTACTTTATTTTTATTGAACGTTCAAACAACAAAGAATAAGCTGCGCACCATGGAACGGGATGCGGCAGTTCGCCGCACCCGATTTCAGGCCTTCGGCCGGCGGATGCCACCCGTCGCCGGCCGCTGGCGCGGGTCTGTCGTTGCGTCCATGAGGCGCCTGCTTTCACTGCCCTGGAATTTCCAAATGAGTAAAGCTCCTACAACAACAAGCCATGGGAAGGTGCGCCTGAACCCGGTCGTGTTCTTCGGATCCACCGCGCTCATCATGCTTCTCACGGTTGCCTTGATTGCGTTCCCCGAGAGTGCCGGCAGCGTGCTCGGCAAGGCCCAGGCCTGGCTGTCGCGCAGCTTCGGCTGGTACTACATGCTGGCCATCGGCGCGTATCTGTTCTTCGTCCTCTATGTCGCCTTCTCCCGATACGGCCACTTGCGCCTGGGGCCCGATGACAGCCGTCCTGACTTCAGCTACGGCGCCTGGGCCGGCATGCTGTTCTCCTCGGGCATCGGCATCTCGCTGCTGTATTTCGCGGCGTCCGAGCCCATCGACCACCTCTACAATCCGCCGGAAGGCGAGCCCGGCAGCCAGTCCGCCGCGCGCCAGGCACTGCAGCTCACTTTCCTCCATTGGGGCGTGCATGGCTGGGCCATCTACGCGCTGGTGGGCCTGGCCGTGGGCTATTTCGCCTACCGTCACAACAAGCCGCTGGCGCTGCGTTCGGCGCTCTATCCGCTGTTCGGCGAGCGCCTGATGAAGGGCTCCGTGGGTAATGCGGTGGACTGCTTTGGCATCTTCGTGACCCTGCTGGGCCTGGTGACCAACCTTGGTATCGGGTCGCTGCAGGTCTCTTCCGGTCTGGAATACCTGTTCGGCCTGCCCCACAGCCAGGGCGCCTTGCTGGCGGTGATCCTGGTGATGAGCGCGGTGGCCACTCTGGCCGCGGTGTCCGGGATCGAGAAGGGCATTCGCCGCCTGTCCAACCTCAACATCATCCTGTTCAGTGGCCTGCTGGTGTTCGTGCTGCTGGCTGGCGAGACGCTGCACCTGCTCAATGGCTTCGTGCAGAACCTGGGTGATTACCTCAATGGCCTGGTGTTGAAGACCTTCGACCTCTATGTCTACACCGGCCAGTCCGGCAAGAGCGAAGAGTGGATGGGCCTGTGGACCCTGTTCTACTGGGCCTGGTGGATCTCCTGGGCACCCTTCGTGGGCATGTTCGTAGCCCGTATTTCCCGTGGTCGCACCGTGCGCGAACTGGTCAGCGGCGTGCTGCTGATCCCGCTGGGCTTCACCCTGGCCTGGTTGTCGGTGTTCGGTAACAGTGCCATCGACCTGGTGATGAACCAGAACGCGGCGGACCTCGGCAAGGCGGCGCTGGAACAGCCGGCGATGTCCATCTACCTGCTGCTGGAACACTACCCTTGGTCCAAGGCCGTGATCGGTCTGTCGATCTGCGTCGGGTTCGTGCTCTTCCTCACGCCGGCCGACTCCGGTTCGGTGATGTTGGCCAACCTGTCCCGTGAGGAAGGCGACCTGGACGAAGATGCGCCCAACTGGCTGCGTATCTTCTGGTCGGTGGTCGTGACACTGGCCACCATCGGCCTGCTGTTCGCCGGCAACTTCACCGCCATGCAGACGGTGGTGGTGCTGGCCGGCTTGCCGTTCTCGGTGGTGCTGCTGCTCTACATGTTCGCCCTGCTCAAGCAAATGAAGGCGGATGTGGCAGCACAGGAGCAAGTGCCGAAGCACCCGAAAGTCGTCCAGTTGCAAGGCGAGGCGGCCTGACAGCCCATCAGCCTGAAATGAAAAAGCCCGGTCGCGTGACCGGGCTTTTTCGTTCCTGGGTAGGTGGTGTCCTTGTAGGGGCGAATGAATTCGCCCCTACAGTGAAGCCTTGGCCAGCTGCTGATCCAGGTAGTCGTAGGCGATGTGCAGCGCCTGCTCGACGTTGAAGCCATCACCCGACAGGGCACCGCGCAGCCACAGGCCGTCAATCAGCGCCGCCAGGCCGCGGGCCGCGGAGCGGGCCTGGTCCAGGGGCAGGGTACGACGCAGTTCGCAGCAGAGATTGGAGTACAGCCGGTGGTCGTTGATGCGCTGCAGGCGACGCAGGGACGGCTGGTGCATGCTGGCGGCCCAGAAGGCCAGCCAGGTCTTCATGGCCGGGCCGCTGACCTGGCTGTCGTCGAAGTTGCCGGCGACGATGGCCCGCAGGTGCGCGCGTGGAGTGTCTTCGCGCAGGGCGGCACGGCGCTGGCGCACGCCGCTGCTGAGGGCACTCATCAGGTGGCGCATGGTGGCTTCCAGCAGGCCGTTCTTGTCCTGGAAGTAGTGGCTGATGATGCCGTTGGATACGCCTGCGATTCGGGCGATGTAGGCAATGCTGGCATCGCCCAGGCCAACCTGGTCGACGGCTTCGAGGGTCGCCTGGATCAACTGCGAGCGGCGGATCGGCTGCATTCCGACCTTGGGCATCAGGTAATTCCACCAGTTTGTGCGGGATTCGGGAGCGCGCAGTCTAGGGGGAATTTGATTGATCGATCAATCGACGCAGTTTGTCGAATAGCTGCAGGGGCAGGCGCCGCGAAAACAAAACCCCCACGGACCCGAAGGCCGGTGGGGGCTGGGTAACGCGCGAGGGGCTTACTTCAGCCAGCCTTCCACGCGCTCCGGGTTCTTGGCGATCCAGTCCTTGGCGGCCGCTTCCGGCTTGGCACCTTCGCGGATGGCCAGCATCACCGCACCCACTTCCTCGCCGCTCCAGGAGAACTTCTTCAGGAAGGCGGTGGCGTCGGCAGCCTTGGCTTCCAGGCCAGGGTTGACCACGGTGTCGACGTGCTCGTCATCGCCATAGACCTTTTTCGGGTCTTCCAGGAAGCGCAGCTTCCACTTGGCGAACATCCAGTGCGGAATCCAGCCGGTGACCACGATCGGCTTCTGGGCTTTCTCGGCGCGGGTCAGGGCGGTGGCCATGGCCGGACCGGAGCTGGGCATCAGCTTGATGTCCAGGTTGTACTGCTTGATGGCGTCTTCGGTGCGGCGCATTACGCCGGCGCCCGCGTCGATACCGGTGATCTTGCCGTCGAAATCAGCCTTGTAGGTGTTCAGGTCTTCGATGGACTTGGCTTGGACGTAGTCAGGGACGATCAGGCCGATTTTGGCGCCTTTGTAGTTGGAGCCCAGCACCACGACCTTGTCCTTCAGTTTCTCGTAGTACTCGCCGTGGGTGGCGGGCAGCCAGGCGGAGAGGGTAGCGTCCAGGTCACCGCGGGCCACGCCCTGCCACATGATGGCGGGCTCAACAGGCTTCAGTTCGACGCCATAGCCGAGTTTTTCCTTGAGGATTTCGCCCGCGACGTAGCTGGCGGCGACACTGTCGTCCCAACCGTTCACGAAGCCGATTTTCAGGGTTGGTTTGTCAGCGGCGTTGGCCATGCCCATGCCGAGGGCAAGGGTGGCGACGCCGAGGGTTTTCAGACAAAGGGACTTCAACTTGCGCATACGTATTGCTCCATCAGGTGGGATTGGCAGCCAACTACGTGGTCGATGACCCGTTCTGAGGCGGGTTTCGCGACAGTGCCCCGCGCGGCCCGTTGCTGGGCCGCGATTGGCGAATTGCAAGGAAACGGGCTCGCGGGGAGCCCGGGGAATTACAGGCCGATGTGTTTCTTCACGGCAGCGGCGCCGTCCTGGCCGTCATAGGTGGTAACGCCAGCCAGCCACTTGTCCAGCGCGGCCGGGTTGGCCTTGAGCCAGCCAGTGGCGACTTTCACCGGATCTTCCTTCTCCAGGATCTTCTCCATCAGCTGGCTTTCGATCTCGACGCTGAACTGCAGGTTGTTCAGCAGTTTGCCGACGTTGGCGCAGCGCTGTTCGTAGTCCGGCGGTACCACGGTGTAGACCTTGGCGGCGCCGTAGTCCGGGCCGAACACGTCATCGCCACCGGCCAGGTAGGTGATGTCGAACTGGGTATTCATCGGGTGCGGGGCCCAGCCCAGGAACACCACCGGTTCCTTCTTCTTCACGGCGCGTTGCACCTGGACCAGCATGCCGGCTTCGGAAGATTCGACCATGCGGAACTCACCCAACTCGAACTGGTTACCCTTGATCATCTTGTCGATCAGCAGGTTGCCGTCGTTGCCCGGCTCGATGCCGTAGATCTTGCCGCCCAGTTGGTCCTTGAACTTGGCGATGTCCTGGAAGCTCTTCAGGCCGGCATCAGCCGCGTAGGTCGGCACCGCCAGGGTGTACTTGGCGCCTTCCAGGTTCGGCGTCGGCAGTACCTTCACGCCGTTGTCCTTGGTGAAGGGCTCGATCACGGCATCCATCGAGGGCGCCCAGTAGCCGAGGAAAACGTCGATCTGCTTGTTCTTCACGCCGGTGAAGGCGATGGGCACCGAGGCCATGATCTTGCGCGGGGTGTAACCCAGTCCCTCGGTCAGCACCATGGCCACGCCCGTGGTGGCGGCGATGTCGGCCCAGCCGATTTCGGCAAAACGGACCTGCTTGCAGCTCTCCGGCTCCTGAGCCCAGGCACCCTGGGACAGTGCGCAGGCCAGCAGGCCCAGTGCAGCGACTTTTTTCATTCTTTTCATTAGCGACTCCCTGACATTGAAAGATGAAGCGTGCGTTATTGCGCTTGCTGCCGTTGCAACTTGGCGCTCAGCCAGCCGAAGGGCTTGCCACGAGTCGCGGTTTGACGAGTCCCGAAACTTTCGGTGATGCGGTCGAGAATGATCGCCAGCAGTACCACGGCCATGCCGCTTTCGAAGCCCAGGCCAATGTCCAGACGCTGGATACTGGCGAGCACGTCGTTACCCAGACCGCCGGCGCCGACCATCGACGCGATGATCACCATGGACAGCGCCATCATGATCGTCTGGTTGACCCCAGCCATGATCGACGGCATGGCATTCGGCAGCTGCACTTTGTATAGCAGTTGCCAACTGGTGCAGCCGAAGGATTGACCGGCTTCGACGATTTCCTTGTTCACCTGGCGGATGCCGAGCGCGGTCAGGCGCACGGCCGGCGGCATGGCGAAGATCACCGTGGCGATGATGCCGGGTACGCGGCCGAGGCCGAACAGCATGGCCGCCGGAATCAGGTAGACGAACGCCGGCATGGTCTGCATGAAGTCGAGAATCGGGCGGATGACCACCGCGACGCGCTCGCTCCTGGCCGCCCAGATGCCCAGCGGGATGCCGAGTAGCAGGCTGATCAGGGTTGAGGAGAAGGTCAGGCCGAGGGTGACGACGGTCTGCTCCCAGAAGCCGGTCATCACGATCAGGATCAGCGAGACCGCGGTGAAGCCGGCGAACTTGGCGCCGATGCGCCAGAAGCCGAGGGCGACGAAGATCGCAATCAGCACCCAGGCCGGCGGCCACATCAGGAGGCGTTCGATCAGCTCGGAGAAGCCGCTGACCACATTGCCGACGCTTTCGAAGGCGCCGCTGTAGTTTTCGAGCAGGTGCTGAACGACGTCATTCACCCAACTGCCAAGATCCAGTTTTTCGCTCATCGTCATTCTCCCCGCAGGCGGCTCAGCAGGCGGCCTTTGCTGATCGCGCCGCAGTAGCGGCCACTTTGGTCGACCACCGGGATCGGCCCTTCATTGATCACCAGGCGCTGGATGACGCTGTCGAGCGGCAGGTCTTCCGGCACCGGATCGATGTGCTTGAGCAGGTTCTGTTCAAGGTCCAGAGTGCGACCGCCTTCAACCAGCAGGGCGATCTTCTCGAGACTGATGGAGCCGCGGAAGTTGTTCTTCTCGTCGACGATGAAGGCGTAGTGCTTGTCCATGGACTGCAGCTTCTGGCACACGGTCTGGGCGTCGGGCGCCTTGCCGTTGTGCACGAACAGCGGAACGCTGTCGGACTTGAGCTGGCCGGCGGTGAGGTAGCGGCTGGTATCGACCGTGTTGAAGAAGTTGCGCACGTAGTCGTTGGCGGGGTTCTCGATGATTTCCTGGGGCGTGCCCACCTGGATCAGCTTGCCGCCTTCCATGATGCCGATGCGCGAACCGATGCGCATGGCCTCTTCGATATCGTGGGATACGAAGATGATGGTGCGGCTGTGCTTCTTCTGCAGGTCCAGCAGCACGTCCTGCATTTCTCGGCGCTTGAGCGGGTCGAGCGCGGAGAAGGCCTCGTCCATGATGATCATGGAAGGGTCGACCGCCAAGGCGCGGGCCAGACCGACGCGCTGTTGCATCCCGCCGGACAGCTCATGGGGATACTTGTGGGCGAAGCTGGCCAGGCCAACCTGCTCCAGCACCTCCATCGCGCGCTTCTCGCGCTCCTTCTTGCTCTTGCCCGCTACCTCCAGGCCGAAGGCGGCGTTGTCCAGCACGCAGCGCGAAGGCATCAGGGCGAAGGACTGGAAGACCATGCTCATGTCGCGGCGGCGCAGGTCGATCAATTGCGACTTGGGCAGCTTGGCGACGTTCTGGCCGTCGATGAACACATCGCCGGCAGTGGGTTCGATCAGGCGGTTGATCAGACGGATCAGGGTCGACTTGCCCGAACCCGACAGGCCCATCAGCACGAAGATCTCGCCTTCGTTGACGCTGAAAGACACGTCGCTGACACCGATTACGGCGCCGCGCTCAGCCAGGATCTTCTCCTTGCTCCAACCTTGCTTGAGTAAATCGATTGCTTCTTGTGGTTGTTGCCCGAAAACCTTGTAGAGGTTTTGAACCACGATCTTTCCAGACTGCATGGGATATTTCCCCTTCAGTAGACATCCAGGTCAGTTACATGGAGCCAGAACCGGCGCTCAACGACGCTCAGCCTGGTGATGCCGACTGCCTTGCCTGTGTGGATAACAATGTTTCGAGAACCTGACAGCCCTCTGGCAGTGTTACGAAACCCATTCCCTGGGCGGGTTCAGCACCTCGGTCCGAGGTGCGCGTACTTCCGAAATTTCTTATTAGGCCGACCTCTGTTCGGGGGAGGCCGCCGCTTGTGTTCTTCGGTCCGGAGCGGAGTGCTCGCGGTCTGTCGATCCACGGGAACCGACAGCGACGAAATCGGGTGACTCAACGATAAAGCCTTGAGGCCTTGGCAATTGTCGGTTTACGACGTTCATATGTTGCGCGACGACATGGCCTATGGATATCGCTGAATGCGCCGCTTCACGGTGCTTTGGCCTGGACGAGGGCAACCGGGAGCGGGCCGCCGTCGCGCGCGGTGACGCCCTGCAGCCAGGCGGCCAGGGTGTCGGGATTGGCTTTCAGCCAGGCCTTGGCTTCACGCCTGCGGTTGGTGCTCTGGTTGAGTATGGCCTCCATCAGGTGGTTCTCCATGGCCAGACTGAATTTCAGGTTCTTCAGCAGCTGCCCGAGGTTCGGGCATTCCTGGGTGAGCCCCTTGCGCACGTTGGTGTAGACCGTGGCGCCGCCAAAATCCGGGCCGAACCAGTCGTCGCCGCCGGCGAGGTAATGCATCTTCAACTGGTTGTTCATCGGGTGCGGTTCCCAGCCGAGGAATACCGCCCACTGGTTGAGGTGCTCAGCGCGCTTGACCTGGGACAGCATGCCGTTTTCGCTCGACTCCACCAGTTTGAAGTCGCCAAGGTTGAACGCGTTCCCCTTGATCATCTTGTCGATCAGCTTGTTGCCGTCATTGCCGGGTTCGATGCCGTAGATCTTCGCGCCCAACTGCTGCTTGAACTTCGCCAGGTCGGCGAAGCTCTGCACGCCGCCGTCCCAGGCCGCCTGGTTCACCGCCAGGGTGTACTTGGCGCCGGTGAGGTTGGCGCCGAGGTTCTCCACCGTGCCTTTTTCCAGGTAGGGACGGACGTCGTTTTCCATGCTTGGCATCCAGTTGCCAAGGAATACGTCGATCTTGCCGTCGCCCAGGGCCTTGTAAGTGTCGGGTACCGACAGGCGCTTGACCTTGGTGATGTAGCCGAGCTCGCTCAGCACATGGCGGGTGACGGCGGTGGTGACGGTGATGTCGCTCCAGCCGACGTCGGCGAAATGCACGGTGGAGCAGTGTTCCGGGTCGGCGGCAAGGCTCGCCTGGGTGTTGAAGAGGGAAGCGGCCAGCAGCGTCGCCGCCAGCAGGGAAGTGGTGGGTCGAGTCATGGAAGGGGTCCGTCCACAGCAGGATTTATTGTCGTTCTCCGGACTCGCGTGGCTGTCGGACTGCTGCAGGCCCCCGCCCCCGGGCGCCCGGATGATGCGTGCCAGACACGTCGCCTGACTACCGACCCGGTCGCACTCAGAACTTATCTGTCGCGGCTGATGCAGGGCAATGGTGGGTTGGCGCCTTCATCGTGACGCATCCAGTGTAGGGGCGAATGAATTCGCCAGGTCTGCATTAGCTGTTGCTAGAGATGGACCCTCGGGCCAAGAGTCTTGTAGGAGCTGGCTTGCCAGCGAAGCGGGGCCATTCGTTGGCACGTCAGCTCCTACGGGCGATGCAGGTGCTTGCAACACGTAATGCAGACATAGCCAATGAATTCGCCCCTGCAAGGTATTCGACCTGCGTCTTGGGCCACGGCGTATTTGGATACGAGCAAGTCGGTGTGGGAAGTCGCCGCTTCGGTGAAATGCCGATCATGGCGCCAAGAGTGATCCCTACCGGAGTTGTCCCCCGTGGCTATCAGCGTGTTCGACCTGTTCAAGATCGGTATCGGCCCTTCCAGCTCGCACACCGTGGGCCCGATGCGGGCGGCGGCGCTGTTCGCCACGGCGCTGCGCGAGCGCGGCCTGCTGGAGCAGGTACGGCGGGTCGAGGTGCGCCTGTATGGCTCGCTGTCGGCCACCGGCGTCGGCCACGGCACCGACCGCGCCACCCTGGTGGGGCTGATGGGCGAGTGGCCGGACCGCGTCGACCCGAAGCAGATCGCCCCGCGCATCGAGGCGCTGCAGGCGTCCCGCGAACTGCTGCTGGACGGCAGCCACCCGGTGGTCTTCGACTGGTCGCGCGACCTGCTGCTGCT
>NZ_AUIE01000026.1 GCF_000423545.1 Metapseudomonas resinovorans DSM 21078
GTAAGCGTCTGGCCAACACACCTCCCCGGTTCTTCCAGCTAGCGGCATGGTGTCCACCTGTTTTTGGTGGACACCATTTCAGCCCCTTGCGGAGGATCTCCCGTGCCAGGCCAACGCCGCTCCTATCCCAAATCCTTCAAGGCCCAGGTCGTCGATGAGTGCACCCAGCCCGGTGCCTCGGTTGCCGGCGTGGCCTTGAGCCATGGCCTCAACGCCAATCTCGTGCACAAGTGGATTCGCCGTCAGCAGGCACATCTGCCCGCTGCACCCTCCAGTTTTATTCCGATTCCTCTCGCCCCGAGCCTGCCGGCTACCCCGAGTGCGGCCGACATGGCCATCCAGATCGCCATTCCCCATCGGGCCGGCAAACTGTCGGTGCAGTGGCCGGGCAACGACCCTGAAGGCTGCGCCCGCTTCCTGCGCGAGCTGCTGAAGTGATCCGCATTGAGCGCATCTGGCTCGCCACCGAGCCGCTGGACATGCGCGCCGGCACCGAAACAGCGTTGGCCCGGGTGGTTCAGGTATTCGGTGCGGCGCAGCCGCACTGTGCCTACCTGTTCACCAACAAGCGCGCCAATCGGATGAAGGTGCTGGTGCACGATGGCTTCGGCATCTGGCTGGCTGCTCGGAGGCTGAATAAGGGGCGCTTCGTCTGGTCGGGCAATTGGCAGGGACAGCAGTTGGAACTCAGTCCCGAGCAGTTGCAGGCCCTGGTGGTCGGCCTGCCTTGGCAGCGTCTTGGGCCTGATGCCGAGATCAGGCTCCTGTAGCCGGGGTGCAATTAGGCCAATGGCCTATCGCCGAGGGGGCCAGAAATCCTCACACTCGGCGGCATGAATCCTGCCGCTTTCGATCATCTGACACCTGAGCAACTGCGCCAACTGGCCGCGCAGTTGAGCCAGCGCGTCGATCATCTGGAGACGCTCAACCAGCGGTTGAACCACGAACTCGCCGTGCTGCGGCGCCACCGCTTCGCCCGCCGCAGCGAGCAGCTCAATGTCGACCAGCTCAACTTGCTGGACGAGATGATCGATGCCGACATCGCCGCCATCGAGGCAGAGCTTGAGGCGGCCCGACCAGAGCCCGCCAAGCGCGAGCTACGGCAGCAGCCCAAGCGAGCGCCGCTGCCGGCCGAACTGCCGCGCACGCTGATACTTCACGAGCCGGACAGCACCCAGTGTGCCTGCGGCTGTCAACTCAAGCGCATCGGCGAAGACGTCAGCGAGAAGCTCGACTACACCCCGGGCATCTTCACCGTTGAGCGGCATATCCGTGGCAAGTGGGTCTGCGCCAAGTGTGAAACGCTGATTCAGGCCCCAGTGCCTGCGCAGGTGATCGACAAGGGCATCCCGACTGCCGGGCTACTGGCTCAGGTCATGGTGGCCAAGTTCGCCGATCACCTGCCGCTATACCGCCAGGAAAAGATATTCGCCCGCGCCGGCCTGGCCATCGCGCGCTCCACGCTGGCGCAATGGGTCGGCGCTTGCGGCGTCCAGCTGCAACCCCTGGTCGATGCGCTGCGCGACTGCCTGCTTCAGCAGGACGTCATCCTCGCCGACGAAACCCCAGTGCAGATGCTCGCCCCGGGTACGAAGAAGACCCAGCGGGCTTACGTCTGGGCCTATGCACCCAGCCCCTTTGCCGACCTCAAGGCCGTGGTCTACGACTTCAGGCCGAGCCGGGCCGGCGAGCACGCGCGCAGCTTCCTGGGAGACTGGCAAGGCAAACTGGTCTGCGACGACTTCGCCGGCTACAAGGCCAGCTTCGAGCAAGGCGTGACCGAGATCGGCTGCATGGCCCATGCCCGGCGCAAGTTCTTCGACCTGCATGCCGCCAACCAGAGCCAACTGGCTGAGCAGGCCCTCCAGTACATCGGCCAACTGTACGAGGTGGAGCGCGAGGGGCGAGAGCTGCTCGCCGAACAGCGTCGGCAACTGCGCCAGGACAAAGCTAGGCCGATCATCGATGGCCTGCATAGCTGGATGCTTGGGCAGCGGCAGAAGGTGCCGGAAGGCAGCGCGATCGCCAAGGCACTCGACTACAGCCTCAAGCGCTGGGCGGCGTTGGTGCGCTACCTGGATGACGGCAACCTGCCCATTGACAACAACTGGATCGAGAACCAGATCCGCCCCTGGGCCTTGGGGCGCTCCAACTGGCTGTTTGCCGGCTCGCTACGCAGTGGCCAGCGTGGCGCAGCCTTGATGACGCTGATCCAGTCAGCCCGCCTGAACGGACACGATCCGTACGCCTACCTGAAGGACGTGCTCATGCGCCTGCCGACGCAGAAGGCCAGCGCCCTGACCGAGCTGCTGCCGCATAACTGGGTACCCGCCGGCAAGGTGTGATGCCCGTTCGCTTACAGTGAAAGACGGAATCGCGATACCGAGCAGCACTGCCAAGACCGCCAGAGTGACCATCAGCTCAATCAGGGTGAAGCCGGCAGAGCCGCGTATCCCAGCGGCTCTGCCGTCATCCAGTCCCAAAGCTAAACGACTCATTCTCTGTCGATGCTCCAGTAAACCCGGCCCTTGGGTTGTGTCACTGAGGAGAACTCGGGATCTGGCTCGAAGCACTCGAGGGTGCAAACGAACGGCAATTCCGTACCATCATCCAGCCTAACTTTACCCGCCACTGGAGAAGGCGAAAGCCCGCCGCCGTCGAGAACGACGAACCGGTCGCCATCAAGGCCAGAAGCATCCTTATAGGCGATGTTGTAAGCCCGGTTGGTGCCCAGACCGGAACAGGCATTCGGATCCGGCGGGGTCGGTTGATGGGTATTGAAGACGATTCGGCCGAAAACCGTCACTGCCGAAGTCACTACCTGTTCGGATGCCTCCAGGCCAAGGTACCAGCCCTTGGGCTTGGCATTCAGCTGCTCCTGGGTCGGAGTGGAATCGCCGGATAGCGCCAGCAGGGAATCGAGACACATGAAGTCTTCCCCGTCATCCGAACAGGTGTCATCAGTGCTAAGCCAGTCTGATTCGGTAGGCCTATCCTTGAAATTGAAGAAGTAATTGGTAACCCCCGCGGTTGCAGTGAAGGTACTCAACGGCTTCTCCCGGTCGCCGGAGCCAATCTGGAGCAGATAGCCATCACTGGCAACCACCACCTCAGGGGCGAACATGAATTTCCGGTTGCTAGAGCAACTTCCCTCATCCGCACAGCCGAACGAGGCAATCCGGGTGATATCCCAATCGTCCGGCTCGTCATTGCCGATGGTTATGCGGTAGACATTGCCTCCGACATCGGCAGCATAGGCATATTTCGCCAATCCCGAACTGTCGGGCACTACAGTGATATCTCCGACCACACCACGCTTGGTATCCAGTACCGCCAGCACGACTCCGGTATTGGCATCCAACACGTAGATCTTGTTGCCCTTGCTGGAGGAGGTACAGGAGTGATTGACCGTGCCGTTATCGGTATCCTCGCAGTTGTCATACCCCCCCCCCATGATAAGCATCGGCGAGTTGCCGGCCCCATAACCCGCAGCCTTCAACACCACTGCCGAGGACCAGGTCTGCCCAATGCCGCTCATCTGACTGGTGCAGCCATCATCGTTCGCAAGGTTCGGGCAGCCAACCTTCCATTTCAGCGAGGGGCTGGCCGGGGTGGTGACATCGAATGCATAGAGGGCCCGTCCACCGCGGCGCATGCCGGCATAGATATAGGTCTTCTGAGTAGCGTCGATGGTGCCGCGAAATGCCGTGATGGGACCGTCGATACCATAGCTCTTCGGCTGGCCGCCCGTACTGCCCTGGAAGCTGATGGTCGGGGACTCCGCACGCAACCGACTCAGCTTGTCGTAGAACTCCGGCGGGACGAAGGACCACAGCTCGCCACCCGCCGCAACGGAGCCGATGCTATCGGTCCGATTGCCGTTGATCGCCCGGAATACACCATCGTTGCCGCCATAGAAGACTACGACCTGCGGTGAATCGGTCGTGCCGTAGTCAATTGCCACCGGGCGCGAATGCACCACATCGCCGTGGGCGGACTGGCGCTTTTCGGCGGTTGTGACCTGATCCTGGTCTTCGTCGTTGACGTCCAGGCCACGCGCCCAATCGATCAGATTGGTCCGTTCAGCGTCGGCGACGCCGAGCAGGGACGAGGTGATGTCCGTGTTTGTGGTGGCAAAGTTGGTGAGCTGAGTGCATGAGGCGAAAGACGGATTGCACGTGTAGACCGTCCGGCTAGCACCGCTGCGCAGCAGGTAACCCTGTCCGCCCTTCTCGACCACGTTGCCGTCCGGCGTATTCGAGATGTCGGAATTAGCCACCGTCAGGCAGGCGCCCTGCGGCTTGTTCTGCCAGTAGGTATCGAGGCTCGTGGGCGTCCAGAAGCTACGGGCGCACTCAGTGATGAAGTTGGTCGAACTGTTGATTGCTGCGTTGCCAGCTGCGTCCTGCAGCCTCAGGGCGCCATTGCTGAGCCCCAGCTTATATTGCTTGAGATTACCGACCCAGCGCGGCCCAAGGTTTTCGTCGGGGCGGAACATCCCGATGAAGACCTGGTTCAGGTAGGTTCCTTGGGTGTTCACGCTCACCGGCAAGCTAACCGAGGCGAAGGCACTGTTCACCGACTGGATCTCGGAAAGCGCTGTCTTCAGTGCGTCGGCGATTTCGCTACCAGTGCTGGTCACGTCGAAGTACTTGCCACCGCTGACGCTCGCCATACTCTTGAGCAGCGCCGTCCAGCCTGGCCCCTGGCCAGTGGTCACCTTGTTGACGTCGATTGTGTAGGTGACGATGCCGTGGTCACTGGACTTCATGAAGCGCGCCCACTCATCCGCCACATTGTCCTGCGAACCACTGGGCGAAATAGGGATGGTGGTCGTCCTGCCCCCAGCCGCCGCCAAGGCTGACGTGCCGGCGGTAATGTCGGCGTTGTTGTCCTGGGCCGCCCCATTACTGATGTAGATGATGAAGTTCTTGGCGCATCCAGAGGCTATCGGCGTGTTGTACACCGTCGAATTCTTCGCAGCCAGGGCATTGCCAGCGAGAGCATAGACCGCGTTCGACGCAGTGGTACCCGAGGCGTTTCCGGTGTAATCCGTCTTCGTCTTGCCATTGCCCGCGTGAGGCGCTCCGGCGGAGAAGTACTGGTAGGCCTCCCACATGGCCAGGCCGACCTTGCCACCATTCGACTTGTCGTCTGTGATATCCAGGCTTTGCACGAGCTGCTGGTACTTGGTTTTGTTGCTGCTATCCAGCAAGCGAATGGCGGCGCGCACATAAGCACCATCCGTGTTGGAGTTGCCCTGCCCGGTTTCCGTGAACATCATCAGGCCAAGGCGAAACTTGTTGGCATCCAGGCCACCCAGCACGGTGCTCAGCGCAGCCATTTCATTAGTGAAGGCGTTGTTCCAGTTCGCGGTGTTGTCCAACACAATCAGCACATTCGGCACATCGTTGTCGCTGGGTGTAGTACCCACGAACAGGTCAATGTCCTCCGCCTGGACGGGCAAGCAGAACGACAGGGCCGACGCCGCCAAAATTCCTTTCAAGAACCCCGTTCTCATACCGCTCTCCTGAAACAGCATTCGGTTACGGACACACGCTTTCCTTCTCGATTTCCGACAGCAACACCCGCACGCCGGACCGCACGCGCGCGGATGCACCGCTGACTGGATCGGAGACTGTCGCCACCAACTCCCAGACCGTGCTCCATTGCGAATCTGGCGGTTCCACCCCAGCGCGCAAGCCACTGAGCTGCTCCTCGGTCACGACAGGAAGCTCGGTTTCGCTCATGCAGACTGGGGTAGCGATGTCCACTGTGTAGTCGGCGGTACCGTCATTGTTGATGTCCACGTTAATCGACTCGGCCGTCGGCGCATCGGTGAAGGGCGAACTCACAACCTGTTCGATTGCGACGTTGGCGGCGGCCAGCGCCTCGTCTCGAGCCTGCATATTCCCAACCGATTTGAGGCTGCTGCCACTCATGGTGAACGCACTGCCCACCAGAAGGGTGAGCATCAGCAGCATGATCAGTCCGACGACGAGCGTCGCGCCTTGTTGATCACGGTGCGCAGCCCTCATGATCATGGTGTTTCCCTCCGTCCCGAGACGTTGACCAGGCGAGCAGTGGTTGAATAGACGTGACGTTTGTAGTTGCTACCGACGATCTCCGCCGCCGGATCGGCCGCTCCCAAGGCGTAGCTCTTGCTGTCGCTGAAACCCAGCGAAGGCTGAACGCCACGGACCAGCAGGAAGACCTTGACCGCGACCACGTCAATGAGCTGTTCTACTGAGCAACCTGCTGCCGGGCAACGCACGAACTCGCCGTCCGCGGTCCCGTTGCCCCGATTGATCGGTCGCGAACGATCAACGTCGCCCTGGGCATTCAGGGCGAAATTGATCGCTTCGCTGTAATTATTGGCCACGCCACCATCGCCGACGCTGTCGATGCCCAACTCAACCCGGAAGCCCTCGATGCCTTCGATCAGCGCTTCCCCTGCACCCGGCATAGCTCCCGAACCGAAAGTCGAACGCATGAGCGTCGGTATGCCATCCCCGGCGGTAACCGAATAATCGCGGATGTAATAGAGATTGGAGACGAACCTGCGCTTGTCCGATAGCGTGGCGCAGTCCCTATTCCTCAAGGTGAAGCCACTGGTGCCCAGCACGTAGCGGACCGCGTCATCCGCGCAGAAGGAGGGCTGGAAGTAGAGCTTTCCAGATTGCTCGGCCTCGCAGTTGCCGACTCCGGGACGACAAGTTTCAGCATGCCGCACCACGAGAACATCAGTATTGGCCTTCTTGTTGGTGACTATTCCAGAGCAGCCAGGCGGCACGCCGTCATACACCTGCACGGAGATGCCCAAAAGATTCGCGTTATCGGCGGCGGTCCAGGAACACGGCTCTGGTACCGAGTCGGGAACGTCGGTAGGCACTGCGCTGCTGCTCAGGTCATCGAACTCGGGAACATAGCCACTCCAGAATCCTGCATGAGCCAGATCCTCTTGGAGCAATTGCAACGCAAAACGGCCATTCTCAATCTGCGCGTTAGTTTTGGCCATTTCATCGTTGGTCCTCGACACGTCCAGGAAAAGCGTCAGGACCGCCGCCATTATCAGTAGGCTGATGACGGCCGCGATCATCAGCTCGACCAGGCTAAATCCCGACTGTCGTAGGCGGCCACAAGTTCCGGATGCGAGGCCGCGAAAAGCGGTGTTCATGTCATTCATAGGTTCGCGACACGCACAATGGTGGTTACCACACGTCGACAAAGGTCATTCGCACAAGCGGACCCGGTTACGCCGTTATAACTGTTAGCTCCGCACGCTACACCTGACGGTGGAGCCGAGATTGGCGTAAGCCCTTGCCAGGCAACGGTGACCAGATACTGATTGCTACCTATAGACTCCACGCAGCCCCTTGCCCCTACCATCGCACCGACCCTGGCCGTACCGCTGGTCTCCGTCACGCCTTGCAAGGTATTGCACCACTCGCTGATGTCCCGGTCTCTAGGGGACGAACTCGACGTCACGCTTGCGCAGGTCATTCCAGCGCCCAGGGGAGATGTCGTTCCGGTGACATAACTGACTGCCGCGTTGCGATTGGCAGCAATGCGGTTTGCCATATCATCAAGCAGTAGCAAGGCCTGGGCACGCTGATACGCCTCCATTTCGGACTGCTGCAGCCGGGCCTGAAGGCCCGCCATACCCAGCAGCCCGATGGACAGGATGAGGATAGTGACCAGCACCTCGATAAGGGTCAGGCCACGCTGCGGGGTCACCGACAATGAAGGATTCATTGCACCTACCACTTGGCCGGAGGGTTCTTGACTCCCTCATTATTGAGGGTCAAGTTTCCATCACTCGCCTGCGACCCAGCCGCCGTGAAGGTGATGGTGAAGCTGGGGACGGAACCGGCGCCCAGAGTGATGCTATCGGTGTACTTGCCGACCAGGTCGCTCTCAAGGCTATAGCCCAGTTGCTCCTTGGTCGCATACGTACGATTGGCGAGGAAGTACTGCTGCTGGCGATTGGCGATATCCATCATCTGCGCCTGTGCAGCCGCACGATTACCGCGAATCACATACTGCTGGTAACTCGGATAGGCGATTGCTGCAAGGATGCCGACTATCGCCACCGTGATCATGAGTTCTATGAGGGTAAAGCCCCGCTGCTTCGTTCTGCCCACCGAGTCACCTTCTTGGGTTGACGACCAGAGTAGTGCCTGATTCGACTGCTTAATCCCTGATTCAGCTGAAATCCCTTCAGTTGCCGCCATTGTCCATCCTCCGACTGCTGTCGCAACTTCACCCGATTCTCGTCTCAGTTTCAGTGCGCACAACGGGTATCAGCCACCGACAGTGTAACGCGCGCTTTACACATGCATTCCTAGGACATCTATACACACAGCATGCGTCATTCCTTTGTAGCGCGAAGTGATCTGCCGCCAATTTCCGGAGTTTTCCCTAATTCACCGTCGACCTGGTGATCTTGAGAAATCCCTTCAATTCCAGAAGCTTACAGGCCAGGCCTGATTCCGGTCCTTTTGTCGGCGACGGGCGGACAAAGGTCAGGGACGACAGGCCGATATCTCCTGAATTCTCAAGAAGGCAAGGATGCCATGGTCAGAACCCCACACGGATTCACCCTCATCGAAGCATTGGTCGTACTGACACTTGTCGCGCTGTCCATCAGCCTTGGCGTTCCGGCGCTCAGCCAGTTCATCCGGGCGCAGGAATTGACTGCCGCCAATCAGTCACTGATCACTAGCTTTGCCTATGCGCGTCAAGCATCGGTAACACGGAGGGTCGCGGTACTCGTCGATAATCAGGACGGAGACTGGTCAACAGGGTGGCTGATCTACGCCGACCAGAACGGCAATGGTCGATGGGACTACGACGAACCCATACTGAGGCAGGTCGGCCCACAGCCGGAAGGGTTGATCATCAAGGGCAATTCACCAGTACGACGTTATGTGCGCTACACGCCAATGGGCCGAACAGCTTTGATAGGCGGCGCCTTCCAAGCCGGCACATTGACGCTTTGCCATACCAATGGCCAACTGCCGGTCAGGCAGTTGGTACTAAATGCAACAGGCAGGGTACGCAGCGTCAAGAAGAGGCCTGACAACTGCTGACTCGCGGCTGCCGCCGGTCTGCAGCAGTTTCAGCTCCGGATGGTCAAAGACTCGCGCACGCCTTCGGATGTGGGAGGAATGGGTAGTGTCAACCTACGTTGATCACCCGCAATTCCTTCGGCATGGAGAAGGTCACGTTCTCCGGCCTTCCATCCAACTC
Organism: Metapseudomonas resinovorans DSM 21078; assembly: GCF_000423545.1. Taxonomy (GTDB): domain Bacteria; phylum Pseudomonadota; class Gammaproteobacteria; order Pseudomonadales; family Pseudomonadaceae; genus Metapseudomonas; species Metapseudomonas resinovorans. The sequence goes on from NZ_AUIE01000026.1 coordinate 9,253, forward strand.
TACCGCGACCTCCGCACCCCACTCCCGGAGCTGGTCGATCACGCCTTGCACCAGCACCTCAGGTGCGGAAGCACCGGCGGTGATGCCGACGCGCTGTGCCTTGTCGAACCATTCGCGCTTGAGGTCTTCGGCACCGTCAATCAGATAGGCCGGGGTGTCCATGCGTTCAGCCAGTTCGCGCAGGCGGTTGGAGTTGGAGCTGTTGGGACTGCCGACGACCAGAACCACGTCACTCTCGTGGGCCAGCTGCTTGACCGCGTCCTGGCGGTTCTGAGTGGCGTAGCAGATGTCGTCCTTGCGCGGACCGCCTATGTTGGGGAACTTGGTGCGCAATGCGTCGATGACGCGGCTGGTGTCATCCATGGACAGGGTGGTCTGGGTCACGAAGGACAGCGCATCGGGGTTGCGGACTTGCAAGCGCTCCACGTCGGCCTCGTCTTCCACGAGGTAGATCGCGCCACCGTTGCGGGCGTCGTACTGGCCCATGGTGCCTTCCACTTCCGGGTGACCGGCGTGGCCGATGAGGATGCATTCGCGGCCGTCGCGGCTGTAGCGCGCAACTTCCATGTGCACCTTGGTCACCAGTGGGCAGGTGGCATCGAACACCTTGAGGCCGCGACGGTCAGCTTCCTGGCGCACCGCCTGGGAAACGCCGTGGGCACTGAAGATGACGATGACGTTGTCCGGCACCTGGTCCAGTTCCTCGACGAATACGGCGCCACGAGCGCGCAGGTCCTCGACCACGAACTTGTTGTGCACGACTTCGTGGCGCACGTAGATCGGCGGGCCGAAGACTTCCAGGGCGCGGTTGACGATCTCGATGGCGCGATCGACGCCGGCGCAGAAGCCGCGGGGGTTGGCGAGTTTGATTTGCATGGGGATTACCTCGTCCGGCCGCGAGAAGATCAGGCCGGCTTGACCGACAGGATCTCCACCTCGAAGGCCAGCGGTTTGCCGGCCAGCGGGTGGTTGAAGTCGATGGTCACGTGGGTGTCGTCAATCAGCTTGACCACCCCGGGCAGCTCGGCATTGGCCGCATCGTTGAAGATGATCAGCAGGCCTTCGGAAAGCTCCATGTCCTGGAAGTTGCCGCGCGGCATCACCTGCACGTTCTGCGGGTTGTGCTGACCGAAGCCTTGCTCGGGCTCTATGGCCAGCACACGCTTGTCGCCGCTCTTGAGGCCGAACAACACGCTCTCGAAGCCCGGCAGCAGGTTGCCGTCGCCGACCTTGAAGGTGGCCGGATTCTTCTCGAAGGTACTGTCCACCACGTCGCCGTTATCCAGCTTGATGGCGAAATGCAGGGTGACCTCCATGTCCGGCCCTATACGATGTTCAGTCATGGGCAGGTTCTCCGGACTTCTTCGCTTTGAACATATCCAGCGCCAGCATCAGGGCGCCAACGGTGATGGCGCTATCGGCCAGGTTGAACGCTGGGAAGTACCAGCGGTTCTGCCAATGCACCAGGATGAAATCGACCACGTGGCCAAGCACCACGCGGTCGTAGAGGTTGCCCAGCGCGCCGCCCAGGACCAGGGCCAACGCAACGGCCAGCCAAGTCTCTTCGGGCTTCAGGCGCTTCAGCCAGACCACCAGCACGCCGCTGACCACCAGGGCAATTGCAGCGAACAGCCAGCGCTGCCAGCCGGAGCTGTCAGCGAGGAAGCTGAAGGCCGCGCCGGTGTTGTAGGCCAGCGTCCAGCTGAAGTAGTCGGGAATGACCACGATCTGCTGATAGAGGTTGAGCTCGGTTTCGAAGAACCACTTGCTCGCCTGGTCCAGTACGAACACAAGGACCGTGAGCCAGAGCCAGCCGAGACGACCGTATGCCTTAGGCATAGTGACGAACCTCGCCGGCACCATCGATGTTGTCCACACAGCGACCGCACAGGTCCGGGTGCTTCACGAACTGGCCGACATCGGCGCGGTGGTGCCAGCAGCGGCCGCACTTGGTGTGGGAAGACTTGTGGATCTTCAGCTTGAGGCCGGCGACCTCGGTTTCCACGGCATCGGCCGGCGCGCTGGTCAGCGGCTGCACATCAGCGGCAGAGGTGATCAGCACGAAACGCAGCTCATTGCCCAGCTTGGCCAGGCTGGCCGCCAGGGCGTCCTCGGCGAAGAGGGTCACTTCGGCCTGCAGGTTGCCGCCGATGGCCTTGTTGCTGCGCAGGTTTTCCAGCTCCTTGTTGACCGAAGCCTTGACGGCCATGACCTGTTCCCAGAACTCGCGGCCCAGTTCGGTGCCTTCCGGTATCTCGCCAAGGCCCTGGTACCAGGTGTTGAGCATGACCGATTCGTTGCGCTCGCCCGGCAGGTACTGCCAGATTTCCTCGGCGGTAAAGGCCAGGATCGGCGCCACCCAGCGCACCAGCGCCTCGGCGATGTGGAACAGCGCGGTCTGGCAGGACTTGCGCGCCACGCTGTCGGGCGCGGTGGTGTACTGGCGGTCTTTAATGATGTCCAGGTAGAAGCCGCCCAGCTCCTGCACGCAGAAGTTGTGGACCTTGGAGTAGACGTTCCAGAAGCGGTATTCGCTGTAGGCCTCTTCCAGCTCACGCTGCAGCAGCAAAGCGCGGTCTACTGCCCAGCGGTCCAGAGCCAGCATGTCTTCGGCGGGCAGCAGGTCCTTGGCCGGGTCGAAACCGTTCAGGTTGGCCAGCAGGAAACGCGCGGTATTGCGGATGCGGCGATAGGCATCAGCGCTGCGCTGGAGGATCTGCTGGGAAACGGCCATCTCACCGGAGTAGTCGGTGGCCGAAACCCACAGGCGCAGGATGTCGGCGCCCAGGCTGTCGGTGACCTGTTGCGGAGCGATCACGTTGCCCAGGGACTTGGACATCTTGCGGCCACTCTCGTCCACGGTGAAGCCGTGGGTCAGCAACTGGCGGTACGGCGCATGGCCGTCGATGGCGCAGCCGGTCAGCAGGGAGGAGTGGAACCAGCCGCGATGCTGGTCGGAGCCTTCCAGGTAGAGGTCGGCGGCAGGGCCGCTGGTATGGCCCAATTCGGCGTGAGAGCCGCGCAGGACATGCCAGTGCGTGGTACCGGAGTCGAACCAGACGTCCAGGGTGTCGCTGATCTTGTCGTATTGGCCGGCCTCGTCACCGAGCAGTTCGGCGGCGTCCAGCTTGAACCAGGCCTCGATGCCTTCCTGCTCGACACGCTGTGCCACCTGCTCCATCAGCTCGACGGTACGCGGGTGCAGGTCGCCGGTGGCTTTATGCAGGAAGAAGGGAATCGGCACGCCCCAGTTGCGCTGGCGCGAGATGCACCAGTCCGGCCGGCCGGCGATCATGCCGTGCAGGCGCGCCTGGCCCCAGCCCGGAACGAACTCGGTCTGTTCGATGGCGGTCAGCGCGCGCTCGCGCAGGGTGGCGCCCTGCTGCGGCTGCTTGTCCATGCCGACGAACCACTGCGCGGTGGCGCGGTAGATCAGCGGAGTCTTGTGACGCCAGCAGTGCATGTAGCTGTGGCTGATGGATTCGTGCTTGAGCAGCGCGCCCACTTCTTCCAGCTTGGCGACGATCGCCGGGTTGGCCTTCCAGATAAACTGGCCGCCGAAGAACGGCAGGTCCTGGACATAGACACCGTTGCTCTGCACTGGGCTGAGGATGTCGTCGTTGCTCATGCCGTACTGCTTGCAGGTACGGAAGTCGTCCTCACCGTAGGCCGGCGCGGAGTGCACGATACCGGTACCGGCGCCCAGCTCGACGTACTCGGCCAGGTAGACGGGCGAAAGACGCTCGTAGAACGGGTGGCGGAAGCGGATCTGGTCCAGCGCCTCGCCCTTGGCGGTGGCGATAACCTGGCCCTCCAGACCGTAGCGTTGCAGGCAGGATTCCACCAGTTCTTCGGCGAGGACCAGCAGACGCGCGCCGGTATCGACCAGCGCGTAGTTGAACTCGGGATGGACGTTCAGCGCCTGGTTGGCCGGGATGGTCCAGGGGGTAGTGGTCCAGATGACGATGGCAGCGGGCTTGGCGAGGCTCGACAGGCCGAAGGCGGCGGCCAACTTGTCGGCGTCCTCGATCGGGAAGGCGACGTCGATGGCATCGGACTTCTTGTCGGCGTATTCGACTTCAGCTTCGGCCAGTGCCGAACCGCAATCGAAGCACCAGTTCACCGGTTTCAGGCCTTTGAACACGAAGCCTTGCTTGACCATTTCGGCCAGGGCACGGATTTCGCCCGCTTCGTTGGAGAAGGCCATGGTCTTGTAAGGGTTGTCCCAGTCACCCAAGACGCCGAGGCGGATGAAGTCAGCCTTCTGGCCCTCGATCTGCTCGGAGGCGTAGGCGCGGCACAGCTCGCGAGTCTTGTCCGCAGGCAGGTTCTTGCCGTGGGTGGTCTCGACCTTGTGCTCGATGGGCAGGCCGTGGCAATCCCAGCCGGGCACATAGGGGGCGTCATAGCCTGCCAGGGTCTTGGAGCGGACGATGATGTCCTTGAGGATCTTGTTGACCGCGTGACCGATGTGAATGCTGCCGTTGGCATAGGGCGGGCCATCGTGCAGGACGAACCTCGGGCGCCCTTCGCCGATCTGCCGCAGCTTGCCGTACAGGTCGATGCTGTTCCAGCGCTGCAGCAGTTCCGGCTCGCGCTGGGGCAGACCGGCCTTCATCGGGAATGCCGTCTCTGGCAGGTTCAGGGTCGCTTTGTAATCGGTCATTTCAGTCCAGGCTCTTCAATTTGATTGAGTACCCTGCCAATAGGCACGGGCGGCAGCGACATCCGCATCGATCGCCGACTTCAACGCCTCCAGGGAGGCAAAACGCTGCTCATCGCGCAGCTTGTGGTGGAAGGTCACGCTGATCCGCCGGTCATAGAGATCGCCGGCATAGTCCAGCAGGTGGACCTCCAGGTGGGCGCGCCCGTCACCCTTGACGCTGGGACGCACGCCGATGTTGGCAACGCCGGGCAGTTGCCGGCCATCCAGCTCCACGCTGACCAGGTACACGCCGTTGAGCGGAACCCGGCGACGCTTGAGCTGCACATTGGCAGTCGGCGTGCCCAACTGACGACCGAGTTTCTGCCCATGAAGCACTCGGCCGGTGATGGTGAATGGACGCCCCAGCAGGCGATCGGCGAGGGCAAAGTCACCGTCAGCAAGCGCCTGGCGCACCCGGGTACTGCTGACCCGCAGGCCATCCAGCTCAACGGTGGCGGCAGCCTCGACACTGAAGCCTTCGGCGGCGCCGGCCTGCTGCAGAAATTCGAAGTCGCCAGCGCGGTCGCAGCCGAAGCGAAAATCGTCGCCAATCTCCAGGTGCTTGGCACCCAGGCCTTCCACCAGCACCGCGTGGACGAACTCGGCCGCGCTGAGCTCACGCAAACGGCGATTGAAGGACAGGCAAAGCACGCGATCCACGCCCTCACGGGCCAGCAATTCGAGCTTGTCGCGCAGGCGTGTCAGGCGTACCGGGGCGGTGTCCGGACCGAAATACTCGCGCGGTTGCGGCTCGAAGATCACCACGCACGTGGGTAAACCCAGCTCAGCCGCACGCTCGCGCAACCGCTTGAGAATGGCCTGGTGGCCGCGGTGCACGCCGTCGAAATTGCCGATGGTGGCGACGCAGCCCCGATCTTGGGGCCGCAGGTTGTGTAGGCCTCGAACCAGCTGCATAGCACAAGTCTTGTTCACAAAGTGGTCGATTATACGCACAGCCGGCGCTGGACAACAGGCGCTACAGACCTGCCAGCGCGACAAGTGGCGATGAGCTGGAAGTCAGCGAATCACACAGCGCGCCGCGCGAAATCACGCAGACGGAAGCCCAGTAGTGCCAGCACGCCGAAATAGGCGATCACGCCGGCGCCTACCAGCGCACCCAGACGCAGCAGGCGCTCGGCCATGCCGCCCTGATCCCAGGCCGGCAGCAGGTACATCACACCCAGCAACACGGCGCACATCACCACCACCGCCAGCACCAGCTTGGCGAGGAACTTGCCCCAGCCCGGCTGCGGCTGGAACAACTGCTGCTTGCGCAGTTGCCAGTAGAGCAGCCCCGCGTTCATGCAGGCGGCCAGGCTGATGGCCAGCGCCAGACCGGCGTGACGCAGCGGGAAGACAAAAGCGAGGTTCATCAGCTGAGTCGCCACCAGGGTGAAGACGGCAATCTTCACCGGCGTGCGGATGTTCTGCCGCGCGTAGAAACCAGGCGCCAGCACTTTCACCAGGATGATCCCGAGCAGGCCCACCGCGTAGGCAATCAGCGCGCGCTGGGTCATCAGCGCGTCGTTGGCGGTGAACTTGCCGTACTGGAACAGCGCCACCGTCAACGGCTCAGCCAGAAGCGCCAAGGCGAGGGTGCAGGGCAGTACCAGCAGGAAACACAGGCGCAACCCCCAGTCGAGCAGCTGCGAGTAGGCATGGCGGTCGTCACTGGCATAGGTCTTGGCCAGGGACGGCAGCAGGATGGTACCCAGGGCAACCCCGAGCACGCCCGAGGGCAACTCCATCAGGCGGTCGGCGTAGTACATCCAGGACACCGAACCCGCCGCCAGGAAGGACGCGAAGATGGTGTTGATGATCAGCGAGATCTGCCCCACGGACACCCCGAAGATTGCCGGAACCATCTGCTTGAGCACGCGCCAGACGCCGGTATCGCGCAGGTTCAGGCGCGGCAGCACGAGCATGCCGATACGCTTCAAGGACGGTAGCTGGCAAAGCAACTGCGCGAGGCCGCCCACCAGCACCGCCCATCCAAGGGCCATGATGGGTGGGTCGAAATAGGGCAGCAGGAACAACGAGAAAATGATCATGCTGGCATTCAGCAGCGTCGGCACGAAGGCCGGCACCGAATAGCGGTTCCAGGTGTTGAGGATGGCCCCCGCCAGGGACGACAGCGAGATCAGGAAGATATAGGGAAAGGTCACCCGCAACAGGTCGGTGGTCAGGGCGAACTTTTCTGGCGTATCGGCGAAACCCGGCGCGGTCGCCCAGATCACCCAGGGCGCCGCCAGGATGCCCACGAGGGTCACCAGCGCCAGCACCAGGCTCAGCAGGCCGGAGATGTAGGCAATGAAGGTGCGGGTCGCCTCTTCCCCCTGCTGGGTCTTGTACTCGGCCAGGATGGGTACGAAGGCTTGGGAGAATGCGCCCTCGGCGAAGATCCGGCGCAGCAGGTTGGGCAGCTTGAAAGCCACGAAGAAGGCGTCGGTGGCCACGCCGGCGCCAAAGTAGCGCGCGACGATGGTGTCGCGAACGAAGCCCAATACGCGGGAAAGCATGGTGATGGAGCTGACAGCCGCCAGCGACTTGAGCAGGTTCATTCAGGGGTCCGGACAGGAATGGCACGGCCCGCCCGGTGCTGCCGGAGGGCGATCAAGGCTGCCGAGTGTAGAGTCCGGGCCGGATAAAATCATCCAGCGAGAAAAGCTTACGCTCGTCGCCCGACTCACGTGATCACCCTTGACAAGGCCAAGTCACGTGGGCATGATTCGCGGCCTTAATTTGATTCAATTCCCCAGTTTCGAGGAGCTTGACGGTGGCCAACACACCTTCTGCCAAAAAACGCGCCAAACAGGCTGAGAAGCGTCGTAGCCATAACGCCAGCCTGCGCTCCATGGTTCGTACCTACATCAAGAACGTGGTCAAGGCGCTCGACGCCAAGGACCTGCCCAAGGCCCAAGCCGCCTACACCGCTGCTGTACCGGTGATTGACCGCATGGCCGACAAAGGCATCATCCACAAGAACAAAGCTGCTCGTCACAAGAGCCGCCTGAACGCCCACATCAAGGCGCTCGGTCAAGCTGCTGCCTAAGCTTGAGTTCTTGTAAAAAACCGGCCTTCTGGCCGGTTTTTTATTGCCTGCGTATTTTGATTTCATACTCTCCACCCATGAAAAAGCCCGGAATCTCCGGGCTTTTTCATCACCTCAAGGCCGGTTCGGCCAGGGCAGGATCGGTATCGCGGTGACCGCGTTCTGCGGGCTGCCCTCGATCACCCGGTCGCTGTAGACCAGATAGACCAGGGTATTGCGCTTGCGATCGAAGAAGCGCACGACCTGCATGGTCTTGAACACCAGCGAGGTACGCTCCTTGAATACCTCTTCGCCATCCTTGAGCTCACCATTGAAGCGAATAGGCCCCACCTGGCGACAGGCAATGGACGCTTCAGCACGATCCTCAGCCAATCCCAAACCGCCTTTTACACCGCCAGTCTTGGCACGCGAGAGATAGCAGGTCACACCCTCCACCCGAGGGTCATCGAAGGCCTCGACCACGATCTTGTCGTTCGGCCCCATCCACTTGAACACCGTGGATACCGAGCCGACCTCTTCAGCCGCAGCCAACAGCGGCATTGCCAGCAGAGCCGCCGCCATTCCCTTGATCAGTCGCATCCTTTCCTCCCAACCTCAGACCAGAACCAGATTGTCCCGGTGCACCAGTTCCGGCTCGTCGACATACCCCAGCAGCTTTTCGATGAGGTCGGACGATTGACCGATGATCTTCTGCGCCTCAAGGGCACTGTAGTTAGCCAGGCCACGAGCGATTTCGGCGCCATCAGGCCCGACACAGACCACCATCTCGCCCCGACGGAAGCTGCCCTGGACAGCCTTGACGCCGACAGGCAGCAAGCTCTTGCGGTCCTCACGCAGCGCCTTGACCGCACCTGCGTCAAGCACCAGGGTGCCGCGAGTCTGTAGATGGCCAGCCAGCCACTGCTTACGCGCGGCCAGCATGCCGCGCTCAGGTGCCAATAGAGTTCCCAGACGCTCTCCCGCCTTGAGGCGATCCAGCACCCGCTCGATTCGCCCACCGACGATCACCGTATGGGCGCCGGAACGAGCCGCCAGCCGCGCTGCACGCAGCTTGGTCTGCATGCCGCCCCGCCCCAACGCACCGCCTGTGCCACCCGCCACAGCATCCAACGCCGGGTCATCGGCACGAGCCTCGAAAATCAGCTGCGCATCAGGATTGTGGCGCGGGTCGGCATCGAACATGCCGTCGCGATCGGTAAGGATCACCAGCAGATCAGCTTCCACCAGATTGGCCACAAGGGCCGCCAAGGTGTCGTTATCGCCGAAGCGGATTTCATCGGTGACCACGGTGTCGTTCTCGTTGATCACCGGGATCGCACCCAGCTCCACCAGAGTACGCAGCGTGCTGCGAGCGTTCAGGTAACGCTTGCGATCAGACAGGTCGTCATGGGTCAGCAGGATCTGCGCCGTGTGGCGACCATGCTCGGCAAAGCTGGATTCCCAAGCCTGAACCAACCCCATCTGCCCTACCGAGGCAGCGGCCTGCAGTTCATGCACGGCGCTTGGACGACTCTGCCAGCCCAGACGACTCATACCGGCCGCCACAGCGCCAGAGGACACCAATACCAGCTCCACGCCTGCATTGCGCAGGGCCACCATCTGCTCGACCCAAACCGCCATGGCCGAGCGATCCAGCCCACGACCATCAGCCGTCAGCAAAGCACTACCGATCTTCACCACCCAGCGCTGCGCGCCAGTCACCTTGTCCCGCATATCGTCCAACCTTAGCTAGAAGGCCGCGCGGCAAGGCGCGCGGCCATGCGAACACTCCACAGCACCGGGTGGCGCCGGGGGTCAGGGTACGTAGAAGATTTCCGGCCCGTCGCCGTCATCCTCATCGTCATCGAAATCGTCGTCATCATCAGCACCGGCACTCTTCAGACCGGCACGGCGGAGGGCGCGCTGGTCGTCCATGGCCTGCAGACGGGCGCGAGCCTCGTCCTCGATGCGCTGATCCAGCTCGGCGAGCTGCTCGGCGTACTCCGGCTCTTCTTCCATGCGCAGCGTGCGCTCGTCGAGGTAGCGCATGATCTCCTGGGAGAGCGCCTCAGTACCTTCGCGCTCCAGAGCAGAGATCACGAACACCGGACCGGACCAGCCCAGATGCTCGAGCACCGCCTTCATGCGCGAATCACGCTCCTCATCGAGCAACTGGTCGGCCTTGTTCAGCACCAGCCAGCGATCACGTTCGGTCAGGGCCGGACTGAAACGCCCCAGCTCCTCGATAATGGTCGCGGCGGCTTCGGCCGGATCACTTTCATCCAGAGGCGCCATATCGACGATATGCAGCAGCAGACGGGTACGCGCCAGGTGCTTGAGGAAACGAATACCCAGGCCGGCGCCTTCGGCGGCACCCTCGATCAGACCCGGGATATCGGCCACAACGAAGGACTTGAAGCGGCCGACACTGACCACACCCAGATTCGGCACCAGGGTGGTGAAGGGGTAGTCAGCCACTTTCGGCTTGGCAGCGGACACCGCACGAATGAACGTACTCTTGCCGGCATTCGGCAGGCCCAGCAGACCGACGTCGGCCAGCACCTTCAGTTCCAGCTTGAGGTCACGAGACTCACCAGGCTTGCCCTTGGTGGTCTGACGCGGCGCACGGTTGGTGCTGGACTTGAAACGGGTGTTGCCCAGGCCGTGCCAGCCACCTTGCGCCACCAACAGGCGCTGACCCGCCCTGGTCAGGTCGCCGATGATTTCCTGGGTGGCAGCGTCGATCACAGTAGTACCGACCGGCACCGGCAGGATCAGATCCTCACCCTTGCGCCCGGTGCAGTCCTTGCTGCCGCCGTTCTCGCCACGCTGGGCGTCAAAACGACGGGTATAGCGGTAGTCCACCAGGGTATTGAGGTTCGGATCGGCCTCCATGTACACGGAGCCGCCATCGCCCCCGTCACCACCGTTGGGGCCGCCCTTTTCAATGAATTTTTCGCGACGGAAACTCATCAGGCCATTGCCGCCGTCGCCCGCTTTTACAAAGATCGATACTTCATCGACGAATTTCATCAGGACGCCTCCCGTCACGGGGACGGGTTGAGAGAAACAAAGCACATAGGATACAGGGAACCCCGCTCAATGCAGAGTTTCCACAAAGCAGAAACAAAAAAGCCCCGTCGCAAGACGGGGCTTTTACAGCGAGGTCGCGATCAGGCCGCGACGATGCTTACGTACCTGCGACCGAAAGCACCTTTAACCTCGAACTTGACCACGCCGTCCACTTTCGCGAACAGGGTGTGGTCCTTGCCCAGGCCAACGCCGACGCCGGCGTGGAATTGGGTGCCGCGCTGACGCACGATGATGTTGCCGGCCTTGATGACCTGGCCGCCGTACATCTTCACGCCAAGGCGTTTACTTTCTGAGTCGCGGCCGTTGCGGGTAGAACCGCCAGCTTTTTTGTGTGCCATGAGTCAAATCCTCCAAAAAGGAAATTAGGCCTGGATGCCGGTGATCTTGATTTCAGTGAACCACTGGCGGTGGCCCTGGCGCTTCATGTGGTGCTTACGACGGCGGAACTTGATGATGCGCACTTTGTCGTGACGGCCTTGAGAGACCACTTCAGCGACTACTTTGGCGCCATCAACGACCGGAGCACCGATTTTCACGTCTTCGCCATTGCCGATCAGCAGGACGCGATCGAAAGTCACGGATTCGCCAGTGGCGACTTCCAGCTTCTCGATCTTCAGGAATTCACCTTCAGCGACTTTGTATTGCTTGCCGCCGGTAACGATAACTGCGTACATGGATTTTCTCCGTTAAACCTGCTCACCCGACGCTTTATAAAAAGAGGTATCGGTCGGCATGGCTGCATGGCGCCGGAACTGACGCCCATGCAATTGCGTAAGGCAGGAAAATGCCCAAGGAAGTTCAGGGGCCGCGATTGTACGCAAGCCGCGATTGCCGCGCAAGCACCGCCAGCACTCGCCTTGACAGGCCCCGGCCCGGTCCCTAGCATGCCGCGCAACCCAATTGGAGCACCTCTGGCCGATGCAACCCCAGGCTTTCTACCGCGTGGTGGCGGACGATTTCACCGCAGTCGACGACATCATCCGTCGGCAGCTGACCTCCCGCGTTCCTCTGGTGGAAAAGATCGGTGACTACATCGTCTCTGCCGGCGGCAAGCGCCTGCGCCCACTCCTGGTGCTGTTGGGCGGCAACGCCCTTGGGTTCGGCGGCGATCAACTGCGCCTGCTGGCGGCGACCATCGAGTTCCTGCACACCTCCACCCTGCTCCACGATGACGTGGTGGATGCCTCCGGCCTGCGCCGCGGTCGCTCCACCGCCAACGCCCTGTGGGGCAACGCACCCAGCGTACTGGTGGGTGACTTCCTCTATGCCCGCTCATTCGAAATGATGGTGGAACTCGGCTCCATGCCGGTGATGCGCATCATCTCCCAGGCCACCCGGGTCATCGCCGAAGGTGAAGTGCTGCAGCTGTCCAAGATCCGCGACGCCAGCACCACCGAAGAAACCTATATGGAAGTCATCCGCGGCAAGACCGCGATGCTCTTCGAAGCCTCCACCCACAGCGCTGCTGTGCTGGCCGGCGCCAGCGCCGAGCAGGCAGAAGCCCTGCGCCAGTTCGGTGACGCGCTGGGTATCGCTTTCCAACTGGTGGACGATCTGCTCGATTACCGTGGCGATGCCGCTACCCTCGGCAAGAACGTCGGCGACGATCTGGCCGAAGGCAAGCCCACCCTGCCTCTGATCGCCACCATGCGCGACGGCACCCCGGAACAGGCCAGCGTGGTGCGCAAGGCCATTCAGCAAGGCGGCAGCCAGGACCTGGAAGGCATCCGTGCCGCCGTAGAAGCTGCTGGCGCCCTGGACTACACCGCTCGCCTGGCGCGCGACTATGCCGCCCGTGCCATCGCCTGCCTGGACACGTTGCCGTCCAATGCCTACCGCGATGCCTTGGTCGAGCTCACAGAGTTCGCCGTCGCGCGAACTCACTGAGTAGCGAACAGCCGAAAGCCCGTCCAAGCGACGGGCTTTTTTCTGCCTCGACGAAAGGTCTCGATTAGCGCTTGCTATTTTGCTAATAGGAATTATTCTCATCTCAACGCTTTTCAAGGAGATGAGCCATGACCTACTTGATCGATGCCTGGCTGGATCGCCCCCACCCCTACCTGCGGATACTGCATCGGGAAACCGGTGAAGTCTGCGCCGTATTGGAAGAGGAGGCCCTCGACGAATTACGCGACCAGGGCGACCTTGACCTCGCCGGCCTGAACTCCAGCGAGCCCTTGGTGCTCAAGGAGCTGGTGCGCAACCTTTTCCTGTTCTGCTACGCCAGGGCATTACGCCCCCACGGCGAAGTGCACTGAGTGGAGAACGGGAATCTGGATGACGCCAGGATGCGTCATCCGCAGGACAGGCGCCCGGGCGCCAGTCCTGCAGCGAGGGCAAAGGCGCCCTCGCCGGTTCCTGGCCGGGCCAGGGAAGGCTCGACCAGGAGTCAGCCTGGATCAGAGGATTTCCAGGAGTTCCACGTCGAACACCAGCACGCTGTGCGGCGGAATGCTGCCGACAGCCTGGCCACCATAGGCCAGCTCGCTCGGGACGTGCAGGCGCCATTTGCTGCCGGCGTTCATCAGTTGCAGCGCCTCGACCCAGCCAGCGATCACGCCGCCCACCGGGAATTCGGCCGGCTGGCCGCGATCGTAGGAGCTGTCGAACACGGTGCCATTGATCAGGGTGCCGTGGTAGTGGGTGCGCACGGTGTCTTCTGCCGACGGCTTGGCGCCCTCGCCCGCCACCAGCACTTCGTACTGCAAGCCGGACGGCAGGACGGTCACGCCTTCACGCTTGGCGTTTTCAACCAGGTATTCGCGACCGGCACCCGCAGCAGCTTCGGCCTTGGCCTCGGCTTCGGCCTGCATGCGCTCGCGGATCACACGGAAGCTGGCCGACAGGGCAGCACCATCAACGCGGCTTTCCAGGCCCTGGAAAGCGTCGCTGAGACCAGCGAGCACTGCGTCCAGGCTCACGCCGGGCGGGGGATTGTCACGGATCTGATCGCCGAGCTGACGACCAATGCCGTAGCTGACGCGGGTTTCGTCGGTGGAAAGATCAAGTTGGGACATGGCGGAACTCCGCTCAGGGAAAAAAAGGCCGGCCAGACTAGCACAGCTTCCTTTCCCCGGCGCGGGGTCCGGTCCGCTACTCCACGCTCAGTGGGAACTGCGGGTTGAAATGGGAACGCGCACGGTGTCCTGGCTGTCCGCCGCCATCCCACACATCTCGTCATGCACCACGTTGTGCACCAGGTGGAAAGGAAGATCCGGAAACTCATGAAGCACTTCTCGGGCATGCTCCACCGACCGCAGCTGAGTGGCATGGCCGCGGCCATCGTCCAGGTGATGGGAACGGCCATCGATCCTGGCTTCAAGCAGGTAGATGCCGCCTTCCAGGGAGATAAGGTTGATTTCTTCAACGTGCCCGGCACGGGCATGGCTGGTGAGGTCGTGCAATTTCATGGCTTCGCCCTCGCGCGCTGTACACCTCAAATCTAATGCACAGCGCCAAATACCGACGGCAGAAACGCAACCGCCCGTCCGCTTTTCAGCGGCCGGGCGGCATGGACGGCAAAGAAGTGCGAATCAGTGGTCGTGCTTGGTCATCTTGTCCAGGTAGCCCATGGCGAAAGCAGAGATAACGAAGGTCATGTGCAGGACCACGTACCACATGATCTTGTCGTTATCGATGTTCTGCGCGTCCATGAAGATGCGCAGCAGGTGGATGGAGGAAATCGCCACGATGGACGCGGCCACCTTCATTTTCAGCGAGCCGGAATCCATCTTGCCGAGCCAGCTCAGCTTCTCCTTGTCATCATCGATATCCAGTTGCGAGACGAAGTTCTCGTAGCCGGAGATCATCACCATAACCAGCAGACCGCCCACCAGGGACATGTCGATCAGCGAGAGCAGCACCAGGATCAGGTCCGCCTCGGTCTTCTCGAACACATGGGGCAGGATGTGCCACACCTCCTGGAAGAATTTCAGGGTCAGCGCCAGCAACGCCAGGGACAGGCCGAAGTAAATGGGAGCCAGCAACCAGCGCGCGGCGTACATCGAATTTTCTAGTAAGCGTTCCATGGCTTCTCGTAGTCAGCAAATAAACCGGCCGCGAGTATAACGGCGTGCTTCCTACAGAAAAATAATGGCAACGCTACAGGCATATCCCCAAACACTGTGGATAAGTCTGTGCATGAGCCCTGGAGTGTCCAGTAGACGCCCCATCACCCGCCGGCCAGCGGCAGTTGCTCAAAAGCTGTCCAACCAGGAAGCCGTCAGGTTTCGGGGCGGAACTGGTAGTCGCCGAGGTTCCGGCAACGTGTGCCGTTGATGCGGCGTAGCTCACCCTGCAGGTGCAGGCGCCAGATCGGCGGGTCATGGGCTTCGGTGTAACCCTGCTCAGCCAGGCAATCCGCTATCGCGGACAGTACCGACTCTGCCACGAGAGGTCCGTGGAATGGGCCCTGGGCTTTGATCGCCGAGGGCTGCTCGCCCGACATTCCTGCCGCACAGAGCAGTGTCCAGAGTCCATTCTCTCCCGCCAACGGACGGATCACGCATTCGATCCGGGTCACCAGTCCCAGGCACTGGCGGGTAAGGCAGAGGTTGCGCGTCATGGCGGCTTTCCTCGCAGAGGCCTGTTTTCAGCCTACACCCGAGTTGGGACCTGCGAAAGCACGATGCTTATCCACGCGAGCTGTGGATAACCCTGTGAACAGCGTGAGGGAAAAGTGGCGGGACGCAGGCTACGCAAGCATTCGCCCCTACCGCTCAATGACCGACCAGCCACACCGGGAACCCGATCCGGTGCAGCCAGTCGGCGCAGGTTCAGGCCTGGCCCTGGGTCTTGTCCGCACCCGGCGCCTTGCCGGGCCCCTGCTTCGGCACCTTGCGCGCCGGTTTGGGCGGCGAAGCAGCTTTGGCAACGGCCTCCACCACTTCCTGGGCCGGCGCGGCCTTCTCTTCTTCTTCCAGGCCCATCTCGGCGATTTCCCGCAGGCGCGCCACCACGCGGGCGTTGACGCTGCCCTCCGGGAACTGGCCCTTGTCGTCCGGCACACCGGCCGGTTCGCCTACCAGCAGGCTGAGGGCCTCGTCGGCCTGGCGAACCGCATAGACGTGGAAGCGGCCTTTGCGCACCGCGTCCAGTACGCGCTCGTCGAGCATCAGGGTGGTGACGTTGGCGTGGGGGATGATCACGCCCTGCTCGCCCGTCAGGCCACGAGCCTCGCAGAGACGGAAGAAACCCTCGATCTTCTCGTTGACCCCACCCACCGCCTGCACTTCACCGAACTGGTTGATCGAGCCGGTGATGGCGAAGCACTGCTTGAGCGGCGTGCGCGACAACGCAGAGATCAGCGTGCAGGCTTCACCCAGGGAAGCGCTGTCGCCGTCCACGTAGCCGTAGGACTGCTCCAGGGCGATGCTCGCGGAAATCTCCAGCGGGAACTCCTGGGCATAACGACTGCCGAGGTAGCCCGTGAGGATCATCACGCCCTTGGAGTGGATCGGCTGGCCGAGGTTGACCTCACGTTCGATGTCGACGATTCCCGAACTGCCCGGGTAGACGGTGGCGGAAATCCGCGCCGGTACACCGAAGGCCGAATCGCCCACTTCCAGCACCGTCAGGCCATTGCACTTGCCTACGGCCGCACCGGCGGTATCGATCAGGATGACGCCTGCCAGCATGTCATCGAGAATGCGCGCGGAAACCCGACCGGTGCGGGTGGCCTTGGCCTTGAGCGCGCGATCGATATGGTCGGCACCGGTCACCGGTGCGCCGGCCAGTTGGCGGATGAAGTCAGCCTCGCTGACCAGTTGGAACAGGTCGCCGATACGCGCCGACAAACGTCCCTGATGCTCGGCCAGACGGGCGCTGTAGGTTGCCAGACGGGCGACGGCAGCGGCGCTGAGCGGCGCCATGCCCTCTTCCGAGGTGCGGGTTTTCAGCAACTGGGCGAACTGTTCCAGGCTGTCGTCGGACAGGGCGATCTCTTCATCGAAGTCCACCAGCACACGGAACATCTCCTGGAAGTCCGGGTCCAGGTCCTGCAGCGTGTAGTAGAGCTGGCGCGAGCCAATGATAACCACCTTCACCTGAAGCGGAATCACCTGCGGCGTGAGGGTCACGGTGGCCAGGCGGCCCAGCTCCGCGAGAGGGGACTCCATCTTCAGCTGACGCGAATGCAGCGCACGCTTCAACGCATCCCAGACGAAGGGTTCGCCGAGCAGTTTCTCAGCCTCCAGCACCAGGAAGCCGCCGTTGGCGCGGTGTATCGCTCCCGGACGCAGTTGGCGATAGCTGGTGTAGAGGGCGCCCTGATCGGTGCCGTACTCGATACGGCCGAACAGGTTGTCGTAAGTGGGATGGGACTCGAACACCACGGGAGCACCGCCGTTGGCATGGTGCCCCACCACCAGGCTGGGACAGTACTGCTCTTCCAGCAGCTCTCGGCGCTGGGCATCCGGCTTTTCGTCCAGCAGTTGGTCCACCACCGTCTTCAGCAGGTTGACCTGCATGGCCTGCAGGTAAGCCACCACACCGGCATTCTCCGCATACTTTTCCGACAGGGGAGAAAGCAGCGGCTGCAGAGCCTGGGTAATGGTTTCCTCGTTCAGCTGGCGCAACTGGTTGCTGGACTCGCGCTTCCACTGCGGCAGGCTGGACAGCTCCTCGTTCAGGCGCTCTTCCAGAATTGCAATGTCGTCGTGAAAACGCTCGCGCTCGGCCTCTTCCAACTGGGCGAAGTCCGCCTCGTCCAGGGCCTTGCCGTCCTTCATCGGGGTGAAGGCGATGTTCGCGCTATCGCGATAAAGGGCGACGTCCTTCTCCAGGGCCAGGCGCTCGATCACGTCCAGGGCGCGGTCATAGCGCTGGTTGAAGGCGCGGTCGATGGCGCTCTTCTTCTGTTGGAAGGTGGGCGTCTCGAACACCGCCGGGAAGGTGGACAGGAGGTTATCCACAAGCTGTTCGATGTCGCAGATGAAGTCCTGCGCCTCGCCTGCTGGCAACTGCAAGGCACGGGGTTCGCGCGGCTCGTCGAAGTGGTTGACGTAAACCCAGTCCGCCGGCGTGTCCAGGCGTTTGCCCTCGGCCTTGAGGTAACGCTGGACGAAGGAAAAGCGGCCGGTGCCCGGCTCGCCCATCACATAGACGTTGTACCCGGGGCGAGGCATGGCCACACCGAACTGCAGGGCCTCTACCGCACGTTCCTGGCCGAGCACGCCCCGGAAGGGCTCCAGGTCGTCAGTGGTCTTGAAGCTGAACTGGTCCGGCTCGAAGGGACGGGTCAGCGCATCGGGCGTCAGTCGCAGGCTGGCAGCGAAGGAGTCAGGCATCGAGTGTCCTTAATGGCTCGGCAAGAAAGCAATGGCCGCATTCTGGCGCCGCCCTGACATCACTGGCAAGGCATTGCGCCAGAGCTGATCAATGGGCCAGGTCAGCGCAGCCCAGGCAGTACTCGGCCGCCGGCAGCACAGCCAGGCGCGCCGGCTCTATGAGCTCGCCGCAACGCTGGCAATAACCGTAGCTGCCGTCGGCCAGGCGTAGCTTGGCCATACCCACGCGGCGCAGGGCCGCCTGAGTCTCGGCAAGGATGGCCTCGAGCACTTCGTCGTTCTCCCGCTGGATCGCCTGCTCGGCGAAATCCGGCGAGTGGCTGCGGGCCAGGTCCTCGCGAATGGCGTTGGCGCGAGCGGTGTACTCCGCAATCAGGGCATCGAGTGTGGCCATAGGGTCAGTAGCGGTCATATTGGAATCTCCCCAGTTCACCCCCTAAGTGTGGACGCTGTAACGCAGCCTGCATCCCACTCCGGCAAACTTGCGCAAATGCCGGCCATCGCCTTGCTTGACACCCGCCCCGGCCTTACCCAAAGCTCCGGCCGAAGAACCTCTCACCAAGAAGAGCTGCGCCCTTGAAACGGATTTTCCCGTACCTCGCCTTGTGCACCTGGATCACCGCCCACGCTGCTCCCGAAGTCCCCGCCGAACGCCTCCAGGCATTGGCGGACGATCCTTACTGGATCGCCCTGGGTCATTACGAGACCGGCAAACTGGGCGGCTGGCGCAGCTATGTGGATGACGCTGATTTCTTCCTCGCCGAGGGTGGGCCGAACAATCCGGCCGACGAACTGCGCGCCACCCTGGACGCGCTCTATGCCCCGGCTGATCTTGGCGACAAGCACCCGCAATGCACCTACCCGGCGCGCACCCGCTGGCTGCGCGAGCAACTCCAGCTCACCGACCTGCCGCAGCCGGCCTGCAGCGAGTTCAAGGCCTGGTACGCCGACGTCAACCCACACAGCACGGTCCTGGTGTTTCCCGCGGCCTACCTCAACAGCCCCTCGTCCATGTTCGGCCACACCCTGCTGCGCATCGACCAGCCGGACATCCACGAAAACAACACCGTAATGCTCAGCTATGCGCTGAACTTCGGTGCCTTCATCGAGGGGGCCGACAACAGCATCCTCTACGCCTGGAAGGGCCTGATGGGTGGCTACCCCGGACTGTTCGCCCTGGTGCCCTACCGCGACAAGCTCAAGGAATACAGCCGCCTGGAGAACCGTGACCTCTGGGAATACCGCCTGAACCTCACTGCCGAGGAAACAGGGCGCATGGTTGAGCATGTCTGGGAGCTGAAGCAGATCCGTTTCGATTACTACTTCTTCGATGAGAACTGCTCCTATCGTCTGCTGGAACTGCTGGAAATCGCCCGCCCCGGCATCGAACTCACCGACCATTTCCCGATCACCGCCATCCCGACCGACACCGTACGCGCGGTCAAACAGGCCGGCCTGGTGGAGTCCATCGACTACCGACCCTCGCGGGAGAAGGAACTGCTGGCCCGCGCTGCACCCCTGGATGACGCCGAACAGCAGTGGGTGCTGCGTCTGGCCGACGACGAGAAACTGCTGGACGACCCGGCTTTCCTCGCCCTCCCCGCGCCGCGGCGCGCGCTGATCCAGGACGCGGCGTTCCGTCTGGTGCGCTACCACTCCACCGGTGAGGAGCGCACCCGCGAGAACGCCATGCGCAGCTACAAGTTGCTGCAAGGCATCAACCGCAACCCACCACCGGAACTGGACATCGAGCGCCCCAGCCTGCCCGAGGAAGGTCACGAGTCGCGAACCTGGCAGCTAGGGGCCGGCACACGTGAAGACCGCTCCTTCGCCGAGTATGGCCTGCGCATGGCCTACCACGACCTCAACGACAACCTCTCCGGCTTCCCGCTGGGCGCGCAGATCGAAATCCTCCAGCTCAAGCTGCGCCAGTACGAGGACAACCACTGGCAGCTGCAACGCCTGGACCTGGCGACCATCCGCTCGCTGACGCCGCGCGGCGAGCTACTCAAACCCTGGTCCTGGCAGGTGGCCGGGGGGCTGGAACGCGTGCTCGGAGAAGACGGCGACGAGCGCCTGGTCAGCCACCTCAACGGCGGTGTCGGCGGCTCCTGGCAGCTTGCCGAAGATGCATTGGGTTTCGCCCTGGCCACCGCACGCATCGAGCACAACGAAGACTTCGCACCCTTCATCGCCACTGCCGCAGGCTTCAATACCGGCCTGCTCTGGCACAACCCACTGGGCAGCCTCAGCCTGGAAGCCTCCGGCGACTACTTCCACAATGGCGAAGTCCGCCGCCGCCTGTCCCTCAATCAGCAATGGGACATTTCCCGCAACCTCGGGCTGCGCCTGACAGCCCAGCGGGAGTTCAGCCAGCTCGCCGCGCCGGTCAACGAGGTGATGCTGGAGCTGAAGTGGTACCACTACTGATTGGCGCTGGATGATGGGTTTCGCTTCGCTCTACGCCATCCTGCGTGGTAGGTCTGGCCTGATCTGCAGGATGGGTTGAGGTACGAAACCCCGAGTTCCGTCGGTAAGATGCGCGCCTGCCCCATCACAACGGGCCCAGAATGGTTATCCACCCCCTCGTCAGGCGACGCAGATGAACACCAACGGCCCCCAATTGCTGGAAGTATCCAACGGCAAGCCGATCAAGCTCTGGACCCAAGGCGTCCCAGTGGAAGAGGAAGCCCGCCAGCAACTGATCAATACCGCGAAGATGCCCTTCATCTTCAAGCACCTCGCGGTGATGCCCGACGTGCACCTGGGCAAGGGGTCGACCATCGGCAGCGTGATCCCCACCGTAGGCGCCATCATTCCTGCCGCCGTCGGCGTGGACATCGGCTGCGGGATGATTGCCGCCCTTACCTCCCTGCGCGCCGCCGACCTACCGGACAACCTCCGCGGTCTGCGCAGCGCCATCGAGCGTGCCGTCCCCCACGGCAAGACCTTCGGCAAACGCGACCAGGGCGCCTGGGATGACGTACCGGATGCCACCGACCAGGCCTGGCGCTCGCTCTCCAGGCGTTTCAAGGCGATCACCGCCAAGTACCCGCGACTGGAAAAGACCAACAACCGCCATCACCTCGGCACCCTGGGGACCGGCAACCACTTCATCGAGGTCTGCCTGGACGAGGCCGACCGGGTCTGGTTCATGTTGCACAGCGGCTCGCGCGGGGTGGGCAATGCCATTGGCAGCCTGTTCATCGAGCTGGCGCAGGCCGATATGCGCCAGCACCTGGCCAACTTGCCGGATCGCGACCTCGCGTACTTCGAAGAAGGCAGCAAGCACTTCGACGACTACGTGGAAGCGGTGGGCTGGGCCCAGGACTTCGCCCGGCAGAACCGCGCCTTGATGATGCAGGCGGTGATTGCTGCCGCGCGCAAGGCCATCGGCAAACCCTTCGAGGCCAGCCTGGAAGCGGTGAACTGCCACCACAACTACGTGCAGAGGGAACAGCACTTCGGCCGCGAAGTGCTGGTGACGCGCAAGGGCGCGGTGTCGGCGCAGAAAGGCGAGCTGGGCATCATCCCCGGCTCCATGGGCGCCAAGAGCTTCATCGTCCGCGGACTGGGTAACGAGGACGCCTTCTGCTCCTGCAGCCACGGTGCCGGTCGCACGATGAGCCGAGGGCGGGCGAAGAAGCTGTTCACCGTGGAAGACCAGGCCCGCGCCACCGCCCACGTGGAGTGCCGCAAGGACAAGGATGTGATCGACGAGATCCCCATGGCCTACAAGGATATCGATGCCGTGATGGCGGCTCAGCGCGACCTGGTGGAAGTGGTGCATACCCTGCGCCAGGTGGTCTGCGTCAAGGGCTGACGCCGCGCGGGCGCAAGGCCTCTCGCGATTACACGTGCAGGTTGTGGCAGAGCGCAGCGAAGCCCAACAAGGGACTTCGCTGCACCCGGCAGAGCGCGGTAGTTACACCACGCCCTGCGCCAGCATTGCGTCGGCCACTTTCACGAAGCCGGCAATGTTGGCGCCCTTGACGTAGTTCACCCGCCCGTTTTCCTCACCGTAGCTCACACAGGCGTGGTGGATGTTCTGCATGATGCCGTGCAGGCGCTGGTCCACCTCGCCGGCGGTCCAGTGCAGACGCATGGCGTTCTGGCTCATCTCCAGGCCGCTGGTGGCCACGCCGCCGGCGTTGGACGCCTTGCCAGGTGCAAAGAGGATCCCCGCCTCAGTGAAGATATCCACAGCCTGCAGGGTGGACGGCATGTTGGCGCCCTCGGCAACGCAGACGCAGCCATTGGCCAACAGCGCCCGGGCGTCTTCGGCATCCAGCTCGTTCTGGGTCGCGCAGGGCAGCGCGATGTCGCAGGGCAGTGCCCAGGGACGCTGGCCCGGCAGGAAGCGCAGGCCTGTGCCGCTCAACTCGCTGAGTCGACCACGGCGAACGTTCTTCAGCTCCATCAGCGCCGACCACTGCTCCTGGGTCAGGCCGGCCTCGGCAAACAGGGTACCTTCCGAGTCGGACAGGGAAATCACCTTGCCGCCTAGCTCCATCACCTTCTGCGCTGCGTACTGGGCCACATTGCCGGAGCCGGAAATGGCCACACGCTGACCATCGACGTCGCGACCGATGCCCTTGAGCATTTCCTGAGCGAAGTAGACACAGCCGTAACCAGTGGCCTCCGGGCGAATCAGGCTACCGCCGTAGGCCAGCCCCTTGCCGGTGAACACCGAAGTGAATTCGTTGGAGAGGCGCTTGTATTGGCCGAACAGGAAACCGATCTCACGGGCGCCAACGCCGATATCACCGGCCGGCACGTCGAGATCGGCACCGATGTGGCGGTACAGCTCACTCATGAAGGACTGGCAGAAGCGCATGACTTCGGCGTCGCTCTTGCCCTTGGGGTCGAAGTCCGAGCCGCCCTTGCCACCGCCCATGGGCAGCGAAGTCAGGGAGTTCTTGAACACCTGTTCGAAGGCGAGAAACTTCAGGACGCCGAGGTTCACCGACGGATGGAAGCGCAGGCCGCCCTTGTAGGGTCCGATGGCACTGCTCATCTGCACGCGGAATCCGCGGTTGACCCGGACCCGGCCCTGATCGTCGACCCAAGGCACCCGGAACAGGACGGCACGCTCCGGCTCGACGATCCGTTCGATGATGCCGGCCTCCAGGTACTGCGGGTTGGCCTCAAGGAATGGCCACAGGCTGCGCAGCACCTCTTCCACAGCCTGATGGAACTCAGGCTGGTCGGGGTCGCGTTGCTTCAGGCGCAGCAGGAAGGCGTCGACAGATTGCGTCATGACTCTCACCAATTTTTCTTTTATGAACAATTTATGGCGCGAGACTCTATCAATCTGACCAGCACCTCGATAGGGCAAAATGACGCATATTTGAATCTTTTTGGTGCAATACCTATAAATCCGCATCCTGAAAAGCGGAATCTCCCTAGAAATCCTGCTATTCGAGGGTGCCGGCGTCCGGTTACTCCAACGAAAATTCGCACCAGCGATGTGCGCTCAGCGCACCATGCCGATTCACAAGACAGCGGGGAGAATCAGCGCCCCGCAGATTGCCGCAACACCTGACGGGGATTGATACCCAGTCCGCTGCGCTTGCCACGCATCACCACCGCGCCGCGATCCGGCAGGGAGTACCAGGTATCCTCAGGCACGCAGACGCCGACGCCAACGGCCGCATCGTCCAGCACCAGCTCAACGCGGAACTGGCAGCCCAGGCCGCCATCGTCCTTGTCCAGCACCCGCGCGGCGAATTCGGCGTCCTGCCCCAACCACTGGGTGTAGAGCGCGGCTGCCGGAACCTGCAAGGCGCCCCAGACCACCAGCACCAGTAGCGACCCCAGCATCAGGTGCAATGACCAGCGGGCGGCATCGGTTTCCAGACCGAACAGGGTGCTGAAACGCTCACGCCGCGCGAGCCAGGCATAGAGCCCGCCCCCCAGCACCAGGGAACAGGGCACGGCGCCCAGCTTCCAGGCCGGAGAGGGATAGAAGGAGAAGTACAAGCCGCAGACGCCGAACAGCGCCAGGGTCGAGAGCCAGAACAGATAGTGGTTGAATCCTTTCATCGAACCTCCAGAAACGAAAACGGAGCCTTGCGGCTCCGTTGTCGCGTTGGCGCTTACTGCGCCAGCTTCTTGTAACGCACACGGTGCGGCTGGGATGCCGCGTCGCCCAGGCGCTTCTTGCGGTCCGCTTCGAACTCGGTGTAGTTGCCTTCGAAGAAGCTCACCTTGCCGTCGTCCTCGTAGGAGAGGATGTGGGTGGCGATACGGTCCAGGAACCAGCGATCGTGGGAAATCACGATGGCGGCGCCGGGGAAGTCCAGCAGCGCTTCTTCCAGCGCACGCAGGGTTTCCACGTCGAGGTCGTTGGACGGTTCGTCGAGCAGCAGCACGTTGCCGCCCTGCTTCAGGGTCAGGGCCAGGTGCAGGCGGCCACGCTCACCACCGGAGAGGTCCTTGACGAACTTCTGCTGGTCGGCGCCCTTGAAGTTGAAGCGGCCGACGTAGCTGCGCGACGGGACTTCGTAGCTGCCGATCTTGATCTGCTCGAAACCGTCGGAGACCTGCTCCCACACGGTTTTGGTGCCTTCCAGGCTGTCGCGGCTCTGGTCGACGCTGGCGATCTGCACGGTTTCACCGATCTCGATGGTGCCGGAATCCGGCTGCTCCTTGCCGGTCAGCATGCGGAACAGGGTGGACTTGCCAGCACCGTTGCCGCCGATCACGCCAACGATGGCGCCTTTCGGAATGCTCAGGGACAGGTTTTCGATCAGTACGCGATCGCCATAGCCCTTGGTGACGTTGTGCAGTTCGATGACTTTGTCGCCCAGGCGCGGACCAGCCGGGATGTAGATCTCGTTGGTTTCGCTGCGCTTCTGGAATTCCTGCGATTGCATTTCCTCGAAGCGTTGCAGACGGGCCTTGGACTTGGACTGACGAGCCTTGGCGCCCTGGCGCACCCACTCCAGTTCGGCCTTCATGGCCTTGGCGTGGGAGGCTTCCTGCTTGGCTTCCTGGGCCAGGCGGTTGGCCTTGGATTCCAGCCAGCCGGAGTAGTTGCCCTCGAAGGGGATGCCGTGGCCACGGTCCAGCTCGAGGATCCAGCCAGCGACGTTGTCGAGGAAGTAACGGTCGTGGGTAATGGCTACCACGGTGCCGGGGAAGTCGTGGAGGAAGTGCTCCAGCCAGGCCACGGAGTCGGCGTCCAGGTGGTTGGTCGGTTCGTCCAGCAGCAGCATGTCGGGGGCCGACAGCAGCAGGCGGCAAAGGGCCACTCGGCGCTTCTCACCGCCGGAGAGGTGTTCGATCTTCGCGTCCCAGGCGGGCAGGCGCAGGGCGTCGGCGGCGACTTCCAGCTGGCGCTCCAGGTTGTGGCCGTCGGAAGCCTGGAGAATGGCTTCCAGCTTGGCCTGCTCGGCGGCCAGGGCGTCGAAGTCGGCGTCCGGCTCGGCGTAGGCAGCGTAGACCTCGTCCAGGCGGGCCTGGGCCTGCTTGATCTCGCCCACCGCCTCTTCGACGATGTCACGCACGCTCTTGGTCGGGTCCAGCTTGGGTTCCTGGGGCAGATAGCCGACCTTGATGCCGGGCATCGGGCGGGCTTCACCATCGATCTCGGTATCCACCCCGGCCATGATGCGCAGGAGGGTCGACTTACCTGCGCCGTTCAGGCCGAGCACGCCGATCTTGGCGCCCGGGAAGAAGGACAGGGAAATGTCTTTGAGAATCTCACGCTTCGGGGGCACGACCTTGCCGACCCGGTGCATGGTGTAGACGTATTGAGCCATGGCTGACCTTGGTGCTGTGACAAATAGTGGATAAGGCGGGGAGCGACAATTTGGGAACAGGCGCTCCCGCGCGCGTGCGGCAAAGCTACCGGAATGCACCGGGGAGGGCAAACGACGCTCGTCGTTCGTACTGGCACTTTGGAGGCCTTCAAGGCATGCTAGCCGGTCCGCGGGCCCCAGGGTCCGGGACACCCCGTCACCTGCCAATCGAGCAGTAGCAGGAACGCCATCCGTGCCAGCCAACCCACGCCCGCCAGCCCAGCACGAGCCAGGACTCCCTCTGGCCAGCGTCCCCGCGCGCGGTTCGGTCAAGGGCCTGCTGGTAGGCCTTGTGCTCCTGATGCTGGCCCTGCTGCTCTGGCAGTTGCACCAGGAATACCGACAGTTGCAGGACGGTGCGCGGGACCGCAATTACACCCTGACCCGCGAGCTGGCCAGTCACCTTGAACTGGTCATGCAGATGAAGGCGGACGCCGTTCTCGCCCTGCTTCGCCAGCAGCCCCCCAATCCCCGGAATAAAGACCAGGAGCTGGTCGAACTGGACCTGCTGCGCCCCATCCTGCCGTCGATCAACAGCCTGGTGTGGCTCAACCCCAACGGCGGCGTGCTGGCCGATACCCAGGCCGGCAACGACGACGCCCTGTTCCTGGCCAGCCTGGTCCAGCGAGGCGAAGGCGAGATCTACCACTACGCTTTCAGTCCCCAGGGCCGTGGCGAGGTCTACCTGATCCTGCGCCAATCTCCCCTGCCCGAGCCCAGCGGCTACTGGGCGCTGCGTCTCGACGCCGATGCCATCCGTACCTGGCTGCTAAAGCATCAGGACCGCGATTATCGATGGCTGCTGGAGGATCGCGTCCTCCAGCGGGTCCTGGCGCAGAGCGGCAAACCGCGACGCGACACCTCCATCGTGATGCCGGTAACCGCAGAGCAGGAAGTGCAGACCATCCTCGTCTCGCCACTCGACCACAGTGACTGGCAGCTCCGCGCCTTGCACGACGAACGCCAGGTACGCGCCAGCCTGCTGCCAGAGCTGCTCAGCAAGCTGCTGCTGTTCCTCATCAGCGCCAGCCTGGCGCTGATCGCTCTCTACTACCTGCAACGTGAACAACGCGGCCTGCGCGAACTCAACGACGCCTCGCGTCGCTCCCTTCGCCAGGCCGCCAGCGCCCTCGGCGTGATCGAGGAGCGCGTACTGGTGACCCAGGTGGATGGCCGCCTGAGCTACCTCAACCCGCAGGCCGAAGCCCTGTTCGGCATCAGCGCAGACGCCGCCCAGGAGCATCACCTGCTGGCGCTGCTGCCGGGCCTGGACCCGCTACTGCTCAACGCCCCCGGCCTGGACCAGGATCTGGGTTCGGACCTGGTGCAGTTCCAGCGAAGCGGCGAACAGCGCCTACTGGCCGTCACCCGCAACGACCTCAACGACGGCGCCCAACTGCTCGGCTATGTCTGGGTGTTGCGCGACGTCACCGAAGAGCAACGCGCCCTGCGCGTTCTGCAGGAAACCCGACGGCGCTACCAGGACATTTTCGAAGGGGGCGGTATCGCCCTCTGCGTGCTCGACCTTGCCGACCTGCGCAAGTACCTCATCCAGAACGGCATGCGTGACCGCACCAGCCTGGCCACGTGGATCAAGGACAATCCGCAGCGCCACGCAGAGCTGCTGCGCCTGCTGCGCATCACCGAAGTCAACCAGGTCGCCATGCACCTGCTGGAAGTCAGCAGCAGCGAGCAGGCCTGGCGACAACTGATCGGCTCCCATCCCCTGCGCGAAGGTGGCATCCGCTTCCAACTGATGGCGGCCCTGCTGGGCGGCAACAAGCACCTGGAGATGGAGAGCCAGATCGTCACTGCCCAGGGCCAGATGCGGCACATCTGGCTGGTGCTGCACCTGCCGAGCATGATCCAGGACCTGGAAGCCGTCACCCTCAGCATCAACGACATCACCAGCCGCAAGCAGGTGGAGCTCTCGCTGATCGAGCGCGAGCGCTTCTGGTCCGATGTGGTGCTGGCGGTGCCCGACACCCTCTACGTCCACGACATCATCAGCAAGCGGGTGATGCTCACCAACAACCGTCTCGCCCAGCAGCTGGGCTATGGCCGTGACGATGTCCGCAAGATGGGCGAACGCTTCTGGGAAGAGCTGCTGCATCCGGACGATACCGAGCAGTACTGGCGCGTGCGCAGCCTGCAACAGGTAGTGGGCGACGGCATGCTGCTGCAGTGCCAGCTGCGCTGGCGCCACAAGGATGGCAGTTGGCACTGGTTCGACGTGCGTGAGCAGGCCCTGGCCCGTGACGAGAAAGGTCGGGTCAGCCGCCTGATCGGCGTGGCCAAGGACATCACCGAACAGATCGAGGCCACCGAATCCATGCGCGAGAGTGGACGCCGCTACCGCATGTTGGCCGAAAGCATCAGCGACGTGATCTTCACCACCGATAGCGAACTGCGGCTCAACTACGTCAGCCCCTCGGTGATGCCGGTACTCGGCTACAGCGTTGACTGGACCCTGGCCAACGGCTTCAACGGCCTGGCCGCCGACCCGCGACAGATGATGAATCTGTTCGATCAGCTGGAGCAGATTCGCAACGCCCTGGGCAATCCGCAGCGCCTGACCGAGCTGCGCAGCCAGATGCCCGCGCGGCTGTTCCTCTTCGACTGCATGCGCGCCGACGGGCAGAAGATCCCGGTGGAACTGCGCACCATGCTGATGTGGGACGAGTACGGACGCTTCGAGGGCATGCTCGGCGTCGGCCGCGACATCAGCCAGCAGCGCCGCGCCGAGAAAGAGATGCGCATGGCCGCCACGGTATTCGAGCATTCCACCTCGGCCATCCTCGTCACCGACCCGGCCGGCTACATCGTCCAGGTCAACGAAGCCTTCAGCCGAATCACCGGCTACTCCGCCCGCGAGGTGCTGGACCAGTTGCCCGCGACGCTCACCGCCGACCGCCAGCAGGCCGAGCAGCTCAACTACATCATTGGCCAGCTCAACCTGCGCGGCAGCTGGGAAGGCGAGATCTGGCTCAAGCGACGCATGGGCGACAACTACCCAGCCTGGGTCGGCATCACCGCCGTGCATGATGAAGACGGCGACCTGGTCAGCTATGTCTGCTTCTTCAGCGACATCAGCGAGCGCAAGGCCAGCGAACAGCGCATCCATCGCCTCGCCTACTACGACGGTCTGACCCACCTGCCCAACCGCACCCTGTTCCAGGACCGTCTCCACACCGCCCTGCAGTACGCCGAACGGCACCAGGAATGGGTGGTGCTGATGTTCCTCGACCTGGACCGCTTCAAGCCGATCAACGACTCCCTCGGCCATGCCGCAGGCGACCGCATGCTCAAGGACGTGGCCGTGCGCCTGGCGGCGTGCGTCCTCGAAGACGACACCGTGGCGCGCATGGGTGGGGACGAGTTCACCCTGCTGCTGCAACCCCGCGCCACCCGCGAAGGCGCACTGAACCGGGCCATCCACGTCGCCGAGCAGATCCTCGACAGCCTGGCCCGTCCTTTCGTCCTCGAAGGTCGCGAGTTCTTCGTCACGGCCAGTATTGGCATTGCCCTCTCGCCCCAGGATGGCCGCGAGCTGAGCCAACTGATGAAGAACGCCGACACCGCCATGTATCACGCCAAGGAACGCGGCAAGAACAACTTCCAGTTCTACCAGGCGGACATGAACGCCCGTGCTCTGGAGCGCCTGGAACTGGAAAGCGACCTGCGCCACGCGCTGGAACAGGGCGAGTTCCTGCTGTACTACCAACCGCAGTTCTCCGGCGATGGCAAGCGCCTGACCGGCGTAGAGGCCCTGCTGCGCTGGCGCCATCCCACGCGCGGCCTGGTACCGCCAGGGGAGTTTGTCCCGGTATTGGAAGAACTCGGCCTGGTGGTGCAGGTGGGCGAATGGGTACTGAACGAGGCCTGCCGCCAGCTCAAGGCCTGGCACCGGGCCAAGATGCGCCTGCCGAAGATCTCGGTGAACATTTCCGCCCGCCAGTTCGCCGATGGCCAACTGGCCGAACGCATCGCCGACATCATCGAAGACAGTGGCCTGCCGCCGGCCTGCCTGGAGCTGGAACTGACCGAGAGCATCCTGATGCGCGACGTGGGACAGGCCATGGCCATCCTGGAAAACCTCAAACGCCTCGGCCTGTGCATCGCGGTAGACGACTTCGGCACGGGTTACTCCTCGCTCAACTACCTCAAGCAGTTCCCCATCGACGTACTGAAGATCGACCGCAGCTTCGTTGACGGCCTGCCCGACGGCGAGCGCGACGCGCAGATTGCCCGCGCAATCATCGCCATGGCCCACAGCCTGAACCTGGCGGTCATCGCCGAAGGCGTGGAAACCCATGCCCAGCTCAACTTCCTCCGCGAACACGGCTGCGACGAAGTTCAAGGCTACCTGTTCGGCCACCCCGTGCCGGCCGCCCAGTTCGAGCGCCTGTTTGGCACCAGCGCCAACTTCATCCTCAGCTGAATCGCGCGCCACGGACGAGATGAAGGCCACTTGTCTGTCACATGACCGACCTTCATATGCCAGCCAGCGACCGATCGGTTAGAATGCGCGCCTTTCCCCTGCACCGTTCCCTAAGAGGACCGCCATGTTCAGCCGTGATTTGACCCTCGCCCGCTACGATGCCGACCTGTTTGCTGCCATGGAGCAAGAAGCCCAGCGCCAGGAAGAGCACATCGAGCTGATCGCCTCCGAGAACTACACCAGCCCGGCGGTGATGGAAGCCCAGGGCTCGGTGCTGACCAACAAGTACGCCGAAGGCTACCCGGGCAAGCGCTACTACGGTGGTTGCGAGTACGTCGACGTTGTCGAGCAACTGGCCATCGATCGCGCCAAAGAGCTGTTCGGCGCCGACTATGCCAACGTCCAGCCCCACGCCGGCTCCCAAGCCAACTCGGCCGTCTACCTGGCCCTGCTGTCGGCCGGTGACACCATCCTCGGCATGAGCCTGGCCCACGGCGGTCACCTGACCCACGGCGCCAGCGTCTCCTCCTCCGGCAAGCTGTACAACGCCGTGCAGTACGGCATCGACGCCAACGGCCTGATCGACTACGACGAAGTCGAGCGCCTGGCCGTCGAGCACAAGCCGAAGATGATCGTCGCCGGCTTCTCCGCCTACTCGCAGATCCTCGACTTCCCGCGCTTCCGCGCCATCGCCGACAAGGTAGGCGCCTACCTGTTCGTCGACATGGCCCACGTGGCCGGCCTGGTTGCCGCTGGCGTGTACCCGAACCCGGTACCGTTCGCTGACGTGGTCACCACCACCACCCACAAGACCCTGCGCGGCCCGCGCGGCGGCCTGATCCTCGCTCGCAAGAACGAAGAGATCGAGAAAAAGCTGAACTCCGCCGTATTCCCGGGCGCCCAGGGTGGCCCGCTGGAGCACGTCATCGCCGCCAAGGCCGTGTGCTTCAAGGAAGCCCTGCAGCCCGAGTTCAAGGCGTACCAGCAGCAAGTGGTGAAGAACGCCCAAGCCATGGCACAGGTGTTCATCGACCGTGGCTTCGACGTAGTGTCCGGCGGTACCCAGAACCACCTGTTCCTGCTCAGCCTGATCAAGCAGGACATCACCGGTAAAGACGCCGATGCCGCCCTGGGTCGTGCCTTCATCACCGTGAACAAGAACTCCGTACCGAACGACCCGCGCTCGCCCTTCGTGACCTCCGGCCTGCGCATCGGCACCCCGGCCGTGACCACGCGTGGCTTCAAGGAAGTCGAGTGCCGCGAGCTGGCCACCTGGATCTGCGACATCCTGGAAAACATGGGCGACGAGTCCGTGGTCGACCGCGTTCGCGAACAGGTCAAGGCGATCTGCGCCAAGCTGCCGGTTTACGGCAAGTAAGCGACAGACCCGCGACGAACGAGCCCGGCACATGCCGGGCTTTTTCATGGGCGGTGGATTCGTTGGGCAGGCGAACCTGGATATCGCATGGCCGGCGAAACAGCCGCGCCCAAAAAGAAGCGCCACAACAATGCGTGGCGCTTCGACCAGCAGCCGGTCAGCTCAGCAGCATCGCACCGGCCGCCCCTTGCCGCCGCCGTAGCGGGCTTCCTGCCGTTCGCGGAAGAACTCCTCATAGGTCATCACCGGCTTGTCCGGGTGCTTGCTGCGCGTGTGCTCGACGTAGTTGTCGTAGTCGGGCATACCGACCAGCATGCGCGCGGCCTGGCCCAGGTACTTCCCCATGCGGTTCAGGTCATTGAACATACCCGGGTCCTCCTCATGCTTCCGGAATCGTCTGGAAGGGCGATTCCTTGTCCGTGCGCTCCGGCTTCATCCAGGCGCCGCGCCCTACCTTGATGGCGTAGAACAGGATGCTCAGCACCACGAAGAGAAACAGCACGGTCAGCCCGGCATTGGTGTAGGCGTTGAAGATCACGTGCTGCATCTGACCCATGTCCTTGGCCGGGGCCAGGATCTGGCCAGCGGCGGCAGCATCGCTGTACTTCTGGGCCAAGGCCAGGAAACCGACGGCCGGGTTCGGGTCCACCAGCTTGATCACACCTGCCGTAATGGTGCAGATCAACAGCCAGGTGGCCGGAATCAGCGTCACCCACACATAACGCTGACGTTTCATCTTGATCAGCACCACGCAGCCCAGCATCAGGGCGATACCGGCGAGCATCTGATTGGAGATGCCGAACAGCGGCCACAGGGTGTTGATGCCACCCAACGGGTCAATCACGCCCTGGTACAGCAACCAGCCCCAAAGGGCCACGCAACCAGCGGTGGCGATGACGTTGGCGGTCCAGGACTCGGTGTTGCTGAGTGCCGGAACGAACTCACCCAGCAGGTCCTGCAGCATGAAGCGACCGGCACGGGTCCCGGCATCCACCGCGGTGAGGATGAACAGCGCCTCGAAGAGGATCGCGAAGTGGTACCAGAAAGCCATGGTGTTCTCACCCGGCAGCAGCTGGTGGAGGATCTGCGCGATACCCACGGCCAACGTCGGCGCACCACCGGCGCGGGCCAGGATAGTGTGCTCACCAATGTCCTTGGCGGTGGCCTCCAACTGCTCGGGCGTGATGGCGAAGCCCCAGCTGCTGACAGTCGCAGCGACACTGGCGACATCCGCACCCACCACGGCCGGCGGGCTATTCATTGCGAAGTACACGCCCGGCTCGATCACCGAAGCAGCAACCATGGCCATGATGGCAACGAAGGACTCCATCAGCATGCCGCCGTAGCCGATGTAGCGGGCATGAGACTCGCTGGCCAGCAGCTTGGGCGTGGTGCCCGAGGAGATCAGCGCATGGAAGCCAGACACGGCACCACAGGCGATGGTGATGAACAGGAAGGGGAACAGGGCGCCCTTCCACACCGGACCGGTGCCGTCGACGAACTGGGTCAGGGCCGGCATCTTCAGGTCTGGCATGGTGATCAGGATGCCGATGGCGAGCGCCACGATGGTGCCGATTTTCAGGAAGGTCGACAGGTAGTCGCGCGGTGCCAGCACCAGCCACACCGGCAGCACGGCGGCGACGAAGCCGTAGCCGATGAGCATCCAGGTGATCTGCACGCCGGTGAAGGTGAAGGCCGGGCCCCAGACCGGGTCGGCGGCCACCTGGCCACCGAGCCAGATGGAGGCCAGCAGCAACGCCACGCCCACCACCGAGATTTCACCGATGCGGCCGGGGCGGATGTAGCGCATGTAGATTCCCATCAACATCGCGATGGGGATGGTCGCCATCACCGTGAACATGCCCCAGGGGCTCTCAGCCAGGGCCTTCACCACGATCAGCGAAAGCACCGCGAGGATGATGACCATGATCAGGAAAGCGCCGAACAGTGCGATGGTACCGGGCACCTGACCCATTTCCTCGCGCACCAGTTCGCCCAGGGAACGGCCATCGCGGCGGCTGGAAATGAACAGCACCATGAAGTCCTGCACCGCACCGGCCAGGACCACACCGGCGATCAGCCAGAGCGTACCGGGCAGGTAGCCCATCTGCGCGGCGAGCACCGGCCCCACTAGCGGACCAGCGCCGGCGATGGCGGCGAAGTGGTGCCCGAAGAGCACGTGCTTGTTGGTCGGGACGTAGTCGAGACCGTCGTTGTGGATGATCGCGGGCGTGGCGCGAGCGGGGTCCAGCTGCATCACTCGGGTTGCGATGAACAGGCTGTAGTAGCGATAGGCAACCAGGTAGAGGGCAACCGCGGCGACCACTATCCACAGGGCGTTGATCGCTTCGCCACGGCGCAATGCGACGACACCCAGGGCACAGGCGCCGACCACAGCCAGTACTGCCCAGGGCAGGTGGCGCAGGACGCTGTTGTTGTTGTTCATAGGGAGCTCCGAATGGGTGAACAGACAAGCTGCCGCACAAGCTTAGTTCCCCTGGACGCAGCCGGTGCCCGTGCAGGCTCTGGAATGGCCTTTTCAACGACTGAGTACTAGAAAAAAGCCGGGCATCGCCCGGCTTCCTTATGCCTTGCAGAACTTAGCTCGGCAGCTTCGCGTAGCGAGCCAACTGCTGGTCGCGGCTCATCACGTCAAGGGTAGCTGCCAGTACTTGCTCACCGGTCGCGTCGGGGGAAGAGAAGATGGTGGAGAAGTTGGCCTGGGTAACCTGTGCGAAGTGAGCACGGTCGGCCTGCTCGATGCCCAGCAGGGTGGCATAGGCATCCAGCGCCTCGCCTTGGCCCTGGGCCATATCCTCAGCGATGTTGTCCAGCATGCCGTTCATCGCCAGGAGCGAGCGGCCGCCGTAACCGAGTCGAACGCTGGAGTCGCAACCGTTGGTGCCCGATGTGAGGCCGAAGGTGGCGTTGCCGGAAGTACCGTTGGTGGTGGTTGCCAGCAGGTGCGGGACCAGACCGCGCTGCCCTTCGAACAGCATGTTGCCCCAACCGCAGCCGCCGCCACCGGCCTGGTCGGCCTGCGCCGCCAAGCTGGCTGCGCCCAGCAGCCCCACGATCAACCCCTTGCTAAGCAGTCGCTTATCCATTATTTGCGCTCCGCATGGATTTATAGAAAAACCGCCTAAGCAGCTTTGGCGACAGACAGGGAACTGTCAAACTGGCCCCGGCACGCCTTGCCGGGTTCCAGCGCTGTCCGGCGCGACAGGCACCACCTTTTGACCTGAAACTCGGCGTCCCCCACCACCAGCCTTGGCTATAGTGGTTGAAATCTCGCAGGAGCATGGACATGAGTGAAACCGCCAGCGAACGTCGGCGCTTCCAGCGCATCAACTTCGACGCCGCCACCGAAATATCCCAGGGCGATAAGCGCTGGACGGCGGAGCTGCACGATATTTCCCTCAAGGGCCTGCTTGTGATTCGTCCGGCGGATTGGGATGGCGACCCGGCGAAACCATTCGATGTGTGCATTGACCTGGGCGCCGACGTCCAGGTCGCGATGGAAGTGGAGCTGACCCGCGCCCAGGACGACCAGCTCGGTTTCATCTGCTGCCATATCGACCTGGACTCCATCAGTCATCTACGCCGCCTGGTGGAGCTCAACCTGGGCAGTGAAGAGCTGCTGGAGCGCGAGCTGCATGCGCTGGGCGAAGAATAGCCCTCCGGGCAAACGCTCCTTGTAGGGGCGAATGTCCGGCTTCCCGCTACTCGAACAACGCATCCAATGCCTGCTCCAGACGCGTCACCGCCACCACGCTCAGGCCGGGCGGGTCTTCCTTGGGCGCATTGCCCCTGGGCACGATCGCGCGTTTGAAGCCGTGCTTGGCCGCTTCTTTCAAGCGCTCCTGACCGCTGGGTACCGGACGAACCTCGCCGGACAGGCCCACCTCACCGAACACCAGCACGTCATGAGCCAGCGGGCGATTGCGCAGGCTGGAGATGATTGCGGCGATCAGCGCCAGGTCGGACGCGGTTTCCAGCACCTTCACACCACCCACCACGTTGAGGAACACGTCCTGGTCATACGTGGGGATGCCGCCATGGCGATGCAGCACCGCGAGCAGCATGGCCAAGCGGTTCTGGTCCAGGCCCAGGGTCACGCGGCGGGGGTTGGCCAGGTGGCTGGTGTCCACCAGGGCCTGGACCTCCACCAGCATGGGCCGGGAGCCTTCCCACGTGGCCATCACCACACTGCCGGGCACGGATTCCTGAGCCCGGGTGAGGAAGATCGCCGAAGGGTTGGAAACTTCTTTCAGGCCCTTGTCGGTCATGCCGAACACGCCCAGTTCGTTGACCGCACCGAAGCGATTCTTCACCGCCCGCAGCAGGCGCAGGCGGCCGTCTGACTCGCCCTCGAAATACAGCACCGTGTCCACCATGTGCTCCAGCACGCGCGGACCGGCCAGGGCACCTTCCTTGGTCACGTGGCCGACCAGGAAGATCGCCGTGCCGCTCTGTTTGGCGAAGCGCACCAGCAAGGCCGCACTCTCGCGGACCTGGGAAACGCCGCCGGGCGCCGACTGCAGTTGTTCAGTGAAGATGGTCTGGATGGAGTCGATCACCATCACCTTCGGCTTCTCTAGCCGCGCGGTGGCGATGATGCTTTCGATGCAGGTTTCGGTCATCACCTTGAGCTTGTCTTCCGGCAAACCGAGACGACGGGCGCGCATGGCGACCTGCTGCTGGGACTCTTCACCCGTGACGTAGAGCGCGGGGAAGCGCGCAGCGATGTTGCAGAGGGTCTGCAAGAGGATGGTGGACTTGCCGATGCCGGGATCGCCACCGATCAACACCACAGAACCGTCCACCAGGCCGCCGCCAAGGACGCGATCCAGCTCGGTGGAGGCGGTGGAGAAGCGCGGCATCTCCTCGACGCTGACCTCGGCCAGGGTCTTGATCTGCGCCTGCTGGCCGGTCCAGCCGGTACGCCCGTTCGAGCTGGCAGCAGTGCCCTCCAGCACGGTTTCCACCAGGGTGTTCCAAGCCCCACAGTCGGCACACTGGCCGGCCCATTTGGGGAAGGTGGCGCCGCACTCGGTGCAGCCGTACATGCGCTTGGCCTTGGCCATCAGCGGACTCCGTCAGAAACACGAAAGCCCGCATGATAGCGGATCAGCCTCGGCAGCCGCCCCCACAGTTGCAGCACTGACCGCTGGCCCGCCGACGCTGGCGCTCCAGATCCTCACGCAGGCCGTCCAGGCGCATGCGCAGCGCGGTCAGGCTGGAGCCGTCCAGTGGCTCGCTACCTTCCTCGACACGCGCGATACGTCGTTGCAGCAGCTCGTACTGCTGTTGCAGGCGTTCCAGGCGTTCGACGGCTTCCTGACGTTCAGGCGAAACGGACAACGCAGACGAAAAGTCCGCGCCGGGCATTTGAGTGGTGGCAGGCATGGCACAGGCTCCGGATAGTGGATGCTCCAGCCTATCCGTCCACCTTCCGCACCCTGTTGACCCCGATCAAATCAAGGCATCAGCCCTTGGCGCTCTTGAGCATTCGGGCAATTTCGTCCTTGAGTGCAACTCGCTGGACCTTAAGTCCGTGCAAAGCGTTGTCGTCGAGGGCTTTGTTGCCGTCCTCGACTTCGTAGATTTGCGAATCCAGGCTCTGGTACTCCCCCGCCAACCGGGCAAAGTGCGCATCGCTCTGCAGCAGCGAGCGCATGGTGTCCTTGAACTCCGGGAATTCACGGTTGAGCGGATGATGTTCTAGTGGCATGGCAGCGACCCTCCTCTTGCAGCCTCCCTCTCAGGCTAGACCAGGCACCGCCGCTGGAAAGCGCCACCTGACGGAATCTCCTCCCGAGCTTGGCACGGCCGGTGCCGGGGCCCTAGCATGTGCGCCCGCACAAGGAGGTGGCCATCGCTGGCAGCCTCGACTTGCTGAATTACACTTCAGCGCTAAAACCAGAACCTCAGGGAGTGAAACATGAGTCTGATCAGTGAATTCAAAGCCTTCGCCGTCAAGGGCAACGTGGTCGACATGGCCGTGGGTATCATCATCGGCGCCGCCTTCGGCAAGATCGTCTCGTCCTTCGTGGGCGATGTGATCATGCCTCCCATTGGCCTGTTGATCGGCGGTGTGGACTTCTCCGACCTGGCCGTCACCCTGAAGGCGGCCGAGGGCGACATCCCGGCTGTGGTACTGAGCTACGGCAAGTTCATCCAGACCATTCTGGACTTCGTGATCGTGGCTTTCGCGATCTTCATGGGGGTGAAAGCGATCAACCGGCTCAAGCGCGAAGAAGCCGCCGCACCGGAAGCCCCGCCGGCACCGACCAAGGAGCAGGAACTGCTGACCGAGATTCGCGACCTGCTCAAAGCGCAGCAGGACAAGTAGTCCTGACGGCACGGCCGCAAAAGACAACGGCGCCTCATAGGCGCCGTTGCTACTTGTGGGGCGAACCGCGAAGCGGCCCCTTTGGGCTTGCAGGGCGGACCTGCGGTCAGCTTGGCGAATGAATTCGCTACTGCGTTAGCTGCTGCGAGACATTGACCATCGGTGCAAGAGCCTTGCAGGGGCAATGCAGCTGCTTGCAACACGTCATGCAGGCAGCGCCAATGAATTCGCCCCTTCTACGCCCCGGCCATCTATGAGATGGGCTTGAGCAACAACCGGTTCACCCGTCGCTCCTTCACCTCGACCACCTCCAGCTGCCAACCTTCCACTTCCAGGGCGTCGCCGGTCACCGGCAGTCGGTCCAGCAGGCTCATCGCCAGGCCGGCGAGGGTCTGGTAGTCCTCGCCAGGCTTGGCGGAAAAGCCCAGGCGCTCACCCAAGAGGCTCAGGTTCACCGCACCGCTGACTTTCCAGCCGCCCTCGCAGGGCTCGATGTCCAGGCCGTCCACCTCGCTGGCATCGGGCAGTTCGCCAGCGATGGACTCGAGGATATCGGTCATGGTCAGCAGCCCTTCGAAGCCGCCGAACTCGTTGACCACAAAGGCCACGTGGGTCGACGCCCTGCGCATTTCCTCGAGGGCACTCAGCACCGACGCACTTTCCGGCAGGTTCGGCGGGACTCGAAGCACTTGCTCGAAGTCCGGCTGCTGGCCTTGGAGCAGCTCGCGCAGCAGCTCCTTCTTGTGCACGTAGCCCAGGGGCTCATCCACATCACCACCACGGATCACCAACAGGCGCGAGTGCGGCGAACGCAGCAGGGCGTCGCGAATGCTTTCGCGCGGCTCGTGCAAGTCGATACGTTCCACCTCGCTGCGGTTGGTCATCAGGGTACGAATCGGACGCTCGGCCAGCCCCAGAACGCCACTGATCATGATCCGCTCACGGCGATCGAAGGGCACTTTGCCGGCGTCGCCACCGTCCAGCAGGTCGGCGATGTCCTCACCCACTTCGTCTGCCTCCACGCCGCGCCCACCGAGCAGGCGCAACACGGCGTGGGCGGTGCGTTCGCGCAGCTCGCGGCCGCCGTGCAACTGGCGCTTGCGGCGCCAGCGCACCAATTGGTTGGCGGCCTCGATCAGCAGCGAGAAACCAATGGCGGCGTACAGGTAGCCTTTCGGAATGTGGAAGCCCAGGCCCTCGGCCGTCAGGCTGAAGCCGATCATCATCAAGAAGCCCAGACACAGCATGATCACCGTCGGGTGGGCGTTGACGAAGGCGGTCAGCGGCTTGCTGGCGATGATCATCAGGCCGATGGAAACGACCACGGCGATCATCATCACTTCCAGGTGCTCAACCATGCCCACGGCAGTGATCACCGCGTCCAGGGAGAACACCGCATC
Organism: Metapseudomonas resinovorans DSM 21078; assembly: GCF_000423545.1. Classification (GTDB taxonomy): domain Bacteria; phylum Pseudomonadota; class Gammaproteobacteria; order Pseudomonadales; family Pseudomonadaceae; genus Metapseudomonas; species Metapseudomonas resinovorans. The sequence goes on from NZ_AUIE01000026.1 coordinate 48,747, forward strand.
CAGCACCACGATCTGCGCCACGACCGGCCAGAACAGCGCATAGGTACGGCTGCCGCCCTGGCTATGAACCCGGCCTTCCAGGCGCTCGTGCAGCTCCATGGTGGCCTTGAACAGCAGGAACACACCACCGAACAGCATGATCAGGTCACGGCCGGAGAAGCTCTTGTCGAACACCTCGAACAAGGGCGAGGTCAGGGTCACCAACCAGGAGATGCTGGCCAGCAGGCCCAAGCGCATCACCAGGGCCAGGGACAGGCCGATCAGCCGCGCGCGGTCCCGCTGATGGGGCGGCAGCTTGTCCGCCAGGATGGCGATGAACACCAGGTTGTCGATGCCGAGGACGATTTCGAGAACGATCAGGGTCAAAAGGCCCAACCAGGCCGTAGGGTCAACTATCCATTCCATAGGGGTCAGGCTCTCTGGAGAAGGTCACAGGCAGGCACGAACCACGCCTGTGGGCGTTGCATCGACATGCACGAAGGGTAGGCAGCAGGAGGCTGCAGTTCGAATCGGCGTGCGCGGACGCCGTTGGGAAGGGGGGCCGCGCCCAGGGATGCAGGGGGCGGCTTACAACTATCGCTGTCCATTGGTTTCCGGTTCGGATAAACGAACTGCGAATGCTAGGTCAGAAAACCACCAACTCTAAGCGAGGAATTTTTACCATTCATGTACGAATTTTCTTACCGCCTGCGGAACAGAGGTCTTGGCTCTATCACCGAACGCCCATAAAGCACGCTCACACCGGCCAGCCCCTTCAGCGCATCCTCGGCGGATTTGTCCTCACGCACGGCAAAGGCATCGAAGCCGCATTGGCGCATATGGCTGAGCTGGTCGCGCAAGACATCACCCACCGCACGCAGTTCGCCGCGCCAGCCAAGGCGGGTGCGCAGCAGGTAGGCCTGGCTGTAGCCGCGGCCATCGCGGAAGCTCGGGAAATCCACCGCGATCAGCGGCAGATCGTCGGCCAACGGCGCCAGTGGCTCCACTTCATCATCCGGCTGCAGCAACAGCCCATCGCGACCGCCGCGCTCGCGCCAGAGCGCCAGCGGCAGGATCAGTTGCCCGTCAGGCAAGGATTCTCCCGCCTCGCGCACCAGCGTCCAGGGGTCGTCCACCAGGCGTGCCTGGCCATCTACAAGCTTGATCAGGTTGTTCATGCCGTCACCTCCGCCTTGGCGTAGACCCGTACCTTGAAGGGCTCCAGTCCGATGCGCCGCACGGTGTCGACGAAGCGCTCTTCCGGCTCGCGGTGGTCACGGAAGGTCTCCACTACCCGTTCGATCACATCCGGCACCTCCTCAGCGCTGAAGGATGGGCCGATCACCTTGCCCAGCTCGCTGTCCATGCCCTGCGCGCCGCCCAAGGTGATCTGGTACCACTCGCTGCCGCCCTTATCCACGCCGAGGATGCCGATATTGCCGATGTGGTGGTGGCCACAGGCGTTCATGCAACCGGAGATGTTCAGGCTGAGGTCACCCAGCTCCTGCAACGCCGCCGAATCGGCGAAGCGCGCCTGGATGGCCTGGGCGATGGGGATGGACTTGGCGTTGGCCAGGGAGCAGTAGTCGCCCCCCGGGCAGGCAATGATGTCGGTGAGCAAGCCAATGTTCGCTGTCGCCAGGCCCTGTTGACAGGCCAGTTGCCAGAGCGCGTGCAGATCGGCCTTGCGTACATCCGGCAGCACCAGGTTCTGTTCATGGGCGATACGGATTTCACCGAAACCGAAGCGCTCGGCCCACTCGGCGACTGCCTCCATCTGGGCCGCCGTCACATCGCCGGGCGGCGCGTCTGGGCCGGGTTTGGTGGACAGCACCACGGCGGCGTAGCCCGGCACCTTGTGCGGCTGGAGGTTGCGCGCGCACCAGCGGGCGAACGCCGGGTCCCCTGCCAGATGGCTGCCGTGGCCCAGATCGGTATCGTCGAGATGGGCGTAAGCCGGTGCGTCGAAGCTAGCCGCAACCCGCTGGTACTCGGCCTCGGTCAGCTCGGCTGGGCCGTCCTTCAGGTGCTGCCATTCGGCTTCCACCTCGCGGGCGAATGCCTCGATACCCAGGGCCTTGACCAGGATCTTGATCCGCGCCTTGTACTTGTTGTCGCGCCTGCCATGGCGGTTGTAGACCCGCAGGATGGCTTCGACGTAGGACAACAGATGGCGCCAGTGCAAGCCGTCGCGAATTTGCTGGCCGAGGATCGGCGTGCGGCCAAGGCCACCGCCCACCAGCACGCGAAAACGCATCTCGCCCACGTCGTCGCGGTACAGGTAGAGGCCGATGTCGTGCATCTGCACGGCGGCGCGGTCCTGCTCGGCGGCGCAGAGGGCGATCTTGAACTTGCGCGGCAAGAAGAGGAATTCCGGATTGATGGTGGACCACTGGCGCAGGATTTCCGCCAGCGGACGCGGGTCCAGCACTTCATCAGCCGCCACCCCGGCGAAGGCCTCGGTGGTGATGTTGCGCACGCAGTTGCCGGAGGTCTGGATGGCGTGCATCTCCACTTCGGCCAACTGCTGGAGGATATCCGGCACCTCGGCGAGGTCGATCCAGTTGAACTGTATGTTCTGCCGGGTGGTGAAGTGGCCGTAGCCGCGGTCATGCTCGCGGGCGATGCGTGCGAGGCAGCGCAACTGGTTCGACGACAGCGTCCCGTAGGGAATGGCAACCCGCAGCATGTAGGCGTGCTTCTGCAGGTAAAGACCGTTCTGCAGGCGCAGGGGCAGGAACTCTTCCTCAGTCAGCTCGCCACTGATGCGCCGCGCCACCTGGTCGCGGAATTGCGCCACGCGCTCCTGCACCAGGGCGCGGTCGTAGTCGTCGTAGTGGTACATGCAAGCGGGCTCCAGCAAGGCGGGCGGAGCCGTAACTATGGCCAGCGGCAGAACGAAGAAACAGCGCCAGATATAGCTAGAAAAACCATATCAGATGAAATTTCGCGTGACGCCAACGGTAGGAGCGAGCTTGCTCGCGAAGCGCATACATTCGCGAGCAAGCTCGCTCCTACAGGTATTGCATATGCCGCCAATCTGATCACTAAAAAGCTAAATGATCTGAGTCTGTTTCCTTTTCGGCGAGCTTTCTAGAGTGGCGACCGCTCAGTCTTCCCAACCGAAAGGCACGCACATGAACACCGCAATCCCGGAACCGACCTACGACTACAAGGTGGTTCGCCAGTTCGCCCTCATGACCATCGTCTGGGGCATCGTCGGCATGGGCATGGGTGTGTTCATTGCCGCCCAGCTCGTCTGGCCGGCGCTGAACCTCGACCTGCCCTGGACCAGCTTCGGCCGCCTGCGCCCGCTGCACACCAACCTGGTGATCTTCGCCTTCGGCGGCAGCGCGCTGTTCGCCACCAGTTACTACACAGTGCAGCGCACCTGCCAGGCGCGGCTGTTCGGCGGCGCGCTGGCCGCCTTCACCTTCTGGGGCTGGCAGGCGCTGGTGGTGATCCTGCTGGTCACCCTGCCCCAGGGTCTGACCACCACCAAGGAATACGCCGAGGTGGAATTCACCGGTGCGGTATGGATGGGCATCGTCTGGATCGCCTACGCGGTGGTGTTCTTCGGCACGGTGATGAAGCGCAAGACCAGGCACATCTACGTGGGCAACTGGTTCTTCGGTGCGTTCATCGTGGTCACCGCGATGCTGCATGTCGTCAACCACATGGCCATCCCGGTGAGCTGGTTCAAGTCCTACTCGGTCTACTCCGGGGCCACCGATGCCATGGTGCAGTGGTGGTACGGGCACAACGCGGTAGGCTTCTTCCTGACCACCGGCTTCCTCGGGATGATGTACTACTTCATCCCCAAGCAGGCCGGGCGCCCGGTGTATTCCTATCGGCTGTCCATCGTGCACTTCTGGGCGCTGATCACCCTGTACATCTGGGCCGGTCCGCACCACCTGCACTACACCGCCCTGCCCGACTGGGCGCAGTCCCTCGGCATGGTGATGTCGATCATCCTCCTGGCGCCCAGTTGGGGCGGCATGATCAACGGCATGATGACCCTCTCAGGGGCCTGGCATAAGTTGCGCGAGGACCCGATCCTGCGCTTCCTCGTGGTGTCCCTGGCCTTCTACGGCATGAGCACCTTCGAAGGCCCGATGATGGCGATCAAGACCGTCAACGCCCTCTCCCACTACACCGACTGGACCATCGGCCACGTGCACGCCGGGGCGCTGGGCTGGGTGGCGATGATCACCATCGGCTCCCTGTACCACCTGATTCCGCGCCTTTACGGCCGCGCCCAGATGCACAGCATCGGCCTGATCAACGCCCACTTCTGGTTGGCCACCATCGGCACCGTGCTCTACATCGCCTCGATGTGGGTCAACGGCATCACCCAAGGGCTGATGTGGCGTGCAGTCAACGAAGACGGCACCCTGACCTACTCCTTCGTGGAGGCCCTGGAAGCCAGTTATCCCGGCTTCGTGGTGCGTATGGTGGGCGGCATCTTCTTCGTGACCGGCATGTTGCTGATGGCCTGGAACACCTGGCGCACGGTGCGCGTGGGCGATGCCCGTACGTCAGAGACAGTTCCGCAGGCGGTGGCCCATGGATAGTGAAAGCGCCTTCGCCCTGCTCAGTCTGGCCGCCGTGACCTTCTTCTACCTCGCCACCCAGGCCTGCCTGGGTGGCAGGAGCCAGCGCCAACTGGACGAAGCCACCATGCTGCCCTTCGCCGATGACGAACCCGTAGCCCAGCGCATGGAACGCGCGACCGGGCGCAGCAGCACGGGGTGCAGCTGTCCGGGGCGGTGTAATGGGGGGTGTGCGAGCCGGATAGAGATGGATGCCTGAGCCGGCAGGATGGGGCGGGCGGTGTTCCGCGAGCCAGCAACCCCATCGATCCGACAGCATGGGTTTCGCTCCGCTCTACCCATCCTACGGTCGCTGAACGGCAACAGCGACCGCCTTTTACCAGTAGTTCTCCACCGCCACCTGCCCCGGTCGGCGGGTCAGGCTGAGGTTCATGTCGCGCGCCTTCAGCACGGCGCGGGTGTCCTCGATCATCTGCGGGTTGCCGCAGAGCATCACGCGCGAGTGCTCCGGGGTCAGGTCCAGGCCGGCGGCGCGCTCCAGCTCGCCGTTCTCGATCAGTGTGGTGATGCGCCCATGCAAGGCACCGGCGACTTCCTCGCGGGTCACCACGGGGATATACAGCAGCTTGTCGGCCACGCCTTCCAGGTAGTCACGACTCTTCAGGTCGTCGATCAGCGGCTGGTAGGCCAGCTCGGCCGCCTGGCGCACGCTGTAGACCAGGATGATGCGCTCAAAGCGCTGCCAGACTTCCAGGTCCTGGAGGATCGACAGGAAGGGCGCAAGGCCAGTTCCGGTGGCCAGCAGCCAGAGGTCGCGACCATCGACGAAGCGATCGAGGGTAAGGAAGCCGAAGGCTGTCTTGTCCACCATCAGGGTGTCGCCTTCCTTAAGCCGCGACAGTTCGCTGGTGAACTCGCCTTCCGGTACGACGATCGAGAAGAACTCCAGATGCTCGTCGTGAGGCGCCGAAACCATGGAATAAGCGCGCCAGACGGTGCTGCCATCGGCCTTGGTCACCCCCAGGCGAGCGAACTGACCGGCGCGAAAGCGGAAACCCGCGTCGCGGGTGGTGCGCAGGGTGAACAGGTTAGGCGTCAGGGTCTGCACATCCAGCAGGGTCTGACGGGTGAACTTCTCTTCGCTGGCGGTCATACTCCGCTCCCACTCTTTTCCGATTCGTTCGAAGGCCGCCCCAGTGTCTCGCAAAGCGGCCTTCAGAAACACCGCCGGTTCTTATGCCTATATTTGCTACGCCTTTTGCCCAGCTCGACCTCGTTCGTCAGCCCGAACAGCAGGACGATCCGCTGCAGGCCTTCGACGCCGCCGATGAGTACCTGCTCAGTCACCTGCATGGGCAGGGGCTGACAGCCGAGGCGCGCATCCTGGTGCTGAACGACAGCTTCGGCGCCCTGGCCGCCAGCCTTGCCCCTCACGCGCGGGTCACCAGCAGCGGCGACTCGCATCTGGGCCATATCGCCCTGCAACGCAACCTGGCGCGCAATGGCCTCGATACCACCGCCGTGCACTTCGTACCCGCCTGTGAAGTGGCCGAAGGGCCATTCGACCGCGTGCTGATCCGCGTGCCCAAGACCCTGGCACTGCTGGAAGAACAACTGATCCGTCTGCACGGCCAGCTGGCCCCCGGCGCTAGCGTGATCGCCGCCGGCATGGTCAAGCACCTGCCTCACGCTGCGGGGGACCTGCTGGCGAAATACATCGGCCCGATGCAACCGTCACTGGCCGTGAAGAAGGCGCGCCTGCTGATCGCCACGCCCGAACAGAAGCCGGCCGTCACTTCGCCCTACCCCACCCGCTACCAACTGGACCAGCCACGCCTGACCCTGGTCAACCATGCCAACGTGTTCTGCCGCGAAGGCCTGGATATCGGTACCCGCGCCTTCCTCCCGCACCTGCCGCGCAGCCTGGCGGACGTCCGTGCGGCGGACCTGGGCTGCGGCAATGGCGTGCTCGGCATCGCCTACGCCCTGGCCAACCCGCAGGCGCAGATGACCCTGGTGGATGAGTCCTACATGGCGGTGCAATCGGCTCGGGAAAACTGGCAAGCGGCACTCGGCGAACGCCCTGTGGATATCCGCGCGGGCGACGGCCTGGCCGAACAGCCTGCGGACTCGCTGGACCTGGTGCTGTGCAACCCACCCTTCCACCAGCAGCAGGTGGTGGGCGACTTCCTCGCCTGGCGCATGTTCGTGCAGGCGCGCAATGCACTGGTGGCGGGGGGCGAGCTGTGGATCGTGGGCAACCGCCACCTGGGCTACCACGCCAAGCTCAAGCGCCTGTTCCGGGGTGTGGAGCAGGTGGCGGCTACGCCTAAGTTCGTGGTGTTAAAGGCAAGCAAATGACGACAACGGGCTACTGAGTCGTGTAGGGGCGAGTTCATTCGCCAAGGGCAGCGCAACTGCCCCTAACGCGAGCCAGCTACAACCACCCTCAGCCCCTCTCCCGGAGGGAGAGGGGAGAAAAGGTCTAGTGCGTACTCAACCCCGCCGCCGTCATGAACATCCGCAGCAGGTAGGCCACCGCGCCCAAGGCCAGCACGCTGAGGGCCCAGATGCCCACCAGCCAGCCCAGGCGCTGCCACAGCGGTTTCTTCTCTGACTTATCCACAGGCCGCTCCTAGTGATAACCGTCTTCCTGGGTCACCTTGCCGCGGAACACGTAGTAGCTCCAGGCGGTGTACATCAGGATGAAGGGAATGATGAACAGCGCGCCCACCAGGATGAAGCCTTGGCTCTGTGGCGGCGAGGCGGCCTCCCAGATGGAGATGGACGGCGGGATCACGTTCGGCCAGAGGCTGATACCCAGGCCGCTATAGCCGAGGAAAATCAGCACCAGGGTCAGCACGAAGGGCGCGTGGTGGGCGTTGTTCGCCACGGCGCGCAGCAACGCCCAGGTGCACACCAGCACCAGGATTGGCACCGGCATGAACCAGAACAGGTTGGGCAGGCTGAACCAGCGCGCGGCAATGTCCTCATGGGCCAGCGGCGTCCAGATGCTGACGATGCCGGTGATGGCCAGCAGCACCAGCACCAGCGGGCGCGCCAGGTCGTGCATCTGCTGCTGCAGGCGACCTTCGGTCTTCATGATCAGCCAGGTGCAGCCCAGCAACGCGTAGGCCGCGATCAGGCCGAGGCCACAGAACATCGGGAAGGGTGCCAGCCAGTCCAGCGAGCCGCCGGCAAAGGTGCGGTTCACCACCGGGATGCCTTCGATATAGGCGCCGAGCGCCACACCCTGGAAGAAGGTGGCGGCGATGGAGCCACCGATGAAGGCCTTGTCCCACAGGTGACGCTTGGCCGGCTTGGCCTTGAAGCGGAACTCGAAGGCCACGCCACGGAAGATCAGCCCCAGCAGCATCAGGATCAGCGGCAGGTAGAGCGCGGACAGCACCACCGAGTAGGCCAGCGGGAAAGCGCCGAACAGGCCGGCGCCTCCCAGAATCAGCCAGGTCTCGTTGCCGTCCCAGACCGGCGCGACAGTGTTCATCATCACGTCGCGCTCGCCGTCATCCTTGACGAAGGGGAAGAGGATGCCGATTCCGAGATCGAAACCGTCCATCACCACGTACATCATCACGCCGAAGATGATGATGATCGCCCAGATCAGTGAAAGATCGACGCCCATGGTTCAGCTCCTTACCTCGGTCGCGTTGTCGTCATCGTCCATGCCCTCTTCGGTCGCCGAGAGCGGGCGCGCAGGGGTGCGGTGCTGGCCGGGGCCGCCGATACCCTGTTCCTTGCCTTCGTGGGTGACCGGGCCCTTGCGCACCAGGCGCATCATGTAGCCCAGGCCCGCGCCGAAGAGCACGAAGTACACCACCACGAAGCTCACCAGGGTCAGGCTCATCTGCGTCACGCTGTGGTTGGACACCGCGTCGGCCGTGCGCATCAACCCATAGACCACCCAGGGCTGGCGGCCCATCTCGGTGGTGAACCAGCCGGCGAGGATTGCGATCAACCCGGACGGGCCCATCCACAGGCACAGGTAGAGGAACGGCCGGGACTGGAACAGCCCGCCGCGCCAGCGCAGCCACAGGCTCCACATGCCGGTGAGGATCATCAGCATGCCCAGGCCAGCCATGATGCGGAACGACCAGAACACCACGGTGGAGTTGGGGCGGTCTTCCTTCGGGAAGTCCTTCAGCGCCGGTACCTGCTTGTCCAGGCTGTGGGTCAGGATCAGGCTGCCGAGGTAGGGCACCTCCACCTTGAAGCGGGTTTCCTCGCGCTCCATGTCCGGCCAGCCGAAGAGGATCAGCGGGGTGGCTTCACCACTGCTGTTGTCCCAGTGGCCTTCCATCGCGGCGATCTTCGCCGGCTGGTGCTTGAGGGTATTGAGGCCGTGCAGGTCGCCGATGAACGCCTGTACCGGGGCCACGATCAGCGCCATCCACATGGCCATGGAGAGCATCTTGCGGATCGCCGGGTTGTCGCGGCCGCGCAGCAGGTGCCAGGCCGCCGAGGCGCCGACGAAGAAGGCGGTGGCGAGGAAGGCGGCGGTGGCCATGTGCAGCAGGCGGTAGGGGAAGGACGGGTTGAAGATCACCGCCAGCCAGTCCACCGGTACCACGCGGCCGTCGATGATCTCGAAGCCCTGCGGGGTCTGCATCCAGCTGTTGGAGGCGAGGATCCAGAAAGTGGAAATGATGGTGCCGATGGCCACCATCACCGTGGAGAAGAAGTGCAGGCCAGGGCCCACGCGGTTCCAGCCGAACAGCATGACGCCGAGGAAGCCGGCTTCGAGGAAGAACGCGGTGAGCACCTCGTAGGTCAGCAACGGCCCGGTGACCGCGCCGGCGAAGTCGGAAAAGGCGCTCCAGTTGGTGCCGAACTGGTAGGCCATGACCAGGCCGGAAACCACGCCCATGCCGAAGTTCACGGCGAATATCTTCGACCAGAAGTGATAGAGGTCGCGGTAGACCTCCTCGCGTGTTTTCAGCCACAACCCTTCCAGGACGGCGAGGTAGCTCGCCAGGCCGATGGTGATGGCCGGGAAGATGATGTGGAAGGACACGGTGAAGGCGAACTGCATTCGGGCGAGATCGAGAGCCTCCAATCCGAACATGGCGAATCCTCTAATCAGGTTGATACGGGTGCAGGCCCCGCGCGACTCCACCGGATAGAGGAGCCAGGCCGGACCGAATTGTTCTTGTGAGGTCTGCTGCGACTGGATGCGGGCCAGATTGGCCCTTCACAAACCCGCGCCAGGGGTTTTGACGCGGATCAAGCAATGCATAGAGAGTAGCCGTTCAAGGCTTTCAGGCAGCTGTGGTTCGTTGCCGCGCGACAGGTTGCCGCGCGGCCGACCGCCGCATGGAATATGCAGGGGTATGGAGTTTCAGGACGCGGAACAGGGATAGAGCGCCTCAGGGCTGTCCACATCCCGCAGCACACCCGGATCGTCCACCCCCACCGCCACCCAGGCGGCGGCATGGGCGCGCAGCACCCGCCGCGCGCCTTCGTCGCCGGTGAGCGCCTGGAGTTCCGGCCAGAAGTCCCGTCCGAAGAGCACGGGATGACCACGCTCATCGTGATGCACAGGGAACACGATACGGTCCGACGCGGCCTTGGCCAGCAGCGTGCGCAGGCTGGATTCAGCGATCCAGGGCATGTCCCCGAGCAGTACGGCGATGGCTTCTCCCCCGCCACCAGCAAGCGCCCGCGCACCGGCCGCGAGGCTATGGCCCATGCCCTGCCCGGCGTCTTCGCACAGGATGATGCTGCAGCTTTCCGGCAGCCCCAACTCCGCCGAATCGTCTTCCGGGCGCAGCACTACATGCACCTCGTCGAACACCGTCCGGGCACGCTCCAGGCTGGCTGCCAGCAGCGTGCGGCCGTCAGCCAGGGCGGCGCGGCGCTTGTCGCTGCCAAAGCGGGTGCCGAAACCGGCGGCGAGGATCAGGGCGGGGACATTGGGCATGCATCAACTCCCGGGGCGATGAAACTGTAGGGGCGATTTCAATCGCCAAGCAGGCCGAAGGTCTGCCCTGCAAGGCCGAAGGGGGGCAGCATAGCTGCCCTTGGCGAATGAATTCGCCCCTACAAGGATTCGTGCGATTGAATTCGCCTGATCACACCCGCTCGCGCGCAATCCCATTGCGCACCCGCAGGATGTCCGCGAGCACCGCCAGGGCGATTTCGGACGGGGTCTTGCTGCCAAGGTTCAGGCCAATGGGGGCGATGATGCGCGCAAGCTCCGCCTCATTCAGGCCACCGACCCGGCGCAGGCGCTCCATGCGCTTGGCGCTGGTGGCCATGGAGCCCATCACGCCGATGTAAAAGGCCTCGGTGCGAACCGCCTCGATCATCGCCAGGTCGTCGATCTTCGGATCATGGGTCAGGGCAACCACGGCGGTATCGGCGTGACAGCCGCCCTGGCGGATGAACTCCGAAGGCAGCTCGCGGCGGATTTCCACGCCCGGCAGCTCGACGCCGTGCAACACCTCATCACGCGGGTCGCAGAGCACCACCTCGAAGCCCAGGCTCTGGCCAAACTCGGCGCATACCTGGGCCACCGTGGAGTAGCCCGCCAGCAAAAGGCGCTGGGCGGCGCCGACGCGCAGGTGCAGCAGGTCGCCCAGGCGCTCCACTCGCGGGCCGTGGTCGCGGTCAGGCAACAACCGACGCACGCCCTCGGGCAGGGCGACCTCGCGGATCAAGCGGCGCTGGCCGGCCAAGGCCGTTTCCAGCTCTCGCAGGTGCGCCTGGACATCGCAGTCGGCGGGCAGGTTTTCCACCAGCACGTCGAGAATGCCGCCGCAGGGCAGACGGATCGACGACTGGGTATCGCTGCCGTCGCCATAGCGCACCAGTTGAACCGGCTCGGCAAAGGCACCGGCGACCAGGCGTTCGAGAAAGTCATCTTCCACGCAGCCGCCCGACAGCGAGCCGATCCAGTGCCCGTCGGCGGTGGCAGCCAGCAGGGAGCCCGGCGCACGGGGCGCCGAGCCATAGGTCGCGAGGACGGTGCAGAGCCACACGCGCTGGCCGGAAGCGGACCACTCCAGCGCCTTGCGCACCACCAGCAGATCGAGGTGTTGCATCGTGGGAAATACCCTAATCAGTGAGACGACAGGACCTCGCCGCGCAGTTCCGTCACCCGCTCCGGGCTCACCTCAGCCTCAAGGCCGCCCCAGGTCTGACGCAGGTAGTTGAGCAGGTCGCGCATCTGGCCGTCGTCGAGTTTATCCCTGAAGCCGGGCATTGGCTGCATCCGTTCGAAACCGGTGAACTGCTGCTCGCGGATGCCGTCGTCGATCACCCGCAGCAGGTTGCGGGAATCCGCCAGGCGCAGGGTGGTGTTGCCGTTCATGGCAACTGCCACGTGCGGCACGCCTTCTCCTGCCACGCCGTGGCAACCGGCACAGACGTTGAGGTAGTCCTGGCGCCCGCGAGCGGCGCTTTCGCCCAGTTCAGCCTCGGCCACGGCAGCTATCTTGCGCGGCGCCGGCGGCTCTTCGCCCAGCAGGTAGGTGGCCATGGCGCGGTGATCATCCTGAGGCAGGTACTGGGTGCTGTGGTGCAGCACCGGGTACATCTCGTTGAATACCGAACCCTGATCGCTGATGCCGTGCTTGAGGAAGGTGGACAAGTCGTCCGTGGTCCAGCCGCGCTCGGCCAGGTCCTTGGCCAGCAGGCTCGGGGCCTCGTAGCCGAGGATCACGCCGCCGGTCATGCGCAGGTCCTGCTGCAGGGCACCCAGCGCGTTACGCGGGGTGTGGCACTCGCCGCAGTGGCCGAGCACTTCCACCAGGTACTGGCCGCGCTGCCACTCCTCGCCCTTGCCGTCGGCCGGCTCGAGCTGCACGCGGTTCTTGTAGAGCATGTTCCAGAAAGTCATGCCGAAGCGCACGTTGAAGGGGAAGGCCAGGTCGGTCTTCGGGCTCGGCTTGGCGATGGGCTCCAGGCTCATCAGATAGGCGTAGATGGCGTCGGAGTCTTCACGCTTGAGCAGGTGGTAGGAGGTGTAGGGCATGGCCGGGTAGAGCTTGCCGCCGTCCTTGCGCTCGCCCTGGGTCACGGCCTTGTAGAACTCTTCAGCGCTGTAGTCGCCGATGCCATGCTCCTTGTCCGGAGTGATGTTGGTGCCGTAGATGGTGCCGAACGGCGACACCAGCGGCAGGCCGCCAGCGTACTCGGCACCGCCTTCGATGCTGTGGCAGGCCACGCAGTCGGCGGCACGGGACAGGTACTTGCCACGCTCGATCAGCGCCTTGTCCGCCGGCTGTTCAGCGGCTTGGGCGGCCAGGGGCAGCAGCAGGGCTGCGAGGAGTAACGAGCGCATCCTCAACCCTCCTTGACCAGGCCGAGACCTTCCACCACTTCGCGCGCGGCGTTGTAGTAGCGGACGTAGCCGGTGCAGCGGCAGATGTGGTTGCCCAGGGCGTGTTCGATCTCCCCTTCCAGTTCACTGCGCTTGACCGGCTGGCGCTGGAGCTTTTCCACCAGCACGGTGGCGGCGTTGACGTAGCCGGGGGTGCAGTAGCTGCACTGGAAGGCGAACTGGTCGATGAACTTCTGCTGGATCGGGTTCAGCTCGGTCACTTCGCCCTTGGCATCACGCTTGGCGTGGCCTTCGATGGTGCGCACCTTCCTGCCGTCGAAGAAGTGCGCGCCGGTGATGCAGGTGCGGATCTCCTCGCTGGTGCCGTCGGGCTTGTCGAGGATCGCCACGCAGGCATGGCAGATGCCCTGGCCGCAACCCAGGCGCGAGCCGGTGAGGTTCAGGTGTTCGTGGAGGAACTCGATCATCATCAGGTCGTCGTCCACGGTGAAGGGACCGACGGCCTGGCCGTTGAGGGTCATGCTGAGGGCGCGCTTAGCCATGGAGGGCCTCCTTGATGCGGGCCGGAGTCAGGGGAAGGTCGCGCAGGCGCTTGCCGGTGGCGTGGGCCACGGCGTTCACGATGGCGCCGACCACCGGGATCATCACCACTTCGGCAATGCCCTTGGCCGGGTCGCTGGGCGACAGCGGCGGGAGGATTTCAGCGGTCTGTTTCCACACCGCGCAGTCCTTGGCGCGGGGCAGCTGGTAACGGTTGAAGTTCCAGGTGCCTTCGCCGGGGCCGCCCTCGTACAGCGGCATGTCTTCCAGCAGCGCGTGGCCGATGCCCATGGCGATGCCGCCTTCGAGCTGACCGAGCACCAGTTCGGGCACGATCACCCGGCCACACTCCAGCCAGGAATGGTGGTTGATCACCCGCGCCTCACCACTGCCCTTGTTCACCTTCACTTCCACCAGCGTCGCCACCGGGCTGTAGTAGGTGACCATGGCGTTGTTCAGCTGGGTCGGCGGATAGCTGATGGCGGTACGGTCCAGCAGGTGGTAGCCGTGGCTGGTCATCTTCGCCTTCTTCTCCTTGGCAGCACCGTCACCGTATTTAGCGGCCACGGCGTCCAGCGGGAAGGTGTCGCGCTTGCCGTCGATGTCGAACTCGCCCTCGGCCCAGGCCCAGCGGTTGAAACCGTGGACGCTGACACCCGTGACCAGGCCCAGCTCGTGGGCCTTGTGCGCCAGCACCTCGAAGGGGATCGGCGGCAGGCCATTGGCGGTCAGTTTGCCTTCCACCCAATGGGCGTCCTCGCGGCGTACCACGTAGGGGTTGGCCAGGCCGCCAAACTCGCCGCGCCCCCAGATGCTCAGCGCCGCCGGCCACAGGCCGTGGTTGAAGAGGATACGTGCCGCCTCGCGGGTGCCGTGGCCGGAGTAGTAGGCCGAGTTGGTGGCCGAGGACGGCGACGCCAGCTTGCCGACCCAGCGCGGGTTCTTCAGCGCGGCATCCTGTTCAGCCTGGCTGATCAGGTAAGGGTTGCCGCTGGTGGTCAGGTCCAGCTCGGACCATTCGGTGACGCCGGTGCGGATCTCATGGGCCGGGCGGCCCAGGTAGTCCGCCACCAGCAGCGCCTGGGAGGTCGCCATGCCGGTGCCCATGTCGATGGCGATCTGGCGCAGCGTCACGCGGCCGTCGGCGGTGAACTCCAGGCTCGCCATGGGGGCCTCGGAGCCGGTGCCGAAGTCCTTCTGGCAGATGGCGAAGCCTACGCCGTAGTAGTTGTCCGGGTCCTTCGCCTCTTCTTCGCGCTTGCGCGTGTCGCGGTTCTTCCAGACCTCGTGCTGCGCAGCCTTGTCGAGGATTTCGTCCAGGCGCAGGGCACCGGCGGGAATCGCGCCCTGGGTGTTCTTCATGCCGGACTTGAAGACGTTCTTGCGACGCAGCTCAATGGGGTCGACGCCCAGGCGCGCGGCGACCTCGTCCACCATCATTTCGGTGGCGGCCATGGTCTGCAGGGTGCCGTATCCACGCATGGAACCGGCTTCGACCCCACGGGAGTGGTAGGCGGTGGCCGCCAGATCGCTCTGCGGGAGGTAGTAGATGGACTGCGCGGCAGTAGCACCCACGGCGGCGACCGAGGGGCTGTAGTTGATGCGACCGCCGCCGTCGACATCCATGTGGGCACGAAAGATCTGGAACGACAGGTCGTCCTTCTTCACCGCCAGTTGGTAATGCATGTCGAAGGGGTGGCGCTTGATGCCGCTCTGGAACTGCTCGTAGCGGTCATTGGCCAGGCGCACCGGCACGCCGTCGCCGTAGATGGCGGCCAGGGCGGCGTAGAACACGAAGATGTTGTTGTCCTTGGAGCCGTAACCGACGGTGTAGCCGGGGTGCATGTTCAGCTTCTGCACCTTGAAGCGCGACGGCGCCAGCATGTGCGCGGTCTGCTCGGCCACCTCGAAGGGGCACTGGGTGGCCACGACGAAATGCAGGGTGCCGGTGGCCGGGTCGTACCAGCCGTTGCCGTTGTCCGCTTCCAGGGCGGCCGGCTCGATGGACTGGGTCTTGAAGCGTTCGTCGAAGACCATCCAGCCTTCTGGCGGATTGGCCAGCTTCAACTGCATCTGCTCAGCGTGGTAGAGGCCCTGGGCGGTCAGATCGCCAGCCGGGTTGCCAGCGCCCCAGGTGGGTTTGCGCTCGCGGATCAGCGGGAACAGCATGCTGTCCTTCAGGCTGGAGAAGGTATCCGGCTCGAAAGGCGTGGCACCGCCAACGCGCACGAAGCGGAAACTGCCGTAGGGGTCACGCTGGTACAGCGGAGCCTGGGCACCGTAGCGCACCACCTTCTCGTTGAACTTGAGGATGTTCTTCGCCCGACGGTAACGGTCGAAGTCTTTCCAGATCAGCAGCGCCACCGGGTGGCCGATGAACATCGGCACCTGGCCTTCGGGCAGGAAGGGGTCGGGGTTGTGGCCTTCAGGGAAGGCGATGCCGTCCCGTGCGAGGTCGACAGCCGTCACCACGCGATCGGGCTTGAGCTCTTCGCCAAGCATGGACAGGTCGATGCCTTGGTAAAGATGATCGGCACGGGTGGCCTTGAGCAGCAGCGCATGGCCTTGCTGCTGCGGCCAGCCGGGCATGTCCTTGGCGCGAATGTCTCGAGCGAACACCTTGCCGCCGCAGACCTTGCTGACGCCGTCGATCCGCCCACGAGCCTGGCCACCAACGGTGTGCCAGGGCTCCGGCGTGCGGGTGACCTGCTCTTCGAACAGCGCGGCGAAGGCCTTGCTGCCCAAAGGGGCAAGGGTGATGCCGATACCGGCGACGACGCTGCCTTGCAGGAAGGCGCGACGGGATAACTCAGGAGTGGACATGCCCGTTCCTCATCGACCGGCGGTGGCCGGCCCTTTTCTTTGTGCAAAACACGGTTGTCGGCCCTTCCGGGGAGAAGGGCCGTAGATATGAGAGTAGTCGGAGGGATAAACCTGACTTTAAAGTCAAATTCTAACGAAATCACTGACAGACACAAAGGGGAAATCTGTCTCTTTGGTCAGAAATTTCCGAGGAGCAGGCGCTGATCGAACGCTCTCTTCGGCAAATGCAACCGCATGTTTCCGCCGTCGTGCTAGGCTGCGCCACCGTTAGCAGCCTAAGCTTTTTCCGGATATGTCTCAGGCCCTCCTCCTACGCCACCATCGTCCCTTCCTGGCTTTCTGGTTCGCCCGCGTCTGCACGGCAAGCGGTTTCCAGATGATCACAGTCGCCATCGGCTGGCATATCTACGAACTCACCGGCAGCGTGCTCGACCTGGGCCTGGTCGGCCTGGTGGAGTTCCTGCCACGGGTGATGTTCATGCTGCATACCGGGCATGTGGCCGACCGCTTCGACCGCCGCCGCGTTGCCGCCCTTTGCCAGGTGCTGCAGGCCCTGGTGGCTGGGGCGCTGGTGTTCGCCAGCGCCACTGATAGCGCCAGCCGCGAGCTGATCTTCCTGATGGCCTTCGTTCTCGGAGCCGCGCGCGCCTTCGAGATGCCGGCTACCCAGGCACTGTTACCCAATGTGGTGCCCAAGGAACTGTTCCCCCGCGCCGTTGCCGCCTCTGCGTCAGCGATGCAGGCAGCCACCATCGTCGCGCCGGCCCTCGGCGGCCTGCTCTACGCCTTCGGCAGCCTGTGGGTCTACGGCCCGACGGCGGTTCTCTACATCGCCGCCTGCGTCCTGATGCTGGGCCTTTCGAGCAGCCAGCAGCAGGCCAACAAGGCGCCGGCCAACCTGGAGAACCTGCTGGCGGGCATCCGCTTCATCCGCAGCCGGCCGGACATCCTCGGCGCGATCTCCCTGGACCTCTTCGCTGTGCTGCTGGGTGGCGCCACCGCCCTGCTCCCGGTGTTCGCCAAGGACATCCTGCTCACCGGCCCCTGGGGCCTGGGCCTGTTGCGCTCGGCTCCGGCGGTCGGCGCATTGCTGATGTCCTTCTGGCTGGCGCGCTTCCCCATCGAGCGCAATGTCGGGCGAATCATGTTCACCTCGGTGGGGGTGTTCGGCGTGGCGACCATCGCCTTCGGCCTGTCCACCTCCTTCTGGTTCTCCCTGGCGGTGCTGGCCGTGCTCGGCGCGGCGGACATGATCAGCATGGTGATCCGCGGTGCCTTCGTGCAGCTGCACACCCCGGACGAGATGCGTGGCCGCGTCAGTGCGGTGAATGGGCTGTTCATCGGCGCTTCCAACCAGTTGGGTGAGTTCGAGTCCGGCGTCACCGCCGCCTGGTTCGGCACCGTGCCGGCGGTGGTCATGGGCGGTGTCGGCACGCTGATCGTGACCGGCCTGTGGATGAAACTGTTCCCGAGCCTGGCCAAGCGGGACAAGCTGCACTGAGCCTGCTTTTCGTGGGGATGAGCCAATTGTAGGGGCGAATTTATTCGCCAAGCAGGCCGAAGGGCTGCCCTGCATAACCCTGGGGAGCGGTTTTGCCGCCCTTGGCGAATGAATTCGCTCCTACAGGACAAGCCCCTGCAACTCTCCCGTCACTCCACCAGCATCGCCTTGGCGATTTCGTTGCGCTTGGCCTTGCCGCACAGCTGTTCCACCAGGGTCAGCGCGAAGGCCAGGGCAGAGCCCGGCCCTTGGGCGGTGATGCAGTTGCCGTCGACCACCACCGGCTGGTCGACGAAGGCGCAACCGGACAGCCGGTCGCTGAAGGTCGGGTAGCAGGTCATGCGGCGCTGGCGCAGCACGCCGTAGGGCTGCAGGGCCATAGCCGGGGAGGCGCAGATGGCAGCGAAGAAACGGCCGGCCTTGGCCTGCTGGCGGACCTTCTCGGCCAGCGGCTCGTGCTCGCCCAGGCGCTGGGCGCCGGGCATGCCACCGGGCAGGACGATCAGGTCGTATTCCTGGGCCAGCACGTCCAGCAGCATGGTGTCGGCGGTCAGGCGAGTGCCGCGGGCCAGTGTGATCATCCGGCGGGTTTCGATGCTGGCCACCACGGTCTTGATGTCGGCGCGCCGCAGCACGTCGATCAGGGTCACGGTTTCCAGGTCTTCAACGCCTTCGGCAACGGCGATCAGGGCCTGGAGATGAGGTTGGGTATGCATGGTGTTCTCCTTTTCCTGGAAACCGAAGCTGTCCGTCCGGTCATAAATTCACCGCTCCGGGGCGAGCTGGTATGATGCGCGCCTTTTTTCAGACTGGCAGAGAAAAGTCCATGGCGCCCGCGTGCGCCGTGCATTTGTGCTTTGCTTTTCGCCAGCTGAATGACAACGACGCAGTGCGTCACGGGGAGCCCACACATGCTGGAAAAGCTGTTCCAACTCAAGGCGCACGATACCAATGTGCGCACCGAGGTCCTGGCCGGTCTGACGACCTTCCTGACGATGGCCTACATCCTCTTCGTCAACCCGGCCATCCTCGGCGAGACCGGCATGGACAAGGGTGCGATCTTCGTCGCCACCTGCCTTGCAGCCGCTATCGGCTCGGCCACCATGGCGCTGATCGCCAACTACCCCATCGCCCTGGCCCCCGGCATGGGCCTGAACGCCTTCTTTACCTACACCGTGGTCCTGCAGATGGGTCACACCTGGCAGGTGGCCCTGGGCGCCGTGTTCCTCTCCGCCTGCATGTTCTTCGTGCTTTCGGTGTTCAAGATCCGTGAGTGGATCATCAACAGCATCCCGCTGGAACTGCGCTCGGCCATCGCCGCCGGCATCGGCCTGTTCCTCGGGTTGATCGCCCTGCAGAAGGCCGGCATCGTTGCCGCCCACCCGGTGACCATGCTGACCGTCGGTGACCTGACCAAGCCCGAGCCGATCCTCGCCGTGCTCGGCTTTTTCCTGATCGTCGCCCTGGAAGCCCGCAAGGTGACCGGCGCCGTGCTCATCGGCATCCTCCTGGTGACCATCGCCGGCATCGCGCTGGGCGTCTCCCAGTTCGCTGGCATCTTCTCCATGCCGCCGTCGCTGGCCCCCACCTTCCTCCAGCTGGACATCAAGGGGGCGCTGGAAATCGGCCTGGTGAGCGTGATTTTCGCCTTCCTCTTCGTCGACCTGTTCGACAACTCCGGCACCCTGATCGCCGTGGCGAAGAAGGCTGGCCTGATGCGCGCCGATGGCTACATGCCGAAGATGGGCCGTGCCCTGATCGCCGACTCCACCGCCGCCATGGGTGGTTCCCTGCTGGGTACCTCCACCACCACCAGCTATATCGAGTCCGCCGCGGGCGTCAGCGCCGGTGGCCGTACCGGCCTCACCGCGCTGGTGGTGGCCGTACTGTTCCTGCTGGCGCTGTTCCTCTCGCCGCTGGCGGGTAGCGTGCCGGCCTTCGCCACCGCGCCGGCACTGTTCTTCGTTGCCGTGCTGATGGCCTCGGGCCTGGCCGAGATAGATTGGAGCGACCTGACCACTGCCGCTCCCGTGCTGATCACCACCCTGGCCATGCCGTTCACCTATTCCATTGCCGATGGCATCGCCTTCGGTTTCATCGCCTGGGCCGCGATCAAGACCCTCGCCGGCCGCTATAAAGAGCTGAGCCCGGCGCTGGTGATCCTCGCGGTGCTCTTTGTTATCAAGATGGGTTTCTTCCACTGATGAGTCGTCCCCAGTTCGACCCGGCGGCCTACGCCGCCCAGCTTGCCGAGAAGACGCAGCGCCTGAAGGCGCTGCTGGCGCCCTTCGATGCCCCGGAACCGGACGTCTTCGAATCCCCCCGTGAGCACTATCGCCTGCGCGCGGAATTCCGCCTGTGGCGCGAGACCGGCAGCGAAAACCGCCACTACGCGATGTTCGAAGCCGGCGACAAGTTCACCCCGGTGATGATCGAAGACTTCCCCATCGCCAGCCGCCGCATCAACGAACTGATGCCGCGCCTGAAAGCCGGCTGGCAAGCGAGCAAGGTGCTGTCCTTCAAGCTGTTCCAGGTGGAGTTCCTGACCACCCTGGCCGGCGATGCGCTGATCACGCTCTGCTACCACCGCCCGCTGGACGACGCCTGGCAGGCCGAAGCCGCGACGCTGGCCGCCGAACTGGGTGTGAGCCTGGTAGGTCGTTCCAAGGGCAAGCGCATCGTCATCGGCCGCGACTATGTCGAGGAAGCACTGACCGTTTCTGGCCAGGTGTTCCGCTATCGCCAGCCGGAGGGGGCCTTCACCCAGCCCAATGGCGAGGTGAACCAGAAGATGCTGGGCTGGGCCTTCGACGTGCTGGGCGATCGCCAGGACGACCTGCTCGAGCTCTATTGCGGCAACGGCAACTTCACGCTGCCGCTGGCTACCCGCGTGCGCAAGGTGCTGGCCACCGAGATCAGCAAGACCTCGGTGAATGCCGCCCTGGCCAACCTGGCCGATAACGCTGTGGATAACGTCACCCTGGTGCGCCTGTCCGCGGAGGAACTGACCGAAGCGCTGAACGAAGTGCGCCCATTCCGCCGCCTGGCGGGTATCGACCTCAAGCGCTATGAGTTCGGCAGCGTCTTCGTCGACCCGCCCCGCGCCGGCATGGACCCGGACACCTGCGAACTGACCCGCCGCTTCGACCGCATCCTCTATATCTCCTGCAATCCGGAGACGCTGGCGGCGAACATCCAGCAGTTGAGCGATACCCACAAGGTGGTGCGCTGCGCCCTGTTCGATCAGTTCCCCTACACGCACCACATGGAATCGGGCGTGCTGCTGGAGCGGCGCTGAGTTCGGTGGTGGCTCGATGAAACGTCCCCCCCTGACTACAGAACCGTAGGATGGGTTGAGGCACGAAACCCATGCAGCCACGGTTGATCGGTTTCGCAGGCTCAACCCATCCTACGAGGGCTGGGAAGCCTAGGCCCCATCCAGCTTGCGTAACGCGGCAAAGGCCATCCCCGCCGACACCACCTCGAACAGCAGCGCGTAGAGGTTGAAGGTCTGCCCCAGACTGCCGTCCAGCCAGAGGCCACTGATCCGCCCCAAGGCGAGGGCGACATAGATCAGCACCAGCAGGTCCAGCGCTGCCCGCGCCAGTTGCAGGCGCAGTTGGGCCAGCAGCAGGAAGGCCGCGATGCCCAACTGCAGACAGCCGTAGTAAGCACGCACATCGGTCACCGCCGAAGGGTCCATCAGCAGCATGCCGCTGAGGCTGGCCATTTCTTCCGGGCGGATGAAGTACGCCAGCCCGAAGCCAGCAAGAATGAGGGCCTGCAGGCCCAGCAGGATGCGGGTGAAGAGCATCGTCTGGTCTCACAACGAGGTCAGGAAAAAGCATAGGCCGCTCGGGAATAGTCTGATACAGAGCTTTGCTTGGGCCTGGAAAGGTGCAGCGCTATCCTACTTTTCTTTGTTTCCGGCCTGCCTGGCCGCAAGGAGCCCCCATGCGTTCCCTCCTCCTGCTCACCACCCTGCTGGCCGGCATCGCCCAGGCTGCCGAGCCCATCACCATGGACGTCTACCGTGACCCGAACTGTGGCTGCTGCAAGGCCTGGATCAGTCATCTGCGGGACAACGGCATCCAGGTCCGCGACCACGAGGAAAGCGACATGGCCGCGGTGAAGATGCGCGTCGGCGTGCCCTACCAGCTCGGCTCCTGCCACACCGGCGTGGTGGACGGTAAATTCGTCGAAGGCCATGTGCCGGCCAGCGATGTACTCAAGCTGCGCGAGCGCCCCGACCTGCTGGGCGCTGCCGTACCGGGCATGCCGGTGGGTTCCCCCGGCATGGAAATGGGCGACCGGCAGGACGCCTACCAGGTGATCGGCGTTGCCCAGGGTGGCAAGCTGAGCGTGCTCAGCGAGTATCCTGCCCGCTGAACCCGAGCATCCCCTCGGACGGCCGCTTGAAGCGGCCGTTTTCTTTTCCCTGGAGCCTGAAATGGAATACTGGCAAGTCGATGTGTTTGCTGAACGGGTACTGGCTGGCAACGGCCTGGCGGTCTTCCCCGATTGCAGCGGGCTCTCCCCCACCGCCATGCAGGAACTGACCCGCGAGCTGCGGCAGTTCGAGTCGATCTTCCTGGCGCCGCTGGAGGCCCCGAACGCCTTCTCCGCCCGCGTGTTCACCGTGGAAGAGGAACTACCCTTCGCCGGCCATCCGATCCTGGGCGCCGCTGCCCTGCTGCATCACCTGCATGGCGGCAAGTCAGACGCCAACTGGCTGCTCCAGCTGCCGGAGAAGCAGGTGCGTATCGCCACCCGCCGTCAGGGTAAGGGCTTTTACGCAGAAATGGACCAGGGCGCCGCCGCGTTCGGCCAGGTGCTGGACGACTCCGCCGCCGATGCCTTCGCCGCCGCCTTTGGTAGCGAGCGTGACGGCCGCTACCCGGCCCAGGTGGTCAGCACCGGCCTACCCTACCTGCTGTTGCCAGTAACCGCTGCCGGCCTGGAGGCGGCGAAACAGCGCGAGCTGCTGGATGACGCCCTGGCCGGCATCGGCGCCGCCTTCGTCTTCCTGATGAACGTGGACGCCCGCGAAGGTCGCACCTGGGACCCGCTGGGCGTGGT
Organism: Metapseudomonas resinovorans DSM 21078; assembly: GCF_000423545.1. Taxonomy (GTDB): domain Bacteria; phylum Pseudomonadota; class Gammaproteobacteria; order Pseudomonadales; family Pseudomonadaceae; genus Metapseudomonas; species Metapseudomonas resinovorans. The sequence goes on from NZ_AUIE01000026.1 coordinate 71,524, forward strand.
CGAGGACATCGCTACTGGCAGCGCTGCCGGGCCGGTGGCCGCCTGGCGCGTGGCACAGGGGCTGGAGCGCGCCGACCAGCCGTTCGCCCTGGCCCAGGGCCGCTTCCTCGGCCGCCCGAGCCGGCTTGATGTATGCGTGACCACAGCCGGAAATGTGCTGGTGGGCGGTGAGGTTCAACTGCTGGCCCATGCCCGCCTGTTGCCGGCCCCGGCCGAGCTGGGCTGACGACCGGGCTGGCGGTGCCCGCCTCCAGCGTCAACACTGATTAACTCGCCTTTCGAATGGAGAGTGGTCATGCGCTGGCAACGTGCGCGTCGCAGCGACAACGTACAAGACGCCGGAGGCGCGGGGAGCGGCATGCGCCTGGGCGGTGGCAAGGGATTGGGCCTGGGCGGTATAGCGATCGTGGTCGTGGTGGCGCTGTTGATGGGCGAGGACCCGCTGCAGATCCTCGGCCAGATCACCCAGCAGAACGCCTCGGTCAATCCCCAACAGCAATCAGCCATGCCCAGTGGTACGCCGGAAGAGCGCGAGTTCGTCAGCGCCATCCTCGGCGACACCGAAGACACCTGGCGCGCCATCTTCCAGGCCGCCGGCCGCCAGTATCAGGACCCGACCCTGGTGCTGTTCAACGGTGGCGTGCAATCGGCCTGCGGCTTCGCCTCGTCGGCGGTCGGCCCCTTCTATTGCCCGGGAGACCGCAAGGTCTACCTGGACCTGGACTTCTTCGAGGAAATGGCCAGCCGTTTCCAGGCCGCTGGCGACTTCGCCCAGGCCTATGTGATCGCCCATGAAGTGGGCCACCACGTGCAGACCCTGCTGGGCGTTTCCGCCAAGGTCAACGCCGCCCGCCAACGCGGAGAACGGGTGGAGGGCGACAACGGCCTGCTGGTACGCCAGGAACTCCAGGCCGACTGCCTGGCCGGTGTCTGGGCCTTCCACGCACAGAAGCGCCTGAACTGGCTGGAACCTGGCGATCTGGAAGAAGCCCTCAACGCCGCCAACGCCATCGGCGACGACCGCCTGCAACGCCAGGCCCGCGGCCAGGTGGTGCCGGACTCCTTCACCCACGGGACGTCGGAGCAGCGGGTGCGCTGGTTCAAGATGGGCTTCGATAAGGGCGAAGTGGGACGGTGCGATACCTTTTCGACGGCGCGGCTCTGACGGGACGAGCGGGATGATGCATCCCTCACCCCCGTCCCCTCTCCCTGGGGGAGAGGGGTGACTCGCGCCGGCGGCGGAGTGCCAGGTTCAGCCGAGCTCGGACAACTCTGACCACGACAAGCTTTGTCTTCTGCATGAGTCATCCCACCGTGGATAACGGCTGATTCACTCAGCCCCTCACCATCCCCAGCAACTCCCCACAATCGCGCGCGAACCAGTCCGCCAGCTCCGGCCAGGGGTTCTCCGGCAGGTTCACCAGCACGGTGCCGGCGCCAGCGGCGCGGCCGCAATCGAGGTCGAAGCGGTAGTCACCCACCATCACCAGTTCACGAGGGTCGACCTGCCAGCGTTCGGCCAGGTGCAGCAGGCCGCCGGGGTGGGGTTTGGGCGGGGCTTCGCCGCGCCCCAGGATGTCATCGGTGGCGAAGCAGTCGCCCAGGCCGATGGCCTCCAGGGTCAGCAGCGCCAGTTCGTGGGCGTTGCGGGTGAGGATGCCGAGCTGGTAGCCGCGCCGGTGAAGCTCACGCACCAGTTCGAGGGCGCCGTCAGCAGGGTTCGCATTCAGCGCCAGCTCCCGTTCGTGTTCCAGCAGCCAGGCGTGCTTGGCGGCGGCTTCATCTTCGGGCAAGGCCGCCAGATGGTGGAGGATGTCATCCTCCGGCGGGATGTCCAGGGCCACGCGAATGGCGGCGAAATCATGCACGGCGATGGTCAGGGTGCCGTCCATGTCGAACACCCAGTGGCGGTATCGCCCAAGATCGGTACCCGCAAGCGTCACTTCCAATCCTCGCGCAGGCGGGTCAGGCCCTCCTGGGCCACCGAGGCCACCAATTGGCCGGAGCGGTTGAAGATGCTGCCACGGGAGAAGCCGCGGGCATTGCCGGCCCAGGGGCTGTCCATGGAATACAGCAGCCAGTCGTCCGCACGCAGGTCGCGGTGGAACCACAGGGCGTGGTCAAGGCTGGCCACCTGCATGAACTTCTGCCACACCGACACGCCATGGGGGAGCATGGAAGTAGTCAGCAGACCGAAGTCCGAAGCGTAGGCCAGGATGTATTTATGGATCGCGCGGATGTCCGGCAGGCTGCCATCGGCGCGGAACCAGAGGTGCTTGATCGGCTCGCCCGGCTTGGGGTCGTAGGGGTTGTCGGCAGTGACCGGACGAATCTCGATGGGCTTGGCGCAGAGGAACTTGTCGCGCACCCGCTCGGAAAGCAGATGGGCGTTCTGCCGGGCGATTTCCAGCTCACTGGGCAAGCTCTCCGGCCCCGGCACCTGGGGCATGGGCAACTGGTGCTCGAAACCTTCCTCGTCCTGCTGGAAGGACGCACTGCAGGTGAATATCTGCTGGCCCTTCTGGATGGCGGTGACCCGACGGGTGCTGAAACTGCCACCGTCGCGGACGCGCTCGACCGAATACACCACCGGCAAGGTGGCATCGCCCGGACGCAGGAAGTAACCGTGGAGCGAATGCACATGGCGCTCGGGCTCCACCGTCTGGCTGGCGGCGGAGAGGGACTGGCCCAGCACCTGGCCGCCGAACAGTTGGCGGAAACCGAGGTCCTGGCTGACGCCACGGAACAGGTTTTCTTCGATGGATTCGAGGCTCAGCAGCGCGACCAGCTCGTCGAGCACCTGGGTCATGGGGATCTCCTCTGCAAGGCTGCCGCCCCGGTCATGGCCGGGGCGGTCGTCGTAGTTCGGGGTAGGCCGGAAGCGTCGTCAGGCGCTCGTCCCACAGCGCGCGACCGATGGTGAAATGGTAAAGGCTTTGCCAGCGACTGTCGGCCATTTCCAGCAATTCATGTACCGAATCGTCGAAGTAGCAGCCGATACCGGTGCCCGATATCCCGGCGGCCTCGGCTTCCAGGTAAAGCAATTGGCCAATCTGGCCGCATTCCCAGTACAGCCGCGGGTAGTGCCAGGCGCCCTGCTCCAGGGCGTCGTCGAAGCGCGCGAGCATCGCCAGGGCAACGCAGCCGTCGGCGGCGATGTCCTGACCGCAAGAGAGGAATCCCGCCAGGCCACGGGCGTCGCCCTCCAGCAGGCGGTACAACGGCAGCTCGTCGCTGGCGCGCTGCCAGAGGAAGTCCTCGCGCAAACCGCTGGCCAGCTCGCCTTCGGATACAGCGCCACGGGCCAGCCAATAGAGGCCGGGCGCCAGGCCCTGGACGCGGTGGACGAAAAGCAGCAGATCTACCCGGGGCGCGCCGAGACTGGCGAAGGGGACGGGCGAATTTTCCGGCATGAGGCGGCGCAACCAGGCCAGCAGCAGGTCGGCATGAATGCCGCTGCGGCCATCCATCGACTGGGCGCTGCGCCGACGATGCAGCAACGGCCGCAAAGGCAGGCCGGGGTTATCCACAGTGACACTGGCAATCGGGGCGCGCCAGTCCGCCAGCGGCAGGCGCGGTGCGCGGCACAGGCCGTGGATGCGCTCCAGTTCCGGCCAATGGCGCTGCTCGCGGGACAGCCGATTGGGCGCACCTTGCATTTCCAGGGCTGCCATCCCCGCCAACAGCGATTGATCCAGAGCAAACGCCACAGCCTGGGCCGGGCCTATCCACAGCAGCACATCGGCAAATTCGCGCTCGACGAAGCCGGGGCGGTCCAGCCCCAGCAGCGAGTCCAGTGTTTCTTCGGCAACCCCGCCCATGACGCGCACCTGCCAGCCCAGCGCGCTGGCGGCGATGGCCAGGGCCGCCAAGGCATGGCCCAGGTCGTGCTGGCAATAACGGTAGGCGCGCTCACCGTATTTCCAGGCCTCCCGCCAGGGAATGCTGGCCAGGCCGAGCAGGAAGCCACCCGGCGGTAGCGACGCGGCCAGCGGCGCAGCCAGGGGTGCCGGCAGTTCAGCGCGCACCTCAAGGGCGTGGGCATCCGGCGCGTAGTGCGCGAGCAAGCCGCCCTCCTCCACCGCCCCCGGCGGCAGCAGCAGGTAGGCCTCGGTGGGGTGCAGGTTGCCCGAGGACGGATTGACTCGCAGGGCCCACTTGCTGGCACCAGCTTCCTTCCACGCGGAAATCGCCAGACTGTCATAGAGCAGTTGGGACAGGCTTTCCCGATCGAGCGGCGCCGGCCGACCGACCGGGGCCGCGAACACCGCGTCGTAGGGTGGCGTCTCTTCCAGCGGCCGGTGCCAGAGCTCCAGCAGGCGCGCCCCGGCATAACGACGGAAAGGTGCCGGCTGGGTCGCCCAGTCCAGTTGGCCGGGGCCGGGGGCGAAGCGCTCCGGACGGTGCTTGCTGAGTTCGTGGTAAGCGCGCACGGCGTCGCTCATCGCAGCGCCTCCCATTCGGCGCGGCCCAGTCGGTAAAGCCAATGGGGTCGCAGCGGATCGCCGTCGGGCAGGCGCGGATGGTCGAAGTCCCCGTCCGCGTCGCGCTGCATGCCGATACGCGCCATCACCGCCTGGGAACGCAGGTTGGTCGGCACGGTAAAGGCCACCACTTCGACCAGTTGCAGCGGCTCGAAGGCAAAGGCCAGGGCGGCCTGCGCCGCTTCGCTGGCCAGGCCCTGTCCCCAATAGCTCGGCATCAGTCGCCAGCCGATTTCCACCGCGGGCGTGAAGTGGGCCTCGAAGTTCACGTTCTGCAGGCCGAGCACACCGACGAAAGCACCGTCCGAGCGGTGCGTGACGATCCACTGGCCAAAGCCGTGGTCACGGAAGTGGGCACGGATGCGCGCCGCCAGGGCATCGCTTTCCTCCCGGCTCAGGCAGGCGGGGAAGTGGCGCATCACCTCGACATCGGCATTCAGTTCGGCAAAGGCTGGCAGGTCGTCGTCGCGCCAGTCACGCAGATGCAGGCGCGGGGTAAGCAGTTCGATCGGGGACATGGGACTTACTCTTGAACCTGGCTCGAAGGCCCCATAATACTGCCCTGCGTACCGCCCCGAGTGCCGATCGATGTTCCTGCCGCTGGTCTACCACGATGACTACAGCCCGCCGTTTCCGGCGGAGCACCGCTTCCCGATGGAGAAGTTCCGCCTGCTCTACGCGCATTTGCTGGACTGCGGCCTGACCACCGACGCGCGCTTGCATCGACCGGACATGTGCCCGCCCGAGGTGCTCGCCCTGGCCCACTGTCCGGACTACATCCAGCGCTTCCTCAGCGGCGAGCTGGGCCGCGAGGAGCAGCGCCGCCTCGGCCTGCCCTGGAGCGAACCCTTGGCCCGACGCACCGTGCGCGCGGTAGGCGGCTCGCTGCTGACCGCCGACCTGGCCTTGAAGCACGGCTTGGCCTGCCACCTGGCCGGCGGCACCCACCACGCGCACTTCGACCACGCGGCGGGCTTCTGCATCTTCAACGACCTGGCGGTGATCAGCCGCTACCTGCTGGAAACAGGCAAGGCGCAACGGGTGCTGATCTTCGACTGCGACGTGCACCAGGGCGACGGCACCGCCCGGTTGCTGGCCGATACGCCGGAAGCCATCACCGTATCGCTGCATTGCGAGAAGAACTTCCCCGCGCGCAAGGCCGAAAGTGACTGGGACATCCCCCTGCCCATGGGCATGGGAGACGCCGACTACCTGCACGTGGTGGACGACGCACTCAACTACCTGCTGCCCCTGTATCAGCCAGACATCGTGCTCTACGACGCCGGCGTGGACGTGCACAAGGACGATGCCCTGGGCTACCTCCAGCTCACCGACGCCGGCCTCGCCGATCGCGACGAGCGGGTGATCCGCCATTGCCTGGGTCGGGACATTCCTGTGGTGGGTGTGATTGGCGGCGGCTACGACAAGGACCGTGCCGCCCTCGCCCGCCGTCACGGCATCCTCCATCACAGCGCGGATCGGGTCTGGCGGGAGATGGGACTGGGGCAGTGAATTAGAGCGATGCCCATGCCGTTGGATTGATGGGTTTCGCCAGCTCTACCCATCCTACGAAGGTGATTGGTGCCCAGTCCGGGGCTTTGCTGTAGGGGCGATTTCAATCGCCAAGCAGGCCGCAGGCCTGCCCTCTGGTGCAGTAGAATGCGCCTCTTCCCCACTCCTGCATTGTTATCCCCATGAACGACTCCTCCCCCTTCGTCGCCGTCATCGGCGGTGGCCCCGCTGGCCTGATGGCCGCCGAAGTCCTGGCCCAGGGCGGCGCTCGGGTGGAGTTGTTCGATGCCATGCCCTCGGTCGGTCGCAAGTTCCTGCTGGCCGGCGTGGGCGGGATGAACATCACTCACTCGGAAGCGAAGGGACCCTTTCTCGGCCGCTACGGCGCACGCCGCGATCAGGTCGCCGCGCTGTTACAGGACTTCGGCGCCGAGGAGCTGCGGGCATGGATTCACGATCTCGGCATCGACACCTTCGTCGGCAGCTCGGGCCGGGTCTTCCCCACTGACATGAAGGCGGCGCCCTTGCTGCGCGCCTGGCTCAAGCGCCTGCGTGAGCAAGGCGTGGTTATCCACAACCGTCACCGCTGGCTGGGCTGGGATGACCAGGGCGCCCTGCGCATTGCCACACCAAGCGGCGAAACCCGTGTGCAAGCCGATGCCTGCCTTCTGGCGCTCGGCGGCGGCAGCTGGGCGCGGTTGGGCTCGGATGGCGCCTGGGTTCCGCTGCTGGAAACGCGCGGCGTCCACATCGCGCCGCTGCAATCGAGCAACTGCGGCTTCGAAGTGCCTGGCTGGAGCCCTCTGCTGCAAGAGAAGTTCGCCGGTGCGCCGATCAAGTCGGTCACCATTCGGCTGGACGACACGGCACCGCGACAAGGCGAGTTCGTGCTCACCAGCACCGGTGTCGAAGGCAGCCTGATCTACGCCCTGTCCGCCACCATCCGCGAGCGCATCACTACCACCGGCAGCGCCACCCTGTACCTCGACCTGCTGCCCAACCAGAGCGTGGAGAAGATCACCAAGGCCCTGGCCCGACCACGCGGGTCACGCTCCATGGCCAAACACCTGCACAGCCAGTTGGGCATCGACGGCGCCCGCGCCGGCCTTTTGCGGGAGTTGTCGGCCAAGGACGACTTCCTTGATACCGCCCGCCTGGCGGACACCCTCAAAAACCTGCCGCTGACCCTGGTGCGGGCGCGACCGCTGGACGAAGCCATCAGCTCGGCCGGTGGCGTGCCCTTCGAGGCCATGGACGAAGGTTTGATGCTCAAGCAATTGCCGGGGGTGTTCTGCGCCGGCGAGATGCTCGACTGGGAAGCCCCCACGGGCGGCTACCTGCTCACCGCCTGTTTCGCCAGCGGCCGCGTCGCCGGACAGGGCGTACTGCGCTGGCTCACGACAAGCTGACCGACCGGCAGCTCGCCAGAAATCACATCTGATCGGAAGCTGGCCGCGAGGTGTCCGCTGGCACGCGGCCAGCGTCTATGCTTGCCCAGAGCCCAGCTTTTTCCATGCGGTGCCCCCAAGGTGATTCCCCTCCTCGTCTGCGACGACTCGATGATGGCGCGCAAGCAGTTGATCCGCGCGCTGCCGCTGGACTGGCCGGTGCATATCACACAGGCCGGCAACGGCGAAGAAGCCCTTGATGCCATCCGCCAGGGCCACGGTCACGTGGTCCTGCTGGACCTGACCATGCCGGTGATGGACGGCTACCAGGTCCTCAGCCGAATCCGCACCGAAGGCCTGAAGGCCCGCGTGGTGGTGGTGTCCGGCGATGTCCAGGAAGAGGCCCAGCGCCGTGTCCAGGAGCTGGGGGCGCTCGCCTTTATCCGCAAGCCAGCCGACCCCGACGAACTGCGCGAAACCCTGATCCGTCTCGGATTGCTGCGCCCGGCGCCGTCCACCAGTCCGGTCATCGGCGTCCCCGGCCGCATCGACCCGGACCTGCGGGTGAATTTCCGCGACGCCCTGCGCGAAGTCAGCAACGTCGCCATGGGCCGCGCCGCTGCCTTGCTGGCGCGGGTGCTCGGCGTGTTCGTGCAACTACCGGTGCCCAACGTCAACCTCTTCGAAGTCAGCGAACTGCACATGGCCCTGGCCGACGCCCAGCGCGGCGAGCGGTTGTCGGCGGTGTGCCAGGGCTTTATCGGCGAATCCATCGCCGGCGAGGCGCTGCTGCTGTTCCACGACGCCGAGAGCGCCGAGGTGGCGCGCCTGCTCGGCTGGCAGCCCCAGGGCGATGCCGATGAGGCAGAGATGCTGCTGGACCTGGCGAGCATCCTGATTGGCGCCTGCCTGGCCGGCATCGCCGAGCAGATCGATGTGCGTTTCTCCCAGGGCCACCCGCAACTGCTCGGCCAGCACAGCTCCATCGAACGACTGTTCCAGCTCAATAACCGGCGCTGGCGCAAGACGCTGGCGGTGGAGATCAGCTACGCCATCGAAGACCACAACCTGCACTTCGACCTGCTGCTGCTCTTCACCGAAACCTCCATCGCGCGCCTGACCCAGAAGATCCACTACCTGATGGACTGACCCATGCCGGCACAGATCGACTTCAAGGAACTCCACTGGCTGCTCGATATCGTCCAGTGCCTGGACGTCGGGGTGGTGGTCCTGGACCGCCAGTACCGAATCGAGGTGTGGAACAGCTTCATGGAGAACCATTCAGGCCTCGGTCCCGACCGGGTGCATGGCAAGAACCTCTTCGACGTGTTCCCGGAGATCGACCGCAGCTGGTTGCGCCGCAAGGTGGACACCGTGCTGCAACTCGGGACCCGCGCTTTCAGCCTGTGGGAACAACGGCCCTACCTGATTCGCTTCGAGAATTACCGCCCGATCACCGGCGAGGAAGATTTCATGTACCAGAACCTCACGGTCCTGCCCCTGGCGGCGGCCGGTGGGCAAGTCGAGCGGGTCTGCCTGGTGATCACCGACATGACCGAGGTGGCGCGGTTGACGCGGCAGCTGGCGGAGACGAATCGTCCACGGCTCCTGTAGGGGCGAACTCATTGGCCAAGGGCTGCACAGCAGCCCCGGCAATCAGCAAGGCAGACCTTCGGCCTCTTGGCGATTGGAATCGCCCCTACAGGTACCACCCCCAAGGCTCGGTGCTTCTGTACTCGGTGACCTGCTTGACCTCCAGGTAGTTCTCCAGCCCCCAGCGGCCCAGCTCGCGGCCGATGCCACTCTGCTTCATGCCGCCCCAGGGCGCCTGGGTGAAGGTGGGTTGCGAGCAGTTGACCCAGACGATGCCGGCACGCAGGCCGTTAGCCACCCGTGCGGCGCGGTCCAGGTCGGTGCTCATGACCGCAGCGGCCAGGCCGAAGCGGCTGTCGTTGGCCATGCGCAAGGCGTCCGCCTCGGTCTTGAAGCGCTTCACGCAGAGCACCGGGCCGAAGATTTCCTCACGCCAGATTCGGCCGTTGTCCGCCGGCTCATCGAACACCGCCGGCTCGACGAAGTAGCCGTGGGACAGGTGCGAGGGGCGCTTGCCACCGGTCAGCAGATTGGCCTCCTGCTTGCCCTGTTCGATCATGCCCATGACCTTCTGGTACTGCCCGGCACTCACCAGCGGCCCCAGCAGCACGCCGCGTTCCAGGCCGGGGCCGATGGCGATGCGCCGGGTTTCATCCACCAGGCGCTCGATCAGTCGAGCGGCGATGCCCTCCTGCACCAGCAAGCGCGAGGTGGCGCTGCACACCTGCCCCTGGTTCCAGAAAATGCCGAACATGATCCACTCCACCGCCGCGTCCACGTCGGCGTCGTCGAAGACGATGAAGGCCGACTTGCCCCCCAGTTCCAGGCTGATGTTCTTGATGTCGGCGGCGGCCGCCGACATGATTTTCGACCCCGTCGGCACGCTACCGGTGAAGGCCAACTTGTCCACACCCGGATGCTGGCTGAGGGGCCCGCCAGCTTCGCTGCCAAGGCCCGTGACCACATTGAGCACACCGGAGGGCAGGCCGATACGCTCGGCGGCGCCGGCCAGTTCCAGCGCGGTCAGCGGCGTCATCTCCGACGGTTTGAGCACGCAGGTGGCGCCCGCCGCCAGGGCCGGGGCCACCTTCCAGGCGGCCATCAGCAGCGGGTAGTTCCAGGGAATGATCTGCCCGGCAACGCCCACCGGTTCGTAACGGATGCGGCAGCTGAAGCGGTCATCCGGCAGCGCCAGCGGTTGGTCCTGGCGGCCATCCAGTTCCCGCGCCAGTTCGGCGTAGTAACGGAAGCAGCCAATGGCGTCAGCGATGTCCCATTGCGCCTCGGGCAGCGGCTTGCCGTTATCGCGTACTTCCAGAACCGCCAAGGCGTCCTGGCGACATTCCAGCTCATCGGCCAGGGCTTCCAGCCAACCGGCACGCTCTGCCCCGCTGCTCTGCCCCCAGCCCCGATTGAAGGCCTGGCGAGCGGCACGCACGGCATGGTCGATGTCTTCCTCGGTGGCGGCCGGCACCCGCTGGATCAGGTCGCCATTGCTGGGGTCGAGCACTTCGAAATAGCCGCCCAGATCGGGACGGACCCATTGCCCGTTGATGTACAGCTGGTCACGCATGGCTTTGCTCCATGGGCGCTCAGGCGCCGCTGCGACGGTTCTGCAGGTAGCGGGAGGTGAACAGCAGCGCCAGGGAGACGCAGATGATCACCGTCGAAATGGCATTGATCTCCGGGGTGATGCCCCGGCGGATCGACGAGAAGATGTAGATCGGCAGGGTGGTTTCCGAGCCGGCGACGAAGAAGGCGATGATGAAATCGTCGAAGCTGAAGGTGAACGCCAGCAGGAAGCTGGCCAAGATGGCCGGGGCGATCTGCGGCAGGGTCACCCGGCGGAAGGTTTCCAGGGGCGGCGCATAGAGGTCCGCGGAGGCTTCCAGCAGGGCCTTGTCCAGGGCTTCGACGCGGGTGCGGACGATCACCATCACCAGCGCCATGGTAAACAGCGAGTGCGCCGCAATCACCGTGAACAATCCCATGCGCAGGCGCGGCAAGCCGGTGCCCAGCAGCAGGTCGAGCAGCGGATTGACCACTTCGAACAGGCTGATGAAGGCGATCAGGGTAGCGATGCCGATGACGATGCCGGGGATGATGATGGCGCAGTAGGTCAGTGCATCGAAAAACAGCCGCACGCGTCTACCCACCCGCTGCAGGCCGAAGACCGCGAGGGTGCCGAACACTGTGGCGATCAGCGCCGAGCAGAAGGCGATCAGCGCGCTGGTGCCCAGGGCCTCCATGATGAAGGGGTTACCGAAGGCACGGCCGAACCACTGCGCCGAGCAACACTCGAAGGCCAGCCCGCTGCGCCCGGCGTTGAAGGAGAACAGCACGATCAGCGCAATCGGCGCGTAGAGGAACAGGTACAGCGAGGTGGAATAGCTGCGCAGCCACATCAGAGCATCCCCTCCGTGCCGCGCTTGCCGTAGCGCGCCACCAGCTTCAGGTAGAGGGCGATGATCGCCAGCATCATCGCCACCAGGGTCATGGCCACCGCGCTGCCGAACGGCCAGTTGCGCGATTGCAGGAAGAGGTCGACCAGGGCGTTGCCGACGAAAAACACCTTGCCACCGCCGAGGATGGCCGGAATCAGGAACTCGCCCATGAGCAGAATGAACACCAGCATCGCGCCGGTGATGACGCCGGGGGCGGAGAGCGGCAGGGTCACCCGTCGGAAGGTTTCGAAGGCGCTGGCGCCGAGATCGGACGACGCTTCCAGCAGGCGTTTGTCCAGCTTCTCCAGGCTGACGTAGATGGGGAACACCATCAGCGGCAAGTAGCCGTAGACGATGCCGATCAGCACCGCGGTCGGCGAATTGATCAGTCGCACATCCTCCAGCCCGACCATCGCCAGCAGCGCCGGGATGCCCTTGCCGCCAAGGATGAAGATCCAGGCATAGGTGCGGATCAGGAAGCTGGTCCAGAACGGCACGATCACCAGGGTCAGCAACAGCGAGCGGTTGCGCTGCACCTTCACGGCCAGGAAGTAGGCCAGCGGGTAAGCCGCCACCAGGCACACCAGGGTGCCCAATGGCGCCAGCAGCAGGGTGTTGTAGAAGGCCTTCGCGCGCGCCCCCAGGTTCAGGTAGTTGTCCAGGGTCAGCGCCGCGCTGTAGCCACCCACCGGGCTGCGCTCGCCCAGGCTGAAGACCAGGATGATCACCAGCGGCAGCAGGAGCAGCAGCAGGAACCAGAGGGTGGACGGCAGCAACAGCAGCAGCGTGACGCGTCGGCCGAGGCTGCGGCTTTCGACTGGCGCGGCCCGGCCCGTATCGGCCAGCGCTGGAGCGCCAAGGGCGACATTCATGGAGGATTCCTTGCGATTCATGGAGACGTCCACCGTAGGAGCGCGCTTGCTCGCGAACGCAGGTTCGCGAGCAAGCTCGCTCCTACAACGTCATGCATCAGGCTGCCTTGAAGCGCGCCATCAGCTCCGCCCGTGCCGGGCTGGTCAGGGTGGCTGCGGCGCCGAATTCCAAGGCACTGAGCAGGTCGGCGGCCGGATACATGATCGGGTCTTCGAGCATGGACTTGGGCAACAGCGCATCCACCCGTTTGTCGCCGGTTGGGTAGCCGTGGGCTTCCACTTCGAGCTTGTTCACCTGCGGGTCGAGCAGGTAGTTGATCAGCGCATAGGCCGCATCCGGCCGCTCGGCGCTCTTCGGAATGGCGAAGAAGTCGCTCCACAGCTCGCCGCCCTCGCGCCCCAGCACGTAGGTCATCTGCGGCATGTCGCGGTGCAGCTGGGAGGCGTCGCCGGTCCAGCACATGGACATCCAGGCATCGCCGTTGCGCATGGAGGGCTGGTAGTCGGAGTTGATGGCGAAGAGGTGCGGCTTGACCTCCAGCAGCAGCTTCTCGGCGTCGGCCAGCTCCTTCGGATCGATGGAGTTGAAGCTGTAGCCAAAGGACTTCAGCGCGTTGCCGATGACCGTGAGCTGGTAGTCGTGGACCATCACCCGACCAGTCGCCTCGCCTTTGCTCAGCTCCCAGAACTCCTTCCAGGTGGTGGGCCTGGCCTTGATCTTCCCGCCGTCGTAGACGAATCCGGTGGTGCCCCAGTTCTTCGGCACGGCGTAGGTCTTGCCGTTGATCACGCCCTGCTCCATGAAGCGCTTCTCATAGGCGGCCGGGTCGAAGTTGGGGATGCGCGACAGATCCAGGGGTTCGATCAGACCCAACTCGGCGTAGGTGCTGATGGTGTAGTTGGTGGGGACGAAGACATCCCAGCCGCTGCCGCCGGCCTGGAGCTTGGCGAGCATTTCTTCGTTGGAGCCGAAGACGTTCATCTGCACCTGGGCGCCGGTCTTTTCGGCGAAGGCGGCGAAGTTCTCGGCATTGTGATAGTTCGGCCAGGTGGCGAGGACCACGCGGTCGCCGAGGGAGCCCTTCTCGGCGGCGAAGGCCCGGTTGCTGGTGAGCAGCCCCGGCATGTTGGCGGCCATGACCGCCATGGCCAGGCCCAGGCCGGTGCGGCCAAGGAACTCGCGACGGCTGATGGAGCCGTTCTGCCAACTGCGCAGTTGCTTGATGAAGTCTTTCCGATCCATTGCTGCTACCTGCCTGTGAGTGGTTGGTTGTTCTTGTCCGTTCCGTACTGCGTCGTTACAGGGTCATTGCGAGACCGGCGGCCTGATCCCAGCCAATGCGTACCGGCGATCCATGTTCGAAGGCCGAGCGCTCGTGCTGCCCATGGCGTGGCACGCGCACACAAATGATGCCGAACGGCTCGGTACGCACGCGGTACTCGGTGAGATTGCCGAGGTAGATGCGGTCCACTACCTCGCCGGGCAGGCTGATCTCCCGGGGCAGCGCCTCTTCGCCAGCGCCGATGGCGATCAGTTCAGGGCGCACCGCGATACAGCCAGGCTCGGACGCCTTCAGGATCGGCCCGGTAGGCGTCGGCGGGCTGGCCAGTTGCAGGCCGTGGGCAGTTTCCAGCAGCACGCGGCCATCCTCGATGCGCCGCACGGTGCCGTCGAACAGGTTGGATTCGCCGATGAAGTCGGCCACGTAGCGGCTCGCCGGCGATTCGTAGAGCTGCTCGGGGCTGGCGCTCTGGAGGATTTGGCCGTCCTGCATGACGCTGATGCTGTCGCTCATCGACAACGCCTCTTCCTGGTCATGGGTGACCAGCACGAAGGTGATGCCCACCTCGCGCTGCAGGCGCAGCAATTCGGACTGCATTTCCTTGCGCAGCTTGCGGTCCAGCGCGGCCAGGGGTTCGTCCAGCAACAGCACCGTGGGTTTATTCACCAGGGCGCGGGCCAGGGCGACCCGCTGCTGCTGGCCGCCAGACAGTTCATGGGGCTTGCGCTGGCCGAAGCCGGAGAGGCGCACCATTTCCAATGCTTCATCGGCCAGGCGGCGTTGCTCGGCACGGTCCGGGCGCGGCTGGTGGTAGCGCAGGCCGTAGGCAATGTTTTCCGCCACCGAGAGGTGCGGGAACAGCGCGTAACTCTGGAACACCATATTCACCGGCCGCAGGTGGGCCGGCACCCCGGCCACCGAACGCCCGGCCAGCAGCACCTCGCCTTCACTGGGCTGCTCGAAGCCGGCGATCATCCGCAGGGTGGTGGTCTTGCCGCAGCCGGAACTGCCGAGGAAGGAATGAAAGGAACCACGCCGCACCTTGAAGTTCAGGCCGTTCACCGCCGCGACCGCGCCATAGCGCTTGACCACATGGCGGAACTCGATATCGAAGCACTCGCTTGCATCACTCACGGCCGGCCCCTTTTTGCAGGTGTTCTTGGCATATGGCCACACGCTAGCAATGGCGGTTTTCGGCTGTATATATCCCTCCGGGGATAGGCGCGCCCTCCACAGAATCTGTGGAGCAGCATGTGGATAAGTTATGGATGACCGGCTGCAGCTCGCTTGCCGCAAGGGCTTGAAGCAAGTGCTTGGTTTTTGAGCAGCGCTTGATCCGAAGGGGCCAATTCATTCGCCCCTACGCAGAATGTCAAGTCGCAGCGGCCTGGATATCCATCTCGCTGCCCACAAATTCTGTGCAAATAATTGTGGATAAGTCGTGGGTAGCCGCGGCGGAGGCCCGTAGCGGCTGGTTTCGCGCAGGCTGCTCGGTTATTGACCAGCCCCTGTTAATTGCCAACAGCGATAAGCCTAAACCGCCTTTTGCAGCGCTTCTGGCTCATCCTGCTGGCCGGCGAGATCACGCACGAACAGGCCCAGCAGCTCCGACTGGCTACCAATGCCGAGCTTGGCGTAGATGTTCTTGCGGTGGATCTTCACCGTCCCCGGGCTTATGCACAAATGCTCGGCCACCGAAGCGCTGGAGTGGCCGCGCAGGAGCATCTGCACCACTTCCTGCTCACGGGCCGTGAGGACATGGGCGCCGAACTGGTCGAAAGCTTCGCGGATCTTGTAGTCCAGGTCCTGTGCGGGGCGCGGTGCATGGGCACGCGCCAGTTCCCAGGCTTCGTTGACCACCTGTTCGACCACGGGCTGGGCGCAGTCCAGCAGCTGCATCTCGTCACGGCTGTAGGCCGGGCTGCAGGTGCTGCGCATCAGCGAAAGCACCGCCTTGGCGCCATCGGCCAGGTCGACGAAGAAGGCGATCTCCTCGGTCAGGCCCGTCTGCTGGTAGTAGGTGACGTAGTACTCGCCGAGATAGAAGTGGTCCGGGGCGAACTGGCGCAGACGCCAGAGGCCGGGTGCCTGGTTGCGGGTGCAGGCGAGGTAAAAAGGATCGAGCAGGTAGGGGCCGACCTGGTAGTCCTCGACGTACACATGGCGCTTGTCCGGCGGGAAGGTGTCGAATAGCGCCAGCGGCCGGTGATTGCCTTCGTAGACGAAGAGCACGAAATGATCGACGTGGCAAACCTGCTGCAGCCATTGGCTGAGGCCGAGCAAACGGGTTCTACCGGCCGGTTGGGCCAGCAGGTGGGCGACACCGGTGGTCCAGTGTTTGAGTTCCTTGTGGCGCATGTGGGAAATGCCTGAGGTTGGGCTGCGCTTCAATCACTATAGGCGTTCAGCATTTCACACAGAAATGCAGGAAGTGAGCCAATATCCTGAAAGCCCAACCAGGCCCTCTGGTACGGGACTGGACGTTCATCGCCCTGCCCCATTCCGGTTCCCGCAGCGCCACAAGGCGTCACCCTTCACCACATTCGAGTGACGCTCGGGGTGGCGTTCAGCCCTTCTTGGCCTTACCGAAGCCCGGAGCCTTGCGCACCGACTTGACCTTGGGTTTTTCGCTGTCGATCCAGCGGCCCAGGGATGCGCCCTTGACCGCCTTGCCAGCGCCTGCCTGAGGTTCCTTGGGCTTCTTCGGTTTCTTTGGCTTCTTCACGACCTGGCCGGTGGCGTCAGTCATCGGTACCCGGTGATCGGGGATGAAATCCGGCTCATCGCGGCGCTGCAGGGTCTGGCGGGTCAGCACTTCGATGGCCGCCAGCAGTTGCACCTCGTCGGCGCAGACCAGGGACACCGCCTCGCCGGTGGCGCCGGCGCGACCGGTACGGCCGATGCGATGCACGTAGTCCTCGGCGACGATGGGCAGGTCGAAGTTGACCACCAGCGGCAGATCGTCGATGTCCAGGCCACGGGCCGCCACGTCGGTAGCCACCAGCACCTGCACTTCGCTGTCCTTGAACCGCTGCAGCGCGCGCAGTCGAGAGGGCTGCGGCTTGTCGCCGTGGATGGCGTCGGCAGAGACGCCATGCGCCTGGAGTTCGTCCACCAGTTGATCGACCCCCTTGCGGGTCTTGGCGAAGACCAGCACCTGCCCCCAGCGACGATCCTCGAGCAGGTGCAGGAACAGTTCACTCTTGCGCTTCTTGTCCACCGGGATCAGCCACTGGCGCACGCTCTTGGCGGCAGCATTGCGTGGGCTGACTTCGACGGATAGCGGGTCGCGCAGCAGCTCGCGGGCCATCTGGCGGATGGCATCGGAGAAGGTGGCAGAGAACAGCAGGGTCTGGCGGCGTTTGGGCAGCGCGACGAAAAGCTCGTCCAGCTCACGGGCGAAGCCGAGGTCGAGCATACGGTCGGCCTCGTCCAGCACCAGCACCTGGAGCTGGTTGAACTTCACCGCGTTCTGCCGATAGAGGTCGAGCAGTCGACCGGGGGTGGCGACGAGGACGTCGATGCCCTTGCGCAGCTTCATCATCTGCGGATTGATGCTGACGCCGCCGTAGACCGCGTAGTTGCGCAGCGGCAGGTGCTGGCCGTAGACGCGGAAGCTTTCGTTGACCTGCTCCGCCAGCTCGCGGGTGGGCACCAGCACCAGGGCGCGCACCGAGTTGCTGGCCACCTGTGGACCTTCCTGGGTCAGCTTTTGCAGTAGCGGCAAGGCGAAGCCGGCGGTCTTGCCGGTGCCGGTCTGGGCCGCGGCCATCAGGTCGCGCCCTTTGAGGACGGCGGGAATCGCCTCGGCCTGCACCGGCGATGGGGTCTGGTAGCCGAGCGCCTCGGTGGCGCGCAGCAAGGGTTCGATCAGGCCGAGGGAAGCGAAGGTCATTGGGGCAGCCATAGTGTGCGGAAAAGGCGCAATTCTAGCAGGCCGCCCCAGCCCTTCGGGATCAACTGGTCTGCTCTTGCAGCCCTTCGGCCTTCTCCTCCTTGCGCTCGCGCCATTGCGGCAGCCCGATCAGCACCACCGCGCTGATGATCACCAGCATGGCCAGGGCTTCCTCGATGCCGATGGTTTCACCCGCGAAGCCGATGCCCAGCAACACCGCCACCACCGGATTGACATAGGCGTAGCTGGTAGCCGCTGCCGGGCGCACGTTCTTCAGCAGGTAGAGGTAGGAGCTGAAGGCGATGATGGAGCCGAACACGATCAGGTAGGCCAGCGCCCCCCAACCGGCGGTAGTGGGCGCACCAACCATGCGCTCGCCACTGAGCAGGCTGCCGGCCAGCAGGGCGACGCCGCCGGCGAGCATTTCCACGGCACTGGCCATGGGGCCGGCGGGCAGCTTGAGGTTCTTGCTCCACATGGAGCCGAAGGACCAGGCCGCAGCCGCGAAGATGATCAGGACGGCGCCGAGGGGGCTGGCCTGGAGGTTGGAGCCGAGGTTGAGCAGGCCGATGCCGATCAGCCCCAGGAAGATGCCGGCCCACTCCAGGCGCGTGGTGCGCTGGCCCCAGATCAGGCCGAACAGCAGTGCGAACAGCGGCACCGTGGCCACGGCCAGTGCAGCGACGCCCGACGCCACGCCCAGATCCTCGGCCAGGGTCACGCCGCCGTTGCCGCAGCTGAGCAACAGGAAGCCGATCGCTGCAGCGGACTTCCATTCCTGCCAGCTCGGGTTGGGCACTCCGCGCCATCGCAGGAAGCCGTACATCAACGCGCCGGCGACCACGAAGCGGATGCCCGCCATCAGCAACGGCGGCCAGGATTCGACGCCGATGCGGATCGCGAGATAGGTGGAGCCCCAGATCAGGTACAGAGCGAGGAAGGCCCCTATGAGCAAGAGCGGAAAACGGCGCGCAGGCATGATCGGAACTCGACAAAGGCAGGAGTGAGGTGTCTATTCTAAGTAAGGCAATAAGCGAGAAATAAGGACGAAAGCCTTATTCATGGCGCCCGAAACCTTGGAAAGAACTGATTTCACAATCTTCTGCCGTTGATTCGACAGAAGCCGAATCCGGAGGTCCCATGGACAAGTACGACCGACTGCTGCTGGCGGCACTCATCGAGAATGGCAGAGCGTCCTTCGCCGACCTGGCCCGCCGGGTCAATCTGTCGCCGCCGGCCGTGGCGGACCGGGTTGCCAAGCTGGAAGCCAGCGGGGTCATCACCGGCTACCACGCCAGTGTCGACCTGGCGAAGGTGGGCCTGCCCATCGAATGCGTGATCGAACTGCGCATCACGGACCGCGACTACAAGCGCACCCAGGAAGCCCTGGAGAAAATTCCCCAGCTGAACCTCTGCCACCGGGTGACTGGCGATGCCTGCCTGCTGATCAAGGCCGCCGTGGCGTCGATGCCGGAGCTGCAGGACCTGATCGACCAGATCGGCAAGTTCGGCGCAACCAAGACTTCGCTGATCCTGTCGACGCCCTTCGAGCAGAGGATTCCCGGCGTGCTGCAGGAGCGCGGCAAGGTCGAAACCCTGCGAACGGTGAAAGGCTGAGCGCCCTGAAGGGCTCTCAACCCTCCCGATGCCGCCTGAGCGCTTCGGGAATTTTCGCCGCCGGCACTTTCTGCAGGCTGCAGAACAACGTGTGCGAGACCTCGTTGATCCCGTGCCTGTCCCGCAGGCGCCCGGCCAGGTGCAAGGTCAGGTTGGCGGCCATCTCGGCGTCGGCCAGCGCACGGTGGGCCTTGCCGGTGTTGGGCAGGCCCGCCCAGGTATTGAGCGTGCCGAGTTTGTGGTTGGGTGCTTCGGGCAGCAGGCGTCGCGCAAGCAGCAGGGAACAGGCGAACGCCTGCCGACGTGAACGGCCGATGCGAGCCAACTCGAAATCCCAGAACTTCTGGTCGAAAGAGGCGTTGTGCGCCAGCAGCGGCAGGTCACCGATGAAGTCGGCGGCCTCGCCCATTACCTGCTCCACCGGCGGCGCGTCGCGCAGCATGGCGGTGGTGATCCCGGTCAGGCCCTGGATAAAGGCAGGCACCGGTATGCCGGCGTTCATCAAGCTCTGGTAGCGGTCGACGATACGTCCGCCCTCCAGGATGACGACGCCGATCTCGGTGGCGCGGCAGTCGTTGCCCGGCGTGATGCCGGTGGTCTCGAAGTCGATGACAGCGATGGGGTCCACAAGAATGTCCAGTTTGGGGCGGGTTTCAGTTCCGCAATAGCAGGTTGCCTTCGATGGGCTGGTAGCGACTCGCGGAACGGATCAGCGATTGCGCAGTGAGGCCGGGCACGCCGTAGACCAGGGTTTCCACGCCATGGGCGTGGGCCACTCGTTCGAGCAACAGGTCGAAATCGCCGTCGCCCGAGGCCAGCACCACCAGATCCACGCGGGGAGCGGCATCGAGCACATCGATGGTGATGCCGACATCCCAGTCGCCTTTTGCCGAGCCGTCGCTGCGCTGGATGAACGGCTTGAGCTTCACGTTGAAGCCCAGGTTGCGCAGGATTTGCTGGAACTGCTGTTGCTTGGGGTCGCCCCGGTCGATGGCGTAGGCGCTGGCTTCGACTATGGCCCCCTCGGCACTGACGCTCTGCCAGAAGGCGCTGTAGTGGAAGTGGCAGCCGTAGACATGGCGCACCGTGTAGTAGAGGTTCTGCACGTCGGCGAATACTGCGATTTTCTTCAACGCGGCTCCTCGCGGCTGGCTGGCGGCGGCTGGATAAGGGTAGATTTCCGCCAGTATGCCAGCCTCAGGGAATGGAAAGTGGATATGACCTTGCAGAAGTCGCCAGGTGCCCTGCTGATCATCGATCAACAGCAGGGTATTCGCCGCCTGGACAAGCCACGCAATAACCCCGGTGCGGAAACCCACATGGCTGCTTTGCTGGCACAGTGGCGCAAGGCCGGCTGGCCGTTGGTGCACATCCGCCACATCTCTCGCGAGCCGAATTCGGTCTTTGCCCCCGGCCAATCCGGCGCCCTGTTCCAGCCGGAGTTCACACCTCTGGATCACGAGCAGGTGCTTGAAAAGAACGTCCCCGACGCCTTTATCAACAGCGGCCTGGAACACTGGTTGCGAGTACGCGGCATCGATGCGCTGGTGATCGTCGGCGTCGCCAGCGAGAACTCGGTAGAAGCCACCGCCCGCAGCGCCGGCAACCTGGGCTTCACCACACGGGTCGTGACGGACGCCTGCTACACCTTCGCCAAGGCTGATTTCGCCGGCCGCCCGCGCAGCGCCGAAGAAGTGCATGACATGGCCATGGCCAACCTGCAGGGCGAGTACGCCCAGGTGCTGCTCGCTGACGAACTGCTGGCGATCTGGCCGACGCCTTGAGAGCGGGCGTCTATAGTTTCAGCTACCCCCGCGAGCTTCGAGAACGGGGAAGACGCCGAGACCCACCGCATGGGTCTGTTGCAGGGAGCAAGGCGCCCGCCATGGCAGGCGGCGCCGTCTGGCAGTCACTCCAGCCGCAGGCCGTGCCAAAGGCGATTGTGCAATGCGCGCTCATGGATGCTGCCTGCTTGCCCTGCTGCTCCTGTCTGCCCCTTGTCATGCCGAGGCGCGCCTGGTGTTCAGCGCCTTCCCCGACCAGGGCCTGCCACTGTTTCACATCTGCAAACGCATATTGGTGGAAGCCTACGCGGAGCTTGGTATCCGCATCGAGACGCGCGCCGCCCCCGCCGCGCGCGCCTTGCAGTACGCCGAGCGTGGCCTGAACGATGGCGAACTGTGCCGCACCAGCCTGGTTGCCGAGCAGCGCAACGACCTGCTGCTGATCCGCACTCCGTTGTTCGAGACCTACACCGTGGCCTTCGCCAATCGCCCGCTGCAACTGCACGGCTGGTCCAGCCTCAAGCCCTACCTGGTGGGGTTCGAACGCGGCAAGGCGGCCCTGGAGCTGCGACTGAAAGGCGTGCGCATGTCACCGTCCAACGGGGTGGAAAACGGCATGCGCAAGCTGGCCGGGGGGCGGGTAGACGTGCATGTCGAGGATTACTATTCAGGCATGTGCATCCTGCGCCAGAGCGGCATGCGCGGTATCCAGCCGCTGCATCCGGTGCTGGAGCGGTTCTCCATGCACCACTACCTCAACCCACGCCATCGCGACCTGGCAGTTCGCCTGGAGGAAGTGCTGCGGCACATGGCGAAAACAGGTCGCCTGCAACAGATCGAGCAGCAGGTTCTGCAGGAGGCCGGGCTGGATGATCTGAGCCCACCCTGAACGACTATCATGGCGCTCCTGTTTCCCATCACCCGGAACTCCGATGTCGCTTCACGCCCGCAATCTGGCCCTGCTCGACGATCTCGCCATCCCCTACCGGGAAGTCAGTCACGAAGCCGTGCTCGACTACCCCACCGCCCATGCGGTGCGCCAGCGCTTCGGCCTGCGTGGGGTGGAGAGCAAGAGCCTGTTCCTGCGCCTGAGAGGCGGCGGCTACGCCATGCTGGTAACGCTGGAGAACGCGCGGGCCGACTGGGTCCAGCTCAAGGCAGTGCTGGGTGCGCGTCCGAGCATCGCCAGCGACGAGGAGCTGGTGGCCCTGACCGGCTGCGTGCCGCAGTGCGCCTGTCCGCTGGGTCATGCCGCGGCGATTACGCTGGTCTTCGACGATGCTATCTTCCAGCACGAATACCTGCTCTTTTCACCCGGCCCGCCAGAACGCACGCTGGAGGTTTCCACCGCCGACCTTGCACGCCTGCTGCCAACCCTCCCCAATCGGGTGCTGAACTATCGCTCCAGCTGAGGATGCCTTTGGAGGCAGCCGTAGCTTGGGCTAAAGTGCCCAAGACTGACTGCCGCAAGATGTGACTGCCTGCTGATGAATCCTTTCGAGCTGCTGCGCGACACCTGGTACTTTTTCTCCCGCAATGTCGGCGAGATCGTCCTGCTCTGCCTGCCGACCATCCTCATCGAAGCCATCGCCCAACAAGGGCTGGTCGCCTGGCTTGGCCCGGACAAATCCCAGGGCGCCTCGATCATCCTCAGCATGCTGTTCTACCCGCTCTACGTCGGCGCGCTGATCATTTTCGTCGACAGCCGCAGCCACCGCATCCGGCTCAAACCCCGGCAGGTGCTGGAGATGGCGCTGTTCCGCTGGCCCTCGTTCGCCGTGCTGGCCGCCATCAGCACCCTGCTGATCATGGTCGGGGCCTGGATGCTGATCATTCCCGGCCTCTACGTGATGATCAAACTGGCGTTCGCCGAATACCTGCTGGTACTGGAGGGCAAGGCGCCACTGGACGCCATCAAGGAAAGCTTTGCCCTGACCCGGGGCCACTTCTGGAGCATCCTCGCCTGCGTGCTGCTGGTGATGGGGCCGATCTGGCTGGTGGACTGGTTCGCCTATCGCGAACTCGGGGACAACCCGGACCCGGTGGGCACCGTGATGCTTGAAAGCTTCAATAGCTTCTTCCAGCTATTTGTCAGCATCACCCTGTACCGGATGTTCACGCTGGTGACGGAGCAGGCGACCGAGCAGTGATCGCTGCCCGGAATACGATTGAATTGCGTAGCGAGCGTCGGCTGATTTCAACAACGCATGGCCGAGTGCAGTAGTTTTTTGCCAGGCTGCTAGTCTTTTCAAGCCACTCAAGGAGGATCCCCCATGGCTGAAAATCCCAGCATCCTGTCCCACATCTCGGTGGGCACCAACGACTTCGAGCGCGCCGTCGCCTTCTACGACAAGGTGCTGGCCACCCTGGGCTGCAGACGCATCATGGAACACCCCGGCGCCGTGGCCTACGGCCGCGAGTACCCCGAGTTCTGGGTGCAGACGCCCGTGGACGGCCGCCCGGCCAGCGTTGGCAATGGCGCCCACATCGGCTTCTTCGCCCCCAGCAAGGAGGCCGTGCTGGCTTTCTTCGAAGCAGCGCTGGATGCCGGCGGCAAGGGCGACGGTGAACCCGGCCCGCGTCCGGAATACGGCGATCCCTACTATGGCTGTTTCGTCCGCGATCTGGACGGCCACAAGATCGAAGCGACCTTCTGGGACATGGACCTGGATCAGGGCTATGAGCTGTACGTCGAACCCCACGCTCACTGAGCGCCGGGGCGATAGCGCTGCGCGGCGCCCAGCACCCAACCTTCATCGATCATCTTCCCCAGGGCCTCGGCAATGGCCTGGCGCTGGGGCAGCAACGACCGCTGGCGCGAGAAGCCGAGGAAAAGTTCGGTGCGTGCCGGTGGCCGATACGCCAGTTTGACGATGCGCCCAGCCAGGGCCGGGTCGCGCAGCAATTCATAGTCCACCTGGCAGTCGGTGCCGATCACCAACTGCAGCCGCTTGTGGCGCAGCATGTCCAGCAACTGCCCTTCACTGCCGACTCCGACCTTGCGCAACGCCTGGTCGGAGTCGAAGGGTTCGAAGTAGGCCGAGCCCCGCACGAAACCGATGTCGTACTGGCCCAGCTGCGGATAGCCGGTAACGCTCTGAGCCAACTCCGGCAGGCTGTAGAAGCGCGGCGCGCAGGTGAAGTACGGGCGATCCAGATAATCGATATAGCGCTCGCGCTCTGGCGTCCGGGCAAGCCCGGTCATCAGATCCGCCGCCCCCCGCTCCAGGGCAGCCAGCCCACGCGACCAGGGCGCACGCTGCACTTCGAAGCGCAGTCCAGTCCGGCGCTCCAGTTCGGCCAGCAGGTCCATGTCCAGGCCGCGCAATGCCCCCCCTTCGCCAGCAATGCGAAACGGAGGCCAGTAGTCGGTCATCACCCGCAACGGTGCCTGGTCGTCCGCGTTTGCCAGGCCGGGAAGCAGTAGCACGCCCGCCAGCCAGAACCAGCGACGCCGCGCTTTGGAGATAAAGGCCTGGAATGACCAGAGGACTACGCCCAGCTGCATGCCGGCTCCCGGATCAGTCTTGCAGTTCGTTATGAGTGCCATCGCAGCAAGGCGGTGTGTGGCTGTGTTTGCAGCCACAGAAATACAGGGTTTCGCTGACCTCTGCATGGAATTTGAGTGGCACCAGGCCACTGCCCTTGTGAGACCCATCGCAAAATGGCTGTTGCTGGCTTCGACCACAGCGACACCAGAAGTAATCCCGGCCAGCGACCACCTCCACCTCGTAAGGCCCCTTTTGGGCGATCCGCACTTCGCTGCTCACGGCAATCCTCCCGGGCGTGTCTGGCTTGGGCCGCAGCGGCGGCTCGGGTATGCTCGCCCTCTTCCAGCATAGATGCCTGCTCTTGCCGATGCCCCGAGTCCTGCGTTTTGCCCTGCTCAGCCTGTCGGTCCTGGTCGTTGGCCTGGTCGCCCTGATCTTTGCACTGACGTGGCATCCCGCGGCCCGCGAGCCTGCTCCCCTGGCCTGCCTGGCCGAAGCGCCACAACTGCAGCCCGGCCAGGCACTCAAGGTGATGACCTGGAACCTGCAATACCTGGCCGGCAAGCGCTACGTCTTCTACTACGACCTCCCGGACGACGAAGGCCGGGACGAGCGCCCCACGCCCGAAGATCTGGCCTACAGCCTGGACGAGGTCGTACGGGTGATACGCGAAGAGCAGCCGGATATCGTCAATCTCCAGGAAC
This sequence comes from Metapseudomonas resinovorans DSM 21078, assembly GCF_000423545.1. Lineage (GTDB taxonomy): Bacteria > Pseudomonadota > Gammaproteobacteria > Pseudomonadales > Pseudomonadaceae > Metapseudomonas > Metapseudomonas resinovorans. Next base: position 96,591 of record NZ_AUIE01000026.1, read on the forward strand.
TGCACGAGGGCGCCCGCGCCACCGACTACCAGGATCAGTTGGCCCTGCTCCACGAGCGCCTGGCGGACCTCTACCCCTGCGCCAGCCAGGCCTTCTACTGGAAGGCCGCCTTCGTGCCGCATCCCCATATACTCGGCAGCGTCGGCATGAAGCTGGCAACCCTCAGCCGCTTCCGCATCGAGAGCGCCGAACGCCTGCAACTGCCGCTGGAGGAGAACGATCCGGTCAGCCGCCAGTTCGACAAGAAACGGGCCCTGCTGGTGAGCTACCTGCCGATACGTGGCGGTGGCCGCCTGGCGGCGATCAACACGCACCTGGATGCCCTGCCCGAGGACCAGGAAACCCTGAAACGTCAGCTCGCCATGACCCGCGGTTTGCTCGACCAGTTACAGAGCACGGGCCTGCCCTGGATCCTCACAGGTGACTTCAATCAACTGCCTCCAGGCCAGTACGAACGCCTGTCCGAAGCCCAGCGACGCCGCTATACCCGCGACAGCGAACTGAGGGCGCTATGGGATCAGTACCCGATGATTCCCAGCGTCGAGGAAGCTGGCGGCGCATGGCAAGCGCAGTGGTACACCCATTACCCCAACGACCCCGGGGTGAAAGGGCCGGACCGTACGCTGGACTACGTCCTCCACAGCCCCAGCTTGACCCGCATCGAAGCGCGAGTACGCCAGGACGATACCCTGCGGATATCCGATCATTTGCCGCTGGTGGCCAGGTTCTTTCTGCCGTCGGTGCAATGAGGATCGGGAATCCGTCCTGCCGCCTGGGAGGCTGCTGAACCGAAGGGGCGAATTCATTGGCTCTGTCTGCATGACGTGTTGCAAGCAGCTGCATTGCCCGTAGGAGCTGGCTTGCCAGCGAATGGCCCCGTTTCGCTGGCAAGCCAGCTCCTACAAGGCTCTCGGCCCGATAATAAATCTCTCGCGACAGCTAACGCAGACATAGCCAATTCATTCACCTAGCAGGCCGAAGGCCTGTCCTTCACATTCTTTGAGGGCCACTTCGCGTCCCATGGCGATTGAAATCGCCCCTACGCGTGTAACAGCAAACGCAGGCTCACTTCCTCGGCTTTGCCCGCGCGGTCGGCTCGGCTACCAGAGGATCATCCGGCCAGTAGTGCTTGGGGTAGCGCCCCTTGAGGTCCTTTTTCACGTCCGTGTAGGTGTTGCGCCAGAAGCTGGCCAGATCCTGGGTCACCTGCACCGGGCGCTGAGCCGGAGAAAGCAGGTGCAGTTTGACGACCTGGCGGCCACCGGCGATGCGGGGGGTATCAGCAAGGCCGAACAGCTCTTGCAATCGCACCGCCAGCACCGGCATCTCATCGCTGTAGTCCACTCGGATGCGTGAACCGGAGGGTACCTCCAGGGTACGTGGCGCCAGTTCGTCGAGGCGTTGCGGTAGCGGCCAGGGCAGCAGGCTCTGAAGGATGCCGGCAAGGTCGAGGTTGGAAAAGTGGCTGAGGCGGCTGACCTTGCCCAGCCAGGGCTGCAGCCAGTCTTCCAGACTGGCCAGCAGGGCGCCGTCGGAGAGGTCCGGCCACTCGCTGTTGCCCTTGTCGGCAAGGTCGAGGCGGCGCAGCAGCGCTACACGCGCCTGCCACTGACGCAGCTCCGGGGTCCAGGGCAACAGCTCAAGCCCCTTGCGTCGTACCAGGCCGAGCAGCGCCCGCGAACGGGCTTCCTCGTCCAGCGCGGCCAAGGCCTCTCGGGCCAGTACCAGTTCGCCGACTCTGATCTGCCTTTCAGCACGCAGCACGCCTTCGCGTTCGTCCCAGTCCAGCAGGTCCTGATGGCTCACCTGCTCGGCCAAGGGCCCGTCGAACAGCACCGGGTCGAGATCGGCGGCCAGGTAGATGCGCTCTTCGCGCTGGCCCTGACGGCTGCCGAGGTCGGCGATCACCAGCCAGGGCTCCTTCATCAACGCATCCGGCTCACCGAACGTGGCCGCTCGACCATTGGCCAGGCGGTAGTCGGCGCCACCTGGCCGACGTTGCTGGGCGATACGGTCGGGGTAGGCGAAGGCCAGCAGGCAGCCGAGCCAGCGCGGGTGATCCGGATCGGCCACAGGGTCACTGGCCGGGCCACGCAGGTAGGAGCGGAACTGCCGCGCTAGTTGGCGGGTTCGCTGCACGCCGCTACGGGTAGCACGTGCGGCCCGATCGCCACCCGCCAGCAGGGCGAGGCGGCTATGTAGATCAGCACCGCCGCCCCGCAGGATGTCGCGTTCGCCCAGCAGCGCCGCAAGGTCACAGGCCAGGCCGCCGAGCCCCAGGGCCTGGCCACGCAGCAGCAGGTGGGCAATGCGCGGATGGGCAGGCAGCTCGGCCATGGCCTGGCCATGGCGGGTCAGGCTGCCGTCCTCAGCCAGAGCGCCGAGGCGTTGCAACAGATCGCGGCCCTGGGCATAGGCGGCACTGGGCGGCGGGTCGAGCCAGGCCAGTTCATTGGGGTCCCCGACGCCCCAGCGCGCAAGTTGCAGCGCCAGGCTGGCAAGGTCGGCCTGGAGGATTTCCGCGCTGCCGTGGGCGGCCATTTGTTCGTGCTGGGCCTCGGACCAGAGGCGATAGCAGGCACCCGGCTGCAGGCGTCCCGCACGGCCGGCGCGCTGGGTCGCAGAGGCGCGGGAAATCCGCTGGGTGTCCAGGCGCGTCATGCCGCTGGCCGGGTCAAAACGTGGCACCCGCTCCAGGCCGGCATCCACCACGACGCGCACGCCGTCGATGGTCAGGCTGGTTTCGGCAATGTTGGTAGCCAGCACCACCTTGCGCTGGCCCGCCGGGGCTGGCTCGATGGCCGCGCGCTGGGCCGCCAGGTCCAGTTCGCCGTGAAGCGGGCAGAGCAGGATGTCGGGGCGACCGTCGAGACGCTCTACCAATTGCTCGGCGACGCGGCGGATCTCCGCCTGGCCGGGGAGAAACACGAGCAGGCTGCCGGGCTCGTCGGCCAGGGCCTGAAGCACGGTCTGCACCACCTTTGGCTCGAGCGCCTCCCCCAGCTGGCTGGGTCGGCCCCAACGCTGCTCCACCGGAAACATGCGACCTTCGCTGCGCACCACCGGCGCCTCATCCAATAGACGCGACAGACGCTCGCCTTCCAGGGTGGCGGACATCAGCAGCACCTTCAGCGGCGGATCGTCGCGTAGCAGGGCGCGTCCGTTCAGGCAAAGCGCCAGGGCCAGGTCAGCATCGAGGCTGCGCTCGTGGAACTCGTCGAAGATCACCAGGCCGACGCCTTCCAGCGCCGGGTCGTCCTGCAGGCGGCGCGCAAGGATGCCCTCGGTAACCACCTCGATACGGGTGCGCGGGCCGACCTTGGATTCCATACGGATGCGGTAACCAACGGTTTCGCCCACCGTCTCACCCCGCTCGCTCGCCAGACGCTCAGCTGCGGCGCGGGCAGCCAGGCGGCGGGGTTCCAGCATCAGGATGCTCTGTCCGGCCAGCCAGGGCTCGTCCAGCAACGCCAGCGGCACGCGCGTGGTCTTGCCGGCCCCGGGCGGCGCCTCCAGTACGGCTTCGTTGCGAGATTGCAGGGCGGCCCGCAAGGCGGGCAGGACGGCATCGATGGGTAACGGATTCATGGGCGCTCCAGACTGGCGCAAAAGTATACCGGCGAACTGCCAGTTCCTTGCCGGGGTCTTGGCGATGTCAGGCAGTTTTGCAACAACAGCCTTGATATAGTTGCGATCTTTCGACCAGGAGATGCTTATGCGCATTGCTTCCCGTTGGATCGGCGGCGCCGTCGCCGCCGCCCTGCTCACCCAGCTCACCGCCTGTGGCACCCTGTTCTACCCGGATCGTCGCGGCCAGATCGAAGGCAAGATCGACCCGGCCGTAGCAGCCATGGATGCCATCGGCATTCTCTTCTTCGTGATCCCTGGCCTGATTGCCTTCGCCGTCGACTTCGCCACCGGGGCCATCTACCTGCCCGGGGGCCAGAATGCCCAGGTCGCCCCCGAGAAGCTGCAGGAGGCCATCGGCGCCGACGGCAAGGTCGACCCGGTACGCCTGAAATCGATCATCGCCCGCGAAACCGGCCATGACCTGCCACTGGACAACCCGCAGTTGCTTCAGCGCAGCGGCAACCTGCAGCAACTGGCCGCCCTGGGCTTGCGCCCAGCCGCCTGAAATGGACGCGCTGGCCAGGCACTTCCAGCATCTGCTGGCCTACCACGGCTGGGCTTACCAGCGCCTGCTGGAGAGCCTGCGGCCCGTGGATGATGCGGCCTTACGCGCGCCGTGCGGGTTGTTCTTCGGCAGCCTGCACGGGACCCTGAACCATCTGGCGGCAGTGGATCGCATCTGGCTGGCGCGGGTACGCCAGGAGCCTCCGCCCTTTGACCGCCTGGACGTGGAAGTGGCCAATGGGCGCGACGGACTTGCCGCTTGCCTGGCGGCGGGCGTGCAGGCCTGGCAGGTGCAGCTGGCCGGACTGGAGGGCAACGCCCTGCTGAGTCCACTTAACTACCGCAATATGCGCGGCGAATCCCAGCGCCGCTCTCTGGCAGATATCGTCACCCACCTGGTCAACCACGGTACCCACCACCGCGGCCAGGCCTCCGCCGCGATTTCGGCCATGGGCCTGGAGACGCCGGCCATGGACTTCATCTATTTCAAGCCGGAGTCGGCATGACCTCACCCCGCCGGCACGCGCAACTGCTGCGCCTGGCCACCCGAGCCTCCCTCGCCGTCGCCATCATCCTCGTCATAGCCAAGGCCATCGCCTGGGCCATGAGCGGCTCGGTCAGCCTGCTCGCCGGCCTGACCGATTCGCTGATGGATAGCGCAGCCTCCCTGCTCAACCTGCTTGCGGTGCACTACGCCCTGAAACCGGCTGATGACGACCATCGCTACGGTCACGGCAAGGCCGAAGCCCTGGCCGGCCTGGCACAAGCGCTATTCATCAGCGTCAGTTCCGTGCTGGTGGCGGCCCAGGCCTACGAGCGCCTGAATGACCCGCAGCCGCTCGAGGCGGAAATGCTCGGTATCGGCGTGATGATCCTGTCACTGGCCCTCACCGCTGCACTGCTCCTTTTGCAACGGAGGGTGATCCTCGCTACCGGCTCCACCGCTGTCCGCGCCGACTCCCTCCATTACCGCTCCGACCTGCTGCTCAACGGCGGGATTCTCCTCGCCCTGGTGCTGGCCAACCTGGGGTGGCAACAGGCTGATGCGCTGTTCGGCCTGGGTATCGCCGGCTACATCCTCTGGAGTGCCATCAGCATCGCGCGGGAATCGATTTCGGTGTTGATGGACGAGGAACTGACGCCGGCGATCAGCGCCGACATGCACCGACTGGCGTGCGCGGTCCCCGGCGTGCTTGGCGCACACGACCTGCGCACGCGGATTTCCGGCAACCACTGGTACGTGCAACTGCACCTTGAGCTTCCAGGGGAGCTGACGCTTTCCCGTGCCCACGCTCTCTGCGAAGCGGCCGCGGATGCCATCACAGCGCAGTACCCTCGTGCCGAAGTGCTGGTGCATGCCGACCCCAGCGAAGTGGTGAAGCACGACTAGAGCAATTGCTCTAAAACTCCTAGACTGCCTCCTTCCATAACAATAACGAGGAGTCTGCAATGCCCCCGTCCCTATCCGCCGCCGCCCTGCTCGGGCTGGTGGCGTGGAGCCTGCTGCTGGTTTTCCTGATGGTGAACCAGCGCGGTTTGCTGGTACTGGCTGGGCGGATGAAGGTCAACGCCTTCGCCGCTGACGGCAGCAATACCCCCGGAGCATTCGGCCAGCGCCTGGTACGCGCCCATGCCAATGCCCTGGAAAACCTGCCGATGCAGGCGGCCGTACTGCTTTACGCCATCGCTGCCGGGCAAACCGCAATCACCGACCCGCTCGCTGGCCTGCTTCTCGGCGCCCGACTGTTCCAGAGCTGCATGCACCTGATCAGCACCAGCGCGCTTTTCGTCTGGTTGAGGTTTGCCGGGTTCTTCGTACAGGTCGCGATCCTGGCCTGGTGGCTGCTGAAGCTGGCAGGGTTGGCCTGACAACCGCTTCATACGCGCAAGAAAAAAGGGGACCCCATACTGCGGGTCCCCTTCGGGAAATTCGTCCTGTGCTGGCGATTGTGTCGCCGCTTTCATCGCCTGCCTGATTGGGCAGCGCGGACCCGGGGACCTGCTCGATCCGGTTGGATCGGCGGCGCCGACGCACCTGATTGGGCGGGTCGGGTGGACTTGCTGTCCGGGCTGTGAAACTGAGAGAAATCTTACGTCCAGGCGCACGACGAATGATTGCGAACATTGCTCAATACAGTGCCACTTGCGCAATTAATCACTAAGACAGCAAGATATATCGCAATCCAATCAAATAATGGCGGCCGCAATGGAAAAGCTCGATCGCTACGACCTCAAGATCCTCGCCGAACTGCAGCGCGACGCGCGCATCTCCAATCAGGAGCTGGCTGAGCGCATAGGGCTGTCCCCTTCGCCCTGCTCGCGACGGGTCAAGCAACTGGAGGATGACGGCTATATCGTTCGCCAGGTCGCCCTGCTGGACCGCAAGAAGCTGGGTCTCAGCCTCACCGCCTACGTGCTGATCGGCATGGACCGGCACACGCCGGAGCGCTTCGAGCACTTCCAGGAAGTGATCAGCCAATGTCCCGAGGTGCTGGAGTGCAGCCTGGTCACCGGTATGGAAGCGGACTACCAGTTGAAGGTGGTAGTGCCGGACATGGACCACTACCAACAGTTCCTGCTCGGGCAACTGACCCGAATCGAAGGGGTGACCAGCGTGCGCTCGAGCTTCGTGCTCAACCAGGTACTGAGCAGCACGGAGCTCCCCCTGGGCCACCTGCGCGGCTGAACGGCCCTCGCGCGGCGGATGGCTTGGCGTATAATCCTCGCGCTTTGCTGTACCCCCGCGTGGCCCCGCCTCATAAGAGCCCTCCGGCTCACAGAATCACAAGCGCACCGCCCCGCTTTCCGCCCGGCCCTTCGGCCGAGCGGGTGCAGCCTGTATTCAGTCCACGAGGTGTGAAATGAGCCCGGAGAAATTCGAAGAATTGATGATGACGGCGATGATCGCCGGCCTGGTGGCCTTCATGGCCTTCATCGTCTGGGACCTGGCCAAGAAGTCCAAGGCCGGACGCTTCGGCACCATGATCCTGTTCCTGGCCCTCGGCCTGGGCGTGCTGGGCTTCGTCATCAAGACGCTGGTAATTGGCGGCCTGGAAGGTATCTGAGTCGCAACGCCCGAGCCCGTCAGCCAAGGCGGGCTCAGCAAGCCGGTCAGAGCTGGGCCGGCACTTCCCTGTATTCCCCCAGCCCCAGCCCATCGAGGCTCCAGGGGCCTATTCGCACTCGTACCAGGCGCAAGGTAGGCAGCCCTACCGCTGCAGTCATGCGCCTGACCTGGCGGTTGCGCCCTTCACGAATCACCAGCTCCAGCCAGGCAGTGGGCACGCTCTTGCGAAAACGCACGGGCGGGTTGCGCTCCCATAGCTGCGGCTCTTCAATCCGCCGCGCTTCAGCCGGCAGGGTCGGCCCGTCGTTCAGCTCCACGCCCTCGCGCAATTGCCGGAGCTGCTCTTCGCTGGGCTCACCTTCCACCTGCACCCAGTAGGTCTTTGCCAGTTTGTGCTTCGGGTCGGCGATGCGCGCCTGCAAGCGGCCGTCGTTGGTCAACAGCAGCAGGCCCTCGCTGTCACGGTCCAGCCGCCCGGCGGGATAGATACCGGGGATGGGGATGTAGTCCTTGAGCGTCGCGCGGCCCTCCCCGTCGCTGAACTGGGTCAGCACGTCGAAGGGTTTGTTGAACAGCACCAGGCGCGGTTCGGCCGGCGGCGCCTTGGCCACGCGACGAGGAGCAGCGGGACTGGGGCGACGGGAAGCGGGACGGGAGGGGCGAGTTGGACGCGACATGCCTGGAAACGGGTTGGCGGTCTGGGAATGGGAGAGGCATGCTAGGTTGAGTGCTTCCCTGCCGCAAGAGAGAACGCCATGTCGCGTGCCCTGCGTCCTATCTGGCTGATCAACTTGATGACCCTCGCGGGCTATCACCGCTCACCCTATCGTGGCCAGGCCTCGGACAACTTCGACGGCCGGCGCTTTCGCAACGTGGAACCCAAACCGCACAAGGACTTGCGCGCCTTCCTGCGTTGGCAGTTCAGCCGCGAGAAGCAGGCGGACTGGCTCGACCAGCCCGGCCCGGCCGTCCCACCCGAAGTGCCGACTCGGGTTGAGGGCGACGAGTTGCGGGTCACCTACATCAACCACGCCACCCTGCTGATCCAGCATCGCGGGTTGAATATCCTCACCGACCCGGTCTGGTCCCAGCGGGTCAGCCCCTTCAGCTTCGTCGGCCCCAGGCGCCATCACCCGCCGGGCCTGGGGCTGGACCAGTTGCCGCCCATCGACCTGATCCTGGTCAGTCACAACCATTACGACCACCTGGACCTGGAAAGCCTGCGTGCGCTGGTGGAGCGCTTCCCTCTGGCCACCGTGGTCAGCGGGCTGGGCAACGGGGTGCTGATTCGCGAAGCCGGCTTCAAGCAGGTCACCGAACTGGACTGGTGGCAGGAACTGCCGCTGGCGGGCGGCCTCAAACTGCATTCGGTGCCGGTACAGCACTGGTCGGCGCGAACCCGCAGCGATACCAACGAAACGCTGTGGATGGGCTTCGTGATCGAATCACCGGACGGCCCCTTCCTGTTCCCCGGGGATACCGGCCTGGGACCAGAGTTTCGCCTGATCCGCGAACGCTTCGGGCCGATGCGTTTTTCCGCCCTGCCCATCGGGGCCTACGCGCCGCGCTGGTTCATGCGCGACAACCACATGAACCCGGACGACGCCGTGCAAGCCCACAAGCAGCTGGAGTCCGGGTGCAGCCTGGCCATCCACTTCGGCACCTTCAACCTCACGGATGAAGGTCAGTTCGCCCCGCCCCGCGACCTGACCAAGGCACTTGCCGACTGGCAGGTGGACGCCGACGTCTTCCGTGTGCCGACTCCGGGCTATCAGTGGTTGATTCCAGCCTTGACCGATTGAATGAAGAAGGGCCGCACTGCGCGGCCCTTCTTCGTTCGTTTCGCGAGTGAATTCTCGCCCTGGACAATCAGGACGCCGCGTCGATCAGCGGAATGGCGGCTCATCAAAGCTGCGCAGTTTGCGCGAGTGCAATGCGTTCAACTGAGTACGCAGCAGGTCGAGGGCTGCAATGCCAATGCGCAGGTGCTGGCTGACGGCGCGCTGGTAGAAGGCACTGGCCGAGCCGGGCAGCTTGATCTCGCTGTGCAGCGGCTTGTCGGAGACACACAGCAAGGTGCCGTAGGGCACCCGCAGACGGTAGCCCTGGGCCGCAATCGTGCCGCTTTCCATATCTACCGCTACCGCCCGCGACAGGTTGATCAGCGGTCGCTCCTGGGCCCAACGCAGCTCCCAGTTGCGGTCGTCATACGTGAGCACGGTACCGGTGCGCAGGCGGCGCTTGAGGTCTTCGCCACGTTCACCGGTGACCTGTGCCGCGGCTTCCTGCAATGCCTGCTGCACTTCGGCCAGGGCCGGCAGCGGGATATTAGGCGGCAATACCCGATCGAGAATGCCGTCGCGGCGCATGTAGGCGTGGGCCAGCACGTAGTCGCCAATGGTCTGCGACTGCCGCAGGCCGCCACAGTGGCCGATCATCAGCCAGCAGTGCGGGCGCAGCACGGCCAGGTGGTCAGTAATGTTCTTGGCATTGGACGGCCCGACGCCGATGTTCACCAGGGTCACCCCGTGTCCATCGGCCGCGATCAGGTGGTAAGCCGGCATCTGGTAGCGGTGCCAGACCACACCGTCGACGATGGCCTGCATCTCGCCTTCATCCATACCGCGCTCCACCACCACGTTGCCCGGCAGCACCATGCGCACGAAGCGCGGATCTTCGCGCAGTTGATCGATGCCGTGACGGATGAACTGGTCGACATAGCGGTGGTAGTTGGTCAGCAGAATCCACGGCTGCACATGGCGCCAGTCGCTACCGGTGTAGTGCACCAGGCGGCGCAGGGAGAAATCCACGCGCGCGGCGTCGAACAGCGCCAGGGGCAGCGGGTCGGCGTTTTCCCAATCGTAGAGACCATCAGCCACGCCATCGGTGGCGGCGGAAAGGTCGGTACTGGGGAACACGCGCGCCAGTTCGGCGGCGGTCACCCCGGATCCGGCCAGTTCGTCGCCCTGCTCCACCACGTAGGGATACGGGATGTTCTGTTGGCTGATCCCCACTTCCACCAGCACGGTGAAGTCATGCATCAGCGGCCGCAACTGCTCCAGCAAATACTTACGGAAGGCGTCCGGGTGGGTGACGGTAACGCAGTAGTTGCCCGGCACCTGGATCTTGGCGTAAGCGCGAGTGGTGGAGGGCACTTCGCCCTGGCAGCGATAGGTAATGCGCAGCAGCGGGTAGCGGAACAGCGCGCGCTGCTCGGCATCCGGCTCGATGCGTTCCTTGATGTAGCGCTTCAGCGCCTGACTGAGGGCTCCGGTAGCCTGCCTGTGCAGCTCGGCGAGGCGATCGACAGCTTCCTCGGCGGTTTCGGCAATTACAAAATCGTTCGGTTCGCGGCTCACGGTCGGCATCCTTTCTATTCGCTCTGGACCTATCTTGCCTGCTTGGACAGATAAAGGCATAGAACGATTCGGCAGGTTGCCTCGCCGCTCACTCCACCCGCCGCACGGCGGGTGGAGGAACCTTGGGATCACGCCAGATGCGGTGTAGCCCGGGCCACCAGGGCCTCCACGTCGGCGCCGCGCGGCAGGGTGCCGTAGACGCGGCCGTAACCATTCAGGCGGCTGCCGATGAAGGCGTCGGCGACAGTGGCGTTGCCGGCCTCCAGCAGCAGCTTGGCCTGCAGTGCTACGGCCACGTCTTCGGTGAGCTGGCGGGCGCGGTACTGAATATCGCCGGTATCAGCGAAGCCCTTCTTGAGGTTGCCGATGAAGGACGCGAGTCGCGCATCGCCGTGGCCGTCGCCCAGCTCGGCGAACAGCACGTCGAGCACACCGGGCTCCTTGGACAGGGCACGCAGTACGTCCAGGCACTGCACGTTGCCGGAGCCTTCCCAGGTGGAGTTGACCGGTGCTTCGCGGTAGAGGCGCGGCAGGATGGTGTCTTCCACGTAGCCCGCGCCCCCCAGGCATTCGGCGGCTTCGTTGATCATCGCGGGGGCACGTTTGCAGATCCAGTATTTGCCCACGGCGGTCACCAGGCGGGCGAACTTGTCTTCCTGTTCGTCGTGGGCGTTGTCCAGGGCGCGGCCCATGCGCATGGTCAGGGCCAATGCGGCTTCGCTTTCCAGCGCGAGATCGGCCAGCACGTTCTGCATCAGTGGCTGCTCAGCCAGCACGCGTCCGCCGACCTTGCGGTAGGCGCAGTGGTGGGCGGCCTGGGTCAACGCCTGACGCATCAAGGCGCTGGAACCGATCATGCAGTCGAAGCGCGTCAGGGCCACCATCTCGATGATGGTCGGTACGCCACGGCCCTCTTCACCCACCATCCAGGCCAGGGCGCCACGGTACTCGACCTCGCTGGAGGCATTGGACCAGTTGCCCAGCTTGTTCTTCAGGCGCTGGATGTAGAACTCGTTGCGGCTGCCGTCCGGACGGTGACGCGGCAGCAGGAAGCAGGACAGCCCCTTGTCGGTGTACGCCAGGGTAAGGAAGGCGTCGCACATGGGCGCCGAGCAGAACCACTTGTGCCCCACCAGCTCGTAGGCCTGGCCCGGCCCCGGGATGCCCACCGGGTGGGCACGGGTGGTATTGGCACGGACATCGGTACCGCCTTGCTTCTCAGTCATCGCCATGCCGATGGTGGCGCCAGTCTTCTGCTCGATGGGCAGGTTGCGCGGGTCGTACTCGGTGGACAGTATCTTCGGCAGCCACTTCTCGGCGATGTCCGCCTGCAGACGCAGGGCGGGCACACTGGCGAAGGTCATGGTCAGCGGGCAGCCGGTGCCGGCTTCGGCCTGGCTGTGCAAGTAGCTCATTCCGGCGCGAGCAACCTGGGCACCGGCACGCGGATCGGTCCAGGGCATGGACGGAATGCCGTGCTCGATGGCAGCGCGCATCAGCTCGTGGTAAGCCGGGTGGAACTCCACCAGGTCGACACGGTGGCCATAGCGGTCGTGGCTCTTGAACACCGGCTTGTTCTCATTGGCGAGAAAACCCGCGGCCATCAGTGAGCCGCCGGCCAAGGCGCCATAGGTATCCAGGCGCTGTTCGGCCCAACCACCCTGGTAACGACGCACCCACTCCTGCAGCGGGAGGTCGACGCGATAAAGGTTGGCGCCATCCAGTGGCGGCACCTGGTTGAAAACTTCATGGGTTTCAGCGAACTCGTGCAGGCTCATCGAAAGTCTCCAGGGGCAGATTGACTGGCGCCCAGGGCGCGCAGGCAGAAAGTGACGAGAGTGGTGCAGACGGCCTCGAGGTCGTCCGACGCATGACCGGACTCGCGCAGGGCGCGGGCCGGAGGCGACAGCGGGCCGACCAGGGACTCGGCGATAGCGCCTACCAGGCAGGCAGCGGTCAGGGATATGGATGACACCTGGAACTCACCACGCGCCTGGCCTTCCGCCAACAGTTGGCAGAACAGTTCGGCGTAGGCCTCGCGGTAGAGCAGACGCTGTTCGTCCACTTCGGGGTCGACCGGTTCGGCGATCAGGGCAAAGGCCAGCCGCTGGCTGTGCCAGGCGCGCGCAGCGAACTGGCGCAGGCCGCGCGCCAGACGCTCGGCGGCCGGTCCCTCGCCACGCAGCACCTCGGCCAGGCTGTCGACTTCCTGTTGGCTGGCCTTGGCGAACACCTCAGCCGCCAGCTCGCCCTTGTTGCCGAAATGGCGATAGAGACTCCCGGTGGCGATACCGGCGTCCTCGGCCAGGGCCTGCATGGTCAGCGCGGCGAAGCCGCCTTCCACCACCCGTGCATGGGCACACGCGAGAATGCGGCTGCGCAGCGCCTGATCACGGTCGATTCGGGAAGCGGTGGTGCGATAAGCCATGATCTGAATCCTGATTCACTTCTTTCAGTGAATCAGGATTCAGACCTTGCAGAAAGCGGGAGAAATGCCGCGTTTGGTGTGGTTTCTGCCAAAATATTTTGACAAATACCAATATATTTTGACAAATACCAAAATATTCTGACAATCACCTATCTCATTGAAAAATATGTATTTTCTGTGAAAAACCGATTGTCACCCCCCCAAGCAAGGCATCCAGTCCTACCTAGCCTTACCTATGCAATAGACGGCTCCTCCGCCACTTCCACGGGAGGTGCACGTGAGAGGTAAGCGTTTTCTAACCCCTGAGGACATACGTCGCCATATCAAGGCAGGCGCTGGCCAAGGGGAAGGTTCTTCTTACAAGCCATGGCTGACGGTGAGAGATGTGCCCTCCCAAGGGCGGTCTCGCATAGTGAAGGGGCTGAAAGTAGGTCGCACGTACCATCTCCTCTCAGATCTTGAGTATTACTACTTTCTGGTCTGCGACTACTCAAATCAAATCATCGATTTCCGGGAGCAGTTCCCGCTTCTACCCGTTTCAGAAACTCAACGCTGTGCGAATGAGTTAGGGATTGCTCACCCGATGTACCCAGGCACTCGCACTCCATGTGTCATGACCACAGATTTCTTGCTTACTCTCAGCGATCCCTCTGGTCGACCCAAACTTGCTGCAAGGTCAGTTAAATACAAGAAAGATCTTGTTAATGGCAGAAGAACAGTAGAGAAACTAGCCATCGAGCGGCAATACTGGAAATCCAAGGGAATTGATTGGAAAAACGTTTCGGAAGATTCCCTTAACACCCAAAAAACGGAAAATCTCGACTACATCTATGGAAAGGCGAAAGTCAGACTCCCAGAACATCTGGACACATCCATCTCCATAAACAAATTTCTCTCTAAATTAAGCAAAATATCTGCCTCCCCTGCTCCCCTTTCAGACTCGCTAATAATTATCGCAAAAGAAATGAATTTTTCCACTAACGAAATTGAGCACCTGTTCTTCTATTGCTTGTGGAAAAACCTCATAGAGATTGATTTAAGCGAAGAGCGAATCTCACTTGGGAATCATATAAAGTTCAGGGTATCTCTTCTGGCAACCCCCAGCAGATGGAGTGCGTAACATGCAAATATACAAGAACGAAATCCTCGCACCAACCACAGCGGACTGTGAGATAGAAGTTGAGTCAAGAGTAATCTGGATTAGCTTAAACTCAGATACGATAATTCTCTTCCCGCTGTCATTCCCGGATAAAAAGCCTCTAGAGTTTAGACTTAGCCAAATCAAGGCCCTCCTTAACGATGGCAACATCAAGAAAATCAGCGAGAAAACACCGAACTTTATGCTTCGTCGCGACGAGGACATTAGCGACAGAGAAAAGGAAAAACGCGAAAAATGCTGGCAATGGGTTTCCCCCCTAATAAACACGGATATACCCGGGGAATTGTTCTGCGAATCTAGAATGGGAGCAATGATAAGTCAGCGCGCAGATGAGTTGGGAATTCCCAGAAAGAGCATATATCGCCTACTATATCGATATTGGCGCCTTGGTCATTCTAAAAATTGCTTCCTAGACAATAGAGAGAAAAGTGGCGCTAAAGGAGTAAAACGAATAGCCAAACCAGGAATACCCTTAGGCCGCCCCCCAAAACAGAAAACCGAAGAAGCAGAACGCGCACGATACTCACTTGAAGAAAATGATGTTTTCATAATTAGGCGCGCCTATGCTCTATACGTAAAAGTCAAAGAGCACACACTGGAAACAGCTTACCAAGAAATGATCAAGCGTTTCTACTACTGTTATGATGCGTCTGCCCCAAAAGAGAGGACACCTCCCGAATTAGGAAGCTACCCAACTCGCAAGCAATTTCTTTATCAAGGGCAGAAAGTCTATGATGAAGTAGAAACTCTAAAGGGCAAACTGGGAAAAAAATTCTCAAAAAACTATAAAATGATTATCGGCCAAGCGCATGACAATCTCTGGGGGCCTGGCCATAGATATGAGATAGACGCGACAATCGCAGATATCCACCTAGTAAGCAGCGCGAATAGGAACCGTCTCATAGGCCGACCTGTTGTTTACAGTGTAGTCGATTCCTGCTCCCGAATGATTGTGGGAATTTATGTTGGCCTCGAGGGACCGAGTTGGGTAGAGGCGAGGCAAGCTCTATTTAATGCTTTTACCAGCAAAGTAGAATTTTGCAGTTCATTCAACATCAATATTAAAGAAGAAGATTGGCCGTGCCATCATTTGCCGAGAGAGGTCACCGCAGACCGCGGTGAAATGATGGGAATTTCTGCCGAGGGAATGGTTGAGGGACTTGATGTTAACCTTACCTACTGCCCACCCAGCAGACCGGACCTCAAACCTATTGTCGAGAGCCACTTCAAAACGCTTAAAAAAGGCAGTCGAACAGCATTCATCCCAGGAGCCATACATAAATCAGAAACGACACGCGGCGAGAAAGACCCAAGACTAAGCGCAACACTCAATATTTTTGAGTTCACACAGATAATAATAAAATCCGCAATTCATCATAACAAGCACGCCAGAAACCCCGAGCTCTTAACACCTAAAATGATTCATGACGGGATAGAGCCTACTCCACTATCAATATGGAACTGGGCCATTCAGAACGGCGCACATGAATCTCACCAAGAGCCAGAGGACAGAATCTACCTCAATCTTTTGCCTCGAAAAAATGCCGCTGTGACAAAATCGGGAATCCGACTTAACAACCTTTATTACTTCACCGACGATGAGTCCAAGTACCGCTGGTTTGAGCGCGCAAGAATAAGAGGAATTAGCAGTATAAATGTTCTATGCGACTGCTTTTCCGCCAAACACATCTGGATTCAGGATGCCAGCAATGAACTGATTCGTTGCACGGTACGTAAAAGCGATGCTATTAGAGCAGCTTATAGACTTGAGGAAGTAGAGGACAACCAAACTTATCTAAGCTATGTACCCCCAACTGCTCAACACGCCACACTGATGGCAAACGTTAAAAAGTCAATTGAAATTGACGAGATTGTCGATGCGGCGAGCAAGGAGAAGGCTCGTACGCCGATTAAGGGTAGCAAGGCAAGCAAGACCAAGGGTATCAGACAAAATCGCGCGGACGAGCAAAACAATCTCCGAAACAGTAAAACCCCTCCTGTCGGGGTCAGAGAAAACGTCATATATCTAGATACACACCGAGACAATCAACCCTCTCCTCTAAAAATCTGTGACGAAAAATCGAAGTTAATAGATATATTAAAAGACCTTGAAGGAGAGGACAGCTAATGAACGACACGCCAGCCACCTATATAGAGTCGGAAGTCCCCGAATACCAAGGGAACCCCTTGATTGAGGCTTTACCGCCCATTCGAGGCACTCGAGATGCAGTCCGCTTAATAAGACAGTCGCCAGCCTTACCAGGAAATGAAATAAATCTAGACGGTTCAATTCGACTGCATTGTCTGAACAGAATAACAAGGGTAGTACAACCCTTCCTACTTCATATAAACCTAGAACAGTCCTTTTCCATTCTCATTCGAAGCGGGTATCTGGGGCGCAATCCCTTTCATGCCCATACCGCCCGACACTTACACTCAATTTCAGGCACAGAACACACTCCATTCGAATCGACTGCCAATAGCTTCTGCATATTCGGCTTGAGCGGAATGGGAAAATCCACCGCAATCAAATCAATCCTCAACACATACCCGCAGGTTATTAGACACACCAATTACAAAGACCAAATTTTCCCGCAAGCCCAAGTAACCTGGCTAAAAATAGACTGCCCCTTTGACGGTTCAATAAAAGCACTCAGCCTAAGTTTCTTTCAAGCACTTTCCGATGCCCTTGGCGATAAGAGTATTGGCCAGATCAACACCCGAATCGGGACAGCCCAACTGATCCAAAAGATCAAACAACTTGCCAGCACCTACTATCTTGGAGCACTAATAATTGACGAAATTCAAACCCTATTAAATTCAAGAATAGGGAAAAACAACATACTTAATTTCTTCATAAACCTAATCAACGACATTGGAATTCCGGTAATCTTTATCGGAAACAACTCCGCAATGAAGTTAATGTCAGGAACACTCCGTAACGCAAGACGGATTTGCGGGTCAGGCATGCTAACATTCGATCGCTTTATGAAGGGCGACCAGGAATGGGACGCGCTTGTCGAAAAACTCTGGAAATACCAGTGGAACAAACCATCAACAGAACTCACACCAGCACTAAAGGAGACTATCTACCACATAACACAGGGAATACCTGACTTCCTCGTAAAACTCCTCATATTGGCTCAACGTAGAGTAATTGGATCCGACAACGAGGCGATTACAGAAGACACTCTATACCTAGTCTCCGACACTAGCATGGCGCCTCTCAAACCAGCATTAGAGGCCCTGCGCGCAAACGACTTTAGAGCAAACGAATACTTCGAGGACCTCCTTCCAGCAAAAGAAGTCATCGAATCGATGATGTTCTATCAGCCAGTAAACACAAATAAACTTTTGGAACTCATCTCCTCTCAGGAAGATTTTTTAACCGACGCTCCCCCTGAGGAAATAAAACAGAAGACCCCTCAAGCCTCAAAACCCGCCAAAAAGTCCAGCCCAACGCCCATAGAAATGGAAGATTGGGAATGCACGGACGCATTCGAATTCTCGTCTTCCCAGCGAAGTAATTGAGTTTTCTAACATGGCTGGCAGGACTGGATTTTTCCCCACACCTTTTCCGGGAGAAATTCTGTATAGCTTGTGCGCCCGATACCATAGGCTTTCTGCTAACAGCAATATCCGAACCACTCAAAGTGAAATATCGTGCACGAAAGAATTCTTCGGATTCTCAGACATTCCTGCTGGAACTGAGTGCCTACTAACAAACACCGCACTTGGCACCGCAATTGGCCTAGATCATCTCATACAACACAATACGAGCTTCCCTTACTATTTTCCTTATCTCAATTCAGTCCAGATTGAAAAATGCCGACAAAGGCTTTGCACCACCGACACAACAAAATCCTTGGGATTTGCCATTGGCCTGAAATATCAACTGAGGGGGAAGTATTGTAGCCGCTGTATTGAGGAGGATAAATTAAATACAGGGCAGTCCTATTGGCACCTTTCACACCAACTACCAGGTGTACTAATTTGTCCACTCCACAGGGTTCCGCTAAGGATAGCAGAACAAACTTGGCTTAAGAGAAGCCTACCTTCACTTATTCTTCCAGACTCACCCAGCGTGGAATCTCACTCATGGATTCCAGATCTACAACGCATAAACGCCCTGCTTGACGAAATCTCATTAATATCTGCAAAATCATTAACCTCATCAACGCCTCTCTCTATCCCAGCGTTTTTGGATTACAATAGCATCAATCAGAAAAACCTATGGGATGCATCGAAGCTCATAGGCTCACTACCCAGGCTAGGAGAATATGAGTCCCTCTCGTTAACAACCATGGGATATTTATCAAAATCTATTTTTGGGCTCCTCCACCGAGACCATCTCTACCACCGACCACTCGAATATATTTTGCTAACTGCAGTCGCAAGACTGATGTAATCCATCGCCTACCCCTCCTCACGCCCTCCTATCCGTCCTGATCGCAGCTATTAGAATTTCACTTGACTATAGCCGAGATAGACTCTATGAAAGATAAAGTCCATACAATTTTTAATAAATTCTGACCGGAGGATTTACTAGACAGGAGATCGTGATGAGCAAATTAGCGGAATTCAAGCGACTAGGGATGGTCTGAAGTAGCCCTGTGTTTCCGGCCGACTTCTGCCCTTACCAGTTTTAGAAGCGGCGATTCGACCAAAATCGATCAAGTCATCCGCTCATTTCTGAGTTTTTAGCCGCCGCGAGCACCTCTCAGCGGCCATTTCCCACATTACAGGCGCACCTCTCCTGCATTCGTCAGCAAATGTCGGCCCATCTACAGGTTCGACAGCGCGAACAATGTCACCAACTGTGGCGTGTTCTTCGCCAGGCCACGGAAGCGTGTCTTCACATAACCGAACTGGCGCTTGATCACCCGGAACGGGTGCTCGACCTTGGCGCGCACCTGGGCCTTGGCCTTCTCGATCTTGCGCTTGGCTTTGTACAGCGTGCTGCGCTTACTCAGCTTCTTGTACGTACTGCGGCGGGCCGCGATCTGCCAGATCACCTCCCGGCCTTCATGTTCCGGGCGCTTCTCGACGCCGGTGTAACCCGCGTCGGCACCCACCATGTTTTCCTCACCGTGCAGCAGTTTGTCGACCTGGGTAACGTCTGCAACGTTGGCTGCCGTCCCCACCACGCTGTGCACCAGGCCGGACTCGGCATCGGCGCCGATGTGCGCCTTCATGCCGAAGTAATACTGGTTTCCCTTCTTCGTCTGGTGCATTTCCGGGTCGCGCTTGCCGTCCTGATTCTTGGTCGAACTCGGCGCATGGATCAGCGTGGCATCGACGATGGTGCCCTGGCGCAGCGACAGGCCCCGGTCGCCCAGGTAACCATTGATCACCGCCAGAATCCCAGCCGCCAACTCGTGCTTCTCCAGCAGGCGACGGAA